>CAVYSS010000001.1:0-74446 GCA_963771195.1 uncultured Acidobacteriota bacterium
CGCTAGATCCAGCAGAATCTGCAGCGCTCCCGGATCGAAATCGGGCATGAAGACCGCGCCGCCATGCCCATCCAGCCGCGTCGTAGAGCTGCGCCCGTTTGCCGAGATGTTCAAAAGGAATTGCGCCCCGTCCGGCTTGCCCACCACGCTCACCGCCGAGCCGTTCAGCAACCCGCTCAGCACCACATGCTCCAAGTGGTGCGCCCCATCCAGCCGGGCCGTCTTTGAAATCGTGTAGTCCAGTCCTTGCATCTGGACCTTCACCATCGAGCTCGAATCGAACCCTCCGGCGCGCAACTGGATGTCGTAACTCGCGCTCCCCACTGTGTGCCCGTTCTGGCTCACCAGAAAGCTGGCCTGCTGCGCCCCCGCCGGCGTCGTCCAGCCCACCGCAACCCCAAGGCAAAGAAAAATCAATCCCCGCAAACTTCTCATCGTCTGTATAGACACCTCAGGCCAGGCAGGAGTTGTGATCCAAACCCGGCCAGATCAAGATTAGCGATCAAATCGCGGAGCGCCGACGTCCTCAGACCGGGAACAGGCTGCCGGACTCGCTCCGGACCTTTACCGCTCTGCCTCGGCCGCGTTTCGCTCCCGGTTGCGGGCTGCCCAGCATCGCGGCGATCTCCTTCAGCTCCGCGCGGACATGGGCGATGGTCCTCTTCGCGGCATCCGGCCGAGGCGCGGGACGCAGCTCGCGCGGTGCTTCCAGGCGGGACGCGGCGGGGCGGGAGCCGGAGTCGAGCGCATGGCGCGCGCCCGGAATGGTAAACCCCTCTTTGTGCAGGAGTCGCTGGATTTCGAGCACCATCTCCACATCGCGGCGGCGGTAAAGGCGCTGGCCGGTGCCGCTCTTGTTGGGCTTGAGCTGGGGAAACTGGGATTCCCAGAAGCGAAGAACATAAGCTTCAACGCCGCAGATGCGGGCGACGTCGCCAATTTTGAAGTAGAGGCGGTCGGGGATGACCGGCGCCTCCGGTGCGTGTTTACGGGAAGCCTGTAATGCCATCGACTGCTCCGAAGACGTTGCGGGAGCCTCGCTCGCAAGTCTTCTTGAGCCCAGTATAGGGCAGAAATTGCACCGATGGTGAAGCAAAATGCAGTGATGAAGTGAAAGAGTGAACAAGTGATGAAGTGAAGAAGCGAGGAAGTGAAAAGAGTGAACAAGTGATGAAGTGAAGAAGTGAAGAAGTGAAGGGGTGAAGAAGTGAAGAAGTGAAGGTTCTGTTCACTCGTTTACTTCTTCACCCCTTAACTTTTTCACCCCTTCACTCGTTCACTGTCTCTTAGAAGTTGAACGACACCTGGAGGTCGATGCTGCGGTTGGAGTCAGGCGAGGAGAAGAATCCTCCGGCCAGAGCGTTGGATTTGCCGAACAGCGGCGATTCGAGCACAGGAACCGGCGGAGCCAGGTTCACGGTGTTGAAGATGTTGCGTCCCATGGCTGCGAAGGTGAGCGAATAGCGCCGCGTGGCAGCGGCCTGGTTCATCCCTGGAGGTCCGCCACGGTTGCCGCTCAAGCCCCCGGGGCCCAGGCCGCCTCCTGGAGGTCCGCCGCGGCCGCCCGGAGGCCCTCCGCCGGGTCCGCCGAACATGCCGCCCATGGGGCTTGCGCCGGTCACCTTGGGTCCGATCCCGAACGACTTGCTGACCCGCATGTTCATGCTCACCTGTCCCGGTCCGGTGCCCAGGTTATAGGGAATGATGGTTTCGTCCGGCCGAGGGGTTCAGGTCGAATGTGCCCCACTGAGTCTTCATCACATCGGTGCTGGAGGCCGTGGCATACGCCGGCCGCTCGTTGAACTGGTTGTCGCCGTAGATGTCCTGGCCGATGGTGATGTTGAACGGCGCGCCGGAGTTGGTTACGAGCATGGGGCTGAACGAAACGCCGTAGGGTCCGCTCAGGTTTCCGCCCAGCAGGAAGCGGTTGCGGGTATCAAAGTTGGCGCGGCCGTAGTCAGCGCGAGGATTGAACTGGTTCGACGGGAAGTAAGTTGCGCCGGAGGTATCGGCGTTGGCGAAGTTGAGCATGTAGAAGCCGAACAGGGTGATGCGCTTGGAGCGTACGCTGTAGTTCACGCTGAGCTGGTTCTGGTTGTAGATGCCTTCGGACTGGAACTGGTAGATGTTTTCGTTGATGCCGTTGGGGCGGGTGCCGGTTCCGGTCGCCTCGTCGTACGTTCCGGGCAGGAAGGCGTTGATGTTGTCGCTCATGTACTGGTGAACGCCGCGCGAGTTCACATAGGTCACGGAGGCCGTGGCCACCTTGCCGAACGAGTGCTCCACGCCCGCCGCGGCCTGCATGTTGAGCGAGTCGTGGAAGTGGGGATCGACCTGGTAGATGGTGGGCGCCACCGTGCTGTCCGCCGCCAGCACGCTGACCGGCGGTGCATCCTTTGTGAAGGTGGGATTGTTGACCACGTATTGCTGCTGGTTGATGCCGTTATTGCGGATGGCGTCGAGAACAAAGTTGGAGCCGAAGCGGTCGTAGAACCAGCCGTACCCGGCGCGGATGACGGTGGAGGAGGGTTTGGATCCCCGCTTGGGAGCCCAGGCGAAGCTGACGCGCGGCGCCCAGTCGTCGCGATCGGCGATGCGGTTCTGGGCTTCGTAGCGGATGCCGTAGCTGAGGGTGAAGTTCTGGCGGACTTTGAAATCGTCCTGGTAGAAAAGGCCCGCGTCAAACAGCGCTACGTTGGAGCTGGATTTGCCCGCCGTTACCTGGTACTGAGACGGCGTGCCCGCTGCGTAGGCACCGAGCGACGAGTAAATGTAGTTGCCGTTGAAGCCGGAAGTGGAGAAGTTGGCGTCGCGGGTCAGGCGGAAGCGGCCGCCGAATTCGATGGCATGCGGGCCGTGGGCCACGGTGGTGTCGTTCTCAAGCTCCAGGCGGTCCTGGTTGTCGCGGACCACACCCATGTTGCTGCCGCCGCCAGTGAACGCGCCTTGCACCGTAATGGTGGGATCCAGGCTCTGCGCCAACTGGCTGTCGCGATCGCGGACGTACTGGAACCGCGTCTCGTTCACGGCGTTGGCGCTCAGCACCTGCGTGTCCACAAGCTGGAGCGTGTTTTCGTAGTTGGTCACGTTGTAAGCCTGCGACTGGAGCGCGAACTGCGACACGCCGCTATTGGTCTGCACCTGGCGGTCCAGCATGTAACGCAGGGTCAGGGTGTTCTTTTCCCCCAGCTGGAAATCAAGCCGCGGGCTGAAGTCGAGCCGCGATTGCGGATTGGCCACCGCAAGGGAATAGTTGTAAGGCGTGGAGTTGGCGTTGAGCAGCTCGGCGTTCACGATGGAGTTGGCCTGGTTATCGCGGTAGAACACGCTGGAGAACCAGGAAGCCTTTTTGCCCAGAGCGCCCCCGGCGCTGCCCATCATGAAGGTGGTGTAGTACGCCGGCTCGCTCGGCGCAAACTCATTGAGCGAGTTGAATGCCGAGTCGTTGCCCATCACCATCATGCTGCCGTGGAGCTTGTCGGTGCCGGGCTTGGTAAGAATTTCAATGCGGCCATAGCCCAGCTTGTCAAAGTGCGCCGAGAAGGGATTCTGATTGATGCGGATCTCCCGGATGGACGACTTGGGCGGAAGCTGGCCGCCGGTAAATCCGTCGATGTAAATCTGCGCGCCGTTGGGGCCAGAGGCGGGGCCCGCCAGCGCATTCAGCTCGTTCTGCAACTCGTCGGGATCGTCAGACAGCGCGTCCAGGTCCTTGCCCTTGATCACGATCGCGCTGGTGTTGGCGTCCGCCGCCGTGCTCACGCCGGCAGCATCATCGGTCACGGTCACCTGCTGCTGCTCCACCGGCAACTGCATTTTGATGTCCTGCACAGCAGGCTTCCCGGCGTCGACTTCAACGCCCATCGCGGCATCAGCAAATCCCTTGGCCGAAACGACCATCTGATATGTGCCCGGCGCGACCACGGAAAAGTGATACGCGCCGTCGCGGCCGGTCGTCGCGGTGATAGCCTTGCCGTCTTCGCCGGTGATCGCAACCTGGGCGCCGGGGATGAGCGCGCCGGTTTGGTCAGTGACGGTCCCGCGAATCTCGCCCTTTGCGCTTTGCGCCCTGACGGGCTGAGCCCATGCGGAGATGAATACCAATATTGCAACCAATGCAACAATCGTTCGCCTGGCCATTTGAAGTCGATCCTCCTTGAGTACTTTCAGGAGAACGCGAATCGGAGGCCCGCGCCGTCACGATGCGTAACGCGTTGTAAAGATTTGTCACTGCGCAGTGACCATTTGTTACATTTCTCCTGTATCCACGCTCAGCAGGTGGCGTAGTTTCAATGGGAGGCGGTGCGTAGTTGGATGAGGTCCTGCTGATCGACGATGACACGGAGCTTTGCTCGATGCTCACCGAGTATCTGGGCAGGAATGGCTTTCGCGTCAGGACCGCGCACCGCGGCGATACCGGATTCAAGGCGGCGCTGCAGCGGCAGTGGGCGCTCATCCTGCTGGACGTGATGCTGCCGGGGATGGACGGATTCGAGGTGCTGCGGCGCATTCGCGCCGAATCGAGCGTCAGCGTGCTGCTGCTCACGGCGCGAGGCGAGGACGTCGACCGCATCGTCGGCCTCGAGATCGGCGCCGACGATTATCTGCCCAAGCCCTTCAACCCTCGCGAACTGCTGGCGCGCATGCGCGCCGTTCTGCGGCGCAATGTCACCTCCGCAAATCCGCCGGCCGCCACGCTGCGGGTAGGCGAGCTGGAGCTGAACGCCGCAGCCCGCCGAGCCATGCACGCCGGCGCAAAGCTGGACCTGACAGACGTTGAGTTCGGCTTGCTCGAAATACTCATGCGCTCGCCGGGCAAGGTGGTCAGCCGCGAGGACCTCTCAAAAGCAGTCCTGGGGCGCGCCTTCGATCCATTCGATCGCAGCCTGGACATGCACGTTAGCCGGCTGCGCCGCAAGCTGAGCCAGGCGGGAATGGAAGAAGACCAGGTGAAGACGGTGCGCGGCATCGGCTACCAGCTCGCCGCCGAGGGCGGCCTGGAGGAGGCGGGAGACTGAACCGATGCGAAGCCTCTTCTTAAAGATCTTCATCATTTTCTGGATCGCGGAGAGCCTCATCTTCGTCATCTCCACCGCGCTGATTCTCAACCGTCGTTTTCCCGGACCCGCGCCATTCCTTGGCCCCGCTTACAACGCACTGCGCGGCGAGTCGGCCCATGCCATCGCGGATTACGAATCGCAGGGCTGCTCGGGAATGCTGGAGCACGCACGCGAGCGCAACGCAACCATTGCCCTCGCTGACACCACCGGAAACATCCTCTGCAAGTCCGACAGCTTCAGCGGAAGCAAGGCCATTGTCCCCGACGCGGAGATCGGCGGCGCACAGGCGGGCGAGGATTACATCTGGACCGTGCGCGCGCAATCGGCGGCGGGGAAAGACTACCTTTACATGCTGAGCGTGGCTCGCATGCGCGGGCGCCGCACCTGGTACGGCGACATGTGGCGCTTCGCCTTTCCGCAATTGCCGGTGGCGATCGCGGTGGGCGGCGCGGCCACTTTTTTCCTGGTGCTCATCTTCACCCGGCCGGTGGCGCGGCTGCGGCGAGCGGCGCGGGAACTGGCGCGCGGCAAGCTGGCCACCCGCGTAAGGGAGTCCCGGCCCGGCGCGCCGGGCAGGGGAGACGAGTTCGCCGGCCTGGTGCACGACTTCAACCACATGGCGGAGCGGCTGGAAAGCCTGGTCAGCGCGCAGCGGCTGCTTCTTCGCGACGTCTCCCACGAGTTGCGCTCGCCGCTGGCGCGGTTGAGCGTGGCGCTCGAGCTATCCCGCGACGACGCCGATTCCACCATGACCACGCATCTTGACCGCATCGAACGCGAGGCGGAGAGGTTGAACCAGTTGATTGGCCAGTTGCTCACCCTGGCCCAGATGGAAAGCGTGGAAACGCTGGAACGGGCGGAGCACGTCAGCCTCAAGAAATTGCTGGAGCAGATGATTCCCGATGCGGAATACGAGGCGCAGCAGCGAGACGCCGCGGTGAAATTGCGCGCGGATTGCGAATGCGTTGTGGATGGCCGGCGCGAGCTGCTCTACCGCGCCATTGAAAACGTGGTGCGCAATGCCATCCGTTACACCGAAGCAGGAACACAGGTGGAGATCCAGCTCAGGAAGGACCAGCAGGGGAAAATGGCTGTAATTGAGGTCAGCGACCGCGGCCCGGGAATTCCGGACTCAGAGCTCGAAGCGATTTTCCGCCCGTTCTATCGGCTGGACTCAGCCCGCAGCGCCCACACCGGCGGCGTAGGCGTGGGCCTCGCAATCGCCGAGCGCGCGGTCAAGCTGCACAACGGGCAAATCCGCGCCATGAACCGCGAAGGAGGAGGCACAACCATCCGCATCGCGCTGCCCGTGGCCGGCTGAACGTCTGCGAACGAGGAACACATCGACGCAGACCGCTGAATGCTGACGGCTGAGGGCTGCGAACTATGAACTGCTACGCAAGTCGCCGGCCAGCAGCCGGTGAAACAAATGCTCCCCCGCCTCCCGCCGTACTGAAAGCCTTCCCGCTCCGTACGCCCGCGAGCGCAGCCCGCGCTGCACGCTCTCGCAAATGTCCACGTCCTCGTCCTGGATCCGGTCGCTCACCGCCACGCTCTCCTCGTTATGCCGCCGCGCCGCTTCGCTCACGTCCGCAAAGTAGAAGTCGAAATGCACCACGCACCTGTCCACCCCCAGCGGCAGCACCAGGTTGGTGTCCATCACCCCTTGGTACAGGTTGATCATGAAGTTGGGATAAAGCCAGTAGTAGTAAGCTCGGTCTCCAGTCCGCGTCGCCGCAACGCTGGCGTGCTCCCCGCTCACCACCATCGGGCTCGATTGCAGCGAGTAATGCCGGCTGTTTTCAATCGTGTACTCGCGATAGTCCAGCACGCTGTTCAGCCCCTTGTGCAAGTGCGGCACGTGGTAGCCGCCGTCCAGGTAGTTATCCACGTACACTTTCCAGTTACACGCCAGCGTGTAACTCTTCCGCGCAAAGAACCGCAAGCTTCCCATCCCCAGCGGCATCACCCGCGCGGGCAGGTCCTCCAGAAAGTCCGTAAGCGCCGGCGCATTTGCGTCCAGGTTCACGAACACAAACTGCTCCCACACGGCCACCCGCACCCCAACCAGCCCGTTCGCCGCGCGGTCAAAGTTGCACACCCCGGCAAATTCCGGCGCCCCTTTGAGCGACCCATCCAGCCCATAGGTCCAGCCGTGGTAAGGGCAGCGCAGGTGCTGCGCCGTGCCGCACTCGGCTGTCATCACCGCGGCGGCGTGGTGCCGGCACACGTTGAAGAAGGCCCTCAGTTCCCCATCCTCGCCCCGCACCACCACCAACGGCTCGCCAGCCAGCTCCATGGTAAAGAACTGCCCCGCCGCCGCCACCTGGTCCGCGCGCCCCACCGCGATCCAGTTGTGCGCGAAGACGCGCTCCCGCTCCATCTCCTCCATGCGCGCGTCCAGATACCATGGCGCAGGGATGGTGAAGGCTTCCTCCAGCGGCGCATCCGGATTGTAGAGGGCGATCAGCTCGGCGTCAGTCATGAGGGACACGATAACAGGGAGCGGGCAGTAGAAAGCCATCCAGCCAGCCCCTCCGGACTCGGTAACGCGGAGGTCCGCCCACAACCCCGCCCTTCGTTTGCCCTTACGCATCGCGGCTCACAGAGGGGCCCCCCGCCCAAAGGTAACCACTCAGGCTCTGCTTCTCCGTCCACGTCTCTGTTGTCCCGCATCCAGGTATGCAGTCCCATGAAAGGGCCAGTTTTAGCCGACCCCCTCCCCACCAAAGGTAACCTCGCGGCCTCTCCTGCCGCTTTTGGCCCTGGCACTGCGGGCACCGCTAACTCCGCCACCTCCGCTGCCTCCCCCGTATCCGCCATCAAATCTTCATTTCAGGAACCCTGCCTATACTCAAACCATCAGCAATACTGCGCCCGCCACTTGGCGGGCGTCGGCGTTTAGGCTTCAATTCGGGGTGAAAGGAAGCGGCAATGCCGTCAGCCAGCCAGATCAAAACCGGTACCCCAGGCCGCTCCGCGGCCCTCCCCAGCCGTCCCTCCGCATCAACGCCTGATAACGCGCGCAATTCTGTGCACTTTGTGGCTTAACTCCATCAATCCAGAAGACATCGCCGTTTTTTGTTTCGCGTGTGTACGCCTATTCGACGTTGGTTCCGGCATGGACGCGCCGGAATGGGCTGCAGGAACCGGAGCCTGATGGGATGCGTAGCTGAGACTGGACGCCGGGCGAGACAAGCGCGAGCGGAAACTGCGAAGTCCCCGATTTCCTTTTCCCCGGCACAATCTCTAAACTGGGAAACCAGATGACCTTGTCTTCGCGAGCCCCGTGGCAGTTTCTCCGGTCCGCTTCCGTCATCTCGGTTGCGCTGCTCCTGCTTGGCGCGGCCACAATTGCGGCGCAAGCCCTTGCCACGCAGCCTGGAACTGCGCCCGCCGCGCAGCCCGGCAAGGCTGCCTCCGCACCGGCAAGCACAGCGCCTGCTGCCGCCCCACCGCCGGTCTTGCGCGCCATTGTGCGCCTTGACGGCCCCTGGCGCTTCGCTATTGGAGACGATCCCCGCTGGGCCGACCCGGGCTACGACGATTCCGCGTGGCCTACCATCGATGTGAGCCAGTCGGCCTCCAGCCAAGGCATCGACTCCTACTCCGGCTTCGCCTGGTACCGCATGCAAGTCGATCCGCGGCAGCTCGCGGCTGTCAGCGCCACCTCAGGAGGCCAACCACTGGTGCTGCTGGTCACGCCCAATTCGGTGGGCCAGCTCGCCGTTTACATCAACGGCATGGAAACCGGCCGCACCCGCGGGATGGGCGACCAGCTCTCGATGTATCAGTCGCCGCCGATTACGGTGCCGCTGCCGCCCAGCTCCAACGGGCCCATCGTGCTGGCCATCCGCACCTGGGCCGGACCCTCGGTGACCATCCGCAAGGGGCTGATCGATCGGGTCGAACTGGGCCCAGCGTCCGATATCGCCGACCGGCTCCAGACTGGCCGCGCCGAGCAATGGGACGAGCGCGTTGCTTCCGCGTTGTTCCTCACTTTTGTGTTTTTGTGCGTGGCGCTGCTGGGCGGCGCGCTTTACGTGGCCCAACGCAACGCCGAGTATCTTTGGCTGGCGATCCTATGCGTTTCCGCTGGTGCGGGCCGCGCGGCGCGGGCCTTTTACGGCCTGGCGCTGATCCCGGAGGCAGCATACGGCAAAATCGCCATGTTTGCCGGCTACCTCTTCATGGTGGTCACCATCGAGTTTGTCCTCCGTTTTACCCGGACTCCGGCTGGCCGCGTTATCCGTGCGATTCAGATCGGGGCGCTGGTGGTGCCGTTTCTGGAATTGGCGCCCATGGGCCTGCTGAACCAGGCGCTCCCCATCGCCGCCGAGGCCGCGTTTTGCATTGTCATCACCGCGGTCCTGTTTCGTGCCTGGCGTCATGGCCAGGGAGACGCCGGCGTGATGCTTTTGCCCTTCTTTCTGGCCGCGTCTTCCGATTGGATAAATGCCGTTCTGGGCTTCTTTGTTGGGCTCCATTGGTTTTCGTCCGAGTTCGCTTCCCCCAACTTCCACATCGGTCCGATTTCCTTCGGCATTGGCCTTATTACAGATCTGATCTTTCTCTTCAGCATCATCGCCGTCATTCTGTATCGATTTATTCGGGTGAGCCAGGACGAGCAGCGCTCCAACGCCGAGGTTGCCGCCGCGCGCAGCGTGCAGTCGCTGCTGATCCCCACGCAGCTCCCTTCCAACAAGAACTTCATGCTGGAGAGCGCCTATCTGCCGGTGAACGGAGTGGGCGGCGATTTTTTCCAGGTGCTGCCGCTGCAGGACGAATCGCTGCTGTTGGTGGTGGGCGACGTCAGCGGCAAGGGTCTGCAGGCGGCCATGAATTCGAGCACCATTGTGGGCGCGCTGCGCAATGAGCTAGCGCACGATCCCGCCACTGTGCTCAACCATCTCAACCGCGTGCTGATCGGCGCGGTGTCCTCGCCGGGCAAGGTGCCCGACCTTGACGCCGCCCCCTGCTTCGCCACCTGCCTGTGCGCGCGCATCTATCCCGACGGGAAGCTCACCATTGCCAATGCCGGCCACCTGGGCCCCTATCGCGACGGCCGCGAGCTCGAACTGCCTTCCAGCTTGCCGCTCGGCGTCATCGCCGGCGTGGAATACGAGCAAGTGACCTACCAGCTCAACCAGGGCGAGAGGCTGGTGTTCCTCTCCGATGGGGTGGTGGAGGCGCAATCGGCGTCGGGAGAGCTGTTCGGCTTTGAGCGCACGCAGCAAGTCTCCAACGAGTCCGCGCGCTACATTGCGCAGACCGCGCGGCACTTCGGGCAGACCGACGACATTACCGTTATTTCAATCTACATTGCTTCCCGCACTGCCAAACATGACGTGGAAGAGGCTGTGCCGGCGCGCTGAATTCAGCCGTCAGCTATCAGCTATCAGCCCTCAGCTCTCGACTCAAAGGCTCCGCTGCTCCTCGATCTTCTGCTCCAGCACTTCCTGCTTGCGCGCGGCGCGCCACTCCTTGAGTAGCTCATAGAGCACCACGTCGGTGACGGCCAGCATTTCCGCTGCCAGCAGCGCTGCGTTGGCTGCGCCGGCCTTGCCGATGGCCAGCGTGCCGACGGGGACGCCCTTGGGCATCTGCACAATCGACAGCAGCGCATCCAGGCCGTTCAACTGCGTGGCCGGAACCGGTACGCCGAGCACCGGAACCAGTGTCTTGGCTGCGAGCATGCCGGGCAGGTGCGCCGCCCCGCCGGCGCCGGCAATGATGACGCGTAAACCCCGTTCCCGCGCCGTCTCCGCATACTCGAACAGAAGGTCCGGAGTGCGGTGCGCGCTCACTACCCTGGCTTCGTAGGGGATGTTTAGCACCTTCAGGATTTCCACCGCGGCCGACATTACGTCGTAGTCGCTTTTGGACCCCATGACCACGCCCACCAGCGGATGTTTGTCGTTCATGGCGTTGATTATACTGAGGCTGCTTCGTCGATCCGACGCCAGATTTCGTCGATCCATTGTTCGTGTTCCGGCTTCATCAGCACGGAGCGGAGGCAAGTAATCGTCTCTTCGGGCGGCGCAGATTCCTCGAACCACTGCTGCGGCAGATGCACCAGCGCCATGTGCAGGTCCCGCTCCGCGCAGGCGTCAAAAAGCGCCTGCGCCCGCTCGGAAGAGAGTGCGCCGGCGCCTGTTGCCGGTTGAAGGTCGCCTGATTCTCGATCCCTGTTCCCTGTTCCCCCTTTTTTCACCGCCCACACGACGATGTCGAGCTCGGGACTGCCGGCCGCCAGCGGAACAAACCGCGGGTCCTTGCGGACGCGCCGGTCCAGTTCGAGCGCGGCGCGGCGGCCTGCTGCCAACCCCCGCGCGAATTCACCGCCGGGCGCCAGAGGTAGCAGCTGCTGCGTAGCCCAAAGCGCCACCGCGGCTGCGCCCGCGCGCGAGCACTCGAGGCTGATCTCGCCCAGGTGCAACTCCTTTGAAGTGAAGTAGGTATACGGAGAATCGTGCTTGTAAAACCGGCCCACGGCGGGGTCGCGGAACAGGACGCACCCGCAGCCGTAGGGCTGCAGGCCGTGCTTGTGGGGATCGACGACGATGGAGTCGGCCTGATCGATGACGGCATACGCCCGCCGGGCCGGTTCGTCCAGAGCTTCCGGGATCAGCTTGAAATAGCCTCCGTAGGCGGCGTCAACGTGCACGCGGAAGCCGTATTTCCGGCGCAGTTCGAGGATCTCGGGAAGCGGATCGACGGCTCCGATGGCGGTGCTGCCCAGCGTGGCTACGACCGTCCCCACATCGCCCTTGCGCAGTTCGTCTTCAAGCGCGGCCAGATCCATGCGGCCGCGATGGTCGGTGCGGACCGAGGCGAACGCGAGCCGCAAAACGCCGGAGATACGGCTGTGCGTGTAATGCGCCTGGTCGGAAGCGATGATCCGTTTTGGGGTGCCTGTTCCGTCTGCGCAGTGCCCCGCTACCCACAGCGCTTCAAGGTTGGCGATGGTGCCGCTCGAGGTGAGGTGGCCCAGGTACTGGTCATTCCAGCCGAACATGGCGGCGATTTCGCGGACCGCTTCGATCTCCATCTCGGAGCTGGCGCGGCCGCCGTCGCGGGCATGGTTGTTGGGGTTGACGAGCATGGCGAGAGCGTACGCCGCCCGCGCCACCGGGTGCGGCGGCTTGAGCATTTGGCCGGCATAGAGGGGATGGAAATAGGGATAGTTGTCGCCAAGGCGGCCGGCGGTGCGGTCCAGGACGGCCCCGATGGCGGCCAGGGCATCGGGCGCGGGAGACGGCGTATCGGGAAGATGCGCGAACTCCTTGAGCAGCCGCTCGGTGGCTTTGGCCAGCAACTGGGGAACTGGATCGCTTCTCATGGACCCTCCACGCTATCACAGGGGCGGTCTCCCATTACGCGAATGCCGCCTCAGGAGCGAAAAAGGCTGCGTGAGAGCTTTGCTTTATCGCTCCTGTTTCCTTTCGACAGGGTGTTTACAGGGACAGAAGCAGCGAGTTGGCGTCGCTTGGCGACGTGGCAAGTTAGCAAGTTGGCGAAAGCGATCGGTACTTCAGGCTGCTGCCACGGGCAAGGAACATGATTCCAAGTGACTGCCCGTGTTGGGCCGATGTTCCCGGAACGGAAAGGCTTACGCGCGATTCTCATTCATTTTCTTGCGGGGAATGGTACAATTATTGCAGCGTTAGAGTCGAACCGGGCGTAGCGCAGTCACTTCGCCCAACCAAGCAAGATTTCTGCCAGTGGTCGCTCCGATTCATCCAGCGCAATTCAATACCAGGAAACACAAGGAAAATGGAACAAGGTACTGTGAAGTGGTTCAATGACGCGAAGGGCTTCGGCTTTATCTCGCGCCAGAACGGCGAAGACGTGTTCGTGCATTACTCGGCGATCAATTCCCAGGGATTCAAGAGTCTGCAGGAAGGTCAAGCCGTGCAGTTCAACGTAGTGAAAGGCCCCAAGGGTTGGCAGGCGGCGGACGTTCAGCCCCTCTAATCCGCGACGGCCGGAATTGCGGCTGAATTTGAGCAAGAGTTAATCAGCAAGGGCTGGGAGCGATCCCGGCCCTTGGTGCGTTTGGGGCATAATGGAGCCTTATCGTCCCCATTCTGATCCGGTACCACACGG
The DNA here is from genome assembly GCA_963771195.1 of uncultured Acidobacteriota bacterium. Taxonomy (GTDB): domain Bacteria; phylum Acidobacteriota; class Terriglobia; order Terriglobales; family Acidobacteriaceae; genus Telmatobacter. Next base: position 13,170 of record CAVYSS010000001.1, read on the forward strand.
AAGGCCATGATTTCTCTCGATCTCGCGCTGGCCCGCCGCCTGGAAGCCGCCGAGGGCTTTGCCGGCGCCCAATTTGCTCTGGCCCGAGGCCGCCTGCTCCCTGAAAGCGGGTCAGAAGCTGCGCGCATTGCTGGCGCAGATGTCGTCTTTGACGGCCCTGACTCCCCGGTGACGCAAACTTTTGGCCTGGGAGTCTTCGAGCAAGCCACGCCGAAGGCGCTCGATCAAATTGAGCAGTTCTTCTTCGATCGCGGCGCGCCGGTTCAGCACGAGATCTGTCCATTCGCGGGGGTGGCGACGCTCGACTTGCTCTGCGCCCGCGGGTACCGGCCCATTGAGATCAGCAACGTACTCTGCCAACCGGTGGCGCCGTTGCCGCCTTCGATGCCGGAAAACGTGCGCGCCATCGGCTCCGAAGACGCGGAGCTATGGACCGGGGTGAACGCCCGCGGATGGACCTACGACCATCCCGAGTTTGAGGATTTCATGCGCGAGGTTGGAGCTTTGCTCTCGTCGCGCGAAGGGAGCGCTTGTTTTCTGGCCGAGATTGACGGAGAGGCTTCTGCCGCCGGCGCGTTGTCGATTCATGAGGGCGTGGCGCTGTTTGCGGGAGCAGCGACGGCCCCGGAAAAGAGGCGGCGCGGGCTGCAGAGAGCGCTCCTAGAAGCGCGCATGCGCTACGCCCACGATTACGGGTGCGACCTGGCCATGATGGTGGCTGAGCCTGGCTCCGAGTCGCACCGCAATGCCCAACGCCAGGGGTTCCAGGTGGCGTATACGCGGATCAAGTGGCGCAAGGATGCTTGAGGCGTAAGGCCGAGCTGAGTTGAGGTTGCAGATTTGCGGCACGCGCGACGTTGGTTACGCTAGAATGCGCAGGCGAGACCATCGCAGCCGGAGAACTGAAATGGCGGCCGAGACAGCAGGGAAACGCACCATCTTCCGCAACGCACGGATTTTCGATGGCGACTCCGCCAAACTCATTGAATATGCGGACGTGGTGGTTTCCGGCGGACGCATTGAGGACATTGCGCAAGGCCAGGTTCCGGTCGGCGCCGCCGACGAGGTGATTGACTGCGCCGGCCGCGTGCTGATGCCGGGGCTGATCGACGCTCACGTGCACGTTTACGCCGCCGGCCTGAACCTGTCGCGCCTGGCGCAGACGCCGGTCTCTTACCTTGCGCATTTTGCGGCAATCTTCCTCCACGGCTGCCTGGAGCGCGGCTTTACGACGGTGCGCGACGTGGGCGGCGCCGACGTGGGCATTGCCAACGCTATTCGCGACGGGCTGCTCCGGGATGTGCCACGGCTTTTTTACGGCGGCCGCGTGATTACCCAGACTGGCGGGCATGGGGATTTCCGCCCCGGCGATCATGCGCTGGACGCTGCCGTGTGTTGCGGCTGCGGATTTCACTCAGACCCGATGGCGGTTGTGGCCGATGGAGCGGACGCGGTTCGCCGCGCGGTGAGGGAGGAGTTCCGGCGGGGCGCGGCGCACATCAAGGTGATGGGATCGGGTGGCGTGGCTTCGCCCACCGATCCGCTGGACCGTTGCCAGTATTCCGACGAGGAGATCCGCGCCGCAGTGGACGAGGCCGAGCGCGCGGGGAAGTACGTGGCGTCGCACTGCCATCCCGCGGCGGCGGTTCGGCGCGCGGCGGCGCTGGGCGTGCGCTCCATTGAGCACGCGACGCTGATTGACCAGGAGACCGCGGACTTTGTGGCCGAGCGCGGCGCGTTTACCGTGCCGACGATGGCCACCATCTTTGCTCTGCGCGAGGCGGGCAAGGAGTTGGGACTGCCTGCGGTGAGCGTGCAAAAGCTGGAGATGGTAGCCGACTCCGCGCTTACCGGCCTTGAAACGATGAAGCGCGCAGGCGTGAAGATGGGCTTGGGAACGGACCTTCTGGGCGCGCAGCACGTGCGGCAGTGCACTGAATTCACCTTGCGCGCGCAGGTGCTGCCGGCCATCGATGTGCTGCGGGCGGCATGCAGTGTGAATGCGGAGTTGATGGGCGAGGCGGGCCGGCTAGGCTCGATCCGCAAAGGCGCGGCGGCGGACCTGCTGGTCGTCAACGGCAATCCGCTGGAGGACATCGGCGTTCTGGCGCGCAACGGGGAGGCGCTGGCCGTGATCATGACGGACGGCAGGTTCTTCAAGCGGGCACTGTGAGCGGAGTTAACGGCGACCGCGGCTGCGAATGACTTTATTACTCCCGCCTGATCCCGCTGGAGTATAAGTGGGAACCGTAGGGTGTTTCTCTTCCGTTGGGCTCGAATCCGGCGGAGTTCTCGTTTCTTGTTTCCGTGCGCGTTTGCCCCTGCTGGCGCCGGCCTATCCATGAGGTTGATCCATGACTGCTGAGCTGATCCATCGGCTGCACTTCGCCTTTACCGTCACCTTTCATTACCTATTTCCGCAACTCACCATGGGGCTTGCGCTGCTGATTGTGGTGCTGAAGACGGTGGCGCTGCGCACGGGCAGCGAGTTGTGGGACCGCGCCGCGCACTTCTGGGGACGCATCTTCGGCATCAACTTTGTCTTCGGCGTGGTGACCGGAATTCCCATGGAGTTCGAGTTCGGCACCAACTGGGCGCGGTTTTCGCGGGTTTCGGGCGGCGTCATCGGGCAGCCGCTGGCGATGGAAGGCGTGTTCAGCTTCTTTCTGGAGTCGGCGTTTCTGGGGCTGTTTCTCTACGGCGCCAATCGCCTTTCCAAGCGCATGCACTGGTTTTCCGCGGTCATGGTCTGGCTGGGCTCATGGATCTCGGGGTTCTTCATCATCGTGACCGACGCGTGGATGCAGCATCCCGTGGCCTACAACGTGGTCAACGGCCACTACGAAGTGGCGAGCTTCTGGGGGCTGCTGCTGAATCCCTGGGGGCTGCTGCAGTACTTGCACAACATGACCGGCGCGGTGGTGACGGGCTGCTTTGTGATGGCTGCCGTGGGCGCTTATTACCTGCTGGAAGGCCGCGACCGCGACTTCGCGCGCATCTTCCTGAAGACGAGCGTGATTGCCGGAATTGTTGCCTGCATCGCCATCATTTTCCCGACGGGCGACCTGCACGGCAAATACGTGGCGCGCCATCAACCGGTGGCGATGGCTGCAATGGAGGGGCTGTTTCACACGGAGAAGGGCGCAGGCATTGTGTTGATCGGGCAGCCGAATCCTGAGACGGGCCAGATCGACAATCCCATCCGGATCGGCGACGCGCTAAGCTTTCTGATTTATGGAACCACCACGGCTGAGGTGCAGGGGCTGGACCAGTTTCCGCGCGATCAGTGGCCGGGGGCGCAGCCGCTGCTCTACTACGCCTACCACATCATGGCGGGGCTGGGGACGTGGTTCGTGCTGCTGATGGCGGTGTCGGCGTTCCTGCTGTGGCGCCGGCGGCTCTACGGCGCGCGATGGGCGCTGTGGGCGCTGCTGCTCAGTTTCCCGCTGCCTTACATTGCCAATACCGCGGGCTGGATGACGGCGGAACTGGGGCGGCAGCCGTGGCTCATCTACGGGCTGATGCGCACCAGCGAGGGGTTTTCGAGCACGGTTTCGGCTGGGAATGGGCTGTTCACGCTGCTGGGGTTCATGGGCCTCTACGCGCTGCTGGGGCTGCTGTTCACGGTGCTGGTGTACCGGGAGATTGCGCATGGACCGGAGGCGAAGGACGCGACGGTGCACGTGGCGGGGTGATGAAGCGCGCACGCGCGCATTAGGAGCATGACGATGGGTTTTATCTGGTTCTGGCTGGTTGCGGTGATGATCGTCGGGTACGTGGTGCTGGACGGCTTCGACCTGGGCGTGGGCGTGCTGCACTTGTTCCTGACGCGCGATGAGGCGGAGCGGCAGGCGGCGCTCAAGTCCATTGGGCCGGTGTGGGACGGCAACGAGGTATGGCTGCTGGCGGGCGGCGGCACGCTATACTTTGCCTTCCCGCTGCTTTACGCCTCGGCCTTCTCGGGCTTCTACCTGCCGCTGATGATCGTGCTGTGGCTGCTGGTGGCGCGGGGCGTAAGCCTGGAGCTACGCAACCATCTGGACATGGGCGTGTGGCGCACGCTGCTCGACCGGCTGTTCGGGATCGCATCGGCGCTGCTGGTTATCTTCTACGGCGCGGCGCTGGCCAACGTGATTCGCGGCGTGCCGCTCCAGGCCGACGGCTACTTCTTTCTGCCGCTGTGGACCAACTGGAGGCCCGGCATGAATCCCGGCATCCTGGACTGGTACACGGTGATCGGCGGGCTGGTGGCGATTGTGGCGCTTACGCTGCACGGGGCGCTGTGGCTGACGATCAAGGTATCGGGCGAACTGGAGCAGCGGGCGCGGCGCGTGGTGCGGCCGCTGTGGCTGGTGCTGATCGCGTTGACGGCGGTGAGCCTGGCCGCGACCATCGGGGTGCGGCCGGAGACGCTCCAGAATTACTACCGGCACCCAGTCACGTTCATCGTTCCGGTTGGCGTGATTGCGTCGCTCGCGGGAATCTGGCTGTGGAATCGCAAGGGCGCACCGGTGAAGGCGTTCCTGGCATCGTCGGCGTACCTGTTCTTCATGCTGGCCGGGGCGTGCTGGGGACTTTACCCAACGCTGCTGCCGTCGTCGGCGCGAAGCGGGTACGACATCACGCTGGATAAGGCGATCAGCGGGCCGCACACGCTTGCGGTCGGGCTGGTGTGGTGGCTGTTCGGGATGACGCTTGCGGTTGGCTATGTCGTGTTCGTCTACAGCCGGTTCCGCGGCAAAGCGGATGCAAGCGGGCATTGAGCCGGCAAACGAAGTCCAGCCAGGAAGCTGCGCAGTTGCGCCCGTTCGAGGCGCCTAACCGATGAGTATGCGCCGGACATAAGCGCGGATTTGGCTTGACCATCGTGCATAATCAAATCACGATGGCTCTTTTATGGAACCCCGGAAGCTGGTCGCAGAGACTGGCGGAGTTGGAAGCGCAGTCGGGCGAACTGAAGGAGGCGCCGCTCAGGCGCGACGTGCGCTCGCTGGGCATGCTGCTGGGCGAAGTGCTGCGCGAGCAGGCCGGAGACGATCTGTTTGCGCAGGTGGAGGCGCTGCGGCAGGGCACGATCAAGCGGCGCGACGCGGAAGCGCGTGGCTCTGAAGATGAGGCTGGACGGCAGGCGGAGACAGCGCTCGCATTCGTGCACTCCTTGAGCGCGGACCGGGCGATTCTGCTCACGCGGGCATTTGCGTTTTACTTTGAGCTGATCAACCTGGCAGAGACGAACCATCGCAAGCGGCGGCGGCTGGCGCTGCAGGTGAGCGGCGAAGCAGGGCGGCAGCGCGGGTCGCTGGCGGGCACTCTGGCGGCGATGAAGCGGGTGGGAATCGGCGCAGACGAGGCGATGGAGTGGCTGCGGCGGGTGCTGATTGTGCCGGTGTTCACGGCGCATCCGACGGAAGTGGCGCGGCGCTCGGTGATGTTCAAGCGGCGGCGGATCGGGGAGTTTCTTGCGGAGCTGGACCGGATTCCGATTCCCGAACAGGATTTGGCGCGACTGGAAGAACTGGTGCGGGCGGAGATCACCAGCTTGTGGCAAACGGACGAGGTGCGCTCGCGCCGGCCGACAGTCTATGACGAGATCAAGATGGGACTGGACTACTACGATGTCTCCATCTTCGAGACCCTGCCGGAGCTCTATCGTGAAGTGGGCGAGGCGCTGCGCGCGGTGTACGGGCTGGAGATTGAGCCGCTAGATTTGCCGCAGGTGTTGCGGTTCGGATCGTGGATTGGCGGAGACCGCGACGGGAACCCGTATGTAACGCCGGAGGTGACGCGGGAGGCGATCGAGCTGGCCCGCGGGCACCTGCTGCTGTTTTACCAGCGGAAGCTCGAGGAGATTCTCGACCTGCTGACCACGAGTGCGCAGCAGATGCCCGTAAGCGAAGAGCTGCTGAAGCGCCTGCAGGAATACGTGGCGGAGTTGCACACGCCGGAGGCGCAGGTCTTCGGGCAGCAGTACGAGTTTGAATATTACCGGCGGTTTGTCATCTGCGTGAAGGCGCGTGTCCAGCGAACGATGGAGACGGCGGGGCGCGCGGGCTTGGCGGGCCAGGCGCTGCCTGTAATGCCCTACACGCTGCGGCAGGACGGCGATCGGGCTACGCAGGCGCTGCCCGCGTACTGCTCGGCAGAGGAGCTTTTGAAGGACCTGCAGGTGCTGCGTGCGTCTCTGGCAGCCAACCGCGGACTGAGGATTGCGCACACGCTGATCGACCCATTATTGCTGCAGGTGCGCACCTTCGGGCTGCATTTGCATACGCTGGACATCCGGCAACATGCACGCGTGCATGCGCAGGCGCTGAAGGAGGCAATTGCGGACACTGCAGCGCCGGCGCTTCCGGGTGAGTTGTCGACGGAGACGTCGCGAGTGCTGGAGACGTTTCGCGTAGTAGCGGAGACCAAGCAGGGCTGTACGCCGGAGGCGATCCGGCATTACGTGATCAGCGGCGCGGCGACCGTGGAGGACGTGCTGGCGGTGGTGCGGCTGGCGCGGCTGGGCGGCGTGAAGGTAGAGGCTTCAGAGCGCGATCCTGGATTGATGCCGGTTCCGCTGTTCGAGTCCATTGAGGACCTGCGGCGTGCACCCCAAGTGTGCCGCGAGCTGTGGCGGCGTGACGATTATCGCCAATTGCTGGCCTCGTGGGGCGGCTGGCAGGAGGTGATGCTGGGCTACTCCGACTCCAACAAAGACGGCGGCATGCTGACCAGCACGTGGGAGATTTTCCGCGCTCACCGCGACCTGCACGTGGCGGCGCGCGAGTGCGGCGTGAAACTGCGGTTGTTCCACGGACGCGGCGGCACGGTGGGGCGCGGCGGCGGACCGACGCATCGCGCCATCTTCGCTCAGCCCATGGACAGCTTCGAGGGACAGCTGCGGATCACCGAGCAGGGTGAGGTCCTCAACTTCAAATATGCCGATGAGGTGCTGGCGGAGCGCAACCTGGAGCTGATGATCGCGGCATCACTGGATGCGCTGGCACGGCCCAATGCACGCGATCCCGAAGGCCACTTTACCGGCGTATTGAAGCCGGAGTGGGAGGCGGCGCTCAATGAGCTCTCATCTCTCTCGTTCGCGTGCTATCGCACGAACATCCTGGACAACGCCGATGTGATTGAGTACTTTGAGCAGTCGACGCCGGTTGGCGAGCTGGAGCAGGCCAAGATCGGCTCGCGTCCATCGCGGCGCAAGGCTTCGCGCAGCATAGGCGATCTGCGCGCGATCCCGTGGGTGTTTGGATGGACGCAATCGCGACTGCTGGTTCCGGCATGGTTCGGCGTGGGCCACGCGCTCACCGCGTATCTGGAGCGGCCGGGCGCGCCCAAGTTACTGCGGGAAATGGCGAGCGAGTTTCCGCTGTTTATCGACCTGCTGCGCAACGTGGAGATGGCGCTGGGCAAGGCAGACCTGGGGACGGCGCGGTTGTATTCGTCGCTGGTAAAGGATGCGGCTCTGCGCGAACGCGTCTACAGCATGCTGGAAGCGGAGTTTCATGCATCGGTGCGCGCGGTACTGGCGGTGACAGACCAGGCCGAGCTGCTCGAAGGCAACCAGGTGCTGGCGCGGTCGATCCGGCTACGCAATCCGTATGTGGACCCAATGCACCTGATCCAGGTGGACATGCTCAAACGCAAACGCGCCGGCGAAGATACGCCGGCGGTGAATCGCGCAATCGCGGCAACCATCAGCGGGATTGCGGCGGGATTGAGGAATACCGGATAAGTACCGGAGCGGGTTACTTCTATCACTTGCCACGTACGGCCGCGGGGTACTACCCTAATGCCATGCATCGATGTCGCTAACGCCGTCCTGGTGAGAGCTTCCGATGCCGGTGTGCGCTATTTTGGGTGCGCGCCTTTCCTCTCCGCCTGAAAAGCTCCACCACCACTCCAACTCACGGCCGGGGCCTTTCCCCGCAACCGGGCCACGCCCGCAAAGGAGACGATCATGGCGCGTATCGCCGCAGATGTAACGGAATTGATTGGCCACACCCCTCTGGTGCGATTGAACCGCGTAGCGGCGGGGCTGCCGGCCACAGTTGTGGCCAAGCTGGAGAGCCGTAACCCGCTGGCCAGCGTGAAAGACCGCATCGGGTTTGCGATGATTGACGCCGCCGAGAAGGCGGGCAAGATCAAGCCGGGCGAGACGGTGCTGATTGAGCCCACGAGCGGCAACACCGGCATCGCGCTGGCCTTTGTGGCCGCGGTGAAGGGCTACAAGATCATCCTGACCATGCCGGACACCATGAGCCTGGAGCGGCGCGTGCTGCTGCGGGCATTCGGCGCGGAGATTGTGCTGACTCCAGGCCCCAACGGCATGAAAGGCGCGATCGCGAAGGCAAATGAGATTCTGGCCAAGACGCCGAATGGATACATCCTGCAGCAGTTTGATAACCCGGCAAATCCGGCTATTCACCTGGCCACCACCGGCCCGGAAATCTGGGAGGATACCGACGGCAAGGTGGACATCCTGATCTCCGGCGTGGGCACGGGCGGCACCCTGACCGGCGTGGCGCGTTACATCAAGCCGAAAAAGCCGGAGTTCAGGGTCATTGCGGTGGAACCGACGGATAGCGCTGTGCTCTCCGGCGGCAAGCCCGGGCCGCACAAAATCCAGGGACTGGGCGCGGGGTTCATTCCCAGCATCCTGGATACGAGTCTGATTGACGAAGTGGTGCTGGTGACGAACGATGAGTCAATCGCAATGGCGCGCAGATTGCCGAAGGAAGAAGGCATCTTCGGTGGTATCTCGTCAGGGGCGGCGGTGGTTGCGGCGTCGAAAGTGGCGGCTCGGCCGGAAAATGCCGGCAAGCTTATCGTCGCTGTGCTGCCCGATTTCGGCGAGCGCTATCTCTCCAGTGTGCTCTTCGATGCCTTGCGGCAAGAGGCGCTGGCGCTGCAGACCGAGGCGGTGGCTGTGTAAGCTCAGTTCTTAGTTCACAGTTCGTAGTTCACAGTGAACGAGTGAAGATGTGGTGGCTGGCCGAGGGATTCCGCATGGCGGAGGGATCCGATGTTTGAACGTATTCGCGAAGACATCCGCTCCGTGCTGGAGCGCGATCCGGCTGCGCGCTCATGGCTCGAGGTGGTTACCTGCTATCCGGGCCTGTGGGCAGTGTGGATCCATCGCGTGTCGCATCAACTATGGAAGCGGCGGCTGCGGCTGCCGGCGCGCCTGCTCTCGCAGGTGGCGCGGCTGTTCACCGGCGTCGATATTCATCCCGCCGCGCTGCTAGGCCGGCGGCTCTTCATCGATCATGCCACAGGCGTCGTGATTGGCGAGACGGCCATTGTGGGCAGCGACGTAACCATGTACCAGGGAGTCACGCTGGGCGGCACTGGCAAGGGACACGGCAAGCGCCACCCCACCATCTGCGACCGCGTGTTCATCGGCAACAACGCCAACGTGCTGGGCAACGTTTGCGTGGGCGAGAATTCGCGCGTGGGGGCGGGCTCGGTGGTACTGGCAGACGTGCCGCCGAACTCGACGGTGGTGGGCGTTCCGGCGCATATCGTCTACCGCAACGGGGAGCGGGTGCTCATCACCGATCCGCACGACATCAAGGACCCGCTGTCCGACGCGCTGATCGCGCTGGCGAGCCGCGTGGAAGAGCTGGAGCAGCGGCTGGGCGCTCACGCCCGCGCCGCCGAGCCGTTTGCCACCGAAGAGGCCGAGCGCACCGCATACAGCCGCGAATTGAAGCTGGCGGAGTACGTGTCGATGGGCGAAGGGATCTGAGCCGAGGCAGGTAGTCACTTGACGTCCACCGACCGGTCGTCCTCGTACTCCATAATGTGGAAGTACGCTTCCCAGCCGGTCCAGGCTGCGGGCGCCGGCAGCTTCGCCATGGGATCCTTCAGGTGGTTGGCGTAATCCTCGACCAGCTCGCCGGTGCGATACACGCCCGTGAGCCAGTCGCCACGGTACCAGTTTTTCCAATTACCGTACTCAGCCGCGGCCATTGACTGCTGTATGGCGTTGAGCGATCCGAGCGCATCGTTGATTTCGAGGCCCGCCTTCACCGGGTCGCCGGCTTGTTCGTCCTCCATGGCCCGCGCCACTTCAAGCAGCGCGCGATTGCTCTCGCGATTGATGGAGATCATGGTGAGGACGGCGGCCTGGTAGTAATCTCGGGCGGAGGGATCCACCAGATCGCGCGCCGCCACGGCGTTTTTCCAAACAGCGTCCCAGCGCGGCTGCGCGTCCTGGCACTCCTCGATGTCGCGCTGGATGAGCGCCTGCCGGAATTCCGGCGGGGGCTCAGGCAGCACATGCGGCTCCGTCCACTTGGGTGACTGGCTGGGGATGGCAATCACCTGGTGCTCAGTGAGCGCGTCGAGAATGAGCCGGCGCATCTCGGAGTGGTAATGCTGGTCGCCGTAGTGGCGCGGGATCTTGCTGAGCGGCGGTGGTGGAGGCGGAGCGCCAGCCGATGTAAGCCCCGGAAGCCGCATGGACCCCCATACCGCCGGCGCGGCGAAATACTCTTTGTAGACTTGCGCAACCGCATCCGCGGATTTGTCGCCGAACTCCTCGGCGGCCCAGCGATGGTAGTAGGCATCGTCAGCGCCGGCGAGCTGCGCAGGCGGGCCGCCCCAGGCCGTTTCCATTAATGCACGCGCGGTCATCGCCACCGGCCGGATGTCGCTGGTGTTCACCAGCACGTACGACGTGGCGCCAGCATTGATGTAGCGGCCCAGTTCTTCCTGGATCACGCCGACAGGGACCAATTCTGAGAGCTGATTGGCCTGGCCGATCATCATCGCGACATGGATGTACATTCCCTGGCCCGCGGCCGCCCTGCCGCCGTCCTGCATGTCGCCATATCCGGTGTCGGCCCACACCAGCGTCACTTCCGCCGGAATTCTGAGGTAGCCCTCGTCCATCAGGCGGGCGCCTTCCTGCCACAGGTCTGTGACGAACTGCGCCTTGGGATAGCGCGCGCGGACAATCTTCATCTGCACGGCGATTGCATCGCTGATGCGCTTGCCCAGAAGCACATCGTTGCCGCGAACGCTGGGATCGAGTTGCGCATAACTCTGGTCCGACAAGCCGCGAAGGCCTACGCTCCACAGAATCTCGTCGTCGGGCTTGTAGGCGGCCACAGCATTCGTCCACGCGCGCTCCAGGATCTCAGGATGGGTGGAGAAGTTGTAGGGCACGCCTTTGGGCCAGCGGGCCACGTTCACGCCCAGCGGGATGGCGTGATGCTGATTGATGATGAGGCCGCGCTCCGCAGCCGCGTGCACCTGCGCGTCATCGGGGAAGATCCACGTGCCTGGCACCACCATGTTGCCCTTGAGGCGCAGGATGGTCTCGAAGACGTTATCCCAAACGCGCAGCGCGATACCGGTCTGCTCGCTTTTCGGGGCCGGAACCCAGCCGCTCAGAAGGTCCTCGTCGTTGATGAAGAATCCGCGATAGCGGAAGACCGGCTTGGGAAAGGTCTTGTCGAAATCCTCGGGCAGCGTGATAGAGGTTCGCTTTTCGGGCTGCTTGTCCGTCCAGAGATACATCGGATCGACGCCAAGGATGCTCTGGGAAAACTGATAGACGGCAAAGATGGTGCCGCGGATGTCAGCGCCGGCGAGGCACACGATGTGCTTGAGGGGCTGGTGACCGGGCACGCGGATCACGGAGAACGCGAAGGACTCGGGATCCGTGGTGGTGGCGCACTCTATGCCCGGACGCACGTGGTCGCGCTCGGCCACAAGAATCGCCAGCGGGCCTGCGTCCTCTAAGTCGTCGGCGCGCGCAGGCTCACGGCCAAACACTTTGGCAAAATCGCTCATCAAGTCCTGCGTAGCGCGACGCACCGGCTCCGATTCATTCGGGCTTTCGACGATCGTTACGGACGCATCGATCGTGATCGCCTCCGGCTTCCGCGATTTGGCGGCTGCGGATACTGAAACCGGGCTCATGAATGGCAACGCCGCGGCAGCCAGCAGAATGGCCGGAAAGAAATATTTCGCTCGCATCAACACGGGCCCCCTGCCTGAAGATTACGCTCTGAGCCGACAATTTCGCCTTGCACAAAGGATTGAAGCACGGTTGCAGCGCAGTCCAAATATGCTGGGAATCCTGCGAAGGGCGCACTGTTTCAGTGATCGCCGAAACACACCACGCGCGAGGGCCGATGCTACAGTGAATTGTCCCTAATTTGACTGCGGGAGTTCCGCATTTTGCTCCTCGTGCTACGAAGGCTTTGTCTCGCCCTGGTCCTGCCCATCCCGTTAGCGGCCGCAACTCGCGTGTTTACGGCGCCGGTCCCGCCTGAGATGCAATCCAGTGCATTCACCGTCAAGGTGAACGGACAACGGGTGGATGTGGCCCACGCGGCTGCAAGCTACGAGTACGTGAGCTTCGATTTCAGAAGTGGCCCGGTCACCATCGAGATCACCGCCGCGGAGTCTGGTTTCTGGGATCGTGGTGTGGACATTGAGCCGTGGCGGCTCGGCATCCGGCCGGAGCGCGCAGGGCAAACCATCCGGTTTCAGCTCGCCGGCCCGGCCAAGCTCTCCATTTCCCGCCCGCGCGACTTCCTGAATCACGCCACCATGCTGTTCTTGTTTGCCGGCGCGCCACCACCGCCACCGCCGCCGCCCGCGCCCAACGTGCACGTCTACGCCGCCGGTGTATTTCACCAGAGCCTCAATCCCAAATCCGGCGACATCCTTTATCTTCAGCCAGGCGCGGTGTTCTTCGGCAGCCTCAACATCTGGCAGGTGGACAACGTGAAGGTGATGGGCCGGGGAACAATCGTCTACGACGGCCCCCAGGACCCCAATGCCGACGAAGGCTGGATGCACAAACGCGACTGGCACTGCATCGTCACCGACAACGCGCACAATATCGAGATAGATGGGTTGACCTGCATCGTCCGGTCGCGGACCTGGACGATCCAGATGAAAGATTCCTCGCAGCTCACCTATGACGACCTGCGCGTGATCGGCGGCAATCCGGGAAACGCGAACCAGGACGGCATGGACTGGATCGGGTCCACCAACGGCCTGGTGCGCAACTCGTTCTTCCGTGCCTCTGACGATGTCATCGCGCTGATGGGAAACTGGGACGGCTACACCGACGCCGACATGGTGCGGCCGGGCAAGTCCGTGCACGACATCGTGGTGGAGTCGAGCGAACTCTCCACCAGCATTTCCAACGTGGTGCGCGCAGGGTGGCCGAAAAAGATCTTCAACTCGTGGAATTTCACCTTAAGGAATTCCGACGTGCTCCACGCCGGCATTGGCGCCTGCGGACAGACATTCGGGCTGATCGGCTTCTGGGGCGCGCAAGGCGCGCGCGGCGATCACAACAACTACATCTTCGAAAACGTGTTTCTGGACAACTGGTACTCGCTTTTGCAGATGGAACAGGGTGACCCGAGCCTGCGCAACTTTACCTTCCGCAACATCTGGGCTCTCGACCAGCCGCCCCTGGTCGGATCCAGCATGTCAGGCAGCGTCTCCGGCACGGTTCTCGATAACGTGAAATACGGCCAGAATGTTGCCGCCAACGATTCCGGCGTGCCGCTTTCCGTCGACGACGCTCAGCCGGTGCGCTTTTCCGCGGACAGCGGCGCCGTGGCCGCCTTCACGGTGAGTCCGCCGTTTTTCGCGCCCGGCGAGAAAGTAACCTTCACGGCTCGGCCTTCCGCGCACACCCATTTCACCTGGGTTTTCGGCGACGGCACGGAGGCCGCCGGCCGCCAGGTACGCCACGCGTTTCCTGACGCCGACGGCACCGATCTGGACGGGCGCAACGGCGCCGGACGATTCCGCGTGATGCTGCACGCGGTGGACAACGTGAAGCGTGAAGACTGGGCTGCGCAAGGTGTGGTTGTGGTTTCCAAATGGCTCCCCGCTCAGCGCCCGCTAGGCGCGATTTCACCGGGCCTTTCGTTCCAGATCTTTCCTGGCTCCTGGACCGAACTGCCCGACCTTACGAAGCAGACCGCCGTCATCACGGGCAATGCGCCGAGTCTCGACGCGAATGCGCAGGGCTTCACGCGCTACGCAGTCGCATGGAATGGCTTCGTCGATATTCCCGCTGACGGCGGCTACACGTTCCATCTGATGAGCCGCGACGGCGCGCGCGCGGTCATCGACGGGCTTGAAGTGGCGAAGACCGGACCGCCGTTCCCGCAGGTTTGTGGTTCGCCCGGCAATGCGGTGCGCTACGATCGCGGCTCGCTGGGGTTGCGCGCCGGTTTGCACACGCTGCACGTGGAAGGCCTGCACAGCATCAGCCAGGGACCACCTCGGCTACTGTGGGAGGGCCCGGGCTTGCCGCTCACGGATGTGCCGGTCTCTGCGTTCTCGTTCCAGCGGCAGGATTATTTTGTCGGCCGATAAACCCGCGCTACCGTATGCTGGAGTGCGACCTCAAGATCTTCCCTTCAAGGAGTTTCCCATTGATGCTGCGTATCCCTGTTGTGCTTTTGCTTCTGGCCCCGATGGCCATTTCCTCAGTTGCCCAAGAGCCGCGGCTTCTGGTTGCTCAGAAAGGCGAAGCGTCGCTGGGCATCGTCGATCCTGCTGCGGGCAAACTCATCGCCTCGGTCCCCGAAGGCGGATTCACAGCGCATGAAGTCATCGCGTCGCGCGATGGTCGCCTGGCCTACGCCCCCATTTACGGCAACTCCGGCGTCGGCAGTCCCGGCACCGACGGCAGCAAGCTTGTGGTCGTTGATATCGCCGCGCAAAAGATCGTCGGGACCGTTGACTTCGGCCATGGCGTACGCCCGCACATGCCGCTCATCGGACCGCGCGATGGCTTGCTCTACGTCACCACGGAGCTCGACAGAACCGTCACCATCATCGATCCCAAAACGCTGAAGATTATCGGTGCTATACCCACGGACCAGCCGGAAAGCCACATGCTGGCCCTTTCGCACGATGGCCGCCGCGGTTACACCGCCAATGTCGGCCCCGGCACCGTCTCCGTGCTCGACGTTCCGGCGCGAAAAGTCATTGCCATCATTCCCATCTCCCACAACACGCAGCGCATCTCCATCACGCCCGACGACAAGTGGGTCTTCACCGCCGACGAAACCGCGCCGCGCCTCGCCGCCATCGACACGGCAACCAATAAAGTGGCGAACTGGATTCCGCTCGAAGACATTGCGTACGGCACTGCGCCCACGCTGGACGGCCGGTACCTGCTGGTGACCGTGCCAAGGCTGGGCAAAGTCGCTGTGGTCGACATCAAGACCATGCAGGTGGTCCGCACCATCACGACGCCCGCGGATCCCGAAGAGGTGCTGATGCGTCCCGGGGGCAAAATTGCCTATGTCTCTTGCGTCGGGTCGCATCAGATTGCGGAAGTTGATCTTGGAACGTGGAAGGTGACGCGGACGATCGAGGACGGGAAGAACTCGGACGGGATTGCCTGGGCTGGAAAGTGATCGGGCTCAAGCAACCGCTGTAGTCCAATTCTCCAGCGCATCCTTGAACGTACTCATGAACCGGCCCGCGTCCGCGCCATCCACGATGCGGTGATCGAATCCGAGGCAGTGCTGCTGCATGGGCCGGATGGCCAGGGTATCGTTTCCGTCGGCGTCAGTCAGCACCACCGGCTCCTTCTTCAGCGCGCCGATGGCCAAGATGGCCGCCTCCGGCGGATTGATGATGGGGGTGCCGAACTCGCCGCCAAAGATGCCGAAGTTGGTCAGCGTGAAGGTCGATCCCGACGCCTCGTCCGGCTTCAGACGTTTGGTGCGCGCACGCTCGGCCACGTCGGCAATAGCGCGCGCCAGATCAGCAAAGCTGCGCATCTCCGCTTCGCGGATAACCGGCACGATGAGGCCCCACTCAAGCGCGACTGCAATGCCCAGGTGAACGTGTTCGGGATACCGGATAGCATCGCCCTCAATGCGCGCGTTCACGATGGGGTGCTTCCGAATCGCTTCCATGGCCGCAGCCGCGATGAACGGCATGTAGGTGAGCTTGAAGCCGTGGCGCTGTTCGAATGCGGCTCGCGCACGCTCCCGCGCCCGCACCACCCGCGTCATGTCCACGCGGTACACCATGTAGGCGTGGGGGATGGTCTGGCGGCTCTCCAGCATGCGCTGCGCAATGATGGAGCGCATGCGCGACATGGGCTCCAGCCGGCCTGCCAGCAGTTGCGGTAGCGGCCGCCTGCCCCCCCGCAGACGGCGCGGCGGGAATGGCGGCTCCGCGGGAAGGTCGGCTGGGCGGCGCCTTCCTTGAGAGCGCGCAGGATATCTTCCTTGGTGATGCGCCCGTTTGCGCCAGTCGCGCGGATGCGGCGCAGATCCAGATTGTTCTCCCGAGCGATGCGCCGCACCAGGGGCGAGCTGCGCAGAGGCTCTAGAGACTCGGGTTCCGGCGCGGCGTCCATTTCAGGCGGCGGCATGGATTCAAGCGAAGGCGGCGCGGCGGCCCGAGCTTCGGTTGCCGGTCCGCGCTGCTCTGCGGCGCCTTCCGCCCGTTCGCCGTTGGGCTGCGCAACCGCCGCGGACCCGCCGATGACCGCCACGACGGTGTGCACCTGCACCGTTTCGCCGGCGGAAACGCAGATTTCGCGCAGGATGCCGCGATAACGGCGCAGGAATCTCCGCATCCACCTTGTCGGTGGATACCTCAAAGAGCGGCTCGTCCTTCTCAACCGCGTCGCCGGCCTTCTTAAACCACTGCGTTATGGTGCCCTCAAAGATGGACTCGCCCAACTGCGGCATCACCACTTCGGTCGAACCGGAGTTTGCCTTCGCCAGTGGCGGGGCTTCCGGCTGTGGTTTCGGCCCGGGCGTTTGCGGTTCCGCCGCCGTTGCCGGCTTGGAGACCGGTTCGGTGGCGGGCTGGGGCTTCCGCGACTTGACCGCTGGCTGCGCTGCCGCGCCTTCCGCAATCACTGCCACGACCGTGTTGACTTCGACCGTCTCGCCTTCCGCCGCCCTGATTTCGCTTAAAGTCCCGGAAACGGGCGAGGGAATCTCGGCGTCAACCTTGTCGGTGGAAATCTCAAACAACGGTTCGTCCTTCTCGATGGCCTCGCCGGGCTGCTTGAGCCACTTTGTGATCGTGCCCTCGAAGATCGATTCGCCTAGCTGGGGCATGACAACGTCAGTCGGCATGAGGGACTCTTCTCCGGGGAAGCGCCGGAAGCGGCACGCTCCTGGGGGATTATAGAATGCCGGACACCGTTCTGACCCCTGAAACCTGATCCTTGTCCGCTGACTTCAATGCACTCCCTTGGCCGGATTCCAGGCGCCCTCCAGCTTTCTCACGTAGAGAATCTGCCCGATGTGGTAGGCGTTGTGCGTGGCCACGTGCTCAACCAGCGAGGCATTTTTCTCCAGCGTCGCCTGGTCGCACCGCTCGACGGCCGTCTCCCAATCGGCCAGGGTCTGGTTCAGCTTCTTCACCAGATCGTTCCACTGCGCCGCGTTAAAGTCGTCGAAGGTCTCGTTGTTGTTGCCGTCGAAAGGGCGGTTCTTGATGCCCTTGAAATCGTTGAGCGCGCGCGCGTCCCAGTACCAGATGTGGTAAGCAAGCTGTCCCACGGAGTGCGCGTCCTTACCCGCCGGTTTCCACTTGGCCTGGTCCGCGGTGAGCCCGTCGACGGCAACTGACGCCGGCACAAACCAATCCTCCTGGTCGTGCGTGGTGCGGAGAGATTCAAGCAGAATTCCGCGCAAGTCCGTTGGCGGCTTCTTCTGGTCCTGGGCAAGGGCAAAATGCGTGGCCAGCAACAGCAAAAGGGCAACTCTTTTCATCGTCTTCCTGGTCTCCTCTGCAAGATACGCCGAGTGTAACTTCGGCATGCCCGTTGGCCATGGTGTTGGTTACCGGAAGGACAATTCAAACAGCGGCTCGGTTTCGCAACGGGCCCACCCGGCTCACTCCTTCTCAACTATGCCCGCTTTCTGTCGCCGTCCTACTCAAACTGTGCGAGCTGGCCCTGTGACGGCCGCGGCGTGAACAGGCTCACCACAACCATTGCCACCACGCTCACCGCCAGCGCAGGGAAGATGGCGTCGCGCTCGGCGATGATCGGCGGGAACATCTCCTTGAAACCGGGCAAGTCCCAGGCCAGCGTGACGACTGTGCCGCCGGCAATTGCCGCCACGGCGCCCCACGCCGTCACGCGCCGGGAGTAGAACGCGGCCAGCACCACCGGCGTCAGCGCAGCGGAATAAATGGTGTAGGCCCAGAGCATTTTTTCCAGGATGCTGGGAGCGTAAAGGGCCTGGTAGAGCGCCCAGGCGCCAAGCAAGACAACCGCCAGCCGGGAAAATACGAGGACCTGCTTGTTGGAAGCGTCCGCGCGAGATGTAGCGCACGTAGACGTCTTCAATCAAATTGGAGGCCGGCGAGAACAGGTAATTCGACGCGGTGGAGATGACCTTGGCGAAGACCGCGCCCAGCAGGATGGCGCCCATGAGCGCGGGCAGGCCGTGCCGCGCTGTGTAGGGAATGATCTCGTAGGGCTGATTGAGCACCTCGCCGGTGCGGTACATGGCCGAGCCGAAGACCGCGATGGCGACGATCAGCGTTTCCAGCACCACGGTGCCCACAATCCAGCCGACTACGGAAATCCGCGCGTCCTTCTCCGAACGCGCAGAGAAGAACTTCTGGTACATCACCTGGTTGCCGAGCATGAGCATCAGCGTAGGAACCAGGAACTCCATGGCGCGGAGAAATGTGAGATTGCCGAGGACTTCAAAATGCGTCTCGGGCAGCACGGCGTGCAGGCCGGCCCAGCCGCCGGCTTCATGGAGGAGCCATGGAGTGGCAATGATGCAAATGACCGTGACCAGAGAGCCGATGACGACATCCATGTACGCGACCGAGGACATGCCGGCCAGAGCGGTGGTAACGATGACAAACACGGCGATGATCCAGGTGCCGAGGTTAGGCGAAACCTGGTCCGGGAAGATGAGATGGAGGACATTGCCGCCGCCCTTGAATTGGTAGCTGGTGATGCCGACGTAGGCGAAGAGGATGGCGAGAGTGCCGAGGACGCGAGCGGTCTGGTTGTAGCGCGTCTCCAGCAGATCGGGCAGGGTGAATTGGGCGAACTTTCGCGCGCGCGGCGCGATGAAGTAGATGAGCAGCAGGCCCAGCCAGCCGCCGGCGGGCAGCCAGAGGGCGGCGAAGCCGTTGCGGTATGCGTTCTCCGCGCCGGCAAACAGCGAGCCCGCGCCGATCCACGACGTGAGCAGCGTGAGCACCAGGACCACGGCCGGCAGCGAGCGGCCGGCAACGAGGTAGTCGGCTTTGGTCTTGACGCGCGAGGTGCGGTAGATGGCCACCGCCAGGAGGACGGCGACGATGATCGCCAGGACAACCACGTAGAGTTGCGACATGCGGGAAGGACCTCGCGCGTAGGAGATGCGATGATTGGGAGCAGTGTATCGGATCGAAGCGCGGGTATGGCGCTCGAAGCTGCAATCTGTTCGCACTGCGATTCAGCCCAATCATGAAGGAGACGTTTCGTCTCCGGCGGGCGACTGCGCCCCGGTTGACGCCTCGGGCGGCGATGTGAGTAACTGATCTGTTTCCATGCGCCCAACTTACTTCTCGGATTGGATGAAGATCATGACCAATCTCGCCCGCCTGCAATCCGTGATCCTTGGCATCTTTCTTGGATTCGCGTCGTCCGGTATCGCTCAGACGCCACCGACCCAAGGCACCGACGCCGCAGCGCCCCTGGCTGGACACGTCGCTGCCCATCGAGCAGCGTGTCGACGCTCTGATCGGGAAGATGACGCTCGAAGAGAAGGTTCAACAGATGCGCGACCACTCGCCGGCCATTCCGCGGCTAGGCGTGCCCAAGTACGACTGGTGGAACGAGGGGCTGCACGGCGTTGCGTTTTCCGGCTACGCGACCAACTTTCCGCAGGTGATCGGAATGGCGGCTACTTGGGATGCGCCGCTGGTGCACCGGATGGGCCGAGACGATCTCGACCGAGGCGCGCGCCAAGTACAACCAGGCCATGCGGGAGAACGATCACGAGGCATTCTTCGGGCTCACGTTCTGGGCGCCCAACATCAACATCTTTCGCGATCCGCGCTGGGGCCGTGGCCAGGAGACTTACGGCGAAGATCCTTTTCTGACCGGGCGAATGGCGGTCGCATTCGTCACCGGCATGCAGGGAGACGATCCGAAGTATCTGAAGGTGGTCTCGACGCCCAAGCACTTCGACGTTCACAGCGGGCCGGAGAGCACGCGTCATCGCGTCGACGTCGATATCTCGAACCACGATCTTGAAGACACCTATCTGCCGGCTTTTCGCGCGGCTGTAACCGAGGCGCATGCGCAATCGGTGATGTGCGCCTACAACTCGATTGACGGCGCGCCGGCCTGCGCGAACACGATGCTGCTGAAAGACCATCTGCGCGACGCGTGGCACTTCGATGGATACGTGGTGAGCGATTGCGCGGCGGTGGCCGACATCTTCACCGGCCATCACTACGCGCCCGACATGGCGCACGCCGCCGCCGATGCGGTCCGCGCCGGCACCGATCTCGAATGCGGCTATATGGAAGGGCAGGCTTTTCCGTCGCTGGTCGATGCGGTCCACGAGAATCTGATCGGCGAGGCGGAAATCAACCGCGCCCTGCACCGCCTGTTCCGCGCTCGATTCCGGCTGGGCATGTTCGATCCGCCTTCCAGCTACGCCTATGGCCGAATCGGAATGGATGAGAACAACACGCCCGCGCATCGCCAGCTTTCGCTCAAGGCCGCGCGCGAATCCATGGTGCTGCTCAAAAACGATGGCGTGCTGCCGCTCAAGCCCGGCGTCAAAAAGATTGCCGTCATCGGCCCCACCGCGGAACTGGTTCAGTCGCTCCAGGGAAACTACAACGGCCCGCCGCCCAACCCGGTGTATCCGCTGGCCGGCATCGAGAAGCGCTTCCCCTCCGCGCAGATCGCCTACGCCATGGGTTCCAGCCTCGATGAGGGCTACGCCATGCCCATCGAGCACACGGCTCTGCACCCATCGCCGGGCAGCCGCGAGTTTGGCCTCAAGGGCGAATACTTCGCATCCGGCGATCTGACCGGCGCTCCCGTGCTCACGCGCGTCGACCGCAACGTGAACTTTAACTGGGACAAGGTCGTCCCCGTAAAAGGGCTTCAGCGCAACAATTATTCGGTTCGCTGGACCGGCGCCTTCACGCCGCCGGCTCCCGGCGACTACTTCCTCGGCGTCCGCATCAATTACTGCTACGCCTGCGAGAACGCCGAGGGCTTCCGGCTCTACCTCGACGACAAGCTGATCGTGCAAAGCGAGTCGAAGAGCGGCGAGCGCGGCGAAGTTTTCGATTCGCATGTCCGCCTTGATGACACCAAGCCTCATGCCATCCGCCTCGAGTACCTGCACAAGACCGGGACTGCCGGGATCGACCTCACCTGGCGGGTTTCCGCCGAGACTCTGCGCCAGGAGGCGCTCCTCCAGGCAGCGAACAACGATGTCATCATCGCCTGCCTCGGCCTGTCGCCGGAGCTCGAAGGCGAAGAGATGCCGGTCAAGCTCGAGGGTTTCTCCGGCGGCGATCGTACGGATATCGTTCTGCCCGCCGTTCAGGAGAGCCTGCTCGGCGCCCTGGTCTCACTTGGCAGGCCTGTCATCGTCGTCTTGCAGAACGGCTCCGCCCTCGCGGTCAACTACGCTGCGGAACATGCCGCTGCCATTCTGGAAGCGTGGTATCCCGGCGAGGAAGGCGGTACTGCGATCGCAGAGACACTCGCCGGCGACAATAACCCCGCCGGGCGGCTACCCGTGACCTTCTACCGTTCGCTCTCGCAGTTGCCTCCGTTCGACGACTACGCGATGAAAGGCCGCACCTACCGCTACATGACGGAAAAGCCGCTATTCGCGTTTGGTTATGGTCTTAGCTACACCATGTTCCGCTTCGGCGCCGTAAAGCTCGCCGCGAACAGCGTCAAGGCCGGCGATTCAATCCGCGTGCAGGGCGAGGTGACGAACACCGGAAGCGCCGCAGGCGATGAAGTAGCCGAACTGTATCTGGTACAACCCCAAACGGAGGTCTCGCCGCGGCTGGTCCTTGCCGGATTCAAACGTGTCCATCTCGAGCCGGGGAAATCGGCCCAGCTCGATTTCACGCTCGATCCGCGGACAATATCCGAAGTGGATGCGGAGGGAATACGGGTGATTTTGCCCGGCGAATACAAGATCTTCCTGGGCGGCTCGCAGCCCGGAAATGAATCCCGGACAAGCACGGTGGTTTTCACGGTCAACGGGACTGCGGAACTGCCGAAATAAGCGCCCTAAGCCAGATGCGGTATACTCCGGTCGCAATCGATATCGCGTTCAGGGGGAAGAATCATGCGTTTTGTGGGGTTCGGAAAGGTCGTCGTAGCAGGCGCGGCCGTTGCGTTTATGTTGGCACCGACCGCCCCGGTCAAGGCCCAGGGCGGCAATACCATCCTGACTCGCGCGGATGCGCAGAAGTTGTTGCCATCTTCGGTCTACTACAAGGGGCAGACGGCTCCTGTCCAGGCGCGGAACTCCGGTGGAGTCAAGTTCTCCGACGGCCATTACATGCTGGCCACCCTGGTTGACAACAGTGGGTATGCGAGCGACGTCGCCGCCAAGTACCAGGGCTACTTTATCGCCGAAGTTCCGCTGAAGATCGGCGGCCAGGATCTGCCGGCCGGAATCTACGGATTCGGCTTTGTCGGCGGCGATAAATTCGTGATCACAGACGTAGGCGGCCACGACGTGCTGACTGCCAATTCCGCCAATGATGAGGCGATGAAGCGTCCTGTGCCGCTGCAGGTGACTGCCGATCCAGGCGGCGGGTACCGGCTCTACAGCGGGCGCAAATACCTTGCCTTTGGCCGTTGACCCGCAGCTCGCTTCGGGGGGAATGCTCCATTGCATTCCCCATCGGCCTGACGCTAAAGCTATCCCCTGCAATTACTTGCATGAATCATGGAGCGAACACGGAGATGGCGCAACTTCCCCGGCGCCGGCTCCGTCCATTCCTTAAGGAATGGTTATTGTGCACTCCAACGTCAGTAAAACCCTCCCCCCGGGGGGCAAGATATGCGCGATCTGACGAACATTGCGGTCGATGACGACCCTCGGCTGATTCCGTGGTGGTCCATCGTTATTGCCATTGCCGCGTTTGTGGGGGTCGAATACTACTTCTGGCTGCTGCTGCCCGAGCAGCGCCACCATCCCGGTCCACCCATCGGGTTCCGCATTTATTTCAACCTCTCCTGGGGCCTATTGGCATCGCTGTATTTCCTCATGATCGGCTACGTCAGCAAGGATGCGCCGCGCCGGTCAATGAGCGCGCGCTTCTGGATGCTGATCTGCTTTGTCATGCCCGGCGGAATCGGCGCGGTGCTCTATTTTCTGCTTCGGCAGCCGCTGGTTTCGCGCTGCGCCGCTTGCGGCACCTTTGTGCAGAGCGATTTCCATTTTTGCCCGCAATGCAATTACCAGTTGACCGCGAGCTGCGGAAACTGCTTCCGCACGGTCCGGGCGACCGATCAGTTCTGTACCCGTTGCGGGCACGAGTTGGCCGCGGACCACATGCCGGCCCGGCTGCACATCGTGGGCGATTGACGCGCCCACAAAGATGACAGCCTCAGGCCCGGATTCCTACAATCGAGCTTCGCCATGTCTCTGTCCGCGCTCATCATCGACGACGAACAACTAGCCCGCGAAGAGCTCCAGTATCTGCTCGAATCCGTTGGCGGGGTGGACGTAGTTGCCCAGGGAGCCAATGGAATCGAAGCCGTCGATCTCATCGAGGAACATCATCCCGATCTGGTCTTCCTCGACGTGCAGATGCCGGGACTGGACGGTTTCGCCGTCCTCAAACGGCTGACAGACAAGGCCGGACCCGGCGGGCATTCCCCGGCGGACCGGAAACCGCTCCCGCAAATCGTGTTTGCCACCGCATACGATCAGTATGCGGTGCGAGCATTTCGACGTGAACGCCGTCGATTATCTGCTCAAGCCTTTCGATCGCAGTCGCGTGGAGCAGGCCGTGGAGCGCGTCAAGGCACGGATCGCCGGCGGCCCGTCCGCGACACCCGAAACGCAGATCGATGCCCTTCTCAAGCTGCTGCACCGGCCGCAAGCCGCCCCGCAGCCCGCCAAGCTGATCGTCCAGGCGCAGAGTCGACTGCTGCTGATCGATCAGGCGGATATCTGCTACGCGGCCATCGACGAAGGCGTAATCCGGGTGGTGACGCAGAACTTTGAGGGCCACTCCAAATGCCGCACTCTTGAAGACCTTCTCGATCTGCTCGACCCCGCGACATTCTGGCGCGCCCACCGCGGCTACGTGGTCAACATCAACCACATCCGCGAGGTGGTTCCCTGGTTCAAATCCAGTTACCAGCTGCGTATGAACGATAAGAAACAGACGGAAATCCCGGTGAGCCGGGCACAGACGCAAAAGGCTGCGCGAGTTGTTCAACCTCTAGCGCGATTGAGCATCTTCGCTGCGGCTGTTGCGGCCAACCCTCCCATCAGCAGGATCGAAACCACAGCGGAGGCCGCCAGAATGTCCGCTGTGCGCCAGGCCCTGCCCGATGCGTCCACGCTGATTGGCGGGTACCGCCGCGTCAGAAGCTGCAGCGCGTTTCCCGCAGCGCAGACAACATAGAGCGCCAGCGCAGGCCAAGCGGAAGCGGCGCGATTCAGCCGTGCGTTGGCGGCGAAGAGTGAGAACAGAAGAAAGATGAGAAAAGTGTTGAGGAACCAACCGAAGTAATTCTGCAGCGGCACACCAAACCACCGGCCGCCGTTGTGCCATGCCCATGCATGAAGCATGGTGCTCCACACCGGATCCTGGGCCACATCCCATGCGGTCATGAACACGGCAGCGACCAGCGGCACCGCGAGCATGCGCGACCACGATCCCCCTCTCCAAACACGCCCGACCAGCACCGAACTCAGCGTCCATGATGCGTAGGCCATGCCGATGTATGCCAGCCCAAGCAACACCGGAACCGCATAAATCCGTGGGCCCATGATTTCAAGGAAGTGGTAGCGTCCGAACGGGAATCCCGTAGCCACACCAATGTTCTCAACCACGTTGCCGACGACTGTGCAGATGGCGGCGAACACGAGAATACCGCGCATGCCCCAGGCGCGCGCGCCATCCACAAGCGCCAGTGCAAAGGCGGAAAAAACCTCCATCGCAACCAGCACAATGATGGCCGGTGGACCGTGAACGACCTGGAGCACGCGGCCGCAGGCGTAGCACGCAAGAATCAGGCAAATCGCAACCGTGTGCACAGGCAACTGCCGTGAGCTCACAGGAGTCACGCTGTCGCCGACGCGCCCTTCGCGGATGGTCTGAGCCATGCTTTTCTTGTTCCCTCGGCCCGTTGCTCCCTGCCTCAGTCGTACCGCTCAAAGACGATCTGCTTGCGGTGCCAGCCGTATTCCTTCAACTGCTGGCGCACACTGGAAACCATTTTATTCAGCCCGCAGATGTACGCGTGAATATCAAAGCGAAGATCGGTTGCGGGGCTTGCCGAATCGACCGGCGGAATTGGAAGAGACTGATTGAGCCTCGCAGCACGATCCTCGATGATGCGTGCCACGTGCTCCTGCACGTAGCCGCGCAACCCTGTCCAACTCGCATCCGCACGGCTCAGGGTCGCCAGATAATGAAAGGTCGGATGGCGCGCAGCGACTGCTTCCATTTCGTCCCGATAGTAAAGCTCCGACTGGTACCGCGATCCCGGATACGCACCAGATTTCTTTGCCGCCGCTGCGGTCGATACCGTCTTCAGGAAACAGCCACTGGACAAAGGCCCGCATGGGCGCGATTCCGGTTCCGGTAGAGATGAATATGGAATCCGTCATCGGCTCGCGCAGCAAAAAATGACCGTGCGGCCCGTAAAACTCGATCGTCTTGCCGGGATCAAGGTCCGTCAGGTCGGCAAGGTAATTGGAAAAGAATCCGCCTTCCACGCGGTTGACGCAAAGGTCGAACCGGTTGCCGCAAGGCGCCGAGGCGATGGAATAGGCTCGGGTCTGTTCCTTGCCCCTCGAGTCCGTTGCAACCGTGGAAATGAACTGGCCCACGGCATAAGGAAAGCTCTCCAGCTCCTCGACGACAAACTCCAAATGGTAGCACTGTGCCGATTCCGAGATGCAGATCCTGCGCTCCAGGCGCGCTGTATAGAGCTTTCGTTCCAAGGCAAGTACCCGCAGGATAAGGGCTCGGCGACCAGGAGCATCGCCGTTCCTGAGTATTTCACGGTGGCCGCACGGGCTGGCAAATTCCGTTAGATCCCGCCCGCCATGCCTATTGCGAACCATGCGGCTCGCCTCGCATACTACTGAGCGGGCAAACTCCAGCCCAGAGGTCGCTTCGTTGGCCCGTTCCAAGGTTTATCCCAATGCGGACTACGCCCTCGCCAGCATCGTCGAAGACGGCATGACCATCGCCGTCGGTGGCTTCGGTCTCTGCGGAATTCCGGAAGCTCTGATACTGGCCCTGCGCGACACCGGCAAAAAGGGCTTTACCGTAGCCAGCAACAACGCCGGCGTGGATGGCTGGGGACTCGGGCTGCTCCTTGAAACCGGACAAATCCGCAAAATGATCTCCAGCTATGTGGGTGAGAATCGCGAATTCGAGCGCCAGTACCTCGCCGGCAAGCTCGAACTCGAGTTCTGCCCTCAAGGCACGCTCGCGGAGCGCATGCGCGCCGGCGGCGCAGGGATTCCCGGCTTCTACACGCGCACTGGGGCCGGCACCTTGGTCGCCGAAGGCAAGGAACAGCGCGAGTTTGACGGCCACATCCATATCCTCGAACGCGGCATCCGCGCCGATCTTGCCTTGGTAAAGGCGTGGAAGGCCGATGCCGAAGGCAACCTGATTTATCGCAAGACCGCGCGAAACTTCAATCCCAACGCCGCTACCTGCGGCCGCATCACCGTCGCCGAAGTGGAGATCCTGGTCAACACAGGCGAACTCGATCCCGACCAGGTCCATACTCCCGGCATTTTCGTGCAGCGCATCGTGCACAATCCGTATCCGGAAAAGCGCATCGAGCAGCGAACAGTTCGGAAGGCGTAAGTCGAAACGTAAAGAGGGGAAATAACGCAACCATGGCATGGTCCCGTGAGCAAATGGCGCAGCGCGCCGCGCAGGAACTCGAAGACGGCTTTTATGTCAATCTCGGAATCGGCATGCCCACCCTTGTGGCCAACTACGTTCCCGCCGGCACCCACGTCACGCTGCAATCGGAGAATGGACTGCTCGGCATCGGCCCATTCCCCACCGAAGACGAGGTTGATGCCGACCTGGTGAACGCCGGCAAGCAGACGGTGACTGCATTGCCCGGGGCCAGCTTTTTCTCGAGCGCCGATTCCTTCGCCATGATTCGCGGAGGCCACATCGATCTCGCCATCCTGGGCGCCATGCAAGTCTCCGAGCGCGGCGACCTGGCCAACTGGATGATCCCCGGCAAGATGATCAAAGGCATGGGCGGCGCAATGGACCTGGTCGCCGGAGTGCGCCGCGTCATTGCTCTCATGGAGCACACGTCAAAAAATGGAGAGCCGAAAATCCTCCCTCAATGCACGCTGCCGCTGACGGGCGCGGGCGTGGTCAGCCGTATCGTCACTGATCTTTGCGTTCTGGACATCACGCCCAACGGGCTCAAGTTGGTTGAGTTGGCCAACTGCGTTACCCGCGAGGAAGTGCAGGCGAAGACCGAAGCGAAGATTCTCGCCTGACCACCGCTGACCCGCTGGCTCGCCGACTAGCCAACTCGCTTCTTCATCGCCTTCGCCACTCGCGACTGCGTTTCCCGGCCCAGTTTTTCGCAGATGAATGCGCCCGCGGCGATGACACGGTCCAGATCCACTCCAGTCTCTACGCCCAAGCCGTTGAGCATGTACACCAGGTCTTCCGTGGCCACATTTCCCGCCGCTCCCGGCGCATAGGGGCATCCCCCCAAACCGCTAACGGATGCATCAAACACGCGCACGCCCATCTCCATGGCCACATAGATATTGGCGAGAGCCTGGCCGTAGGTGTCGTGAAAGTGTCCGGCCAGCGATGCGATGGGCACGACCTGAGCCACGCGCGCAATCACTTCTTTGGTACGATTCGGCGTACCCACACCGATGGTGTCGCCCAGCGAGATCTCGTAGCAGCCAGCATCCAACAGTTTTCCCGCCACATCCGCCACTCGCTCGGGATCCACTGCGCCTTCGTAGGGACAACCCAGCACGCAGGAAACGTATCCGCGCACGCTGGCGTTCGCTGCTCGGGCCTCGGCGAACACAGGCGTGAATCGCTCCAGGCTTTCCGCAATGCTGCAATTTATGTTCTTCTGCGAAAATGTCTCGGACGCTGCGGCAAACACGGCCACCTCGGTGGCTCCCGCTGCCAATGCAGCTTCGAAGCCTTTCAGGTTCGGCACCAGCACCGGATAGCTCACGCCCTCGCGCGCGGGGAGCGCGCGCAGCACCTCCGCGTGATCCGCCATCTGCGGCACCCAACTTGGCGAAACAAACGCCGTGGCCTCGATCGTCTTCAACCCCGCATCTGCCAACATGCCGATCAGCGCGATCTTGGTCTCAGTCGCCACCGTCTGCTTCTCATTTTGCAGCCCATCACGCGGTCCCACCTCGACAATGCGCACCGTGTCCGCCATCAATCTCCGTTCGCCTCTTCCACAAACTCCAACAGTTCTGCTCCTTCGCTTACCTGGTCACCGGGGCTGAAATGAAACACCTCGACGCGACCAGCGGCCGGCGCATAGATGGTACATTCCATTTTCATTGCTTCCAGCACCATGAGCGGTGCGCCTTTTTCCACGTGCTCGCCCTCCGCTGCCACAAGCGCAACCACACGTCCCGGCATGGGCGCTGTCAGGCCCCCTTCCCTGGCGTGATGATGCGCTTCCACTTCCAGCGGATCGTCGTAATGCAGGATAAAATGTCCGCCTTCGTAAAACACGTGAAGATGTTCGCGCGCTCTGACCACCGTTCCAGACACCCGCCGCCCATCAATCACCGCGTCCACTTCGCGACCGTGGACGTTCGCAGACACTTCAAACTCGCAATTACCAATCGCCATGCGGAACCCGGCCGCGCAATAAATCACCGTTACCAAGGCCGGCAATCCGCCGCTTTCGAATTCGAGCGTCTGCTCCAGCCTTGAACCCAGCCGCCACCCGTCCCGAGCCGCCCAGGGCGAATCATCCGGTTCGTTCGTCGGTCTGCCCCCGTCATGTTCATGCGGCAACACGGTCAATGCCGCCAGAATCAGCGCCTCCTGTGGCGGCTCGCCCGCGCCTGCTTGCAACCATGTCCGCTCGCGCTCGATGAGGCTCGTATCCAGGCGGGTTTCCGCAAACGATGCGCTCGTCACCAGCCGCTGCAAAAACTCGATGTTATTCGTCACGCCGACAATCTGGAATTCGCTCAAAGCTGCGGCCATTCGCCCCACCGCCAACTCGCGCGTCTCGTCCCACACGATCAGCTTGGCGATCATTGGATCATAGAAAGGGGTGATCGTGTCGCCCTCCTCCACTCCCGCATCCACGCGCACGTGCTCTGAAGTCACCGGTGCGCGCATATGCACGATCTTCCCGATTGACGGCAAAAACTCGTGCGCCGGATCCTCAGCATAAATTCGCGCCTCGATGGAGTGGCCGCGCATTGTGATCTGCTCCTGCTTGAGCGGCAACGGCTCGCCCGCAGCGACGCGCAACTGCCACTCCACCAGGTCCAGCCCGGTGATCATCTCCGTAACCGGGTGCTCCACCTGCAGGCGCGTGTTCATTTCCATGAAGTGCAGCCCACCCTCGCTATCCAGCAGAAACTCCACGGTGCCCGCGCCCACATACCCGACCACGCGCGCCGCACTGCGTCCCGCATCGGCGAGCGCCTCGCGCAGCTCTTCCGAAATCAGCGGCGCCGGAGCTTCTTCAATCACTTTTTGATGCCGGCGCTGCACGCTGCAATCGCGCTCGAACAGGCTCACCACGTTGCCGTGAGCATCTCCGAAGACCTGCACCTCCACGTGGCGCGGCTCAACCAGGTACTTTTCCAACAGCACGGAGTCATCGCCGAAGGAAGCTGCTGCTTCGCGACGGCAGCTCGCCAGGGCATCTCGAAACTGCTCCGGCGCATTCACACGGCGCATTCCTTTGCCGCCGCCGCCCGCATTGGCCTTGATCATCACCGGATACCCGATCGCATCGGCCTGCCTTCGCAAGAATTCGCCCGATTGTTCCGCGCCATCATAGCCCGGCGTGAGCGGCACGCCAGCCTCGCGCATGATCTCCTTTGCCGCCGCCTTCGAGCCCATCGCGCGAATCGCCGCAGCCGGCGGCCCGATGAACACCACGCCCGCCGCAGCGCACGCTTCAGCAAATTCCGCGTTCTCTGAGAGGAATCCGTAACCCGGATGGATCGCCCGGGCGCCTGTTTGCTTTGCAGCTTCGAGGATTCGCTCGATGTTCAGGTAGCTCTCGCGTGAGGGCGGCGGCCCGATCCGCACTGTCGTGTCCGCTAGTCGTACGTGCCGGCTCTTCGCATCCGCGTCGGAGTAGACAGCGACCGCGCGAATCCCCAACCTCCTGCACGTACCGATGATGCGGCATGCAATCTCGCCGCGATTGGCAATGAGTATCGTGCTAAACATCGTTGCTCTTGGAGCCTCGGGTCCATGCCGCCGGACGTTTTTCCAAAAATGCGCTCAATCCCTCCTGCGCTTCCTCGCCCGGGCGGATCTTCGCAATCCTCAGCGCGGTGTCCTCAATCAATTCCCGCGTGATCGGCCGTCCCGCAACGGTGTCAATCAGTTCCTTGGCCGCGCTTTGTGCACCGGGCGCGCCGGCTATAAGCTCGCTTAGAATAGCTTCGATGCGTGCGTCCAGCGCCTCCGCCTCAACCGCCTCATGCACCAGGCCGATGCGCTCTGCCTGCGCCGACGTGATTCGTTCCGCCGTCAGGAACAGCCGCCTAGCCCATCGCTCGCCGATGACCCGCACCACGTAAGGTCCGATGGTCGCGGGAATCAACCCCAGCCTTACCTCCGATGCGGCGAACTTCGCATTGTGCGACGCGACGGCGACATCGCACACGCACACCAGTCCCAATCCGCCGCCGATTGCTGCACCGTGCACGCGCGCAATCGTGGGCTTGGGACAAAAGCCAACGGCACGAAACATCTCCGCCAGCGCCCGCGCATTCTCGAGATTCTCATGCGGACTCGCTTCTCCCAGGCGCCGCATGGACTCCGCGTCCGCGCCCGCGCAAAAGCTCTTGCCGCGCCCGCTGAGCACGATGGCGCGCACGCCTGCGTCCTCGCCAAGAGTGCCGAACGCTCGCGTCAACTCCGCGATCAGTTCCTCATTCAGCGCATTGTGCACCTCAGGCCGGTTCATCCACACCCAGGCCGTTGCGCCGCGCTGCTCAATCTCTACCGCTCTCTCGCTCATGCTGATTCACATCCGGAACACGCCAAAGCGTGTCGGCTCCGCCGGCGCATTCTGCGCCGTGGCCAGTCCCAGCGCCAGCGCACGGCGCGTTTCCACCGGATCGAGAATTCCATCGTCCCACAACCGCGCAGTCGCATAATACGGATTGCCCTGTTCCTCGTATTGTTGCCGGATCGGCGCTTTGAAATCTTCCTCCGCCTCGGCGCTCCACTCCTTGTGCTGTGCCTCCAACGCATCGCGGCGCACGCGCGCCAGCACATTCGCCGCCTGCTCGCCGCCCATCACGCTGATCCGCGCGTTGGGCCACATCCACAGCAGCCGCGGTCCATAGGCCCGCCCGCACATTCCGTAGTTGCCCGCGCCAAAACTCCCCCCGATCAGCACCGTGAACTTCGGCACCCGGGCGCAGGACACCGCTGTCACCATCTTGGCGCCATCTTTGGCAATGCCGCCGTTCTCGTACTTCTTGCCCACCATGAATCCCATGATGTTTTGCAGAAACACCAGCGGAATGCCGCGCTGCGCGCACAGCTCGATAAAGTGCGCGCCCTTCAGCGCCGACTCTGAAAACAGGATTCCATTGTTGGCAAGAACGCCGACGGCATATCCGCAGATATGCGCGAAGCCCGTTACCAGCGTCGAGCCATAGCGCTGCTTGAATTCGTCCAGGTGGCTCGCGTCCACCATGCGCGCAATCACCTCGCGCACGTCGTAAGGCTTGCGCGTGTCCGCCGGCACAATACCGTAAATCTCCTCCGGATCGAAGAGCGGATCTTCAGCCTTCTGCTGCGGCCCCGGCGGTTTGGGCCGGTTCATGTTGGCCACAATCCGCCGCACCAGGGCCAGCGCATGCGCATCGTCCTCGGCAAAGTGATCGGCCACGCCGGAAATCCGCGTATGCACGTCCGCTCCGCCCAGTTCCTCCGCAGTCACATCCTCGCCGGTTGCCGCCTTTACCAGCGGCGGACCGCCAAGGAATATCGTGCCCTGTTCCTTCACAATCACGGCCTCGTCGCTCATCGCCGGTATGTACGCGCCGCCTGCGGTGCACGAACCCATCACGCAAGCTACCTGCGCTATTCCCTTCGCGCTCAGATTCGCCTGGTTGTAGAAGATGGCGCCGAAGTGTTCGCGATCGGGAAATACGTCGTCCTGTAACGGCAGAAACGCCCCGCCCGAATCCACCAGGTACGCGCACGGCAAGTTGTTCTCCAGCGCAATCTGCTGTGCACGCAGGTGCTTCTTTACCGTGAGGGGAAAATACGTTCCGCCCTTCACCGTCGCGTCATTGGCAACGATCACGCATTCCGTGCCGCTGATTCTTCCGATCCCGGTGACCAGCCCTGCGCCCGGCACATCGCCGCCGTACATCCCGTTAGCAGCCAGAGCTGAAAGCTCCAGAAATGGCGTGCCCGCATCCAGGAGCAGATCTACGCGCTCGCGCACAAACAGCTTTCCGCGCGATTTGTACTTCTTTCTCGCCGCCTCCGAGCCACCCAGCGCGGCGAGCGCCGTCTTTTCTTTGAGCTCGCGCACCAGCTCCCGCATCCGCTCCAGGTTGCTGCGGTACTCCTCGCTGCGCAACTGTACCTGCGATGTGAGAACGCTCATAGCCCCGCCCCTACGCAGTCTCCTTGAACAACTCGCGCCCGATCAGCATACGCCGGATCTCCGATGTGCCCGCGCCGATCTCGAACAACTTGGCATCCCGCCACAGCCGTCCTGTGGGATGCTCGTTGATGTATCCGTTGCCCCCCAGCGCCTGAATCGCCTGTCCCGCCATCCACGTCGCCTTTTCCGCAGAGTAAAGGATCGCTCCCGCGCAATCCTTGCGCACGGACTCGCCGCGATCGCAGGCCTGCGCCACCGCGTACACGTACGCGCGGCAGGCATGATACGCCACGTACATATCGGCCAGCTTGCCCTGCATCAATTGAAACTCGCCGATGGGCTTGCCGAACTGCTTGCGCTCGTGCACATAGGGAATCACCACGTCGAGGCATGCGGCCATAATACCCAGCGGCCCGCCGCACAAAACCAGCCGTTCGAAATCCAGGCCCGACATAAGCACCCGCACGCCGCCGCCCACGCGCCCCAGCACGTTTTCTTCTGGCACTTCGCAGTCTCGGAACACCAGTTCGCAGGTGTTCGATCCCCTCATGCCCAGCTTGTCCAGCTTGGGCGAGCTGGAGAATCCTTTGAATCCTCGTTCCACGATGAATGCTGTGATGCCGCGCGATGCCGCGGACGAATCCGTCTTTGCGTACACGATCAGCGTGTCCGCGTCCGGCCCGTTGGTAATCCACATCTTGGTGCCATTCAAGACAAAGACGCCGCCGCGCTTGTCCGCGCGCAATCGCATGCTGACCACATCGGAGCCGGCTTCCGTCTCACTCATGGCCAGCGCGCCCACATGTTCGCCGCTGATCAGTTTGGGCAGAAATTTCCGCTTCTGCTCCCTGGTCCCGTTCTTTGAAATCTGGTTCACACACAAATTGGAGTGGGCGCCGTAGGAAAGTCCAATGGACGCCGACGCGCGCGATATCTCCTCCATCGCCACCACGTGCTCCAGGTATCCCAGCTCCGCGCCGCCGTAATCCTCGTCCACCGTGATGCCCAGCAGTCCAAGCTCGCCCAGCCGCCGCCAGATCCGCCGGGGAAATTCGTTCTTGCGGTCTACCTCCGCGGCAATCGGCGCAATCTCTGCCTGCGCGAAATCGTGCACAGTGTCGCGCATCAGCGCGATGGACTCGCCCAGCTCAAAATTCAGCCCTTTCACATCGATCTCCCGGAATTCCTGTTTCGCCGCGCGGCCAGGATTGACTTAACGTACAGCCACTCACATTGCAATTGGTACGGCCGGGGCAGCCGCGCAAGCGCGTTGCCGGACGGGGATAACCGGCCCCTTCACCTGCTGCTTCGGGTCGACAATACACCCTGCACGTTGCCCTCGTCCACACGCCCGGGGCTCCTTCCGCCCGCCCTGAAGCGGCTGTTACCATTAAATGGCACTGTAGCCGGAAAACCGGCTGTTGCACTCATCGCATTCAGAGAGGTACTCGTGGCCGATACAAAAAAGATCGAAGACAAACTGGAACGCAAGAAACTCAAGCGCGCGGCGCGCAAAAAGGCCGCCCCCAAAGCCAAGCGCACCACTCCCCGCGGCTCCACCAAGAAAAAGGTCAAGAAGATGGTCCGTGGGCAGTCGAAGCGGTAGAACCAGCCCTCAGCCCTCAGCCTTCAGCTTGCCACCGGGATCCGAATCTGTTCGCAGCCGGGGCGAACTGAAGGCTGAAATTCGATGGCTGAATCAAGTGGCCAAAAGCTGGCGGCTGAAAGCTGAAGGCTGACGGCCCAGCTTTAAGGGCTGCCCCTCCTCACCGGGACGCTGTATGCTGTCGCTATCGTTGCCGCTTCCGCGATGAGGAGAACTCGACTGGCTTCCCAACTCGTTGCCCGCAAATCCATTGACAAGCTCATCCGCGAGTCGGAAGAACCCGGCGGCCTTAAAAAGACCCTGGGCCCGTGGTCGCTGACTGCTCTCGGCATCGGCGCGGTCATCGGCTCCGGCATTTTCACGGTCATCGGCACCGCCATGGCCGGCCAGCATTTCGACACGCCTGAGATCGCCAACACACCCCTCATCCACTGGATCATCTTCCACACCGCGTTGAACGGCCGTCCCGGCGCCGGCCCGGGCCTGGCGCTCTCGCTGGTGCTGGTCGCCATCGTCTGCGCCTTCACCGGCCTCTGCTACGCCGAAATGTCCTCCATGATCCCCATCGCGGGGTCGTCCTACACCTACACCTATGTCACCATGGGTGAACTGGTGGCCTGGATCATCGGCTGGGACCTGATTCTTGAGTACGCCTTCTCCAACATGAGCGTCAGCGTGGGCTTTGCCGCCCATGTCCTCGACATGATGGACTGGTTCGGCATCCATCCCTCGCTGCGATGGATCTCGCCCGCCTATCTGCCCACCGGGCTACAGGACATGGCCGGCAACAACCTCTACGACCCCGGCTGGCACTTCGGCTTCAACATCCCCGCGTTCCTCATCGTGATGATCATTACGGTCATCCTGGTCCGCGGCATCCGCGAGTCGGCGCGCACCAACAACATCCTCGTCTTCGTCAAAATCGTCGCCATCCTCGCCTTCATCATCGCCGCATCCAGCTTCATCAAGCCGCACAACTGGCATCCCTTCATGCCCAATGGCTGGAGCGGCATTCTTACCGGCGGCTCCATCATTTTCTTCACCTACATCGGTTTCGACTCCGTTTCCACCGCCGCCGAAGAGTGCCGCAACGCCCAGCGCGATATGCCCATCGGCATCCTGGCCACACTGGCCGCCTGCACCATCCTTTACGGCGGGGTCGCCATCGTCCTCTCCGGCATCGTCCCCTGGCAGTCGCTCATGGGCGACGCCGCTCCCGTGGTCAACTCCCTCAAGCGCCTCACCCTCCAGACCGGCTCGCATGAGCTGCACTGGGTCCGCCTCGTGGTTCTCGTTGGCGCCATGCTGGGCATGATTTCGTCCATCCTCGTCTTTCAGCTCGGCCAGGCCCGCGTCTGGTTCGCCATGTCCCGCGACCGCCTCCTGCCCCGTGCCTTCAGCGTCCTCCACCCGCAGTTCCGCACCCCGGCTTTTGCTACCTGGGTCGCGGGCTTCGTCGTCGGCATTCCCGCCGGCCTGCTTGACATCGGCACCGTCTCCAACCTGTCCAACATCGGCACCTTGTTCGCCTTCGTGCTGGTTTCGATCGGCGTGCTCATCCTCCGCTATCGCGAGCCCAACCGCCATCGCGGCTTCCGCACCCCGTTCGGCCCGCTGTTTCCCCTGCTTTCCATCGTCTTCTGCATTGTGCTCATGATGGGCCTGGAAGTCCTGACCTGGATCGCCTTCTTCATCTGGCTCGCCATCGGCCTGGTCATCTACTTCGCCTACAGCCGCTATCGCAGCGAGTTCGCGCGGGCACGCTGATTCGCTCCTCACGATAAACTGACGCTTGGACATGACTCTCCCAACCCGCCCTTGCTGGGCTGAGATCAGCACTTCTGCCCTCGAAGCAAACTACCGCATCCTGCGCGCGCTTGCTCCGCCGGGCACCGAGTGCCTCGCCATCGTCAAAGCCGACGCCTACGGCCACTCGCTTGCCCTCTGCGCCCCCGCCGCCGTCCGCGCCGGTGCACGCTGGCTCGGCGTCACCAGCGTGGAAGAAGGCGTGGCCGCTCGCGCTGCCTGCCCCACCGCCAACATCCTCGTCATCGGCGGCGTGTTTCCAAGCCAAAGCGAAGCAGCGCTCAGGCACTCCCTCACGCCCGTGGTCTGGGATCCCGATCACTTCGATCAGCTCGCGTCGGCCGCCGGCGCCGCGAAGGACCCAATCCCCATTCATCTCGAAATCGACACGGGCATGAGCCGCCAGGGGGTCTCCCTCGAAGATCTGACTGCTGTTGTCGCGCATTTCGCGGCCGCCTCACCGTTCGCACTCCAGGCGGTGATGACGCACCTCTACGCGTCAGACGAAAGCGACGGGCAAGCCACTGCCTCCCAGTTAGCCCGCCTCGATCAGGCGCTATCCCGCCTGCGCCTTTCGCTGCCCGCATCGCAGCAGCCGCAATGGCTCAGTGTCGGAGCTTCGGCGGCATTGCTCGGCGGCACGACCGGCGAGCTTGCCGCGCTCGCCGCTCGCCACAACATGATTCTCATGCTGCGCCTCGGCTTGGCCCTTTACGGCATCATCACGCGGTTCGAATTACCGTTCGCCTCCGCGCAGGAACCCGCAGCGCTCGTCGCCGCCCGCATGCAACTCAATCCCGTCCTCGCCTGGAAAACCCGCGTGGTCAACGTTCGCAACATTCCCGCTGGCACCGAGGTCGGCTATAACGGCACCTTCGTCGCCACCGAGCCCATGCGCCTTGCGCTCATCGCCTGCGGCTACGCCGACGGCCTCGACCGCCGGCTCGGAAACTGTTTCAGCTTGCTCGTCCGCGGCCAGCGCGCCCCCCTCGTTGGGCGCGTCAGCATGGATCAGGCGGTGTTGGACGTGACGGAGATTCCCGGAGTTGCGCCGGGCGATGAAGTCGTTCTCATCGGCTCTCAGGGCAGCGAAGAGATCTCCGCCTTCGACCATGCCGACGCTGCCGGCACCATTCCGTGGGAAGTCTTCACGCGGATCGCGCAACGCGTTGAACGCAGACCCTTTTAGTAGCGACGGGATGCGTTGAGCACGGCCATAAGCGAGCAACTTCAACTCGCTGGGACCGCTGAAAATTGGCAATTGATAACGGAAAACTGTGCCCTATGAACTGTGAACTGCTTCCGCCACCCTCAGCCCCGCCGCCGCACTCACCGCCGTAATCATCGCCTCAGTTCCCATGCAGGAGTTCAGCAGCATGTGATACCCGCCGCGCGCGCACCATTCTTTGTTGTAGAAGCGCTTGATGACCGCGGCGCGGCGCTTG
Organism: uncultured Acidobacteriota bacterium; assembly: GCA_963771195.1. Taxonomy (GTDB): domain Bacteria; phylum Acidobacteriota; class Terriglobia; order Terriglobales; family Acidobacteriaceae; genus Telmatobacter. The sequence goes on from CAVYSS010000001.1 coordinate 51,079, forward strand.
TCCGCCTCTGCCAGCTCGTGCTCCGCCCGATCCGCCTTGTCAGGAAATGTCTGTGCAAACCAGTCCCGCTTTGCACCCAGCGTGGCGTACACGAAAACATGGAAACAGCCGGGCTGACCGGCCAGCGCAAACGCCGAACCGCGCCCCACCAGGACACAATTACCCGCTTTGGCTGAGTCCAGAATTTCCTTGCGGATCAGTGAGTACATGCGCTCGCAGTCGAACACCTGCTCGTCGCATGGCCCGTTCGAGTAGTACATCGAGTCCTGCCAGAACACCTTGCCGTAGCGGTAGTACCACGGATCCAGCCGGTCGTCGTACTTGGCCGCCTGCTTTTCCGGCACCCCCGCCGCACGCGCCGCGCCGGTCACCAGTTCGGAATCGTATAGCTTCCAGCCCAGCCGCGCCGCCAGGTCATGCGCAAACTCCGCGCCATGGCTGCCGTACTCCCGTTCCACCGTGATCACTCGAATGGGACCATGCATGCAGGTTTTGACCTCCTCCCGCGTTGGAAGCATACAACCAATTGGACTCCCGCTGTCAAAATCCGCTCCGCAGGTAGCCAGAATTCATCGCCGCAGCTTCGGGTTCGGCGTATGCTGGACCGTTCCACACCAGTTGGATGCCGGCTGTGGGTGAAGTAATCCGCAAGCGGTCGCCACGTCCCTCCTTCCCTGATCGCCGCGGTGGCCGGGAAGGAGTTTTGCTATGAATCCTGCCGTCACATCGCCCGGCCTGCAGGAACCCGCGGTTCCTTCGCGGGCACGGCTCCTCGCAAACGTCCTGGTGCGAGCCGTATTGTTTTCAGGAGCTTTGGGGGCGCTGCTCTTTATCCCCGCTGGAACCTGGCGCTTCTGGCAGGCCTGGGCCTTCGAGGCGTTCTACGTTTCGCCCATCGTGTTACTGCTGCTCTGGCTGGTCATCGTCGATCCGCAGACGGCTCAACGGCGCCTGGAAGGCCGGGAGCGCGAGCCCACCCAACGCAAGGTGATCCTAATCTTCATTCCGCTCCTCCTCCTCGCCGTTGTGTCTCCCGGCTTCGATTACCGCTTCGGCTGGACGAGGAGCATCTTCGGGCAAGTGCCTGCATGGCTCTGCCTCGCCGCCGACCTCCTCGCCTTGGCCGGCGTCCTGTTCATCGCCTTGACCATCCTCGTCAACCGCTTCGCAGCCCGCACCATTCGCGTCGAAGAAGGCCAGCAGGTCATCAGCACCGGGCCCTATGGCGTAATCCGCCATCCCATGTACGCGGGCTTCATCCTCACCCAACTCTCCATGCCGGTAGCAATGGCCTCGCTTGTCACCCTGCCGCTTTTCCTGCTTTTGATTGTGGTTTACATCGTCCGCCTGCTCAACGAAGAGAAAGTGCTTGCGCGCGATCTGCCCGGCTACATCGAGTACTGCCGGCGCACGCGCTGGCGGCTGGTTCCGTTTGTCTGGTGAGGCCCATCCAAACGCAGAAAAGCCCGGGCACCTTGCCCAGGCTTATTGCTTTCACTTCCTGTTCGCTGTTCCCTGTTCCCTAAAGAATGTACCGGCTCAGATCCTGGTCCTTCACCACGCTGGCCACCATCTGCTTCACGTACTCGTCCGTGATGAGAAAGACCTTCTCCGGCCCTGAGGCCGTCATCCGCTCCTCGTAGGGCAATGGCGCCGTGGCCTCCTTGCGTATATGCTCAGCCGCCGCGCCATCCGGGTCCGTCGAGCGCTTCACCACGTCCGGCGCCAGGAAGCTTACATCCTCCAGCACCCGCTCCATGATGGTGTGCAGCCGCCGCGCGCCGATGTTCTCAGTAGACTCATTCACCTTGAACGCAAAATTTGCCATCTCTTTCAGCGCCTCGGGCGCAAACTCCAGCTTCACGCCCTCGGTCTCCAGCAGCGCCGCGTATTGCTTGGTCAGCGAAGATTTCGGCTCCGTGAGGATGCGCAGAAAATCCTCCACCGTGAGCGATTGCAGCTCCACGCGTATGGGGAACCGGCCCTGCAGCTCCGGAATCAGGTCGCTCGGCTTGGACACGTGAAACGCGCCCGCGGCGATAAACAGGATGTGGTCCGTGCGCACCATCCCGTAGCGCGTGTTCACCGTGGTCCCTTCCACAATGGGCAGTATGTCGCGCTGCACGCCCTCGCGGCTTACGTCCGGCCCGTGGCCGCCTTCGCGGCCGGCAATTTTATCGATCTCATCCAGGAAGATGATCCCGCTCGATTCCACGCGCTCCACCGCCGCGCGGTTCACGCTGTCCATGTCGATCAGCCGGCCTTCTTCTTCCTGCACCAGATAATCGAAGGCCTCGCCGACCTTCATCTTCCGCTTCTTGGGCGCCGAGCCGAAGATGTTGGGCAGCATGTCCTTGAGGTTCATCTCCATGTCCTCAAGGCTCTGGTTGCTGATGATGCCGAATTGCGGCGTGTTCGATTGCCGCACCTCAATCTCCACCATGCGGTCGTCCAGCTTGCCTTCGCGGAACTGCTGCCGCAGTTTCTCGCGCGAGCGCTGGTTGCTGTCTTCGCCGGGCAGCGTCAACTGGCCTTCGCGTCCGGGCGGCACCGGCGGCGGAGGCGGCAACAACACGTCCAGCAGCCGCTCTTCCGCGTTCATCTCCGCGCGATCCTCCACCTCTTCGAGGCGTTCCTCGCGCACCATGTCGATCGAGATTTCCACCAGGTCGCGAATCATCGATTCCACGTCGCGCCCCACGTAGCCCACCTCGGTGAACTTTGACGCCTCCACTTTCAGGAACGGCGAATTGGTCAGCTTCGCCAGCCGCCGCGCAATCTCCGTTTTGCCCACGCCCGTCGGCCCAATCATGATGATGTTCTTGGGCATGATGTCTTCGGCAATGTCCGGGGGCAGCTTTTGCCTCCGCTGCCGGTTGCGCAGCGCGATGGCCACCGAGCGCTTGGCCGCACGCTGACCCACCACGTGCTTGTCCAACTCCGCCACAATCTCGCGCGGCGTCAGCTCGTCCAGCGAAACTTCGGTTTCTTCAGCGGATGCGGGAAGATAAATTGCCATTCTGTTCTTCAACCACTCCAAATAGATGTTTGTCATCCTGAGCGAAGCGAAGGACCTGCGGTTGCCTCTACCGGTGCTCGCTCAACTGACTTCTGACAACTGTCTCTACTTCAGCTCCTCAAACGTCACCTTGTCGTTGGTATAAATGCAGATCTCGCCGGCAATCTTCATGGCCTTCTCCGCGATCTCGCGCGCGCCCAGCTCGGTATTCTCCATCAGTGCCCGCGCCGCCGCCGTGGCGTAGCTCCCGCCGCTCCCGATCGCCGCATACGGCTCGTCCGGATCGATTACGTCGCCCGAACCCGAGATCAAAAACGTCTGCCCCTTGTCCGCCACCAGCAGCAGCGCCTCCAGGTTGCGCAGCATCTTGTCGGTGCGCCAGTCCTTGGCCAGCTCCACCGCTGAGCGGTTCAGGTTGCCGGCGTACTGCTCCAGCTTGGCCTCAAAGCGCGTGAACAGGTTGAACGCGTCCGCCGTGGAGCCCGCGAACCCCGCCAGGATCCTGTCCTGGTAAAGCCGCCGGATTTTCTTCGCCGTATGCTTCAGCACGTGATCACCCAGCGTCACCTGCCCGTCGGCGGCCATCACCACCTGCCCGTTCCGGCGCACGCATATCACCGTCGTCGAGCGTATCCGCGTTCGTTCGTTCCTCGCCATCGTCTCGTACTCGCGCACGTCTTAAACCGCTGGAAATCCGCGCCTTTCAGGTGCAAGTTCTCACAAAACGTGCAGAGTCGAGTATAGCGCAGCGAGGTGCTGCGCCCGGCGGGGAACTGGGCGTCAAGCGGCCTCATTCCTGAACTATCGCAGCATTTTGAACGCGTGCGCCCAGTCGTTCTTTTGGAAGCCCGGAATGCACCACAGCATACATAGCGGCTCGATCGCACGCGCCGCTTCCACGCCGCCCATGTCCTCAGTCTCCCATCCAAACTGGTCTAGTATCCCGCCCACTTCGGCCTTCGCGCCCGGATCGTTTCCGCAGATAAACATTGAAGGTTTGCCGGCCGCGAAAGCCGGGTTCACCATCGCCGCCGCGCCCACGCTGTTGAACGCCTTCACAAAGTGCGCCTCTGCAAATTCCTCCTGCAAATCCTCCATTAGCGAGCGATCCAGGTCCGTGAAGAACCGCAAGACTCCATTCACCGGCGGCGCGTCGGCAATCGGGTTGCACGCGTCCATCACCGTCTTGCCCTTGAGGTTCTCCGCCCCGGCCAGCCGCAGCGCATCCGCCGCCGCCGATCCCTTCACAGCCAGCACCAACAACTCGCCAAACCCAGCTGCCTCGGCAAACGTGCCCGCCGTTCCTCCGGGATTCTTTGCCACCCACTCTTGCAGCTTCCCCGGGCTTCTCGACCCGACCTTCACCGCATGTCCATGTTTCAGAAATCCACTCGCCAGCGTCTCTGCCACTGCGCCCGAACCCAGCACACCAACCTTCATCGCATCCCTCCGTGGGTGCGAGTGTAGCGCAGTTCTCGCTCCACCGGTATCGGCCCGATCGATCCAGCCGAACCTGTACGCTGACCCGCCGAAGTGCCCGCTCGCCGTCCGGCGGTTCACGCTGTCCTACGCCACGGATTCCACCTGCGCTATGCTCAAGTGAGGACTTTGCGAAGCCGCCGGGCCCTGCCTATCGATGAATTTTCACGACCCCAAGTTCTGGGAGATTGCCGCCGGTGCTGCCGTCCTGGCGGGCGGAGCTGCCATCGGCGCCTGGCTCATCTTCCGCCGCCGCCCGACACCTGAAGAAGTCGAGCTGGCGCGCCGTGAGTTCCTTACCCAGTCCGGCCGCATCGTCGATGGCACCCTGCTCGACCTGACCGAAGTTCCTGGCCCCGGCGACCGCACGCTTTCGATGCTGCAATACGAATACCGCATCGGCGGCGTCGATTACGAATGCTCCCAGGACATCTCGCTCCTCGGCGACATCGTCAGCCCCGCAGCCATTCGCATCGGCTTTCCCTGCTCGGTTCGTTACCAGCCCGGCAGCCCGCAAAACTCCATCGTCGTGGCGGAGAAATGGTCCGGGCTTCGTAACTCGATCCCAGTGCTTCCCACCTATGACGACCCCGAACCCCTCGACACCTCCCACCTCCATCCCAACTAACCCCGCCGTTTTCACTTTTTTCACTTCTTAACCTCGTCACTTCTTCACTTTTCACCTATTCACTTCTTCACTGTTCACTGTCCACTGTTCACTGCCCTCTGGCGCCCCATACCCATCCCCGGTATACTAGAACCATGCATCTCCACGCCGCGCCCGCCAAATCCAGCATGCCCGGCGCCGCACGAACCCAAACCGTCCTCCGCGTCTCCCTCATCGCCACCGCTCTCTACGTCGCCGTTACCTTCATTGCCGGCCTCCGCGCCCATTCCCTGGCCCTGCTGTCGGAGGCCGGTCACAACGTATCCGATTTCCTCGCCCTCCTGCTCTCCTTCGCGGCCGTGTACTTCCAGCCCCGCCCCGCTGACACCGCCCGCACCTTCGGCTACCAGCGCGCCGGCGTCCTCGCCGCCTTCGTCAATGCCGTCACCCTCATCTTCATCTCCCTTTGGATCGCCTTCGAGGCCGTCCATCGCCTTTACTCTCCCGTGGCCGTCCACCCGCGCATCATGATCGTCACCGCCGCAGCCGGTGTCATCATGAACGGCGTCATCGCCGCGCTCCTCTGGGGCGTCGCCCGGGACGTCAATCTCCGCTCCGCCTTCATCCACATGGCCGGCGACACCCTCTCCACCGCCGCAGTCATCGCTGGCGGCGCCGCCATCCTTTTCTCCGGCCGGTACTGGATCGACCCCGTCCTCTCCCTCATCATTGCCGCCCTCATCCTGTGGTCGTCGTGGGGCATTGTGCGCGAAACCCTCAACATCCTCCTTGAAGGCGCTCCCTCCGGCGTGTCGCTAGCGGCCATCCGCGCCGCTATGGAAAAGGTTCCCGGCGTTCTCAACGTCCACGACCTGCATATCTGGTGCCTGGGCTCATCCTCCAGCGCCCTCGCCTGCCACGTCACCATCGCAGACATTCCGCCGTCGGAATCCGCGTGCATCATGGTCGAGCTCAATCACCTTCTCCGCGAGCATCACAACATCTGCCACACCACCATCCAGTTCGAACACGAAAACTGCCCCGAACAGCATGGCTGCGTCGTCCCCATTGAGGAAATGACCGCCGGGGCCGCCGACGCGCACCACCACGGCCACGCACACTAGGCGCGAACTCGCCAACTCGCCATTTCCGCGAAGCGGAAGCCAACCAGCCAAACGCTAATAACGCGCCGTCATCCTGAGCGCAGCGAAGGACCTGCGGCTGTTCTTGCCTTTGCCGTTCGCCATTCGGATCGTACTGCACTTTTGGAGATGGGTCACACCGCTGAATTGCTGAATTGCTGACTCGCTAACTTGCTGACTTGCCGACTCGCTGACTCGCCGGCTTGCTCTTTTTCCTTGACAATCGAGCGACAATTGCGCGTGAATCGCGCTACACTGCATTTCCATAATGGCCCGGAAACCCGCGTGACAGGCGGGCAGGCCTGGACCCAGAAAGGAGGCTCCCGATGAAGATCACCGACACGATCGAGATGCTGTTGAAACGCAAGGCGTTCAACAGGGTGCTGGCGCTGGAGCCGGAGCAAACCGTCTACGAGGCGCTAGAGATGATGGCCAGGTACGATGTGGGTGCCTTGATGGTATGCCAGGCAGGCAAGCTGGTGGGGATCCTCTCGGAGCGGGACTATGCCCGCCGAGGCGTGCTGAAGGGGCACGGATCGAAGGACACCAAGGTGAAGGAAATGATGACCAGCCCGGTCCTGTTCGTGACCCCGGAGCACACCGTGGACGACTGCATGAACCTGATGACTGAGCGCCACTTCCGCCATTTGCCGGTACTCGAGGGCGACAAGTTAGTCGGCATGGTCTCCATCGGCGACCTGGTGAAGTGGGTGATGGACGGTCAGCAGCAGGCAATCGAGGCGCTCGAGGGATACATTACCGGCGGATATCCGGCGTAAAAGCACAAGGGAGCGCCGGCTAGCGGAACATGCGGGCGTCGAAGTGAAAAGCCTGCGGTGGCTCAATCTCCAAACCCGCAATGGCCGGATGCAGCGCGTTCACTAAAATATTCCATTCCATGCGCAGCGCGGCCGACGGAACCTGAATGGCAAGCGAGCTTTTCTCCTGGACCCATCGGTCTCCAAGCGCGCGCAGAGGTTCAAAGTCGTCGGACCACCAGCGCGGCGGCAATTCTGCCGGATCCAGTCTCTGCGCCGGTTCTCCCTCGGGCAGCAGTGCCGCAATCGCAACCAGATCGTCGGGTTGCTGAGCTGGTTCCAGGTGCACGAACAACTCGATGGCCGCCAGCGCCAGCGAGGAAGACGTGTAGACCATGGGAACGCCGGGCGAGTTCCACCGGCCGCCGAAGCGGCGCGCACCGGAGCCGGAATACGCCTCGGGGGCAAAGCGCGCTCGGCAGATTCGCCAGACTCGCATCAGCTATAGACGCCGTAGGCGATGCGCCCCAGCAGGTCCTCGACCTCGCGGACCCCGGGATCGGTGTCCAACTGATCCAGCGGCCGACCGCCGCGCAGGGCGCGATTGGGCGTCTTGAGCCACGCCGCCGCCTTGTCCCCATCGCCCAGCGTCTCCGCTGCGTTGGCATAGACCTGTGCCAGTCGCACCGCGCGGTCTGACTCCGCGGCGGTAAGCCGCGAGTGCTGCGTGAGCCGACGGGTGAGGGTTCGCTTGGGAATGCCGATCTTCTCGGAGATTTCCGCCTGGCGCATGTCCAGCCGCTCGGCAAGCAGAAGCAGGGCCTTCACCGGTAGTCCCTCACGCACCAGCTCGGCCAGCGCGCCGCTCTTTTTCACCGGCCGGCCAAGAACGGCTTCGCCGCCGAGAACTTCTGGAACGGAATGAGTGGCCATGATGCGTCTCCGTTCTCAGTGTACGCCATTTGGCTAAATTAAGAAGGCCATTATTGCGGGGATAAAGCATGCGTTGTGGATGTTGAGTTGATTCCATAAAGGCACAGAACATTTTCTATATTGACAATTATATTGTCTATACATAACATAATGTCATGCATGATAACGGAACGCGACCGGGACCTGGCGAGAGCGGCCTCTATAACCGAATCGCGGTTCTGCGCGCCGAGCGCGGCATCACGCGCCAGCAGTTGGCTGAGGCGATGGACGTGAACTACCAGACCATCGGTTTTCTGGAGCGCGGCGACTATGGTCCGAGCCTCAAGCTGGCGCTCTCGCTGGCCGAGTACTTCAACCTGCCGGTCGAGGCGATCTTTTCCAGGCAGCCGTTCAAGCCGCTCAGCGAGCAGGTTTACGCGACGTTGCGGCGCGAATCCCCGGCGCGGCCAATTCGCAATGATGAGGAGACAGAATGAAGACGGAGCCTGTTCTTTTGGGAAAACATCTGAATATGGCCACCCGCGCACGGCGCCGTTGGCTGGTCGCCATGGTGTATGGGTGGCTCGCGCTGTTTTTTGTCGCCTGGTTTTACTTCTACGCGATCTCCGATTACGGCAACGCACAGATAGTGGCGAGCTTATGCCTGATTCTCGTCATGGTGCCTCTCATCGCCTTCTGGGGTATTACAGGCGATATGCTCGCGCGTGGCGACGAACGCGAGATGCACCAGCGCGACCATGCGCACTTTATGGCCTACCGTTTCCTCGGGTCCGTAACCGTCGCCGCGTTGTTTGCGGCGTTTCAGCTAGGGCCGCACCCGATCATTCCGGCTCCGGGTCCGCTTCTTCGCGCGATCCTTTACCAGCTCCCCAGCGCGCTGCTGATGGCCGCCCTATTTCTCTATATCTCGCTGCCGCAGGCCATTTTGCTCTGGACCGAGCCGGATGTGGAAACGGACGCTGGAGCCCTCAGGCGATAACTGCGATCTTGGCGCGTTTCCCAAGGCGGACGACCAGGCGTGCGGGCACGGCGGGCAGAGTGATGAGGGGATTCACGACAGCTTCGCCGTCGAGCTTGACTGCCTTTTCCCCGATTTTGCGATTTGCCTCGGTGCTGCTGGTCGCCAGCCCGAGTTGAACCAGCAGCTTGGGCAGGCGAATCTGCATGCAGCCGGCATCGCCCGGCGCGGTGACATCGGCAAAGGCGATGTTCACCTCTTCCAGGTCCTCGCTCTCCGCCTTCTGCTGAAACATGCGCGCCCAGTTCTCCGCGGCATGTTCGGCGGCGGCTTCGCCGTGGAATCCCGCAACAATCGTCCGCGCCAGGTTCTTCTTCGCCTGCATCGGATGCAGCGCGCCGGATGCAATCTCGGCCATCATGGCGTCGATCTCCGACTGGCGCAGGTCCGTGAGAAATACCCAGTACTTCTGCATCAGCTCATCGGAGATGCTCATCAGCTTGCCGTACATCTCCGCCGGCGGCTCGTTAATTCCGATTGCGTTGTTCAGCGACTTCGACATCTTCTGCACGCCATCCAGGCCTTCCAGGATCGGCGTCATCAGGATGATCTGCGGCTTCTGCCCGTAGTGGCGCTGCAGTTCGCGCCCGCACATCAGGTTGAACTTCTGATCCGTCCCGCCCAGCTCCACGTCGCACTCCAGCGCAACCGAATCGTATCCCTGCATCACCGGATACAGCAGCTCGTGCAGGCTGATCGGCTGCTCGGCCTGGAAGCGTTTGTGAAACTCGTCGCGCTCCAGCATTTGCGAGACGGTAAAGTGCGAGGTCACGCGGATGGTGCCCTCGTAGCCCAGCTTCCCCAGCCACTCCGAGTTGTAACGAACCTCGGTCAGCTTCTCGCCGAGAATCTTGAAAACCTGTTCCTTGTAGGTCTCGGCGTTGGCGTCGATTTGTTCCCTCGTCAGCGGCTTGCGCGTGACGTTGCGTCCGGTGGGGTCGCCGATCAGCGAGGTGAAATCGCCGACAAGAAAAATCACAGTGTGTCCGAGCTGCTGGAAATGCCGCAGCTTGCGCATCAGCACCGTGTGGCCCAGGTGCAGGTCGGGCGCGGTGGGGTCAAAGCCGGCTTTCACGCGCAGCGGGCGGCCACTTTTGCGGCTCTCTTCCAGACGCTCGCGCAGGTCGCTCACCCGGATAATTTCCGCCGCGCCCTTCTGCAACAAATCCAGTTGTTCGTCTACCGGTGGAAACGTGCTCATTTCGTCTCTCAGTATACGGTCGCGGCACAGGCGTTCCGCCGACACGCCACGACCATGCTACCCTGAGTGCGTTCCGCGTTCGCCTGCTCTTATGACCAATCGCGCGCTCATTCCGACAATAGCTTTCGCGGCGGCTTTGTTTGCCATTGCACTCCCCAGCGCCACCGCCGCGCAGTCTCCTTCCTCCACGGACTTCCGCACCTCCGCGCGCTGCGCCGTATGCCACACCAATCTGAAAACCGCCAAAGGCGAGCCCGCATCGATCGTCGGCGATTGGCGCTCGAGCATCATGGCCAACGCCGCCCGCGACCCCTACTGGCAGGGCAGCGTGCGCCGGGAAACGCTGGACCATCCCCAGGCCAGCGCCGCCATCCAGACCGAGTGCGCCACGTGCCACATGCCGCTCCAGTTCCTTGCGGACAAAGCGCAGGGCCACGGAACCGAAGTCTTCAGCCGGCTGCCGCTCCACCCCGGCGACCCCAACGACGCCGCAGCCGATGGCGTTTCCTGCACCGTTTGTCACCAGGTCCAATCCGCCGGCCTGGGCACGCCCGCAACCTACAGCGGCAACTTCAACGTGGCCGCGCCGGGAACGCCGCCGCGGCCTCTCTTTGGTCCTTTTAATTCACCTGAAAACATCGGCAAGATCCACGCGGTGGCCGCCGGCTACACAACGGTCGAATCCGCCCACATCCGCGATGCCGGCCTGTGCGGAAGCTGCCACACGCTTTACACCACCACGCTCGGAGCTGACGGCAAGCCGGCAGGCCGGTTCCCGGAGCAGATGCCCTATCTCGAATGGCTGCACAGCGACTACCACGACAAGCAAACCTGCCAGGACTGCCACATGCCGGCGATCGACGGGCAGGCGACTATTGCGTCGCTCATGGCGCAACCGCGTGACGGCGTTCGCCAGCACACATTTGTTGGCGCCAATTTCGTCATGCTCAACATGCTTGGGGCGCATCATGACGATTTGGCCGTGGCCGCCGATCCTGCCGCATTGAGCGCCGCGGCCGCGCAGACCACGTCGTTCCTCCAGTCGCAGGCCGCGCAGATTGAAATTGTCCCGGCGCAACTCGAAAATGGCGCGCTTGCCTTTGCAGTGCGCGTCAAAAACCTCACCGGCCACAAGCTGCCCACGGCCTACCCCTCGCGCCGCGCCTGGCTCCATGTCACCGTCACCGCAACCGACGGCCACATCGTTTTCGAGTCGGGCAAGGTGAACCCCGATGGGTCCATCGCCGGCAACGCCAACGACGCCGACCCCACGCGCTATTCGCCGCATTATTCGCTCATCACCAAGGCCGACGAAGTGGAGATCTTCGAGCCCATCCTCGGCGACAGCCAGAATCACGTCACCACAGCCCTGCTCTCGGCCACGCATTACATCAAGGACAATCGCATTCTGCCCACGGGCTTCGACAAGCAGTCGGCCTCAGCCGACATCGCGGTGCGCGGCAAGGCAGCGGACGACGGCGACTTCACCGCCGGCTCGTGCACCACGCATTTCAAAATTGCGGCCAACGGCGCCGGTCCGTTTCACATTTCAGCCGAGCTGCTTTATCAGCCCATCGGCTACCGCTGGGCGCACAATCTCGCTCCGTATCAGGCCGCGGAGACGCAGCGGTTCGCCCACTACTACGATGACGCCGCCGCGCATTCCGCCGTAGTTCTCGCCCACGCCGAGGCAACCGGCGAAGCCCACTAAACAGCGCTTGACGAATCCAGATTTGAAATTTCGGGAGAGAGCAGACGATCCAGATTTGGAGTTTCCGGAAGGAGCAGGAGCCTTCAGGCTCCTGAACTGGGGCCGGGATGTCATGGGGCTTTAGCCCCGGGTTTTTCGCGGGGCGCGTTGAACACCGACTTAGTGAACACTTTCTAATTCTGACTTTGCCAGTTGAGGCGGAAATCCTCACCACTGAAGGCAGATCGGCCTGTGCGGCCTTTCAACATCCCGTCCCCGCCTGCTCCAGCGCCTTCTTCAGCCCAGCAAAACTCACCCGCGTCGAAGCCTCCGCCGTCCCTGCACCCCGCCAGTGCGTCTCCAGGCTCACCGCGTAGTGGTAGCCGTTCCGCTTGAAAGCGCGCAGTTGCCCAACCCAGTCCACCACGCCCTCGCCCACCGGCGCCCACTCCCATTTGCCATCCGGCTTGCGAATTACGCTTTTCGCGTGGCAATGCCCGATGCGCTTCTTCGGCAACAGATCGTAACCCTTGGGATAGGGCATCGTGTCCGGAAACGTAGCCGCGTTGCCCGGATCCCAGTTCAGCATAAAGTTCGGCTCGCGAATCTCGCTCAGCGTGGCAGCTGCCTCAGCGCCCGTCCCCGTGTTGCAATCCATCTCGTTTTCGAGCAGCAGGATCAAATTCTCTTTCGCGCATCGCCGCGCCGCCTCGCGCAGCTTGTCGTTCATGGCCGCGCGGTACGGCTTCACATCATCCAATCGCCAGAAATCGAAGCAGCGGATCCGGTCCGTCTCAAACATCTTCGCCAGTTCGATGCAGTGCTCCAGCAGCGGCCCCTGCGCCCTGAAGTCCGCGTCCGCGTGGAACTGATCGCGGTGCTGGCTCTGCTTCGAGAACGGCGCGCCCGGCCAATCCACCTTGTAGAGCGGGCTGGCAATGTCCGTCACCTTCAGGTTGTATTTGGCCAGGATGCGCTTCGACTCCGCCAGCTCGCTCGCGTCCAGCGTCGTCAGGTTTTTGTTCCACATCCCGCGCAGCTCAATCCACTGGAGCCCGAAGTCCTTCGCCACCACCGAACACGCATGATCGAAATCCTGCGAAATCTCGTCATTGATCACCGCCACGCGAAACGGGCACGAAGCCGCAAACGCCCACAGCAACCGCGGCGCCAGCGCCACCGCCGCTCCCGCCGCCGCACCCATAACAAACTCCCCACGTGAAACCTGCATGAAGTCAACTCCACAAATCACGAACTGCGGTTCATTCACTTCTTCACTTTTTCACTTCTTCACTCTATTTTCACTGATCACTGACCACTGTTCACTGCTTCCCATACTCCTTCGTATTCCCCGTCCGCGAATTGGTCACGCTGAAGCTGCCATTCTCGCGCGCCACCACCTTGAAGTACTGTCCATCCGGCGCGCTCGATCCTTTCGGATTCGCAATCGAATCCTCCGCCGAGTTGTGCTCCGCATCCGACCCTTCCGCCGTGTGCAGCATATACAAATCTTCGAGCCCCGGGCTCGTGTGCACCGTCTCCCACGCCTCCGGGCTGCCGCCCTTGCGCGCGCCGTTGTTCATCATCGCCACGCGCGGCGCAATCGCCCACACAAACGCCTTGCTGCTGGAGAGATTCATCCCGTGATGGTTCACAAGATAAAGATCTACGCGCCCAATCCGATTGTCCGGGCACACCAGCGGAATTTCCTTCGCCTTTGTCAGGTCGCCCAGGTCCAGAAAGCGGAATTTCCCATACCGCACCAAGATTCCCGCCGACCGCGGATTCTCCGTCTGGTCCAGTTCCCACTTCGGCTCGCTCGAGCAATACGGGTTAGGCTTCGGCGTCACGCCCGGCACCTTGTCAATGTGCTCGCCATCCGCGGCCAGCACAATCACGTCCAGCCCCGGCATCTCGATCTTGTCTCCCGGATGCACCGTCCGCCGCGGAGTGTCGCCAATTGCCTTCACATACGCTGCGTAGTCGTGCCGGGTAATGTCACTGTCCTCGCGGTTAGGCCCGTGGTCCAGGAACTCGCCCACCTTGACCCACTTCACCAGTTCCGGCACGCCGCCCACGTGGTCCACGTGGTAGTGCGTAATCAGCACCTTGTCGATCTGCGTGATTCCAGCATCCTTCATCGCCGCTTGAATGCGTTCAGCATCGCGCCCAGGCGCGCCACCGAAACCTCCTCGCCAGCCCGCATCCACCAGCAAGGATGCGCCCGTGGGCGACACCAGCAGCGTCGACTGCCCGCCCTCCACGTCAATCGAGTAGATCAATAAACCATGATGTGGAGGCGGCTCCGCTTGCGCAGGGCGCACTGCGCGGAATAGCAGCAGCGAGCAAGCTGCGAGCAGCAGCAGCCAGGTCAGGAAGCGAGGTTCGCGGCGGGAAGGGTAATGGTTTCGCATGCGGAAAGAAGTGTAACTCTCACGGGCTATTCCACGAAGATGCGTCGAGCGGTCAGACATTTTGAGGCCTAGTCCAAGCGATTCTTGGAAAACAATGCTTGAATCTCTTCGCTCTTGCGGTGTGGCTGATAGCGGTGGCGTAACCTGAGACCCAAATAAAGTCCGAAACAGCCCAGTACGCAGCCGCCGACTCCAGCGGCAAGCACTTCGAGGATGCGACTTAAACCAGCCATACCGATTCCATCATCCCATTGCTTGAACCCCCATACCAGCCCACCTGCTAAACTAAACACTGCCGCACTGTGCGCCTGCGCCGTCCAGCGCCGCACACCAGCGCCCCGCGCATTGAATCAATTGTCCGCGTGCAGCCCCCGAAGGCGCCGCGCGACCCCAGACACCCAGGATGAAGGACCCCGAGCTCCAGTGACCCAGACGATACGCAATATCGCCATCATCGCCCATGTCGACCACGGCAAGACCACCCTCGTTGATGCAATGCTCCGCCAGTCCGGCACCTTCCGCGCCAATGAGCAGGTGGCCGAGCGCGTGATGGACTCGAACGAGCTCGAGCGCGAGCGCGGCATCACCATCCTCGCCAAGAACACCGCCATCAACTACGCCGGCGGCAAAATCAACATCGTCGACACCCCCGGCCACGCCGACTTTGGCGGCGAAGTGGAGCGCGCCCTCAAAATGGTCGATGGAGTCATGCTCCTCGTCGACGCCGCCGAAGGTCCGCTGCCGCAAACCCGCTACGTCCTCTCCAAGGCCCTCGAAGCCAAGCTGCCACCCATCGTGGTCATCAATAAGATTGACCGTCCCGACGCACGCCCACAAGAAGTCCTGAACGAAATCTACGATCTCTTCATCGATCTCGACGCCGACGAGCACCAGCTCGAGTTCCCCGTCCTCTACGCCGTCTCCAAGGACGGCACCGCAACCACCGATCCCGCCAAGCCAGGCACCGACCTGCAGCCGCTCTTCGCGGCCATCGTCAACACCATCCCCGAGGCCACCGGCGACCCCGACGGCACGCTGCAAATCCTCGTCACCAACCTCGACTACTCCGACTACTTCGGCCGCATCGCCATCTGCCGCGTCTTCCAGGGCACGCTCCACGTCGGCGACGATGTTTCCATCTCCAAGCGCGACGGCTCGCTGCAGAAGACCCGCATCACCAAGCTCTTCACCTTCAGCGGCCTCAAGCGCATTGAGACCACCGAGACCACCATGGGCGACATTGTCGCCGTTGCAGGCGTGGAAGGCATCACCATCGGCGAGACCATCACCAGCGCCGAGAACCCCGCGCCGCTGCCGCTCATCATCATCGACGAGCCCACCATCGCCATCCAGTTCAGCGTGAACAACTCGCCCTTCGCCGGCCGCGAAGGCCAGTACGTGACCAGCCGCAACCTGAGGGAGCGCCTGGAGAAAGAGCTGCTCACCAACGTCTCCATCCGCGTGGAAGAGACCGGCTCGCCCGATGCGTTCAAGGTCCTCGGCCGCGGCGAATTGCAGCTCGCGATCCTGATCGAGATGATGCGCCGCGAAGGCTACGAGCTCATGGCCGGCCGCCCTGAGATCGTCACCAAGGTCGTGGACGGCGTGCGCATGGAGCCGGTGGAGCACCTGACCATCGACGTGCCCGAGCAGTTCACCGGCGTGGTCATCGAGAAGCTGGGGCCGCGCAAGGGCGAGATGACCAAGATGCATAACCACGGCTCCGGCCGCGTGCGCATGGAGTTCCGCGTGCCCAGCCGCGGGCTTATCGGCCTGCGCAGCGAAATGCTGACGGAGACGCGCGGGACGATTGTGATGAACTCCCTCTTCGACGGCTACATGCCTTACCAGGGAGAGATCCCGCAGCGGCCCACCGGCGCGCTGATTGCCGACCGCCTGGGCGCCACCACCGCCTACTCGCTCAATGGCCTGCAGGAGCGCGGCATCCTCTTCGTCGGGCCCGGCGTGGAGGTTTACGAGGGCATGGTCGTCGGCGAGCACTCCCGCGACAAAGATCTCGACGTGAACGTGGTCCGCGAAAAGAAGCTGACCAACATGCGCGCCTCCACCGCCGACGACGCCGTCCGGCTCATCCCTTTTAGAACCCTAAACTTGGAGCAGGCTATCGAGTTCATCGCCGAGGACGAGTTCGTGGAAGTGACACCGAAATCGTTGCGGCTGCGAAAGAAGATCTTGCAACAGAACCGGCGGCCTAAGCGCTGGGAAAAGGTTGAAGCCTAGGACGACGATCCAGACTTCAGGCGGCTGGCCAGAAAAGCGCGAAATAAAAACGGCGATGTGGAATGGATTGATGAAGTTACGAGCCAAAACTGCACACATTTGCAGCTCGTTCTGCTGCTGGAGTCCAGGCGGCTAGGGTATTTTCTGGACACGGCTCCGTTCGGGCGGCGGATAGACGAAAATAAAAACGGAGATGTCGAATGGAGTCTTGGAGTTAAGGGGTGAAAATGCACAGAATTGCAACTCTTTTCCTCCCCAAGTTCCGGGATGGGTCGGGAGGGGCTGGTTGGCGGCTCCCGGGTTCAGGCTGTTGCGGTGACGGCATGAGCGATTCCTTCCAGCCAAATTTGGCCAATGAAATCGGCCGGAAAAGAAAGCGCCCGCTGTTTGGGCGGGCGCTTTTCTGACCTTCTAATACAAGCGTAGCACGTCAGAAACTTAAGACTGCACACTTTGCAGAACAAAGTGAAGTTTGCGGCGGTCGTGCAAGCTCATTGCGGAGAATGGATTACAGACAATCGTGGGACGTGATTTCATAATGTGGTTCGATACCCCCTTGACATGGGGTTTTTGGGCTGTTTTTGTAAAACTATTTTATAAATTACTGATTATAAACTTGTTAGTCAGATAGTATTCTCAGCCCACTCGCAGTTCGGAGAGCCCAAGTTCCCCAAATGCGAGGGACCGGGCGGCATTCGGCGTCATCGAGGCGGGTCAAACCCCTCCCGGAGGAGCGGTCGCAGTTCCGCCCACGGAATGTTGAACGGAGGCGGCGTGCAGGCGTAGCAGGCCACGGCATACGGTTCGAACACGATGGTGATTCCCATTGCGTCGATCCGCCATTTGCGCGAGTCGGCGACTACGCCGCGCACCGCCTTCTCTTCCTGGCCCGGCTGCTGCCAATTCTGGTAGTTCTCCCCCAATTCCTTGTCAAGCGTCTGGTGGAGGTATCGATCGGTACGGTCGTAGAGCGCTTGCTGCCATCCGGAATCGGCGCGGAAGACGTCGTCCGGCTTTAGCTCGC
The DNA here is from genome assembly GCA_963771195.1 of uncultured Acidobacteriota bacterium. Classification (GTDB taxonomy): domain Bacteria; phylum Acidobacteriota; class Terriglobia; order Terriglobales; family Acidobacteriaceae; genus Telmatobacter. The sequence continues at coordinate 68,605 of CAVYSS010000001.1, forward strand.
GCTGCTCCTTCAGCAGCCAGTTGAATTCGATCAGGCTGTGGTTCCCGTGCACCGCTCCGTGCCCATACCAATCATTCACGAGGCTAGCCGTTACCAGCCGGCCCGTTACCGCGTCGAGCGCCGCCGAAACATCATTGTCGGTGTCCGATGCCCACTCCCGGCGCCACTCCGTGCTGGGCTGGATGTTTCCCCGGATGCCGGAGACAAGCTCCCGCTCTGCGGACTCGATGGCCGTGTTCCAGGCGCGCCACTCCGGCGTGTCCAGCGTGGCTTGCGGCCAGGATGCGTCGAGCACCCCGTAAGGCGGTCCTCCGCGCTGCTTGTCTTGCTGCGCGTCTTCAGGATGGTCGGGCATGGTGAGATGGACCGAGCGCCAGTAGAAGGGGACGCCGCCGATGCGCTGTACCGTTTTCTGGAGCTCATGGATGCGCGCGGAGTAGGCGTTGCCGAGGCAAGCTGCAAAGGTGGTATCGGCGGGGCGGCACCTCTGGTCGAGGGTGCTGAGCCAGGCGCGCTGGTCTGCCCGCGCGGAAGCGATGGCATCGGCGGGGAGCTCCCGCAAGGCGGCTTTATAGGCAGCGGCAAGCTGGTCGTCGGCCGCACTCAGCTCAGGCGAGGCGCAAACCGCCTTTTCGCGCGGGGTAGCGGCTTTGGCGCAGTCGAAGCTGGCCGCGCGGGCGAGCAGGCTCGGGGCAAGGAGCAGCGGCAATAGCAGCGACTTTCGCATCGGGGTTTCCGGAGTTCCATTTTAGAGTGGGAGCGGAAGTTGACGGCGGGGTTGGTGGGTGGGGCTTCCGTGTTTCCCACCCTAACCGCAAAAAGCGCGGTTAGGATGGGGCACCCACGATGGTGGACCCCGCAGGGCACCCAGGCCTTCACAGGCTGCGGAAAAACTAGTGTTTCCTTGCTCGGTTGCGCCTGGGTGAAATTTTTGGTGACTTTTGTCTTGCGCTACTGCTGAGTTTCTGTTGTTGTCTTGCCCCTGCAAGCCGCTTTCATCGGCCTGCAGACGCACCTCGGCCCTAACCGGCCAGCGCCGCAGTCGGGATCAGTCGTCGCATTCGCACCAGGTTATAAGCCGTTATCGCCAGCCGATAGAACCAATCCACTCGCTTCAGCCCGCGCAACTTCACCTGGCGCAGTCCCGCGCTTAACTTGGCCCAGCCGAAAACTCGCTCGATCAGCTTGCGCTTCCGCTGACTGATCGCACTTCGCACATCGGATCGCTCCTCCGGGCGCAGGCGATTCTTCTGCAGATTCCCCTTCACATACTCGCTGACGTGCGGCGCCACTTTGCGCTTGCGCAGCGCTTCGACGAACCGCTCCTGCTGGTAACCCGTATCCGCGCCCAGCGTGATCGCCTGCTCCTCTGCCGCTCCGGCCGCCGCACCCAGCGCCCGGTCCAGCATCTGGATCCCCGCCTGAGCTTCGGCATCGGCTGCCGCCAGAGTGGCCTCGGCAGCCACCACCAACCCGTTGCGGTTCTCCGTCAACGCGTGGCCCTGATAAGACGGCACCGACTTGTCCGCCGTCGCCTTCTTGTATAAACGCGCATCCGGGTCGGTCTTCGATTCCACCTTGTCGCGCAGCAGCACTTCGCCACCCCAGCCCGAGCCTGCTCCCGGAGACGGCGGATCGGACTTATCCTCGAAGCTGCGCGCCGAGGCCCAGGCTTGAATCAGCGTCCCGTCCACGGTGAAATGCTCCTCGCTCAACAGATCGTGCGCCCGCGCCTCCACCAGCACCGACTCCAGTAGCTGCTGGCTCACCACGCCGCCAATCAGCCGCTCCCGGTTCTTGGTGAACACCGTCACGTCCCACACCGGGTCGTCCATCTCAAGACCAACAAACCAGCGGAACAGCAGGTTGTAGTTCAGCTGCTCCATCAATTGACGCTCCGAACGAATCGAGTACAAAACCATCAGCAACGACGATCGCAACAACCGCTCCGGCGCTATCGATGGGCGACCGGTAGTCGAATAAAGCTCGTCCAGCTGCGCATCCATCCGTGCCAAAGCCCGGTCCACCATCGCCCGTATCTGCCGCGCCGGATGACCAGCCGGAATCCGTTGTGCCATCGTCACGTAGCTATACATCGCCGACTGCTTCTCATCGTCTCCACGCATGTCTCTTTACTAACCCAAATTGCTGTGCAGAAAAAGTACCTACAAAGAGACTTTTTCCGCAGCCTGTTCAGGCCCCTGCTCCTTCCTGAAACTGCCCTTTCCTGAAGCCGCTCCTTCCTGAGGCCGGCCCACTCATCGTTCGCCGCGGCGAACGATGAATGGGGCACAGCGAAAGCGGCGCCGCTGCTCGACACAGGTTGGCAGGGTTGGTAGGGTTTTGGATATGGCAGGCGTGGAGTTGTTGCTGGAAGGTAAGACGGCGCTGATTACGGGCGGGTCGCGGGGGATTGGGGCGGAGACGGTGCGGCTGTTCCGGGCGGCGGGGGCGCGGGTGGCGTTCAGCTATCGGCAGGCGGGGGACGCGGCGCGGGCGCTGGAGGAAGAGTGCGGACGGCAGACGCCCGAAGGGTATGGGCCGGGGGCGGGGACCGGGGCGCCGAGACAATTCGGCCCCTTGGACGCGGGGCGCGGCAGGCTGGGGAGCGCGCCGGGGCGCGGGGCAGTTTCCGGCGCGGGAAGCGCGTTGGGACGGGGAGTCGGCATCGAAGCGGGCTGGAGCGAACGGGCGGTATGGAGCAGCGGAATGCGGTCAGCGGGGAGCGCGCAGATGAAGGAGACGCCGATGGGGATCCTGCCAATGCAGGGGACGCCGCTGGGGCCGCACGGCGCTGACATCCCGGTCCAGAGGCAACCGGCGTGGGGGAAAGATCCGATTGGCGCGAGCTTTGGATCGCGTCTGGCCCCTTGGGATAGTTCCGCGGCAACGCCGGCTCGAAACGCCTCAGTACAGGAATCTGTGCTGTGCGTGGGGATTGAGCAGGAGCTGGAGACGGCGGCGGACGGGCGGCGGCTGGTGGAGAAAGCGGTGGCGGCGCTGGGGCGGCTGGACATCCTGGTGGTGAACCACGGGATTTGGGCGGCGGAGGATGCGCCGATCGCGACCATGAGCGACGCGCAGTGGCGGCGAACCATGGGGGTGAACCTGGACGCGGTGTTCGGGCTGGTGGCGGGGTGTGTCGCCGAAATGCAGAGACAAAGGGACAAAGGGACTGAGGGACAAAGGGACAAGGGGACTGAGGGACCGAGGGACCAAGGGATCCGCCACGGCGGAGGGCCGGAGACTGAGGTGGCGGGGCATATTGTGCTGATCAGCTCGACGGCGGGGCAGCGGGGGGAGGCGTTCCATGCCGATTATGCGGCCAGCAAGGGGGCGCTGATCAGCCTGACCAAGAGCTTGTCGAGTGAGCTGGCGCCGAGGGGGATCCTGGTGAACTGCGTGGCGCCGGGATGGGTGGCGACGGACATGTCAGCGGGGACGATGGCGGACCCGGAGCTGGGGCCGCGGGTGAAGGCTGGGATTCCGGTGGGGAGGGTGGCCACGCCAAGAGAGATTGCCGGGCCGGTGCTGTTTTTGTGCACGCCGCTGGCGGGGTTCATCAGCGGCGAGGTGTTGAATGTGAACGGGGGCGCGGTGCTGGCGGGGTGATAAAGGCAGGGAGAAGGGAAAAGGGATAAGGGATAAGCAGGGACTGAGGGACTTAGGGACTAAGGGACTAGGGACTGAACGCGGTGGGCTCGGAAAAGCTTGTCGTACGCGTCTAAGGAGACAGTGGGTTGGATGTTCCTCCCATTCATCGTTCGCCGCGGCGAACGATGAATGGGGCACAGCCCGGGGGTTGGAAGGAGACGGATGCGGGGATTGGTTCGGATGGTGAGGGCGGGGGTGGTGGCTGGGGTGCTGGCGGTGGCGCTGCCGGTTTGCGTAGCGCGGGCGCAGGACGCGGCGGCCGACAAGAATGCCGAGAAGGCCCGGAACGCGCTGAAGGCGATGATCGAGGCGCTGGGCGGGCAGGCGTGGCTGGACCAGAAGAACGCGATGCGGCACGGGTTTCTGGCGGGGTATTACCATGGCAACCCGGACCTGGGGACGACAGAGGTGTGGGAGTTTACGAGCTTCCCGGACAAGTTTCGCGAGGAGGTGACCAAGCACCGCGACGTGCTTGAGTTTTTTGTGGGCAACGAGGGGTGGGAGGTGAACTACCGGGGGAAGCGGGAGCTGCCGCAGGAATCGGTGGACGATTTTATGCGGCGAAGGAGCCACTCGATTGAGGTGGCTGCGAGAGTTTGGTTGAATGACCCGAAGACGATTTTGGTTTACGAGGGCCAGCACCTGGCGGAGCGGCACTTGTGCGATCAGGTGACGCTGATCTCGGCTGAGAACGATGCCATCACGATTCTGATGGACGCAGACACGCACCTGCCGCTGCAGCGATCGTTCAAATGGCGGGACCCGCTGTATCACGACATGAATACGGACACGGAGGACTACGCGGATTACCACACCATTGAAGGGTTCCCCACGCCGCTGAATATTTCGCGGTCGAAAAACGGGGATATGACGCGGGAGTTCTACGTGAGGAACGTGGAGTACAACCGGACGCTGCCGGATGACTTTTGGGATGTGAATGCGGCGGCGCATCGTTTGAAGAAGGTGAAGGAGAAGTAGTTCACAGTTCGTAGTTCACAGTTCGTAGTTCACAGTTCGTAGTTCACAGTTCGTAGTTCACAGCCGCGCAGGACAACTTTGAACTACGAACTGTGAACTGAATCTGTGGGTCGGGGAATCCAATGGAAATGACGATGGAAAAGGCTACATTTGGGGCGGGGTGTTTCTGGGGCGTGGAGATGAAGTTGGCCGCGATCCCCGGAGTGACGCGGACGGCGGTTGGGTATGAGGGCGGAGCGATGGAGAAGCCGTCGTACCAGGACGTGTGCACGGACCAGACGGGGCACGCGGAGGTGGTGGAGCTGGAGTTCGACCCGGAGAAGGTGAGCTACGGCGCGTTGCTGGACGCGTTTTTCGCGCTGCACGATCCGACCACGATGAACCGGCAGGGGCCGGACTGGGGGACGCAGTACCGCAGCGTCGTCTTTTTTCACTCGCCGGAGCAGGAGCAGGCGGCCAAGGCGAAGATTGAGCAGTTGACGGCGGAGGTGCGGTTCCAGCCGAAGCGAATTGTGACGCAAGTGGTTGCGGCGGGGACGTTCTGGAGGGCGGAGGAGTATCACCAGCGGTATTTGGAGAAGCGGGGGATGGCGAACTGCCACATTTAAAGCAGGGACTAAGGGACTGAGGGACAAAGGGACTGAGGGACTGAGGGCGAGAGGAAAGAGACAGGGCGCGGACTTGGGTTCGCGCCTTTGTTGTTTCGGGTGGTGCGGGGTTGCGTGGGCTGTCCGGGGCTAAAGCCCTTTCATTTTCCGATGCCAATACGGGGGTTAAAACCCCCGACTCCTTCCGAGTGGGCCTCATCGGCCTGCGGTCTCAGCGGCAAGCGAAATTCTGTCCTGGCGTCATTCCCTGGAGGAGTGGCTCTCGCCGGGGCTAATCGTGGCGATGGCGGTGGTAGACGTAGCGGCCGATCATCCAGCCTACGGCGCTGCCTACGAGCACGTCTGAAGGGAAATGCTGGCGGGCGAGGACGCGGGATACGCTGACGCCGGTGGCAAGGCCGTAGGCGGTGATCTGGGTAAGGATGCCGGGGTACTCGGAGGCGATGACAGCGGCCGAGGACCAGGCCACAATGGCGTGGGTGGATGGGAACGATGAGTCCAGGCCGACGCTGGACTGGAAGAATTTGCCCTTGGCGCCATCGAGCGTGGGCCGCTCGCGCATGGTGATGGCCTTCATCGCGTAGTCCACTGCGAGGCTGTCT
>CAVYSS010000002.1:0-232532 GCA_963771195.1 uncultured Acidobacteriota bacterium
GTCCCCTGCGCTGCCTTGAAATCGGCCTCGGCCTGCTTCTCCTGCAGCTTCGCATTCAGCAGTTGCTGCTCCAGCGGCGGATCGGACATATCCAGGAGGATCGTGTCCGGATTCACCTTGGCCCCCGGCAGCACCCGAATCCGCACCACCGTGGCATCCGTCTGCGCCGGAATCATCTGGATCGAGTCTTCCCGCGGCACCAGCGTGCCCGTTGACCCTCGCACCTGCCGCACCAGATCCCCCCGCTTCACCGTGTCCGGCCACACCGCTGAAGCATCCACCACCGGCGCCGCCGGCTTGAGCCGCGACACCCCAAACGCAGCCGCCGCCAGGACCACCACTCCGACGCCAACCCAGACCATCGTCTGGCGCCGCTTTTTCCGCTTTATATCAGGACGTGCGATATCCATAACGCCAGACAAGGTGCACGTGCCGTGCCAAAACAACCCCTGGCATTCCGCACTGATTTTAAAGGGCTTGTATAAGAGTTCGCCGCGCCAATCCAGGCTCTCGATTGACCGCTCGCGAAGCGTACTGTCCGTTTTCGGACAGTTCCGCCCCTGAGGTTCGCTGCCATTCAACCCACGACGCCCCCCACCGGGGAAAGGTGCATTGTAAGCACGGTTATGTCGTCCTCTTGCCCAAACAACTGCGCAGTGCTGGCCACAATTGCCGCCGCCTTGGTCGACAGGTGCCTGGCGCGTTCAAAGCCAAAAAGCTCGCCCCGTGGATTGCGGGCTTCCACCACCCCGTCCGTCAGCAGCGTCAGGTGGTCGTCCAGGCCCAGACGCACAGTGGTTTCACCGTATTCGGCATCGCCAGAGAGCCCCAGTGGCAGCCCGTTCGCAGTTTCCACCTCGCAGCCGCCCACATACGGTGCAATGTGCCCCGCGTTCGCTATGGTCAAGGCGCCGTCGAGGTCCAGCTTCAGCACCAGGCATGTCGTGAATCCCCCCTGGCTGCGCGACAGCATCCGCAGGTTCATCGCCTTCAGGATCTCGGCCGGGCTCTCCGTGTAGTGCACCAGGGTCCGGAAGGTCCCCACCAGCAGCGAAACCGTCATCGCCGCCGGCATGCCCTTCCCGCTTACGTCTCCAATCGCGATCAGCGCTCCGCCTTTGCTCCGGGGAATGATCTGGAAGAAATCGCCGCCCACCTGGCCCGCCGGCATGTAGACGCTCTCAATCTCTAACCCGGGAACGCTGGGAAGTTCGTCTGGAATCAGCACGTGCTGCACAGCCCGCGCCGCCTCAAGCTCGGCCGTCAGGCGCTCTTCATCGCGGCGGCTGCGGGCAAAGCGGAGAATCAGCACCACGCACACCGAACCAAGGCAGGCCATTCCAATCAGATTCCCGCCGCCCATGTTGATGGGCCAGGTGAACAGCCGTGAATACCTGTTGGCAATGGCGAGAAGAATCGGGTGCCGGTCCAGATCGATCAGGTCCAGCAGGTCGAATACGAAAATACTCAAGCAGCTCACGGAGAACGGAACGAAAAGCACCCGGGCTTCCATGTTGCCCTTCATCATGGCGCGGAACAGCAGGATCGCCACCACTGCCGCATATGGCAGAAACGCGCCGGTTTCCACCGCTCCGAACTGGTTAAAACTAACCCAGCCCGCCAGGGTCATACCCAGCACAGGCATGATGAACAACACGGGAACTGCCCCAATCCAGTAGAGCGACCCCCGACGCTGCCGTAGCAGCGCGTGGAAGAACTCGATGTTCAGAACCGCTCCCCCGAAGAATCCCAGCGCCGTAAGAAATTCGAACGGAATGTACGGCACGGTCATGAATCGGGTGGCCATGCCCACTACCGAATTCAGCGACCAGAAAAACTGCGCCGCGCCGAACCACAGGTACTCGCGCTCCGCCGGCCGCACGGCAAACAGAGCCAGTCCGATCGCCATGCCCAAAATGTTAGCCAGCATCAGCAGTTCGGTGCTGCTCAATCGCCAGTAACGGTCGCGAATCTGAAGATCGCGCCAGCGCGTCACCGCCGCGGCGTCGCCCACCACGGGAGAAGCGCCAAAGCCTCCTTCGGGAAATGCCGCAAACAGCGGGGCTCCCCATGCCCGCACTGCAAAAACAAGGGGACGCCCAGGAGTGACCACGGCAGCAGGAACGTAAAAAATGTTGTTGTTGTGATTAAAAACCGCTCCGTGAGGGGGCATCTCTCCCACCTGGCCCAGTAGCCGACCGTTGACGAAAATCTGGTAGCTGTCGTTCACCAGCGGCAACAGAATCGCAACATCCTTCAATTCCGTAGGCACATCGACGCGAAAACGGTACCACCCGACGCCCGCATACTTCTTGTAGCCCTGGCTAAACCAGCTTTCATCGGAACGGAGCAGCGACCACGAAGAATCGTCGAATGAAGGATCGGCAAATCGCGGATCGTCTCCGGCATGGAACCGGAACTGGCCTTGGAGTTCGGCCAGCGGCATCCGGTCCTTCTCCAGGTCAAAGTTCTGTGAGAAGGCCGGACGGAGGAGCCACAGACAGACCAAAACAATCGAGAAGCGGCGCACAGAAATCCTCACTCAATGGGAAAGCCAATCATGCCACGTGGGGGAGCGAGGTGGAAAGGCCGATCAGCGGTGCCGAATTGCGGCAAACGACTCTGCTTCTATCCCCTCATCCTTACTCGCTGTACGTTTCCACCGCCATCGCGACGGCATTTCCGCCGCCCAGGCACAGCGCCGCAACGCCGCGCGTCTTGCCTAGCCCCTTCATCGCCTCCAGCAGCTTCACCAGCACCGCCGCGCCGCTGCATCCGATCGGATGTCCCAGCGCCACCGCTCCGCCATGAACATTCACTTTCGCGGGGTCCAGCTCCAACTCCCGGATCACCGCCAGCGCCTGCACCGCAAACGCTTCGTTCAGCTCGAACAACTCCACATCCTCGAGCTTCCAGCCCACGCGCGGCATCAGTTTCCGCACCGCATCAATCGGCGCCAGCCCAAACCATTCCGGTTCCCGTCCCGCCGTCACCGCCGCCCGGATCGTAGCCATCGGCTTCAATCCCCGCGCCCTCGCCGACTCGGCGCTCATCACCACAACGGCAGCAGCCCCGTCACTTACGCCCGGCGCGTTTCCCGCCGTCACCGTCCCACCCTCCTTGAACGCCGGCTTCAGCTTCGCCAGAATCTCCACCGTCGTCTCCGGACGGATTCCCTCATCCGTCGCAAACACGCGCGCCGCCTCGCCCTTCTTCGCCGGCGGAACCTCGACCGGCACAATACCTTCGCGAAACCACCCTTCCGCGGTCGCCTTTGCCGCCTTCTGATGGCTCCCCGCCGCAAATGCGTCCTGCTCCTCGCGCCCGATCCCGTACTTCTCCGCGATCATCTCCGCGCCGATTCCCATGTGGAAATTGCGGTAGGCCTCCCAAAGCCCATCGTGGATCATCGCGTCCACCAGGGTGCCGTTGCCCATGCGGTAGCCGGTCCGCGCCTGGGACAGCAGGTAGGGCGCGTTCGACATCGACTCCATGCCTCCGCCCACCATAATCTGCGCGTCCCCGCACCGCACTGCCTGCGCGCACAGCGCCACAGCCCGCAGCCCCGATCCGCACACCTGGTTCACCGTCAAGGCCGCACTCTCGGCCGGCATACCTCCGTGAATTGCCGCCTGCCGCGCCGGATTCTGCCCCAACCCGGCCTGCAGCACGCAGCCCATGATGCACTCCTCCACGTCAGCCGGCTCCAGTCCCGCCCGCCGCACCGCCTCGCGCACCGCAATCGCGCCCAGCTTCGGCGCCGTAAAGCCCGCCAGCGATCCCTGAAACTTCCCAATCGGCGTCCGCGCCGCGGAAACAATGACTGCTTCCTGCATCTCCAGCCTCCGGTATGCTCCGGGACGATCTTAGCCGCTCCCCGCCGTTGGAGGCGAGTCAGCCGCGCCGGGGACAAGCCGGCATCCGGCGCCGCGCGCATCCAGAGCGCAGCTCCGGCTCGACAGGTGGTCGCCGTCACATAAACTTCCGCCTTGCTCCGCCGATAATCTCTCCGTCCCCAGGAACGGAGCCGTCCCATGTCCAGGAAGTCCTCGAAGGCAGCCAAATCCAAGCATGGACTCGCTAAAGCAGCCAGGCACGCCCAGCGGCTAGGCGCCGACGTCGACTACGACCGCGAGCTCACCCGCCTCCAAATTGAACTGGTCAAGCTCCAGGAGTGGATCCGACATGAAGGCCTGCGTGTCGTGGTGCTCTTTGAAGGCCGCGATGCCGCCGGAAAGGGCGGCGCCATCAAGCGCATCGCGGAAGCTGTCAACCCGCGCATTTGCCGCATCGCCGCTCTGGCCGCGCCCACTGAGCGCGAGCAGACCCAATGGTACTTCCAGCGCTACGTGGCCCACCTCCCCGCCGCCGGCGAAATGGTGCTCTTTGATCGCTCCTGGTACAACCGCGCCGGGGTCGAGCACGTGATGGGATTTTGCACCGAGCCGCAATACAACGAATTTCTGCAAAGCTGTCCCGAATTCGAACGCATGCTCCTTCGTTCCGGCATCCTCCTGGTCAAGTACTGGTTCTCGGTCTCCGACGAGGAGCAGGAGCGCCGTTTCCAGGAGCGCCTGCGCACCCCCACCAAGCGATGGAAACTCAGCCCCATGGATCTCGAATCCCGCCGCCGCTGGGCCGACTACTCCCGCGCCAAGGACGAGATGTTCGCCGTCACCGACACCCGCCACTCACCCTGGTTCGTGGTCAACTCCGACGACAAGAAATCCGCGCGCCTCAACGTGATCCGCCACATGCTTTCCCTCATTGCCTACCGCGACCTGACTCCGGAGCGCCTCGAATTGCCCGCATTGCAAAAGTCCCATTACGTCCGCCCGCCGCTTGCCGAACAGACCTTCGTCCCGGCGGCCTACCTCGCCAAGGTTAAGCCGCTAAAACACAAGGACCGGGTTAATTGAGAATTCGTCCTCGCAGGACTGCAGTGCGACTCCCATCGGCTATGGATTTGCCGCTGCCTATTTGGCCTGTGTAGAGTTACAAGCGCGGACTCCCGAGACCTCCGGCCGTATCCAAGAACCGAAGGTTCGGCTCATCGAAGCGATTTTCTGCATTTTTGTCGTCCTTCACGCTGCTTCCATCGTCTCTGCTGGAAAGGACCTAATCCTTCATGTGGTGTGGTTTGCCCTTAATGCGCCGGCTCGTGATCCTGGCGGCAGGGACCCTGATTTGCCTGCCCGCCTTTGGCGCGCACCGCGTTACCGTTGCTCAGCTTGAGGAGGACCTCACCTCGGCCTGCGCCGAGCATCGCTCCGATGCAGACATCGCCCGCAGGGTGGGCAATCTCGAACTTTCGCAGCGCCTGACGCGAGTTGCGCTGGGCCGCCTCGCCGCCGGGCTACCCATCCAGCCGCGCACTGCGCTTGTCCTTGAGCTTCTCGCCGACCAGTCCGCTTTCCTTGACTTGCCGCCAACCGAGATTCCCGCCACCGAGCCGCCCGATGCGGCCCAGCAGCAGCACATGCTTGAACTCGCCCGCGGCTACGTTGTCGAAACCATGCCGCGGCTGCCCAATTTCTTTGCCACCCGCACAGTCACCCGCTTTGACGACGCGCCCTATGCCCCGCATCCCGGCGACTATCCCATTCGCGCCGGCCTCCATCCGGTAGGAACCGCTTCCCACAGCGTCACCTTCCGGGACGGCAAAGAGGCGGTGGACACGCCTGCCGCCGCCGATGCCTCCGCCAGGCCCAGCCTCGGCCTCTACTCCTTCGGCGAATTCGGCCCCGTGCTGGCCCGCACCTTCACTGATCTTGTAAACGGCAAGATTCAGTTCAGCCACTGGGAACAGACTCCGCTCGGTATCGCCGCCGTCTACAAATTTGAGGTTCCCAAGGGGGGCTCTCATTACCAGGTTCACTTCTGCTGCACCGTAGACGCGGAGTACGCGGCGCGGCAAGCCATCGGCGCCACAACGTCGGCCGCGCGGTTCGGAGTCCAACAACCCGGCCCAGGACGTCAAGCTCGTCCCCTTTGACACCACCCCCGCCTATCACGGCTACCTTTCCATCGATCCCAACACCGGCGCCGTCCTCCGCATCGCCATCGAGGCCGAGCTCGGTTCCGGCGATCCCATTGAGCGCGCCGCCACGGTTGTCGATTACGGACGCGTTGCCATCGGCGGGCAGGATTTCATCTGTCCCACCCGCAGCGTCGCCATTTCCCTGCAACAGGCGCCGTACCAGCCCAACGGCCACGTTCAGCCGCCGCCCACCTTGAGCATTAACGAGAGCACTTTTGCCGACTACCATCGCCTTGCCGCGACCGTCCGGGTGATTGCCGACGGTTCACAACCCGCCGGCTCCTCCATCCCCGCCGCCGATATTCCCGCGCTCACGGCGACGCCCGCCGCACCCTCACAACCAGTGCCGGCCCAGCCTGCCGCGGCGAATGGCTCCGCAGCATCGCCGGCAAGCAACGAGCTCCCACCGCGCAATCCGGCCAGCGTGGCGTATCGCGCCACCTCGTCGCCGCGCCGCGCCTCGCCGCCTCCCGCCGGCCAGCCGGTCATCCCTGAGATCAGCATGGCTGCCGCCACTGGCCTCCCCGACATCTCCACCAATCCCAACAGCGGTTACTCGCTCAAAATCACTTCCCACCTCGTCGATGTCGGCGTCATCGTCTACGACAAACACGGCCATCCCGTCACCGATCTCAAGCGAGAGGACTTTGAGCTCTACGATGACGGCCACAAGCAAGACATCCGCTTCTTCTCCGCCGCAGCCGGCCTTCCCGAACCGCCATCCCCAGCCACGCCCGCAACCAGCTTTTCCAATCGCGCCACGGATGCCGCCGTGCCGCTTCCATCCGTCTCCGCCGGAACCATTCTTCTCATCGACGAGGGCCACATTGCGTGGTCCGATCTGAACTACGCCCGCGGGCAGATGCTGAAATTCCTCTCCAAGATTCCCGACGATGCGCCGGTCGGCATCTATACGATGAACAGCCTCGGCTTTCACGTCCTCCTCGAGCCCACCCGCGACCACGCCGCTTTGGAAGCCCGCCTCAAGTCCTACATGCCCTCCGCGCAGTCCGTCACCCAGGCCCAGGAGGAGGAGCGCCGCAATCGCCAGTCCTTCGATGTCGTCCACAGCGTCGCCGACCTCAACTCCGTCAACGGCAACCATGGCGACGTTCCCGACGCCGAGCAGCCGGTCGACCCCGAGCTGCTCCAGATGGGTTCCAATCCCACTCGAGCCGCCTTCATCGTCCTGGCCCAGGTGGCGCGCCACCTCGCCGCCATCCCCGGCCACAAAAGCCTCGTCTGGGTCTCCACTGACAATGCCCTTGCCGATTGGGAGGACCAGGCCGTCGCCATCGACAAAAGCCCCAAAATGGTGGAGAGCTACGGCCGCCGCGCCCAGGAAGCCATGAACGAGGCGCATGCCGCCGTCTATCCCTTCGATGTTTCGCAGCTTGAGGCCGGCGGCGTGGGCGCCGATCTCCAGAACAGCAATGTTCAGCTTGCCCCGGCGGCCATGGACAACCTCTCCACCGCCCAGGCCGCAGGAGGCGGCGGCTCCGGCAGCACCTCGGGAAACGGCGCCGGCGCACCCTCCAATCGCCAGACCGGCACCGGCCGCATTAACGCCGCGATGAGCCAGGATCTCCATCCCGTCCAGGGACCGGTCCGTGATGTCGCCACAGGCACCGGGGGCCGCGTCATCCGCCGCTCCGGCGACCTCGCCGCCGAACTCGAAGGCATCGTCAATGACAGCCGCTCCACCTTCCAGCTCAGCTTCTATCCCCAGGGCTCGCCCGACGACAAGTACCACAACCTCACCGTCAAGCTCGTCGGCCACCGCGGTCTCAACGCCCGCTACCGCACCGGCTACCTCTTCGCCACCGAGCCGATGTCGCTCAAAGACCGCTTCCGCCAGGCTATTTGGCAACCCATTGACGCCTCCGAGATCGGCGTCACGGCCAGTGTTTCCCCGTCAGGCGCGAGCTCCTCCATCAAAATCAATATCGCCGCCGCCGACCTTGCCATGGAACAGCAGGCCGGCCGCTGGATGGACAAGCTCGACATCTTCTTCATCGAGCGCGACGACGCCGGAATTCACGCTCGCGTCGAGGGCAACACTCTCGGTCTTCGCCTTAAACCCTCTACGTACCAGAATCTGCTTATCTCTGGCGTGCCCTTCGAGCGCGCTGTCGATATGAAACCCGGCATGGGAAGCCTCCGCGTCCTGGTTGTGGACGAAAACTCGGGCCGCATGGGTTCGGTCACTATCCCCTCCCGCGCGCTCCTCGTTGCTAACCGATAAGCGCCGCTGTGCCTCAAACCAAAAAGGACTGCCGGTGTCATCCAACCTGCTGCCTTACGCCGCTCGCCGGAGTTACAATGGCCGCGCCCCATTTCAGTGGAGGAATTGCCCGATGAAACGTTTTGGCTGGATCGCTCTTTTACTTCTGGTTGCTGTACCCGCATTCCCTGCCGCCAAGAAAATCACCATCGCCGAGCTGAAGGATATGCTCGCCACCATGCACACGCAGAACAAGAGCGACGAGGATGTGGCCAACGCGCTCAAGCAGGTGATGCTGACTGAGCAGCTTGACCGCGCCACCATAAACGCATTCGTGGACGAGGTGCCCGGCAAGCTTTCCACCGAGCAGATCTACGTGCTCGAAGCCCACAGCGCCCTCCTGCCGCCGCCCGCCTCCTCCGTTCCCACGACGCCTGCGCTCGATGCTGCCGCGCAGCAGGCAGTCATCAACAAGGCCGCCACCTACGTCTCCGGCACATGGGGTCAGTTACCCGATCTTACCGCTACCAAGACCACCCTCCGCTTCCAGGACAATGTGGAAGCCCTGGCCGATTCCTCCAGCATGCACGGCGGATCCACGGACTCGAGCACGGGACTCTGGGTGAATCCGTATAACTACATGCACTACATCAACTCCACTGACACCGAGATTGCCTTTGACAAAGGCGCCGAGCGCGTGCCGGAGGATAAAACCCAGTGGGGCCGCAACAAAATGATCCAGGTGATGGATTCCGACCCCGACGTCGCCACCATCTTCGGGGAAGCCAAGGACAACGGCGGCCTCAAATGGGAGCGCTGGGAACTGGTGAACGGGAAGGCCGCTGCCGTGTTCTCCTACGATGTCCCCAAGAAGAAATCCAAAATGGCCGTCAATGTCTGCTGCTTCCCTGAGGTCGATCAGGCTGGGGTCATGAGCATGACTTCGGCGTCGGCGGGCTCGCTGAACGGCGGCACGGGGGGCGGCGCCCACGGCAACATGCAGACCAACACGAGTTGGAGCCCTTACAAGGATAAGAACGTCGGCTATCGCGGGGAGTTCTTCATCGACCCGGACACCGGAATCATTGTCCGCATGAACACCATCGACCAGCAGAAAACCTCTGATATGGTCCACCAACTTGACACCCGCATCGACTACGCCCCCGTCGTCGTCGGCGGCAAACCCCTGATCCTGCCCGTTCGCAGCATCATGGTCACTGAGGTTGTGCCCAACGGCGAAGCCGGCGCCGGTGGCTTTTCCACCCGCACTACCCTCTTTACCTCGGAATTCAAGAACTACGCCCCCGGCAAGTGACCCATTATCAGGGGACAGGTGTCAGGAATCAGGGAAAACTGGTTCCTGACACCTGACACCTGTCACCTGTCACCTGTCACCTGTCACCTGTCACCTGTTTGAAGCCCTAATCCCCACCCATCCGTCTATTTACATTAGGACGTCCATCCAATGAATCGCTTTACTTCCATTTTTCTGGCCGTATTCCTTTTGGCCACTCCCGCCTGGGCCGCAAAACAAATCACCGTAGGCCAGCTTGAAGACCTCCTCCGTTCCATGCAGCGCGACAAAAAGTCCGACACTGACGTCGCCACCGCCCTCAAGCAGTTGGAGCTGTCGGAAGAGTTGACCCGCGAGCGCATGAACTCCCTCGTTCCCCTTGCTCCCGGTCCCTATTCCACTGAGCAGATTTACGTTCTGGAGGCGAGCAGCGCCGACCTCGTTCCCCCGCCCGCCGATCTTCCATCCACTTCCCCGCCAGACGCCGCCGCCCAGAAAGGCATCCTCGCCCGCGCCGTGGACTATGTGGCCCACACCTACAATCAGCTCCCCCAGCTGGCCGCCAATCGCACCACGCTCCGCTTCCAGGACAACGTGGATGTCGTGGGGCAGAGCTCCGGGGTCGTCGGCAGCGCCAGCGAAATCGACACCTCATCGCCGGGATTCGTTCCCCGCGCCTATTTCCTCCACTACATCAATTCCACGGAAGCGCCGGTCGCATTCGACCGCGGCGTCGAGAAGCTTCCGCCTTCCGACCCGAGAATTCGCTGGGGCGCCAACAAAATGATCGCCCTCCAAACCCCTGACCCCAGCCTGGGAACGGTTTTCCAGGAAGCCGAGCAGTCCGGTTCCCTCCAGTGGCTCCGCTGGGAGCTCATCAACGGAAAGCCCGCGGCCGTATTCACATTTTCCGTTCTCCGCAAGCGCTCCCACCTCGACGTCAGGGTCTGCTGCTTTCCCAAAATCGACCAGCAGGGTATCGCCCAGTTCTACACTTCCACCACTGCTTCCGCGTTTGGCGGTGACGCAACCTCCGGAGCCGGCGGCGTTTCCGGTGATTGGCAAACCACCACCGACTGGCACGACTTCAACACCGTCACTCCCTATCATGGGGAACTCTTCATCGACCCCCTCACCGGCTTTGTGGTCCGCATGATCACGATGTCCGAATTCAAGCCCAGCGATTTCGTTCACCAGGTCGACACCCGCATCGACTATGGCCCGGTGTTGGCCGGCGCACGGACCCTCATCCTCCCCGTCAAAGTCTTCGTAAACACCCTGGTGGTCCCCGTCGGCGACTCCGGCGCAGCCTTCTATACCACCCGCCGCACTCTCTTCATTTCCGAGTTCAACGGCTACCGTATCGCGGCTAATTGACCCTCATGAAACCTCCTTACGCCGGTCTCCCGATTCGCGGAAACTTCGCGCAGGCGGGAGAAGTGCGGGTTTTGTCAGGACCGGGGAACTCGCTGGCAGTCTGGCGCCGAATATCACCCCGACAATCGCCAGTTTCATGAAACCTGGGCGACCCGGCCTCCGATTTTGGAAAAAATCGTGCGAACCATTCGCCCGCTCCAGCCGTCCATTGTTCAGATTTGCCTGAAGCTGGCGATTCCCGCTGTCCGGCTTGAAAACTCCGTTCTACCACCACCGGCATGCCGGTTCGGAGGAAATGCGTATGCGGTCTCTCGCCGTAATTCTGCTCCTGTTGGCTTCGTCTTTCGCCTGGGCCGCCAAGCGCGTCACCGTCCAGGAACTCACTCAGATCCTCACAACCATGCAGCAATCCAAAAAATCGGACGACGACGTTGCCAACCGGCTCAAACAGCTTGAGCTCAGCGAAGAGCTGACTGGCGAGGATGCAGCCAAGCTGGAACAGTACATCCCCGGACCGGAATCGAAAGACCAGTTGGAAATCCTCGCCGGCCTCAGCGCATTTGAATCCCCCGCAGCTTCTCCTGGACCCGCTCCCGCCACGCCCGTTGCCGGCGCTATTCTCTCCCGCACCCAAGCGTGGATTAAAGGAACCTATCTTCAGGTCCCCACGTTCACCGCATCCAAGATCGTCCTCCGCTACCAAGATGATGTACAGAACGCACACAACCAGGACGGCATCTCGGTGGACTCGCCCAACACCTATGCCGCGCTCTCCGAAGGACGCACCGATACGGTGGAAATGACCCAGGGAGCTGAGAAGTTCGTCGGCGACCGGCCGAAAGAACATTGGGGCGAAAATGGCCAGATCTCCGAAGGCGGCCCCACTCCTCCCCTGCCGGACATTCTCCAGGAGGCAACTGAATCGGAGAGAATTGCCTTTTCCCGTTGGCAGACCATAGGAGGAAAACCCGCGGCCGTCTTTACCTTCTCCGTTGATAAGAAGAGATCTCGCTACATCGTCACTTACTGCTGCTTTCCTCAAACCGATACAGCTACCGGAGTCGCCAATTCGGGCGTCATGATTGCCCCCGGCGACATCCAGTCTGTCACCACCTGGCGTCCGTTCAAGAAGACGGTCCCCTATCATGGCCTGCTTTTCATCGATCCGGATACCGGCGCCATCCTGCGCACCATCACCTTCGCTGAACTCAAGCCCTCCGATTTCGTCCACCAGGAAAACGTGCGCTTGGACTACACCTCCACGGCTCTCGGCGACAAGATGAGCGTCGTGCCGGAGAGCAGCATTATCCTCGATGAGGTGGTGCCCGGCGGCGACGCCGGCGTGCACGGTTACTCGGTCCGGCACAGACTGTTTCTGGCCACCTACGGAAACTACAAACCAGGACCCGCGCAGTAATGACGCAGCCACGGTTTTTACAACGGATCTGGGTTAACGCCCTTGGTATCGCGTTATCCTCGTCCCATGCCGCACCAACTCTACGAGCACATGTTTCGCCTGCCGCTTCCCATCATTGAGAAGCTGCTCCGTCCGGTCATCATTTACCTGGTTCTTGTCGTTCTTTTGCGCCTCTTCGGCAAGCGCGAGCTGGCGCAGCTCAATCCCTTTGACCTCGTCGTTCTGCTCTCGCTCTCCAACACCGTGCAGAACGCCATAATCGGCGACGACAACTCCGTTACCGGCGGAATAATCGGCGCCTTTGGCCTGCTCGCCATTAATTGGCTCGTGGTCCGCGCTCTCTATCGCTCGCCGCGCTTCACCCGCATGCTGGAGGGCGGCTCCTCGATCCTCGTCCGCAATGGCCAGATCGATCAGCGCGCTCTGAGCCGCGAGTCTCTCACCCGCGAGGAGCTGATGGACGTCATTCACCGTCAGGGATTCGACACCCTCGACAAGGTGGCACGCTGCGAGCTTGAGCCCAATGGCGTGTTTTACGTCGAAGCGGTCGAACCTTCCTCGGCCGACAAGCACCACGCCGAGCTGCTGGCTCGCTTTGACTCGATGGCTGCAGAAATGGCCGGCCTGCGCGCGCGCCTCGCGTCCCAGCCAGCGCAGAATTCATGAATTAGCCCCATCAATAAAGGTTTCCCGCAACCTGCTCGCCAAGGAACTTGATCACGGATGAATCCGTGGCTTCGGCTCCTGGCTCAGAATTGCCGCCGGCGCCAGCCGGCATCGTCATTCTCACCACAAACCATGCGTCGCGCACGCGGCCTGCCAGCACCTGCACCTCCTGGCCATGGGCGCCGTCAACAGTGCACCGCACGGCCTCGTTGCCGATGCCGATAACGGATGTCCCATTGGAACCGCAGGGATGCGAGCCGGTTTTGCTGATCTCAATCTCAATCGATCGCGGCGGATTGGTTTCAGCTTTGAAACGGCAGGAGCCGCTCCAATTCGAGTCAGTGTGAGCCAAGGAGGTCACCTCGCCGCCAAGCGCCTTGGCCGCAGTTCCGGCGTTGAGCCACGGGCAGGATTGCGCCGATTGCGCCCCCGCCGGTATGGCACAGGCGAACACCATCAGGACCGCGGCGCGGGCCATCATGACTTCGCGCTTCCCTTTGGCCGCGCCGGTTGCAGCACTTCGCTCTTGAGGATCTTGCCACCTTCTTCCAGCACGTAAAGACGATTCGGCTCCAGATCGCGAAACTGGTCCACCTGGCCGCTCAGCCAGCGCACTTGCACCAGGTCGATCTTCGTTGCCTGATCCAGGCCGAAGTGCATGCGCATGTCATTCTGCGAAAAGTAGCTGCCGCCGCTGCGCAGCTCGTCGTTCTGGACCAGCGGTGCTTTCGCATCCGGCGTGGTGACGGCAGTTACGGTGATTTTGCTGCCGATCCCGGAGCGATTGGATTTGGTGCCGACTAGCTTGATCTTGATCCAGTTGCGCTTCCAGGTGGAATCGCAGCGGAGCAATTGCGGCGTGGAGTTGATGCAGTTCACCACAATGTCGATATCGCCGTCATTGTCGTAGTCGCCAAAGGCGCAGCCGCGCGCAGGCATGTTCTCCAGAATGCCGGGTCCGCCTTTGTCGGTCACATCTTCAAAGCGCCCGTTGCGCAAATTGCGATAAAGATACTTGTGCTCGGCGTACTTCAGGTCTTCCTTTGACAAGTCGACCTCGGGATAGACGTGGCCGTTGGACATGAGAATGTCCAGCCAGCCGTCATTGTCCATGTCGAAGAAGCCGACGCCCCAGCCCAGCAGCCTCGTGTTCACGCCCAGTCCGCCAGGATAGGTGCGGTCTTCGAAATTGCCGTCGCCGAGATTGGTATAGAGCGAGTCGGTGTCGCCGGCAAAATTTGTCTTCACAATATCGAAGCGCCCGTCGTGTGTGTAGTCGCCGATGGAAACGCCCATGCCGGCCTGCGGCTTGGCCTCGGCGGAGAGCGCGGCGCCCGCTTCGATGGCGATATCGCGGAAGGTACCGTCTTTCTGATTCTGATAGAGCGTGGCAGGCGCGGAATCGTTGGCCACGTAGATGTCCGGCCAGCCGTCGCCATCGAGATCGGAGGCTGCCACGCTCAGGCCGTAGGTACCGATGGCGGTCCACATCCCGGCCTTCTCGCTCACATCCGCAAACGTTCCGTCGCCCTGGTTGTGATAAAGGATGTTCTTCCCGCCGGGAAGTCCGGGAGGCCCGCAGGCCACCAGGATGCCTTTGTAGGTGCAAGGACCGTCCTGGGGCAGCGGCGCCGTTTTCAAATCGAAATCAACATAGTTGGCGACAAAAAGATCCAGGTGTCCGTCGCGATCGTAGTCAACGAATGTGCAGCCGGTGTTCCAGCGAATCTTGGGCCCAGGCTGGATGAGTCCGGCCCTTTCGGTGATGTCAGTGAATGTGCCATTGCCGTTGTTCCGATAAAGAGCGTTCTGACCGTAATAGGTGACGAACAGATCGTCCCAGCCGTCGTTGTTGTAATCGCCCACGCAGCAGGCCTGTCCCCAACCGGTTTTATGTTCCAGGCCGGTGCCTATCGTGACGTCTGTAAATGTGCCGTCGCGATTGTTTTTGAACAGCCGGCAATGCGGCTCCTGGCCTTTGGGGAAGCCTTCGAGACGCCAGCCATTAACCATGAAGAGGTCGACCCAGCCGTCCTGGTCGTAGTCATAGAAAGCCAGGCCGCAGCCGGTGGTTTCAAGCAAGTACTTGTTGTGTTTCACGCCGCCATAAATGGTTACGTCGATCAGTCCGGCCTGCGGAGCCACTTCAACAAAGCTGACGCCGAGCGGAGTGCCTTCAATGGGCGACTTGGGCCCGCCTGTCGGTGGCGGCGCGGGCTTGGCATCGAACTCGCGTTCCTGGGGACCGACCTTTATGTGCTGCTGCTCCTGAACGGGCGAGGCCAGAGCGACAATGTCCGCAAACGACAAGACCAGCGCGGTACGGCTGAGCGAACGGATGAAATGACGGCGGCTGAGATGACGACGGCTCAAAAGGAGATTCCTTCCTACGGTTGTGCTGTGGCGCGCTGCGCTGGCTGCGGCATCTGGGTGTGCACATGCCAGGGCACGCTCTCGATGGAGATTTCAGGATGCTTGCGCAGGTAGTCGAGCGAATAGGTGGGCGCGCCGGGGTCGATGCGTTTGATGGCATACTGCGAAGCCTGTTCCGGGGCTTGCTTCTTCAGACCCTTGCGACGGTAGAGGATGGCCAGATTGTAGTGCGCGGCCAGATCGTCCGGATCGATGGCCTGCAGCGCCTTGAATTGTGCGATGGCCTCATCGGCGCGATCCTGCTGGTAGTAAGAAATACCGAGTTCGCGGCGCGCATCGCGGCAGTCGGGATACTGTGCGATGACTTTCTCCAGGTCGGCTTCCTCGGCCGCGGTGTTGCGTGCGCGACGCTCAACCAGCGCGAGATAGTAAAGCGCACGGGCGTCATCGGGATGCAGCATGAGAGCCATCTGCAACGGCGAGCGCGCATCGTCGTACTTCTCCCAGTCGAGATAGTCGAGGCCTATGTTGATGAAGCCGTCCTTGTAGCCAGGATTTAGCTGGATCACATGCTCGAAGGCATCGAGCGCGTCCTGATGCTGCAACTCGTCCAGCAGGCCGATGCCCACGTTGTTCCAGCGCATCCAGTCGGGGTTATCGCTGGGCTGCGGGGGCTCGGGCGTATTCTGCCCGATATTGAGCGTGCGCGTGCGCGAGGCAATTTCGACCACCGGATAGGCTGGATGGTCGGGACCGAAGATGTTGTTCAGGTAAGTCTGGCGCAGATGGCGATAGTTGACGCGGGCCGTGAGCTTTACAGGCCCCTTGATTCCGGCAGGAAGTTCGAATCGATAGCGGACCAGGGTGGAGCGGCCGGACTGGATGGTGTTGTCGTAGGCCACGGAGTGGATGGCCCACACCATGTGATTGTCCACAAAGTCACCGACCACATTAACAGGGCGATTGGTAAAACTATGCGCGCTGGGATCGAGGGTCCCGTCGGGACGCAGAAAGCCGCTCGAGTAAATCGCGGCGCCGCTCGCATCCGTTGCGGTGAACTGCACCGACGCCTGATAGAGATCGCGCACTTCAGGCACCAGCGAGTGGCCGATGTTCTTGTTCTGGATGACGACCCAGGCTTCCACGGTCTGGCCCGCGGGCAAACTAAAGGGCATGGAGCCGAGCGGCGCAATCAGGCGTGGATCGTCGCCGATCTTGAGGCCAAA
Organism: uncultured Acidobacteriota bacterium; assembly: GCA_963771195.1. Taxonomy (GTDB): domain Bacteria; phylum Acidobacteriota; class Terriglobia; order Terriglobales; family Acidobacteriaceae; genus Telmatobacter. The sequence continues at coordinate 16,618 of CAVYSS010000002.1, forward strand.
GATGTCCACGTTAAGGAAATCCCCGCTGCGGAGAAACTCGACGGTCTTCTTCAATTGCTCGTCATAGCCGTAGTAAAACGGCACGGCGGTGTTGCCTGCCAGCCAGCGATGCGACGCGAAGGTTCCGTTCTTTGCGCCGGGCTCGGGAAGCGCATTGGGCGCCCGCAACATGTGGCAGCCCTGGCAAGTTTTCGCGTCCGCCTGGTAAAAGGTCAGCGGATTCTGGTGCGAGAATTTCGAAGTCTGCCACTCGTCGTAAGTGGTAAATGCGCGAATCCACTTGTAGTCGTTCAGCATCGGCGGCAGGTTGGCTTTGTGGCACGCGGCGCAGAATACCGCCGAGCGGTAGAACGGTTGCATCACTGCCTTGGAGTGGCGATCGAGGTGCGCGAGGATCTCCGCGTCGGGCACGATGCCGGGAATTCGGCGGCCTTGGGCGTCCACGATGACCGATGGCACGTCCATGACAAAGCCGCCGTTGCCCAGCTTTGAATCGACGCTCTGAATCGAGTGACACACCATGCAAGTCACGCCATCCTGATCGAAGGAGCGGTCCCCGGTGTAGTGCGAATCGAGCGCGCCGGCCAGCACTGCCACGGGATTATGGCAGCTATCGCAGTGGCGCGCGTATTCCACGCCTTTGGTGCGCAGCAGTATGTTCACGCTCTGGCGATAGAACGGCGTGCGGAAGGAGTTGGAGTGGAGAGCCTGGCGCCACTGGTGGTAGGCCTCCTTATGGCAATGGCCGCAGTAGTGCGCATCAGGAAACGCGCCGGGCGGAAGAAAGTCGTTGCCTTCCACCGCCGCATTGCCAGGGAGTGAAATATTACCCTTGGCGAATGCAAAGTTGTAGGTTTTGCGGATCTGATCGGCGTAAGCCTTGCGGGCAGTCTGTTCCTCTGCCTGCGGGTCTTCGCCGGCATGCGTCGTGCGCAGGCAGAGCACGCAGGCGGAGACGAACAGCAGGATGAAAGCGCAGATGGTCCGGGTCTGGCTCTTCAACACGCCTGGATTCCTCGGCAGCCAGATTCCGCGCGCGACGGTCGGCTTTCCACGTGCGACCGATCTCTTGTTCGTGCGGGAACGATCCGTTGGAATTGGGGAACTGCCATCAAAAGTATAGCCGCGCGCTGGAACGCTGTACAGTGAGTCCGCCGGCTATGGCGTAGAGCCGGAGCTGGCGGATTGGGCGTCCAGCGCTCTTGCCTGGGCCCGCTCGGATTCGGCTTCCCCGGTTTTGCCTTGCTTTGCCAGCGCATCGGCCAACTCGCGATGCGCTTCGGCGTACTTGGGATCGAATGTCACGGCGTTGCGGAATTCGACGATTGCATCATCCACCTTCCCCGCGGTTAGCAACGACTTGCCGGAGTTTGTCGCCACTTCCGCGCGCTGGCGGTTCATGTGCGCGCGCATCAGGTCAGCCGCCACTTTGCGCTCTTGCGCAGCTTCGGCGGTATTGCCTTGCTTAATCAGCACGTTGGCCAGCAGCAGGTGCGGATCGGATTGGACGGGAAGCTGCTGAATCGCGTTACGTAGCGCGGCGTCTGCCTCGGGCAGTTTGTCCAGCTTCAGATAGATGCTGCCCAGCGTTGACCATCCATCTCCGTTCTGGCTGTGCAGCTTGAGCGAAGTCTCCAGCTCCTTTGCGGCTTCGCTATAGCGTGCTGTCTGGTCGTAGAGGAGCCCAAGCACATACGGCGCTTCATAGCCTGAGGGGTCCAGCTTTTCCGCCGCCTCGAGCTGCGGAATGGCGTCCGCCGCATCGTCCTCGAGCTTATAGGCGACGCCAAGATCGTAGTGCGCCTTCGGGGAATCGGGCGCAAGCGCCAGCGCCGCGCGCAACTCCGTGATGGCACTGGCCACCTGGTCCACCTGGATGTACGCGGCGGCCAGGTCCTGGTGCGCAGTCAAACTTTTCGGATCGAGAACAATGGCGCGTTGTAAATACGGCAGCGCGTCCTGCGCGCGATGAAGCTGGCTTAACGCCAGCCCAAGATTGATGAGCGCGGCAGTGCTATTCGGCTCCGCCTCCACAACCCTCTTCAGCAGACCTGCAGCCTCTGAGACCCGGTTGGTGCGCTGGTACACCAGCGCCAGCGCATACGCCGCCGTAGCGGAACGTGGATCGGCACGGATTGCCTGCTCCAGGATGGGCTCTGCCTTGTCATCGTGTCCGGCATCGGCCAGCGCTTTGCCTGCGAGCGCCGCAATCTGCGCATTGTCGGGAGCCAGCGCGGCAGCCTCGGTCCATTCCGCGGCGGGATCTCCCTTCTGCTCGGCCTGGAGCACAAAGCCGAGGTGCAGGTGGGCTTCGGCAAGGTTGGGTTGCGCGCGCAGTGCTGCTTCGAATTCCTCCTCGGCGCGCGGCCAATCCTGCCGCTGCGCATAAAGCGATCCCAAATCATCGTGGATCTGCGGGGATGCGCCGGGCAGAGCAGCAACCCGGATCATATGCGCGATAGCGCTATCCGTGTGGCCCGCAGCTGCGAGCGATTTCGCATAGAGGACTTCCAATTCGGAGGGCAGTAAGGACCGGCGAGTCCGTGCCGCGGCTTCTGCCTTGGCGAACCATGGCAGTGCCTTGGCGTATTCTCCAGATTCCGCATATGCGACCGCCAGGTTGAGCTGGGCTACATCGTCGCCAGGCTTCAGGCCCAATGCCTTTTCCAATTCCCGAATGGCTGCGGCCCATTCCCCTTCGCGGACCAGGACCGCTCCGAGCGCGCTGTGCCCCAGCTCGACCTGCGGCTCCAACCGGACTACCGATTCGAACTGCGCCTCCGCCGTCTTCAGATCGTTGCTGTTGAGCGCGGCTACGCCGGCGCGGTAATCGCTATCGGCCTGCTGAAGTGCGCTCGACGGCTGCTGGGCGGCAACCATCCCGCATGCTCCGCCCAACCAGGGCAACACACAAATGCTGAGACAGATCGACCGCATGGGGAAGCCCAACGCTGTCATTGTATGACATGCCTGGTCCGGTTTCACTCAGTCAGCCGTTTTCAACGCGCGCCTTGATGTCTGAATACGCAGCCTCAACGAGTCTGGTGAGCGCTGCTACGTCCGTGGCTGTTCCGGGATTCAGCTTCGCGTGACGCATTCGCTTGCCGCTGCCTTGCAACAGACCGGCCGGATCGGGCAGCGCCGCGCCCTGAAAAAATCCCACATTCACGTGGGCTGTAAACACGTTGACGTAGGCGAAGGGCACATCCCCGAAACACGCGACGGGACAACCATCATGGAGGAGCTCGCGGACCTCGTCCCCGCAGCTCCGCATCACCTCAAACCAGCGTCGCGCGATGGCGCCCAATTCTCCTGAATGCGCTTTCATCCACGCGTCAATCGCGGAATCGCGTTCTTGAACGCAATTGAGCCGGAACAATTCCGCCGTTATTCCCTTACCCGTACCCACCATCCCGTCCCCACAAAAAACAGCCTAAGTTAAATCCAAAACGAAACTCAATGGATGCCGACCTGGTGATGAACGCTTTCGATCAGCTTGGCTGAGTCAAAGCCAATGCCATTCTTGAAGACAGTCTCAACGTTTTCCATGTCGGCGATATGCTTCGAAGGGTCGCCTTTGATGAGAACGATGTCGGCTTGCTTGCCGGCGGCAAGGGTGCCGATCTGGTCCTGGCGGCCCAGGAAAATCGCGCCGTTTTCCGTGCCGATCTGGATGGCCTGCTCAGGTGTAAAGCCGGCCTCGACTAACAGCTCGATCTCGCGCTGGTCGCCGAAGCCGGGGAGGGTACAACCATTGCCGGTGGGGTCAGGGCCGGCGAGAAGCAGGCCGCCGGCGCGCGCAAACGCGAGCTCGAAGTCCATCTCCTTGCGAAAGAGCGCGGTGTAGGGCGAGTTGAGTGGGATGCGCGCGCGGGCGATGAGATAGCTCTCCGCGGATTCAGGAGTCATGGCGTCGAGAGTGCGCTGCTGGAGCTGCGGGCGGCCGGGAACGGAGCACTCGAAGACAGGCAGCGTGGATGTAACCGCAACGTGGTGGGAGATGAGGTCTTGAATAAGCTTGGTTACCTCAGGGCCGTTGACGTCGATGTTTTCCCACGAGGCGGCGCCGCGCGGCGGGCACTTGTCTGCTTCCTTGCCGGAAACGAACTCGGTATCAGTAAAAATGGGGCCGTGCTCGAAGTCGTCAATGCCGAGTGAGATGGCCTCAGGCCAGGTCACGGAGCATAAGTGGCCGGTGAGCTTGAGGTGGTGGGCGTGGGCGGCGTCAATAGCGGCCGCAAGCTCGGCGCGGGAAATGTGCATGTAGGCCTTGAAGGAAGTCATGCCTTCGGCGGCCCAGTAGTCAACCATGCGGGTAGCATCATCAGGACCGGTCAGCTCGTGCATCTGCGCAAAGATGGTGGGCGCGCCTTCAAGGTACGGAGCGGTGGCATCGAGCGCAGGCCCGGGCATCAGGCCGGCGTCGATGCGGTTCTTGACCATTAGGTCGGTGTAGGGCTCAAGGCTGCCGGTGGTACGCATGGTGGTTACGCCGGCGGCCAGGTAAAGGCGAGGCGCGGTGTAGGGGATCTCCGCGACGAACAGGCCGGGCTCGGGGATGTGGCCGTTCACAATCTGAAACGAGGCCGAATCGGTGTAATAGAGGTGGTCATGCATGCCCACAAGGCCGGGAATGACGGTGTAGCCGGAGCGGTCGAGGACCTGTGCGCCGGCGGGGATGGACGCGGACGCCGCTGGCCCGATGGATTGAATCTTGCCGTCGGCAACCACAACGGCCTGGTCGTCGCGGGCAGCCGCGCCGGTGCCGTCAATCACCCGGACATGGTTTAGAACGAAAACGGGCGCGTGGACGGAGATGAGGTCGTCAAGCGGCCCTCGATTTGACTGGGCGGAGGCGAGCGTAATGGCGAAAACGGCGCAGGAGAGAAGCAACGCAACAAGGGGAAGCGGGCGCATGGTGGTAAGAATACGAGCGCGGGGCCGGCCGGTGAAAGCATTTTATGACCGGCGGGAATCAATCTCAGGCGATCACTCCCACTCGATGGTGCCGGGCGGTTTTGACGTGACGTCGTAAACAACGCGGTTGATGCCGCGGACCTCGTTCACGATGCGGTTAGAGATGCGTTTAAGCACGTCGTAGGGGAGCGGGGTCCAGTCGGCGGTCATTCCGTCTTCTGAGTGTACGGCGCGAATAGCGGCGGTATAGGCGTAGGTGCGCTGGTCCCCCATGACGCCGACGCTCATCACGGGGAGCAGGACGGCAAAGCTCTGCCAGATCTTGGTATATAGGCCCGCGGACTTGATTTCGCTGACTACGATCTCGTCGGCTTCCTGGAGGAGGGCGACGCGGTCAGGGGTGACTTCGCCGAGGATGCGAACGGCAAGGCCCGGGCCCGGAAACGGCTGGCGGCTGAGAATCTCCTCCGGCATGCCCATGTCGCGGCCGATGCGGCGGACCTCGTCCTTGAAGAGGTCGCGCAGGGGCTCAATGAGCTTGAGCTTCATGGTTTCCGGCAGGCCGCCCACGTTGTGGTGGCTCTTGATGGTCTGACTTGGGCCCTTCACACTGGAGGACTCGATGACGTCGGGGTAGAGCGTGCCCTGCACCAGCCAGTCGACACCGCCGGTCTCGCCAGCGATGCGCGCGGCTTCATCGTCAAAGACGGCGATGAACTCGTTGCCGATGATTTTGCGCTTCTTCTCGGGATCGGTGACGCCGGCGAGCTTGGAAAGGAAGCGCTGGCTGGCGTCGACGGCGACAAGGTTGAGACCAAGGCGGTCGCGGAGATTCTTCTGAACGTTCTGGAACTCGTTCTTGCGCAGCACCCCGTTGTTGACGAAGACGCAGGTGAGCTGCGGACCGATAGCCTTGTGGACGAGCATGGCCGCAACCGAGGAATCGACGCCGCCTGAGAGCGCGCAAATCACGTGATCGCCCCCGACCTTTTGCCGGATCTGGGAAACGGTGGTTTCAACAAAGTGCGCCGGCGTCCAATCGCCCCTGGCCCCGCAGATATTGAAAACGAAGTTGCGGATGAGATCGCGGCCGAGCGGGGTGTGATGGACCTCGGGATGGAACTGCACAGCCCAAATGCGGCGGTCGTTGTTGGCGATGCCGGCGAGGGCATTCACGCTGACCGCGGTGCGATGGAAACCAGTTGGAAGCTGTTCGGTTTCGTCGCCGTGGCTCATCCAGACCGCGAGGGTATGCGGCAACCCGGCAAAGAGCGGATTGGCGGTGTCTTCAATGGTCACTTCGGCGTGGCCGTATTCGCGCTTGGTCCCGGGGCGGATCTTCCCCCCGAGGTGATGGACGATGAAGTGGAGACCATAGCAGACGCCGAGAGTGGGGAGGCCGAGCTCGAGCACCTTCGGGTCCGCGGGCGGCGCGTCGGAGTCATAGACCGACGAAGGGCCGCCGGAGAGGATGACGCCGATGGGCTCATAGCTCTGGATTTCGCCTAGTGGAGCGGTGCATGGCAGGACCACGGAGAAGACGTTGAGCTCGCGGATGCGGCGCGCGATGAGCTGCGTATACTGCGAGCCGAAGTCGAGGATAACGATTGTCTGGGTGTCCACCTAACAGTGTGGCAGGCGACGGATAGGGATGTAAAGACCATCCGCTGAACGACATTTGACCAGGATGAGCTGGCGCCATCCGGAGCTGCCCATCGGCCCTGTCTGGAGTCCATTTAACAAGTGAGTAGCAGCAACGCGATTTGAATTGACCGGCGAACAGAAGTGGGTTCTGATAGGGAGAACCATCCCTTTGCGCCCCGGTGATTTCGCGCGGAAGCGTGCAGGGCAGTTGTCTACGAGAAACCGTCCCCCGGTGAAGACCATGCCAAGAGAACGCAAAGATCGGCCGACCGGGGAGGAGGTGCCTAGGCTGGTCTTGTCTGCGGCTCTGGTGTTAGTGGCATTTCTCATCACCGAGTTTCCGGCTGTCCTTTATCACATAGAATTGTCTCCATTTCTGCTCTTCTATCCAGCGGTTCTCGCCGCGGCATTGTTCGGCGGGCTCAGGCCGGGGCTGCTGGCAACGGCGCTGTCAACGGTGATGATCGGCCTATGGCTGCTGCCGCAATCAGGAAGCGGAAGAGACCAGAGTGTTTCCAACCTGGTGGGGCTCTGCGTGTTCTTTTTCGTCGGCGCGACCGCCAGTTTTGCGGCCGAACGCCGGCGCAAGGCGGAGCGGAGCAGCTCACAGGTCAAACAGGAGCAGGCGCTGGAAGACATGCGCGCCAAGTTGGAATCGGCGCTGGAGAGCCTGCCGGATGCGGTAGCGATCGTAGAGAGCGGCAACGAACTGATCCATTTCAATCGCGCATTTGCCGCGATGTATGGAGTGGACGATCGACGTGGCATGCTGCTCGAGGAGTTGGCCAAATACGAGGAGATTCTGTCGGCGCAAGGGGCCGAGATCCCAAAGCAGATGCAGCCGTTGCGGCGGGCGCTGCGCGGCGACACCGGCGAGAACGTGGAGTACAAGATCCGGCGAAAGGACACCGGCCAGACCGGAACCGCAATCTCAAATTTCTCTCCCATCCGGGACAAGAATGGCGCGATCTGGGGAGCGATGTGGGCAACTCGGAATCTGGAGCCCGTGAAGCGGCTGGAGTACGAACTGAATACCAGCGAAAAGCGTTACCGGGCACTCTTCGGGTTGAACTTCGACGCCCTTGTTATCGTGCAACGCGACGGCGGCCAGGTCAGGGATGTGAGCCACGCGTATTGCGAGATGATGGGATGCACGCCGGAAGAAGCTCTGGGCCGAAGTACAGCGGAACTGGGCATTTGGACGGATCCTAACGACGGCAAGGTATTGCTTGAAACCTTGGCTCGCGACGGCATCTGCCGCAATTTCCAGGCGCAACTGAAGCGAAAGAACGGTGAGGAGTTCCGCGCCGCGATGGCCGCTTCGGAGATCGAGATGACCGGCGAGGCATGCATCATCGTCGTGGTGCGGGATGTGTCCGAGATCCGGCGCGCGGAAGAGCAAATCGAAAGCCTTGCCAATTTTGATCCCCTCACGGGGCTTCCCAACCGGCGCATGCTGGTTGAGCAGCTGCGAAGACCGCCGCGAAGTGTCCGTGCAGCCCGTTTGAACCGCAGCCTGCTGGCCGTGGATATCGACGGCTTCAAGAAGTTCAACGATATGCTCGGCTTTGCAGCAGGCGATCGCTTGCTGCAGATGATTGCCCACCAGCTTGTCCAATCATTGCGCAAGGTGGACACAGTAACGCGTGTCAGCGGCGACGAGTTCATTGTGCTGGTCGAGGAAATGAGCGAAACGCGGGAAGCCGCGACCGTTGAAGCGGAGTGTGTCGCGAGGAAGATTCTCTCGGCGGTGGAACAACCTCTCAAGATGGATGGGGTCGAGCGCTTTGTGACCTGCAGCATCGGGGTCAGCCTATTCGATCGGAAAATGGAGAACCCCGATTCGGCCCTTCAGCAGGCTGAGATTGCCCTCTATCACGCCAAGGACGCCGGGGGCAACACCGTACGGTTCTTCGCGCCGAATCTCGAACATGACGTGAGGGCGCGCGCATCCATTGAGACCGAGCTGCGCACGGCGGTCAAAGAGAACCAGCTCGAGCTTTTTTTCCAGCCGCAGATGGAGGACAACCAGGTCATCGGCGCCGAGGCCCTTTTGCGCTGGAATCACCCGGTTCGCGGTTTGGTGGGGCCGATGGAATTCATCGAGGTAGCCGAAGAGAGCGGCCTGATTGTTCCCATCGGGAAATGGGTGGTGTCCGCCGCATTCACACAGGTAGCGGCATGGGCTGAAAACGACCTGATGTCGAAGTTACACCTGGCTGTGAACGTGAGTGCAGTGCAGATGCGCCGGCCGGAATTCGTCGACGATGTGATTGATTTTCTGTATTCCCGCGGGCCGGATGCGCGTCGTCTGCGGCTTGAGATCACCGAGTCCACCCTGCTGGAAAACATTGAAGAGGTGATCCAGAAGATGACCGCGCTGAAAGCGCATGGGTTGAGCTTCTCGCTCGATGATTTCGGCACCGGCTACTCCTCGCTGTCGTATCTCAAGAGGCTGCCGCTGGGGCAATTGAAGATCGATCGCACGTTCACCCGTGACATCCTGGTGGATGAGGGCAGCGCCGCCATTGCGCAGGCGATTATCTCGATCAGTCACGCCATGCGGCTGCCTGTGGTGGCCGAAGGCGTAGAAACCGAAGCGCAACGAATGCGCCTGGAGATGATGGGTTGCAGCACGATCCAGGGATACCTGGTCAGCAAACCCTTGCCTCTCGCGGAATTCGAACGTTTCGTCGCTTCCGTGGCAGAGCGCCGGGCGAGTTCCTCGGTATCTTGAGCCAGGCCTAAGACCGGGGTCGCGCGCAGCTTCTCCGGCGGCGATTGATTGCAAAGCTGCGGTTTAACCGAACCGGCCCCATCATTGCCCGTGTTCGTTCTTGTAAACCACCCCGGCTTTCATGACGAACGGGACGTGCTGGAGCACGCGGACGTCGTCGAGCGGGTTCGTTTCAACGGCAATGATGTCGGCCCATTTGCCGGGCTCGATGGTTCCGGTCTTCGCAGACCAACCCATAAGATCAGCGGCGTTGATGGTGGTGGTCTGGAGCGCGGCCAGCGGGGCCATGCCGAGCTGATTTACGTAGACGTCGAGCTCGTGTGCGTTGAGGCCGTGGGGATAGACGGCGGCGTCGGTGCCAAGCGCGATCTTGACCCCGGCCTGTATCGCGCGCTTGATATTTGCCTTGGCCACTTTGCTCACGTCGATCATCTTCTGCTGGTAGAAGGGCGGTAGATGACCGCTCTGCACCATCCAGTCTTCGAGGTACAGCGTGGGCACCAGGTAGGTGCCGTGTTGCTTCATGGCTGCGATGCCGGCGTCGTCAATGTAGCTGCCGTGCTCGATGGAATCGACGCCGGCCTCGGTGGCCCACAGGATGCCCTGCGCGCCGTGGGCGTGCGCGGCCACTTTCCGGCCAAGGCGATGAGCGTCGGCAACGATGGCCTGCATTTCTTCGAGCGTGAACTGCGAAGCCTGGGGATCGTCGCCCTTTGACAGCACGCCGCCGGTGGCGCAGATCTTGATGAGGTCGGCGCCGTACTTGATGTTCTCTCGCACCTTATGCTGCACGGCGGGGATACCGTCGGCCACGCCGTCGCCCACAGCGTGATAGCGAATGGGCAGCAGATTATCGTCGCAGTGGCCACCGGTGATGCCGATGAGCGGACCGCTGACCAGCATGTGCGGGCCGGAAACCTGGCCGGCGTTGACGGCGTCGCGGAGATCCACGTCAACGAAGCCGTTGGCGCCCACGTTGCGCACACTGGTAAAGCCGGCCAGAAGCGTGGTGCGCGCATTCACCACGCCGTTGATTGCGTCCTTTGCGTCGGTCTCGGTCAACTCAAGATAGGGATCGAAGTCCGGATTCATGGTGAGGTGGGTGTGGACGTCGATCATCCCCGGCATGGCGTACATCTTGCCAAGATCGATGACGTTGTCTCCGGTTTCGGCGGGAACAGAGCTGGATGGCGCGACAGACTGGATGGTGTCGCCGACAATGACGATAGTCTGGCTGTCGGCGAGCTTGCCGGTGCGGACATCGAGGAGATGACCGACGCGGACCAGGGTGCGCTTTTGTGGCGCGGCGGATTGGCCGGGCGCAAGCGGCGCCATGGCGAAGACCAGAACTGCAGCCAGACAGGCAGGAAAGAGCTTCCGCATCGGAATCATGGGCGAATCTCCAGCAACTGAATTGAGGGGCCGGGGAAGATGCAAAGGGAGTTTAGCAAATGGAATGCGTACCCGGCCATGGCGAGGGTCGCGATGGCAAATTGGGAAAGGTTCAAAGGACTGCATCCCGCATGATAAGCTGCAAAACGCACTTCGAAATCGAGAGCGATGCACGCGCAGGTCTTCAAGCCCGCTCCATGGGCGCACGATGGAGAGCCAGGCAGCACGCATTTCACATACCATGAGGAATCCATGAAGAAGAGCATTTGCCTTGCAGCCATGTTGGCGCTGGCCGCGGGAACGGCGTTGGCCCAAGCTCCCGCGCTCGCCGCCACGGATGAAGCCAAGCCCGCACCTCCACCCGAAGCGCGCAGCCTTGACCTTTCCGCCATCGATAAAACCGCCGATCCCTGCGTGGATTTTTACCAGTACGCGTGCGGAAATTGGAACAAGGACAATCCCATTCCCGCGGACCAAGTGCGCTGGGCGCGGTCCTTCTCGCTCCTGGGCGAGCGCAACCGGTACCTGCTGTGGCAGGAGCTGGATGCCGCTGCGAAGAGTCCCAAAACTCCGCTGCAAAAGAAATATGGAGATTTTTACGCGGCGTGCATGAACACCAGCCTGATTGATAAGGAGGGGCTGGCGCCGTTGAAGCCGGCGTTGGCTCGCATTGCCGCGCTGCGCGATTCGAGCGAACTGGCCGCCGTGCTGGGCTCTCTGGAACAACAGGGCTCGCCTGCGCCGCTGTTCCGCTTCGGCGTGCAGCAAGACGAGAAAGACTCGTCAAAGCAGATTGCTAACGTCGGACAGGGTGGGCTTTCACTGCCGGATCGCGATTATTACCTGTCCGATAGCAAGCGATTCCAGCGCATCCGCGTGCAGTATCACGAACACCTGGTTAAGATGTTCACACTGGCCGGCGACAAGCCTGATCAAGCCGCCGAAGAAGCCGATAACGTGCTGACGATCGAGACCTCGCTGGCCAAGGCTTCCACGAGTCGTACGGAATTGCGCGAGCCGGAGAACCGCTACCACATCTACACCCTCGCCGAGCTGGACAAACTAACCCCCAATTTCGATTTCGGGCTGTACTTCAAGGACATCAAGGTTGGAAAATTCGACACCCTTAACGTGGCCACGCCCAACTTTTTCAAGGAGCTGAACGAGCTGGTCGAGTATGAATCGCCGGACCGCTGGAAGTCCTACCTGCGCTGGCACGTTATTCACGGGTCGGCGACGGATCTGCCCGAGGCATTCCGCGATGAGAACTTCAACTTCTTTGGGAAGACACTGGCCGGTCAGAAGGAAGAAGCGCCCAGGTGGAAGCAGTGTACGGCGGTCACGGACCGCGCGCTTGGCGAAGCCGTCGGACAGGACTGGGTCAAAGCGCACTTCCCGCCCAAGGCAAAGGCCAGCATGGACAATCTGGTGGCCGAGCTAGAAAAGGAGCTGGGCGAAGACATCAAGACGCTGCCCTGGATGAGCGAGGACACCAAGAAGGCCGCGCTGGAAAAGCTGGCGCTCTATCGCAACAAGATCGGCTACCCCGATCACTGGCGCAGTTATGCGGCGTTGACGGTGAAGCGCGATGACCCCTTGGGCAACGTGGAGCGCGACGCGGTGTTCCAGCGCAACTACAACCTGAACAAACTGGGCAAGCCGGTGGACGAGAAGGAATGGGGCATGACGCCACCCACGGTCAACGCCTACTACAACCCCTCGATGAACGACATCAACTTTCCCGCCGGTATCCTGCAGCCGCCGTTCTTCGATGCCGATATGGACCCGGCTGTGAACTACGGCGGCATCGGCGTGGTCATCGGCCACGAGATGACGCACGGCTTCGACGACGAGGGCTCGAAGTACGACGGTCACGGCAATCTGCGCGAGTGGCAGACCGCCGATGACCGCAGCAAGTTTGTCGAGCGGACCGACTGCGAAGTGAAAGAGTACGGCGGCTTTGAGGCGGCTCCGGCGCATGAGGACACGCCCGCGGCTCACCTGAACGGAAAGCTCACACTGGGCGAAAACACCGCCGATAATGGCGGCCTGCGAATCGCCTATGCGGCTCTGCTGGATACTCTCGCCCAGGAAGGCAAATCCATTGACGACAAGATCGACGGCTACACCGAGGCTCAGCGCTACTTCCTCAGCTTTGGGCAGATCTGGTGCCAGAACCAGACCGAGCAGTCGGCGCGTCAGTCAGCGATGACCGATCCGCACTCGCCGGGCAAATGGCGCACGAATGGAAGTGTCCAGAACTTCGAAGAATTCGGAAAGGCATTTGGCTGCCATAAGGGCCAGCCGATGTATCCGGAGAACTCCTGCCGGGTGTGGTAGTCGAGTGAACGAGTGAAAGAGTGAAGAAGTGAAAGGCTGGGGCCTTTCATTCACTCTTTCACTGCCTCACTCCTTGACTGCTCTACTGATACTTCCAGTTGCGCTGTTTGCCGTCGGCGATCCAATCGACCGCCTGCGCAACACGCTTCTGGCGTGTCTCATCGCGTTTGGCTTCGGCAATCCAGTCGACGTATTCGCGTTTGCAGCTTGGGCTGAAGGCGGCGAAGACTGCGGAAGCCTTCCGGTTCTTCTTGAGTGCGGCGACGAATTCGGGCAGCGTTTCCGGCGCTGGCCGCTGCGCCTTGGCCACGCGATTGCGCGCGGCGATGGGGCTGGTGTGTTCGCCATTGTCGACAAACGCGGCGGCCTGCCGGATCCAGCCCAGCAGGACCTTCTCTGGCGGTAAAACATCCACCGCGGTGATGCGGCCCAGGCTGCCCATGGCGCCATCGCGCAATGCACCGGCGTCGCGCAGAATGGCGCCGATCTCCTGGCCCCAGAAGCCGAAACTGCAATGCTCCTTAAAGGCCGACATGTTGCATAGGATCACGCCCTTGTACTCGAAAAACGGGCGGCTCCATTTGATGGTCTCTTCTACGCCCGGGCAGGCCCGGTGCACTAGCCGGCGAAGGTGATCGAGGATGGGCTGCGCGAACGGCTGCGCTTTGGCGATGTACCCATCCACCTTTGGATTCAGGACTCCGGTTGCCATCGGCTTGCGGTCCTTTCCTGTCAGCGGATGAACCGCAGTGTACTACGAAATGCACTGTGCAGAACTCACCTATTGCGACTGCGGCACCGGCACAAAGCCGGGCAGGATGGTGGTCTGTGCGCGAAAGAGATGGTAGCCGCTGAAAGTCACATCGTTGAGGATCGTCTTGAACGGACCATAGATCTTGAAGCGCATGTCCCACTCCTCGATTTCCCACACCAGACGCGCGCGCGAAATGGAGACACTGCGCAAGGGGCAGAAGTAGGTCTGGCCACCCATAACCACCGGGCCATACTCGACCATGATGGAGGAATTCTTGAGCGCCAGCCGCGGCTCCAGGTCCGCTTTCACGGTCAAGCGAAGGATGTGGCCGGTCGGCGGATCGATGGCAATCTCACCACGGAAGGTGACCCGGCGGCGAAAGGGAATATTGACCTCGTCTACGGCGAGACAGCAGAAGCCGACCTCGTAGTCCCGCATGTTCGGAGAGGAAACATAGTCGAACACCGCTGCCGGGCCGGCGGAGCCTTTCTCCCACCGGCTCCAGGTGAGCATGCCGCCGGGAGATGCCGCAGCTTTGAGCACCAGCACCAGGATGGGCCCAAAGGTTCCGGTGGTTTCAAGCCGATCCTGCTGAGTTCCCTCCTTCACCTTCAGCTTCTGCCGGTCGGTGGTCTCCTTGCCTTCCTCAAAATAAATGTGATCCGTGGTCGTGCGCTCGTTGTAGAGCTTGCGGTCGGGCTGGGCCGTCTTCCAGGTCTGACCCTGTTCCGGACGCGGCTCGCCGAACTGCACAGCGGTGCGGTCGGCATAGAAGTTAGGCAGGCGCGGGACCTCTCTCGCCAGGTAATCGGCCACGCGTGTGAGCATGGCTCGCCGTGCGGCCAAATCCGGCACGGGCAGAGGGAGCACTTCATCCAGTGGCGGGGGCAGGAATACCGAGGCATCCGCAACCTCGGTCAGCGCCTGTCGCGAGCGCGAGCCCGGCATCCGCTTCAGCCCTGCTTCGAGCCGCGGCGTGCTGAATCGCTCGGTCAGTTCGAGCCCCGCGAGCTCATCCGGAAGCTCGCGGTCGCTATGCTTGGCCGCAAGCATTTGCTCCAGTTGCGCCACCGTCACCTGATCGGTCGCCGGCGTCGGCTGGTCGTAAAAGACGGGCTCATCGTAATAGCCGGGCACCGTTTGCGCGGTCAAGCCGGCTCGCGCCAGTTCAACGTTGAGCCGGTGATACTCATCCACTGCCTCTGTGCGCGGCGGATCGAAGGTCAGGCGATAGTAGTTGCTGGCCTCGGCGATGTGCTCCGCGATCAGGCGGGGGATGTTGTTGCGTTCCGGGCGGGCAGTTGCGATCAAGTCGTCGTCGGTGGTGAGCACCTCGCCGCCGCTGCGGATCGCCAGCACCTGCAGGGCGAGATTGTAGTAGGGATTCAGCCCTTCAATGTGGCCCTCCGCCACGTAGCAGTCGATCTCGCTTTGGGTAAGCAAGGACTTCCCGGCCTCCCGCCCCAGCCATCGGTTGGCCACCGATAGCTCGATGCGGGCTTCCCGCAGGCGCGTGGAGAACTCGGTCATGGCGCGGAAGATCTTCTCCATGGGCTCCGCCGACTTCACTACGTCTGGGGTCAAATCGACCCGCCAGCCCGGGCCGATCCAGAACAGAAGCTTGCGGCCAGGTATGCGGCGCTGTTCGACGGTGATGGCGCCCAGCGCTTTGAGCGCAATGGTCTCGCGTGGGGGCACGACCACGTAGTGCGGAAGCGTTGGATCGGAGCCGGGCAGGACCATGATCTCCGCTTCGCTGGCGGGACCGCGCACGATAGCGGTTCGCTCAGGCTTCCACACCGCGCGCATGTTCATACCCGAAGCGATCTGATCGGCAAGGGCCTTACCGTCCAGGGATGGAACAGCGGCGTAAAGCTTGTCTGAGGTTACCCGGTACACCGTGACCGTCTGCGCCAGCCGTCCGCCGTTGGCGCGCAAAAACTTCTCCAAATCGGATTGTGCTTCGGGGCGATTGGCCGGCAGAAGGTCGGGATCGTCGAGCACCAGGATGACAGAGACAGGCGGATCGCCTGGCGCGGCGCCGGTTGCGCTGGAAGCCGCGAAGGTGACCGGCGGCATGGGCTGGCCTTCGTCCAGCAGCTTGAAATCGGTCTGCGTCAGGCCGGTAACCACGCGGCCCTGCGCATCCCTCACGGTGACGTCGATTCCAACCCGGCCCTGCGATGGATCCATGCCGGGAGCGAGCGCCGCAGGATTGGGCAACAAAACGTTTTCGCCGGCTTGCTGCGCGGGCATCGATGCCGCCAGGCAGACAATGAGCGGAAGAGCGAGTATGCCTGATCGGTACTCCACGCAACCTCACTGATCCCTGGCTGGGCAATCCGGTTAGCAAAGACCGGCTGAGCACACACCCGCAGACCCCTGCCGCGGGAAATCCACTCTTTCTCAGGGAGCACTTCGGGAGGCAGTATACCTTTTCACGGGTTGACGTTTCCCGAGTCCGCTCAGTCCAAGTGCCGTAAAGCGCTCGAAGATTCAAGTTGCTGCAGTTCCGGGCGCAAAAATCGCCCTTGACCGCCCCCTTCCGCTCTGGGAAATCGCGTTTTTCCCAAATGCGGCGGGTAAACTAGGCACAAACAACCCTTGGCTTTTACAATGCAGCAGGGACCCTTCCCAACCCAGCTCTGCTAGGGAACGACCACACTTGGCGGCTTCCGCCTGTCCAGGATGAAGGAATAGCATGAAGTTTAGGAAATTCGGCAAGGCCCTTCTGATGAGCGCCGTCTCCGTTGGCGCAGTCCTCGGCGTTACGTCTTGCGTTCAGAGTTATACCGTCGGCTTTCTTTATGTGACCAGTAACGTGACTGCAGGGACCACTGGCCAGGGCATCATCAGTGGGTTCAAAATCGACCACAACACCGGTTACCTGACCCCCATCAATGGCATGCCTATCAGTTCCGGCGGTGCCAATCCCGGACGCGCGGTGTTGCTGGTAGGCTCGCGATTTTTCTACGTGCTGAATCGGGGCGTGGATGATTCCGGCGGGTTCGACTGCACCTCGGCCACCAGCCCGTGCAAGGGATCGGTCATAACCCTGTTTGCGGTCGGTTCCAATGGCATCCTGTCGGTCCAGCCGCAGCAGTTCTTCACTGAGGGCAACAACCCGTTCCGCATCGTCTCCGACTCGCAGGGGAACTATATTTACGTGCTCGATCACGACGCCCCGGACAGCGGCGTGGGCACCTCGAACTCCTGCACGCTGGCGCTCGGCCCCACCTATACCACCTGCGGCGACATTACTGCCTTCCAGGTGAATCAGACCACCGGTAGGCTCAGCCTGGTGATCAACACCCAGGTGAGCACTGCCAGCGGCCAGCCGCTGCCGTATTTCCCGGTGCCTCCCAACGCTATCGATATGACGCTCGCCAAGAGTTACATGCTTATTCTGAGCGGAACCCCCACCACCGGCGACATCGTTTTCCCGTATGCCTACTCGGCTAACAACGGCCAGTTAACGGCCAGTCAAAACGGAGCGCAACCCCTCAACATCTTTCAGGGAACGGCGTTGCAACAGGGTAATGGGACTCTTTACGTGTTGGACAACGAGCCCATCACGGCCAACGGCATCACCTCGCCTAGCCAGATCATTCCTTTCACCGTGGGATCGGGCGGAGCGCTGCAGGCGCAAACCGGCGGTGCTGTTCCCGACGACCCCACCATGTCGAACCCACAGTTCGTGCTGGCAGGTGCAGGAGCTACGCAGGGCAAGTGGCTCTATGTCGCCAATCGGGCGATAACCAGAGCCAGTCCAACCAGCAGAGCGGCATCGCGGGGTACATCATCAACCAGGGAGCCAATAACCAGCTCATGACCTTACCCGGCAGCCCGTTTGGGACCGGCGCGGGACCGGAGTGCCTGGTGGAAGACCCCTCCAACCAGTTCATTTACACCGCCAACTACAACAGTTCTTCGGTGACGGGGCTGGTACTGGATCAGAACGCCGGCACGCTCAGCGTGCTGCCGGGCAGGGCCAACCGCTCGTACAGTCTGGCAGGACCCGCCGCCTATTGCGTGATGAACGGGCGCACCAATTAGAGCGGAGGCGCAACCCGCACGAGGCATTTCCGTGTTGGAGTGCACCGTCATGGCGTCCGGGGTTCCGGGCGCCTCAATCAGAATCCGGGTTCCGGATCAGGCTCAGGGGGATGGGCGGGCCGGATACGAATCCCAACGTGTTGATTCCCCCTCGGACGAACGATGCGCATGAGGTTGAACAAATCGGGTCAGTTGGTGCTGGCCGCTGCGGCATGTCTCCTGGCGGCGGGGCTGCTGACTGCCTGCAATCAGCTCACCGGCACGCTCACTGCGGACTTTGTTTACGTCACCAGCGCCAAGGCCGCCGGTCCCAACAACTATGGCGAAGTGGACGTATTCGAAATTGACTCGGAATCGGGCAAAATGCGCCAGATTCCCACCTCCCCGTTTCCCTCCGGCGGGCGGAACCCGGTGGCCGAAGCAATCTCACCCGATCAGACCAACCTCTACGTGGTCAACGAAGACGACAACACCATCGTTCAATTCGTTATCGGTAATGACGGCAAGCTGTATCCACAGAACACGGTAAACACGCCCGGCATTTTCCCGTTAGTGGAGTCCGTGGGCGGCAAAACGCTGTTCGTCGCCGACACCTACCAGCCATTGCCAACCTGCTCGCCGTCTTCGCCATGCGCGGGCTCCGTCGCCGCCTTCCCCCTCAACTCCGACGATTCGCTGGGAACACCGTTCACCAACAGCTCCATCAGCGCTCAGTATTGGCCGTTAACGTTGCCGTCCAGCCCCACAGACGTTGTAACACCGACTGCAGTTGTCGCGACGCCTGGAGGCTCGAGCGTGTTCGTCGCGGCCTATGACTCCACTTCGAATGCGGGCTATGTCTTTGGCTTTGCTGTGGGCAGCCATTCCCTGACGCCGATGAACGGAGGGGTTCCATTTGCCGCTGGCATTCATCCGGCAGCCGTTGCTACCGATCCGAAAGGAAGCTATCTCTACGTGGCGGATTCGGGCGCTAACGATGTTCTCGGTTACTCCATTGGCTCGGACAGCCTGACACCGCTTGGCGGAAGTCCGTTTGCGTCCGGGAACAAGCCCGATGGCATTGTGATCGACGCGACCGGCAAGTACGCCTATGTTGTCAACGCGCAAGATTCCAACATCTTCGGTTTTTCCATCGCAGATGGGAAACTGACACGCATTGCCAGTTATGCGGTGGGCACGCAGCCGGTGGCCATCGGAATCGATCCGGCATTGAACCAGTTTCTTTTCACAGCCAATTTCCTTGGGAACAGCGTAACTGGATTCCAGATCAACCTTCCGACGGTACGCTGCTGGACTCGCAGTTTTCGCCGTACGGGGCCAACGCAAACCCGACCGCAGTGGCAGCTATTCCCCACGGCGCGGTCGCGAAACAGTAAATGAGCAGAACGCGCTGCGAATGCTGCGCGCACACTCGGAGGCATGCATGGAACCGGCAGACAGAAGGGCTGACCATGTAGCGCCCCGCAGCACCCATGAGAGCTTTACAATCCTTTATGGATAACCCCATCAGCAATCATCGGGCTTTCCGCATCTATGGCCCACAACGAAGGAAGCGCATGAAGTTGAGTAAACCGAGCCAGCTAGTCCTGGTTTCCACCATCGGCCTTCTCGTGGCCTCTGTCTTCACCGCCTGTCAATTGGTGACGGTCGATTACCTGTACGTGGCCGGCACAGGCGGCTCAGCATCATGCCAGGGCGGGCAGATCGAGGGATTCGCAGTCGACTCGGAGTCCGGCGCGCTGCGCACCGGTCCGCCGTCGGCCTGTTTGACCGGCAAATCGCCGGTTGCCATGGCGGTGAGCCCGGATTTCGCCAACCTGTACGTGGCCACCTCCGATAACAACACGGTGGAGCATTTCACACTTTCATCCACCGGCCAATTGACCAAAAAGGACTCCATCACGCTCCCTGGTCCGCCGGTCTCCCTGGCCGTCAACCAGGCCAGCAATTACCTCTACGTTGCCTACGGCTCCACCACAGCCAACTTGGCCGCGTATACGCTCTCCTCGGGAACCATCGGCTCCGAGGTGGCAAGGGAAGCTCTTACGGTTCCGGGATTCGATACGGACACGGTTGTCCCCACCGGTGTTGCCGTCCTTCCCGACAATGCAGCCGTCTACGTGACCGCATACGACCAATCCGCCTATAACCCCGGCGGCACGGTGACAAGCAGCGCCAGCCCCGGATGGGTCTTTGGATTCGCTGTGGCCAGCAGCGGCGGCTCACTGACTCCGTCGGCCGCAAGCCCCTACCAGACCGGGGTCAAGCCTTCGGCTCTGGCTGCCGATCCTACCAGCCGCTTCGTCTACGTGACGGACTTCGCGTCGAATCAACTCATCGCCTTTGACGTGAGTTCGCGCAGCACCCTCAATTTTCTGATCAGCGGTCCTTTCAGAACCGGCAGCGAGCCTTCTTCCGTCGTCATTGACCCGCGCGCCAAGTACATCTATGTATCCAACTTGCTGGACTCCAGCGTATCCGCGTATTCCATCGATCTGGCCACCGGCGTTCCAACCACGGTGGTCAACGTGACCGGATCCCAGATCAACGCCACAGATTCGGAGCCGGTATCGATCGCGGTCGACCCTGCGCTGGGACGATTTGTGTACACGGCGAATTTTCTGGGCAATTCGGTGTCTGGATTCCAGTTGAATCCCGATACCGGCGCCCTGAAGCCCACCCAGGCTACGCCGTATCCGGTCCAATCCCATCCCATTCCGCTGGTGATTGTGCCGCATGGCAACCACTCTCTGGAGTCCACCAGCCCCTAGGTAGCCAAGACCGTGCTCTGGTTCAAGCCCAGCCGCCTCGGTTGGGCTTGCGCATTTTAGATTGTGAAATCGCGCCGATTTTCCGGTTGGCATCTACGAATTCGCACAGGGATTTCCCACATCTCTCAGGGATTCTTAAGGTCTGGCATCGTATGCTCAGGTGTCATGAGCGGACACTCAATAAAGCATGCGCCGGCGCGACAAAACCGCGCACTCAATGTAGCGGCCGTGCTCGGAATCGGGCTGCTTCTCTGGCATCCGGCAGCTCGCGCGCAAGCCGCTGCGCAGCCTGCGGAAGCGCCAGTGGTAATATCCCTCGACGAGGCCATCAAGCGGGCGCAGGCAAACGAGCCTGCATTCGCGGCCGCCCGGGCTGCCAGCCAGTCCGCCGCCCTCGACCGCTCCATCACCCGCGCAGGGCTGCTGCCAAGTGCCCGCCTTTACAGCCAGGATATTTACACGCAACCGAATGGAATCTACACCGAGGGCGATGCAGGTCAACCGACCGCGCCATTGCCCAAATTCGTTGCCAACGACTCGAGACCAAGGGAGTACATGGCCCAGGGCATCGTAGAGGAATCGCTCAGCGTAGGGGGATTAGCTGCCGTACGACGGGCTGACGCCGCGGCGGCCATGGCGCGTGCGGAACTGGAGATATCGCGGCGCGGATTGGTGGCGACAGTAACGGCCCTCTTTTTCGGCTCGCTGGCGGCGGATCACAAGGCCGGGATTGCGCGGCGAGCTTATCAGGACGCGAAAAACTTCACGACCGTTACCCGGAATCGGGAGAAGCAAGGCGACGCAGCCCACGCCGACGTGATCAAGGCGCAACTCACTGAGCAAGGGCAATGGCGCTCGCTCCAGGATGCGCTGCTGGCCGAGCAAACCGCGCGGCTGGACCTCGGAGTGCTTTTGTTTCCCGACCCGCGAACCCAGTTCACGCTGCAAGCGCCGCAAACTTCACCTGAGCTGGCCCCGCTCGCAGACGTAGAAGCGGCGGCTGCCCGGTACAGTCCCGAGTTGAAGAGCGCCCTGGCGAATCTCGACGCAGGCAATGCCGATGTGCTCGGAGCGCGTGCGGCGCTCATGCCTTCGCTCGGGCTCAACGTAATTTACGGCATCGACGCGAATCAATTTGCCGTGAATGGTCCCCTGACCCCAGACGGTATAAAGGCGCGTAACCTCGGCTATTCAACCAGCGTCACTGTGAATCTTCCTGTCTGGGATTGGCTTTCAACCGAGCACAAGGTGAAGCAGAGCGAGATTCGCCGGGATGCCGCGCGAGTGGCTTTAACCAACACGCAACGGCAAATGATCGCTGAACTTCAGACCGACTATGCGACCGCTCAAACGGCAAAGGACGAACTGGAGTCGCTGGACACCAGCGTGGCCGACGCGGCCGAGAGCTTGCGCCTGACCGAGTTGCGCTACCAGAGCGGCGAGGCATTGGTGCTCGAAGTGGCGGACGCGCAGAGCACCTACGTGATCGCCGAGAACGCGCGCGAAGACGGCTATGTCCGTTACCAGAATGCTCTGGCCGCGCTGCAAACTCTGACCGGGACAATGTGAGCCGATGAAGGAGACTTGTGAGATGGGTGAACGATGCCCCAAGGCTGGACGCCAGAAGTGGAACACCAGAATTCCGCCAGTTCCAATGCGATGCTGCACAGCGGTAGCCGTCGCGTGCCTGGTCCTCCTCGTCGCTGGATGCAAGAAGGAAGCGCCGCCGGAAGCCGTGGTCGCCGTGCAGGCAGAGCATCCCGAGCAGGGCGCAATCTCTGAACATGTTACGGCCGACGCAATTCTTGCCCCTCAGGCGCAATCGGCCATCACCCCCAAGATCACCGCGCCCATACGCAAGTTCTACGTGCAGCGCGGCGCGCGCGTGAAAGCTGGCGAATTGCTGGCAACGCTCGAAAATGCAGACCTGACCGCCGCGGCGATGGACAGCAAAGGCTCCTACGAAGCCGCGCAGGCCGCATACGAAACCGCGACCAAGGCTCAGGTCCCGCAGGAGGAGCAGAAAGCGGAACTCGATCTGGCCCAGGCAAAAGCGAACCTCGCGCTCAATCAGAGCATCGTGAATGCGCGCAAGCAGCTTCTGGCCCAGGGCGCCATTCCCGGCCCGCGACCTGGACACCGCCCAGGCCGCATTGATCCAGGCGCAGGCCGCCTACGAAACCGCCGCCAGTCAGGCCGAAGCGATGAAGAAAGTGACCCACGCGGCGGAACTCAAAACGGCTGCAGGGCCAGTTGACCTCGGCGGAGGGCAAGTACAAGGGCGCAGCGGCCATGGTCGGCTACTCTGAGGTTCGCAGCCCCATCGACGGAGTAGTCACCGACCGGCCGCTCTATGACGGTGAAACTGCATCCGCCGGAACACCTCTCATCACGGTGATGGACACCACGCTGTTGATTGCCAAAACTCATCTGGCGCAGAGTCTGGTCGAACGGCTCAAGGTCGGCGACAACGCCACAGTCACAGTGCCCGGCCTCAATGATCCCGTCCCCGCAAAGATCTCCATGATCAGCCCGGCGCTCGACCCCGGCTCGACCACCGTCGAAGTCTGGCTCAAAATCAACAACAAGTCCGGCGCGTTGAAGGTCGGCACTCCGGTCAAAGTCACCGTCACCGGCCGCACCATTGCCAACGCGTTGAAGATTCCCGCCTCGGCCGTGCTCACCGCTCAGGACGGCAGCAAGACCGTCATGGTCATCGGCTCGGACGGCGCGGCCCACTCCCGACCAGTCAAGCTGGGCATAGAGGATGGCGAAGACATGCAGGTGCTCAGCGGACTGGCCACAGCCGACAACGTCATCACCGTCGGATCTTACGGACTCGATGAAGGAACAAAGGTCAAAATCGGTCCAGCCGGAGACGAAGGCAAGGGCGGCGACGACGACGACAAGAAGCCCGCGGCCGGAGGCAAGGACGAATGAGCCAGCTCGCCTCCGTCCCGTCCGCCGAGGAGCAGCGTTTCTGGCTCGCCCGCTCCACGCGAACCATCTTCTTCTTTGTCATCGTGCTCACCGTCGCCGGCATTTACATGGCGACGAAGGTGCCCATTTCCGTCTTTCCTGAAACAGATTTCCCGCGCGTTGTCATCGGCGTGGACAACGGCGTAACTCCCATCGAACAGATGGAAGTCAGCGTCACCAAGCCGATCGAGGACGGCGTCAATTCCGTTCCCGGGCTCACCAGCGTTCGCTCCACCACCAGCCGCGGCTCGGCCGAGGTCGACCTCTTCTTTAACTGGAACGTGAACATGGTGACCACGCTGCAACTGGTGGACGCAGCGCTCAGCAGGGTGGCGCTTCCGCCCACCGCCGCCATCACCACTAACCGCCTCACCTTCGCCACGTTCCCCATCCTCGGCTACAGTCTTACCTCAAAAACCCTTTCCGGAACGCAGCTTTGGGAACTCGCGAACTATGATCTGAAACCGCCGTTGAACCGTGTGTACGGTGTGAGCACCGTGACCGTGCAGGGAGGCGGGATTCCCGAGTTCCACGTCATCCCCAACCTGGCCCAGCTTCAGAGCGCGGGCGTAACCATCCCTGACCTGGTCAACGCTATCCAGTCCTCCAATATCGTCCAGTCGCCGGGACTGTACGAGGCCAATCATCAACTCATCCTTGCCCTGGTTGGCGCACAGGTGCACGATGCCGACGAGCTGCGGCGCCTGGTTGTTAAAACCACCGTGGCCGGCGCGCCGGTCCACCTCGCCGACGTGGCCACCGTGGAAGCATCCACAGAGCCAATGTTCACCATCGTTACCGCCAACGGCGAGAACGCCGTGCTTTTGAACATCGCGCGCCAGCCGTCTTCAAACACCGTGGCCGTGGTGGACGCGGCCAATGCCGAGATGAAGCAGCTCAAAAGCAAGCTGCCGCCGGGCGTCAACGTGAGTGTGTTCTACGACCAGTCGCAACTTGTCCGCGATAGCATCTCCAGCGTGCGCGACGCCATCGCTATCGGGCTCGTCCTCGCCTGCATCGTGATGTTCCTCTTCCTGCGCGACTGGTCTTCCGCATTGATAGCCGGCCTGGTCATTCCCGTCACCATGGCCGTCGCCGTTCTCGTCCTGTCCTTCATCGGCGAAAGCTTCAACCTGATGACGCTGGGCGGCCTGGCCGCTGCCGTTGGCCTTGTGATTGACGACGCCATCGTAGTGGTCGAGAACGTCGTGATGCACCGCGATGCCGGGGAAATCCGCACAGAAGCTGTCCGCAAGGCGCTGGGAGAAATTACCAAGCCGCTGGTCGGGTCCACTATTACTCCCGTCGTCGTCTTCCTGCCCCTCATCGCCACCACTGGCCTCACTGGAGCCTTCTTCCGCGCCCTGGCCGTCACCATGACCGCGGCGCTGCTCACTTCCCTGCTGCTTGCCCTCACCTGGACCCCCGGATTGAGCATTGTGCTGCTGCGCACCGGGAACGATGGCAAGGATCACCAGGATCACAACGCTGGCCGCTTTATGCAGTGGCTTCTCTATCGCCATCGCCGCATCTTGAGCTGGGGGCTGGCCAAGCCCTTATGGGTTGGAGCGATCGCGGTTGTTCTCATAGCGGGTACCTGGTTCGGATACAAGGCCCTCCCCTCGAACCTACTCCCCGATATGGACGAGGGCGGTTTCATCCTCGACTACATCATGCCTGCGGGAAGCTCGCTGAGCGAAACCAACCGCGTGCTGGAACACGTCACGCGCATTCTCCATTCCATTCCGGAGGTCGAGAACACCTCCCGCCGCACGGGGCTGCAACTCGGCCTTGCTGCCGTAACCGAAGCCAACACCGGCGACTTCACCGTCCGCCTGAAACCCAACCGGCACCGCTCCGTGTGGGAAGTAATGGATGACGTGCGGCAGCGGATCAAGTCCACGGAACCCGAGCTCGACATCGAGCTCTCTCAGATACTCCAGGACAACATCAACGACCTGTCCAACGCCCCCGAACCGATCCAGATCAAGCTCTACTCCGAGGACCCAGTCTTGCTCAACAAGCTCGGGCCTGAAGTCGGCGACGCCATCAGCAAAATTGAAGGCGTCACCGACGTGGAGAATGGCATCGACAACACCATCAGCGGACCGGCCACCAATTTTCAGGTCGATCCCGTCGTCGCCGCGCGCCTCGGCTTTACCCCCCAGGAAGTTTCTGAGGACGCTACGGCCATCCTTGACGGCATTGAAACCAACAACCCGATGATTGCCAACGGCCGCGCTTACGCCATTCGCGTGCGCCTCGGCGACGAGCATCGCGCATCTCTTGACGCGATTCGAACCACAGTCTTCAATAGCGCCTCCGGGCGCACCTCCAGCCTTGGATCGATGGCCGAGATCCACCAACTGCCCCCGCAGAATGAGATCCTCCGCGAGAACCTGCAGCGAATGATCACCGTCACTGGCGATCTGGAAGGATCCAACCTCGGCGGCACCATGGCCAAAGTCCGCCAGGCAGTCGCCGCCCTGCACCTGCCACCGTCCGTCCGCGTGGACTACGGCGGAACCTGGCAGGAGCAGCAGAAGTCGTTCCACGACCTGCTCATCGTCCTTGTGCTCGCCCTTGCTTTGGTGTTCGGAGTGCTGGTCACGGAGTTCCGCAACTTCCCCGCGGCCGCCGCCATCCTCACATCGTCGGTGCTATCCATCTCCGGCGTGATCCTGGCGCTCCTGATCACGGGAACCACGTTCAACGTGGCCTCGTTCATGGGCCTCATCATGGTGGTCGGCATCGTGGCCAAGAACGGCATCCTGCTGCTCGACGCCGATGAGCGGTACCGGGCTGATGGCGCTTCCGCTTCCGACGCCATGCTGCACGCCGCGCAGCGCCGCCTGCGTCCCATCATGATGACTGCCATCGCCGCCATCTGCGGCATGCTTCCGCTTGCGTTCGCGCTCGGCGCGGGCTCACAGATGCTTCAGCCTCTCGCCATCGCGGTCATCGGCGGGCTCAGCGTCTCCATGTTCTTGAGCCTGGTGGTAACGCCGCTGGTCTACTACTGGCTCACCCGTGACCGCAGCGAGCAGGCAGCTTAGCTGCCTGCCGGGGGCGCTTACGCGCGAAATAAAAAACGGCGATGTGCTGTGTATTCATGGAATTACGTGCTAAAACTGCACACAATTGCGCATTCTTCCCGGTGGGGGAGGGGGGTGGGGGTATTTATTTTGTGAGCAACAGATTGCTCGACAAAGATTACTGAATGGGAACCTAAGCGAGCGGAAAATCGCCCGGGGTTTTGCGGCCGAGATGCGGTGGCGGCGGTGCTCATGCGGGTTCCCTCTCGCCAAAACTCGAATGCCCGCCGGTGGGCGGGCATACTTTGACTCACGGTTAGACTCTAACCCGGATTTCCAGGCAATGGATGTGATGGCGGATACGGATGTGCAGCGTAGTTAGCTAGCGGGGCTAGGGCTGAAGGTGGCAGGAGAACACGCGAGGTTACCTTTGGTGGGGAGGGGTCGCCTCTGAATGGGGGTTTGCCTGGGGACTATGTACTGGATTGCGGTAGAGAGGCGGTGTTCGTCGGAGCGAGCGGGATCGGGTGGTTACCTTTGGGCAAGGGGGGGTGCTCCGGTCGGGAAGCTGAGGGAATCATCGCGCCCTTGCGGGCGCGATGATTCCCTTTGATTTTTTGGCGAAGCTTACCCCGGGTTCCCGCGCTGCGTTGCTGCGCGTCCACCCGGGCTATTGTCGCGCTGTCCCTCCGGGACGCTTTCCCGCTCATCCCATGGGCAGCCGTACCGTCGCCTTTGCGCCGCCGTCCGCGCAATTCTCGATCGATATCGAGCCGTCGGCGAGATCCACTATTCCCTTCACGATTGCCAGGCCCAGTCCCGAACCGCCGGTGGCTCGCGCTCGCGAGGGATCGCCGCGATAGAAGCGTTCGAAGACGTGCGGCAGAACGTCGGCCGGAATGCCATTGCCGCGATCGCGCACCGTAAGCCACGCATTGCCGTCTCGCGCCGCCACATCCACCTCCACCAGGGCGCCCGCTGGGCTGTGCTGCACCGAGTTCAGAAGCAGATTGGAGACGACGATGAAGCAATCCTCCGCCGCAACCGGGGTCATCGCCGCCGAAGAAGCCCTGACCTGAATCGAAACCTCGCGGAGCTCCGCGATCGACTGCAGGTGGTCGCGAACTTGGCCGGCACATGATGCAAGATCGCATGCGCCGGGCGAGGCGGCGGCGTCCGCGCTTTCCACACGCGCCAATGTGAGCATTTGCCCCACCAGCGCTTCCAGACGCTCGGAATCGGCGAGGCTGCGTTCCATACCCTCTTGGTATTCCGGCACGGTGCGCGGCTTGAGCGCCAGCAGTTGCAGCGACGACTTGATGACGGCAACGGCGGTCTTGAGCTCGTGGGCGGCATCGGAAACGAACGCCCGTTGCTGCAGGAACGCCTTTTCCAGCCGCGCCAGCACGTTTTCCATGGCCGCGGTGAGCGGGGCAAGTTCCGGCGTAGAACGCGCACTTTCCGGCGGCGAAAACTCCCACGAATGTTCGGAGACCTGCGCCGCCAGGCCGGCCAGCTGGCGCAGGGGGGCTAGGCCGCGACGCAACAACCACGCGATGAGCGGGCCGGTGACCAGCAGCAGCAGCAGGCTGCCCAGGGCATAGAACTTGACCGCGCCGTGAATCACATGCCACACCGGCCCCGTGGGCGCGCCGTAGTAGACGACGACATGGTGCAGCGTGCCTCCGCCCTTGGCGTCGGGATCGACCATACGGGTTCCGCGGAGCTGAAAAACCGCGTATCCCCTGTGGTTCAGGTCAGAGCGGAGAAAGCCATCGCGGCCTCTCTTCCCTGTTTCAATTACCGAGTTGTCCCAGTTGTCGGAGCAGCCCAGCACGCGGCCGTCTCCATCGAGCGCTTCCCAAACATCCTGCGGGGGAAAATGCAGATCCTGCCGGCTCATGATGAGCGTGTCCGCGGCATCTTCCGAATCCTGGACGGCGCCCATGACCGAATCGGCGCGCCCATGGATCATGGTGTGGAAGGCGTCGAACTGCACGTGGCGCTCGTAGCCGAAGGCGAGAAATACGATGAGGAGCGCGAAGAGCGTCTCCACCGCGATGACTGCAACGATGAGGCGAAAGGCGATGGAGCGCCGGTTCCAGAAGCTGTTCATGGGGCCGCCTCCGCGTGCAGCGAAAGGCGGTAGCCGCGCCCGCGAACGGTTTCAATGACGGCGCCCGCGCCCGGCTGCGAGGCTTGCAGCCGTTTGCGCAGATTGGAGACGTGCGCCTCAATCACGTTGGAATGATGCTCCCAGTTGTAGTCGTAGAGGTGCTCCAGCAGCTCGCGCTGGCTGACCACCTTGCGTGGATTGTGGATGAGGTATTCGAGGATGCGGTATTCGGTCGGCGATAGATCGACCGGCGCGCCCGCGCGATGAACCGTCTGCTCCAGCGTATTGAGCTCGACATCGCCCGCGCGCAGCGTGGGATGCGGCGTGCCCTTGCCGCGGCGGATAAGAGCCTTGGCTCGCGCAATGAGTTCACCCAGATCGAAGGGCTTGGAGAGGTAGTCGTCCGCGCCGCTGTTGAGGAGCTGGATGATGGCGGCTTTGCCATCCTTTGCCGTGAGGATGAGAACCGGGGTGGCATCGTGCCGGGCGCGCAGGCGTTTCAGCAGGCTGAGGCCGTCGAGTTTGGGCAGCATGAGGTCGAGCAGGATAAGGTCGTAGCAGCCGCCGGAGGCCAGCATGTCGCCTTCCAGGCCGTCGGCAGCCCAGTCTACCGCAAGGCCCGGACCGTCGCGCAGTGCGGCTACCAGGTTCTCCGCCAGCCGCACTTCGTCTTCAACCAGCAGGACACGCATGGCACTTGCCCCCTCTCAAACATTATCGTTGTGGGAACATTAAACAGGACTGAAGGCCGAGGGCGCGAGGGGGGGACGATGCAGATTGAATTGGCTTTTGGCAAATCGGGGCTCACCATCGATTTGCCGGAGGGGCCGGACTGGCAGGTGCTGGAACCGCGCACGGCTTCGCCGCTGGCTGACGTGGACGCGGCCCTAACCGATGCGCTGGACCACCCCATCGGGACGCCGCCGCTGGCGGAGCTGGCGCGCGGAAAGCGAACAGCAGCCATTTCAGTGTGCGACATTACGCGGCCTGCGCCTAATGCGGTAACGCTGCCGCCTTTGCTGGAACGGTTGCATGCCGGCGGCATTCCGCGGGAGGGCATAACCATACTCATCGCAACCGGTCTCCATCGGCCGGCGACCGCAGCCGAGATTGAAGCGATTGTCGGGCAGAGGATTGCCGCCGAGTATCGCGTAGTGAACCACTTTGCGCGCGATCTTGAGTCTCATGCGGCTTTGGGGCAGACGCGGCGGGGAACGCCGGTGTTTATCCAAAAGGAGTTCATCGAAGCCGACCTGCACATTACGCTCGGCTTTATCGAGCAGCACCTGATGGCCGGCTTTTCCGGCGGGCGAAAACTGATCGCGCCCGGCCTCGCCGCGCAGGAGACCATCAAGGTGCTTCATTCGCCCAAGTTTATGCGCGAGCCGATGGCGGTTGAAGGATCGATCGAAGCGAATCCCCTGCACGCCGAGCTCATCGAGATTGCCCGCATGGCGCGGCACGACTTCATGCTGGACGTGGTGCTGACTCCGGCGCGCGAGATTGCCGGCGTGTTTGCCGGCGCCGGCGAGGATGCTCATGCAGCGGGAGTCAGGTTCGTTCGCGATGCGATGATGGAACTCCTGGAGCAGCCCGCCGATGCCGTGCTTACCACTGCAGCCGGCTACCCCCTGGACCTGACCTTTTACCAGATGGTGAAGGGCGTTACGGCGGCGCAGCACTTGGTGAAGTCAGGCGGGCGAATTTTGGTGATGGCCGAGTGCGCGGAAGGCGTTGGAGCAAATGAATTCGCGGCACGCTTAAGGTGTGTCGCCAGCCTTGAAGGCTGCCTGGACGAGATGGCGCGCACGCCGGTGGAGGTGGACCAGTGGCAGCTGGAAAAGCTGGCGCTCGCCGGACGACGGTGCGATTTGCTGTTCTATACGCCGGGCGTGCCGCCAGAGGCCGCCGGCGCGCTGGCCAGCCGGATGTATGCGAGCCCGGACGCGGCGGTGCTGGCGTTGCTGGATGGCTTACGACCGGGAGCGCGCGTGCTGGTGATTCCCGAGGGGCCTTACGTGTTTGCGAAGGTGGCGGAGATGGCGGCGTAGCTCAGCCCGCGAAGATTTCTTTTAGGATTCCGGGAGAACCATTGTATTGCCGGAGCCGGAAATGTCGCGGCCGGGAAACCGAAGTCTCCCGGCCCGACGGGGTCTATATATATGCATACTCGAACCCGGATCAGGCCAGGGAATTGAACGTGGTGGCGAGATAAGTAAACGTGGAAGAAATGTCGCTGGCAACGCTCCGCATGCCGGCCACGGCGCCGAGGGAGATGAGAGCGGCGACCAGGGCGTACTCGATCAGGTCTTGGCCTTCCGTGGCAAGGAGACCGTGCCTTAGCCGGAAAAACAGCGAGTGGAGAAAGGGAACC
Organism: uncultured Acidobacteriota bacterium; assembly: GCA_963771195.1. GTDB lineage: Bacteria > Acidobacteriota > Terriglobia > Terriglobales > Acidobacteriaceae > Telmatobacter. Next base: position 47,733 of record CAVYSS010000002.1, read on the forward strand.
ATTTGGGAGTGCCTCCATTCGAGTTGCACATCAGCTTCGCGGACTTGAAGCACAGGCGCCATTGAAGGAAGCTAGTGCGGTTCCGCATCCGGAGCCCCTCAAATCTCGAGCCCGAATATGCAATGTATTGTGGGCGGAGGCAGCAGGAAAGGGAATGGCACTTTACGGGGGATGGAGCCGGCGAGGGTAACGCCGACTAGGGTTACTAGCGGGGAGGGCTGAATTGAGCGGTTATCGTGCCCCATCCCTTGCGTAAAAATCGCGGAAGGGATGGGGCACTGAAGTTGAATCGCGGAGATTATTCGCCCGCCTTGATCCTCATGCCATAGAAGGACTTGTGCACGAAGAAGACCGACACCAGGAAGAACGCGACGGCCAGGATGTGGGTGAGCATTGGATTGTTCGCAGTGAGCGTAACGGCGAGCTCGACTGCAAGCAGACCGAAGAGGGTGGTGAACTTGATAACCGGGTTCAATGCCACCGACGAGGTATCTTTGAACGGATCGCCGACGGTATCTCCGATCACGGTTGCATCGTGCAGAGGCGTCCCTTTCTGTTTCAGATCGACCTCTACGACTTTCTTCGCGTTGTCCCAGGCGCCGCCGGCATTGGCCATAAAGATGGCCTGGTAAAGGCCGAAGGTCGCAATCGAGATGAGGTAGCCGATAAAGAAGAACGGCTCAACGAACGCGAAGGCAAGAGTAGCGAAGAAGACGGCAAGAAAGATGTTGAACATGCCCTTCTGCGCGTACTTGGTGCAGATCTCAACCACCTTCTTGCTGTCGCTGACCGATGCGCTCTCCATGCCATCCAGCTTGATGTGCCTCTTGATGAACTCGACCGCGCGGTATGCGCCGGTGGTGACGGCCTGGGTGGAAGCGCCGGTGAACCAGTAGATCATGGCTCCGCCGGTGATCAACCCGAGCAGGAAGGGCGCGTGCAGCAGAGAGAGGCTGGCGACGTCATGGGTGAGCCCGCCCGTCAGCGCCATAATGATGGAGAAGATCATGGTGGTCGCGCCGACCACGGCGGTGCCGATCAGCACCGGCTTGGCCGAAGCCTTGAAGGTGTTGCCGGCTCCATCATTGGCTTCCAGCAGATACTTTGCGCGTTCGAACTTCACGTCGAACTTGTAGTCCTTCTTCAGCTCAGCTTCGATGCCGGGAATAGTCTCGATCAGCGACAACTCGTAGATGGATTGCGCATTGTCGGTGACCGGCCCGTAGGAATCCACGGCAATGGTCACCGGACCCATGCCCAGGAATCCGAAGGCGACCAGGCCAAACGCGAAGACGGCCGGGGCCAGCATCAGGTCTAACATGGACTGTCCCAGACTGAAGTAATAGCCCAGGCTCATGAGGGCGACCATGCTGAGTCCCAGCCAGTAGGCCGACATATTTCCAGCCACGAATCCCGACAGGATTCCCAGGGAAGCTCCGCCTTCCTTCGCCGAAGTGACGACTTCCTGAACGTGGGCCGACTTGGTGGAAGTGAAGACCTTGACCAATTCCGGAATGAGTGCGCCAGCCAGGGTTCCGCACGAGATGATGGAAGCCAGTTTCCACCAGAGCGTTCCGTCACCGAGAGTGGGGATCATCGCCCAGGAGACGACGAAGGTGAGGCCGATGGAGATGATGGAGGTGAGCCAAACCAGCGAGGTTAATGGCGTCTCAAAATCCATTTCGTCGGCGTTGCCGTACTTGGCCTTGGCGATGGCGCCATTGAGGAAGTACGCGCCGGAGCTCGAAACCAGCATGGCCACGCGCATGACGAAGATCCAAACCAGCAGTTGCACTTGCGTGGTGGCGCTCGGGACCGCCAGCAGAATGAAGGTAATCAAGGCCACGCCGGTGACGCCGTAGGTTTCAAAGCCATCGGCCGAGGGGCCAACGGAGTCGCCCGCATTGTCACCCGTGCAGTCGGCGATGACGCCGGGGTTGCGGGCATCGTCTTCCTTGATTTTGAATACGATCTTCATCAGGTCGGAGCCGATGTCGGCGATCTTGGTGAAGATGCCGCCGGCAATACGCAGGGCCGCGGCGCCCAGGCTTTCGCCAATCGCGAAGCCAATGAAGCAGGGACCCGCGTAATCGCGCGGAATGAACAGAAGGATACACAACATAATCAGCAGCTCGACCGAGATCAGCGCCATGCCAATACTCATGCCGGACTTCAACGGAATCGCAAAGCATGAATACGGTTTGCCGCGCAATCCCGCGAACGCCGTCCGCGAGTTGGCAAAGGTGTTGACGCGAATGCCGAACCACGCCACTCCATAGCTGCCCGCGATGCCGACCAGCGAAAACAACAAAATGATGGGCAGCGTAACCCAGATGGGTTTGTTCGGCACCGGGGCCAACCAGCCGAAGTACATCGAGATAATGACCGCGATAAAGACCCAGAGCAGAAGAATGAACTTGCCCTGCGTTATCAGATACGTTTTGCAGGTCTCATAGATCAGCTCGGACATATCACGCATCGACTTATGAACCGGCAGGTTCTTCAACTGCACATAAATCGCCAGGCCGAACAGCAAGCCGCCGATGCAGAAGAGCAACCCGATCATCAGAAGGGCATGTCCGTTCATGCCTAGGAAATTCACGGTCGACAAATCCGGTAACACCAGGTTGGCTTCGCCTCCGGCATGTTCCGGCTGGGCGGAAGCCACTGTGGGCAACAACAAGGCGAGGAGGGCCGCCGCGGTCTTGTATTGCCGCGTGAGAATCGTTCCGGCGCTCCTGCCGATGGCGGCGGAGATTCGCGCCGCGCCAATTGAGCCATTCGCCTGGCGCGCAAAGAGCCAGGACCCAATCCACGATAGAACGGTTACACCCAGACAAAAGAACAGCCAATCCTGAACAGTCACAATTCCTCCTGATGAAGGTTTAAAGCCGTGTGCAGCATAGACAAACAACGCGTAGCGCGGCCCAGAAAGGCCGGTTGGAAGTCACGGGGAAATGTAACATCCGCAATCGCCTCTGTCGAGTGACTGCCATCACGCGAACACGTCAGCGCGAACTGGCCGCTTGCCGGGGTCCAGAATGGGACAAAGGGACGGAGACAGCCGGAGCACGGTTCGGATCTAATTCCCCTCCGGCGCGGGCTTTGACGCCAGTTTTTCCGCCACGCTCTTGGCCTGGGTGAACAGGAGCAGATAGTCCGGGCCGCCGGCTTTCGAGTCCGTTCCGCTCATGTTGAATCCGCCGAATGGGTGCGCGCCCACCATGGCGCCGGTGCATTTGCGGTTGAAATAGAGGTTGCCGACATGAAACTCTCGCCGGGCGATATCCAGCCGGCCGCGGTCGTCGGTGTAGAGCGCCCCGGTCAGGCCGTACTCAGTGTTATTGGCGACCGCGAGGCCCTCCTCAAACGAGTTGACCTTGATGACCGCCAGCACCGGCCCGAAGATCTCTTCCTGGGCGATGGTGGCGTTGGGCGCAACGTCGGCGATCACCGTGGGCTGGATGAAATAGCCGCCATCGGCGCTCTCGACTGCCTTGCCGCCGGCGACCAAACGGCCTTCGCGCTTGCCCGTTTCGATGTAGCCGAGAATCGATTCGTAGGAGCCCTGGTTGACCACCGGGCCCATGGAGGGATTGCCGGCCGGATCGCCGACGGTAAGCTGGGCGACGCGCTCGCGCACACGGTCCACAAACATGTCGTAAATCGGCGCTTCCACGATGACGCGGGAGCAGGCGGAGCACTTCTGGCCGCTGAAGCCGAAGGCTGAGGCGACCGTGCCATCCACCGCGGCGTCGAGATCGGCATCAGCGCAGACGAGGATGGAGTCTTTGCCGCCCATTTCGAGAATTGTCCGCTTGATCCAGATCTGGCCGGGCTTCGCCTTTGCAGCGCGCTCATGGATATCGAGGCCGACCGCCTTGGAGCCGGTGAAGGCGATGAATCGAGTCCGGGGATGCTCCACAATGGCGTTGCCGAAAGTGGCGCCGGAACCGGGACAGAAGTTGACCACGCCGCCGGGCATGCCCGCCTCCTCCAGCACTTCAACAAACTTGGCCGCGATGGTGGGCGAATCGGACGACGGCTTGAGGATTACGGTGTTGCCGGTGACGATCGAGGCCACGGTCATGCCGGCCATGATGGCGAACGGGAAGTTCCAAGGAGGAATGACCGCGCCCACTCCCAGCGGGATGTAAAGGAGTTGGTCGCGCTCGCCGGGAAGCTGGATGGGAGTGGTGGCTGCGGCCAGGCGCAGCGCCTCGCGGGCATAGAACTCGAGGAAGTCGATGGTCTCGCCCACGTCGGCGTCGGCCTCGGCCCAGTTCTTGCCCACTTCATAAGTGAGCCAGGCGCAGAACTCGAATTTGCGCTTGCGGATGATGCCGGCGGCGCCAAGCAGCAGCGAGACGCGTTCCTCAACCGTGGTGCGGGACCAGGTTTCGTACGCGGCCAGGGCAGCTTTCATGGCCTGCTCAGCATGCTCGGCACCGGCTTTCTGATGGATGCCGACGACCTGCGCGGGCCGGGCCGGGTTGATTGACCGGATCTTGCCTTCCGTGCGGAAGCGTTCGCCGCCGATCACGAGGTCGTATTCGGGGCCGAGCTGGCCGGCAACGTGGTCAAGCGCGGCTTGCATGGCGCGGTGGTTCTCCGGCACCTTGAAATTGACAAACGGCTCATTGCGGAAAGCGCCCTGGGGCGAGCGGGGCTGGATAGAAGTCGATAGCGCGACGGTAGCCATAGCTCTTCGATTGTAGCCCTTCAAGGCCGGTTGCCGAACCCACGCCGGGGCGTCGGTTTCAGCATTCGGATCGGCCCTGGGCGGGGTCTTGCGCTGCCCCATTTCGGCCTGAACGCAACTATCCATACGGGGGGGGGTCTAGGTAAACAACCTTGCCTCCACCTCCTACTGGAGTTTGAGTAACGCGGCAACAAGAGGCTGGCCGAAAGGAACGAAAATGCGGACCGGATGGGGAGGATTTGCGGGTGTACCGGAGGCGGCGATGAACTGTCGAAGATTCTTGTACTTGGGCCTGGCGTCGGCGGTGCCGCTCCTGACGCTCGGCGTGGCTTCGGCGCAGTCGGCCTGGCCCCCGGACGACGATCCGGTCCCGCAAGTGAATCCGGTTCCGAACTACGGCCAAACCCAGTATGGCCAGGGCTACGGCCAGCAGCCCTATGGGCAACAGCCTTACGCCCAGCAGCAGCGGCAGTATGGGCAGCAGCCATACAGCCCGCAAAACGGCCAACCTTACGCTCAGCAGGCCTATCCTCAGCAGCTCACGCCCTATCCCCAGCAGGATGGAGGCTATCCGCAACAGGCCTACGATGAGACTCCGCAGGGGTACGGCCAGCAGGGCTATCCCCAGGCGCAGCCGTTGGGCGCGGCGCAACTGGAGCAGCTTGTGGCGCCCATCGCGCTGTATCCTGACTCTCTGGTGGCCCAGATCCTGACGGCTTCCACTTATCCGGCGCAGGTTTCCGCAGCGGCGCAGTGGATCCAGAGCATGCCGGGAGCCAGCCCGGACCAGATTGCAGCCGCAAGCTCCCAGGCCCAATGGGACCCCAGCGTCAAGGCGCTGACGGCCTTCCCCCAGGTGCTGGAGTGGCTCGCCGGCAACCTGCAATGGGCCACAGCGCTGGGCAATGCCTACTACAACCAGCCCCAGGATGTGCTGGACACCATCCAGGTGATGCGGCAGCGAGCGCAGCAAGCCGGCAACCTGCAGCCGACGCCCCAGGAGCAGGTAAGCGACGATCAGGGCAATATCGAGATTGCTCCCACCAACCCGGACGATGTTTACGTGCCGACGTACGATCCGTGGACGGCGTACGGAGCGCCGGTTCCGGCCTATCCGGGATTCAATTTCCTCAGCACGGTGGGGTCGTTCATCGGGCCGGCGGTGCAATTCGGCATGAGCTTCGGCATGGGCGCATTCATGCATACGCCATTCGGGCTGCTGGCCTGGGGCCTGGACTGGCTGGGCCACTCCATCCTGTTTAACCACAGCGACTATTGGACTCACAGTCGCGAAATGCGCGACTGGGGCTTTGCGCACGGCGGCCCGCGCTGGGGCGGCAGCGAGCGGGCCGGCAGCCGCGGTTACGGCGGGTTCGGCAATCGAGGGAGCTTTGCCCAGAATTACCGTAATCAACCGATGGCAATCCACGGCGGCGACTATGGCCGCAGCGGGTATGGCGAGTCCGGCAACCGGTTTGCCCAGCGCCAAGGAAACGGCGCCTATGGCCAGCGGGGATACGGCGGCTACGGAAACACTTACGCCGGCCGCGGACAGGGGTATGGTCGCGGCTACGGCCAGCAGGCCTACGGCAGGATGCCCTCAGCCAGCCGGCCGGAGGCCTACGGACGCCCCCAACCTTACGCAGGAGGGCGATCTCCGTACGGCGGCTCGCGGCAGATGGCCCAGAATGGCGGCGAGCGTGGATTCAGCGAGCCGTCGCGGCCCGCGCCGGGATTGGGCTTCATGAGCCGCGGGAGCGGCGGGTATGGCTCACCGCAGGCGTTCCGCGGAGGCGAGCAGTTCGGCGCGGCAAGATCCTATGGCGGCAGGTCGGCATTTGGTGGCCGCTCCGGCGGATTCGAGCGCGGCTATGCCGGCGGCGGATTCGCGAAAGCGCCCAAGTCCGGTGGCTTTCACCTTTTCGGCGGCGGGCATGGCTCGTCGGGATTCGGCGGAAACGCGTCGCGTTCGTTCAGCGGCGGAGGGCATTCGTTCGGCGGCGGACATTCCTTCGGGGGCGGACACTCGTCGCATTCGTTCGGAGGCGGGCACTCCGGTGGCGGCCACGGCGGAGGACACTCCAGCAGCCATGGCGGGGGGCATCACCGCTGAGGCGAATCGCCTTCGCACCACGGGTGAATCCCAATACCTCCGCACGAGCGCGTAGCCATTCCCGCCGCGCGCCGCAGCGAGTCTTCGAAACCGTGGCCGGAAGCAAAATAAAAGCAAAACGCGCCATGGAGCACGTCGCCGGCGCCCAACGTATCCACGGCGTCAACGGGCTCGACATCGATCTCGAACCGGCGGCCCCGATCCGCAGCCCAAATGGAGCGCGGGCCGCGAGTGAGGGCTACGTGCGGCACATTCTGAGCGACGAACCACGCCAGGGTGGCCTCTGGATCGGCGGTTTTGCCCGTCAAAGCAAAGCGTTCGCTGCAGATCGCGGCTGTGAGCAATGGCGCCAGACGATCCGTGCCCGGTTTCCAGCTTCCCCCATCGAAGCAGAGCTGGCAGCCCGCACTGTGCAGAGCCGCCAGAAGCGGAAGCGTCTCCGGCAAATGGAATCCATCGGTGAGCGCCAGTCGCGGCCGATCTCCCCAATTCTCAGGCCACTCACCGGCCAGCGGGGCAATCTGCAACTGCGGCGCCGGCGGATTCACGATGGTGCGCGTCGCGACTGCGGAGTTCACCAACACAGCGGTCAGCGGCGTTTCGTAGTCGGTCCCGGCGGCAAGATCAATGAGCAGGATAGCGCGGCGATCCAGCTCCCCGCGCAGCAGATCGGCAGCCGGACCGCGTCCCACCGCGCTCAGCAGGGTGGCGCGACCGCCCAGCAGCGCATGGGTGATGGCGGCATTACATGCCGGGCCGCCCGGCGCCATGCGAAACGCCCGCGCAAAGACCTTGGTGTCCTCACTCGGCAATTCATCGAGGATATAGACCGCATCGAGCGTGGTGCGGCCGGCAAACAGGACGTGCGGCGCGGTCATGGTTCAGGCGGCCGCTTTGCTGCTTGCTCGAACTTCAAGAACTGTTCCGTCGATCTTCTGCAGGTATGCGATCATTTCGAACAGGTTCCGCGCCTGCGGATTGCCAGACGGGCTGAGCATTCGCATCAGGCTCTTGGGAGATTTGGAGACGGCCTCACCGAGTGCGACGAACCCGATTGTGCCATTCACGTATTCGCGCAGTGCGGATTTGGCGGTCTCCAGATCTCCGGAGATCATCGACGACACTGTCTCGCGCAGGAACTCGCGGCGGAATTTGCCGTCGGTGAGCTGCTCCTTGATAGTTTCGCGGAAACTTCGAGTGGGCGGCATATTTTCTTTCTCGCTTTTCTCGTTTGAAATCGGCCCACAGCGCGGCTAGGCGGCAGCCTCGCCCAGCAGCCCCGCAACCACATTTGGATCGCGGTCGATCACAGTGAGATAAGCGCGCGCGGGGGCATCAGGAAGCTTGCGTCCCTGCTCCCAGTCGCGCAACGTGCCCACTGGTATCCGATAGCGCGCGGCAAATGCCTCCTGAGTCAGGCCCAGACGGTTGCGGAGGCGCCTGGGGTTGACCACGCGCTTAAGCCCGAACCTCTCCAACTCTTCTTCAGTTCCAACAGGAATTGGCTGTGCATCCGGGTCCGAGAGCGCGGCAGCAAGAACCTCCTCATTGGTCATTGCGTTCACGCGGTCCCAATCGGTACCAGAATCGATGGGAGGATCACCGGGCTCATGATCGACCCAAACCATACCATCCGATTTCATGATCTGCGGCTTTCCGCGCGGAGACGATTCGAGTTGTGTCTTCATTTTTTTCCGTGTAGACGACATAAAGGACACCTCGCGGAGTGAGACCCAGGTTGATGAATCTTTCCTCGCCGTAATCGAACCGGTCATCGATCCAGATAACTCGATTCGGATCCTCAAGAGCAGGGATCGCCGCGGCGAGGGAGAGACCGTGTTTCCGCCGGTTTACGGCATCTTTCGCCGGATCCCAGACGTAACGCATGGCACCATGGTACGGCTAAGCCGTAGTAGAGTCAACTCGGTCCACGCAGGGCAGCCCGGCGCTATACGAAACCCGCGCGCGGCAGGTGTTCATTCATTGCGCTTCCGTCAGCGCCTCGGTCTGTTTGCTCATCTTCGCGGTGCGTTCCAGCTTGTCCCAGTTGAATGGCTTGCCGTCAATCGCCCGCACCAGCGTCTTGAATAAAACCACCGAAAAGAGCTGCCGGTAACTGAAGCGCTGCAGCCAGATGTGGAACAACAGCCAGCCGTCGCCCTTGTTGGCGGGATGACGGCGCTCCAGGCTGAAGGCGAGCATTGAAGTGAGGAAATCGATGAGCAGGAAGGCGACGAAGTAGGCCAGCAACTTTTGGAAGTTGGCCGCCGAAGTAGCCTCGGGATGGTAGTGCCGGTCGATGAAGTAGTGCAGGATTCCGTAGGCGAACATGATGTCAATGAACGGCGATACCAGCGGCAGCAGCATCTGGAAGATGAGTATGTTGGGCAGCGCGAAGAGGCCCATGGCCTTGTTGCGCACGAACGCGGCGCGGTGCTTCCACACCGCCTGCAGCGTGCCGAACGACCAGCGGAAGCGCTGGCGCATCAGTCCGCGGGCGCCGATCGGCGCCTCGGTAAACGCCAGCGAGCGGTCCTCGTAATCCACCTTGAATCCATGCTCCAGCAGGTTCATGGTCAGGTCGGCGTCTTCGGCCACTGTATTCAACGGGTATTCTCCGGCTTTCTTCACGGCTTCGGTGCGCCACGCGCCGATGGCGCCGGGAACCACCGTCACCACGTGCATCAGGTCCAGTGCGCGGCGCTCGAAATTCTGGCTGGTGATGTACTCGAGGGCCTGCCAGCGCGTCCACAGGTTTACGCGATTGCCCACCTTGGCGTTGCCGGCCACGGCGCCGATCTCGGGATCTTCAAAGTGCGGTATCAGCTTGGAGATGGCGTCGGCGGCAATCACGGTGTCGGCGTCGATGCCGACATAGATCTCCTCGTCCACGTGATTCAGCCCGTAGTTGAGCGCCGCCGCCTTGCCGCCGTTGGGCTTCTCCAGCACCATCACCCGGCGGGCGCGAATCTCATCCGCATAGGCTTCCCGCGCCACATCGGCAGTACCGTCCTTCGAGCCGTCGTCGATTACGATGACGCGCAGGTTGTCGTAGTCGGAGTTGAGCACCGAGCGAATGGTTCTGACGATGACTTTTTCTTCGTTATAAGCCGGAATCAGAACCGCGACACGAGGGCAGTAGCCGGGCGAGGCTTCCCGATGCGGCCGCCGCAGGCGATCGATGATGGCCAGAATACCCACCACGATGAGTCGTGCGCTCATCAGCACGTCGCCGATGAAGAAAACCAGAACGATGAAGCGGAAGATGACCGCCATGGTGGAGAAGGCGACGGCATCCGGCCAGGTGCGCACGCGCTGCCACGGAGTAAGCTTCGGCATCACTTCGGCCGTGGTCTTGTACATCAGCGCGGAGACCTGCACAATCTTGAGCCCGTGCGCGCGCAGGGTGTCAATCAGCACCGGCAGCGCGCGAATCGTGACGGAGCGGTCGCCGCCGCCGTCGTGCATCAGGATGATGGAGCCGCGGAACTGCGGCTTGGTTTTCATCCGGTTGAGCTGATCCAGGACCGATTGCGCAATCTCCTGCGGCGTTTTGCGCACGCGCTCGTCCCAATCGTCGGTGTCGATCTTGTTGCCGACGATGGTGAGCCCCATCTGCTGGATGGCCACCACCGGCGCGGCCTCGTCGTCCGTATCGGGCTCCTCGTCAATGTCGTAGGGCGGGCGAAAATAAAGTGGCTGTACCCCCAGCTCGGCCGCAAACAGCCGGTTGGTCAGCGAAACTTCCAACTCGAGCTGCCGGTGTGAGATTTCGCTGATGTCGGGATGGGAGTAGGTGTGGTTGCCGATCTCGTTGCCTTCGCGCACCACCCGCCTGGCCAGGCCGATGTTTTGCTGCGCCTCCTCGCCGATCATCATGAAGGTGCCGTGTACGCCTTTGCTTTTCAGGATGTCGAGGATGCGCGGCGTCCATCGCGGATCGGGACCGTCATCGAAACTGAACGCCACCTCGTCAGGGTGATAGCCGTATTGCTGGATGGTGTAGGTGTTGGGGTACACGTCCATGTGCTCGTCGATGATGAGCTTCTTGCGTGGATCGGGCTCGTCCGTGTCGATCTCGACCGTGCGCTTGCCCACCTTGGGCAGCCCGGTCACACGGATAATGTCGCCGTCGCCCTCGGTGTCCACATCGTGCCCCGGCTGCACCTGGCCCAGGTCCTCAAGCGCGACCGGGCTGCTGGGCTTGTCCCAGATGCTCCATAGCGAGGAGTCTTCGTAACCCAGACGCCAGAGGGCAAAAGTCTGCAATCCAAGTTCGCGCGCGGCGCGCATCTCGTTCAGCACTGTCACCGCGTCCAGAAACCACACCACGTGCCGCTGATTGTTGTCCTCGTCAATGTATTCGAAGTGCGGATTCAGCGTGTCGTAATCCAGGTTCAGATCCGCGTCGGCATCCGACGCCCGCTCCCACACCGCGGGGACAGAGAGATCCTCCGTGTCCACCACCTGCGGCTTGGCCGGCTTGTGTCCGCGCTTCGGCTTGGCCGGGATCGACATCGTCCAGTCATAACCATAGTTGCCCATGGCGCAGATGATTTTGTTCTTGGGAACGATCTTGAGCACGCGCTGCAAATTGCCCACAAACCAGCTTTGCGCCGCGATGGGCCCGGGATTGCTCTCCACTTCGTGCTGGTCGTAGTTCATCAGGATGATGCCGTCGGAGTTGACCGCCAGCGTCTTCATGCACTTGTCCTGCAAGCCCACGCCGGCGTTCACCCATAGCTTGAGGTTGCGCGGATGGAGCTTGCCGTAGAGCTCCTGGACAAACGTCATGTAGTCCGGCATGGAGGCGTCGTTCAGGCTCTCGAAATCCAGCGAGAGCCCGCGATAAAAAGGCAGCGCGGTGAAGAACTGCACAATCTGGCCTTCGAGCGCCGCCCGCTGCTGCGGGTCGGCCAGTATTTTGCCGATGGCCGGGTCCCACGCCTGCGTATGCGGATTGAAGTTGTTGAGGTGCGGATAAACTTCCGTGTCTTCGCGCGAGTCCTGGATAACGTGCTTCACCTTGTTCAGGTCGTCCGGATCGTGCACCACGCCGTTCTCGATGACCTGGTACTCGCGCAGAGTATTGATGCTGCTCATGGCCATCAGCGCCGGCTTGTCCGCGTTCACATGCAGCCAGTCGGGAAACAGCATGTCGATCTGATGGACGTGTTCCTTGAACGAGGAATAGCTGGTGGGGTCGTAAGAGACGTAGAAGGCGGCGCGAAGACTCTCGCCGGTATTCAGGGGTATGTCGGATGGCCGCCGGTTGGTTTTGCGCCGCGCCGGCGCCGCTGGGGCATGCTTCAAAAGCGGCGTGCGGTCGCGCAGCGCCCGGTAGTTATGGCGGGGAACGGGAAGCAGCATCTCATGCAGCCGCTGCCCGTGCAACGTGTTGAAGATGAATCCGGCTACGACCAGCGTGCTGACCAGCGCAACCGCATCCAGAACGCGGCGCAGCCGCTTCCAGCGCTTGCGTTCGGGGTCGTAAAAAATCTGCTTGTCCGGCATTGGCTCACGTTTGCGAAAACCTCTGAAGGGTCTACGCTATACAGTACGAATCGTATGGAAGCTGGCTCATTGAGTCAATCGAAGCAGTTGCGCTCCAAGCGCTTGCGCATGCCCGCGCGGGTGTCTGCATGCGCCGCGCTCGCATCCGGCCTCATCCTGCGCATCTGGATGCTCAACAAGCTGTTTGAAGTGAACGGGGATTCCGAGCTCTACGGCTCCATGGCCAAGAGCCTGCTCCGGTTTGGGCGCTATGCCGTCAATGACCAGACGGGCGCGCTGCACGCAACGCTCATTCGCCTGCCAGGCTACCCGCTCTTCCTTGCCGCGTGCTTCCGCCTCTTCGGCATGGAAAACTACTTTGTCCCCTGCTGCCTGCAGGTTGTGGCTGACCTGGCCGCCTGCCTCCTGCTGGCGCTCGTGGCCGGGCGCATTGCTCCCGGCCGCTGGCGCCTGGCCGCGACCCAGGCCACGCTTTGGCTGGCATGCCTTTGTCCCTTTACCGCAGTGTACTGTGCCGAACCGCTGACTGAAATCCTCACCCTGTTCTCGATCTCGCTGGCGCTTTGGGCGGCCGCGCGATTCCAGGACAAATTGGATTGGACCTCCGCCCTCGCATTCACCTTTGCCGTTACCTACGCTGCGCTGCTGCGTCCCGACGGGGCGCTCGTCGGCGTGTCCCTGGCCGCGCCCATAGCCCTGTGCCTCTTGCGCAAATCCGACGCACCAATAGCGGAACCGCCCGTGGGTGCCCCATCCTTGCGACGGCCCATTGTCGCAAGGGTGGGAAAGGCGAAGCTCCGCATGGCGCTGGTATGCCTCCTGCTTGCCCTCGCGCCCTTCGCCATCTGGACCGCCCGCAACCAGCGCGTCTTCCATGTCTTTCAGCCGCTGGCCCCGCGATACGCCACCGACCCCGGCGAAGACACCTGGCCGGGATGGCAGCGCTGGGTCAAAACGTGGTGCCTCGACTTCGTCTCCACCTGGCAAATCTACTGGAACATGCCCGGCGACAAGCTGGACGTGAATCAGCTTCCTTCGCGCGCGTTCGACTCGCCCGCCCAGCGCGCCGAAACCGCGCGCCTTTTCGCTGCCTACGAGGACAACGGAGAAGAGCTCTCGCCCGAACTCGACGCCCAGTTCGCCCAGCTCGCGCAGCAACGCATCGCCGACCATCCCCTGCGCTACTATTTGTGGCTGCCCATCGGCCGTGTCCTCGACATGACCTTCCGCCCTCGTGTGGAGAACCTGAACATCGACCTCGACTGGTGGGTTTACAAACACCACTACGCAGAAACGCGCTTCAGCTGGTTCTATGCGGGCTTGAACGCGCTTTATGTTCTGCTTGCCATCGCCGGCCTGTGCCTGCGCCCGCGCCTCTGGCCGTGGATGGTCCTCTACATCGTGCTGCGCAGCTTGCTGCTGGCCACTCTTGAAGCTCCCGAAGCGCGCTACACGCTCGAACTCTTCCCCATCTTCTTCGTGCTCGGCGGCATCGCCATCGGCCGCCTGCACGCGGGTCTTACGTTGAAAAACGAAGCCGCGTCAACACCCTGACTCCGCTAGCAACGCTGACTCCGCTACCTGTTGATGTACTGCGTCTTCTTATCCGTCTTGAATGTGAACGCGTCCGAAGGCAGCCGCTCATTGTATTTAAAGTTTGAATAGTTCGCGGTGCGGCTCTGCCCCTGCCCCTGGTCGAAAACCTGCTTCAGGCTGACCCCGTGCTGCGTGTCCATCCACACCGTCACCTTGGGCAGGTTTTTGCGTACCGTAGGATCCTTGGCGACCAGCTCCAGCTTGGCTGTCTTCACCCCGTCGATGACCTCGTCCCCGTCGTAAGTAATGTTCCATTTTTCGGCAAGCTCCGTCCCGCTTGCCCCGAAGCCCAGTTCGAACCAGCTCTCATACTGGCTCAGTTTGGTCAGCGTCGTCACCTGATCCACCGGCGGCCCGTCCCAAAGCTTCACTTGCCCATCGGCGTACACGTACATCTTCTGAACCGGCTGCCCGTTCACATCGTGAATGTGCGCTGCCGTCTTGAACGACTTACCGCTGCGGTCGTAGTACACCTGCCCGGTCTGCGTCTCCGTATCTTCAATAGGCTCCGTCGTCAGCGACACAAATTTGAAATCCGCGCTGACGGAACGGAATCCCTGGGCCGCGGTGTTCAACCGCGCCAGCACCGAGTTCAGGTTGTCGGCCGCGCGTGCCGGAATGCCGGACAACAACCCCGCCGCCAAAAATACAAGCAAAAGCCTTTTCTGCATAGTCTTCCTTCAAGTTGCTTGGACGCGTGTCTCAGTCGAAAAGAAACTCTGGGTGCCCCATCCTAAGCACGCATTTTGCGCTTAGGGTGGGCTGGGAATCGCAATTCGCCTCAGCCGGATGGCTATCGGTGCGCCCACACCTTCCACGCCTGCGGGTTGCCCTCGGCGTCTCGTTCCAGCACCCAGTGCTCCACCGTTACCGCGTCGCCGGCCACCGGCTCAACCGCCTTGCGCAGCGCGCTCTTTGCCTCGCGGTCGCTCGCACCCGCCGACGCCGCCACGTCCGCGGCCTGGATGGTGATGATCATGCCCCGCCCGCCGTCGCTGGTCACCGTCATCGGGTGCGTGGGGAAATTCAGCACCGAGGGCTTGTCGCCGAAGTCCCACAGGTGCGGCGTGATGAAAATGAACGCCAGGATCAGCGTCACCATCACATCGTAGTGAAAGCTTCCGCGCTGATACGTCCAGTAAAAATAGCTCTTCAGAATCCGCTTCATCTGTCCCCGACAATTCCCTGTTTCATCGCTTCACTGTTTCACCGTTTCACTGTTTCACCGTTTCACTGCTTCACCGTTTCACCGCTTCACCGCTTCACCGTTTCACTGCTTCACCGTTTCACTGCTTCACTGCTTCACTGCTTCACTGCGAATGATTCTCTCCATCCCCCCCATGTACGGCCGCAGCACCTCCGGCACCAATACTGACCCGTCCTTCTGCTGATAGTTTTCCAGGATCGCCAGCCACGTCCGTCCCACCGCCAGCCCCGAGCCGTTCAGCGTGTGCACAAACTCGATCTTCGCCTTCGCTCCCGCCGGCCTGGTCGCCGCGGCGACCCGGTAGCGGATATTCGCCCGCCGCGCCTGGAACGACTCAAAATTCGAGCAGGAAGAAATCTCCCGGTATAGCTGCTGCCCCGGCAGCCACACCTCAAGATCATAGGTCTTCGCGGAGGAGAATCCCGTATCGCCCGCGCATAACAGCACCCGCCGGTACGGCAGCCCCAACGCCTCCAGAATCTCTTCGGCATCGCGCGTCAGCTTCTCATGCTCGGCGTCGGACTCCTCCGGCCGCGTAAACTTCACCAGCTCCACTTTTTGAAACTGATGCTGGCGGATGATGCCCCTCGTGTCCTTGCCCGCCGCTCCCGCCTCCGCGCGAAAGCAAGGCGTGTACGCGGTAAGCGAAATGGGCAGGCGCGCCTCGTCCAGCACCTCATCGCGATAGAGATTCGTCACCGGAACCTCGGCCGTGGGAATCAGCCAGTGGTCGGCGTCTTTGAACTCGCCCCGCGCCACCGCCTCCGCGTCCGTATCCGAGCAGCGAAACAGATCCTCGGCAAACTTGGGCAACTGACCGGTCCCGAAAAGACTGCGGCTGTTCACCATGAACGGCGGCAGCACCTCGGTGTATCCGTGCTTTTGCGTGTGCAGGTCCAGCATGAACCCGATCAGCGCCCGCTCCAGGCGCGCCCCCGCACCCATGTACACCGCAAACCGCGCCCCGCTAAGCTTGGCCGCGCGTTCCAGATCCAGAATCCCCAGCGCCTCGCCGATCTCCCAGTGCGGCTTCGGTTCAAAATCGAAGCTGCGCTTCTCGCCCCAGGTCTTGACAACGACGTTGTCCTCTTCAGACTTCCCCGTCGGCACCTCATCCCGCGTCAGGTTGGGAATACTCGCCAGCGAAAACCGCATCTGCTCGTCCAGCTCCGTCGCGGCTTTATCCAGCTCGTCCAGCTTGTCCTTGAGCGCCCGCGTCTCGTCCATCAACGCGGTTGCATCCTGCCCCTGCCGCTTCAACGCGCCCACCTGCTGCGAGAGCTCGTTGCGCAGCGCCTTCAGCGTCTCGGCCTGGGTAATGGCCTCGCGCCGCCGCTGGTCCAGGGAGCGGAAATCCCCCAGCAGCGCCGCAGGATCTGCCCCCCGCGCGCGCAGCTTTTCTTCCACTCTCTCCAGGTTCCCCCGGACAAAATTCAAGTCGAGCATGACTGTCCAGTTTATCAGGGCATTAGAGGCCTACTTCCCTGCGGCTACCGCCAATGCAAGGTCTGAGGCAGCCTGAAAGCTGAAAGCTGAGGGCTGATAGCTGAGGGCTAGCGGCTGTTATCCTGCCCTTTGAAAGGGAACCACGCATGCACAAAACGTTCCGGATCTTCCCCTGCATCCTGCTGGCCTCGGCCCTGGCCGTTCCCCTGGCCACCACTGGCTGCCAGCAACAACCGCCCCCTCCCGCCGCGGCCACTCCTGCACCCGCGCCTGCATCCGATGACGCCTCCTATCGCCAGTGGGAGCGCGAGACCCACCGCGAGCACCGCGACCTGAACCAGCGCGCCGACCAGGACAAGAAGGAATACAACGACTGGCGCCGCACCCATGAGCACCACTAATCGCACCGGGCTGCTCCGCGCTATGCCCCGTTCATCGGTCGCCACGGCGAACGATGAGCGGGGCGCGCGCTCCGGCTTGAATACCGCAACAATATCGCGGCGCCGTCGTTGACAGTGCCCCAACCCGCCCCTAAACTCCAACTCACTCGGGTTCCCCAACAAACCAAAACTCAAAGGAGAACGGAAACGATGAAGTTTCTCGTCAGCTATACCATTGTCCCCGGAGCGGTAAAAACGGCGGTTGGCAAATTCCTTGCCGGAGAAGCCGTCCCTCAGGAAGGCGTCACTTTGCTGGGTCGCTGGCACCGCATCGACGGTTCCGGCGGATTTTCCCTTTATGAAACCAACCAGACTGACCAGCTCTATCGGGGCATCACCAAGTGGGCCGAACTTCTCGAATTTGAAGTCTTCCCCGTTCTCGAAGATGCCGAGGCCGGGCCGATCCTCGCCGACAACTTGAAGCACTGGGACTGACGCGTGACCGCTGTCACTCCTCGCGCAATCGGCACGCGCTATTCTTTCAACATCGGGCCGGATTCCCTCCCAGGGATCCGGCCCTTGGCTTTAAGGCAGGGGGTACCCCCTACCCCCCTATCATTCCCATTTCGGGACAAAAAGGCGAGTCCCAGGCGAAAATCCGCCAAGTCGCAGTGAGAAAAATCACACGGAAGCCACCGCGCAGCGCAACACATCGAAGAGCCGAGAGCTTCTCGCCTCAATCCGCTGCCTTCGCGCCCGGATTCACCGCCGCTTCCGGCCGCGCCGGTCCCGCGTTCACCTGCTCCGCCCAGCCGGGAAGCCGCTGGTCGCCGGTGATCAGCCGCGCGCCCCGCGTAAAGGTGAAGTAGGTCCACATCCACGACGCCATCACCTCCACGCGGTTGCGGAACCCGATGAGAAAGAAGATGTGCACCACAATCCAGGTCAGCCACGCGGGCAGCCCGCTCATGTGCGCTTTGAACGGCCACTTCACATCGGCCACCGCGCTCATGCGGCCTATGGTGGACATGTCGCCCTTGTCGAAGTAGCGGAAGGCAGGTCGCGCGCGTCCATCCAGGTCGGCGCGCAGCATCCTGGCCACGTGGTCGCCCATCTGCATGGCCGGTTGAGCCACGCCCGGAACCTGCTTGCCGTCCTGCTCAAAGTGCGCCAGGTCGCCCAGCACAAACACGTTGGCCAGGTTGGCGGGATTGAGCTGATCGTCCACCATCACGCAGCCGCGATGATCCGTGGGCACGCCCAGGAGCTTGCCCAGCGGCGAGGCCTCGACGCCCGCTGCCCACAGAATCACCGCCGCTTCCACTCGTCCGATCGGATTCGGCCCGCCGGTCTCAACGTAACCGGGACCAACGTTCGTCACATGGCAGTTGAGATGAACCTCAACTCCAAGGTCCTCCAGCTCCTTCTCCGCCTTGGCGGAAAGGTCTTCGGGATACGCAGCCAGGACGCGTTTGCCGCCGTCGAGCAGCAGCACCTTGGCCTCTGTGGGGTCAATGTGGCGGAAATCGTTGCGCATGTAGTACTGGGAGATGTCGCGGATGGCGCCGGCCAGTTCCACGCCGGTGGGACCTCCGCCGATGACCACGAAGTTCAGCGGCGGATGCCAGCCGTGCTCCTGCATGTGGCGCTCGGCCAGCTCGAACGCGAGCAGCACGCGGCGGCGAATTTCGGTGGCGTCCTCCACGGACTTGAGGCCGGGCGCGAGTTTGGCCCACTCGTCATGACCAAAGTAGGAGTGGGTCGCGCCCGCAGCCAGCACCAGGTAGTCGTAGGGCATCTGCGAACCGCTGCCGAGAACGGCCACTTGCGCGGCGGTGTCAATGCCGACCACCTCGTCCATCAGGACCTGCGTGTTCTGTTGTCCCCGCAAGATGGAGCGGATGGGTTGGGCGATGTCGGCAGGCGAGAGCACGGCCAGCGCCACCTGGTAGAGCAGCGGCTGGAAAGTGTGGTGGTTGCGGCGATCGATGACGGTAACATCGACGGGCAACTTGCCCAGTCCTTTAGCGGCATGGATGCCGGCAAATCCTCCGCCCACAATGAGCACGCGGGGACGGCGGCCAGGGGGAAATGGCGCGGTCAATTGGCTCAACTCCGACCTCCCTTTCACTTGAAGGGATGCGAGCCGGGGCGAAAGGGTCTCAGGGAATTCGGATTGGAAAGCGCGCAGCCGGCTTGCTACGGGTGCTGTTCGATGGCGATGGCGACCGTGCTGGTGTTGCCGGTGGCGGCAATGCCGACGGTGTTGGTAGCCACGCCGGGAATTGCCGCTGGGGTAAAGCTGACGGAGCCGTCCAGGGCGGAGATCGCGGTTGCGGTCTGATAGCCGAGCAGTTCCGACTGGGCGCAGCGTCCTTGAGGCGGGCAGGGCGGCGCCCAGGCATAGAGGGCCTGGTAGAGCGTCACCATCCCTCCGGCCATGGGGTTGCCGTCCATGTCGCGCACGCGCATCACGATCTGGGCCGCGGTGCCGGAGATGAAGACGCTCTGGCCGGTTCCCGAGACGGCTGCCACAGAGGCGTACTCCGGCCGCGCGCCGAGCACCGTGAACGTAGCGCATTGCGTGGTGCCGTTGAGGCATGCCGTGGCCGTGGCCTGCTGACCTTCGGTGAGCGGGCCCACCGAAAGCGCTTCAGAGTCGATGCCGGTGGAAGAGGATAAGGTCGCGGGAGCAGAGGACATCGCGATACCTGCGCCTGCCTGCCAGGTCACAGTCTGGCCGGACGCTGGCGCTCCGTTCAGGAGCACAATGGCCTCCGCAGTCCAGTTGATGGCGCTCCCGGCGGCGAGCGAGAGCGAGGGCGTGAGCGCGGAGATTTGCGGTGACGTTCCCCCGCTGAAGTGAGCCTGCAGGCTGGCCCCGTTGGTTAGGCTCGCCGTCACCACCGCGGCGGATCCGTTGACGGCAGTGACATTCATGCTGGCGAGCCCATCGCCGGTAGCCGTAACGGAGCAGGAGCTGGAACCGCAACCCAGCGTCGCCGTGCCGCTGGAGACGGTATAGGTCACCATAACCTCGCCTGCGGGTTGGAGAGCGGCATTGAGGGCAGCGACAGTAAAGGGCATGGGAACGCCCGCGGAAACCGTGTTGGAGGGCGCGCTGATCAGGGTGAGCGAATCGCCCGTACCGGAGTCGTAGCTGATGCCGCCTTGAAGAATCGTCCCGGCGTAGTAAATGGGCAGGTCGTCGATTTCGACGTCAACGGAACCGCTGACGCCCGTGCCCGCCGCCGGAGCGATAGCGGTGATCTCGTTGGGCGAAACGCTGGTGACCTGCGCGGCCACGCCGTTTACGAGCACGGTGTCTGCCGGGTGGAAGCCCATGCCGTGAATGACAATCGGGCCGCCGGCCCTGGGCAGGTGGCTGGGCGTCACGGTGTCGGCATAAAGCACCCAGCCGTTGTAGGCGTAATCGGACCGGCCGTCGCCGCGCATGTCGGCGACGCCCAGGCGGACGATGTCGTCGGCCTGAGTGGTGACCTGCGCCCAGGTTTCCCCGGCGGCGGTGCCGTTAAGTCCGGGAACGGTTCCGAGTGAGGCAGCGCCAACAGGATCGAATGCGTCCCAGATGCCGATGGCGGGCATAGCTTTGGCATTGCTGGGCTGGCCCTGCTCGTCCACCGCGATGGTGACCACGGTGAAGACGCGATTGGCGCGGACGGGAAAATTGAACCAGTCGGTCTGCCCAACCTGGCTGATGCGGCCTCCCCAGAGGCCGCCTGCGGGCAGCATGCGTGGCTCCTCCTGGGAGGCGATGGCGTCCTGGTACTCGCCGCTGGCCGAGTCCTGAACGTTTACGGCAAGAGTTTGCGAGGCGCCGGCAGAGAGATTGGGCACCGCAATCGGATTGAGCGTGCCCGAGGGATCCGGCGAACCAGAGGTGTAAGGACCAACCGCCATCTGGAGGATGAACAGCGGATCGACAGCCTCAAATGTGACCTGGAAGGAGGCCGAGGTGACGCCGGGCGGGAGAGGCATGAAGCGGAGATCGAAAGCTCCCTGCAACGCGGGGTCTTCCGATCCCCACTGCGAGAGCGGCGTGCCGCTGGAGTTGTTCCAGCCGGTGACGGCGTTGCCGTGATCGCCGCTGAACAGGGAGCCGGAGACAAAGCTGACGGCGTACTGGGGCATGGGATTTCCGGAGGAATCGAGGGGAACGGCGACAACGTTGACACCCTGCATTCCGGTTCCGGCGCGGAAGGTGATGGTTCCCTGAATGGAAACGGTATTCGCGGCGGTGAGAACCTTGCCCGGAAAAGCGGACAGGTTCGCGGCAGTTATGGGGTAGAGGCGGTTGAGGGATGCAATGTCGTCATATTGCAGCGTGCCGGGGCTGAAGACGCAGTTTCCGCCGGAGGAACCGCAGACTCCGGCCGCGGGCTGCATGATGGGCCAAGCTTGAAACTCCGCGGTGTTGGCGTCAGCCTCAGCGTACGGGTAAACCTGCGAGAAGCCAAGGCCGAGAATCTGGCCGAAGGCGCGTTCGATGAGGACGTTCATCATCGCCAACTGCTGCGCGGTCGCGGTGCAAAGCCCGTTCAGCACCATGACCGCGTGAGCGACGGTCGCGTTCGGTTGGATATTGTCGGTCCAAACGACGACGCCGGTGGTTTCGCAATTGGAGGTATCGCTCGAATCGGCGCCGAGCACGGTATTGATGACCGAGCCGTCGGAGTCGAAGATGACGCCAAGCGGGAAGCTGGTGGCCGATGAGGCCACGTCCGCCGGCTCAAGAAGATTGCCGGTTCCCGCCACGGCATTGGCGCCGCTGACGTCCTCATCTAGCGAGCCCTTGTCGACCAGCGAGACTCCGGCGGTGGAGACTTTGCTCCAGAGCGCGGCGGCGGCATCCACCATGGCGACGGCCTGCTGGTTGGAAACCGAAGCGCTCAAGGCGCCCTGATCCACGTAGTAGTTCACCTGGCCGTTGGCCCAGTGGATGGGCGTGCCGGCAAGGCCGGTATTGAAAAAGGTGGTTCCCGCGACCAGGCGAGGACCGCCGGCAGTTGCGCCGCGCGGAAAGAGGAAAAGGGCAGCCAGGAGGGCAAAGCACAACCACCGGGATGCGGGCGTAGGCATGGAAACGCCTCCGAACGCGACTGGGTTTGCAATGCTGAGACCTTTCTCAGAGAACCATTCTTAGAAGGTGCTAAGGAACTGTTCGTTACCTGAGTGACTTCCCGGAGGCTAAAAATACCCCAGATTGTGCAGAGTGGGTCAGGTGCAATGTCGTTACAATGAGACCAATTCCTCTGTCCGGCTAAAACCTGGCATTCTTGCCATGGGAACGAGGCGGGCACGGCAGCGAATCTGGGCATTCAATCTAAAGAATTTACGGAACATACTATGGGAACCATGCGATTGGGCGACCTGCTGATTCGAGCCAAGCGGGTCACCGAACAAGACGTGGAAGCGGCGCTGAAGCGGTCGCAGGATGTGGGCGGCAGACTGGGCGAGAACCTGGTGGCGATCGGCGCCATTGACCAGCGGACGCTGTCCAATTTCATTAACCGCATTCCGGCGGAACCGGCCGATCTGGCCGCCACCGGAATGGATGAGGCTGACCTCATCGACCTGCTGCTGAAGCTGATCTATACGCAGCGGCTGCAGACGGTGCGACATTACCTGGACGCGATCAAGCTGCCTTATCCCATTGTGGCCGACGTGGTAAAGACGGCGGTGGACCGCGCGCTGCTGCAGACATTGGGAACACGGCGCTCCGACAACCTTCTGGACATGGCCTACGCGATGACGGACGCGGGGCGCACGTGGGCCAAAAACGCGCTGGAGCGATCGGGGTATGCGGGCCCGGCGCCGGTCACGCTGGACGAATTCGTGGAGCAGACCAACGTGCAGAAGCCCACCAATGAAACCATCACGCTGGACCGGATCCACATCGCGTTGGAAGGCCTGGAGATGGACCAGAGCATCGTGGAGCAGGTGGGACCGGCGCTGAACTCAGGGCGCGCCATCCTGATGTACGGCCCTCCGGGAAACGGCAAAACCACCGTTGCCCTCCGTTTTGCTTCGGCGTTTCACGATGTGGTGTATGTGCCTTACGCCGTCGGCGTAGAAGGGCAGACCATCCGGGTGTTCGATCCGGCCATCCATCAAGAAGTGTCCCCCGCGAACGTGGGCGAGGAACCCTCTACGTTTGTGCGTCAGGATGAGGCCGACAAGCGCTGGGTGGCGTGCCGTAGACCGTTCGTAATCGTCGGTGGCGAACTAACCCTGGAAATGCTGGACCTGCGCTACGACGAGACCGGCCGTTTCTACGAGGCGCCGCTGCACATGAAGGCGCTGGGCGGGTGCTTTTTTATCGACGACTTCGGGCGGCAACTGGTGAGCCCGACGCACCTGCTCAACCGCTGGATTGTGCCGCTGGAGGGTCGCTACGACTTCCTCAAGCTGCATACCGGCAAGAGCTTCCGTATTCCGTTCGAGGAGCTGGTCATCTTCTCCACCAACCTGGATCCCGAAGACCTGATGGATCCGGCGTTCCTGCGCCGGTTGCCTTACAAGATCGAGGTCGGCGGCCCTGACGCAGGGCGGTTCCGCCGCATCTTCCAAACCGAGTGCGAGAACAACGGGATGAAGCTGACCGAGGACCTCTTCGCGTACGTTGTGAACAAGCTGCGCCGGGAGAAGCAGATGGACCTTGCCGCCTACCAGCCGCGCTTCCTCGTCGACCAGGTGCTGGCCACCTGCCGGTTCCTGGAGCAGCCGCCGCACTTTGAGGCGCGCTACATCGATTACGCCATGGATAACCTGAGAGTGAAGCGGCCCAACGAGGCGGCGATGACGCAGAGAACCGCGGCGCAAGTGGTCTGAACGGATTTCACCGGTCAGATTTCGGGGTAAAAGTCAAAAAACGCATCGATGCTGCGCCTGAGCTGATGCTCGATCTGGTCGCGCGAGCCCTCAAGCACGTGCATGGTGACATGCGCCTGGTTGCCGTTGGCGAGAGAGAGGGTTGCATCCTGGACCTCTTTCACTTCGCCCTCGGGAAGCAGGCGAAGGCCGTAGACTAGAGTCAAATTCGCCATGTTGTTCATCCTATCCGAAGGGGGAGATTAGAGGTTTCTAAGGAATGAGCCTTTTCTAATCTTCCGCCTTAACCTTCCGGCAGCGGATTGCCTCGAGACCCGGCGCATCCCCATTGCCGCAAAATCCGCAGATAGAATCTACCCAGGAACCATCGATGATTGAGACCCGCGATACTTTGATTCTGGGCTCCGGATGTTCGGGGCTAACGGCAGCTATTTACACAGCGCGCGCCGCGCTGAATCCGCTGGTGCTGGAGGGCCACGAGCCCGGCGGCCAGCTTTCCATCACCACGCTGGTGGAGAATTTTCCCGGTTGGCCGGAGGGTATCCAGGGGCCGGAACTGATCGACAACATGAAGAAGCAGGCGTCGCGGTTCGGGGCGGAATTCCAGCCGGCGCACCTGGTTTCTGTCGACCTGCATACGCATCCCTTTAAGCTGAAGACGACTGCGGAAGAGATCCACACGCGGTCGCTGATCATCGCCTCAGGGGCGAGCGCGCGCTGGCTTGGATTGGCGAGCGAGCAGGCGCTGATCGGGCATGGCGTTTCGAGCTGCGCCACCTGCGACGGGTTCTTCTTCCGCGGCATGGAGATTGCGGTCATCGGCGGCGGCGACTCGGCGATGGAAGAGGCGCTGTTTCTGACGCGCTTCGCCACCAAGGTGTACCTGCTGCACCGGCGGGAGAGTTTCCGCGCCAGCAAGATCATGCTGGAGCGGGTGATGGCACATCCGAACATTGAGCTGCGCACCAATGTGGTGGTGGAAGAGGTGCTGGGTGTGGATGCGAACGAGGTGCAGGGACTGCGGTTGAAGGACGTGACCAACGGAAGCACCAGTATGCTGCCGGTGCGCGGGGTGTTTCTGGGGATCGGGCACGAGCCCAACGCCAGCATGTTCCGCGGCCAGATTGACCTGGATGGGGATGGCTACGTGAAAACGCGCGACAACGTGTTTACGACGCGCAACGGCGTGCTGGTACCGGGCGTGTACGCGTCGGGCGACGTGCAGGACCGGCGCTACCGGCAGGCCATCACAGCGGCGGGGACGGGGTGCATGGCGGCGCTCGAGGTGGAGAAGTTTTTGGAAGAACACGGGCGGTGAGGCATGATGCCGCTCAAAGACAATCTGGATCGCCTGGAAGCGGCCATCGAGCAGACATGCCGGCGTGCGGGCCGGCAGCGGCGCGAAGTGGAGCTGATGGCGGTGTCGAAGATGTATCCGGCGGCAACGATCATTGAGGCAGCAGAACTGGGGTTGCGGCTGTTCGGCGAAAATCGCGTGCAGGAGTTTGCCGCCAAGGCCGCCGAGCTGGCGTCGTGGCGCGCGATGGGGGCGAACGCCGCATCGGACGAGCCGGTCTGGATGCACTTGATCGGTCATCTGCAATCGAACAAGGCGGCCAAGGCGGCGGAACTGTTCGACGCAGTCGATTCCCTGGACTCCGTGCGGGTGGCTGAGCGGCTGAACGATGCTGCCGGCAAGCTGCACAAGCACATGCCGGTGCTCATCGAGGTGAAGCTGAGCGCGGAGGAGACCAAGGCCGGAGTTGAGCCGGAGTCGGCCGAGGCGGCGACGCTGCTGGAGCGGCTGCCCGATCTCAAGCATCTGCGCCTGCGCGGGTTGATGACCATTGCGCCGTGGGGCGTAGCGGAAGATGTGACGCGCGCGTGCTTCCGGAGCTTGCGAGAGTGGCGCGACCAGTGGGCAGCGGCGCATCCCAAGCTCAAGTTCGATGTGCTGTCGATGGGGATGAGCGGCGATTTCGCGATTGCGATTGAAGAAGGCGCAACCCGAATCCGGATCGGCACGGCTCTGTTTGGCAAACGTCCGCCGATGGCCCAGCAACGCGCCGCATTCCCCGAGGACTTCGGCGAGTGATCCGCGAAACCAAGGATGGCGTTACCCTGGCCGTGCGTGCACAGCCCGGCGCGAAGAAGACGGCGATTGTGGGCGTCTACGGCGAGGGCGCCGCGGCGCAACTGAAGATCGCGGTACAGGCCCCGCCGGTGGAGGGCCGCGCCAACCAGGCGCTGATTGTGTTTCTGGCAGAAGCGTTTTCGCTGCCCAAGTCGGCAGTGGAACTGGTCTCCGGCGAGTCGTCGCGAAGCAAGGTCTTTCTGCTGCGCGGGATCAAGCTATCGCAGGCGCAGTCGGCGCTGGAAGCGACGATGAGTTAGCGGCCCAGAGCTTCAAAAGCGGCCGCCAGCGCCTCTTCCGGCTCGGGGCGGACGCGGAAATCAGCGTGGGCCTCGGCGAAAACCACGTGGCCGGCGGGACTGATGACGTAGGTGGCGGGAAGCGGCAGCGTCCAGCTCTGGTCGCCGTTCATGAAGGGGATATTGACCAGGATCGAGCGGTAGTAATCGCGCAGGGTTTCCGGCGCTGTCCAAACCAGGCCGAACTGCGCGGCGACCTTGTTGCCGGGATCGCTGAGCACCGGAAAGGGGAGGCCGTGCTGGCCAGCCATGAAGTCGCTTTGGCGCTCGACCTGGGGGCCGATGGCGACCATGACCGCGCCGCGCTCGCGCAGACTGCCGTAGAGATCGCGCCAGGTTTCGAGCTCGGTCATGCAATAGGGGCACCAGCGTCCGCGAAAGAATTTGACGATCAGTGGACCGGTTTGGAGCAACTCGGCGCTACGGACCGGCCTGCCATTCGCGTCCTTGAGCGCGAACTCCGGCGCTGCCGCGCCCACAGGCAGGATGCGTTCCTCGATCCGCGTGGCGAACAGCTCCGCGATGGCGCGCTCGCCGATGGCCAGCCGCTCCGGCTGGACGAGATGACGCGTGTTCGCGGTGATTTCGTCGAGCTGATCCTGGAGGCTGGTCGCCGTCATCGAACTTACCTTCCAAATTTTTGCCTGCCCATGCCCAGCGAGCCCATGCCGCCGCGCATCATTTGCCGGGCCAGGCCGCCCTTTCCAATGGACTTGAACATCTTGGCCATCTGCGCGTACTGGCGCAGGAGCTGGTTCACCTCTTGAACCGAAGTCCCGCTGCCGGCGGCGATGCGCTTGCGGCGCGTGCCGGAGATGATCTCGTGATTGCGGCGCTCCTTCGGCGTCATGGAGTTGATGATGGCCTCCAGGCGCACGAACTGCTTCTCGTCCACCTGGCCGGCGGCCTGCTGCATGCCCGCGAACGGGCCGACACTCGGCAGCATCTTCAGGATCGACTCCATCGACCCGAGCTTCTTGATCTGCTTGAGCTGATCGCGAAAGTCTTCGAGCGTGAAGCCGTCGCCGAGGAGCGCCTTCTTGGCGAACTCCTCGGACTTCTTGCGGTCGAGCGTGGATTCGGCCTTCTCGATGAGCGACATCATGTCGCCCATGCCCAGGATGCGGCCGACGATGCGGTCGGGATGGAAGGGTTCGAAGGCGTCCGGCTTTTCGCCGGTACCGATGAACTTGATGGGCTGGCCGGTGACGTGGCGAATGGACAGCGCCGCGCCGCCGCGGGCATCGCCGTCCATCTTGGTGAGGACGACGCCAGTAAGCCCGAGGCGCTTGTGAAAATCTTGAGCCGAGTTGACGGCGTCCTGCCCTGTCATGGCGTCGGCCACGAAGAGGATTTCGGAAGGCGAGAGCAGTTTCTTGAGCCGCTCCATCTCCTGCATCAACTCTTCATCAATGTGCAGGCGGCCGGCGGTGTCCACAATCAGGGTGTCGAAGCCGAAGTTTCGCGCTTCGCGGCGGGCCTCTGCGGCGAGCCGTTCCACCAGCGCCGGGCCGGCGGGCTCGCCTTTCTGGTCGCCTTCGTAGATTTTGGCCTCAATGGATTTCGCGACAACCCTGAGTTGCTCGCGCGCGGCAGGGCGGTAGACGTCCACAGAGACAAGGATGGGCCGGTGACCGCCCTTTTTGAGCCATGCGGCCAGCTTGCCGCTGGTAGTGGTTTTGCCCGAACCCTGCAGGCCGGCCATCAAAATTACGGTGGGCGGCTGTGGGGCGAACTTGAAACGCGCGGTATCCTTGCCCAGGAGATCGATGAGCTCGTCGCGCACGATCTTGATCACCTGCTCCGAGGGTGAAAGAGCCGTCATCACCTCAGTGCCCACGGCCTTGGCGCGGATGTGCTCGATGAGGTCGCGGACCACGTTGAGGTTCACGTCGGCCTCCAGCATCGCCACGCGGATCTCACGCATCGCTTCCTGGATGTTCTCTTCGGTCAGCGTGCCCTGGCCGCGCAGATTTTTGAAGACACGCTGCAGTTTGTCTGTAAGGTTTTCAAACATAGGTCAGTCCTTAGTGTATCCGGGTAATCGAAGGGGCAGGGAAAACGCGAAAAAGTGAATTCACGGTTTTGGAATGTGTGAAGCGTGCGCGGGAGACGCACATCTGGAGTATAGGGGGCCCGCGGGTCCGCATTCGAAAACGATCTCCTGAGCCTGACCGTCGTGGACTGATATGACGATCCCCTTCCCTTTGCCGCGATATTCCCACTTCTCGATTGGACCGCCTGGAGAGACGTAGACGGGGCCTGCGCCGCCGTTGCCCAGGCAATCGTCGAAGGCGTAATGAACGGTGAGGATATCTGCCCCATATAGATGGACAATGTCGGCTCTGCTTAATGACGTCTTCAGGATGAGTCTGATTCCGGTGAGAACACCCTTGCGTGTAAACACCATCAGCCAACCCGGCGCGGGATCGGTGACAGTGTAGGACCAATAGGGAACACCAGAATCCTCTTCACGGGCAATCGCTTCAGGCTTGCCGAGCGCTTTGACAACATCGTTCCCCGTACTCTTACCAACAATCAGACCGAGGTAGCCAGAGGGGGAACAGGAGGACGGCACCTTTGGCTGTGCGATGCAAGATGCGGAAAACGCCATGCACACCGCTAAAATCGCGAACATTGATCTCATTTGAAAGCCCGCGTTCATCCTTTAAGAAAAGCCTCGCTCCTATCGTCGTCTTCAGTCCGCCGGCTCCACGAGATACTGCTCCAGCCTGCCATCGGGGTAGGTGTACGTGGTGAGCGAAAGGCGCTTGCCCGGGTAGACGATTTGGAAGGCGCGGAAGGTCATGCCGCCGCGCGGCGACTCCCGCGTCATGTGGAAGATGGGCGGATCGCCGAGCGAACCGAGGCTATCGTGGTAGTCGGCGAGAGTTTGCGCGTTGAAGTAGGCGCTGAGATTGGGCGCGAGGAGGGTGCGGTCGATTTCGCCCTTCTGCAGGCTGCTGTAGATCTCGCGGGCCTGCTTCTCAGGGGGCGGTTCGTTGGGATTGCCGGCCACCGCGGCGGCTGCAAGCTGAGCGATCTCCCCCGCGCCGCCGCCCATGTGATTGGTGACCACGGAAACGGCGATGCCGTTGTCGATGAGAACTTCGTTGTCGGAGACGAAGCCGTTGACCTCGCCGCTATGCTCGATGGAGCGAAGGCCGTTGCGCTCGGTCACTTCGACGCCAAGGCCGTAGTGCGTGCCTTTGCCGTTCTTCAGCTTCACCTCGGTGAACATCTGGTCGTAGCTATCGGGCTTGAGAATGCTTCGCTGGAGCAGACCGATATCCCATAGCGCCAGGTCGTGCGGCGTCATGGCCAGCTCGCCCGCCGCGAACATCCATCCCTGGCCTCCGTTGGGAACCGGACGCGGTGGCCCGAGCGCATTGCGCATGTAGGGCGCGGCATCGGTGCGCGTCAGCTCCTTTTCGTCGCTGTTCCACGCGCTCTTCATCCCCAGAGGATGAAAGATGTGCTCGCCCAGAAAGTCGAAAAGCTTCTCGCCGCTGACCTTCTCGATAATGAGGCCGGCGATCACGTAATTCGTGTTGGAGTACTGCCACTCGGTGCCGGGCTCGAAGTCGAGCGGCTTGGTGGCCCAGGTGTCGAGGATATGGCGCGGCGTTACGGGACCAAGCTGCGATTCGACGGGGTAGTCTTCGGGCGCGTAGTCCTGGTAGCCGGAGGTATGCGAGAGGATCTCGCGGATGGTTACTTCATTGCCCCGCGTAAGCCCCGGAACGTATTTGCCCACGGGGTCGTCGAGAGAGAGTTTGCCCTGTTCCTGAAGAAGCAGGATGGCCGTGGCGGCGAACTGCTTGGAAATGGAGCCGATAGAATAGCGCATCTCCGGCGTAGCGGGCACGTTGGGATTCAGGTGGGCGAAGCCGTAGGCGTGCGTGTAAACCAGCTTGCCGCCTTGCACCACCGAAATGCTGGCCGAAGGGATGCCGCGCAGCGCAAGAACCTGCTCGGCCACCCGATCGATACGCGCCTTCAACGCCGGGTCGATGGTGTCGACGGTTTGCGCACGAAGCGCCAGTGCGACCGCGAAAGCAAGTAGCGCAAGCAGCGAGCGCAGGCGGTCGGATTCTCTCTTAAACATGAACCCCAATATAGCGCAGGGCGGTGAGCTACGCTGGAAGAGAACCAATTCCCTGCAGAGGTCATCCCGAGTGCAACGGCTCATTGAAGGCCACAAGCGGTTTCTCACTGACGTCTTCCCCACGCGCTGCAGCCAGTTTCATCTGCTGGCGGAAAGCCAAGCGCCGGAATGGCTTTTCATCACTTGCGCCGATTCGCGCATCGTGCCCGATCTGATCCTCGGCACCGGGCCGGGCGATCTGTTTATCAGCCGCAGCATCGGCAACGTGGTGCCGGCGTCCATGGGCGATGTGGATGGCGTGACCGCAACCATTGAGTATGCAGTGGAAGTGCTGAAGGTGCCGAATGTGATCCTGTGCGGGCATTCGGATTGCGGCGCACTGAAGGCGGCGCTGAATCGCAAGGCCCTGGCAAATCTGCCCAAGGCAAAGCGCTGGCTGGATCATGTTGAGGGCGCGTTTACCCATCGCCAGCCGCTGAACCCTGAAGACGGCGAGCACGCGGAGCTGTGCTCGCTGATCCGCGGCAACGTGGTGGCGCAACTGATGAACCTGAAGGCGCAGCCCGCGGTGGCGAAGGCACTGGCAACCGGGTCGCTATCGGTGCATGGCTGGTACTACGACATTCTCTCCGGGCGAATCGAGCAGTACGATGAGCAAGCGCGCCGCTTTGTGCCTTTGATTTAGCTAAGGGCTGAAAGCTGACGGCGGCTACGAACTACGAACTATGAACTATGAACCGGTTTGAGGGCGAGCGTCCTGCGGCTGCAGAAGCGATTCTCCTTGGCCACTGGCAAGGAGGGGAAATCGCGAAAACCCTCCGCCACTCGCCCGCGTTTCAAGTTAGGTTCATGTTCGTTCCGAACATCCAGCCGGCAAACTGGCCGGCCCGGCGTTCGAGACGTGAGAAGCTGTGCAGGCAAGAGCAGGTTGCTTTCGGACTCAGTGCAAGCCCTCTGGTACACCGTGATGCGCGGGCGGTTTGCGGAACAGCCACACCGCGCCGGCGCAGAAGAACGCCAGCAGGGCCGTCCAGCGGAACACGTCCACATATGCGCGCATAGCCGACTGCTGCTGCATCAGCCCGTAGAGCAGCCCCATCGCCCCCGGCCGCCCAGCCGCGCGGCCCAAATGCTTCCCCAGGTAGCCGGCAATCATCTGCGACTTCTGCTGCAAGGCTGGGTCGGTCGCCGTCACATGTGCGCCGATCTCCGTCTGGTAGTAGGCTGCTCTCCGGATGATCGCCGTCGTGGCCATCGCGATCCCGATTGACCCGCCGATGTTGCGCAGCATGTTGAAGAGCCCGGTGGCGTTGCCCATCTCCTCGCGCGAGATGGTGGCCGTGCTTAGCGTGGCCAGCGGCACGAACACAAAGCTGAGCGCGAACCCGGTCAGCGTGATAGGCAGCAGCAGCGTGAATGGCCCAATGTCCAGGTTCACCATTCCGAAATATAGCGAGCAAATACCGAAACCGATGAAGCCCAGGGAGAGCAGTTTGCGATTATCGAACCGCGATCCCAGAATGCCTATTAGCGGGGAGCCTATAAACGATCCGATCCCGCGCGGCCCGACAACCAGTCCCGCCGTGAACGCCGTGTAGCCCAGAATCTCCTGGTAGTAGAGCGGCAGAATAGCGATGGTGATGTAAATGCACATACCCAGCAGCGCAATCAGGAAGCAGCCGGTGCGGAAGTTGCGGTCCTTCAAAACATGCAGGTCCACCAGCCCCTTCGGATTACTCCATGACCGCCAGATCCATCCCACGAAAGCGACGATCAACGCGGCCACGGCCCAGCGCACCCAGATCGCCCCGAACCAGTCATCCTCCTGGCCCTTGTCCAGCACCACCTGCAGGCAGCCCGCCCACACCATCAGCAGACCAAAGCCGATATTGTCGAATGGGCCCACCTTTGCGTTCTTGATGAAGGGCGGGTCGTGCACAAACCGGCTGATCAGAATCACCGCCAGGATGCCTACCGGAATATTGATGTAAAACGCGTAACGCCAACTGAAGGTGTCCGTCAGCCAGCCGCCCAGGGTGGGCCCGATCACAGGAGCCACTACGATGCCCAGCCCATACGCCGCCATGGCCTGGGACCGCTTCTGCACCGGGAAGCTTTCCAGCAGGATCGATTGCGAAAGCGGCTGCAGCGCGCCGCCGCCCGCGCCCTGCAATACCCGGGCCAGCAGAATAATTGCCAACGAAGGCGCAGCCCCGCAGAAGAACGAAGCAATCGTGAAAGTGACGACGCAAAACAGCAGGAACCTCTTCCGCCCGAAGCGCCGCGCAAACCAGTTTGCCGCTGGCAGAATGACCGCGTTAGCCACCAGGTAACTGGTCAACACCCACGTAGCCTCGGAGTTCGAGGCCGACAGGCTCCCCGCAATGTACGGCAGCGCCACCGATGCAATGGCCGTGTCCAGCACCTCCATGAACGTCGGCAGCATCACCGACACCGTAACCAGCCACGGATTTACCCCCTGGGTGAGGGGATAGCGCGCCTGAGCAGAGGGATGCGTATGGTGCACGGCTTGAGCGGGTTGGAGGGCGGCGGTGGTCACGGCCTGGGGAACCCATCAGCCTACCCCACCGCACAATCGTTTCCTGTGACGGCCGCCGCTCCTGGCGTCCCAAATGGTGTGACGGACGCCATTGCAGTTTATATCCGACTCTTTTAGTCTTAGTTTAAATGCGACTGAAAGAGTCGCATATCCAATGGAGGTCCAGCTTGCACCGCTTTCTGCTCACCATACCGCTCCTGGCATTTGTTGCCGCAGCAGTGAGTCCGGCCTGCGCGCCTGCCCAGGAGAAGCCCTACTTCGTCACCTACTCCCACGATCTGGAAGAACCCGGCAATTTGGAAATTGAGACCAAAACCGCCCTGGGCCGGCCGAGTGGAGGAGACCGGTTTGGAGCCGACGCCACCGAGTTCGAATACGGTGTCCGCGCCTGGTGGACTTCAGAGTTCTATCTGGACGGCCAGACCACGGCGGGGGAATCCACAATCCCCACCGGCTTTCGCGTGGAGAACCGTGTGCGCCCCCTCATGTGCGAACATGCCATTAACCCCGTGCTTTACGTCGAGTACGAGAACACTTCGGGCGCCGACAAGACCATCATGGAAGTGGTGGGACATGACGGCCAGCCGGATTTGGCCGCTACCAACGCAGACGCCCGCCGCGAGCACCAGCACGAGGCGGAATTCAAGCTCATCCTATCCTCCAACCTGCGCAGTTGGAACATCTCTGAGAACTTCATCACTGAAAAGGACTTAAGCCATGCTCCCTGGGAGTTCGGCTATGCCATCGGAGCGGCCCGGCCCTTGCGCACCGCTTTCAGCGCCCACGAGTGCACCTTCTGCGCCGAGAAGCTGACCCTGGGCGCTGAGGCCTATGGCGGCCTGGGCGATACGTGGAGCCTGACCACACGCGACACGTCCCATTACATTGCGCCGGTGGCCGGATGGGACCTGCCCCACAACATGCGTCTCAGCTTTTCACCCGGTTGGGGCCTCACCGGCAGCAGCCTCAACCGCGTATACCGCGTCGGTTTTGCCTATGAACTGCCCCAGATCGGCGGCTGGTTCCGCAGCCGCACCGGAGAAGCCCGATGACTTGCAGGACTCTCGCTTCGACCGCCCTCTTCGCCACCCTGGCTCTTGGCTCCGGCCTGGCTGTGGTCAAATCGCATTTTGCCAACGTCCCAACCCGTGACCACGAACGCCAGAATCCCTTTGCCGGGCAGCCCAGCGCCTCAACGGCCGGCGCCCTCCTCTATCGCGATCACTGCGCCCAATGCCATAAGGACGACGCCCGCGGCGACGGCCGCAAAAGACCGTCGCTCCGCTCTGCAGACGTTCGTGCCGCCACCGATGGCGACCTCGAGTGGTTTCTCCGCCAGGGCGACCTCCGCCACGGCATGCCCTCCTGGTCCAGCCTGCCCCAGTCACAGCGCTGGCAGATCGTCGCCTATCTGCGTACGCTCCAATAAGTTCGCCTTGCCCATTTCGCCGGCTTCCCTTCCGAGACGGGTCGGGGGTTGAATGGCGAATTCGGCCCGGTTGTTATAAATATCCCCTCAAGAAAAGTTGACACTAATCCACTCAATGCTGCATCTTATTGATGTCAGTATTCTTTAGAATGCAGGGAGCCAAACCATGGCAAAGATCATCGGAATCGACCTTGGAACCACCAACTCGTGCGTCGCGGTAATGGAGGGTGGCGAGCCAAAAGTCATTGCAAATGAAGAGGGTGCACGCACCACGCCCTCCATCGTCGCCTTTTCAAAGAGCGGCGAGCGGCTGGTAGGCCAGGTGGCCAAGCGCCAGGCCATTACCAACCCGGAGAACACCGTTTTCTCCATCAAGCGCTTCATGGGCCGCCGCTACAACGAGGTTACGGACGAGATGAAGATGGTCCCGTTCAAGGTGGTCCAGCAAGGCGACCATGTGGCCGTGATTGCTCAGGGCAAGGAATACACCCCGCCGGAGATTTCGGCCATGATCCTGCAGAAGCTGAAGAAGTCAGCCGAGGCCTACCTGGGCGAGACCGTCTCTGAGGCTGTGATCACCGTTCCGGCCTATTTTAATGACGCTCAGCGCCAGGCCACCAAGGACGCCGGCAAAATCGCCGGCCTCGACGTCAAGCGCATCGTCAATGAGCCCACCGCGGCGGCGCTGGCCTACGGCCTTGACAAAAAGAAGGACGAGACCATCGCCGTATACGACTTTGGCGGCGGCACTTTCGATATTTCCGTCCTGGAAGTTGGCGAAGGCGTCATCGAGGTTAAATCCACGAACGGCGACACCCACCTGGGCGGCGATAACCTCGACCAGCGCATCGTGGACTGGCTCATTGCCGAGTTCAAGCACGACGAAGGCCTTGACCTCAGCTCCAAGGGCAACGAGATGGCCTTGCAGCGCCTGAAGGACGCGGCCGAAAAGGCCAAGATCGAGCTCTCGACGACCGTCGAAACAGAGATCAATCTGCCCTTCATCACCGCGGACGCCAATGGACCAAAGCACTTGGTGCGCAAACTCACGCGTGCCAAGCTGGAGCAGATGGTGCAGGACCTGCTCGACCGCTCTTTGGAGCCCTGCAAAAAGGCTATGGCCGATGCCGGCGTCACGCCCAAAGACATCGACGAGGTGGTTCTTGTCGGCGGCCAGACCCGCATGCCCAAGATCCAGGAGATCGTCAAACAACTCTTCGGCAGGGAGCCGCACCGGGGCGTGAACCCCGATGAGGTGGTCGCCGTCGGCGCCGCGGTGCAGGCCGGCGTGCTCGCAGGCGAAGTGAAGGATCTGCTTCTGCTCGACGTGACGCCCCTTACTCTGGCGATCGAAACTAACGGCGGTATTGCGACGCCCATGATCGCGCGCAATACGACCATTCCGACCAAAAAGACGGACACATTTTCGACCGCGGCCGACAACCAGACCGAAGTCGAAGTCCACGTCCTCCAGGGCGAGCGGCCCATGGCGGGGCAGAACCGGACGCTCGGCAAGTTCAAACTAAGCGGAATCATGCCTGCCCCGCGCGGCGTGCCTCAGATCGAAATCACCTACGACATCGACGCCAACGGCATCCTCAACGTGAGCGCAAAGGACAACGCCACCGGGAAGGACACGCGCATCACCATCACCTCCAGCTCTGGCCTGAGCAAGGAAGAGGTGGAAAAGATGGCCAAGGAGGCCGAGGCCCACGCGGCGGAGGACAAGGAGAAGCGCGATGAGGTCGAGGCGCGCAACACGCTCGACTCGATGGTCTACAACATCGAGAAGATGCTGAAGGACTCGGGCGAGAAGGTGCAAGCGGCCGACAAGACCGAAGTAGAAGCGGCGCTGGCCGAAGCCAAGAAGGCGCTCGAAGGCACGGACGCGGCGCAGATGAAGTCCGCGCACGAGAAGCTGACCCAGGCCAGCCACAAGCTGGCCGAGGCGGTCTACAAGGCCACTGCTTCTCAGGCCGCCGCGCAAGGCGAGCAGCCGGGCGGACCAGCTGCCGGGGAGCCCCCAGCTGCGGGCGAGCAGAAGAAGGACGAAGGCGTGATTGACGCCGAATACGTGGATGTGGATGAAGCGAAGAAGTAGCGAGTCCGCAAGTCAGCGGGGTGGGCGGCGAGGGTCGTTCACCCCGCGCTTTTTTGTCTGGCCTTTATATCGTTTAACGTGTTACGCTAAACGGTAAGCATGATCCGTTCGTTCGGAGACGACGAAACCGAGAAGGTATTCAACCATCGGCACAGTCGCCGCTTTGCGGCTTTTGAACGGGTGGTGTTTCGCAAGCTGCGGCAGATCCACAGCGTCTCCAGAGTCGAGGAGCTTTATGAGCCGCCCGGGAATCGGCTTGAGAGCTTAAGGGCCGGACGCAAAGGTCAGTGGAGCTTGCGAATCAACGGCCAGTACAGGATTTGCTTTGAATGGAGAGACGGGGATGCGTTCAACGTCCAAATCGTCGATTACCACTAAAGCCGAGCTGCGGGATGGCGCAGTGATGCCGCCGCTTCATCCCGGCGAAATGCTGAGGGAGGAGTTCATGAAGCCGCTCGGCCTTTCCGCCAACGCGCTGGCGATTGCGCTGCGGGTCCCGGTGACCCGAATCTCGGAAATTCTTAGGGAGCGCAGAGGCATCACCGCGGACACCGCGCTTCGTCTCGGCCGCTATTTCAACATGAGCGCAGAATTCTGGATGCGGCTTCAGATGGATTACGACCTTGAATCCGCCGCAGGTTCGCTCAAGGATACGCTTCGCCATGAGATTCGCCCAAGACCCGCATCGGAGGAATCCGATAGAGAAGGAGCCCGCAGAATTGCCTGAGGGAGAATAGTAGAGAAACGGAGGGAAAGATTTCGATGGACTACACAAAGGTCATCACGATCGATCCAGGCAAGCGTAGCGGTAAAGCGTGCATTCGCGGAACGCGCATTACCGTCTACGATGTCCTCGATTATCTGGCCGCCGGAATGACGCAGGAGCAAATCCTGGCCGACTTCCCCGATCTGACCGAAACCGACATCCGCGCCTGCCTCGCATACGCTGCCGACGCCGAGCGCAGAGTTGAGATTGTGCAATTGTGAAGCTCCTGTTCGATGAGAACTTGTCACATCAGTTGGCCATTACGCTTGCAGAGGTTTACCCAGGCTCGGTACATCCCAGGGATTGCGGCCTGCGCGGCGCATCCGACGATGAGATTTGGCGGTATGCACAGGAAAATGGTTTCGTGATCGTATCCAAGGATTCTGATTTCTCCCAGAGGAGCGCTTTGCGTGGCAATCCGCCTAAAGTCATCTGGCTTCGGGTGGGGAACTGCACCACCGCACGCGCTGAGTTTGTCTTACGGAATGCCGCTGAACGACTTCGCGCCTTCGAGAACGAAAGCGAGGGCTGCCTGGTGCTAAAGTACCCACGAATTGCATGAGGCTTTAACGAGAAACTCTGGTGGTTCGCGGAAGGACCAATGCAAGGACTGGTTGAATGATGCTCGTGACTGAATTGGATTAAGAAAAACCCATGCCCACCACGACGAACAAAGACTATTACGCGATGCTCGGGGTCAAGAAGACGGCCACGCCGGAGGAGATCCGCAAGGCTTTTCGCAAGCTTGCGCGCAAGTACCACCCCGACGTCAATCCCAACGACAAGAAGGCCGAGGAGAAGTTCAAGGAAATCTCCGAGGCCAACGACATCCTGAGCGACGAAAAGAAGCGCAAAGTCTACGACCAGCTCGGGTTCTACTCGGATAACATCGATCCGGCCCAGGCCGAAGCCTACTCGCGCCAGCAGACCCGCGGAGCGAGCCGGCGGCGGCACTCCGGTCGACTTCGGCGGCTTCGATTTCTCCGGCTTCTCCACCGAACCCGGCCGCACACACAAACCGGCGGCAACTGGGGCAGCTTCAAAGACATCTTCTCCGGTATCTTCTCCGGAGCGCAGCAGCCGCAGCACCCGCGCGGCCCGCAGCCCGGCGGCGATCTCGAGTACCAGGCCACAGTCGACTTCTGGACCGCTATCCGCGGCGGCCAGGCGCGCATGCAGATCCATCGCCAGGAGGTCTGCCCCACCTGCCATGGCCAGGCCCAAACCGGCGGCGCCATCATCTGCCCCGAGTGCAACGGCACCGGCAAGGTGACGCAGATGGGCGGCCGCATGAAGTTCGACATCCAGTGCCCCCGCTGCGGGGGCACGGGCCGCGTCTCCTCCAACTGCCCCACCTGCCACGGCGAAGGTGTGGTCGATCGTACCGAGAACGTCGAGTTCCGCATCAAGCCCGGCACGCGTGACGGCCAGCGCATTCGCCTGCAGGGCAAAGGCAATGCAGGCCTCAATGGCGGCCCTCCCGGCGACCTGTTCCTCATCGTGCGCGTGGGCACGCACCCGGTCTTCACGCGCCAGGGCGACGACATACTCATCACTGTGCCCGTGACCGTGCCGGAAGCATCGCTCGGCGCCAAAGTGGACGTTCCCACCATCGATGGCCGCACACAACTCAAGATTCCGCCGGGCACGCAGCCCGGCCAGAAGCTCCGCATGCGCGATCGCGGGGTGGAAAATGCCCAGAGGCCCGAGCAGCGCGGCGATCAGATCGTTACCGTGGAAGTGGTGGTCCCGCCCCTCCAGGACGAGCGCAGCCGCGAGATCATGCGCGAGCTGGGCCGTCTGAACCCGAAAGACCCGCGCGCAAAGCTGTTCGCGGAGATGTAAGGAAGATTGATGACGCTGTTTTCACACACTCTCGTGTAAGGTGGGATCGAGCCAGTCATGCCTGCCAAACGAAAATCCAAAGGCGCTTACATGATCTCGGCGGTGGCCGAGATGTACGAGATTCACCCCCAGACCCTCCGACTCTATGAACGCGAGGGGCTGCTCAAGCCCTCCCGCACCGAAGGCAACACGCGGCTCTACACCGATGAGGACCTGGAGCGCCTGGAGTTCATCCTCAACCTCGCCCGCGACCTCGGCGTCAACATCGCCGGCATCGCCATCATCCTGCAGATGAGG
Organism: uncultured Acidobacteriota bacterium; assembly: GCA_963771195.1. Lineage (GTDB taxonomy): Bacteria > Acidobacteriota > Terriglobia > Terriglobales > Acidobacteriaceae > Telmatobacter. Next base: position 87,082 of record CAVYSS010000002.1, read on the forward strand.
GAGCGCATGGAGGAGATGAACCGCCAGATGCAGAGTTTCGTCGAGTACGTGCGGACGGAGATGCTCTCGCGCTTCCATCCGTCGGCGCCGGAAACGTCCGCTGCCATTGTGCCCCTGCGCAAGCCGGCGGTCACGCGGCCGGTGGTGGTTACGCGCACCAATTCCCGGCGCGAACCCTGACTACGCTCGCCGGCCGATTCGCAGCCGGCGATTTCCGCGCCCGCACAGTATCCTTAACCCTGCATGCTGTACGCACTGCTCGCCCTCGCGGTCTTCGGCCTCATCACCTCTTCGGTCTTCGCCGGCATGGCCTTGGCCGCGGTTCCGCGCTACCTGCGCGAGCGCCGCCAAGCCTACGCAGGTCTCGAGAGCGAGCCAGCATTCACTCCTCCTCTCACCCTTCTTAAACCCCTCCACGGCGACGAGCCCAACCTCGAAGCCCATCTCGCCACCTTTTTTGAGCAGGACTACCCCTCTTACGAGATCCTGTTCTGCGCCCGCTCTACCGACGACGCCGGCCTCGCCGCCGCCTGCCGTGTGGCCGGACGCTTCCCCGCGATCCCCGTGCAGTTCCTTTCCACTGGCGACCCGCCCTACATCAACGCCAAGGCCGCCTCCATGGAGCTGATGGAGCAGCACGCCGCGCACGACATCCTCGTCATCTCTGACTCCGACGTTCGCGTCACCCCCGACTACCTTCGCTCCGTTGCGCTTCCCTTCTCCGACCCGCGCGTCGGCGGCCTCACCTGCCCCTATCGCGGTGTTGCAGCGGAAGGCGGCCTCTGGGCGCGGCTGGAAGCCATCGGCATGTCCGTTGAAATGACCGCCGGCGTCCTCGTCGCGCGCAGTCTTGAAGGCATGCAGTTCACCCTCGGCCCCACCATGGCCTTTCGCCGCGAAACCATCCGCGGCATGGGCGGCTTCCGCGTCACCGCAGACTACTGCGCCGACGACTTCATCCTCGGCAATGAAACCTACAAGCTCGGCCAGCGCGTTATCCTCAGCCACCACGCCATTGACCACATCGTCATCAACTCCAGCTTCCGGCAATCCATGCTGCACCAGGTCCGCTGGATGAAGTCCACGCGTTTCTCGCGACCCAAAGGCCACTTCGGCACCGCACTCACCTTCAGCATGCCCTTCGGCATCCTAGCGCTCGCCGCAGCAGCAGCCACGCATCACCTCGGCCTCGGCGTCGGCCTGTTCACTTGGGGCCTGGCCACGCGTCTCGCCCTCGCCATCGCAGTGGGCAACTGGGTTGTCGGCGATCACGACTGGCTCAACCTCCTCATCCTCTATCCCATCCGCGATTTAATGGGCTTCTTCTTCTGGGCCGCCAGCTACACTTCCAGCCGCATCTGGTGGCGCGGCCGCCGCTTCCAGCTCCTATCCGGCGGCAAGATGCGCCCCGTCTAACCGCTGCGTGCCATCAGACTTTTTTCACCATTTCACTTCTTCACTGTTTCACTCCTAACGGACCACGAATCACGAACCCCGGATCACGGCTCAGGCTTGATCTACCATGGCAGTGTGAACGTCCTCACCGCCGCCGAGATGCAGGCCTGCGACCGCGCCACGAGCGAGCAGTACGGCATTCCATCGCTGCAGCTTATGCGCAACGCCGGCGCGGCGGTCGCCGACTTCGCTCGCCGCCAGTTCCCGCACGCCCGCCGCATCGCCATTCTCTGCGGCCGCGGCAACAACGGCGGCGACGGCATGATGGCCGCGCGCCTGCTTGCCGGCTCCGGTCTTCAGGTCACCGTTCTGCTGCTCGGCTCCCCTGAAGGCATCAAGGGCGACGCCGCCGAGGCCTGGCGCAGACTCCGGGCGCCGCCAACTGCCGCATCGCCGTCATCGAAGACGAAGCAGCTCTCGCCCAACATCAGGCGGTGCTGAGTTTCGACCTCATCATCGATACCGTCCTCGGCACCGGCTTCACGCCGCCCATGCGCGGCCTTCCCCTCGCCGCGCTGCATTGGATCCAACCCTCCACCGCGCCAATCCTCGCCGTCGATCTCCCCTCCGGCTGGCCCGCCGACGAAACCCGCGCCTCCATCCCCGACGCCGCCTTACACCCCACGGACAAAGACCCGTCCGCGGGGACCCCGGTATTCCCCGCCGACGCCGTCATCACCTTCACCGCGCCCAAGCCCGCGCATGTCTTCTCCCAGCTCACTCGCCGCTGGGATCAACCCATCGTCGTCGCTCCCATCGGCTCGCCGCCTGAAGCCATCGTTTCTTCGCAGAACCTCTATTGGGCCGGCGCCGCGCAATCGCTCGTCCACGCGCCCCGCCCCGCCGACTCCAACAAGGGCATGTACGGCCACGTCCTCGTCGTCGGCGGCACATTCGGCCTTGCGGGCGGCAAATCCGGCGCACCTACCATGGCATCTCTCGCCGCGTTGCGCATCGGCGCCGGCCTGGTCACCGTAGCCGTTCCCGCACCCGCGCTCCCCATCGTCGCCTCGTTTGCGCCGGAGCTCATGACCTGTCCGCTTGAAGCCACCGCCGACGGTCACATCTCGCCCGCAAATCACGCGCCTGGCCGCCACGCCGACTTCACTCGCGGCATGACCGTCCTCGCCCTCGGCCCCGGCCTAGGCCAGAGTGACGCCACCGACCAGTTCTGCATCGGACTGCTTGAGGCAACCACCATGCCTGCCGTCCTCGATGCGGATGCACTCAACCTGCTCGCCAGGCACCCTGATCGCCTGTCCACGCTCGCTCGCGGCGGCCGCACTGTGGTCCTCACTCCGCATCCCGGCGAAATGGCCCGCCTCGCCGGCCTCACCACTGCGGAAGTTCAGTCCGACCGCCTCGGCATCGCTCGCGGTTTTGCCGCCCGCCACAACGTCATCCTGGTTCTCAAGGGAGCGCGCACCATCATTGCCCATCCTGACGGCCGCGCCGCCGTCAACACCTCCGGCAATCCCGGCATGGCCAAAGGCGGTAGCGGCGACGTCCTCACCGGCGTCATTGCCGGCCTTGTCGCGCAATTCCCGCACGATACGGCGCACGCAGTCGAGGCCGCCGTCTGGCTTCACGGCCTCGCCGCCGACCTCGCCGTGCGCGACACCGACGAGCACACTCTGCTCGCCACTGAAACTCTGTCCCGGTTTTCCTCTGCCTTCCGCTTTCACAGCCGTGCCGCAAACGGTTATCTTTGGTTACAGGGATTGCCGGACAATCTAGGTACTCAAAAAAGCTCCAGCGAGGGACCAGAATGAGCAAGGACGCTTCGGTGGCGGAAGGGCGGGTTCATCAGTTCACCACCCATAGCGGTGCGGACACCATTGAAGTGGGCCGCAAACTGGCGGCATTGCTAACGCCGCCCCAGCTCCTGCTGCTGCAGGGCGATCTCGGCACCGGCAAGACCACGCTTGTAAAAGGCATTGCCCAGGCGCTCGATGCCGCCGATCCAGACGAAGTCACCAGCCCCACCTTCACGCTGATCCACGAGTACAAGGGCGAGCGCCACGGCAAGCCCGTCAAGCTCTTCCACCTCGACGTCTACCGCCTGGAAGGCGAGCGCCAGCTTGAAACCCTCGGCCTGGATGAGCTGCTCACCGAAGACGCGTTGGTGCTGGTTGAATGGGGTGAGAAATTCCCCAGCCTCAAGAAGCGCGCCACCGGCGAAATCCTCATCACCTCCACAGGCGGCGACGACCGCAAGATCACGGTCACACTCAAGGAATAAGGATTAGCGCCGGCGCTGGCATGGCTCACGCCCTGAAACGGAAGCTGTCATCCTGACCCTGAGCGAAGTGAAGGGGAAGGATCTGCGGTTGCTCTTTGGAAGGGCACCATCTGCAATATCGTTATCCGCTCAACGGCACCGGTCTGCCCCAAGATGACTGCGACCATCTAGGTATCGGATCGTCCGCGCCACTTCATCCACATCTCACCCTGCGGATGCGAACGGGCACCGCCCTCCACGAGCGCTCGAAGCCTCGATTGCGTGGGCTCCTCACAAACGATCCCGTGAATGGCCACGATCGGAGAACCTATCAGCCCAAACGGGCCGGGCCAATTGGGCGAGAATCGTTGCACGACCGTAAGAGGCTCATCCAAACCCAGTGACCATGACGAAATTCTCAACACATCGACTTTGGGCACACTCTCTTGGCGCGTCATCAAGCCCTCCCGAATGAACGTCCATCTGTCAACATCGGTGAATTCCCTGATCTTCTGAAGCCCCTGCTCCACAGCCTCTTGCTGAGTCTCCGCCTCAAAAGGGATGACCTCGCGAACGTCCTCCCTCTCAATCATCGCGATTGGGCAAATGAGCTGACCCTCCTCCAAATCGGAGGCGATCCAGGCTGCATGCGACAAGGCCAACCCTCCAAATCGAAGTGCATCATCTAAAGGCGACATCTACCAGTTTCCTCCACGGAAGTGTAGCGCCCCGCCATCGCTGCGAAAACTGAACCTCAAATTTGCCAACTCGCCCGTGTAAGATGGTTTGCGTTCTTTTCAACCCGCCACCGGAGGTCCCATGCGCGCTTTTCGCCGCTCTCTCTTAGCGTTTCTCCTGCTTCCACTGTTCGCCTTCGCCGCCTCAATCAAGCTTCCCGCCCAGTCCTCTGACCACCACATCTTCCAGCGTCCGGCCCTGAGCAAGGACCTCATCTGCTTCGGCTACGCCGACGATCTATGGACCGTTCCCCGCTCCGGCGGCAAGGCCACCATGCTCACCACCGGCGTGGGCATTGAGACCGCGCCCGTCTTCTCGCCCGACGGCCAGACCATCGCCTTCACCGGCGACTACGACGGCAACACGGACGTCTTCACCATCCCCACCGGCGGCGGCATTCCCTATCCGCGTCACCTATCACCCCGCGCCCGATTTCGCCGTGGGATGGTCGCACCGACGGCAAGCAGATCCTCTTCCGCTCCACCCGCGACTCCCACAGCCGCTACACCCAGCTCTACACCATCCCCGCCAAGGGCGGCATCGCCAAGGTGCTGCCGCTGCCCATGGCTTTCCAGGGCACAGTACTCGGCCGACGGCAAAGAGATCGCCTACTCGCCGCTCTCGCCCGGCTTCGGCTTCAACTACACCAGCTACGTGGCCTGGGGCAACTATCACGGCGGCCTCGCCGGCACCATCTGGATCACCACCCTGCCCGGCCTCGACTCCGTCCAGATCCCGCATGAGAAGGCGTCCGACTACTCGACCCGTGTACGCCGGCGGCAGCATTTACTTCCTCTCCGGCCGCAACGGGCCCATCACCATCTTCAAATACGATCCGGCCAACGAAAACCGTCACCGAGGTGCTGAAGAACTCCGGCTCCGACATCCGCACCCTCTCCGGCGATGGCGACACGCTGGTTTACGATCAGCTCGGCGAGATCTACCTCTTTGACACCGCCACCGGCAAGAGCCATCACGTTCCCATCGAGGTGGACGCCGATCTGCCCGAGGTGCGCCCGCACATTCAGAGCGTCGCCGACGAGATTGAGAATGTGAGCATCTCGCCCACCGGCGTTCGCGCCGTCGTTGAGGCGCACGGCGAAATCTTCACCGTCGCCGCCAAGCATGGACCCACGCGCGACATCACCAACACGCCCGGCGTCGATGGAGCGCGAGCCGGCCTGGTCGCCCGACGGCCAATCCATCGCCTACTTCTCCGACGAGTCGGGGCTCTACCAGCTTTGACGTCGCGCCGCAAACCGGCAATGCCGTGGCCGGCGCCGCGCCGGTGAAGAAATTCCCCCTGGCCGACCGACCCCGCCTACTACTTCAACCCCATCTGGTCGCCCGACTCAAAGAAGATCGCCTTCCACGACAACCGTCTCCACACCTACATGCTCGACCTGACCACCGGCAAGCTGACCACCGTCTGCGAGCCGAACGTGTACGGCGGGTTCTCCGACACCAGCTACGCCGTCTCCTGGTCGCCGGATTCGAAATGGCTGGCCTACACGCGCTCCATGGCCAACCACCTCCACGCGCTTTTCCTCTACTCGCTCGATACGGGCCAGTCCACGCAGCTCACCAGCCAGATGGCCGACTCGACCGTCCCGGCCTTCGACCGCGAGGGCAAATATCTCTACTTCACTGGCCAGCACCAATGCCGGCGCCACCAGTGACGGCCTGGACATGACCAGCGACCTTTACCAGGTCACGTCGAACATCTACGCCATCACGCTGGCCAAAGGCACCGCGTCGCCCATCGCGCCCGAACTCGACGACGAGAAGCCTGCATCCGGACGACGGGGCCGACAAGAAGCCGGAAGAAGGCGACCACAAAGGCGAAGCGGGCAGCGACGAGAAGCCGCACGGCAAGCCCGCTCCGCCCAAGCCGGTCAAGATCGATCTGGACGGCATCGAGTCGCGCATCGTTGCCCTGCCCTTGCCTGACGCCGTGTATGAATACGTCGTGGGCGGCCTCAAAGGCTCGGTGTACTTCACGGAGCGGCCCGCCTCCGGACGCTTCGGCGAGCGCGGCATGACCCTCAGCCGCTGGACCCAGGAAGACCGCAAAACCGAAAAGCTGGCCGACCACGTGGAGGCGTTCGAGCTCTCGGCTAACGGCGAGAAGATGCTGCTCGCGATCGGACATGAGCGGCCCGAAGGCGAAGGCGGTCCCGGCCCCGGCGGCGGCCATCCCAGCTGGGTCATAGTCCCCGCCAACGCGCCGGTCAAGCCCGGCGAGGGCGCCCTCAGCTTCGCCGAACTCAAGCTGAAGGTCGTGCCCCACGAGGAGTGGGCGCAGATGTACCACGAGGTGTGGCGCATCGAGCGCGCGTATTTCTACAACCCCGACTACAACGGCGTGAACGATGGCTGAGGACGAGAAGCGCTTCGAGCCGTGGGTTCAGTCCATCGCCTCGCGCGCCGATCTCAACTACATCTTCCAGGAGATGCTCGGCGCCTTTTCCGTTGGCCACCTGCGCGGCAACGGCGGACGGATTCCCGAGGCCAAGCACGTCCCCGGCGGATTGCTCGGCGCCGATTACGAGATCAAGAACAACCGCTAGTGCTTTGCCAAGATCTACACCGGCGAGACGTTCAACCCGCAGATGCAAGGCGCCGCTGGCGCAGCCGGGACTCAACGTCAGCGTGGGCGACTGCATCCTCGACATCAACGGCGCACGACCTGACCGCCGACACCAACATCCAGCAGCCGCTTGAAGGCACCGCCGGCCAGGTCGACCAGCCTGCGCATCGGCTCGGCCGACGGCTCAAATGCGCGCGACATTCGACGTGACGTCCCATCGCCAGCGAGGCCGCGCTGCGCAACGTGGACTGGATCGAGAGCAACCAGAAAAAGGTGGACAAGCTTTCCGGCGGCAAGCTCGCCTACGTCTATCTGCCCGACACCGGCGGCGGCGGATTCACCAACTTCAACCGCTACTACTTTGCGCAGACCGACAGAAGGAGGGCGCGATCATCGACGAGCGCTTCAACGGCGGCGGCCAGGTGGCCGACTACTTCATCGAGGTGATGCAGCGGCAGATCGAAGCTTACTGGCTCCCGCGCTACGGCGCCATCGAGCACACCCCCAACGCCGGCATCTACGGGCCCAAGGTGATGATCGCCAATGAGTTTTCCGGCTCCGGCGGCGATGCGCTGCCCTGGCTCTTCAAATAGCGCAAGCTGGGGCCGCTGGTGGGCAAGCGCACCTGGGGCGGACTGGTCGGCATCGGGGCCATCCCGGTGCTGATGGACGGCGGCCACGTCACCTCGCCCAGCGTCGCGTTCTTCTCGCCGTCGAGCGAATGGAGACGTGGAGAATCACGGCGTCGATCCGGACTACGAAGTGGAGCAGGACCCCAAAGCCGTAAGCGAAGGCCACGACCCTCAGCTTGAGAAGGCGGTTTCGCTGGCCATGGAGGAGCTGAAGGCGCATCCACCGGGAAAGCCGCAGCAGCCGCCGTATCCGAACTACCACAACATCTACTAGCCCGGAGCCTTCCGTCCGTTGAATTTGGCTGCCCCATCCATCGCTCAGGCCGTTTCGCGCGATGGGTGGGAAATCGAGAAGCTCACACCACACTCGTCGCCGCTCCCGGAGGGAGCCATGGTGGTTAGCCCAGGACCTCGGTCCTGGGGGCCCGGCCTAATTATCCCCACAGCCCGATAGGAGCCTTGCAATCCAGTCCTCGGAGACGACCATGTGGTAGCGCCGGGTCGCCCGCCGCAAAACACACGCAAGAGCGGTGAGTAATTGGAAGATCGAACGGTTATTTGCCTGACTGAAGAACTTCCGCTGGGAACACTACGCTACCAAATTCATCGGCATGGTGCGGCTCGGATGCGTGTTGGTCGTGTTTCTTGCTGGACCTCGGCTTCAGTCCGTATGCCCGAAACGTCGCGCAGGCCTTTTGGATCAGCCTGCAGCCTGAGGAGCGAGCGCGGTGCTGCTGCCTACTGTGGCGGGAGAGTAGGACCGGTCTGGGGTCGGGGAGATGGGCGACCGGGATATTCATAGACGCAGGCGGCTAAACGAATGCAATCAGCAACTCGAAACCGGGGTGGAGCTGTTTTCCAAGAGTGCGCCGGGAATTCTCGGATTGCTTGACGGCTCAAATACCGACCGTAACTCTTCGTTAGTGTGATCGCTGCCCTGCCGCAGTTGTAGGCCACAAGGGGTCCTCAACCCCCGTCAGTCTTCCCTTTTCAGATCCACCCTTTAAACGACATCTCAAGTAGCGGCTACGTGTGCGAGGTGTGTGCCGCCTTTTCGCCTGCCTCGAGTCGCCGGCGAAGCTGGTGTCCCACCGAAGCCCCTAAAAGCCTCTCGTGCCCTCAGCCGCACGGCTTAAAGAAGTGCATGAGCAAAGGGCGAGAATTGATGCCGCTCTTTGCGTCAAATAGATCTGCGCAATAGTTCTGGAATCAGCTGGTTATCCGTGCATAATTGGATGCAGACCCTTCGCATTGCGTCCACGGATGGAATTGAAGTAAGGGATGCCTTCGGCCACGGTAAACCAAAATCCCGAGCAGATCGCGCGCGACCAGATTGACGCAAAACTGGCCGAGGCGGGATGGCGCGTCCAGGACAAGAGCAAGATTGACTTCAACGCTGGTCCAGGTGTCGCCGTCCGCGAATACCCGACCGACATCGGCCCCGCCGAATACGTTCTTTTCGTGGATCGCCGCGCGGTCGGCGTTATCGAGGCCAAGCCGGAAGACTGGGGGCACAAGATCACGGTTGTAGAGGAGCAGGCCGGGGGCTATGCCGCCGCGAACCTGAAATGGGTAAACAACCTGGAACCGCTGCCCTTTGTTTGCCAGAGCACGGGCGTCGTCACCCGGTTCACGGACGGGCGTGATCCGCACCCGCGCTCGCGCGAGGTTTTTACCTTTCCGCGCCCCGAGACAATCACGGAATGGCGTTCCAATCCCCAATCGCTCCGTGCCCGGTTACAGGATATTCCGCCACTCGACCCGGCAGGTCTGCGCGCTCGCCAGATCACAGCCATCAACAACCTGGAAGCCTCCTTCAAAGCCGACCGCCCCCGCGCCCTCATGCAGATGGCCACTGGCTCCGGCAAGACTTTTACGGCCATTACCTCCGTCTATCGCCTGCTCAAGCACGCCGACGCCAAACGCATTCTGTTCCTGGTTGACACGCGCAACCTCGGTCAGCAGGCCGAGCAGGAGTTCATGTCCTACCTGCCCAACGACGACAACCGCAAGTTTACCGAGCTTTACAACGTCCAGCTTCTCAAGAACTCCTATATCGCGGGCAGCAGCCAGGTGTGCATCAGCACCATTCAGCGGATGTACTCCATCCTCAAGGATGAGCCGCTCGACGAAAGTGCAGAGGATGAGAACCCGGCCGAAAAACTCGTGCGCCCCAAGCAGCCGCTATTCGGCTAATCCCGATGGGGCTCGCAGCCGCCTTCAATTGATTGGTCCAGCTGGTCCAATCTCAATCAACGTATTCAGGGCGATGCGTCCACTGAGCCTTGAAGATAGGCCGGATCGACCGTCATAACTCCGGAATGCGAAACTTCCGGAACGGGGTTACGTCTACTGATCCGGCATCAGAGACCCTAAGTCGCCTGACTGCTCGATTGACGAAGTCGAGCGCGGGCGGTCGAGCAGGAAGTGTGCCAAGAAAAGTGGGCGGCTATTCAGACGGAGAGTAGTCAGGAAGTTTGCCATACCCGGGCTGCCATAGCCCGGCCGGGGAGCGAACCGATTCCCGGTAATGCCCTGTCCTTAGGGGAAAAGCTTTACTGTTTCGGCTGGTCGGATGGTGGTGGACGATGGGGGGAGTGGGTTTGCGTCGGAAGCGGTCGCGGGGGGCAGACAGAGGGGGCGTGGCCCACAGGGCCTGTTCCTATTCAGTAGGAGACATTACTCTCTCACTTCATCCGCAGTTGAAAATCCTCTGTCTTTCTAGCCCTTTCCCCGCCATGGAAGTGCGCAGGTTCCGCGCAGTTGCGCACTTGGAGCCGGGTGCGCAGGAGGGAAGCAGATTGGGCTCGGTGTGAATCCGGGCGGAGATAGGCCAAGTTGCTGAGGGGATGAGAGTTGGGCGCGTGCCGGCGACAGACGCGGGAGCGGATCCGGAAGGCGGCAAGTGGCGCGGGAGAGGAGAAAACCCACGTAACCGTCTGCATGTTGAGGCTGCCGGCAGGCAGCAGGTCGGAGACCGAGGCCTGGGCACGCCGCTGGATGGCGAGCTCCGTGTTCTGGTTGATTCCGGTTGAGGATCCGATCACGCTATCGAAGCCGGCGCCGATCGTATAGAGCTTCCAGGAGCGAGGTCTCGCCTTGAAGCGGGTGGCCACCATGGTCTGCAGCTCTTCCATGGAGCTCAGGGTGGTGGCAAGGTCGCCCGTGCCATCGAGCAGCAGTCCACCGCGGCTTGTCCAGCGTAGATCCATATTTGTTAGGCGAGGTCGGAGTTAGCCATCAGGAAGGCGAGTGCCTGGCCGATGGCGTCCTTGGCCTGGAGCAGCTCCGGAGTGGAGCGGATCAGCACAGGGATGGGAGTGGGGGTGGTAGAGGGTACGCAGCTCAGCAGCATGGGATTGAGTCGCCAGTAGCCTCCGGCTATGGAGATTTGACCAGGCATGGCGGAGAAACTGAGCTTGGTGCTGGAGAGCTGGATACCGAAGGCGAAGCTACCCCCCTTTGGCTGGAATGCGGGGCGGACGCATACTCGCTCCAGATAGGAGGCCCGATTGACGGGTCTTCTGAGAAAGTAGTAAGTATATGAGTATAGTAGAGTTGTTTGACCACTCTGCGTTTCGGCGCTGGGCGTGGACGGTGTTGTTTGGGGAGGCCATCCGGAACTGCCGCCGGAAGAGCGGCGAGTCGATCCGCCAGGCGGCGTGGCGGGCCGGCATGGACCCCGACCTGTGGGACGCTCTAGAAGCCGGCGAACGGGCGCCCACACCGGCCCAGGTGCACCAGCTGGCGCAAGGGCTGCAGATGGCCGATGCCGAACTTGCTCCCCTGGTGGACTGCTGCCAGCCGATGTGGACTTAGCCGATGGCTTGCCGGCCGGGGCGGCAGGAGCCCTGGCCAGCGGTACTCATAACCAGATAACCTCATCTCCAGGAGAGGAGGTGAGCAAGATCAGCAAGCCTGACGACAAAGGGGTAAAAAGAATGAATCTGAACGTTCCCGTCGATCTCCATAACAGCTTTAAGTCGGTCACTGCCAGCCAGGGGAAGAACATGACCGACGTGTTGCTGGAGCACATCAAGGATTACATCGCGAAGCACTCACCGAAACCCAATGGGCGGCGCAAGTGAAACGGGCCGCCCTGTATATGCGGGTCTCCGGCCTGGATCAACACCCGGAGACGCAGCTTCTCGATCTCAAGCAGATGGCCGCCCAGCGCGGCAACGAAGTCGTGCAGGAGTACACCGACCGGGTCTCCGGCGCCAAGACGCGCCGGCCCGGTCTTGACGAGCTGATGCGGGACGCCCGCCGCGGCAAATTCGACGTGATCATGACCTGGGCCTCAGACAGGATAGCCCGCTCGGTAAAGCACTTCCTCGAGGTGCTGGACGAGCTAAACCATCTCAACATCGAGTTCGTCAGCTTCCGCGAACAGATCGATACGTCCGGTCCGCTGGGCCGGGCCATCGTCATCATCATCGGCGCCATAGCCGAGTTGGAACGCAACCTTATTATCGAGCGGGTCCGCGCCGGCATGCGCCGCGCCCGCCTCGAAGGAAGGCACATCGGGCGCAAGCCGGTCGAAGTGGATCGCGAAGCCATCCTCGGCGACCGTCGGCGCGGGCAGAGCCTCGGCCAGTTGGCTCACATCGGATACCGCCGCGGAATCTCCACCTGAAGGCTAGTGCCGCGCGGCAGGACCAGTGCCGCGTGTGTTGCGGATAACGGCGCGATCGCGGCAACCGGTGACGGAACTTTTGCGGGCGACGGGCGATGAACCAGGGTCTGCGCGGTCACTGGCCACGCGATCACCGGCATGGCGGCAAACAGTACGAGAAAGAAGGTTAGCCTTGCCGGGCCCTGCATGGGGAACACTCTTGGAGTTGAGTTGCTGTTCTTAATCAAGAGAAAAGGTAAGCCCTTTCAAAGGATATTAAAGTTTTGTTCTGGCCAGATTCGGCGTTTCAGGTTGCCGCATTTATCCAAATTCGCAAGCGCCTGTCGACAGTGTTTCGTCTCGCGTATGTGCCTCAGCCCCGTCACTGCGAATCAAGAAGAATAAATAGATCGTCATTTTGCACCCGCAGAGTCGCTCGTTCTAAGGTTGGTTCGACCTTACTCCTCCCGCTTCAGACTGCCATTCAGTGTAAGGTCGATGTTTACTTCCTTGGCCACCTTAAGGATGAAGATGCTTGGATCTTTCAATCCCCATTTGACATAAGGAATCGTGAACTGACCCTTGGCCGTCACGTTTGGACCGTCAATGTGGATCTGCATGGGCGCTGTGATGTCGTGGGACGCGCCATGCAGTGTGAAGACTCCCGACACCTGAATGTTCGAGTCGCCGCTCGGCGCGATGGCGCCCTGGTAGCTCTTGGGGGCGAATGTAATCTCGGCGAAGTGCGAGACTTCCAGAACCTCGCCGTTCATCTTCTTGTCACGGCTGGGCTCGCCGCTGTTGCCGCTCCCGGCAGCAACCACAATCTCGCCCGACAATGCCGTCGCGGAACGGTCGAAGCCCACGGAACCGCTCTGCACATGAAATGTCCCCTGAACATGGTGGCTGCCTGCCAGCGTGAATTCCACCTGACTGGCATCGGGATTCACCGTAAAGGTCTGCTGTTGAGCGAAGGCAGTGGAAACAATCGCTATCGGAAGTGCGAGGAAGAGAGTAACGTGCTTCATGAATATTCTCCTGGCGGTGGTGAAATGGTTACTGTTTCTGCGCGAATTGCGCGGATGGATCCGCGTGCTGCAACACCCAAAGACTTATAGAAGAGATCTGCTCATCAGGCAGGTATTCGTGGCCAGGCATATCGGTCCCGGGAACGCCGAACTTGGCAATTTGCGCCAGCCGCATCCATCGCTGAATGGACGTGGCAGAAGCCGGCACATGCTGGAATGAACCCTGCGCGAGATCCGGAGGAAGGGGATTGAATTTGGACTGCCACGCGCGGCGGGTACTGCCGCTGGAATCGTGGCAAGTGGCGCAATAGCGGATATAGAGGCGTTGGCCATCCGCAGCATTGGCACGCTGGAGAGCGACGGCAGACGGCTGCCAGAGCAATTCCTCCGCAATCTGTTGCTTGACGCCGGATCCATGCAGGCCCGCGAGATAGGCAACCAGGTCCTCCCCGCGCTCATCGCGAAAGAGAAACCCATACGGCGGCATGATGGATGCGCCGCTCACCTGGGCGGGATGGTAGAGATGCATTTTTAGCCAGAGAGCTGAGCGGCGCGAACCGACATTGGAAAGATCGGGGCCTTGTCGGCGATTGCCGATTAGGGGTGGATGTTGCAGGCGAATTTTCTCGATCGACTCGACCGGACCCCACATCAGTACGTCTGGCGAATTGGGCCGCACATATTGCGAGTGGCAACTGATGCAGCCCTCGGAGATATAGACTTGCCGTCCGAGCTCGACCCGCGACGCAGGAGGTACCGAAGCGGGGGAGATGAAGTGATTCGCCACGAGCGCAGCGATCAGGATCGCGGCCGTGAGTGCTGCTTCGCGCTGGCGACGGAGAACTAGGCGGACGAGGGACGGAAGTAAAATGACCAGCGCGGACGCCCCGACAAACGCAGGTGGAACATGGCCGAGATTCTGGGCCATGCCGATGCCGAGTACCGATGCGCCCCATCCGGCGATGGCGTAAATCCATCCTGCCTGTCGAGTGCGCTCGACTGCGGTTTCCGCCGGAGCTAGGAATGAAGGATACGCCACAAGCGCGACGGAGTAGAGCGAAACACCGATGGGATAAAGTATCGACGCGAGCAGGGTTCCGGGAGGCGAAAGTAGCAGCAGGCACGCGCCGCCAAGGGCAACGACGGCGCCGCCCAGAACCAGCGCGAGACCTCTCTTTCGGAGCAGCCATGCGCTCAGCAGCGCTGCCGCCAAGTGCAGGAAGGCGTTGGTCGAGAGATGGATGGAGCCTTGCCACGTTCCGGCTCTGAGTGCAGGCGTATTTTGGATAATCAAGAACGCCGCGGAGTCGAGCCAAACCAAGGCCGCGAAGCCAGCCAAGACGTGAAAGAACGTGATCTTCGCAATTGGAAGCGATTCGCAGGGTTGGTTCTCATGATCGAATGAAAGAGGAAGGCAAAGGGCTGCGAGGCAAAGCGCGCCGGCAACAATGGACTGGACGTTTGGCGATGCCGTGAACAGCGGGGGAAAGTTACACGCGAAATAGCCGGCGCCGGTGCCAAGACCTACGTAAAAGAGCGCATGCCGTTCGCCAATCCATGAGCGAAGGTTTGCGACCAGGGTTACGGTGAGAATGCCGAGGCCGGAGCCGATGAGAAAAGCCACGCAACCCGCGGTGGTGACGCTGAGCGGGAGCAGCGAGAAGAACGCGGCGGCGCTGGAGATGCCCAGTCCGATGCGAAGACGCAGGGCCGGCGAGGGAAAGATCTGGAGCCGTGCCGGGAGCAGGCTGAAGAGAATTCCACCGACGGCCATGGCCGTCATTACCATGGTTAGCGCAGGGCCCGTGATGCCCAGGCCGGCGAGGCGATGGAGAAACGCGAACTGCGCAAAGATCAGGAAATAGACGTAGGTGATGGCGATGAGGGAAACGCCACGGACCCACGGCCCGCCCACGCTACTCCGTAATGGCACGAGCCACCCACCTCATTCGCAATCCGACTGCCTGGATGAGGACGAATGCGCCGTCGGGGATTGCCACTGTGAGCCATGCCGCCTGCAGGGTGCCAGCGATCACGCGTTGAGCGAGGAAGATTGCCACGGCGCTGCGGGTAAACGCTGTGAGGAGCCAAATCATTTCCACCCTTGTGCGGCCTTCCCCACGGCCGGCAAGCCAAGCACCATAGAGGCACGCCAAGCCCACGGAAAAGACGAATGCCCCGATGAACGAGACAAAGGGGATTGCATCGGAGGGCTCATGGATGTTCATCAGGCCAAGCGTGAACTCCGGCGCCAGGACGAGCAGCGCGCCAGTGCCTGCATCTGAGAATCCAGTGAAGAGCTGATAACCGAAAAGGAAGCGACGATTCATGCTGTCTGCTCCTGAACAAGGCTAGTTACGGCCAACGCGGGTTGGCGAAGCACGGCTGCGGCATCGACGAACCAGTCAAGCGATGCCAGGAGCATGAAGATTCCCGAGATCAGGCGGACCGTATAAAGCGCGATGCGCTCGGCTCCAGGAACGATGGTGAATGCTGGGTCATAGCCCTCGCGCAATCCCGCCAAGGTGACCGCCAGGATGTAGACCATGACCCCTGCATGCCAGCCGTAGAAGGATCGCGACCGGTTGAAGATCCACCCATCCTCGCCCATGAGCTGGATCAGGAGAAAGATGACGAGGCTCGATGTGAATCCGGCCATGGCAACGAAAGAGTGGCCAACCAGGCAGTCGGTGAACTTGAAGTGATCGAGGACTCCGGGAAGAAAGAAGATCCAGCCCGTGAGCACCAGCGCGCCCCACCAGCAAAGGAACGCCAGCCGCCATTTGCGGGTGTTGCTGTTCCACCGGAACGCGGCGTAATACGCGGGCACGAGCGGTATCCAGACGATGAGGCTCCCGAGGCTAAGAAATTGAGCCGGGCTATGGTTGCTGGAGTTGGCGTGTCCAAGTGCGATGCACAGGAGTGCTTCAGCGACCAGCAGCGCCCAGCCAAGAAAGATTGGCCGCGTGCTCGCCGGCTTGCGCCGCGTGACGCCAAACGGGATCATCAAGAGGACCAGCACGATCGTCAGTGACGATTCCAATTGGCTTGCCCCGGTAGGGCCGCCGTTGTCGGGATTCACCGCGGGATAGAGATTGGGGCTCGACGCGATGTAGATTGCGAATGGGACAGCGAAAAGGACGATCAGGCCCACGACCTTCGCGGCATTCGCCATTCCGGCTGATCCGGAACGATCCCGGTTGCCGATGAAGGCCGCGAGCAGAAGAAACCAAAGCGCGAGAAGTGCAATGGCAAACAGAATTCGCGCGTAGCCGGTCCAATCCAAAAACAGTTTGCCGCTGGAGTAGCCGGATAGCCAGGAAAGCGCCCCCACACCGAGCGCGGCGGACCAAACCCACAGCACCGGCCTGCACCACTTGGCCGAAGCGCCATGGTTCGCTCGATACACATAAAAGACGAAACCGACCAGCGGCAGGCTAGTCCAACCGTAAAGCTCCAGGTTCATGTGCACAATGATCCAGCGCCCATAGGTCCACTCCCCCAATAACGCGTTCAGGCCCGGAAGCAGAAGCAGAACGGCAATGCCCACGCCGACAACATTGGCCACCAGAAGCCATAAGAGGCTGTGCCACGCGGCCTCTGCGATCACGCGGGGCTCGTGACGCGCTTTCATCGGTTCACTCAGCAAGCTGGTGGGCATGAATACGTCCATTTCGCATTTCCAGGGTGCGATCGCATCGCCGAGCCAGTCCCAGGTCGTGCGTCGCCATCAAGAGCGTCACTCCTTCAGTGACAGCCATTTCAAGCAGGAGAGCGAACACTTGTGCGCTCGTCTCTTCGTCCAATGACCCTGTGGGTTCGTCGGCCAGCAGGATTTTCGGCCTGTTCATCAACGCGCGGCAAAGAGCGGTCCTCTGGCGCTCGCCGCCCGAGAGCTTCTGTATGCGTTGTCCGAGGCGATGACTCAAACCGGTGCGCACCGCAAGGTATTGCAATCGTTCCCGTGCCTCACGGCGGTCTGTTCCAGCTGCGGTAGCTGGAATCAGGCAATTCTCTGCGAGCGTGAGCCCGGGAATCAGGTTGTGAAGCTGAAATACGAAGCCTACCTCGTGCCGGAGCAACTTAAGCCGATCGCGATGCCGGTTGATTTCGACGCCGTTGACTGAAATGCGCCCGTGATCAGCTGAATCAAGCCCTCCAAATAGATGAAGCAAAGTGCTCTTGCCACATCCGGAAGGACCACAAAGCGCCACAGCTTCGCCTTCGCACGCCTCAAGATCGACGCCGTTGAGGACTTGAATGGCTCCCTGCTCATAGCTCTTCCACACGCTCTCGGCACGAAGTACGACTGTTCGCTTTTCATACGAGATGGCAACCGCGGTGCTCATTCGAAACGAAGCGCCTCCACCGCTCGAATCCTCATGGCGTAGAAGGCCGGATAAAGCGCGCCGGCAATTCCAGTCAACAACGCCAGCAGAACCACGATCGTCAGAACGAAGGGGTGAAGGGTTACGTCTACATAGCCGTGGAGCGCGGGAATGAGCTTGAGCGCATAGAGGAAGAGCGTTCCGATGAGTATTCCGGCTGCCGCTCCCAATAGGGACACAAATGTGGATTCGCCGAAGATCATGGACGCGACCTGCGAACGCGAGAAGCCGTTGACCCGCAGAATCGCAATTTCCCGAACACGCGTGAAGACCGACATGATCATGGTGTTGGCGACGCCAAAGCCGCCAAGCAGCAATCCACATCCCCCCACCGCCCACGCCGTGGCTTTCAGAATCTTGAACTGCGAGTAGGAGCGATTGAACTCCTGATTTTCGAGCGCAACCAGCGTGGGGTAATGCGACTTGACCATCGCCTTGAACTGGGGAATATCGTCTTTGCTGCGCAGCTTGACGGTAATCACCGACGACGCATTCTGCTTATGGAAGAAGGCCTGCGCGACATTGAGGGGCATGAACACGCCGCCATCTTCAAACCCATTGGCGGTCTGCATGATGCCGACAACGTGGAATGTTCCGTGGCCGATGGGGACATGATCGCCGAGCTTTGCTGAAAGAAATTCCGCGGCGCGCTGGCCGAGCACAACGTCATCGGTGTGCTGCCCGAAGTCTTCGCGATTACCGACAATCCAGTTTGCCTTCAACATGCGTGGGTCGTTGGCCGTGATGCCGAAGCAGGTGATGATGGGATTGCTTTCGCTGGAGACGATGCCAAAGAGAACCGGATCCGCATGGAGAACGATCGGCCAATTTGCGATCGCGTCCAGCGCGGGTTGTGGAACATCGCTGAAGAACAAGTCGGAGACATTGCGCTCGAAGACAACAATTTCACTGTCACTCGAAAGCAACCCGGAGAACATGCCAACGGCACCTTGAAGGATAGTTACGACGCTGAGCATGGCTGCAACACTGAAGGCGATTCCGGTTATGCTGATGAGGGAGCGGATCCGGTGTCTGCCGAGATTTGTCCAGATCAGCTTGAGAAGGATCACGGCGCGCCCCTCTCCTCGAGGGCGCAGGAATTCGACGTAACGCACTCCAACTCCTGTTGCAATGCGCCGCGCAGCCGCTCCAGAAAATCGAGCTCAGGCCGTGAAACAAGAAGCCGGCCAAGGACTCTGTCCCCCAATTGGATCAACCGAGTGAGGCGCTGAACAGCGCCGCGGATACCGATCACTGCCGCGACGTTCGGGCGCCCGAGCGATACATCGCGGGCCGGGGTCTTTCCGGTTTGCGCCGCATTCTGCAGCACATCCTTTAAGTCGTCCACGGTCTGATAGCCGAGCCCCCAGAACAGCGAGATGCGCTCGACCAGTTGAATCTCACGCCGCGATGCCCCGCCCAGCATGGCGGGCAGCACCAGAGTGAGCCGGATCAGCGATACCGTCTTGCCACGCGCGACGCGGTCGGTGCTCTCGAGCGTGCGTGGCAAAGTTGCGTAATGCAGATCGAAGCTTTGCCCGTTGAGCAAGCCGTCAACGCCAAGGCAGCGCTCAATGAAGTCGAGAGCCTGAGCTTGCCCGGCCCGCGCGGATCCCGCGACCGCTCGCCACGTGAGCGCGTAGGCCCGATTGATGAGCGCCAGAGCCGTAAGGATGGCTCCCTCTTCTCCATAGACGAGATGGGTGCATGGGATGCCCCGCCTTTCCAGCGCGTTGTCCATGCACGGCAGATCGTCAAATAGCAGCGAAGCGGTGTGGAAGTACTCGAGTGCAACGGCTAATTCCTCAGCGTGGGCGGCCTCCACTCCATACGCCGTTGCCATCTGGAAGACCAGTTTTGGACGAACCAGGCTCCCGGGGTTGTCGAGCACATGGCGAATCGCATCCTCGAGGTTGGGATCGAGGACTGAGGGTATCGCCAGCGATGTCGTAAATGCTTCCGCAAGGGAGGACGTGTCCGATCGTTCCATAACGTTCGCCGAGTGCAAATTGATCCTCAATCTTCTTGATAGATATGACTCTGTTGTGTTGGTGACTCCGAGGGCTTGGGAGCCGGAGTTCTGTAAGCCTCAATGTAAAGTGAGACGAAGACAAAGCGGCTTTGGAAAGCCTGAAATCAAGCTTCTCTGCGTGACGTTTTGTTCATCTGCAGAACAAGACGCAATCAGCTCTCCTTGGGTTCTGACCGCGCCCTTGCACAGGAGTAAATCGGACCCTACGTCTGACGATAGCGAAAGTTGATGACCGCAAGTGAACGCCCAGATGACAATGCATTCATCTTGGCCAAATCGCTTGCCTGTTTTTGAATGGAGCCCACCGGAAACATGATTCAATCTGTAATGGAGCACTGCAGATGCACTAATATCCTGTCATGCGCCTTCTTCTGGTGGAAGATGAAATCGATATTCAGAGTTTTCTGCGGCGGTCTCTCGAAGAAGCGG
This sequence comes from uncultured Acidobacteriota bacterium, assembly GCA_963771195.1. Taxonomy (GTDB): domain Bacteria; phylum Acidobacteriota; class Terriglobia; order Terriglobales; family Acidobacteriaceae; genus Telmatobacter. The sequence continues at coordinate 107,210 of CAVYSS010000002.1, forward strand.
GATATGAGGTAGAAGCGGCGCCTGACGGCCGAACAGCCGAGGCACTGGCCGTGGAGAGTCCATTCGACATTCTCATCGTCGATCTCGGGCTGCCCGACCAAGATGGAATCACATTAATCCTTCGCCTGCGTCAACTGGGCGTGAGGGCGCCGGTATTGATCCTTTCCGCACGCAGATCCGTTGACGACCGTGTGCGCGGGCTCGAGCAAGGCGGGGACGATTATCTGACCAAGCCCTTCGCGCTTGCAGAGTTGCTGGCGCGCCTCCGCAACCTGCTTCGACACAACAATCCGGCTAGTACTGAAGCCACACGGCTACGCGTGAAAGACCTTGAGCTGGACCTGCTGCGACGCGAGGCATTGCGCGGCGGCCAGGCATTGCAGCTGACGCAGCAGGAATTTGTCCTGCTGGAGTATTTGTGCCGCAATGCAGGGCGCGTGGTGACGCGTTCCATGATTCTCGATAAAGTTTGGGGCATGCGCATACAGCCGGACACGAATGTAGTTGACGTGCATATCTACCGGCTGCGCGGCAAGGTTGATGGCATCGGACAACAACCGCTGATTCGAACCATGCGAGGTGTGGGCTATGTCCTCACAGACCGGTAAGCCGCTTATGCGCAGCGCCGCATGGCGCATCTCGCTTTGGGCCACTCTCGCTTTTGCATGCGGAACCCTGGTGTTCTTCCTCTTTCTTCAAAGCTTTGTCGTAGCCGATATTCAGCGGCGCACCGACGCATGGCTTTCAGGAGAGGTCAATGTGCTTGGGGATGTTGCCGAGCGAACGCCAAAAAACGCGCTCTACCATCGCGTGGTGGGAGAGGTGGCGGAACTCGCCAGCCGTGAGGTGCCGAACAGATTACCCTCGGAAGGCAATTTCAACGACTCCGTGTTCTTTCTCCAGAGCGGCGATGATGGTGCGCTTAAACTCTGGGTGGGAGTTGGCAACGGTCAAGCCGAATTGAATGCTTTGCGAGTGGCTACAATTGCGTCCGATCACCCGACGGATATTCACGTGCAGGGTTTCTCGGTGCCCTTCCGGGTTGCGTCCATCCGCATCAAGGACGGAAGCCACATCTTCCTCGGCCTCTCGGAGCGAGACGATCTCCGCGTGCTCCGGAGCCTCCGCCTGCGCTTCCTCCTGCTTTGGCTCATGCTTGTCATGCTGGGTTTTGCAATGGTGTTTTTGTCCACGCGCCGCATGTTGAGCCACGTGCGCAAAATTACGGAAGCTGCCTCCCGGATCGGTCATTCCGATCTGAGTGCCCGCGTTCCCGTCGCGCGCCGCAACGACGAAGTGAGCCAGCTTGCGTTGACGCTCAATCGCATGCTCGAACGCATCGAGCGGTCGATGCACCAGTTACACACGATGACAGACTCGCTAGCCCACGATCTGCGCAGTCCTCTCACGGCCATTCGCGGGAAACTTGAATCTTCCCTGTCGCGAGAGGTTGAAGGAGACAAAGTCGAGTCCATCGTCTCCGCGATTGACGAACTTGATCGGCTTACTGATTTCCTGAACAAGTCCCTGGATGTTGCCGAGGCTAAGGCAGACGCTTTGCGGCTTACGCGGAGCGAAGTCGACATGGATGATTTGCTGCGCATAATGATCGATCTGTATGAACCGTCCATGTCGGAGAAGGGATTAAAAGTTAGAGTGCGAAGTTTTGGTCCCGTAACTGTCTTCGCCGATGCCTCGATGCTTCATCGCATGGTCGCCAACCTCCTGGATAATGAGCTGAAAAACTTGCCGGCTTCGTGCACGGTAGCGATCGAACTCGAGAGCGGACCGGATGGCGCATCGCTGATCCTCGAAGACGATGGCCCCGGCTTCGATTCCGATGTGCTCGGCCATCTTTTCGAGCGCCGCGTTAAGGGGCGCAATTCAGACGGCCATGGACTGGGCCTCGCGTTTGTCGATGCCGTCACTCGCGCTCACGGCGGCACAGTGTTGGCCGCGAATCGGGATACGGGCGGAGCGCGCATCACGGTTAACATTCCATATGCTTCGGAGGTGAGTTCCGAAGCCGCTGCTATCCGGTTCGAGTCGATGTAACTGGAGCAGACTACGCACATTCCTGGGAATCGCACGGAGGGCTCTGTGGTCGGTCAGGCAATCGCTCGCGGACTGCTGGCTCTTCTCTGCAGTCTGCAAGGTCTGGGAACGATTGCGATCGACCTCAATCGCAACCATGCAACAAACCCTGAATGGCCGGGCCACGCAAAGTTTCATCTTGTATGGCAGGTTGTGACAATTGCTCTGCTTGCATTGCTTGAGGTCGTTCTTGTTCTGTCCCCGGGCCCTTTGCAGGCACAGCGATTCTATGTTGCCGCAGTTCTTGCCTGCATCCCAATGCTCGGCTTCTTCGCGGCATTTTTCGGCAAAGGGTTATATCGCGGAGCTTCTTCGGACGCATACGAAAAGCGGCCCACGATGATCACGCTCCCCGGTTCAAATCTTTACTTCGAGCTCAATCTGCTGGCCGAGACGGCCGCAGTTTTGGTGCTCGGGGCGATCATTATCCTTTACAGCCACTCGGGCACGGCGCACTGAGTCGCATCGTATGGTGAATCGCAGAAATTTCCTCATCGATTCCGCTCGCATGTTGGCTGGGACCTCATTCCTGGGACGCTCCTTTACTCTGCCCGCTCAACCGCAGCTTGCCGCTGACTACACCATTCGCATTGCGCAAATCCGCCTGGAAATAGCTCCTGGCAAGATCGTCCGCACCACTGCATTCAACGGCCGGGTTCCCGGCGACCTCATCCGCATACGAGAAGGCCAGAATGTCACGATCGATGTAATCAACGAAACCGATGCTTCCGATATTGTGCACTGGCACGGCCTGCATATCCCATCCCTCCAGGATGGGGCCGCAGAGGAAGGCTCGCCCGAGTCGGCGCCGCGCGGTGGCAAACAACGCTATACGTGGATAGCGAAGCCCGCGGGTTGCCGCTGGTATCACTCGCACATGCCTGCGGGCCACAATCTCAGCCGCTCCACGTACTCCGGTGAATTCGGTTTCCTCATGATCGATCCTGCATCGAATCCCGCACGTTACGACCAGGAGATCTTTCTTGCGCTCCACGACTGGGAAGGTCACGCGCAAGGCGGTGCTGAAGGCTATCAGGAAGTCATCTACAGCCACGCGACCATCAACGACCGCATGCTCGGCTTCGGCGATCCCATCCGCGTGAGGGAAGGTGAGCGGGTGCTGCTGCATGTCCTGAATGCGAGCGCTACTCTGATGCACGATCTCGCTCTCCCAGGCCATCGCTTTCTGGTCACGGCACTGGATGGCAACTCTGTACCTGTGCCGTCTCGCGTCGAAACCATTCGTCTCGGCCCGGCCGAGCGGATTGACGCCATAGTGGAAATGAATCAGCCGGGCGTGTGGATTCTTGGTGAAACCAACTCCGCCATTCGTAAGTCGGGGATGGGTATAGTGGTGGAATATGCCGGCCGCACAGGTACGCCCGAGTTTCGGAATCCTGCGCGGTTCGATTTCCAGTACGAGAATTTTGCGGCACCGCAGCCCAAGTTTGTTCCCGATCAGGACGAGTTGATCGTGCCCATGGTGATCAAACCTGAGTTTAAGGGCTACGGAGATTTTGATCACTGGACCATTAACGGTCATTCCTGGCCGAACACGGAAGCCGTACCGCTCAAAAAGGGAACCCGCTATCGGCTGGTGTTCGACAATCAAAGCGCTGACGTTCATCCAGTGCATTTGCACCGGCACACATTCGAACTCAAATCCCTAAGTGGCAGACCGACCGCGGGGATTCTGAAAGATGTCGTTCTTCTCGCGCCCGGAAAAAAGACAGAAGTCGCTTTTACGGCAAACAATCCCGGCAAGACCCTGTTTCATTGTCACCAGCAGGATCACATGGACTCCGGGTTCATGATGCTCTTCGACTACGTTTAGCAACACTCAGAGGCCGAATGCGGGTTCCACTCACTCGACGTCGTGCCATCCTCGTCCTTGCAGTACTGGCGTTGTTTTTCTTCGCTTGTTTTCCATTGCTCTCCCAGGAGAACTATGAAATTCAGGTCTATCCTTCAGAGACGCAAGCGCCCGGCACTCTCCTCGTCGAACTGCACAGCAATTACACCTTAGAAGGCAGCACCACAATTCAGTTCGGGATGCTGCCAACACAAGGGCAGGAGCACGAAACGGTCGAATTCACCCAAGGCATAAACGACTGGTCAGAGGTGGGTTTCTACGTTTTTACTGAGGAACGCAACGGCACTGGCATTCAGTGGGTCGGTGACCACATTCGCCCTCGCGTGCGAGTCCCGCCCAAGTGGCATTGGCCGGTGGGAGTGAGCGTATCCAATGAGATAGGGTACGCACGCGCAGCTTACGCCAATCCGACGTGGCTTTGGCAGATCATGCCCATCGTCGACCATACGGTCGGCAAGTGGTATTGGTCGGCGAACACCACCATGAACTGGGGCATCCATCCCGCTTCGTTGCCACCCGGAACCCCGAAGACGGTGGTGAGCTATTACTCCCGCGATGTTTCGCCGCATGGCATGACCTTCGGCCCCGCTGCGACGATCACCTACCAGCCAAAACCGGTGTTCAATTTTGGAATTGAATACTACGGCTATTGGGGCGAATTCGGGCATTTCGTCAATTTGCACAACCAGCAGCACCAGTTTTTCCCCGTCGTCAACCTCTTCGTTTCCCCGAAGTGGGAAATCAACTTCGGCGCTGGATGGGGCGGCACTGCCTCAACCGACCATCTAATTGTCAAAGTCGTTCTCGGCCGTTATTTCAACTGGGGCAAACAGAAGACGCCAATCGGACCGACCGTGAAGTGACCGACGGTTCCTGGATGCGAAAACCCGACAGAACGCTTGCATGCATTCCGTGCCGCTGGTTATAAAGTCACAACCTGCCTCCGCTCCGAAAGCCAGCATCCTCTCATAATGCGTGCATTGGAGATTTAGCGTCATTCCAGAATACTGCGAGACATTGGCGCGTTCTTCGTTAATGAGCCCCAGCAGTTCGCATTGTGCGATTAAAAGCTCCGCTGGATGGGGGGGACTCAGGTATCCGATCTGCTTGTCTGTTAGGAGGACGGGACTTCAGGTTCTTGGGTCTACAGTTCGGTCCGGTTTCAAGGCTCGCTCCTCTTCCGCGTGGATTTCAAAAACACGTCGCTGATGTCAGAGCCATGAATGCTCGCGTGACAGCTGATACACGACTGACTCTGCGCAGATACGATGTGCCCAGGTACGTCAGGCAGCCCCATTGTGGATTTCGGCGACGGAATATGGCATTGCGCGCAGATCGTATTCACACTTGCCTGGACCAGGAGCTTTGGATTCGGCCCCCCATGCGCGAAGTGGCAGGCAGTGCAACCTTCAGCTTTGACCGCGGCGTGTTCATAGACGAAGGGTCCGGCGGTCGGAACATGGCATTTGGTGCACACGATGAACTGCCAGGCAGCAGATGGCAGCGAATTCTCTCCCAATGCGCCGTGCGCATCATGGCAGTCTGTGCAGTTGATCAGTCCCTCTTCAACCTTGTGGTGAACGGGGGTGGAGAATTGTGGCTTCACCTCGCTGTGACACTGGAAGCAAAGTTGGGGCTGCTTCATTTTGAGCAGTTGCCTGGTCGTTCGCGCGGAGTGGATACTGTGGCAGCCGATGCAGGTCACATTTCCCTTGCCATGGACCGAGTGCTCAAAGTGTGCGGGTCTGGCCTCATGGCATTCCTCGCACATTTCATCCACTTCTTTGGCGGTAGCGCGTGAGGGATCGAAGATCAGGGAAACTGCGCCGCCCTCCGCGTGTGCCGTGCCGGGGCCATGACAGCTCTCGCAGGGAACGCCTCTTCCAGGATGTATCGGCTCGGGCTGGCTGTGCGGATTGTTGGCAAAGCTTTTCACGATCTCCTGGTGGCATTTCGCGCAGAGGACCGCACCCACTGGGTTGCTTGAATCCTGCTGCGTGGCCTGGTGGCCGTCGGGTCTAGCAGCCTCTGCCTGGGCCACCATCAGGGTCGCGCAAAGCGTCCACGCGCTGAGCACCAGCAGACAACAGGATTGCCAGCTTGTCCTGTGTTTAACGGAGACAGCTTTGCGGCTTTCTTTCATTTCGACGGCCAGCTTTCCTTCACACTCGAAGGCGCCTGGGCAGGAGGTTGCTCGCCGGCCGGCGGGACAATGAACGGCTCGGGAGCCACCCGTCCGTGATGACAGGTACCGCAAGTGACCAGCATGCCTGAGCCGTTAACCTTGGCAATGTAATTGCTGTTGATTTCCTCGGTCATGGTGTACATTCGGCGAGCTACGGCCTTCATAGGTTTGGAGTCATCTGCAAAATCAAGGTGCGGTTTTGCATCGGGGCCGGTGCCTTCCGTGTCTACGACGTGGCACGCATCGCACCGGGCGCCAAGGGAGCTGGCCCAATGCTCCATGATGTCGTGAACCTGTTGACCGGAGAGGTCCTTGGGCAACACTCGCAGGTTGGTAGGTGCGGGAAAAGAGCGAGGTGCGGCAGGCGGTGGGCTTTCCGCGCCACTCTTTGGGCCTTGTGGAGCTTGTGCCCGCGTAGCTGCCAGGAAGAAGCCCGTTGCCAACAATACGACTGCGAGGGCCGATCGAGATGTCGATGATGGCTGCAAGAGGCGAGCCTCCGCGATAGTAGCTTTTGCCGGTACTTATCCTTCCGAAACACGAGCAACTTTCGATTCGCCGGTCATCAGGGCGCATCGTTTCACAGTTAGAGATTCAGATTTACTTACGCTCGTAAACCGTTCCTGGCGGCTGATAGGGAGGATCGGACACCGCGCGCGTGTACGCAATGAGAGCTTTTACATCCGAGGCACTCAGCGTATTTCCGTAGGGCGGCATCAGCGCCGAACGATTCAAGGCCGGGCCGCCATGCAGAATGATCGATGTCAGATCGGCATCGCTCATCTTGTTCAACGTGTTGCCCTCAGTGAACGGATGCGGCTTGACCTCGAGGTTGTCGTAGTTGGAAACGCGCTCCGGCGACGACTCCGGATCGTGGCAGCGGCTGCAATACTTGTCCGCAAGAATGGCCCCGACGCGCTCCTGGTAGTCGAGCGCCGTTTCCACAATGTCCAGCGATACAGGCTTGGTCTTGCCGGGTGTAAACGCTTCGATCTGATATCGTCCTGAGGTATCGCCCAAAGTGACCGCAGTAGTTGCTTGACCGCTTGAATCGGTCAGCACCGCGGAGGGGTCGAAGCTGACGCCGGCAGGGCCGTGAAACTCGACCAGCGCTCCCGGAACCGCGTTTCCCTGATCGTCGTTAACCTGCACCACCAGCGGATCATTGAGCGCCGTGCCGGTGACGCCCACCTGGTGGCCGCCGCTGGATTCAACGAGAGCGGTTCCCTGCGCTGTGGGCTTCAGTCCTGCATTTGCCGGGGCTGAATGCCTGCAGCCGGCCAGCGTGGCGAGCGAGAGAAGCGCCACCGCTGCGGAGGCCCGAATCTTGAAGTTTGCAGTCGATCGCGTCATCATTACTTCGCTCCTCGCCCGCCTGGGCCTTTCAGCGACATCAGGAAGGCTGTCAGCGCGCGGGCGTCTTCGTCGCTCAGGTTCTGGTTCGGTTCTGCGACGCCGGGGCGCAGCGCCTGCGGATTCTTCAGCCACGCGTAGATCCAGGCCGGAGTCAAGCGCGAGCCAACCTGCGTCAGCGTTGGCCCGATATAGCCCTTGTCGGTCTTGGTGTCGACGATGTGGCACGCCTGGCAGGCATATTTCGAATAGAACAGTTGGCGTCCGTGCTCCACGGCCTCAGGAGTAGTGGTCGTGAGGCACAAGGTCCGCATCGATGGCCGGCGACTGGTAGACGGTCAAGATGTAATCGGTCAACTCAGCGTTATCGCTGTCGCTCAGGTTGAAGCGCGGCATGCGCCGGATGAGCGATGGGCGCAGGGTGTTGGGGTTGTGCAAAAAGGCAGTGAGCCATTGCCGCTGCACCGAGCTTCCCTCCCAGGAAAGATCGGGCGCCATATCGCCGCCCCTGCCGTTGAAGCGGTGGCAACTGAAGCAGGCCAGCTCCGTGATCAGTTTGCCGGCGTGCCCGGCTGGCTGGTAGTTGGTCTCCAGCAACTTCCGCGACGCGCAGGCTGTCGGGCATCGACCGGCTGCGGGCGGTGAGCGCGAGAAGAGCCGTGGTCAACGCATCGGTCTGCGAGGCGGTGAGGGTAAACTGCGGCATCTTCACGCTGCTGCCGAAGGCTCGCGGCTGGCGGATCTTGGCCACGATGTAGCTGGACATCGAGTGCTCCATGCCCGGCAGGAACACGATCTGCGCCAGCGGCTTGCTGCCGATGGTGCTGAGTTCGGGCGCGAAGTTCTCCGGCTTCTGCACGCCGTTGATCTCGTGGCATGCCGCGCACCCCAGTTCAACGATGAGCTTGCGTCCGTGGGCGATCTGCTGCGGGGTGGCCGCATCCAAATGAACGCCCGAGCCGTAGTCGGAATCCGACTTTGCCTGCAGAAAAGCCAACCAGCGTCGCGATCTGCTGCGGCGTAAAGCGGTAGTGCGGCATGGGCGTGGTGGCGTCGTAGACGCGGGGATTCTGAAGCCATGCGGCAAGCCACTCGGGCTTTGCCTTGTTGCCAATGCGCGTCAGTTCCGGGCCCAGATCGCCGCCCACCAGGTTGCCCGCCGCGTTCTGGACGGCGTGGCAGGAGGCGCAGAAGGATTCGCCGTAGAGGCTTGGTCCCGCGGCGGGATCGGCAGCGGCCGCGGGCTTGGTGCCGGACGCGACGGTATCGCCCGCATGCGGCGTGCTGCTGCTCACCAGGTAGGCTGAGATGTCGCTTGCGTCCGCATCGCTGAGCTTGAAGTTGGGCATCGTGGTCGATGCCGCGTAGGCCTGCGGGTCTTTGAGCCAGCTGAAGATCCACTCGCGCGTCGTCTTGTCGGCGATGTGCGCGAGCGATGGAGGATGGTCAGTGGCTTCAATCTTCGAGCCGTCGGGCCGCGTAATGGCGTGGCAATGAACACAGCCGTAGCGCGTGAGCATGGTTCTGCCCAGGTTGAGCTGCGGCGTTCCGGTCAACGCATTCTGGTGGCACTGGCCGCAGCCGGATTCGATGTAGCGCATGGGCAGAATCGGCTCTTCGCCGGCGCGTTCGCTGTGGTGCGCCTCGGCAACCGTGGTGGCCGGTCCCTGGCCGCCATGGCAGATGACGCATCCGAATCCATCGACCGGGTGCGGGATCACGGGGTGCTTGCGAAACGGCTGCTGCGTTACGTCGGAAAGGCTGGCTTCCTTCAGGCCCAGGTGACAGGTGGTGCAGCGATCCACAACGCCCAGCTCCGGTAGCCAGATCTGGTGAATGCCGGGCTCCAGGCGGCGGCGCAGGCTGACCGCATCGCCGCGATCGCGGATCAACGCGAGGTATTTGCGCTGATAGCTGTGCCACTGGCTGAAGTGCTCCTTTGCCGGCGCAATGGCCAGGGTCAGCAGCAGGATGAGGCTGACAACGCCGAATGCCCGCACCGGATCGCCGAACAGCGTCTGCCACGCAGAGGAAACAACCTTTCCGATCGATCGCACTTAACTCCTCCAGGGCAAGACCCAGGACCAGCCTGGGCCGCGGAACCATGTGCCGACAGCAGTGAGCACAATCAATTCAAGAAGAAACCACGTCATGATCCAGTAAGCCAGCGGCTTCAGGGCCAGGTAGCGGCGCAGCCGCGACGGCGAATCCGGCGTGCTGTAGGCGGCGACGATCATTGCCAGCGTAACGATCACCGTGGGCGCGACTGCGACGTAGACATGGAAGAAAAGAAGAAAGATCAGCATTCCCAGGGCCGTGAGGTAGAACAGACGCACGCGCCTGGCGTGGTCCTTGAGGAAGAGGCCGTTGGCTTCGATGTTGATGTTGAAGTAGGGAATGACGACCAGGGCGATGATGAGAAGCGTGGGCACCAGCACGCCGGCCACCACGGGCGGGAAGTAGTGGAGCAGTTCCTGCAGGCCCAGGAAGTACCACGGCGCCTTGGCGGGGTTCGGCGTGTGGGTGGGGTCGGCAATGCCCTCCAGCGGCGCATTGAAGAACAGCGAAAAAAGAACCAGCGCGATGGCCAGCAGCTCAATCGCCAGCGCAGCGCGGAAGAGCACCTCGGGAAAGGTCTGCACCTGGTCTTCCTGCGTTACGCGGACCTGCGCCGAGGTGCGCCGCGTGACAAAGACCACGCGTGTGGGCGAGCGGCGCTGGTCAGAGTCGATGCCAGCGACGAAGTCTTTCGGGTCGCTCATTGCCCCTCCTTCGCGGTAGGCGCGCTTTCAGGCGCCGGTTGCGGCTTTGGTTCCGACTGCTGCACGTAGAGGCCGCCGTCTTTGCGGATGCGCCAGAAATGGACGGCGATGAAGAGAATGGCCGCCAGCGGCAGAATGACGCAGTGCAGCACATAGAAGCGCAGCAGCGCATTGGCGTTGACCTGGTTGCCGCCCAGCAGCAGGAAGTGGATCTTGCCCCCCACCAGCGGCACGGCGGAGGAGAGGTTGGAGCCGACGGTGATGGCCCAGAATGCAAGCTGGTCCCAGGGCAGCAGGTAGCCGGTATAGCTGAGCAGCAGCGTGATAAGAAGGAGCACAACGCCGATGACCCAGTTGAACTCGCGCGGCGTGCGGTACGCGCCGCGATAGAAGACCTTGAACATGTGCGCGAAGACCAGGAAGACCATCAGCTGCGCCGACCAGCGGTGCAGATTCCTGAGAAAGAGTCCCGACGATACAACAAACTGCAGGTCCTTCATGTCCGCGTAGGCCTGCGGCACCGAAGGGTGGTAGTACAGCATGAGCAGAATGCCGGTGATGACCAGGATCAGGAACGTCCCGAAGGTCAGCGTGCCCAGGTACCACGTGGCGCTGAAGCGGACCATGCGTTTGCGCACCTTGGTGGCAAACAGGTGAAGGAATATATTCTGCTGGATGGCCAAAGCGCGGTGGAGCGTGCTGGAGCCCGTGCCGCTGCGGAAGACCGAGCGCCACACCCTGCTCCCGCGTACTTTGTCGATCATCTGGCCGGCGTTCAGGGGCATGCTCATATCCTCAAAAACTGCAGTGGGGGGATTTCGGTGGAGCGATCGACCATCAGGTCGCCGTCGTCGCTGACCCAGATCTTGAGCCATGGCAGCGGCTTGGGCGCGGGGCCCTCGATCTTTTCGCCGGTGCGCTTGAATTTACTGCCGTGGCAGGGGCAGGCGATGATGCCCAGGTCCTGGTTCCATGCGGTCAAGCAGCCCAGGTGCGTGCACACCATGCTGAGCGCAAAGTAGCCCTCATCGGCGCGCACCAGGTAGATTCCGGAGTTGACATCCATGGTGACCGAATTCACCGCGAAGCTTTCAACCTTGCCCACGTTGACGATGGCCGACGGCTCGTAAAGCACGTTCGGCGAGAGGTATTCGTAGGAGAAGACGATGGTGCCCGCGGCGGCGATGCCCAGCGACCCGAGGCCGATCTTGGTAAAGAAGGCTCGGCGGTCGAACTCCGCGGGAAGTTTCTTCGTGATTGCTTGTGCTTCGTCGGGCATGTTCTACCTCTTCAGCGCGCCTGCCAGCGGCGGTCTCGAGCGCAACGGGCGGTCGATGGATTCCACGGAGATCAAGCCAGTCGGGTCCGCGGAGACAAGGTTGTACGATTCCATGGTGATGGTGCCGGCGGGGCAGCGCATGGCGCACAGCCCGCAGCGAATGCAGCGCGATTCATCTTTCAGCATGGCCGAGCCGGTGATGACGCCGAGCTCTTCTGCCTTGATGTCGTCCAGTTCTACGCCAAGCAGGTCGCGAACCTCGGCGAGCTGCTGGGTGGTTGCTTCGTCGAATGCGATGCGGTCGAGCGAGACCAGCTCCAGGCAATTCTCCGGGCAGACATCGACGCAGCCACCGCAGAGAATGCAGGAGGTGGCGTCCGCCGCGTTGCCTTCAAAGACGGTGTTGACCCAGCAGTGCAGGCAGCGCTGCGCCTCGGCCATCGCGGTCTCTTCATCGAAGCCGATCTCAACTTCAGTAACTCCGGTGCGGCGGTTGAGGGGCAGCATGGGGATCGGCGGCCGCGTCAAGGTCGAGCAACTCCAGCGGCATGCGATGGCGCTCAAGCACCTCGACTTCCACGATCGGGTCGGGATGCTGTGTGCCGCGCAGGAACTCGTCGATGCCTACCGCGGCGCGCTTGCCATCGGCCACGCTATCAATAATGAGGCGCGGACCGAAGACGCAGTCGCCGCCGGCAAATACGCCGGACGGCAGAAGTCATCAGTGTTTGCGGATTGACCGCGATCAGGCCGCGCGGCGAAACATCGACACCATCGTCGGGGCCAAGGAACTGAAGATTGGGCGCCTGGCCGATGGCCATGATAATCGTGTCGCACTCCAGCCGTGTTTCGCTGTTCTCGTAGAAGGTGGGGCTGAAGCGGCGGTTGGCGTCGAAGACGGATTTCGTCTTGAGCACTTCAAGCGCCACTGCGCGCCCGTTTTCGCCGATGATCTGCTTGGGACCGAAGCCGGGATGGATGATGATGCCTTCTTCTTCGGCCTCTTCGATTTCTTCAAGCGCGGCCGGCATCTCCGCGCGATTCTCCAGGCAAACCAGGTGCACCTCCTGCGCGCCCAGCCGCAAGGCGGAGAGCGAAACGTCCATCATCTCGCGCGCAGCCACTGCATCCATGCTTCCCTGCGACGGCTCGAAGTTCTCCACGCCGCCGGCATGCTGACGCAGCACTTCGCGGGCAGCGGAGCGGGCCACATCCATGGCCACGTTGCCGCCGCCGATGACCAGGACCTTTTTCCCGATGGTGAAGCGGTAGCCGAGATTGACATTGAGCAGAAAATCGATGCCCTTGTAGACGCCGTCAAGGTTCACGCCGGGAATGGTGAGGTCGCGGCTGCGGTGCGCGCCGACTGCGATCAGCACGGCGTCGAATTCGCGGCGCAGATCGGCGATGGTGAAGTCCCGGCCGGCCGCATGATTCAGCTTCAGCGTGATGTCGCCGGTGGAGAGAATCTCACGCACTTGCGCTTCCACCACGTCGCGCGACAGGCGATACTCGGGCAGGCCGAGATAGAGCATCCCGCCCGGCACCTGCGACGCTTCAAAGATGGTGACCGGGTAACCCATCAGCGCCAGGTCGTGCGCGGCAGACAGGCCAACAGGTCCCGCGCCCACGACAGCAATTCGAAAGGGAAGACGTGGCTGCGTGCGGCCTGCGTTCACATTGATGGGCCGCCGCGATTCCGGCCCGTGACGCTCGGTAAGGAAGCGCTTGAGCGCACGGATGGCGATGGGCTTGTCGATCGCTCCGCGGCGGCAGGCCGTCTCGCAGGGATGCGCGCAGACGCGGCCGCAGATGCTGGCCATGGGATTGGGCTCGCGCGCCGTGCGGTAGGCCTCTTCAAACTCGCCCTCGGCAATCAGCGCAACATAACGGCCGGCATTGGTGTGCGCGGGACAGGCCATCATGCAGGGGAAGTTGGTATTCAGCCAATCCCTGTCAACTTTCTTGTCGACAAAGCGTTCGAGCATCCCGGGACCTCCCCCGTTGGAGGAAGAAACTGCGGGCGGCAAGGGTAGACTCTGCCGCCCGTGGATTTACTTGCTGAGCGTGAAGTCGGCCGTGGCGTCTCCGGCGACATTCACTGGATTGGATTTGCTCTTGGCGCCTTCGTTCCAGGCGGTCACGGTGTATGCGCCGTCCGGCACGTTGTCAATCTTGTAGGCGCCGGTCTTATCCGTCGTGGCAAAGTACGGCGTGGGAGAGACAACCAGGTAGCCGGACATGTCAGGATGCACGTTGCAGAACAGCGGAATGATGCCGGGAGTGTCGAATGTGAATGATTTCCGCTGACCCTGAGGCCAGGTGCCCAGGTTGTGGCCCAGCTTCTTGTTGCCGCTGATTGAAGGCCAGAAGACATTGTGCGCGACGCTGTCGCTGTTGAGGAATTCGACCGTCGTGCCCTGTTGAATGGCAATAATGTGGGGCACGAACATCAGGCCCTTCTGGTCCATGGTGACGTGTTGCGAGGGCGCGGGGAAGGTCTTGCCGGCAATGGCTTCAACGTAGACGACCGACTGGCCTTTGACGCCGGAAACCTTGCCGTGGATGGTGCCGGCATAGGCCGCCGTGCTGAGCGCGGCCAATGCCGCGAGTGCTGCGAGAGTAATGGGCTTCATAGGATCTCCTGGTGGTAAATCGTTGAGGGTTCGAGGTGGCGCGCCTGCGTGCATTTCAGCCTGCATCAGAAAACGAAGCGAGCCAGCAAATAAACGGTGTTGTTGTCGCTCGCGTCGCGCCCTGCGCCGTCATAGTTGGTAGCGCCGCCGTTGAATCGAGTGTAGTCGGTGTACTGAACGGCAAGATCGACGTTTTGATATGGCCAGTAAGAGACGTTTGCCGAGATTCCCTCGCTTCTGGCGCCCCCATTGGCGCTGCCCGACACTGCGGCTTGAGGGTACAAGAGGGGGTCGTTGGTGCCGTCCGCCAGGAACCATCCCATGGTTCCCGAGAGACGATTGCCAAGGTGGTAGTCGACGTTGGCGTTGCTCGCATTCAGATGATGCGGACCTGGGTCCGCCATCGCCATTTGCCGCGCTTGCTACCAGTGCGGCGTTCTCCCGGACGTAGGTGGCGCGCAGGGAGAGAACATCCTTGCCGATGGTCCGGTCATATTGAATGTCCGGGCCAAAGTCGGTGTAGCTGTCCTCGGCCCCGGTCACGGCCCCGGGCGTCGATTTCAGATGCATGCCGTAGGCGCCAACTTCAAGGCTTGCAGTTCGCCCGTTCTGCTGAAATGCCAGCCGCCAGTAGGGCGCCGCGCCCTGGATGTTATAGGTGCAGCAGGTTCCGGTTGTGGGCTGGGTATCGCCGACATGGTCGGAGCGGTAAAGGGTGCCGGCAAAATACACGTGCTGGTCCCACATGGTGTAGCGCGCCCAATCCCGCCACATCCTGAGCCAGCAGCCCATTGATGATCGGCGCCGCGGCTGGGCCTGGAGCGCCGTTCGGGGCGATGAATGGATAGCCCCACGCCGGCGTGCTGTTCCACAAGTCTTCCAGCGTCGGGTTGTTGTTCAAAGTCAGGCCATAGTCCAGTTCCTTGCCCGATGCCGTCGTTTTGTTGGCATAGCGGATATCGGTGTTATCCATTGCTGAAGTGGTCATTTTGCAACTTCGTAGGTCACCTGCAAAAAGCTGCCCACGTGAGAGGTCCAGGCTCCGGCCAGGAAAAGCGAAATGTCCTGCGGAAACTGGAAGTTCCAGTTCTGGGTGCCGGGTTGGGGAACCTTGGTGCTGGTCATCGAGGTCTCAAAGAAGGCGCTCAGCGGCAGCGTCTCGAGCATATTCAGGGGTGAGCGGCGCTTGTCGGGTTCGGCGGTGATGCTCGTGTTCTGAGTGCGGTCGATGTACGCCATCAGCTTGAACAGCCGCCCTGCATTGTTCAGCTCCGGCGGAGTGGTGTGGCAGCCGCTGCACGGCAAACCGGTTTGGCGAGCGTAACTGGGAAGCGCCAGGGCGTTGGGAACAAATCCCCAAACTCCGGCAACAAATGCAGCCGCGCAAAGAAAGATGCTGCGTCTCATGAAACCTCCTATGACCAACCATCGACGAGGGGATTGAGTCCGTATAGCGTTCGGCAATGGGGATTGGTGTTGCAAATCACAATCTCAAATCCCGATAGAACAGAGTGTGATTTGGATCACTTGACATTCAGATGTGATGGCAGTCACAGCAATTCCTTATGGGCAAGAGTCAACGGTCGAGACTCATGACAAGGCCCTCAGCAGGAAGCGTGCGGAACGGCGATTTGACCGATGTCAATTTCCGAGTGTTCGGTATCACATATTCTCGCGATAATGAGGTGACTAAATCAGTTTGCAGTAACCCCGCGTCATGTCTGCCTATCAGTTGACTCGATCGAAAGTGAAAGAGGATTTGGCGAGAGTGAACTCGTTCGCCTTTCTTGCTGACGATGAGCTAATCGAAGCCCTCGTAGCGGGCTCCAATCCGGTCCCTTGCATTGAAGACTGCGCTCTTTTCAATCAAGGGGATGAAGCTGTGGGGGTCTATGTGATCCAAAGCGGAGCGGCCACTTTTGTGATGCGGTCTGATTCGGGCGGTATTGTGATGTGCGTTCAGGTCGGCCCTGGTTCACTCATTGGCTTGCCTGGAGCCATTGCGAACCAACCATACAGCTTGACCGCGTTGGCTAGGCGCGGTTCGGAAATTCGGTTTACAACTCGCGGAGATCTCAAGGAAGTCTTGAAAGCCAATCCCAAACTCCATCCACCGATTCTGAAGGTACTTGCAATGGAGGTCCGGAAAGCGCGACAAGCGATTCTGGATTCCACCGGAAGCGGTGCGATCTACTAGGATCAATAGATTTCCATTAACGCTGTCACCTGGTTAACGCTGGTATGTCGATTTCTATCCGCTTTCCTATCCTCGTGAGCTATTCAGGGCCTTGACTGTTTCTAAAGGTAAAGGCTTTGGAACGGCCGGATCGGGGAGATCCGGCCTTTTGTTTTGTGCGGTTTAGGGAGGCGGTTTTTCAACCCCTTTCGGAACAGGCTTCAGGCGGCCTGGACCGGGGCTGTGGAGCTTTGGTTGAGCACGCGGTGGATGGTTGTTCGCGAGACGCCGTAAGTCCGAGCCAACTGGCCGAGGCTCTGCCCGCGCCGACGGTCGCCGAGGATGGCTTCGCGATCCACTTCGACCGGCTTGCGCCCGATGTGCCTTCCTTCGAGGCGGGCGCGGCGCATGCCGGCGCGGACCCGCTCGATAATAAGGTTGCGTTCCAACTCGGCTATGGCGCCGATGATGATGACGATGGCCCGGCCCAGCGGACCGGACGTATCGATCTGTTCGCGGAAGCTGACGAACTCGATGTTGAGATGGTTTAGCTCGTCCAGCACCTCGAGGAAGTGCTTTACCGAGCGGGCTATCCTGTCTGAGGCCCAGGTCATGATCACGTCGAATTTGCCGCGGCGGGCGTCCCGCATCAGCTCGTCAAGACCGGGCCGGCGCGTCTTGGCGCCGGAGACCCGGTCGGTGTACTCCTGCACGACTTCGTTGCCGCGCTGGGCGGCCATCTGCTTGAGATCGAGAAGCTGCGTCTCCGGGTGTTGATCCAGGCCGGAGACCCGCATATACAGGGCGGCCCGTTTCACTTGCGCCGCCCATTGGGTTTCGGTGAGTGCTTCGCGATGTAATCCTTGATGTGCTCCAGCAACACGTCGGTCATGTTCTTCCCCTGGCTGGCAGTGACCGACTTAAAGCTGTTATGGAGATCGACGGGAACGTTCAGATTCATTCTTTTTACCCCTTTGTCGTCAGGCTTGCTGATCTTGCTCACCTCCTCTCCTGGAGATGAGGTTATCTGGTTATGAGTACCGCTGGCCAGGGCTCCTGCCGCCCCGGCCGGCAAGCCATCGGCTAAGTCCACATCGGCTGGCAGCAGTCCACCAGGGGAGCAAGTTCGGCATCGGCCATCTGCAGCCCTTGCGCCAGCTGGTGCACCTGGGCCGGTGTGGGCGCCCGTTCGCCGGCTTCTAGAGCGTCCCACAGGTCGGGGTCCATGCCGGCCCGCCACGCCGCCTGGCGGATCGACTCGCCGCTCTTCCGGCGGCAGTTCCGGATGGCCTCCCCAAACAACACCGTCCACGCCCAGCGCCGAAACGCAGAGTTGATCAACCCTCGCGCGACTATGGCAAGGAAGCCGGCTTAAGATTCAAGATGGAACTTGTTCTCCGCGCTGCATCTCCAGCATCCGGGTGTGTTTCGACGAGCGTCCGCCCTTCGAACACGCGATAGACATTCGCGCTCCCGCCGGAAGATATCTGCACAGACTCGACCATCAGTGGCGTATCAGGAATGCGCCCACCGAACCAGTGTGGGCCTTCTCGCTGGGCCCAGGTGACCAGCGCCAGTACGCTGCCAGATGGATAAGCCAGACCAGGTGCGCCCCCGCGTTCGAGGACTTGCATTGCCACGTCGTTGCCGTAGAGCGTCGCGGTCGTATGCGTCTTGGGGTCGACATACATCGTGATTGGCTGCCAGCCAAGCGGCTGCCAAGGCAAACTTGAGGGGAGAGAGGCAGCAGTATTGTTGACGACTTGTTCGCGATTTGCGTGAGCGCTGGTGATGGGAAGTGTGTAGACGTAGTCAGTGCCGCTCACTGGCATGTGGCAGCCTGTGCATTCCCTCACGAGATGTGGATCCTCGCCGTAGGGTTTCAAATCGAGGTCACGCCAGCGGCCCCAACCCCACCCATCCGTGGTTTTGTATTGGCGAGCATCCTTGACCATCAGCTCAACTTGAACGAACTTGCCCGGATGAATGAGTCCATCTTCACCGAGTTCCTGTTGCCAGGCAACTTTCGCAAACCGTGTTCCATCAGGCCACGGCGAGATGTTGCCAGATTGGGCAGGCATCACGGCGACGTCATTGCCGAGAATGAATCTGAATGTGTTGTTATCCCCATGATCGGTGGTGCTGATCAGCTTCCAGCTTTCGAAGGATGGATCGAAGGCTAACCCATTAGCCTCCGGGTGTACCGCAGACAATGAGATCAGCGATGCTGTGAAGTCTCTTTTCGGTCTATCGCCGGGTGGGCTTGGTGTGGTTGCCCACGGCGCCAGATAGGCCTTCAGCTCTGCCAATTCCTCGGGCGATACTCGTGCATCGGGATGCAGTGCCACGAACTTTGGGAGGGGCATCGCGCCAAGCTGGATCATGTTCACGGCTTCAAAGAGCTTTGCCCTCCGTACTGCCGGGGGAGCGGAGCCGAGTGTAGAAAAGGTGAGGTGCGAGCGAGCACTCAGGATGTCGTGCCGTGCAATCAGATAAGCAGGCTCGATCTGGTCAAACCAGGCAAGCCGTCGCTCGTCGGAGTGGCAGCTATAACAATCCTTGTTCAGAATCTGCTTTACGGCGGGCGGAACCTGTACCTCTGCCGCTGCCGGTTTCGCTGGAATGACTGGCCGAACTAATTGCGCGAGGACAAACAGAGCACCCGTTGCCATCCCCAATTTCTTAATAACCCTCATGCATCTCTCTCTTCCCATCTGGGCGGCAAGTTGTTAGAAAAGGCGAAACGCCCCTCGCCGGCATCCACACCGTGCCAGTCGGTGCTTCTCGATTTGTATTGCGCCGAGGGCGGAACTTGGGCCACGTTATGCGGCCCAGGGTTTAGCTCTTGATGAAAGCCAGGAGGTCCGCATTGATCACATCGGCGTGCACGGTCATCAAGCCGTGGGGGAAGCCGGGGTAAATCTTAAGCGTGCCATGCTTGAGCAGCTTCGCCTGCAGCAATGAGGCGTCTTTGTATGGGACTACTTGATCATCGTCCCCCTGCATCACGAGGGTTGGCACGGTGATCGCTTTCAGATCGTCCGTTTGGTCTGTCTCAGAAAAAGCCTCTATGCCCTCGTAGTGAGCCAGTGCACTGCCCATCATTCCCTGGCGCCACCAATTCTGGATGATTCCCTGCGAGGCCTTCGCGCCGGGTCTGTTGAAGCCGTAAAACGGCCCCGAGGGGACATCGAGAAAGAACTGCGCCCGGTTATCAGCCAGTGCCTTGCGGAAGCCATCGAACACTTCGATCGGAGTGCCGCCCGGGTTCTTCCCAGTCCGGACCATGAGCGGGGGTACGGCGGCAATTAGCACGGCCTTGGCTACGCGGCCCTGAGGCTCGCCGTGCTTCGCGACATAGCGCGCCACCTCGCCACCGCCCGTCGAGTGGCCGATATGGACTGCATTTCTCAGGTCGAGATGCTCGGCCACTGCCGAAGCGTCGGACGCGTAATGGTCCATGTCGTGGCCGGTGTCCACCTGCGAGGAGCGGCCGTGACCGCGCCTGTCATGCGCGACGACGCGATAGCCGTTGGCAAGGAAGAACAGCATCTGCACGTCCCAGTCGTCCGACGAAAGAGGCCAGCCGTGGTGAAACACGATGGACTGAGCGTCCTTCGGGCCCCAGTCCTTGTAGAAAATCTGTGTACCGTCTTTGGTCGTAATCATTGGCATAGCATTCTCTCCTGTGATCGGTTGTGAAGTTGTCAAAGCTGCCATCCCACGCAAATATGGAGCCGGTTCCCCGATTATTCCTGCAGTCAGAGCGCCAAGTGTTATCAAGATATCGCGGGTTAGGGAACAGCATTGTGAAACCTCGTTGAAGGGGTGCGCCACGTCCGCTCGATGAAATCGAAACGAAACGGGCGCACTCGAATCGAAACTGACCTATCGAGCGAGAGCTGCCCTGCCCGTGGCGAAGCTCCAGAAAATTCCTCGGTTCCTACATGGACCTGGATCCGTCCGCAGCTTGCTCAATGATGGAAGCAACGGCGTCGGGTTTTGATAGGAAGACTGAGTGGCTGGCCTGGACCTCAACCACTTTGGAACCGGCACGCTTTGACATAAATCGCTGCGCGTCGGGCGGAATCATCCGATCTTCGGTGGTAATGAGATACCAGCTCGGCTTCGTTTTCCACGCGGCGTCCGTGACCACGCCGTTCAAGGCTTCCAGTCCCCACGGCACCTGTGAAGCCGCCATGAAAGCTGCGGTCTCGGGCTTTACATCCCCGGCAAATGCTGCTGGAAACTTTTCGCGATCGAGAAGCAGGAAACCGTCCTGGGGCGGCAGAATCGGAGGGGGTGTCGAGCCCGGCGGAGGGTTCTTGAGCAGAGAACCGACTGATTCGCCGTTGTCCAGTGCAAACGCGGTGATATAAACGAGCCCGACCACGTTCGGGTCAGTTCCGGCTTGGCTAATGACCGCACCGCCGTAGGAATGGCCCACAAGGATCACAGGGCCGTCCTGCGCGTCGATGGCTCGTTTCGTCACCGCAACATCTCCCGCTAGAGATATTGTGGGGTTCTGGACAACCGTGACGTTATAGCCCTTCTTCGTGAGAATCTTGTAGACGCCTTCCCATCCGGAACCATCGACGAATCCACCGTGAACAAGCACAATGTTCTTCACAGTGTGAGTGCTTGTCGCCTGGGCGCGGGCAATAGCCACACCCGCAAACATCAACGCGATGACGGGCAATGTTCGCCAAAGCGCTCCTTGAATCTTCGCTTTTGATGTCATGAGTCTCAACCTCCAAGTGTCCGAGCCTTAGTTACTGCATTGGCTTGGACTCTTTGTACTGCCATTCTCGCTTCCGTCCACTCATCGAACAACCTGCTTTGGAGCAGCTTCCGTTTACTTCTTTCGAGTAATCCAACCTCATTTGGCCATTACTCGAAAGAGCAATCCCCATGTCGCCCGATCGATAGCTGCGCTTCTTGAACATAGCGAGTGACAATCACGACACGCTGTTCTCGGTACGAGCGGAATCCCAAGAGCACGAAGAGGCAATTCCCATGTTCCCGCTTTCTCACCCGTCGTCTCCATTTATCGAGCAAGCGTCAGAAAGTCTGAATGACCCGCCGGCGACACCTATCAGCCAGGAACAGAAAGTGCAGGCGCTGGAAGCGGAGGTTAACGCGCTGCGGGGACTCGTGTGTCATCTCCTCGAAAAGAACGAGTACCTTCGCATGCGCCTTCGAATGTCATGAATCTCGATTCTAGGTGAGAGCGCTCCGGTTCGTTAATCAGCCGCAGGGGGACTGCCTTCAATCTTTGGGAAACTCCAGCCGCTGTCTGCCAAAGACCGCGGCATCCACTGACCAGACCCCGGGACCCAACATCGCGATCGACAGCGCAATTACAGCGGAAAGAATTGCATCCTCCGGCCGCCCAGTCCCTTGCCACAGCACCCCTATTTCAAGCGCAGCCAGAAGAGCGCCGACAATCGGCGTCCAAATTCCGGCCAGAAACAGTGCTCCCGCGATTACGGCCGCTGCATGCAGTGGCAGCATTGCGAAGGTATGCTTCGATCCCGAGAGCTGCGCTACGCCATCACGAATCACGAAAACGCCATTCGCGACGCGCAGCAGCAGGAGACCGCGACCGGGCCAGCCATTGGGAAACATGGAGAACAAGCGTTGCAGAAGGCCCCCTTGGTGTCATTTGGAAGATAGTGAATGCTCGAAGCGCGCACATCTCCCAATAGGGGAACAGCCGCATTACTCTTTAAGGGGATTCGAACTAAAGACTGATGATTCCTCTCTTCAGCGCGATGGTCACAGCATGGGTCCGATCGTTGGCTCCGAGCTTCGAAAGAATATTTCTCACATGAGCTTTGACGGTATCCTCTGTGATTTCAAGCCTGTCAGCGACTACCTTGTTCGCGTTTCCTTCCGCGACGAGTTGTAGGACATCGATTTCACGCAAGGTAAGTAAGGTGTCTGCAGCGTGATTCGCAACCTGTACGGCAACTTCCGGCGAAATGCGCTTTCGGCCGCCGTGCACAGAGCGGATGGTGTCCAGCAGTTCTTTCCTCAACTGCCCTTTCAGCAGATAGCCCTGGGCCCCAGCCTTCAGTGCGCGGACAATAAGAGCGTCTCCGCTGTAGGTCGTGAGAACAATGACCCGCGCATCGGGAAACTCGCGCATAATCTTCGTCATCGCGTCGATTCCATCCAAATCGGGCATGCGGAGATCCATTAGCGTAACGTCTGGATGGTGTTCTCGAAAGCGTTCTATGGCCTCGTGACCGCTTGAAGCCTCGGCAACGACCTTCATATCGTCCTGGCTGTTTACCAGCGCCGCAATGCCATCCCTAAGCAAGGGATGGTCATCGACGGTGAGGACGCTAATCGAATTGGAAATCGGACTCACGGTTTCGACCTCTTATGAAAGCGCCGGAAGAAACTCACGGGCGACGAGGCATATGCAATATTGCCGGCTAAAGACAATTCAATTTCAGTTCCAGCTCCCGGCTTGCTCCAGAAATCCAGCTTTGCACCAAGCCTGGCAGCGCGTTCGCGGATTCCGATAAGCCCCCAGTGTCCCGAGCGGGCGCCGTTACTCAGAACCAACGGCTCGATCCCCAGACCGTCGTCGCGCAGCGAAAGCCGGAGTTCGTTATCTCTGAACGAAATCTCCATCTCCACATGACTTGCCTGCGCGTGTTGAAATGCGTTCCTCAATGCCTCTCTGGCAATTCGGCAGATTTCCGCCATCACGTATTCCCGTAGCATCTGTTCTTTACCTTCTACCACAATCGAGCAGGTCGGTCGCGCACGATCGCCGTCCGGGAACGCGGCCTGAACCTCCTCCAGAACTGAAGCGAGCGCATGACTTAGATCCGGATGACGGGTTGAAGAAGATCGGATGTTTTGAATTGCGTCCCGGCTTTCAGTCAAAGCGTCGTCCGCGCGCTCGAGCGCATCTTCGAGCATCGCTTTTGCCTCTCCGGGCTGCTTGGAAAACATGCTGTCCACCGTCTGAAAGCGCAACATCAATCCCTGGAAGCTCTGCAGCAGAGTGTCGTGCAACTCCTGCGCAATCCGTGTGCGCTCCGCAAGTCGTTCCTGGAAGCGATCATTCATCTGCCGGGAAAGCCTGATCATGCGCAGGCGAAAAACAAACACCGCCGAAAGAGCGAGCGCAAGCAGAGCACATGTTCGAAACCACCAAGTCTCCCAATAGGCTTGGTCAATGGAAAACGCGGCCTCGCTCTCCTGTCCGTTCCAAAGAACCACGTCACGCGATGCCATCACGCGAAAACGATAAGCACGTGCCCCGAGGTTGTTGTAAACCACCTGCCGCATCTGGACCGGAGCGCTCCAGTCCTGGTCTGCACCTTCCAGCAGATATCGGTACCAGATTCGGTCGGGTGAGTCCAGAGACATACTGGAAAAATGGAGGGTCACGCTGCGTGTCCGGGCAGCGATTCGCGGAGACTCGCTCCCTCTAAACGTATTCCCCGCCGCATCAATCGACTCAATTCGCACACCGACTGGGCGCGAACTCCATAGAATCATCTTGGGATCGGCCATTGCAATCCCATCGTTAACCGAAACCCAGATCTTGCCGCTCTGATCTGCCAGGATCGACTGCTCACGCCGGACCCCTTCGGCGCCAACTAAACCATCCGATTCCCCGAACACCTGTACGTCGCTTTCACCGAGAGAGTCTGCAACCAGGCGTTCACGGCTCATGCGAACCACGCCGTCCGCCGTCGAAAGCCACAAGTAGCCGAAGCGATCTTCTGTCATTCTGAAAATCTGGTTGTGAAGCTGATCTGGAACATGGCTGGGGACAACGAATCTCCCGTTCGATAGGAACGCCAGCCCGGATGCGGTTACGACCCAGAGCACGTGCTTCGAATCCTCAAAACAGTTCCTGGCTTCAGCCGCCGGCAATCCTTCAGCCGTCGACCATCTCGACCAGGTCCCGTTCCGAAATGCGTTCACTCCCGCGGAGGTGCCAACCCAGATAGTCCCGTCATATCCCTCTACGATCGAGTTGACCGCGTTCGAATTCAGCCCATTCGATGTGGAATAGGTCGTAAATACCCGATCCTTCAAACGCGATAGCCCGCCGCTGATTGTCCCCGCCCATACGGCTCCATCGCGCGCGGCATAAGTTGCATATACCGTGTTCTGAGCCAAGCCGTCACGCTGCGCAAATGTCTGCGCCGCGAGGTCTTTCCCAATTCGCGTGATCCTGGTCAGTCCCCCGCGTTGCCGCGCGACCCAGATGTCATTTCCCCGCCCGCTGATCGAATACACAACGTCGCGATCCAGCCCCTCGAGATGAATGCGATCGACTCGGCCGTGATCGAAACAGTAGAGACCGCCTGTAACGGGAGCGAACCAGGTTCTGCTGCCGGTATCGACAAAAAGCGCTCCGCCGTTGGATTCGGGGAGGCCATTTTCCGACGCGTACGTCGTGAAAAGACCATCTTGCAGGTGTTCCAACCCCGCAGGACCACCAAACCATATGCTGCCATCGCTGTCTTCATAGACAGCCGTGACCGCTGCTGTCCCCTTGCCCTCCGCGGGCAAAAGAGAGAACTCTCCGCTGGGCGTGACGCGAATCAGCCCACGACTGCCGGCCGCCCACATGTTTTCCGAGAGATCCTTCGTGATGGCAAGAATCTGATTATCGTTGTTCCATCGCGGGGTCCTGATGCTTATACCGGAGCCTCTCGAGAGAAAGCTCAGGCCCTGATCAGTCCCAACCCACAATCCTCCATTCTCTGACGGGGCAAGCGCGTTGATCTTGTAGTTGAGTTGGCTCAGCGCTGTCCTGGAGACTCGCCTACCGTCCGTCACGACAAACAGCCCACTGTCTCGCGTACCCATCCAGATCCTTCCATCCAATGTTTCCGCGATCGAAGTAACAATGGTGCGCGAAGCCTCAGTTGCGTCTGCGAGTGTCTCGAATCTGCCATGGGCATATCGCATTGACTGGCTCACGAGTCCTGAAAATAGAACGTCGCCATGATTATCGGGTCCCATCGCGGTGATAGTGGCCATGGGAAAGCCAAGCGACTCAAACGCATTCTTGAACTGGCCGTCACGGTAAATCAGCAACTGCGGGCCCTGCGGGCGGATCCACAAGTTGCCATCGGAGCTCCGTACAAGACCGCGCACCGGGCCTATCGCAGGCTGGCCAGCAATCGGCCGCTGAATCAAGGTGAATTTCTCTCCATCAAAGCGAACCAGCCCACGATCCGTTCCCAACCACAAATATCCATCATTGGATTGACAGATCGCGTAGATGACTCCACCGGCATAGCCTCTCTCTCTGCCCCATTTGGTATGCACATACTGGGACATGGATTTGCCCGGATCGAGCGCATGGCCCGCTTGAATGAGACAGGGGAACGCGAGCCCGGCCATCAGGCATCGCAAAAGCCTTCCAGGTTGCTTGTCCTTAGGGAAGATACTCAAACTTTTCAATGACAACCTCGGCAGGCGGCTGCGAAGGGTGCTGTGAGTGCAGAAAATCGTACAAGTTGATCCGGACGGTTTCATCCGAAGGCACGGGAATTCCCGACGAAAACACGTGCGAAGCAAAGGGATGTCCAACCGCCCCTTGTGCAGAGCCCTTCGTGGACTCGAATGTTACCTTGCCCGGCTCCCAATG
This sequence comes from uncultured Acidobacteriota bacterium, assembly GCA_963771195.1. Lineage (GTDB taxonomy): Bacteria > Acidobacteriota > Terriglobia > Terriglobales > Acidobacteriaceae > Telmatobacter. The sequence continues at coordinate 133,205 of CAVYSS010000002.1, forward strand.
AAACGAATGCGTTGCCGCCCCCGCGGGAGATTCAAAAGGATGGACATTTTCAGGAACATAGTATGGCTGGACCACGTAGTGCGCATTCATTCGCTTCGGATCGCCCCATCGGCTCAGCTCAATATCCATCTCCTGAGCAAAATTCTCCGGGTGAATGTCATCAAATGTCAAAAAACTGACGACTGCCGATGGCGGCAGGTGCGCACTGTCCTGAATTACGAACTTGTACGTCCCATATCCGAGGCTGCGTGGCAAACTCACCTCCGCGCAGGTCCACAGCCCATCTCGCTCTGCCGTGCGCAAATGAAGAAATCCGTTGTTGTCCGTCCAGGCATTCGTAGGGTCATACGCGTCTGTTTCGCCTCCTCGATCGCTCCCCGCGGATCGGACCGTCCAATCGTACCCGCTGAAGTGGATGATCTTTCGTGCAACGGGAGTGACCGCTTGCCCCGCAGCCGTTACAACAGCCAATACTCCGCTTCCGACGGGTGGCAGCGCCGTGGTCTTGGCAGGAGGAACATAGGCAGCATCCACCAGCAACGCGGCATACTCGGTACCAAGGTGGGTTGAATTCTTCCAGCTTCCGTCGGGCAGGACATTGGTCGTCGTCCGGTTAGCAAATGGTTGTACCCACCAGAGCCCGCTGTGAGCGTAAAGCACAATGTGCTGGCCTGCTTTTGCGTTCCTGACAATGCCCTCGATATATTCAAGGTTTTCCGGTCCCCCGGGGCTCGCGTCGGGAACACGCGTAATCTTCACTTCAGCCGCATCCTCTATCTTCGAGCGGCAGCCCCCGAACAAGACGCACACAGCGACAAATGCGCCGAGCAAAAGCAGGCGGGCCCTTGACTTGTAGATCAGTCCATTCATGAGTCAAGTTCATCCTGCTACGCGGGATCTTTCCGCCAAATCATCGCACAGCCAATCATCGCACTGTCAAGCGTTTGTAGACATATTTCTCGCGTGAAGCGTCTTTCGCATTATGTCCGAATTCGGCATTCCCTCACTCCCACAAAGCGCATCGCAAGATGGAGCGACGTCCGTCTACCTCGAAAGGATTACTCTTCGGTCCCGGCCACCGTTGCCCTGGCGCACATGAATGACCGTGCGCGTGCTGTCGATATCGGCGACTTTGAGGGGGCACATCTCAGCCCGGCGCAGGTCCGTCGCATACAGCATCATCATCATGGTGCGATGCATAAGGTTACTGGCTGCACTGATCAGCCGCGCTACCTCTTGCTGCTCGAGTATGGTCGGCAGTTCCAGCCTGGCCGATTACGATGAGCTTCTGGTGCAAGCGCAAGATATACCCAAATGCCGCAAAGCGAAACCGCCCACAGGCAAGCCTCGCCAAACCGCCTGCTGAGAATCCACAGCTGTTCGCTTTGGGAAGTCCGGTCCGCCTGCAGGGAGTTCTGGAATTGAATAACCCCTGAGAAAGCCCATGCCAAGGAACGCGTTCTCGCCAGAGAGCAAATCGCCGAGTCACTTACCAAGGCGCAAGTAGTACCGAGCTGTGGTTCCGCACCAGTTTCTCACGACGTATGTCGGGATGCTGTGCCGTCTTCCACGACGATGCGCAGAGCACCTCCTAACCCACTCTAATGAGTGTTTTGGCCGATGTCAGCAATTGAGCCCTCCCAATTCCCAAATTGCCCATAAACTGGGAACAACACACGCGGAACAAACAAAGGACTCGTCGAATGCAGAATTGTGATGAGTGTCACATTTCATTGTGAATGACGCTCCGCCGCACAGTTTCTGAACGAAAATGTCTGAGTGGCATCTCCAACAATCCTCCAGCCGATTCTTCCCGAACGAGTCGCGATCCGCATTGCGATTTCCAATGCTCTCGTCGCAGCGACTTGGCCGGGGCTCGATCACCTCATACTCACCTATATGACGCGCCAGCAGGGGTCTGAAGGAACAACCGCTTACTCAACTCTCTCTGTTGTGATGATGAGAGGAGCAGGTCCCGGGCAATTGAAGACGCGAAGCGGACGCTTCTTCCCCAGCCCGAGAAGATTGAGGAAACTCTTCCAGCTCCCATCAGGACTACACATGGAACTGCAACCGGCACAGGTTTGCATCGCGTCTGGTGATGGCTGGCGTTGATACTCGCACGGCCGCTCAACTCATGGGTCACAGTACAATACAGAGGACCATGCGCTATGCCCACCTGGCCCCGGAGCACACACAGGCGGCTGTGGAAAGGCTAGTTTCGTCGGGAGCAGTGGTGACTAAATCGGCGACTGGAAGAATGACGAGCCGGGACAGTAAGGCGTAAGTGATTGAAAATAAAGACTGCGAGAGTGGCGGAATTGGCAGACGCACCAGACTTAGGATCTGGCGGGGAAACCCATGAGGGTTCGAGTCCCTCCTTTCGCACCAACCATCCCCCCCATAAACCATTATAAATAAGCGGCTTATGAGCAGATTAGGGGGCTTCCTGGATGTCTTCCTGGCATCTTTGCGAAGAAAACAGCCTGCGGTTTGTCGTATTTTCGTTACCCGGTCGCGCTGACGGCCTTCCCCATTCCGCCTGTGGCCTGTGCAGCGTCATTATTTTCTGTGGGTTGAAACCCTTCGCAAAAACATCCGGGACGTATGCACACATGGTCGCCACAGTAAAGATGGGTAGCCGCTGTATGACCACAAGCGCAAGCCGAATTTGGATCGTTGGCTCTGAGTTCCACAAATGACATAGCGTGAATCAGCCCTTTCAGCTCGAATACGATCGGTGTGACTCGTTCGGGTGCCTGATTAACAACGCAGACCTTGGGAAAAATAACTTCAAAAAACGAGGGCCGAAAACGCCGCTCGACCCGTGTCAAACTGAATTCAGCAACGGAGAATGAGTAAACTCTAGCACTGTCTACAGTGCAGAGAGAGTGACCTAAGTCAGAATGAAATGACGATTTAGTGTTATGAAACTCGCCTTTGGGAGTCAGTGGCAGGAGCTAGCCGTAGCTTAATGAGTAAAGTGAATCACAGACAGCCTGCCCCGCTAGCTGTCACGAATGGGGCATTACTATTGGACTTAACACCAAACGTGCAGACCATTCAGACTTAGGTTATGTTCCCTTTACTTCAATTGCGGAGCTATCGTGGACGAACTGTTTCATTAGGGATGAAAGGGATTCTCAATGACTTTTGTGGAAACCAGAACGCACTTTCCCGAAATGCTTTGCGTCTGCGGACACCGCGCGGGCATCCACCTATACTGCGGCAAGAATGCATGTGTGCGGAACGGATGCTCCTGTGTGGCCTTCAAGGACTCGGGGAAAACTCTTCCATGGCCGGCCGACTGTAGTACAGCGGAGGCATCCCAACCACCCGAGAGCGCCGAGTGCCATCCAGCAGAGCTTGCACTTGTGGCTTTGGCGCAAACAGCGAGTCTTAGCCAGGACAAAGACGCGGCATGAAAGACTACGGCATTAAGCTCACCGCGATACTCGCCACGATGCAGCACATGCCCCTGATGTCGGCTTATTTGTGCCCGGATTGCAATTGCGTTGGGAACAGCGCATCCCATTGCCCAGCGTGCGGCTCAACCGTTCTACTCGGGCTCTCAGGAATCCTGAATCGTGAAGCAAACGTACCGGCGCAGTTCGCCGCTTAGAGGACGCTGCCGTTGGCAGGTAGCGCCTCCTGGTTCCACATAACGGACAGTCGGCAACAATCCAACTGCCGGACATGGTTCCGGCCGGGGCGGGGATGTACTCCGTGCCCGGCGGACACCCCGGCTGCCATGGGCTGCCGCCGAATCCCGCCGTTTTTCGGCTATTTCCCCATCTTCCGGTCCCGGCGCCTGGCAGCAGGCTTGTGGTGCTGCTCTCGGCTGGCGCGGCGGAGTAATCTGGGTTCATCATGAATCCCAATCCGCAGCAGCCGCAATTGACCCTTGCCCAGGCCCCCGATTACCGCGAATCCTACGCCAACAGCGTGCAGGTGCGCGTCAGCGTCTGGGACTTCCAGCTTGTCTTCGGCCTGGCCTCCAGCGAGTCCCCGGAAAAAGTCACCATCCATAACCACCAGGCCATCTACCTCAGCCCACAGCAGGCAAAAGCCCTTTGGAATGTGCTGGGTCAGAACGTCGCCCAATACGAGCAGGCTTTCGGGCCCCTCGCCTTGGAGCCCCAGACCCACACCTTTCCGCAGGGTCCTGTCCATTGAAGATCCAGCTTGACCGATCTCCCCCAGGGCGGCATTCCGGCCCGCCTCCCCCACCATGGCGATGGCTCTTTAAGCCCCGAATGGACGCGCCCTTCCCCTTGTGGATAATCTTCCCGGTAATCTTTGCCGCCCTCTACGCCACCCACTTCAACCTCCTCCCCCTCCCTTACTGGTGGGATGAGGCGGGGTACTACATTCCGGCGGCGTGGGACTTTTTTCGGACGGGGTCGCTGATTCCCTCGTCCACGGTTAGCAATGCGCATCCGCCGCTGCCCAGCATCTACCTAGCGCTGTGGTGGAAGCTCTCAGGGTTCTACCCGGAGGTGACGCGGGAGGCGGTGCTTATGGTGGCATCGCTGGGACTGCTGGGCGTGTGGCGCATGGCGTTGCGGCTGAATGGCTCGGCGGCGGTCGCGTTCTGGACGGTGGTGCTGACCGCGCTCTATCCCATCTGGTTTGCGCAAAGCACGCTGGCGCAGGCCGACATTTTTGCCGCCGCGTGCACGTTGTGGGGCCTGGTGTACGCGCTGCCCGAGAGCAACCGCAACCCCCATGCGGCGGCGGCATGGTTCTGGGCGGCGGCCCTGTCAAAGGAGACGGCCATCGCGGTGCCGCTTACGCTGGCTGGCATCTACGCCGTGCAAGCTTTCCGGGCCGATCGGCCGGCACGCGCCCGGCTGCGGCGCGAGGCCGCGTGGCTGTCAACCTGTGTGCTGCCTTTGGCCGGCTGGTACGCCTGGCACTACGCCAAAACCGGCTTCCTCTTCGGTAATCCCGAGTTTCTGCGCTACAACGCCGAAGCGACGCTGACGCCGGTGCGCATCCTGGCCGCATTTGCGCATCGCCTTCTGCACCTGACCGCGCACATGAACATGTTTGTGCCGGTTCTGCTTACGCTGGCGGCGCTGATGCTGAACCCGCGCACTGACGAGGAGGGCCGCGTGCGCCCTGGCATCGAGCCCGCCGTGCGCTGGCGCATCCTTATTCTGCTGCTGGTGAACGCGGTACTGTTCAGCGTGCTGGGAGGCGCGCTCCTGTGCCGGTATTTGCTGCCGATGTATCCGCTGGTGCTGGTGCTCGCGGTTTCAACGTTTCAACGGCGTGTACGGTGGTGGCACGCGCTCGCGGTGATATCCGCGGGGGCATTCGTGGCCGGAATCTTCATCAACCCTCCTTACGGATTTGCGCCGGAAGACAACCTGGCTTACGCGCACGCGGTCCGGCTGGAGCAGGCCGGGATTGCGCAGCTCAAGGCACGCTATTCGGGCGCGACCGTGCTGTCGGCGTGGCCGGTCACCGACGAGCTGACCAAGCCGGAACTGGGCTACGTGAAGCAGCCGTGGGACGTGTTTGCGATCGACGATTTTTCCCCGGCGCAGATCGATCGCGCGGCAGAGGATCCGGGGCGCTACTCCGCCGCGCTGGTGTTTTCCACCAAGTACGATCCGCCCACCATTCTCTCGCTGGGACGCGGACTGGACGAGCGCTACTTCGGCCTGCATCGCGACATGCGGCCGCAAGCAATCGCCCTGCGGCTGGGCGGAACGCTAGTTTGGAAGGGCGAGGACGAGGGGATGTGGATTGCGCTGATCCGGTTTAATCGGCGGTTTGAGGCGAGACTGGAACCTTGACCACGGAGAAAGTGACGATTGGGGGCAGATTCGGGATTTGCGGCTGCGCGCATCGGAAGCTTCTGTGCCAGGCCGCGAGCCGCCGAGCGAGTTGCGCTGGATGGGATTTGCCCGTATGATCTGAAATATGCAAGTTGTCTCCTGTTGTCGCTGCTGTATGCCTCATCGCGCGGCACAGGTGACCTGCATGCTTAGCTAGCTCAAAAAGAGCACATGGTTTCCGAGACGCCCGCGATGGTGCAGCCATCGTGGGCGTTTTGTTTTTGAAGCAGGGACTTAGGGACTTCGGGACGAGGGATTGGAGAGGCACATGAGCGATGCGGTTGTGAAAGAGACGAAGGCGCAACGTGCGGAGCGGCTGAAGCTGGCCAAGAATCCGTGGGAGGCGTTTGACGAGGTGCGGCAGTTTGCGCGGGAGGGACGAGGGAGCGTGCTGCCGGAATGGGCGGGGCTTTACTTCAAGTGGTGGGGCGTGTACACGCAGGGGGACGGCGTGGGCGCGACCGGGGGCAAGGGCGGCGAGGGGCTGGCGAGCGAGTACTTCATGATGCGGGTGGGGATTCCGAATGGGATTTTGACGGCGCACCAGACGCGGACGATTGGCGGACTGGCGCGGAAGTATGCGCGCAACCTAGCCGATATTACGACGCGGCAAAACATTCAATTCCACTGGCTGACGATCGAGAGCCTGCCGGAGGTGGTGGACGCGCTGGATGCGATTGGGCTATCGCCGAAGGGCGCGTGCGGCGACGTGGTGCGCAACGTGACCGGGTGCCCGCTGGCGGGGCTGGCGGCGGATGAGCTGATGGATGCCTCGCCGATTGCGCAGGCGATGGCGAGGATGCTGGTGGCGAATCCGGATTTTGTGAACCTGCCGCGGAAGTTCAAGATGTCGGCGACGGGCTGCAGGGACTGGTGCAATTATCCCGAGATAAATGATGTGGCGCTGACGGCGGTGGAGCGCGGCGGGGAAGTTGGGTTCACGCTGCGGGTGGGCGGAGGGCTGTCAAAAGAGCCGCACCTGGCGGTGAAGCTGGATGCGTTTATCCGGCCGGAGCAGGCGTTGCCGGTGGTGAAGGCGGCGGCGGAGATTTTCCGCGATCAGGAGGGATTGCGGGAGAGCCGGGATCGGGCGCGGCTGAAGTATTTGTTTTTGAAAGAGGGCTGGACAGCGGAGAGTTTTCTGAACGAGCTGCAGGGCAGGCTGGATTTTGCGCTGGAGCCGGGCGCGGAAGAGACCGTGCCTAGCGGGTCGCTGAGAGATCATGCGGGGATTCATCCGCAGAAGCAGGCGGGGCTGGCGTATGTGGGCGCGAGCGTGCTGCGCGGTCGGATGACGGGCGAACAACTGGAGGCGGCGGCGGAGCTGGCGGAGCGGTTTGGGAGTGGCAATCTGCGGACTACGATTTCGCAGAACCTGATCTTTGTTGACGTGCCGTACGCGAAGACGGCGGAGCTGGCGCGGGAGCTGGGACGGATTGGGCTGTTCGTGGATGGAACCGTATTTTGGCGAGGCGCGGTGGCTTGCACGGGGACGGAGTTTTGCAAACTGGCGATTACCGAGACGAAGGCGTTTACGCGGTGGGTGGTGGAGGAGATGGAAGAGCGTCTGCCGGAGTTCGACCAGGAGCTGCGGCTGCACGTGACGGGCTGCTCGAACAGCTGCGGGCAGCATTGGATTGCGGACATCGGCATGGAGGGCAAAAAGATCAAGCATGAGGGAGTGCTGACGGACGCGTACTACTTTTGCCTGGGCGGCGCGGTGGGACAGCATGCGGGGATTGCGCGGCCGGTGGGATACCGTTGCCCGGCGCCGCTGGTTCCGGAGGCGATGGAGCGGCTGCTGCGCGAGTATCTGGGCAGCCGGCGAGGAAGCGAGAATTTGCGGGCGTGGTTTGCGCGGCACTCGAATGATGAGCTGCGGGCGTTTCTGGCCGGCGAGGTGCTGGCGGCGGTGGAGCGGGATGTGGCAGTGGGGCATGTGCCGCATGGAGTGGAGTGATCGTGGTTCGTGGATCGTGGTTCGTGGATCGTGAATCGTGGATCGTGGATCGTGGATCGTGAATGAGTGAAGAAGTGAATGAGTGAAGAAGTGGCGGAGGTTTCATGAATTTACTACCGATATTCGTGAAGATGGAGGGGCGGCGGGCGCTGGTGGTGGGCGCGGGCGTTGTGGCTCTCGAGAAGGTGACTAGCCTGCTGCGGACGGGCGCGCGGATTACGGTGGTGGCGCCGAGGGCCAAGGCGGAGATTCGCGCGCTGGAAGCAGAGGGACGGCTGGAGTGGGTGCGGCGCGAGTTTGAGGCAGCAGACCTGGACGCACAGGGCGTGGTGATTGCGGCCACGGATGTGCCGGAGGTGAATGCCGCGGTGTATCGCGCGGCCGTGGAGCGGGGAGTGTGGTCGAACAGCGTGGACGATATTCCCAACTGCGATTTCTTTTTCGGGGCCGTGGTACGGCGAGGCGAGTTGCAGATTGCGATTTCGACGGCGGGAGAAAGCCCGGCCTATGCGCAGCGGCTGCGGAAGGAGATTGATGCGCAGCTGGCGGAGGACGTGGGTGAATGGCTGTCGCGGATGGGAAAGACGCGGCGGGAAATCTTGAAGACGTTGCCGCCGGGTGATGAGCGAAAGGCGCTGCTGCATGAGCTGGCGCAGGATGGGCCGGGGTTTGCTCATCCCACCCTAACCGCAAAAAGCGCGGTTAGGATGGGGCACCCCGATGTCGATTTTTTCGAGGCGCGCGGCAAGGTGTACCTGGTGGGCGCGGGGCCTGGCGATCCGGAACTGCTGACGGTACGCGCGGTGCGGCTGATTGAGCGGGCGGAGTTGATCCTGCACGATGACCTGGTGCCGGAGGCGATTCTTGAACTGGCGCGGCACGCCGAGATTGTGAATGTGGGCAAGCGGTGCGGGACCAAGAGCATCACGCAGGAGGAGATTAACGCGTTGATGGTGGAGCGGGCGCGCGAAGGCCGGAGGGTGGTGCGGCTGAAGTGCGGCGATCCGCTGATTTTTGGGAGGGCGGCGGAAGAGATGGAGGCGCTGCGCGGAGCGGGTGTGGAGTTCGAAGTGGTTCCGGGGATAACGTCGGCGCTGGCGGCGGCGGCGGCGATTCCGGCATCGCTGACCGACCGGAGAAGCGCGTCGAGCGTGAAGTTTTCGACCGGCCACCATGCGCAGTCGCATGACCACGCGGCGATGCCTGCGGTCGAAAACACGACACGGATCGTCTACATGCCAGGACGCGATTTGACGCTGCTGGCGGCGGAGTGGAGGTCGGAGGGATTGCCGGCGGATTTTCCTTGCGCGCTGGTATCGAGAGCGGCGCAGGCGGACCAGGAGGTTCGCCATACGACGCTGAGCGAGTTGGCGCATGCGGGGCCGGTGCAGGCGCCGAGCCTGCTGCTGGCGGGGTGGGCGCTGCGCAGCGCGAGGGCCGACGCAGATGTGAAAGCCGTCGCCGCTGAGGCGCTTGCCTGAAAAGTGCAGACCGTAGTGCGCCTTTATACTTGGAGATGATTCCAAATTCAGGCGCGTAAGCCGGCAAGGGCTTGGGCGCGGGAGTGTGAATTGGCCCAGGCAGAGATCGGGATTATTGGCGGCAGCGGGCTGTATTCCATGCCCGGATTTACCGGAGTTCATGAAGAGCACGTGGAGACGCCGTTTGGCGCGCCCTCCGACGTATTTGTGCTGGGCGAGCTGGAGGGACGCAAAGTGGCGTTCCTGGCGCGGCACGGGCGCGGGCACCGCATTCTGCCTTCCGAGCTGAACTTCCGCGCCAACATTTACGCATTCAAGAAGCTGGGCGTGGAGCGGATTGTTTCCGTTTCCGCCGTGGGCTCGCTGAAGGAAGAACACAAGCCGACGGACTTCGTGATCCCCGACCAATTCATCGACCGCACGTTCCACCGCATCTCGACATTTTTCGGCGATGGCATTGTGGGCCACGTGGCGTTTGGCGATCCGGTGTGCGCCACGGTGGCGAGGGCGGCTGCGGATGGATGCAGGAAAGCCGGCGTAGTGGGCAAGCCCGGCGGCACATACGTTTGCATGGAGGGTCCGCAATTCTCGACCAAGGCGGAATCGAACCTCTACCGAAGCTGGGGCGCGGACGTGATCGGGATGACCAATCTGCAGGAGGCCAAGCTGGCGCGCGAGGCGGAGATCTGTTACGCAACGGTGGCGATGGTAACGGATTACGACTGCTGGCGCGAAGGGCATGACGCGGTAACGATTGAGGAGATTGTCGCCGTGTTGCACAAGAACGCAGCAAATGCGTGCGAGGTTGTGAAGCAGGCTGTGGCGGCGATGCCCAAAGAACGGACCTGCGCGTGCGCGTCGGCGGCTAAATACGCAGTGCTGACGCAGCCGGATGCGATTCCGGCAGTGGCGAAGGAGCGGTTGAAGCTGCTGTTTGGCAAATACATGGGGTGGTAGCTAAAGACTGCGGAGTTAGCGGGGCTTGCGGAGTTAGCGAAGTTAGACCGCGATGCTGCGAGTAAGCCGCATATCGCCTAACTCGAACAGAGTAATATCTCTCAAGAAAGTGAGTAACTCACAAGGATGGCAATTACCGTAGTCGGCAGTGTGGCGTTCGATTCCATTGAAACACCGGCGGGGCGGCGGGAGCGCTGCCTGGGCGGCGCGGCGACCTACTTCGCGCTGGCGGCCAGCTTCTTCACCGATGTGCGCGTGATCGCAGTGGTGGGCGAGGATTTTGGGCCGCAACAGCAGGCGGTGTTCGATGCGCACAAAATCGATACGCGCGGGATTGAGCGGGCAGTGGGCAAGAGCTTCTTCTGGGAGGGTTCGTATCTGGAAAACCTGAACGAAGCCAAGACGCACACGACCGAGCTGAATGTTTTCGGGTCGTTTGAGCCCAAGATACCCGAGGCATATCGCGATTCGGAGTTTCTGTTTCTTGCCAACATCGATCCGGTGTTGCAGCGGCGGGTGCGGGAGGCGATGCCGCAAGTGCAGCTGGTGGCGGGCGACACCATGAATTACTGGATCAAGGATCACAGGCCGGCGCTGCTGGAGGTGCTGCGGGGGCTGGACATTCTGCTGATCAACGACACGGAGACGAAGATGCTGGCCGGCAACAGCAACCTGGTGCAGGCGGCAAGGGCGGTGTTGCGAATGGGACCGCGGATGGTGGTGGTGAAGCACGGGGAGTACGGAGCGACGGCATTCTTCGGGCAGTCGCGGGACGGGATCGACGCGAAGACGTTTCGTGCGCCGGCGCTGCCGCTGGAGGAAGTGGTGGACCCGACGGGCGCGGGCGACAGTTTTGGCGGCGGGTTCTTCGGGTACCTGGCGTCGCAAAAGGAACTGACGCCGGCCGCGTTCCGGCGCGCCATGTTTTACGGCAGCGTGATGGGCTCGTTTGCGGTGGAGCAGTTCGGGACGGAGCGCCTGGAGAAGCTGACGCGCGAGGAAATGGACGCACGCTTTGAACAATTCCGCGAGTTGACACACCTTGATTGAAGAACGTGCCGGACGAGGCGAGATGCTGGCCGTGGTGGCCTGCTGCGCGGCGGCTTCATTGGCCGCGATTGCCTGGAGCTGGCGGCACGATGCGATCCTGAACTACGGCGATGCCGAAGCGCACCTGCACATTGCGCGGAGGGTGATCGATTCGCACCGGCCGGGCCTGGCACAGCTTGGCAGCGTGTGGCTGCCGCTGCCGCATCTGTTGATGATTCCGTTTGTGGCGGTGTACGCGTTGTGGGCGAACGGAATGGCGGGGACGATTCCTTCTGCTTTGGCGTGGCTGGCATCGTGTGTGGGCATTTACCGGCTGATGCGGCGCTGGCTGCGGCCGCAGCCGGCGGCCATCGCGCTGGCTTTTTTCGTGCTCAACCCCAATCTGATTTACATGCAGACTACGGCAATGACCGAGCCGCTGTTTGTGTGCGAGGTGGTTTGGACCGCCGTATGGCTGGTGGAGTGGCGCGCCGGATTGGACGAGAGAGACGAGCGGCGAAGCAACCGGCTGACGTGGCTGATCGCGATGGTGCTGGTGGCCGCGGTGTTTACGCGTTACGACGGCTGGATCATGGCGCTCATAGCATGGACGGCGATGGGCGCCGAGCTTTTGCGGCGTGGGAGGCTGCTTTCGCGCACGTTCTGGGTGGCGAGCGCGGTGGTGGTGGCAGCGCCGCTGGTGTGGTTTGCTTACAACGCCGCGGTGTTCGGCGACTGGCTGGATTTCGCGCGCGGACCGTATTCGGCCAAGGCGATTGAACTGCACACGGCCACGCCGGGCGCGGGACCGCCGCATCCAGGCTGGCACAATCCGTGGGTGGGGCTGCTGTTCTTTGTCAAAGTGTCGGAGATGGATTCGGCTGCGCCGGCGTGGGGAAACACGCTGCTGGCGCTGAGCGTGCTGGGGACCGCGTGGGGCTGGTGGACGGAGCGGCGCAGGGCGTTTGCGTGGTCGCTGCTGCTGTGGTTTCCGGTTCCGTTTTACGCCTGGTCGGTGGCGTACGGGTCGGTGCCGATTTTCATTCCGGTTTGGTGGCCGCACTCGTGGTACAACACGCGGTACGGCCTGGAGCTGATCCCGGCTCTGGCACTGGGAGTGGGATTCGCGGTGCGTTTTGTACTGGGCGCGGTGCGGGATTTCAAGCCGGCGTGGACACGCGCGGCAGCGGCGGTGCTGTTTGCGGCGGTTGCGGCGAACGCGGTGGCGATGGTGCGGGCGCGGCCGCTGGTCTATGTGGAAGGAACAAAAAACGCGCAGGCACGGCGCGGCTATGAGAAGGAGATTGCAGCGGCGATGCGGAAGGTGCTGGCGGCGCGGCATGGCGCCACGGTGCTGATGAACACGTCGGTGTTTCCGCAGATTGTGGCGCTGAGTGGAATTCCGCTGCGGCAGACCGTGAATGAAAGTGATAAAGAGTTTTATCAGGCGGCGCTCGAAGATCCCGCCGGGCACGCGGCGGTGGTGCTGGCATTTGCCGGCGACGAGATTGACCAGGCGGTGCGAGCGCATCCGCAAGGGCTGAAACTGGTGGCGCGTTTTACGTGGCCGGGTCAGCCTGCGGGAACACTTTACGTCTCCGATACTTCGGCCGCGCAGAGCGCAGCGGCGCGGTGATAGCATCGGGCAAGATCGGGAGGAAGATTGATTCCTTTCACCAAGGCGCATGCCTGCGGCAACGATTTCCTGATTGTGACGGAAGACGCGGCGGCCGGGCTGGACTGGGCGAATCTGACGCGCCGGCTGTGCGCGCGCAATACCGGGGTGGGCGCGGACGGCATCGAGTTTTTCCGGTGGACCGGGGCGCGATCGGGGCAAATCCGTCTGCATAATGCCGATGGCTCGATGGCGGAGATCAGCGGAAACGGCACGCGCTGCGTGGCGGCGTGGATGGCGGAGGCATGCGGCGCGCGCAACGGCGAGATGCTTGAGATCGAGACCGACGCGGGCCCGCGCATCTGCCGCGTGAATGCGGTCAATGCCGGGGACGGATTCAGTGTGGATGTGACGATCGGCATGGGAGTGCCTGCGTTCGCTTCGAGGACCGTGACGATTCCCGGCGGCGTGCGCGTAGAAGGCGTGGAAGTTTCGACGGGCAATCCGCATTTTGTGATCGTGGTGGATGACGCGGAGTTTGCGGTGGATGGGCAGCGATGGCAGAGCATTGGGCAACAGATTTGCGGCCATCCCCGATTTCCCGCGCCAGACCAACGTGGAATTCGTGCGCATCTTGAGCCCGGGACGAGATTGAGATCCGGATCTTCGAGCGCGGAGTGGGGCCGACGAGTTCATCGGGGACGGGAACATCGGCGTCCGCTGTGGCTGCGATTGCGCTTCACGGATCGAGTTCGCCGCTGCGCGTGGTCGCACCCGGAGGCGCGCAGGTGGTGGAATGGAAGGGTGCGGGATCGGAGCTCGAACTCACCGGTCCGGCGGCGCTGATTGCGCGCGGTGAGGCGTGGTGATGGAGGCGCGAGCACTGATCTGGCTGGACAGGATACGCGCAGGAGCGGGCGTGAGCATCGTGGCGCCGGCGTCGTTTGCGCGGCAGGAGCGCATCGATGGTGGCGTGAAGGCTCTGCGCGCGCTGGGGTATGAGCCGCGATTTGGCGAGCACGCGCTGCGGCGCGGGCCGTTGTTTTTTGCGGGATCGCCCGAAGCAGCGCATCGCCGACCTGCACGCAGCTTTTGCGAGACGCGGAGACGCAGATGGTGATGAGCCTGCGCGGAGGATATGGCTCGAATTATCTGCTGGAGCAGCTCGATGTTGAGTTGATTCGCGCGCATGCTAAGCCGTTTTTCGCCTACAGCGATCTGACCGGCATTCAGTTGCATTTGCTCGACCGGATCGGATTGCCGGCGTTTCATGGGCCGATGCTGGCCGCAGATTTCAATCTTGAGGATGGAGTGCATCTGCCCAGTTTCACGGCCGCCCTGGCGGGCGAGGCATACAGCGTCGGCGCAAGCGAAGGATTGCGGACACTCGAAGCCGGCCGGGCTCGCGGCGTGTTCTACGGCGGCTGCCTCAGCATCCTGGTTTCGCTGTTGGGCACGCACTGGGAGCCGCGAACAGAGGGCAAGCTGCTATTCCTTGAAGACGTGGGCGCGAAGCCGTACCAGGTGGACCGGATGCTGTGGCAACTGCGCAAGGCGAGGAAGCTTGAGGGCGTGACCGGAATCGTATTTGGCGAGATGCTGGATTGCGCTTCGCCGGGCGGAGAGCCGGAACTGCTGGAGAAAACGATACTGAGTGCGCTGGCAGGCTTCGAAGGACCGATTGCGATTGGACTGAGAAGCGGGCACGTCTCGCGGCAGAATGTGACGCTGACGTTTGGCGTGGAGGCGGAGCTGGACGCGGGCGAAGAAGCGGAGTTGAAAATAGGCAGCAGGGAGTAGGGAGTAGAGAGCGGCATTGGCATCCGACAAAAAACATATTCATCTGAGCGGGATTTGCGGAACGGCGATGGCCTCGCTGGCCGGCTTGCTGCAGCTTGAGGGGCATCGGATCACGGGTTCCGACAAGGCGGCGTATCCGCCGATGAGCGATCTGCTGCGGGAGCTGGGGATTCCAGTCAAGGAGCCGTACGCGGCGGAGAATCTGGATCCGACGCCTGACCTGGTGGTGATCGGCAATGCGCTCTCGCGCGGCAATCCCGAGGTGGAGCGCGTCCTGGATGAGCGCATTCCGTTTACGTCGATGGCGGCGCTGCTGAAGGAGGAGTTCCTTACCGGGCGGGAGTCGCTGGTAGTGGCGGGGACGCACGGAAAAACGACGACAACCAGCATGCTGGCGTGGATCTATCAGACGGCGGCGCGGGCGAATCCGGCGCTGGAGCCGTCGTTCCTGATCGGCGGCGTGGCGGAGAATTTTGGATCGAGCTTTCAACTGCGGCCCACGCGCACGTTCATCGTGGAGGGCGACGAGTACGACACCGCGTTCTTCGACAAGGGGCCGAAGTTTCTGCATTACTTTCCCGACGCGCTGATTCTCACCCACGTGGAATTCGATCATGCCGACATTTACGCCGATCTGGATGCGGTGAAGACGGCATTCAAGCGCCTGGTGAACCTGGTGCCGCGGCGCGGCGTGATTGTGGCCTTTGACGGCAGCGACAATGTGAGCGAGTGCGTGGCGCACGCGTTTTGTCGCGTGGAGCGATACGGATTTTCCGAGGGCGCGCAATGGCAGATTCGAAATCACGCGCATGATGTCGAGCCGCACTCGATGGGAAGTGTGGCGCGGCGGCGAGCTCTGGGCCCAGATGGAGATGCAGCTTGCGGGCGAGCACAACGCGCTGAACGCAACGGCTGCCGCGGCGCTGGCCGCCGGCCTGGGCATCGCGAAGGAATCGATTGTGGCAGCGCTCAAGAGCTTCAAGAGCGTGAAGCGGAGGCTGGAGGTGCGGGCCGAAATCGGCGGTGTAACCATCATCGACGATTTTGCGCACCATCCCACTGCGATTCGCGAGACGCTGCGCGCGCTGCGCGTCGGTCTATCCCCAGGCGCGGCTGTGGGCGGTGCTGGAGCCGCGTTCCAACACACTGCGGCGCAAGGTGCTCCAGAACGACCTGGTGGCCAGCTTGCGCCAGGCGGATCGAGTTGTGCTGGCCGGCGTCTACCAGCAGCAACGCATTGCGGAGAGCGAGAGACTGCATCCCGAAGACGTGGTCCACGCGCTGAACGGCCTGGGCACGCCGGCATCGCTCTGCCCCGATGTGGAATCGATCGTGAGTGAAATCGTTCCTCAATTGCGCAGCGGAGACGTGGTGGCTATTCTTTCCAACGGCGGCTTTGACGGAATCTATGAGAAGCTTCCGGCACGCCTTGTCGCAGACCAGCCGCAAAGGCATCGATGATCGCCTCGTTCACATTGCTCGCCACCATCGTGATTCTCGGCGCACCCGCGGCGCTGATTTTCATTCCCTGGGCCTTGCTCACCGGTAATGCAACGCCGCTGTACAACGTCTCCCAGGCGATTGTGCGCACGGCTTACCGCCTGGCCGGCATTCGCGTAGAAGTGGAGGGCCTCGAGCGCATACCAGCGCGCACCGCGTGTATCTTCATGGCGAACCACGTCTCCAACCTGGATCCGCCGGCGCTGTTTCCGCGCATTCCCGGACGCACCTCGGCATTCGTCAAGCGATCGCTGACCAGGATTCCAGTGTTTGGCTACGGATTGAAGCTGGGCGATTTTGTTCCGGTGGATCGCGATGGCCGCGTGGAGAGCGCCGTGGAAAGCGTGGCAGCGGCGCGGCGCGCGCTCAACAAAGGGCTGCACATCACCACTTTTGTTGAAGGGACGCGCTCGCGTGACGGACGCCTGCTGCCGTTCAAGAAGGGTCCGTTCTATCTGGCCATGGAAGCCGGCGCGCCTTGCGTTCCGATTTCCATTTACGGGACCGAAAGCATGATGGCGAAGGGCAGCGTGCGGGTGAGGCCGGGCACGGCGCACATCGTGTTCCATGAGCCGCTGGATCCAAAGCGATTTTCCAGCCGCGAGGAACTGATGGAGGCGGTGCGAGCGGCGATCGCCTCGGGCTTGCCCGAATGGATGCGCGAAAAACAGTGAATTAGTGAAGAAGTGAAGAAGTGAAAGAGTGAAAGCGCTCAGTGCTGGATGACGGCGTTATATCCGTCATTGAGCAGGCGCTGGCGCATGGCGATGGCATCGTTCTCCGTAGAAAACGGGCCCACCTGCACGTGGATCAGATTGTCGACGGGATCGCGGCGCTGCCGGATGGCATAGCCGCGCTGGCGCAGCGCGGTCATCAGCACATCGGCGTCCTCGTCATTAGAAACGGCGGCGATCTGCACCATCCACGAGCCCGCCGGCGGAATTGCGGATTGTACCGGCGCGGCTGTGGGAGCTGCCTGCGCGGGTGCTGGCTGCGCGGGCAAAGCCGCCTGGACTACAGCCGGCGCGGCGGCCGTTGGGGCCGCTCCTGAGTCCGCGGCCTGGGGCGTGGCGGGTGTGGGCGCGGCTGCAGACGGCGCATTGAGGCCGCTTTGCGTAGCCTCGGGCTTGGATTGTCCACTCAAAAGCTGCGCGGCGGATGGACCGCTGGAAGCAGGCGCAAGCGTTGGCACCAGCTGGCGGCGGCCTACCGCGTATCCGCCGATAAAACACACGCCGCACAGGGCTAATAGCGCAAGGACAAGCCCCGTGAGCATGATGGGGCCGAGCGTGATCTCCCTGTCGCGACTCTCTTCGACAGGTTCAAATGCGGTGCCGCCAAAACCTCTGTACGTCATGGGTGCTCTGCTTCCGGCCTCCAGCCTTACTCCAGTTTAGGCGGACATGGGACGCTGGCAAGCCACAATTCAGCACCGGGGAAACGTACCAGTCAAGGCCGCGGATTCTTTTCGCTAACTCTTCCCCGTTTCGGTTGGCGCTGCAGCGCGCATTCCGTTCAACACAGACAGGAACTCCAGCGGCAGCGGGAAGACGATGGTGGTGTTCTTCTCCACCCCGATATCGGCAAGGGTCTGCAGGTAACGCAGTTGCAGGGTCATCGGCTCGGTGGCCATCAGCGCGGCCGCGTCCACCAGCTTTTGCGCGGCGTTGAACTCGCCCTCTGCGTGGATGATTTTGGAGCGCTTCTCGCGCTCGGCTTCGGCCTGCTTCGCCATGGCGCGCAGCAGTTGTTCTGAGAGGTCCACCTGCTTGATCTCAACCGAGATCACCTTCACGCCGAACGGCTCCGTGCGCTGATCGATGATGGTCTGAATCTTCAGGTTCAGCTTGTCGCGATGGCTCAGCACTTCATCCAGTTCCACCTCGCCCAGCACGCTTCGCAGCGTGGTTTGCGCAAACTGCGAGGTCTGGTAAACATAATTCATCACCTTGATGGCCACATCGAGCGGCTTCACCACGTACATCGTCACCACCGCGTTCACTTTTATGGTCACGTTGTCGCGCGTGATCACATCCTGCGGCGGCACCTCCAGAACTTCCTGGCGCAGGGAGATGCGAACCATCTGGTCGAACGGGCGAAACACGAGAATAATGCCGGGCCCTTTTGGCTCTGGCAGAGCGCGGCCAAGGCGAAAAATCACCGCGCGCTCATACTCGCGAAGAATCTTGATGGAGTTCAGCAGGTAGAGCACGACGATGGCAATGGCGATCAGGAGGGCAAAATTGGCTTCGGGCACGGGTGTTACCTCGCTTCCGCACGGATTGTACTACGGGGTTAGGCAGGATCAGAGTGGTTGTATCCAGTGCTAAGGGCCTTGTGTCAGAGCAGGACCAAACAGCCGGGTGAAAAACCAGCCGCCGGACAAAAGAGAACGCGTAAGGGCACGACTTCAGTCGTGCCGCAGACCGCATGAACAAAGGACCCGGGCTTTAGCCCGCGTGGGCATACCAATCCTGGATCTGCTCTGGTTAATCGCCCGCTTTGGCGCCGGTTGACGCCTCCGCGGAAGTCACATGAAGCCGGTACTCGTCGCGGCCGGTGACGCGCAGTGCGCTGCCGGCAGGTACCGGCGTGTCGGCAACGGCCTGCCAAATCTCGCCTTCCACAAGCACGTGGCCTCCGGGCGCCAGCGCCTCCATGGCCGAAGCTGGACGCCCGATGAGCGCGTCCATGCCGAGCATCTTTTTTGCGCGGCGCGCGCGCACCGCCAGCCGCACCAGGAAAACAGTGATTCCGCCGAAACCGGCGCCGACGCCGATGGCCACCCACGGACTGACGGCAAGTTCCGGCACCGGCGCGGCCACCAGCGTGAGCGTGCCCAGGGTCAGGCAGACAATCCCCGCAATGGCCAGCGCGCCATGGCCGCCGAACTTGGCCTCAAGCACCAGCAACACCAGAGCGGCAAGAAGCAGCATGACTGCGGTGTAGCGGATGGGCAGCAGATTCAGCCCGAAAATTCCCAGCAGCACCATCAGCGTGCCCAGCGCGCCGGGAACAATGGTGCCCGGCGTATTGAATTCGAGATAGATGAGCAGCGCGCCGCCTACCAGCAGCAGCAGCGCGATATTGGGATTCACCAGCCAGCCCAGCAAGTCTTCTCTCAGCGTGGGCTTCAGCGTAACCATGCGCGCGCCGGCAAGATGCAGAACCTGTTTGCTGTCCGTCCAGGCGCGTGATTTCACGCCCATTGAGTTCATTCAGCAGTTGTTCATCGCTCGATGCGATCCCGTCAATCAGGTGCTGCTGCAGCGCTTCTTCCGCGCTGTATGCGTGCGACGATTGCACCGCCGCAATCGCGGCGTCCACGTTGCGTGCCGCGTTTGGCCAACGTAAGAGCGGAGGAATGCCTCGGCGTCGTTCTCGACTTTCTCCTCCATGGTCTGGTCGGGCTTTCCCAGCTCGAACACCACGTGCGCGGCGCCGGCATTGGTTCCGGGAGCCATGGCAGCCACATCCGCGGCTTCCAGCAAGAAAAATCCGGCCGAACCCGCGCGCGCGCCGGCGGGGGCAATGTAAATGATGACCGGCACGCGCGAGGTGAGAATTGCGCCGGCCATGCGGCGCATGGAATCCACCAGTCCGCCCGGAGTGTCCATCTCGATCAGCAGCGCCGATGCGCCGTCGGAGTTGGCCCGCGTCAGGGCGCGATCGAGCTGCCCCGCGCTGACTGGCTGAATAGTGTCATCCAGCACGAACCGGTCCACAAGCGCCTGCTGCGCGTGGGAAACCGCCCTGGCGGCCGGCAGAAACCAATAGCCCACAACCCGCTCCGTGCAAGCTTTCCCAACATGGCTCATTCTAACCAGTCACAAAAACTGGTACCGCCGGTTCCAGACCGGCTGTAGCGGGGGTCTCCAGACTCCCGCAGGTGCATCCACCTCTGCTGGAACCGGATCCTCCCGCCCAAAACTGAACCCGGTGAGAAATGCCTCATCATTAACTCCGCCACAACTACTCCTTCACCGGACGCGTACCTACCTCGCGGCCCCGTGCTTTGCGTTCACCTGGCGCAGCACTTCCTTGGCGGCCTGGCTGTTGGGGTTCAGCTTCAGTGCTTCGCCGGCATCGTGATCGGCATCGGGCAGGCGGTTGGCCGCAAGATCGAGCCGCGCCAGCACCAGGTACGCTTCCGCAGAGGGCGAAATCCCCAGCGCCGCCTGCGCCTCGCGCCGCGCGCCCTCCGCATCGCCGGTGCGCTCGCGCACTTCCGCCAGGCCTTCGTGCGCGGCCTCCGATTGGTTGTCGGCAGCAATGGCCTGTCGATACAGCCGCTCCGCTTCAAGCAGCAAGCCGCGAGAAAGGTATTCCCTTGCATGGTTGGAGAGGGTTTGCGCGCGTTGCCCACGCGTCAACGCTGCCAGGCGCGTCGCCTCTATCTGGTCCAACATCACCGCGGCCTGGCGAAACGCAACCGCGTCAAACCCGCGTTCGATGCGCTCCAGCGGATCCGCGCTCGATGCGCTGGACGGCTGCTTCCACGCCGCTTGCATCGCCACGGCGTCGCTGTCATTTGGCCGCATCTTCAAATACTCGGCCAGCTGCGTCTGGGCCTCGGCTGCTTCGCCTTGCCGTTTCAGGCTCACGGCCAGGTTGAAATGATAGTCGGGTGAATTAGGATCGGCCGCCTCGGCCTGGCGAAACAGTGCGGTGCCGTCGTGTCCCTGCCGGCTGATCGCCACGCCCTCATTGCTGAGCACCGGAGCCAGCGGCAAAACCCGCGCCACCGCGGCAAACGCAGTTTCCGCCTGCGCGTATTCGCCGCTGAACATCAGCGCCAAACCGCGATAAAACCCGGCTTCAAGCGTGTCCGCATCGTTGCCTTTCACCCTGGCAAAGGCCGCCGCCGCCTGATCGTACTGCTGGCCGGAGTAATCCTCGCGAGCCAGCGCCATCCACGCCGCGCTGAAATCCGGGCTCAGCTTGACCGCCTGGTCCAGGTGCCGCAGCCGCTCCGCCTGGTCCGGCTCCGTGATGCCGCGCGTGTACTGCTCAAACGCTTCCAGGTTCAGATTCGCGCCAGATGCCACAAATGTATCCTCCGCCACGCTGAATTCCGGATCGAGTTCCTTGGTCAGCGTCCAAGCCAACGCGTCGAACACCGCGATCAGGTCGTGCAGGGGCCCGCTTGCAGTCACCAGCGCTCCCATGTGCAGCTCGGGCACGTTCACAATCCGCGCTTCCGTCTCGATGGTGTCGCCGTTGGTGCGATAACTGCCAACAATAATGGATTCGGCGTCGAGCGTCTGCGCCAGCTTCAGCGAACTGGCCCGTGACGGCTGAAATCCCTGCGGCAATCCCAGATGATCCAGCGCATAAAGTCTGTCAGCGCGGCTGAGCGGCGCAAATCCAGCCGAGGTCAATCGGCTGTTCAACAGCTCCGCCGCGCCCTCGCGAATCCACTCCAGGCTCGGCTGCCCCGTGTTGTTGTCGAACGGCAATACCAGCAGGATGCGGCCTTCCCCGCTGGTCGGGCCGGAAGCGGCCTGCGCGTTCCCGATCAGAACGGCGGAAATCGGAAGCAAAAGCAGCACTCCGGCCGCGCCCGCGAGCCGGCCAACATTACAAATCGAACGGGAAAAATGGGTGGACACGTCAGGGTAGATTATAGGCGTTTGCGGGTCATTCGCATCGATGGAGGGTTCAGAGCCTGATTCGAAAACCCTCCCGAAACAAGACCGCCCCGGCGTTCCTCTCAACGCCGGAGCGGGTTCGTGTTCGATTCATTCAGTCCCGGCAAAGCCGGGCGATCATTTCTTCCTGTCGCCGACCGCAGACACCTCCGCGGCCGTTGCGCTTGTGCCCCACACCAGGCCGGTGCCCCAGACCAGCCCGTCTGCTGCAGTGGCGTCGGTGCCCCACACCAGGCCTTCGCTGGAGAGGTTCTGCGGAGCGAATACCAGGGAGTCGCCCTGCGTGTCGGTGCCCCAAACAAGGCCGGTACCCCATACCAACCCGGTGCCCCAGACCAGGCCCGTGCCCCAGACCAGGCCGGTAGGCTGGACATACTGAGAGCCGAGCACCATCACCACGCTGCCATCGCTGTTGACCGTGGCATAGGGTGACATGGCGGCGCCGATGTTTGGCGGGGCGAGGTCATTGTTGTTGAGAGCCGCCTGGACGTCAAGGTAGCCGGCGCCCACGGTGAAGATGTCGGACTCGATGTTGTAGTTAACGCCCGTTGTCGCGTCGGTGATGGTGCTGTGCGGAACCAGATTCTTGAATGCGGTCAGCATCAGCCGCGCCTTCACCTGGTCGGGTGTCATCGCGGGGTTCTGCTGCAGCATCAGGGCGGCGGCCCCGCTCACCATCGGCGCGGCCATGCTGGTGCCGCTCAGGATGAAGTAGCTGGAAGATGTCCCGGTGGCGCCTCCCGGCTGGTAAAGCGACAACGGAGCCTGGTTGGCTGGATTTTCCAGGCTGAGGGTTTCTCCCGGCTGATAAAGCGAGACGATCAGGTTGCCCGGAGCCGCGATGTCGGGCTTCACAATCTGATCGACGAGCGACGGCCCACGGGAGCTGTAGGTGGTGGGAATGTCGTCGGTGCGGTCCGGCGTGCCCAGCGTGTTCATGGCGCCCACGGTGATCACGTAAGGATCGTTTCCGGGAGCGGTGATGGAGCCATAGGAGATGGTGCCGGCCGTGGCGCCCCGGCCGTCGTTGCCCGCGGAAACAACCACCACGATGCCGGCCTGCCACGCCTGTTCAACTGCCTGGCAGAGCGGATCGGTGGTGTAGCTCTCAAATACGCCGCGGCCCAGCGAGAGGTTAATGACGCGGATGTTGTAGGTGTTCCGGAGCTGGATGGCGGCGTCGATCGCGGAGATGACGTCGCTATCCTGGCCATCGCCGTTGCCGTCGAGTACGCGCAGGCTTACGATATTCACTCCCGGCGCGATGCCCCGGAACGTATACGAATCGAGCGCCCCGGTGGAATCCGCGCCGTTCCCGGCGATGATTCCGGCCACGTGCGTGCCGTGCCCAAAAAGGTCTTGAGCGCTGCCGCCGTTGTCGCCCACAAAGTCCTGGGCGTAGACCACGTTGCTCCGGGTGATGTCGTCTACCGCAGCGATGCCGCTGTCAATCACAGCCACACCCACGCCGGCGCCATTCAAACCCTGGGCCCAGCCAGCCGACGAATTCATGGTTTCGTTGTGATAGTCCAGGACCGCGGCAGGCGTGGTCGCAGACATGTGGACCGGGCGATCAACCGAAATGTGAACCACATTCGGGTTGGCAACGAGCTCCGACAGAACGGAAGCGGGCACCCTCTGATACGCGCCGGCGTGCAAGCCCCGAAGCTCGTGCCGCAGCTTGCCGCCCTGGTGCAGCACCCTCTGGTGCAGTGCCGCCGTCGGCGCCTGGTTGAATTGAACAATAACGTTGACCTGCTCGGATGGGTTTCGGTTTCTGAGATCGGGGGAAAGCTTCTGGGTGCCGGCACGCGCGATGCCAGCGCACAGTATAAGCGCGCATGCGATCAGAATGGATCTGCCCCACACCGCGCTCTTTATCAGTGTCTTGCTCTTGCTCATTGTCTCTCCTTCGGACATTCTGTTGCAGTTTTCTCTAGTGCGGCATTTCCGTGCGCGTCGTTTTCTCAGGCGGCTGCGGAATCCTGCCGTGCCAACCCGACCTCCATCGCGGCGCACCCTGCAAATGAATCCGAGAAGCGTCGAGAGGCCGGTCATCCGTTCGCATGGAGCCAGGATTAGAGGCTTCTCATGCGGTCAATAAGGTCATCGGCACTGAGTTAAGGGATCTTTAAGGCCGAACGTAATAACAATTCAGTAACTTGCGCGGAGTGACTTTCGAGCACCTCCGTGGCAACCCGCGCCCTCGTCGTGTCTCATGCGGCCCGGCGGGTGGCCGATGAAGGGATCAGCCGCGCCAGAAGTGCGTGGAAACGATGTTGAGGCATGCCGAATTCGCGCGATCTCGCGCTCCGGTGATGGGGGTGGGATAAGGCCGCTGGATGGGGAGCCACAGTTCAGGGAGAACCGGAACAGGCCGTCAAGCGGGCAGCACAACACCAGTGGAGCGTCGCCGCCAGAGCACTCTCGCGGCCGACGAATCCGGAGCATGCAAGTGGAGCTCTCTCTGCCAATCCGCGCCAAGGTGTATATCGCCGTTGTAGTGGCTGCGGGCACCGTCGCGTTTGCGCTGGCCTTCCTGCGCTGGCAGTCCAACGATCCCCTGAAGTTTGTCTGCTATGTCGTCATCGCTTTGCTGGCAGCCACCATGAAGGTGCGTCTGCCCGGAATGGAAAGCACTCTGTCGGTGCATTTCCTCTTTGTTCTGCTGGGAATTCTGGAACTCTCCCTGGCGGAAACACTGGTCATCGGCTGCTCCGCGGTGCTGGTGCAATGCCTTTGGAAAACCAAGCGCAAGCCGCAGATGATTCAGGTGGTTTTCAATGTCTGCAGCAACAGCAACGCCATCTTCGCCACGTTTTACGCCAGCCGCCTGTCCGCCGGCCTGCTGCACAACAGCCTGCCTCTGCTGCTGATCGTGAGCGCCGTGGCCTACTTTCTCACCAACACGGTTCCGGTTGCGGTCGTGATCGCGCTGTGCGAGTCCCAGTCCCTGCGGCGTACCTGGTCGGAAACCTATTTCTGGTCGCTTCCTTTCTATCTGGTTGGAGCGGCCATCGTTGGACTGGTGCATTACTCGATGCGCTTTATTGGCTGGCAAAGCGCCCTGCTGGTGTTGCCGGTCATGTATCTGATCTACCGCTCCTATCATCTCTACCTGGGCCGGCTGCAGGATGAAAAACGACGCGTGGAAATCGAAGAGATGCACGTGCAGGCGGAAAAACGGCATGTGGAGGAGGTTTGCGATCTCCATCTGAGAACCATCGAAGGGCTGGCGCTGGCCATCGACGCCAAGGACCACACCACCCACGCGCACCTGCACCGGGTGCGTACTTACGCGGTTGAGATCGCCAAAGACCTGGGGCTAAGCGAAGCCGAGATGGATGCCCTGCGGGCCGCCGCCCTGCTGCATGACATTGGCAAACTCGCGGTGCCGGATCACATCATCAACAAGCCCGGCCGCCTGACCCCGGAAGAATTCGAAAAAATGAAGATCCACCCCGTGGTGGGGGCGGAGATTCTGGAGAAGGTGGCGTTTCCTTATCCGGTGGCGCCCATCGTACGCGCACACCACGAGCGTTGGAATGGAGAAGGCTATCCGGACGGCATAAAAGGAGAAGAGATTCCCATAGGCGCGCGCATTCTGGCCACGGTGGATTGCCTGGATGCCCTCGCTTCCGACCGTCAATACCGCAAAGCGGTTCCGTTGCAAGAAGCCATGAAGCTAGTTTCTGCGGAATCGGGAAGGTCCTTTGATCCGCGCGTGGTGGAAGTGCTCGAACGCCGCTATATCGAACTGGAAAAGATCGTCACGGAGAGCATGGAGTCGCAAAGGCAGGACTCGCTCTCCTATAAGAAAATCGTGCAGCGCGGAGAACGCCCCGGTGCGGGATTTGAGCAGGACCGCTCCCAGTCCGGCAATCCGGCCGACTTCCTTTACTCCATTGCCTCCGCGCGGCAGGAGGCGCACACGCTGTTTGAGTTAAGCCAGGATCTGGGCAACTCGCTCAGCCTGGACGAGACCCTCTCCCTGGTGGCGATGCGGCTGCGCAAGCTGGTTCCGTACGACTCGTTTGTCGCCTTCCTGCGCAAGGGCGATTTCCTGCTTCCGGAGTTTGTCAACGGCGACCATTTCCGGCAGCTCTCCTCGCTCAAGATTCCCGTTGGCACCGGCCTCTGCGGATGGGTCGCCCAAAATGCGCGGCCCATCGTCAACGGCAACCCGGACGTCGAGATAGGGTTTAGGCCGGATTCGCGCAGCCCCAGCGACCTCCGTTCCGCCCTTGTGGTCCCCTTGGAAGGTGTCACCGGCCTGGTGGGCGTGCTGGCTCTTTACCAGGCTGAGACGGACGCGTTCACCAGCGATCATCTGCGCATCCTTCAGGTCATCACCTCGCGCGTGGCCCTGTTTGTCGAGAATGCGTTGAAATTCCGCGAGGCGGAAAGCTCGGCCACCATCGACTATCTCACCGGCATCGCCAATGCGCGCGCTTTCTCCATGCACCTGGAACAGGAATTGGCGCGTTGCAAGCGGGAACATTCCACCGTCGCGGTCATGGTCTGCGACCTGGATGGCTTCAAGCAGATCAACGACCGTTTCGGCCACCTTGCCGGTGATCGCGTGCTCAAACAATTTGCCGCCGCGTTGACCTCAGTCTGCCGGCAATACGATTACGCCGCCAGGATGGGCGGAGACGAATTCGTCATCATCGCTCCCAACATGAGCCCGGAAGCCATCAGCAGCCGCGCCGGGCAGTTCAGCCTCATGGCGCAGCAGGCGGCCCGGGAAGTTTGCGGCGCGGATTTCCTTTCTCTCAGTTTAGGCGCTGCGTTCTATCCGCAAGATGGCGTCGAAGGCGAACAACTCCTGGCCGAAGCCGACCGCACAATGTACGCGGCCAAACGGCGGCACTACGAAAAGCAGGGCGCGTGCAATCCAGCAAGCCTCGCCCAGCCGTCCCTGATCCCCGCACATTGAGGCAGATATGCGCACCCTGGGCAAACACGTGGTCCGGATATTCCTCCTGCTGGCTCTGGGCGGATTTCTGGGAGCGACGCTGGTGCGGATCGCGCCCGGCTTCGGCGTGAACGAGGAAGACCTGGACATCCGGATCGGCAGCGCCGGCCACGTTGCGCTCCACGCCGTGCCACAGCAGAACGCCAGCCTTGCGCATTTCTATTTCGACTTCTGGGATCGCCTCCTCCACGGTGACCTGGGCGAATCGGCCGCTCTGCATGAGCCGGTTCGCCAGCTTCTGGCCGAGCGCATGCCTGAGACCGCCAAAACCATCGCACTAGGACTGGCCCTGGCCTGGACGCTCGGGCTGGGCGCCGCCTTCGCGTCGCTGGTCCCGCGCCTCCATTGGGTTCATTGGGGAGCATCCGCATTCTCCAGCGTGGTTCTCTGCACGCCGGCCGCGGTGCTGGCAATCTTCTTCGTTCTGGCCCGGCTTCCGGTCCGCCTCGCCGTGGGGGTGCTGGTATTGCCCAAGGTCTACCACTTCAGCCGCGGGCTCCTTCAGAGCATCACCGGCCTTCCCCATGTGCTCGCCGCCCGCGCCCGGGGATTGGGCGAATTCCGTATCCTCGGGTCGCACATCGTGCGCGTAGCCACGCCGCAGATCCTCGCCCTGGCTGGGGTCACGGTCTCCACCGCCCTGGCCGCGAGCATCCCCCTTGAAGCCCTCTGCGACTCTCCTGGAATCGGGCAACTGGCGTGGCAGGCAGCACTCGGCCGCGACCTGCCCCTCCTGGTCAATCTCACCTTGATCGTCACCCTCATCACCTTGGGCGCAAACCTGGCCGCCGATCTGGTTGGAATTGCCGCACCCAACGAGAGGCAGCCATGAAGCGCGCGCGCGCCGCAGCGGCCGCATTCCTGCTCATCGTCATGGCGGCGTGCTTGCTCGGTCCCTTGCTCGTCCCCGCGTCCTACGCCGAGCAGTTCCGCGAGATCCCCAACGCGTCCTGTTCGCGGCAACATCTCCTGGGCACGGACGACCTGGGGCGCGATCGCCTCGCTCGCCTGCTCTATGGATCCCGCGTTTCCCTTCTCCTGGCCCCGGCTGCTGCCTTATTGGCCACTTCACTTGCAGGGCTCGCGGGCGGTGCGGCGGGACTGGCCGGCGGCTGGATTGAAACCGCCATCATGGCTGCGGCAGATTTGTTTCTCGCCACGCCATGGCTTTTTCTTCTGCTCACAGTCCGCGCGCTGCTGCCCCTGAACGTCTCTCCGCTTGCGTCTGTCGCCATCACGTTCGCGCTTCTCGGATGCCTGGGGTGGGCCGGGGCGGCGCGTATCGTCTGCGCGGAAGCCCGCACCCTCCGCAATTCCGATGTCGTACTGCTCGCGCGCGCATCCGGCTGCGGCGGCATGCGTCTCCTCGGCCGCCACATTGCTCCCAACCTGGCCGGGACCCTGCTGGCGCAGTTCTGGCTTTCCGTTCCCGTCTTTATCCTCACCGAAGCCAATCTCGGCCTTCTCGGTTTGGGAGTGTCGGAACCGCTGCCCTCGTGGGGCAGCCTCCTGCAGGAGCTGGAAAGCCTGACGTCCATCTCCTCCCAGCCAGTGCGTTGGCTGCCGCTGGCTCTGCTGGCGCTCACCGTGGGTGCTTTTCAGCTCGTGTTGCATCGGGAGAACTCTTTGCCATGAAACTTCCGCATCTCCAATCCGGTTTCGCAGCTCTCGCCATGCTGGCAGTGCTGCCCGCAGCAGGCGCACAGTCGGCCACACAGTTGAGGTTCTGCATTGGCGCCTCGCCCAAAACGTTTGATCCTCTCCTCGTCACCGACGAGCCCTCTGAAACCGTCCGCTATCTCACCGGCGGCGTGTTGCTGCGCCTCAATCGCCAGTCCCAGCAACTCCAGGCGGAGCTGGCGTCTTCATGGAAGCTGAGCCCCGACGGCAAATCCATCCGCTTCACCCTGCGCAAGAACCTGCGCTTCTCTGATGGCGTCGCGTTCTCGCCCGAGGACGTGGCCTACACCATCAACCGCCTCAATGACTCTTCCCTGCACTCGCCGGTTGCGGATGCGTTTCGCGTCGGCGAAGGCGCCATCGCCACCCAGATCGTTGCCCCGGACAAGATCGTGATCCGCTTTCCCACCGTGATTGTCGGGGTGGAGAAGCTCTTCGACCAGCTCGCCATTCTCTCCGCACATTCGCCGCAAAAGGAAATGGCCGTGCTCGGTCCCTATCGAATCGCGGAATCAAAGTCCGACGCTTACGTTCTGCTGGAGCGCAACCCCAATTACTGGAAACACGATTCCGCCGGCCGCCAATTGCCCTACATTGACTCCATTCGCCTTCAGGTCGAGCAAAATCGCGACATCGAAATGCTGCGCCTTCTCCGCGGGGATATCGATCTCATCAATTCGCTCGACCCCGACCACTACGATCAATTGAAAACCCGCGCTCCACAAATGGCCGTCGATGCCGGCGCCGGCTTTGACACCGAGCAGATCTGGTTCAATCAGGTGCCGTCCGCGCCCATCCCTGCCTATAAACGAACCTGGTTCGCCTCCACCGCTTTTCGTCGGGCCATCTCGCTCGCCATCAACCGCGCCGACATCGCCAGAGTGGTCTTTCGCGGACTTGCCCAGCCGGCCATCGGCCTCATTCCACCCGCCAACCGAACCTGGTTCAACACTCAGCTTCAGCCGCTCAACTTCGACCCCTCGGCCGCCCTCGCAATTTTGCGCGGCGAGGGATTCGCCCTGCGCAACGGAACCCTCTACGATCGCGATGCCCACCCGGTCGAGTTCTCCGTCATCACCAACTCCGGCAACAAAAGCCGCGAAGGAATGGCGGCCATGATCCAGCAGGATTTGCTGCGCGTCGGCATTCGCCTCAACATCGTTACCCTCGACTTCCCTTCCCTCATCGAACGCATTGCGCGCACGTTCAATTACGAGGCCTGCCTTCTCGGCCTGGTCAACGACGATCTCGACCCCAATGCTCAACTCAACATCTGGCTCAGCTCTGCCGACAACCACCAGTGGAATCCAAACCAGAAATCGCCGGCGACCCCCTGGGAAGCGGAAATCGACCAACTCATGCGCCTGCAAGCTGCCACGCCAGCCTTCCGCCAGCGCAAGCAGGCGGTCGACCGCGTGCAGCAGATCGTTCGCGAACAGCAGCCCTTCATCTACCTCGTCAACAAAGAGTCGCTCTCCGCCGTCTCGCCGCGCCTGCAAAACTTGAAACCCGTTCCCCTGCGCCCCCAGCTCTACTGGAATATCGAATGGCTATGGTTCGGTCCCGCGTCCGCGGACAGGAAGTGAATCATGCCTGATTCCCTGCTGTCGCTGCGCATCTCCACCGATTATCCCGGCCGCCAGGCCGTGCTGCGCAACGTCTCTTTAGATCTGGCGCGCGGAGAGATCCTGGGATTGGTAGGCGAGAGCGGTTGCGGCAAAAGCACCCTGGCCCTGGCCATCCTGCGTCTCCTCCATTTCAAGCGCGGCCAAATCCGCGGCACCATCCGCTTTCGCGGCCAGCACCTGCTCGAACTCAAGGAGCGCGAAATGCGCTGCCTCCGCGGCCGTGAAATATCCCTGGTTCTGCAAAGCCCGCTCTCGGCTCTCAATCCCGTGCTCCGCATCGGCGATCAGCTCATTGAAGCCTGGCGCGCGCATCGCCGCCCTTACCGCAAAGACGAATGCATGCGCGCCATCCTTCAATCCCTCGCCGACGTCAGCCTGCCCGCCGACCCTGCCCTGCTCCGCCGTCTCCCGTCCGCGCTCAGCGTTGGCCAGGCGCAACGGGTCATCATCGCCATGGCCATCCTTCACCGGCCCTCCCTGCTCATCGCCGATGAGCCAACCAGCGCCCTCGACATCGTCACCCAGTCTGAGATCCTCCGCCTCTTTGCCGATTTGAGCAGCAGGCTCGATATGGGCATTCTCTTCATCTCCCACGATCTTCTTTCCGTTGCCGCCATCAGCCATCGCGTTGCCGTCATGCACCAGGGGCAGATCGTCGAATGCCGCCCCACGGCCGAGCTGTTCACCAATCCCACCCACCCGTACACGCGCCGCCTAATCGCCGCCCTCCCGGCGGCCGCACCGTACCCGGCCGCGGTGAACTTCTGACCGAAACCACGACCCCCCGCATTCTTTGCTCCGCGTTGGAGAGCTTCCTGGACGAGTGCAAAACCGATGCCGCGATTGGCGCCGGTAATCAAGACTGTTTTCTGTGCGATGTTCAAGGTGATCTCCTTTTGAGGCTGACCTTGACCGTCCCGATCTTGCCTCTCTACTGGGTAAAACCGGCGGGAGGCCAAGACTCATCGGTGCCCGGAGAGATTTTCCCTGCGGACCCATTTCCGCGCACAAGCGTGATGAGGGTCACTTCCGCGATTCCCCATACTGAGCATCATCAATACGGTCGTTTTTCGATTCTCCGATCGAACTGTCGTTTCCCTCTCTTTGGACGGACAGCTCTCCGCATGCAGTTTGGAATCGATCGGATTTACAGTTTTCGCCTGTCCGCGAAGCTCTCACCTGGTTTCCTAAGTACCGAGTCGCCATGCCCTACGTCGGCATCAACATCGGCGCACTGACGGTCAAGGTGGTCTCGGTCCAGTCCCACGTCAAGAATGCCACAGTGATGGCCCATCAGGGACGTCCCCTGGAAGTTCTTGAGCAGTTGCTCTCACAGCCCGATTTCGCCGGAGCCAAGTATTTCGGTGTATCCGGCCATCTGGGCCACATTTCGGAATTTGCGGCCATTCAACGCGCATTGCGCGAAGTGGGGGACGATTTTGATGCGGTAGCGTCATTGGGCGGCGAGTCATTTCTGGTCTATGCGCTTACAGATGGAAAAGTCACCAATGTGCTGTCGCACAACAAGTGCGCGGCGGGCAGCGGTGAATTCTTCGTGCAACTGATTGGCCGCATGGGGCTTGACATCGATGCGGCCATTCAGCTTTCGGCTTCGGGAGATGTTGTACCGCTGGCTTCACGCTGCACCGTGCATTGCAAATCCGACGTGACGCATAAGCTCAATCGCCACGAGGCTACTCCCGCAGACATCCTGACCACGCTGCACGACAGCATGGCCGGCAAAGTAGTTGCGCTGCTTGAGAAAAGCCAGAACTCTCTGCGGCGCGTGTTGTTGATCGGGGGCGTCACCCGCAATCAAGCCCTGGTGCGGACACTTCGCGAGAAATTGCCCGACGCTGAGCTCAATCGTGCTGCCGGAGAGTCTCTGGTTCGAAGCATGGGGAACCGCACTGCTCACGCGCGACAATCCGCTCTACAAATCCCCGCATGTTGGCCATCCGCCTGTCTTCGAAACGCTTCCGCCGTTGGATCGCTACAAGGACCAGGTGCAAGTCATGGCCGCCCCTCCGCTTCAGGCGCCTCCCGATGGGCCATTGGTTTTGGGAGTGGACGCGGGCTCGACAACTACCAAGGCGATTCTTCTGGATCCTGAGACGCGTGCCGCCATCGCCTCCCACTACGCGCGTACGCACGAGGACCCGGTGGCAGCGGTTCGTGAGTGCATCAGAGCCCTCATCGGTCAAGTAGGCAATCGGCCGGTGGGCCTTGTCAGCACGACAGGTTCGGCCCGCGAGTTGATTGGCGCGTGGCTAGGCACAGAGCAGGTCTACAACGAGATTTCGGCCCATGCCGCCGGAGCCACGCACTTTGCCGCGGACGCCGACACGATTTTTGAAATCGGCGGCCAGGATGCGAAGTATGTGTATCTGCGCAACGGCGTGCCTATCGGTTATGCCATGAACAATGCCTGCTCCGCGGGCACTGGCTCGTTTCTCGAGGAGAGCGCACAAAGCGATCTTGGGATCCATGTTTCCGATATCGCAGATATCGCGTTGACTGCGCTGGCTCCGGTGAAGTTCAAGACGACGTGCGCGGCTTTCATCAACTCCGACATCCGCATCGCTCAACAACAAGGCCAGAAGCGCGACAACATTCTTGCCGGCCTGGTATATGCAATCGCCGACAATTACCTGACGAAAGTCAAAGGGCAGCGTCCGGTCGGGAAGAAGGTGCTTCTGCAGGGAGGGGTAGCCCTGAATCGGGCGGTCGCATACGCTTTTGCGCATCGCGTTGGGCGTCCCGTGGTGATCCCCCCCAACCCCGAACTACTTGGCGCTCTGGGCGTGGGATTGCTGGCACTCGACCGGTCAAGCGACGTATTTCGGACGATCAACGATCTCGAAACCCTTGCGTCCGCAGAGATGAAACTGGTCGGCCGATTCGTATGCCGGGCGTGCAAGATGTGCTGCAACATTGAGCGCTTCGAAGTGGCCGGCAGGCGCTTTCCATTTGGCGGCCGGTGCAGCCTGTACGAAAACGTGTGGAAACGGAAGGCCCGGATCGCGCCCGCTCCGGACCTGGTGGAGCAGCGAGCCGCGATCCTCTATAACTCTCCCAAACACGCACATCCAGAGCCAAGTATTGCGCCGAAGACGCGTCCTTATTGGGATGTTGGGCCGGCACTTGAGGCCGCCAAATCGTTCATCGAAGAGACGTTCAGTCACCCCACAGGTACGACGGAAGCAGTCGTAGAAAAGCGCATCGGCATTCCTCGCGCACTGACGACGCATTCTTTATTTCCTCTCTATTCGACTTTCTTCTCGGTGCTCGGACTGGAAGTGGTGTTGTCCGGCGTAGATCCACGGGGCGATCTTAGATCGCATTCGGGTTTCTGTCTGCCGGCCCAGATTGCGCATGGCGCGGTTTTGGATCTGGCACACCACGATGTGCACCTGGTCTTTCTGCCGCAGGTAGCGCGCATGCCTCATCACGATTCCGACAAGGATTCCTACCTCTGTCCGATCACACAGGCTGGCCCTTGGTTTTTAGCCAAGGCATTTCCGGATGCGCATTTTCTTTCGCCGGTTCTGGACTTCACGAATGGGTACTCGGCCAATGCGGCAATGACCGACATGGCGGTGCTCAAGTTGGGCGTGTCACGCGAGTTGGCCAACGAGGCCTGGGCAGCAGCCGTCGACGAGCAGACAAGAGTCGACTGCGCCTTGATTGCGATGGGCAGCCAGGCATTGGCCAAGGCGCTTGCAGCCGACAAGCCAGCTATCTTGTTGGCCGGGCACAGCTATAACGCATATACGCCCGAAGCTTCGCAATCCGTCGGCAAGAAGCTCTCCAGCATGGGAGTGCAGGTGATTCCCGCGGATTGCCTTATGCCGGCAGGCGCCGGGCCCACAGTTTGGCATTTCGCAAATCAGATATTGAATGCGGCCACGCTCGCAAAGCGGCACCCCAACCTCTTTCTCCTCACTATCAGCAATTTCAGTTGCACTATCGATGCGTTTACGCAGTCGCTACTTGCGTCTGAACTCCAATCGAAGCCCTACCTGACACTCGAAATCGACGCCCACACCGCAGATGCCGGCGTACAGACACGCCTCGAGGCTTTTCTCGATATCGGGCAAAACTACCGAGCCGTTCAACTCAGTCAAGCCAAGCCGTTCACTCCCTGCCGGCTGGTCAAAGGCGGGGAAGTCATTACTTCAAGTGGCAAGAGCGTGCCGCTTACTGATCCGCGGGTCAGACTCCACATGCTCAACTTCTCGGAGTATCATGCCGAGTCCACGGCCATGGCTCTGGGCTGGCTTGATTTGCACCCGGGCCCGGTGATTCCCATCGATCGAAGCCAACTCGACCTCGGCCTTCAGTCAACTTCGGGACGGGAGTGCCTTCCTCTACCGCTTTCCATCGGACAACTGCTGCAGATTGATCGGGATCGTCAGCCCGGCGAGATCGTCGGCTTCATCATGATGCGCGGTGGAGCGCCATGCGTCAGCGAAGCTTACATGGACTATTTCGAACGATTCATTGTCGAACATCAGTTGGCCGACGTGTTCATGGTCAATCCCGGGCCGGACAACGACTATCTAGGATTCGACATGTTCACACTGATGAAGCACTTTTCGCCGGCCATTCTGCTGGCGGACATCCTGGTCGAGATCGACAACGTGTTGCGCGTTGTGGGGGCATCGGGCAGCATGGAGCGGTTCCAACAGGTATGGAAACGATTCAGGGCCAGGGCGAGAAGTCTCGATGAGTTCAATCTTGAACTGCCGGGATTTGTGGAGCATCTAGGCGCACTGCCGCGAAGCCGGGAACCAATGTCCTGCCCTCGAGTTCTTGTCACCGGCGACTTCTTCGCGCGCTTCAGCCCGTTCTTCATGGATGGAGTCCGCGACCTGTATGCGGCTCGGGGAATCATCCTTAAGCCGGTCGATCTGACGGACCTCTTCCTCTATGTCACCTACGATGGACTGAGGGGCACGGCGAACAACTGGGGCATGAAACCGGGAGGTTTCGCCTTGGCTAAGGCCTGCACACGAGTCCTCGAGCCCGACGGACAACAGTACTTGCAGCAATGGTGGGGATATCAGTCCGGACGAAGATCCGAACAACACTACCGCGAGATCTTCATGAAGACCGGACTGCTGGTGTCCAGGACGAACGATGTTGTCGCCGCGTTCGAGAAGAGCTCCAAACACATCTCGCCACAAATCTTCGGCGAGATCACTCCGACCGTAGGTAGGAGTTTGAACGCCGAATACGAGGGCTACGACGGAATCATCTTGATCGGGCCCTTCAATTGCCTCCCATTCCGAATCTCAGAGGCAATCCTCAGGCCCCTCAGCATTCAGCAGGGCATGCCCTTACTGACCTATGAAACTGACGCCAGCGCCGTAGCGCCCTCAGTGCTCAGACAAGTGGACGTACACATTCAGCAGGTTCTCGAGCACTCCGCCAGAGTTCACTGAGAGTATCTCAAAGGATTTGATTGCCAGAGTCGAAGGCGTATTCGCCACGTGAGAGCAGCTGTGTGACGGCTGGAGGCCGACAATCAGGAAGTCGAGGACGTATCTAGGATCACTCGATGAACCTTGCCAAGCCATAAACTGATGCTCGGCGCCTAGCAAAATTCAGGTCCGACTGACGCACGGAAGCGAAGTCGGAATAAGTAACGGGCAACGCCGTTCTAACCGGCAATGCCCCCCGTTATCGCCGGTGCGCTCAAATTGCGATTTCTTAGCGGGATATCGGCAAACCACAGAATTCTGCAAGGAGAAGAATCGTCAAAGGTAAGGAAGGCCGACCACACAGACGCAACTCAAGAGCGAGACCCAAGCCACGAGTCATCCGCGGTTCCAGAACGCGGGAGTCCGCTCGTTGAATAAACCGCGCACTGCGATGGTGGCCGCTGCTGTTTTTTCGCGTGTTTACTCTTAAATTCATAGTTGACAAACCGCTATTTCGGGTCTAATGTGACTCTTAATTCCTTAGTTGACGGAGGCGGTCTTGCCGCGAAAAAGAACCCCCAATCTTACCGGAGCCGAGCTTCGACTTATGGATATCGTGTGGGACAAAGGCGCGGCCACCGTGGGGGAAGTGGCAGGGGCGCTGACCGGCGAGCCTGCTCTAGCCTACAACACTGTCCTCACCACGCTTCGCATTCTCGAGGAGAAAGGCTACGTGCGGCATAGCAAGTCGCGCGAGGGGCGCGCCTTTGTGTATCGCGCGGTGGTCGGGCGCAAGCAGGCCAGCCGGAATGCTCTGCGTCAGGTCGTCCGCGGGTTCTTCGGCAATTCTCCCGAGTTGCTTGTGCTTCATCTGCTCGACGACGGGGATCTGACGGAACGGGAACTTGAAAACATTCGCAATCTGCTGGCGGAAGGTGAAAAATGAGCGCGATTCTCGAATCCCTGAATGCTTTTTCGGCCGCCGGACTGGCGGCAATTCTGAACACGCTGTGGCTGGCGTTCGCCGTGGCCGCCGTGATTTGGATTTCTCTGCGGTTGATGCCTCAGGTGAACGCGGCAACACGCCATGCGGTCTGGTGGGCGGTGCTGGCACTGGTGGTGATGTTGCCTGTGGCCGCTCTTCTGTCGCGGTCTGCCCGGCCCGTGCCTTCCCCCGCGGGGACGGAAAAGCAAATCCAAACGCGGGCCCTGTCTTCGCCTTCCGCAAAGCCGCTCCGGGTGCCGCGCGCCGATGCTCCTGCTCCGGCGCACAGGTCCGCTCCGTTGCACACGTCCGCAACGCTGCACCCATCCGGTGCGGCGGTCCCATCGGTTCCGGCGCGCGCACTGTCTTCTGGCGCCGACCGGAAGCCTGGCGTACGCATCCCTATCGAATTCCATGCGGGGAACTGGCAGGCAATACTGCTGTTCTTCTGGATTGGGTTGTCCTCGGTTTTGCTGGGCAGGATTCTGCTGAGTTATCTGCATCTGCGCGGCCTGCGGAATCGCGCCCGGCAGGCAAGCGCTGACATCGTCCTCCGATTCGAGCAGCATTTGCGCCAGTCCCGGACGTCAAGCGACGCCCAGCTTCTGGTATCGGATGAAGTGATTTCACCTCTGGTGGCGGGATTTCTCCATCCCGTGATCATCCTCCCGGACCTCCTGCTCAGGGAGATTTCAGAGCCGGAGCTCGACTACATTCTGCTACACGAACTGGCTCATTTGGTGCGCCGCGACAATTGGACGAACCTGATGGGCCGGCTGGTATCCGCGGTTTTCATTTTCCATCCAGTGGCGGCGTGGGTATTGCACCGCATCGAGCGGGAACGGGAAATCGCCTGTGACGATTGGGTGGTGGCCGCCACGGGCTCGGCCTTCCGCTACGCAGCGGTTCTGGCGCGGTTATTCGAATTCTGCTGCAAGCAGCGCCGCGAATTGCTCGCGACGGGAATGGCTCATCGAACTTCGAACGTCCGCGAGCGCATTGAGTTTCTGCTCCGACCGAGGTTACATTTTTCTCCGGGGGCTTCACTGTCGCGCGTCTCTTTCTGTATCGCCGCCGGCCTGGCGCTACTTAGCTTTGGATTGCGGATGCCCGGATGGATCGCCTTCGCGAAGAGTTCGGACGCGGCTGCCGGCCATAGCCAGGCCTATGCGCACGCGCAAATCTCCGCTGCACGCATGGCGCAGGCGCCCGAAACGGCGACGATTGTTCCGGCCACCTACGCGGCAACCCTCTCCTCAGCAAACGGCGCACAATCCTCTGCCACCGCAGCGATGTCAACCGATGAGGACAAGACCTGGCGGCACGAATGGAAGCTCACGCGTGACAATTCCACATCGAGTAAGGTGCAGCTCTCCCTGATCCTCCGCGGTGACGACGGCAACGATCGGATGAACACCGAGGGCGTTTCGCTCTCCAATCTCAGCGGATTCTCTCTTTCCATGCTCGATCATGACGGGCCGGTAAAATTCGAATATGTCCGGGACTCCGGGCGGATTCTCTGCGAAGGAAATGTGACCG
Source organism: uncultured Acidobacteriota bacterium (assembly GCA_963771195.1). Classification (GTDB taxonomy): domain Bacteria; phylum Acidobacteriota; class Terriglobia; order Terriglobales; family Acidobacteriaceae; genus Telmatobacter. The sequence continues at coordinate 171,283 of CAVYSS010000002.1, forward strand.
GAGGCCACGCGGCAGGGCCATTCACGGTTGCCCTCAATCCTTCCTTTGTTTCGGATCTGGAGAAGATGGGCTATGGGGCGCCACGCGATGATGAGGCGTTCTCCCTGGTAATCTCCGACGTGACTCTTGACTATGCGCGCGCCATCAAGGATACGGGACTTACATCGTCGATATCGGATTTGATCGATCTGCAAGATCACGGAGTCGGAGCGGATTATGTCCGCGAAGTGCGCCAGGAAGGATTTACGAGTCTAAGCGCGGGGGATATTTCCGATCTGCGTGATCACGGCGTAAAGCCTGATTACCTCAAAGCGATCAAGGCCGCCGGCCCCGACCTCTCCATCGACGCGATCGACAGTTTATTCGACCATGGCGTCAAGCCCGACTATTACAAATCGATCGTCGCTGTCGACTCCAAGCTCTCCATCGACACGATCGACAGCCTGTTCGATCACGGCGTCAAGACCGACTATTACAAATCCATGGTTGCTGCCGCACCGCAGCTTTCGATTGAGCAAATCGACAGCCTGTTCGATCACGGCGTTGAACCGGAATCCTACAAGAGCTTTGCTGCGGTCGACTCCAAGCTCTCCATTGAGGAGATCAACAGCCTGCGCGACCATGGCGTGAGGCCGGAGTACTACGGGAGAATGAAGTCTATCGCTCCCAACCTGTCCATCGAGGAGATCGACAGCCTGTTCGACCATGGGGTCAAGCCGGATTCCTACAAGGGCTTTGCCTCGGCGGAGCCGAAACTGTCGATCGAGCAAATCGACAGCCTGTTCGATCACGGCGTTCAACCGGATTCTTACAAGGGCTTTGCCTCGGTCGACCCCAAGCTCTCCATCGAAGAAATCAACAGCCTGCACGATCATGGCGTCGAACCGGAGTTCTACCAGGGCACTAAGGCCGCAGACTCAAAGGTATCGATCGAGGAGATTGATCGGCTGCGGGACCATGGTGTCGAGCCGGAGTATCTCACCGAGATCCGCTCGCTGCCGGATGGATTTTCCATTTCGGACATTTCCGAACTGCGCGACCACGGCATCACTGCCAATTACATTCGCAACCTGCACGATATGGGCATGAAAACCCTGACGGCGGCTCAAATCGTTCGTCTCCACGACAAAGACTAGGATTTGTGGCTCAGCGCCTGTGTAATAGCGCGTGGCCACGTCTTTCGCTGCGGCTGGCGTACAGCGAAAGCTGTTGTGCAGGAATATACCGGCAAGCACTTCTTCCGCTGGGCATCGTCCTTCCTCTTTGGGCCCGTCTTACAAGATGTCTTATCCTCGTAGCTCGAAGCGGATGGAGTGCCCGCGTAGCCGCGCACTAGAAAGCGATAGGGAGAACCTGCAGATGTTTGCACGGTGGGCCTCGCGCGTGGCAAGCTATCGCAAATGACCTGGCTCTGGATGCCGCTTCGAAGACTTCGGGCGCAAGGCCCCAGCAGGCCCCAATCAAACGGGAGTTCCCCCGGGCTCTGCGGGCGAGTCAGTGGCAGGTTAATATTTGCGGAAGTCCATTCCAGATGCTCCGAGAGGTGAGCCGCCACAGTTCAAGGAGAATGCGGAATGGTCGAAGGTGGGAGCCACCGCAAATCCTGCAATGTAGACTGGCGTGTACGAGTGAAAGGAGATTGGCCATGAGCACATCGGATTTGAATCTGGACAGCATGCTGGATGTGGCGTGGGTGCGGTCGCAATTTCCTTCGCTCGAAACGCGGGTAAACGGGCAGAGGGCAGCTTTTCTGGACGGCCCTGCGGGTACACAGGTTCCCGCACAGGTTATTGCGGCAATCCAGAACTACCTGGTGAATTCGAATGCCAATAGCGGCGGCGAATTCCTGACGAGCAGACACAGTGACGAGATGATTGCCGGCACCCGCGCGGCGATGGCGGATTTTTTCAATTCTGACGAGGACGAGGTTGTTTTCGGCCCGAACATGACGACGCTCACGTTCGCGCTCTCGCGGGCGATTGGGCGGGAGTTGGGGCGGGGCGACGAGATTCTGCTGACCGTCCTGGACCATGACGCCAATTTCTCTCCGTGGAAGGCGCTCGAAGAAAAAGGGGTGACGATCCGGGTGGCCGATATCCGTGAAGAGGACTGCACGCTGGATCTCGCAGACCTCAGGAACAAGTTGAGTGACCGCACGCGGCTGGTGGCCGTCGGCTACGCGTCCAACTCCGTGGGGACCATCAATCCGGTTCAAGAGATCACAGGCCTGGCCCATGCCGCCGGCGCACTGGCCTATGTGGACGCGGTGCATTATGCCCCTCATGGTCTGCTGGACGTGAAAGAGCTGGATTGCGATTTCCTGGTCTGCTCCCCTTACAAATTCTTCGGTCCGCACATGGGCACGCTATTTGGGAAGCGTGAACATTTGCATAGATTTCGGCCCTACAAAGTGCGGCCATCGCATGATGAGAGCCCCGATCGATGGGAAACCGGCACGCAGACACACGAGCTGATAGCCGGAATCGGCGCGGCTGTGGAGTATATCGCGGATGTGGGCCGGCACAGTGAACCCAGCGTGGGGACGCGGCGGCAAGCACTGGCGGCGGCTTATCGCACAACGGTGGCTTACGAGCGGCGCCTGATTACGCGCCTGATCGAGGGGCTGGAGGCGATTCCGGGAGTGCGAATTTATGGGATTACCGATCCCACGCGATTTGAAGAACGCTGTTCGACGATTTCAATACGCATTGGGGATCATTCTCCGCAGACGATTGCCCAGTTCCTGGCCAGGCGCGGACTCTTCACCTGGAACGGGAATTACTACGCGATCAATTTGACGGAGCGCCTAGGAGTGGAACAGAAGGGCGGAATGCTGCGCATCGGCCTGGCGCATTACAACACGATGGAAGAGGTGGAACGGCTGCTCGGTGCGCTGAGGGATTTCGTCTCGCAGTGACGAACCGCATATATCATCCAGTTGGGTAAGGCCGGGATGGGTGGGACCGCTGTTGACCGTTGACTTTGCCGCGAGTGCGGAGTTAGCGTTGAATTCGGCGCACGGGGCGCATCCAGTCCGCGGAAAGGGCCAAGCCCACCCTGCAGCAGTTAGACAATCACAATTCGACAAATCTTCTTTCTGCCTGCACTGCGGACACAGGCCATCAACGGAAAGGAGATTTCCATGGCAATCGAACTCCCGCTACGCCCCAATCTTGAACAACTCAGGAAACAGTCCAAGTCGCTGCTGAAGCGCCAGCAGGCAGCGGACCCCGACGCTTTGGCGCGCATTGTCGAGAGCCATCCGCGCTGGAGAAACCTGCGCAAAGAAAAAATCGGCGCGTTACCCTTCGCGCTCGCGGATGCGCAGCTGGTGATTGCGAGAGAATATGGATTCGCGTCCTGGGCTGGGCTGCAATCACACGTCAAAACGCTGGAAGCAGCGAGCAACACGGCAGAGGCGGTCGCGTCTCTGCGGGATGCCGCGGGAAAAGGCGACCTGGCGCGACTCAATGCGCTGCTCGATGCGCATCCGGAGCTGATTGACGAGCGCGGCGGCGAAGGCGTGAGAACGCCGCTGCACCAGGCCGTGTTCGGGAACAGTGAAGCGGCGGTCAAGCTGCTGCTGGAGCGCGGAGCAAATCCTAACATCCGCTGCGAAGGCGACAATGCCTACCCGCTCCACTTCGCCGTGGAGAAGCATCGCTTCCCCATCATTCGTCTTCTGGTGGAGCACGGGGCCGATACCATCGGCGAAGGCGATTATCACGAACTGGGCGTGATTGGATGGGCTACAGCATGGGATGACATTCAGCCCGAGCCCGAGACCGTTTCCTACTTGCTGGCCCATGGCGCACAGCACAATGTTTTCTCTGCGGTGGCGACGGGCGACGTGGATGCAATTCACGAGCTGATCGCGCGCACGCCCAGCGATCTGGAGCGGCGGATGAACGGGACGATCATGCGCCGCATGCCGCTGCATCTTGCGGTCATCAAGAATAAACCCGCTGCGCTCACAACGCTGCTGGAGCTGGGAGCGAACATGGAATCGCTGGACGAAGCCGGATTCTCCGCGCTTGACCTCGCCGCTTTCAACGGCAGGCACGACCTGACCCAGTTGCTGCTGGAACACGGAGCGAAGGTGCGGCTGCCCGCGGCCGTGGCTCTGCATCGAACCGCCGATATCGAAATGCTGCTGCGCAGGGATCCCGGCACCCTCGAGCCTGGCGGCCGCTGGGGTTATTTGATTGTTCGCGCCAGCGAGTGGGCGACAGGCGATGTAATCGAGACGCTGCTCCAAAACGGAGCGCACATGAATTTGAAGGACAATCCGAAGACCTCAATTGATTCGACCGGCGGCTATACGCCTCTGCACGCTGCGGCGTTCCGTGGGAACATGAGCGCGATCGACGTGTTGATGAAGCACGGCGCCGATGTGCGCGCGCGTGAAGAGAAGTATCACGGGACTCCCGCGGGATGGGCAGATTATGCAGGACATGCCGAGGCGCGCGACAGAATTCTACGCGGGCCAATCGAAATTATCGAGGCGATCCAATATGGCTTGACGGATCGCGCCCATGCCATTCTGGATGAAGATGGAGGCGCTCTAAACCGGCCATTCCACGAGTACGGCCTGTTTCCGTTGGATACCGAGGGCTGGTACACTCCGATGGCTTACGCTGTCGCGCGCGGCCGGGAACAGATCGTGCGGCTGCTGCTGGAGCGCGGCGCCGACACAACGTTGCGATCAACCAAAGGCGAGACACTGGGGCAGATTGCGTTAGAGAACGGCCACGAGCAGATTGCGCGGCTTCTCAACGAAGCGGGGGAACCGGAGAGAACGTAAGCATGCGTGGGCCTGGAGGCCCGCGCTACGATTCGCACGAAGCCGGCACTACTTGGCTTGCACAATCGGCAGCAGCACGGCGCTTGGCGCGTTGGAGCCCCGCTCGACTGAGATGGTCTCCGCGTGAAAGTCCTCCGGCTTGGCAAAGAAGATGTTGGGCACAAAGGTTTGCGGGTTGCGGTCGTAGAGCGGGAACAACGATGACTGCACCTGCACCATGATCCGGTGTCCCGGTTCGAAGACGTAATTCATGGTGGGCAGGCGGAATCGATATTCCTCGACTGCGCCGGCCGGTATCGCCTCAGGAATCTCGAAGCGTTTCCGGTAGCGTCCCCTGAAGATGTCCATGCTGACGGGCAGCTCGTAGCCGGCCAGATCCGATTGCTGCGCATACGTCGGCGGATACACGTCAATGATCTTCACCACAACGTCCATGTCCGTTCCCGTCGTCTTCTCAAACAGGTCAGCGAACGGCGCGCCCTCTACGCGAACTGGATGGTCCAGCACCGGAGTCTCGTAGCTCAGCACGTCCGTTCGCGTGTTCAACGGACGCTGATCCTGAACCAGCCACGTCCTCCAGCGATCGCCCCCATTCTCCGCAATGGGCGGCGTGAGATATGGCACCGGCTTGGCGGGATCGGAGACGTAGCTGTCCTCGCCGCTTTGCGGCTTCTCCAGCGCGAGGCCGTAGTTGGCTTGGAGATACATCGGAGTCAGGTAATTCTCGTCCACGCCGGGCCAGTCTGCGAACTTGTCCCAGTGATTCTCCGATGGGTCGTAGATCATCACCTGCGCCATAGGCTGGGCCGGCTTGCGGTCCTTGAGATACTCGTCGAAAAACGGAATCAGCACATCGCGCCGGAAGTCCGCCGCCGTATCGCCCTTCCACTTCAGCGGTCCCAGCGTGTAAGCCGAGCCGTTGACTTGGCTGTGATACCAGGGCCCCATCACCAGGTGGTTGTTCGCCTCGTGTCCGGCCGCCTTCAGTGCCTCCCAGGTGTGGACGGCGCCATACATGTCCTCCTGGTCCCAGAGTCCCTGCAGCCATACCGTGGGCACGTTGGAGGGTTTCGCGGCTACAAGCTGATCCAGCGCCTGCAACTGCCAGAAGGCGTCATACGCCGGATGCGCCGAGAACCGGTTCCACCAGGGCAACTGTCTGAAGCCGTGCTCATCGGCCCAGTGGCCCGCCGTCACAGCATCCAGGAAGTTTTTGTAGTCATCGTCTCCCGGCCGCGGCACGTTGCTGCCCGCACCGCGTTCGCTCGTTTGCCCAGAAAAATAATCCAGGTTCACCTGCCGGAATGCGCCGTAGTGGAACCAGTCGTCACCCATCCAACCGTCGATCATCGGACTCTCGGGCGCGGCCACTTTCATTGCGGGGTGTGGCCCGAGCAGGGCCATCGTCACCGTCCAGCCATCGTACGAGGAGCCGATCATCCCCACGCGTCCGTTCGACTCGGGCACGTTCTGCACCAGCCAGTCGATGGTGTCGTAGGCATCGGTCGTATCATCGGTTTTCGTCGGATTCAGAGGACCGATGGGCGGGCGCGTCATTACATAATCACCCTCCGAGCCGTACTTGCCGCGAATGTCCTGGTCCACGATGATGTAGCCGTCGTCCACCCACTCGCGCTGCGCTTGCCATACCGCATCGCGCATCTTCGGCTTGTCTGAGGAAAAGCCGCTGGCATTGTATGGCGTGCGCTCCAGCAGCATCGGCAACCCCTTGGCGCCATTGGGCACAAAGATCACCGTGTGCAGCTTTACCCCGTCGCGCATGGGAATCATGACGTCGCGCTTTTCGTAGTTGTAGCCGGGGTGCGGCTCAACCCACTTGGCGGGAATATCGCTACCCGTCTGCACCATGTCAGGGGTTGCGCCGGCCGATTGAGCAAAAGACACAGCAACCGGCGCCCAGACCGCCGCGGCGAGGATAAGAGTTGTGACGGAAGCAGGTGTTGTGCGCATTGTTTCTATCTTGCCATGGCGCACTGGGTCACTCCTGGTTCGTAGGATTCTCTTCGAGCCGGTAAAATGCCATGCAGTTGTTGCCCAGGATCGCATCCTTTTCCGCGGCCGAAAGCTCCGCGACAAAATCGAGGACAATTTGCATCGTGGAGCGATAGTCCGCCGATAGCGTGCACACCGGCCAGTCCGAACCGATCATGAGCCGGGCCGGGCCAAAGGCTTGGAGAACGGTGTCGAGATACGGCCGAAAATCCTCCCCCTTCCATTGCTTCCAGCGCGCCTCAGTAACCATGCCGGACAGCTTGCAATGCATGTTGGGCAACTCGGCCAATGCGCGCACGTCCTTGTTCCACGGCTCCATTGCGTGCTCGGCAATCGGCGGCTTGGCGATGTGGTCAAGCACGAACCTCTGCTCCGGGAATCGGCGCGCGAACGATGCCGCCACGCGCAAATGGCGCGGATAAATCAGGATGTCGTAGGCCAGTCCGAACTCCCGCAGGAGCGCGATGCCGCGGCAAAAATCAAGCCGGAGAAGGAACTCGTCGTCGATCTCATCCTGCGCCGCGTGCCGGATGCCAACCAGCTTGCGGATCGCCGACAACTGCTCGAGATGCCGTCCGGCGTCAGGCGAGCTCAGATCAACCCATCCCACCACTCCGCGAACGAACTCATTCGCTTCGGCCAGTTCGAGCAGCCAGCGTGTCTCATACATGCTGTGCCGCGCCTGCACCGCAACGGATCCGTCAAATCCGATCTCCTCCATCAGCGGCTTCAGATCGCTGGCGAGAAAATCGCGCTTCAGCGGCGCCATTGCATCCGTGATCCATCCGTAATCGTCAGCATCGTAGCGCCAGAAATGCTGGTGTGCGTCGATTCGCATGTGTATTCCTTGCGTCTGCACAAGTGTAGTATCTGCCAGGCGTCTCGGTATCCCACCCAGGATTGGTAGGGACTCGCGCGGGCCGGCGCACGCGATTATATTGCTCCTATGCTCTCCCGATGCCTCTGCGCTGCTGCCGCTGCTGCGGCCTGCCTTGCCGGCTCTACTGCTCTGGCTCAGTCGGCCCAGCCTCCCATCACCCTCGACGAATACTTCAATACCACCTCTATCAATTCCTCGGCGCTCTCGCCCGACGGCTCAACCGCCGTGATCTCCACCGAAGCGCCGGACTGGAAGAACAGCTCTTTCCGTGACGATCTGTGGCTATCCAGCGCGGCCGGGGACTTGCGCCCGCTCACGCACGGGGGCAGCGAATCCGGCCCGCAATGGAGCCCGGACGGCCAGTGGATCGCTTTCGTCAGCGATCGCGCCCTTCCTGGGGAGTCTGCCGGGCCTGATGGCACGCCCGGCGACGATGCCAAGGCCAGCCGCATCTGGATCATCTCTGTCCATGGCGGCGAGGCCCTGCCGCTCTACCCGCAGAAACTTGATGTGCATTCATTCGCGTGGTCGGCAGACGGCTCCGCAATTTACTACTCCGTCACTGAGCCGCTCTCGCAAGAGCAGCAGGACGAGCAGAAGGAACAATGGAAGGACGTGATCCGGTGGCGGGAGCAGAATCGCGGCGACCTGCTGCTGAAGCAAACCGTTGCGCCGGCGCTGGCGGCAGCCGTGGCTGTTCCGCCGCCGCAACATGGCGACAAAAAGGAGGCGCCGAGCGACAAGCCTGAATTGCCCGCCGGCGCGGAGACCATCGCGCGCAGCGTGTTCGGGATTGGCGAGATTGCTCCCTCGCCCGATGGCAAGGCCATCGCGTTTCTGACCCAGCCGGTTCACCATCGCGAGGAGAATCCCGACAATTACGAGATCTACCTGGTGGGCACGGGTGGCGGCGAAGTGCGCCGCCTGACCAACAACCAGGCTCTCGAATCGGGCTTGCGCTGGACGCCGGATAGCCACATGCTCGACTTCATCGTTACCGCGGCGTCGGGCTCGCTCGAAGGCCCTTATCGCGACGTGCAGGGCCGCCTCTACCGCATCGATCCGGAATCAGGCAAGGTGGAGCGGCTCGGCGCGTCCTTCGATGGATCCTGGGAGCAGTTCTCGCTCCTCCCGGACGGCCGCGAACTCGCGCTTGGCCTCAAAGGCACCGAGGAACAGCTTTATCTCGTCAATGGCGATCAGGCGGAGAAGCTACCCGGCCGCGCCGGCAGCTACGCGGGCGTGGCCACCGCGCTTCATTCCAGCGCCATCCTGGTGCGCCACTCCACCATCAACGATCCCACGCAACTCTATCGCGCTTCGGATCCCATACATCCCGATCAGCTGGCTGCGCTCACCAGCTTCAATCCCGTTTTTGCCCAGCGCGCGCAGCCGGAATGGCAGGCTTACACCTGGACCGCCGACGACGGAGTCAAAGTAGAAGGTGTACTCATCTATCCGCCCGGCAAGAAGGACGCGAAGCACCTGCGCATGCTCACCCTCATCCACGGCGGCCCCGCCGATGCCGACGGAAACCGCTTCGGCGCCGACTGGTACGACTGGGCCACGCTGGCCGCCTCGAACGGCTGGCTCGTTTTCCGGCCCAACTACCGCGGGTCTTCGGGTTATGGCGACGAGTTCATGCTCCAGATTGAGCCCCACCTGGTCTCCAAGCCCGGCCGCGACATCCTGGAAGGCGTGGACGCGCTGGTCAAGGACGGCATCGCCGATCCCGATCATCTGGCCATCGGAGGCTACAGCTACGGCGGCTACATGACCAACTGGCTCATTACCCAGACCACCCGCTTCCGCTCCGCCGTCACCGGCGCGGGCGCGGTGGAGCACGCAGCCAACTGGGGCAACGACGACGAGACCTGGGACGACGCCTGGTACCTCGGCGGCAAACCGTGGGACGATCCGGACCTCTACGAGAGCGAGGCGGCGCTGTTTCAGTTCAACAAGGTGAGGACCCCCACTCACCTGGTGCAGGGCGGGGCCGACATCCGCGTCAGCTACCTGGAAGGAGTAACCATGGAGCGGGCGCTCGATCAGCTCGGGATTGCGCACACGTTCCTGGTTTTTCCCGGCGAGGGTCACGGCCTGGGCAAAAACCCATGGCACGGGTACATCAAAGTCCGCGAGGAGCTGAAGTGGCTGGAGAAATATGATGGAAAGTAGGCCGTAACGGAGCCCAAGTGTAATGTTTTCGGAAGCCCGGGACCGTCCTGGCGCATCATGAGGAAGGAACGGCTTGCGGAAGCCATTATGAGTACCGTCGAACAACCCCAGCATGTGGCCGCCGAACGGCGGCGGAGAGCGTCCTTCGAGCAGACGCTCATGAGCGCTCGCCGCACCATGGTGCTGAGCGAAATCCTGAAGATCGCGCTGGACAGTTTCCGCACCAGCAAAGTCCGTTTCCTGCTCACGGCGCTGGGCATGGTCATCGGCACCGCATCCGTCATCCTCGTCGTGACCATCGGGCTCACCGGCAAGCAATTCATCCTTGCCGAGATCCAAAAGATCGGCACCAATGAGATCGAGCTGGAATACGCCGGCGGCGGCGCATCGGGCACCGAGGGTGTTGTCTACAACGATTTCCTCACCCGCCAGGACGAGAAGAACGTGGATGAGCAGTTGCCGGGCATCCTGTATTCCTCGCCGGTGGTGGAGATGCATGACCGCATCAGTTTCGGCGGCGGGCGTGGTAAAGGACACGCTGGTCCTGGGCGTCGCTCCGGATTACCAGTACATCCGCAACCTGCTGGTGCCTTACGGCCGCTTCTTTGACCAGATCGACGAAGACCGCCACATCAATTGCGCCGATGTGACCCAAACCTTCGCGCGAGAGCGATACGGCAGCGATGATGCGGCCGTCGGGCCAACAATTCGAGATCAGCGGCATTCCTTTCACCATCATCGGCGTTTTCAAGGAGAGCGTCGAGGACCTTCGGCGAGACCGAGATCGCCGATCAAACCATCCTGATTCCCGCTTCCGTGGCCACCTACTTCCAGAACACTGAGAACGTGAAGCAGATTTACTTCTCCATGCGCAGCATGGAAGAGGTGCCCTGACGCGGCCAAGGAGATTGTCCGCATCGTCCAGCGCGCGGCATCGTCCCAACTCCGTGTACAAGACGCAGGACCTGCGCGAGGTCCTTGACATGGCGCGCAAAATCGCCAACATCCTCACCGCGGTGCTGGTGCTGGTGGCCGCGGTCACGCTGGCCGTTGGCGGCGTGGGCATCATGAACATCATGCTGGCCACGGTCCGTTCCCGAATCCGCGAGATCGGCATCCGCAAAGCCCTTGGCGCCACCCGCCGCGAAATCAAGCTGCAATTCCTGGCCGAGGCAGTCATCATCTCCCTTTCCGGCGGAATTGTGGGCACGCTCCTCGGGCTCATGCTGCCGCTATCCGTCCGCTTCTTCACCGACTACGACCTTCCCATCAACATCTGGTCGATCGTCATCGCGCTGACCTCGGCCACGTTGGTGGGCATCGTCTTCGGCACCGTGCCCGCCACCCGCGCCGCGCAGTTGGACCCCGTGGAATCGCTCAAGTATGAATGAGCCCGAACACCAGCCCGCGCCGCCCGATGAGAACGACGCCGACAAGGCGCCGCGCGGAGTCAACCTCGCCCTCATCTACGGCGTTATGCTGGTGGCATTGCTCATCGCCATCGGCCTGGCGACGCTGATCGTGCTTCCGTTCTATCACCGGCGTTAAACCCGACGAAAAAACTGGGGGATACTTGAGAGCCTATGACCCAAGCCAGAATCAACGCAATCTCTCCGTGCTTCATCGTCAGCAACGTGCGGCAGACGGTCGCATTCTACTGCGAGAAGCTCGGATTTGAGGCGGACTACCTGGACCCGAAGGACGATCCGTTCTTTGCCATCGTTCGCCGCGATGGAGCAATGATCTTCCTCAAATCCCACCAGGGGCTTGACCCCATGCCAAACTCATCCCGGCATCCATGGATGAGGTGGGATGCATACGTCTCCGTTCCGGATCCCGATGCCCTTGCGGCCGAGTTTGCTGAAAGGGGACTGACGTTCCACAAGCCGATTGGGAATACCTCTGAGAATCTGCGTGGATTTCGAGGTTCGCGATCCGAACGGCTACATCCTGTTCTTCGGGCGTCCAGATTAATTGCGGTTCGATGCGCTAGGAGCACCGGACGCGCGCGGATTCGAGCGCGCGAACAATCTTCTCCGCATCGTATACGCACCCGCCCCACACGCCGCCGCTGGCCTGCACCAGCGCCGCCCACAGGCGCGTGTCATCGGGCAGCGCCGGATGCGGTTCAAGATCGCCGCGCGGCGCGCGCTCTTTCAGCAGCCGTGCTCCCTCCGCCGCATCGAACCGCCGGCCCTCCGCGTCGCCAACCAGGTTTACTGTGCCGGTCAGCCGCTCGCGGTCGATCACGATCTCGATCCAGTCACCATCGCGCACTTTGCCCACCGGCCCGCCGGCAAGCGCCTCCGGAGAAACGTGCCCGATGCACGCGCCAGTCGACACGCCGCTGAACCGCGCATCGGTGAGCACGGCGACATGCTTGCAGTGCGGCAGCATCTTCAGCGCCGAGGTCACCTGGTAGGTCTCCGGCATCCCCGCGCCCTTTGGCCCGCAGCAGATCAGCACCACGACGTCGCCCTGCGCCACGCGCCCCGATTTGATGGCCTCGATCGCTGCTTCTTCCGTGGTAAACACCTTGGCCGGCCCGCTGTGCCGGTAGATGCTTTTGTCGTCTATCAGCGACGGATCGATCGCCGTGCTCTTGATGACCGACCCCTCCGGTGCAAGATTCCCCATCGGGAAACATACCGTCGGCGTCAAGCCGCGCGCCTGCGCCCGGTCCGCGTTCATGATCACATCTTCGGGATCGATCGCCGTCCACCCGCTTGAGCTCTTCGCGCAACACGCGCCGCCGCTCGCTCTGTTTCCACCAGTCCAGACACGCGTCCAGTGTTTCGCCGCTCACCGTGCGCACGCTCGTGTCCAGCAGCCCCGCCTGCCGCAGATGCAGCATCGCCTCCGGCACGCCGCCCGCCAGAAAAACCTGCACCGTCGCAAATCCGCGCGGCCCGTTCGGCAGCGCATCCACCAGCCGCGGCGTCTGCCGGTTTACCTCGGCCCAATCCTCAACCGTGGGCCGGCGCAGCCCCGCATGGAACGCAATCGCCGGCAGATGAATCAAGCAGGTTCGTCGACCCGCCGAACGCGGCGTGCACCACCATCGCGTTTCGCACCGCCGCATCGGTCAGCACGTCGCGCGCGCCCATGCCCAGCTCATGCATACGCATCAGCGCCCGCGCCGATCGCCGCGCTGCGTCAAGCCAGATGGCGTGCCCCGATGGCGCCAGCGCGGTGTGCGGCAGCGACAATCCCAGCGCCTCGCCCACCACCTGCGACGTCGCCGCCGTCCCCAGAAACTGGCACCCGCCGCCCGGCGAAGCGCACGCGCGGCAACCCATCTCCGCCGCGTACTCCAGCGTGATCTGCTGCTGCGCAAAGCGCGCGCCGATAGTCTGCACCTTGCCCGCATCCTCGCCTTCGTCCGGCAGCAGCGTCACGCCGCCGGGCACCAGCACCGCCGGCATCGCGCCGCTCGCGGCCAGCGCCATCATCATCGCCGGCAATCCCTTGTCGCAGGTGGCCACGCCCAGCACGCCCTTGCGCGTGGGCAGCGACCGCATCAGACGCCGCAGCACCATGGCCGCATCGTTGCGATACGCCAGCGAATCCATCATCCCCGTGGTGCCCTGGGTGCGACCGTCGCAAGGGTCCGTGCACGCGCCGGCAAAAGGCACCGCATGCAGCGCCTTCAGCTCGCGCGCCGCCTCGGCCACCAGCAGGCCAACTTCCCAATGTCCCGAATGGAATCCCAGCGCAATCGGAGTGCCGTCTTCCGCGCGCAAGCCGCCATGCGTGCTCAGGATCAGGAACTCAGGATCCCGCAGCCGCGCCGGATCCCATCCCATCCCCGCATTCTGCGTCAGCCCAAACAGGTTCCCCGAGGGTGCATTGCGCAGCATCTCCGCCGTAATGGGCAGCGCGCCGGCCGGCCCACGCGCGTGCGTGGGCACCCGGTACAGACTCTCGTCTGCGCACTCCACAATTGAGTTGAAGCTGATTTCCGCCACCTTCTTATTGTCCTGCCTGTGCAGCCGAAGTCTCCGCCTGCTTCAGCTCAAATCGATGCGGCACCGGCGCCGCCTCGGCGTAAATCGAATCTTCCAGTGAATCCTCGAACGCCTGCATCCGGTCGGCCCCATCCTCCTCGCCCGTATCGGCATCGCGCACCCGCATGCGCAGGTGAATGTAGTGCGCTTCGTCTCGGTCGCGCACCATCCAGCTCACCCGCTGCGCCTGGTGAAACATGGGAGTGGGATAGTCCGCAAGATTAATGCCTGCTTGCAACTCGGCGTCGGTAAACGCGCCCACCGGATTTCCATCGATACTAAGCGCGTAGCGGCCCGATTGCAGGCCGGAGACCGTCAACGGCTCCTCATCCAGCGCCTTCTCAATATCCGTGAGGTCGAACAGCAGCTTCTGCGTCGCGTTGTCGCGCGTCAACGGCAGCGGGAGCGCATCCTCCGTCTCGGTCCAGCGCAGCGTGCTCCCATCCCGCCTCACGTCGGCCACCACGGCATTCACGCCGGAGCCCCTCGTCGCATTCGGCCGCCCGTCGATGGTCACGCTCGATACCACCGCAGGCGCATTCCATCCCTTCAGCAGCGCCTCCGCCATCACCCAGTGCGCCAGCGGGTCGGGATGCACGCGATCCGGCAGCAGCAGCTTCGCCAGGCGCGGGTCCAGCGCTTCCGCCTTCTCCATGGCCGCCACCACCGGCGGATTCAGATTGACGAACTTCGCTCCATGCTCCTTCGCCATCTGTTCATCCAGATCCGCAAAATGCAGCATCACCGCGTTGTATCCGCCCGGAAAAAACGGTGGCGCAGTCACATCGTCATAAGGCGATGGCCCCAGAAGTGTCACTCGCGCCTGCGGAGCGTGCTCGCGAATCGAATCCAGAATGTGCCCGTAGCCGCTTCGATAAGTGGCATGGATCTCCGGTGTCGTCGCACGATACCCGCCGTCGTTCATCCCCAGCATGATCGCGATCACGCTTGGCTTCTCGCTGAACACGTCCCGCTCCAGCCGCAAGTCAGTCGGTCCGCCCGAGCCGCCGGTCACGCGATCGCCGCCCACGCCCGCGTCAAAAAAATGCACGCGCATCCGTGGAAATCGCGTTACCGTGTACAGCTCCACCCATTGGTTGAAGTAATTCTGCTCGGTTATGCTGTCGCCGTAAAACACCACCGTATCGTCCGGATGCAGATAGAACCCGCGCGCCACGCTCTCGGGTGCCTTCGGCCCGGGCGCCATCACCACGGCCACCAGCGAGTCCGCGCATCCGTAGTAGAGGAACCACTGGTCGTGGAAGAACACCAGCCCCTCGGCAAACGTGGTTCCCGCCGCGTATTGGCCGGTCTTCTCGTAGGGCATCTCCGGCTTCAGTACCGGAACCTCCGTCTGCGCAATCCGTCGTATCGGATCGTCCGGATCGAACAGCGCTTCACCGGCCGCATAGGCATTCGGTCCCAGCGTCTTGTCGCCGCCCGTGGCCGCGTTCTTGCCGTTGTACAGCACCACAATTCCTTTGTCCGTGAGCACCGGCGGCGGCCCGGTCTCCGGAAACGAGCTGTCGAAATGCCCCGGCCGCGGCTTCAGCACCTCCACCGGCTTCCCGTCCGCGTCCTCGAGCGGCGTCCAGTGAATCGCGTCATCTGACATGGCAATGTGAATCGCACCTTCGCCCCAGTACATCCAGTACCGGTCGTCGATCTTCGCCGCAATCAGCCTTCCCTTCTTGGGATCGAGCCGCGTCACAATCCCCGCCGACTTGTACTTCAGGTCCGCGTACTTCCCGCCCGCCGCAGATGCAAACGCCGGCCCGTGCTTGGTCCAGTGCTCCAGGTCCGTCGACGTCGCAATCCCAACCGAATACGTCACCCGGTTCCACTGCGTATAGGTCAGCACGTAGGTGCCATCTTCCAGTTCCACAATGCGCGGATCCTCCACGCCGCCCGGCCATTCGCGCGACTTCTGGCTGTCCACCGCCGGATAAAACACCGGTTCCGGCGCCCTCGTGAAATGAATTCCGTCCGCGCTCTCCGCCAGCCCCAGTCGCGACGTGTGCCCGCCGATCTCCATTGCGCCAGTGTCGTCCTCGGCGCGGTACAGCACATACACCTTTCCATCGCGCACAATCGCCGCCGGGTTGAAAGTGTGCAGCGCCTCCCAGTGCACCGGCTGCTTGGTGATGGGATCCTCAAAAGTCGACTGCGTCTGTGGCGAGATGACAGGATTCCCGCTCGCCGGCCGCGTAAATGGCCCAATGGTCCAATCCTGCGCCTGCAGCCCCGCCACCGCGATCGCCGCCAAAGCGCCGAGCACCATTGCTCGCGTGTACTTCATCCGTTTCCCCTCCGATTCCAACTGCTCACTACACAAGCTGACTTGCTGACTCGATGACCAGCTGGCTCGCTGAAACATAAAAACTCAGCGCCGCGTCTCCCTGCTGCAACAATCGCGTTCGCTGCAGCGCCCCGTATTTATCCTTCAAAACGTCTTTCCGCCGATGCTCGGCGATGACTACGGCGCCAGAATTCAAGATGGGGTGCCCCAGGTCTCCCGGTTTTGGAGACCTGGGAGGGGAGTTTGCACCGCCCAATGTCCCCAGCGTCGCCCCGTACTCTCCTTCCGCATCGTACGGCGGATCGAGGAATATCACGTCGAACGGAACTCCCGCCGCGCGCCTCAGAAACGCCGCCACACTCTCCGCCCTGACCTCAACACCATCCTTCAGCCCCAGGCCAACCAGATTCCCCCTCAGCACCTTCAGCGCCTCCGCCTCCCGTTCCACAAACACCACCCGCGCCGCCCCGCGGCTCAGCGCCTCCATCCCCACCGCGCCCGATCCCGCGTATAAATCGAGCAACGCCGCTCCCTCAATCCGGGCGGCAAGCACATTGAACAGCGTCTCTCGCAGCCGGTCGCTCGTCGGCCGCGTCTTCAGCCCCGGCGGCGCCTCGAACCGCCGCGAGCGCAGACTTCCCGCAATGATGCGCATCGCCCCTCAGAATACTCTTCCCCTGCACTCTTCTCCCGCCCCCGGTCCCCTGACCCTCTACAATAGCTCTATGCGAGGCTGGTCTGTCCCCCTGGGCCGTTGGTTGGGCGTGGAACTGCGTGTGCACACGTTCTTCCTGCTCCTCGCATTGGTGTGCATCGGCCTCGGCGCATCCACCGGCGGCGACCTCTCCAAGATTCGCGGCCTCGCCCTGTTCTTTATCCTCGCCGCTGCCGTCCTCGTTCGTGAAATCGCGCGCATCCTTGTCGCCGCCTGGTACGGCATCCGCCTGCGCGCCATCCTCCTGCTCCCCATCGGCGGCATGTTCGCTTACGCCACTCCGGAAAGCCAGGAAATCGCTACCAGCGGGTCCGGCCAGATTGCTCTTGCCGCCGCCGGACCCATCGCCAACCTCGCCTCCGCAGTCGTCCTCGCCGCCTTCATCACCGGGGCCGGCGGCCAGTTGGATGTCTTCGCTCATCCCTACATCACGTCGACCCACCTGCTCCGCAGTATGGTCTGGATGCAGGCCGGCCTCGGCGTCCTCCACCTCCTGCCCGCTTATCCCCTCGATTGCGGCCGCATCCTGCGCAGCCGCTTCGCCCGCTCCCATGGTGCTGCCCCGGCAAGCCGCGCCGCCACCGGCATGGGCCAGCTCCTCGCTCTCGCCCTCATGATCGGCGGCCTGCTGCTGCACAGCTACTGGCTCGTCATCGCCGGCTTCTTCATCATGATCGGCGCGCAGATCGAAGACCAGGGCGTCTTCTTCCAGTCCGTCGTCGACACTGTCCGCATGCGCGAGGTCATGCTCACCGACTTCGCCACCCTCTCGCCGTCGGACACGCTGGCCGACGCGCTCACCCGTTGCGTCCACTCCCTCCAGGAGGACTTCCCCGTTGTCCGCGGCCCCAACCTGGTCGGCATCGTCTCCCGCCAGCGCATCGTTGACGCGCTGCGCTCGGACGGCAACGGCTACGTCCAGTCCGTCATGTCCCGCGCCTTCCAGGTCGCCCGCCCTGAGGACACTCTCGGCACCACCATCCGCCGCCTCACCGCCGGCCGCGGCCTTTCGCTCATCCCCGTCACCGAAAGCGGCCGCGTCGTCGGCATCGTCAGCGTGCAGAACCTCATGGGCGCCATGTCGCTCCTCTCCGAGCAGCGCCGCTATGAACGCGAAGAAGCCTCGGAATAGAAGCTGTCTGACTACTGGCCTTGAAAGGACACGAGTTTCACTCGTTTCGCCACGGCTGCATAATGAATGGGGTTTCAATGCCTAAGCCGGAGACCCTATGCAGAGCCCAGCAACCAGCCCCTTTCCTGGAACCCCGGTCGTTTTGGCGTTCCTATTCTTGCTCACGGCTGTCGGTGGCAGATTGGCGCTGCACAGACGCAGGCGGAGACAGGGCGACGTCGTCCACCGGGATCGGTGGGCGGACCTGCTCGTTGCAATAACAACCGCCCTGTGTTTCGTGGTAATCCTTTGGGCGGCTTGGAATCATCGATAGAACCCCTCGTTGCTGTTCCCAATCGTCGCTTCTCACGGTGCCACTAAACACGCGCCGTAGGCGCAGCGTTTGTTAGCCCCGCGCTTCAGCGTGGGGACTGCGTCGATTTCAGATGAGACGAGTCCCGTAGGGACGACGGTAACGACTCCTCCGCAGAGAGTCCATCCGAATCGGGCGCGATACATTGGGATCAAGCATGTCGTCAAAGCCAGACCAGCCCGCACTAGCCACCCCGTTCGCCCCCGGCCTCTACCTCGTCGCCACCCCCATCGGCAACCTGGCCGACATCACCCTCCGCGCCCTCGACGTACTCCGCTGCGCCCGCCGCATCTGCTGCGAAGACACCCGCCACACCCAGAAGCTCCTCAATCACTACTCCATCTCCACCCGTACTGAGAGCCTGCACGAGCACAACGAGTTCGCGCGCGTCCCTGAATTGATCGAGGAGTTAAAGCGCGGCAGCGCCATCGCGGTGGTGACTGACGCCGGCGTCCCCGGCATCAGCGACCCCGGCATGCTCCTCGCCCGCGCGGCCATTGACGCCGGCATCCCCGTCATTCCCATCCCCGGCGCCAACGCCGCCCTCAGCGCTCTCGTCGCCAGCGGCCTGCCCGTAGCCGAGTTCACCTTCCTCGGCTTCCTGCCGGAGAAAGCCGGCCAGCGCCGCACCCGCCTTGAAGCACTATCCGCCCAGGCCGGCGTCGAACCGCGCACCCTCATCTTCTATGAGGCGCCCCACCGCATTCTCGACACGCTGGCCGATCTCGAATCGGTCTTCGGTCCCGAACTCGCCATCGTCATTGCTCGCGAGCTCACCAAGGCTCACGAAGAATTTCTCCGCGGCTCGGTCACCGACGTTCGCGCCAAACTTGCCTCCCGCGACCGCATCCGCGGCGAAATCACCCTCCTCATCCAGGCACCGCCCACCCCCACCCCGGGTGCCCCTGATCTCTCACACTTGGAGACCCGGGAATCCATAGCCGACCGCGTCGCCCGCCTTCAAACTGAGACCGGCATCGACGAAAAGGAAGCCCTCAAGCACCTCGCCCGCGAGCTCCACCGTTCCAAAAGCGACCTCTACCGCGAGTTGCAGCGCCAGCGCGCCCGCCCCAAATCCTGACTGTGTCGCTCGGGCAGTTCGGAAGGGGCAGGGGCCTTCACAGGCTGCGGAAAAACTAGTGTTTCCTTGCTCGGTTGCGCCTGGGTGAAATTTTTGGTGACTTTTGTCTTGCGCTACTGCTGAGTTTCTGTTGTTGTCTTGCCCCTGCAAGCCGCTTTCATCGGCCTGCAGACGCACCTCGGCCCTAACCGGCCAGCGCCGCAGTCGGGATCAGTCGTCGCATTCGCACCAGGTTATAAGCCGTTATCGCCAGCCGATAGAACCAATCCACTCGCTTCAGCCCGCGCAACTTCACCTGGCGCAGTCCCGCGCTTAACTTGGCCCAGCCGAAAACTCGCTCGATCAGCTTGCGCTTCCGCTGACTGATCGCACTTCGCACATCGGATCGCTCCTCCGGGCGCAGGCGATTCTTCTGCAGATTCCCCTTCACATACTCGCTGACGTGCGGCGCCACTTTGCGCTTGCGCAGCGCTTCGACGAACCGCTCCTGCTGGTAACCCGTATCCGCGCCCAGCGTGATCGCCTGCTCCTCTGCCGCTCCGGCCGCCGCACCCAGCGCCCGGTCCAGCATCTGGATCCCCGCCTGAGCTTCGGCATCGGCTGCCGCCAGAGTGGCCTCGGCAGCCACCACCAACCCGTTGCGGTTCTCCGTCAACGCGTGGCCCTGATAAGACGGCACCGACTTGTCCGCCGTCGCCTTCTTGTATAAACGCGCATCCGGGTCGGTCTTCGATTCCACCTTGTCGCGCAGCAGCACTTCGCCACCCCAGCCCGAGCCTGCTCCCGGAGACGGCGGATCGGACTTATCCTCGAAGCTGCGCGCCGAGGCCCAGGTTTGAATCAGCGTCCCGTCCACGGTGAAATGCTCCTCGCTCAACAGATCGTGCGCCCGCGCCTCCACCAGCACCGACTCCAGTAGCTGCTGGCTCACCACGCCGCCAATCAGCCGCTCCCGGTTCTTGGTGAACACCGTCACGTCCCACACCGGGTCGTCCATCTCAAGACCAACAAACCAGCGGAACAGCAGGTTGTAGTTCAGCTGCTCCATCAATTGACGCTCCGAACGAATCGAGTACAAAACCATCAGCAACGACGATCGCAACAACCGCTCCGGCGCTATCGATGGGCGACCGGTAGTCGAATAAAGCTCGTCCAGCTGCGCATCCATCCGTGCCAAAGCCCGGTCCACCATCGCCCGTATCTGCCGCGCCGGATGACCAGCCGGAATCCGTTGTGCCATCGTCACGTAGCTATACATCGCCGACTGCTTCTCATCGTCTCCACGCATGTCTCTTTACTAACCCAAATTGCTGTGCAGAAAAAGTACCTACAAAGAGACTTTTTCCGCAGCCTGTAAAGGCCCCTGAGAAAGGTGCAAGCGAAGGCGGTCTTCAGGCCCGGGCTTCCATCGTGCCAAGGAGCCAAGCGCCCAGCTTCGTAGACACGCTCCCGCGCCTCAAGCTGTCTTCGGCTCACCCTCCACTTCACGACTCGCCTCCGTGATCTCCTCGATCACAAACAAAAGCTGCTCCTGCTTGCGCTCACTCAGATCCACAAACCGGATTCCCGCCGTGAAGCGGTCGTGTAGCGACTGCACCACTCCGGGGAGCCGGAAGGGCAGCCCGTCCAGCAAGAACTCCACCTCCACCCGCCGGTAAATCCCCACCGGAAATCTTTCTTCAAACCGGATCCGGCAACCGCCTATGCTCACATCCAGAATCCGCCCGCGCACATTTGCGCGGACATCCAGCAGGAATACTATCGCCGTTGAGTCCACCCCGCGACGCTGCACCTGCCGGCGCTCTCGCCGTGAGGGTCCAGACTGCTGCAATCCTCGCGCGGTCTTCGCAGCCTCTCTATTGCCCGCGGGCGCACCCTTATCTTTCGCCATCACCGGAACATCAGCGTCAGGCCTGGCTTCGCTCTCCTCAACCCGCGCCAACCGCTGCGCTGCCTTCTCTGCTTCCGACAGATCCTTCCGCGACGACTTCAGCCTCTCCTCGGCCTCCCGCGTTTCCCGCGCCGCCCGTTCCGCTTCCGCCCGCAAAGCCGCCTCGCGCGCTGCAGTGGCTTTGAATTCCGCTGTCCGTTGCTGCACCAGCTCCCACGCCGCCTTCAACACCTCGTCCGCGCGCATCCGTTCCGCCTGCTTGGCTTGCCACGCCGCCGCCAGCTCGCCCAGCGCCTCCACCAGCTCCGCCTCGCGCCGCGGGCTCACTTCACGGAACGCCACCCCGACCTCTCGCGCTCGCCCCGTCCATTCCGTCACTCCGCTCAGCCGGAACGTCGTCCCCGCGATCGAGAACACCAGCTCCACCCGCGCACCCGTGTCCACGCGGATCTCCGCATCCGCCCGCACCCGGCAGCCATCCAGGCACAGGTCGATCAGCGTGCAGTGCGTCGGGTTGCCCAAGCGCCCCTGCAGCAGCGTGGCTTTCTCGTTTACGGGAATCCGCGTGGATAGCCGGCGTTCGGCTTCGGCCGTCAGCGGCTGCGGCTGGCTCTCCACTCCGTCACCTCAGGAGGAGCACATTCCAGCGCCGCCAGGATTCCTGCGCACATCGCGTTCTCGCGTCGCCCCACCGAAAACTCCGTGCGCCAAATCCCATTCAGTGCCCGTCGCCCAGCTCCCACGGTCGCGCCGCCTGCTCTGGCTCCGCCTCCCGGCCCTTCAGCCGGTCGTACAAATACAAGTCGCTCGTCGTCCCCAGTGACTCGTTATACAGGCCCAGCGCCCCAGTAAGCTGGTTCAGCTCCTCGGTAAATGCGTGGATGGCTTGCAATTGCGCTGCCGTCGCCGGCAATTCATATTGGGAAGTCTTAATGAACTTCTGGTACCCCCGGTCCAACAGCCGCGCAATCTCGCCCCGCACCACCAGCCCCGGCGTCATTGCCAGCCGCGCGCCTCCGCTGTCCCAGCGATCATCGGTCACCCCCGGCACCACCACCGCCGCCACGCCACTCTTCGCGGCCCGCATCCCGCCCGGCACATTCGCTTCCGCCGTCACTTCGAACCCGTGGCCCCTGAGTTCGTCCAGCATCTCCTCAAAGTTCCTGTCCCGCTTCTTTCGCGCCATGTTTGCGCCCCGTTTCTGAGAGGATAAAGATGATTGCAGCCAACTTCCCGCACCTGCCATGATAGCTGCTTTCGATTGCCAACCCCCAACTTGCCTCGCGGCAATGCTGAAGGACATGGGCTTTAGCCCGTACACCTAAGGAACTGGAAATCAGCGGGGCATAACGCGGAAAAACTCATTCGATACGTGCTTTGTAATAAGGGCACGGCTTCAGCCGGGCCACAAAAGCTTCAAGAAAAGACCCCGGGCTTCAGCCCCTGAGGGATGATTTCTATGCAGCCGCCGCATCTACAACCCAGGACTCCTTCTCGCCCATGACCGCATCGTCAAATCAATCCCTCGGCTCCCTCGTCCTCGACCGCATCGGGAACACGCCCCTCCTGCGCCTGGAGCGCCTCACCCGCACTCTCCCCGGTGTCGCTGTTCTCGGCAAGGCCGAGTGGGCCAACCCCGGCGGCAGCGTCAAGGACCGCGCCGCCGCTTCCATCCTGCGCGACGCGCTCAGCCGCGGCCTGCTCGCCCCCGGCAAAACCATCCTCGACGCCACCAGCGGCAACACCGGCATAGCCTTCGCCATGCTCGGCGCTGCCCTCGGCTACCCTGTCCACCTGGCCATGCCCGGCAGCGTCTCGCCCGAGCGCAAGCGCATCCTCCAGGCCTACGGCGCCACCATCGACTGGACCGACCCCGATCTCGGCTCCGACGGCGCCATCCGCCGCGCCCGCGAGATCGCCGCCAACTCCCCTGACCGCTTCTTCTACGCCGACCAGTATTCCAACCCCGCCAACCCGCTGGCCCACGACCGCACCACCGCTCCCGAAATCTGGACCCAGACCGAGGGTCGCATCACTCACTTCATTGCCGCCCTCGGCACCTCCGGCACCTTCATGGGCACAACCCGCCGCCTCAGGGAGCTCAACCCCTCAATTCAGGCCATAAGCGTCCAGCCCGACTCGCCCTTTCACGGCCTCGAGGGCCTCAAGCACATGCCCTCGGCGCTCGTTCCCGCCATCTACGATCCTGCCCTGGCCGACCGCAACCTCGAGATCGCCACCGAATCCGCCTATGACATGGTCCGCCGTATGGCACGCGAAGAGGGGGTGCTGATCGGCATCTCCGCCGGGGCCGCACTTGCCGCGGCGCTCCAGGTCGCGGGCGAAGAACACGCCGCCGGCCGCCAGGCAGTAATCGTAACCATCCTCCCCGACTCCGCAGACAAATACCTGAGCGAGCGCTTCTGGGACGAAGACGCGTGGTCGTGGTCGATCTAACAAGGGAGCCCTCAGATCTCCCCCCCCCGGGGGGGGTGAGCACTATCTCATTCTTTTTCATTAACTTACACTTTAAGTATCGCATCGAATTGCCGGCCGATCCGCTTGCTCCTCCGGGCAGCAACAAACGGCTACGGGCGCCCTCGCGGACTTCGGCGCAAAAAAAACCGTCGACGTAATGTGGCCTCAGCGATTTACGGCATCAAAATACCGAGATTGTCCGTTCGGGCAGTGGGGTTTCCAAACTTCTAAAGTCCTTTCGAGCGGATCAGCCTCGGACGCGGGTTTGTCCGGAGTATGGCGCATGGTCTTTAGGTTCGTTCCCGGGCTCAACCCCGCCAAAGACTTTTTCGTCTAGACCGAAAGGGATTTCTGCCGCCTTACCCCGGGCGTGGCACTCGGATATCAAACGGAACTGAATGGCCCGGAAAGACGATTTGCCGGAGCAGTTGAATCATTCGGCGTGTTTCTGTCATAGCTGTTCCAAACAAGCCAGTTTCGCAAGGCGCAAGCGCTGCGCACAGGCACTCGATCAGACAGAAATCGAAATCTACCCTTCGGAGGCAAAGCCCAGATGCAATCGGTACGACGCTCGATCTGGTGCGTCTCTTCCCCACTGCATTCCAATCAAGCCCATGGAAACCCGGAAACGCCGACACGCCTCGGCGGTATTTACCGTTTTGCCTTGATGCTGCCGGTGTTGGCGGCACTCGTATTTTGCATCGGATGCGGTGTCAATCCGGTTCACGGAACCGTTTCCACAACCTCAAACCCCCAGGTTGCGCTCTACACCATCACCACCCAATCCGCAGCGCAATTCACGGTCGCATTTGGACCGACCACGAGCTACGGGCTTATCACCTCGACGGCATCGATCCCGGCAGGCGGCGCAACAGTCGGCATCTACGTGGCCGGCATGCAGGCAAACTCCATTTATCACATGCGGGCCACTGTGACGTTTAGCGACGGGCGCGTCGTGAAGGACTCGGATCACGTCTTCCAAACCTCCAGTTACAGCGCGGGATGGATCCCCACCGCAACAACTGAAACCCCATCGGGACAAACCCCTCAGCCCGGGATTGAAGTGGTGAACTCGATTGAGAAGCAATTGGAGATTGCTGCATTCGATTTATCGGGGCATATGATCTGGGCTTACGATGACCCTTCTCTTCCCCTGAGCCCCGATTCGTGGCTTGCGCCCAAACTCCTGCCGAATGGCGATTTCATCGCTATCATTGCTCCCAATTCTTCCGCGGGCCTGGACCCTCCTCCGCCTGCGGGAACACCCAACATGGTGCGCGAATTCGACCTTTCCGGAACCACCGTCAAGCAGATAACCATGGTCCAGCTCAACGCCGCACTGGCAGCGGCAAACTACGATCTGAGCCTGTTGTTCTTCTCCCACGACATTACGGTGCTTCCCAACAGGCACTGGCTCGTACTGGCCAACACCGCCAAGAGTGTTGTGCTGAACGGGCAAACGACGCCGACCACTGTTCTCGGCGACGTTATCGTCGATCTCAATGAAAACCTGCAACCGGTCTGGGTCTGGAATGAATTCGACCACCTGGATGTGAATCGTCATCCCTGGAACTTTCCTGACTGGACCCATACCAACGCGGTGATTTATTCCCCGGACGATGGCAATCTGCTGGTGTCGATCCGCCACCAGAACTGGATTGTGAAAGTGGATTACGACGATGGCCAGGGGACGGGAAATGTTCTTTGGCGCCTCGGTGCGGGAGGCGATTTCAAGCTCATCGGTGGCACCGATCCAACCGATTGGTCTTACGCCCAGCATGGAATCAGTTTCACCACCCCGAATACTGCCGGCCAATTCGGCCTCGCCGTCATGGATAACGGGGATGACAGAGCCTATCCGGGTGACAACCCGGCATCGCTCTCCACCTGCGGGGTCAACGGCGCTCCAGCCTGCTATTCAACCGCGGCCATCTACGCCCTTGACGAGGCCAACATGACCGCCACGCTCCAATTCCACCAGATCCAGCCGCCAGCTCTTTACAGCTTCTTTGGCGGAAATGCCGACCTGCTGAAGAATGGCGACGTCGAATACGATCTTTGCGGCTTGGCTGGAATGCAATCCCAGGTGGTTGAAGTTACGGACGAACCCAATCCTCAAGCCGTCTGGACGATGAAGCTGCCCGGTAATTATGTCTACCGCGCCTATCGCATCCCAAGCCTCTACCCTGGAGTGCAATGGTGAGCCCGCAAACCGCACCAACCTGACGACGTTGTTGCGCTTCGCAATGGCAGCCCGGAATTGTGGGTAGCGGCGGGTCGTGCTCTACCATAAATGCAATGTTGACCCTGCACATTTCGCGAGCCGTCTACGACTCCGTCCGCGCCCACGGCGAGCAGACCTACCCCCACGAGTGCTGCGGCGCGCTGCTGGGCCGCTCCACGCCCGATGGCTGGCACGTGACCGAGGCCGTCCGCGCGGCCAACACCCGCACCGACTCCGCCCATAACCGCTACAACATCGATCCCGGCGAGCTGGTCCGCATCCAGCGCGATGCCGTGCGCCAGGGACTGGACATTGCCGGCTTTTACCACTCCCATCCCGACCACCCCGCGCAGTGGTCGCAGACCGACTTCGCCGAAGCCCACTGGATCGGCTGCGCCTATGTCATCACCGAAGTCGCTCACGGCCATGCAGCGCAAACCAATTCGTTTCTGCTGGCCGGGACCACCGAGGAAGACAAGCAGTTCGAGGTGCAGACGATCGAGGTCGAGCATGCCTGAGACCCCGAATATTCCCATCGTCTTATCATGATGTGACGGTAAAGTTACGGGGTTAACCAAATGGTTATCACATCAACATATCTTGATATGTTGATGTGTTTTGGGCCACTTTTTCCCCGCCTCAACCTGCCTCGGAACGTCGATCCGATATTCTGATTCCATCCGCACTCGGACCGCATCGAACAAGCGAGGTCATTCACAGGCATGCTGATCCTCATTCCTACGCCCCTGCGTCCCTTTGTCGACGGCCAGGATCGCATTGAGGTGAACGCTCCCAGCGTCACCGGCGCACTGGAAGCTCTCACCCTGGACCGCCCCGAGCTGCGCAAGCATCTCTTCACCCCCGAGGGCCGCGTCCGCGCCTTTGTTAACCTGTATTTGAACGACGAGGACGTGCGCTATCTTCCCCAGCGAGAAGACACAGCCGTTACTGCAACCGACACGCTCTCAATAATCCCGTCCATTGCGGGCGGGGCCTAGCCGGCCGGGCAGCCGCGCCTTCGGCGTCACCGTGACCGGCGGGATTTCTATTCTTCCATCGATCGCGAGAGGACTTTTCTTAATTCATCAGAACTTCTTTACAACCTCGCGGACAGCAACATAGTCTCTATCCAGTCTTGGAGCGCCGCGGGTCCTCCCCCAAGTACCTTTCCCTATCGCGCACGATCTCCGAGCAAGTACAGGAGGTTTACCCATGAGAAACATCAGCCCAATTCTGTTTGGACTGTTCCTCGCAGTTGCCGGCAACCTGGCAGCCACAGCGCAAGACACATCCCCAGCTTCGTCGATTCCCGGCGTTCTTCAAATCCAGGTTGAAACCGTCAAGCCGTACAAGGGCGGCGCTTTGCACGACAAATCGGAGAGCGCCTTTGTCGCCGCTTTCGCTCGCGCCAAGTTCCCCGCTTACTATGTCGCGATGAATTCCCTGTCTGGCAAGCCGCGCGAACTGTTCGTCGCCCACTACAACTCCTTTGCAGAATGGCAAAAGGACAACAAGATCCTCGCTGATAACCACGCCCTTTCGGCCGAATACGAGCGTGCCGGCGCCGGCGATGGCGAACTGCTGGAGTCCACCGATTCGCTGGTCTTCACGTACGACGCCGACCTCAGCTACCATTCGCACTCTGACCTTTCCCATCACCGCTTCTATCAAATGTTCGTCTTCCACGTCCGTCCGGGCCACCACGCGGAATGGAACGAAGTGGTGAAAATGGTGAAGGATGCGCACGACAAGATGGGTGACGGCGCGCACTGGGGCATGTACGACCTGATGTACGGCGGCGCAGGAAACACTTACGTCGCGATCTCCGGCGACCCTTCCATGTCGATCATCGACAAGGCCATGGCGGATAACAAGCAATATGTTGAAGCCATGGGCGGTATGGATGGGATGAATAAACTCGACCAGCTCTTCGGCGAAGCCGTGGACACTTCCCACACCGAGCTTTTCCAGGTCAATCCCGTTCAAAGCTATGTTCCTGAAGACTGGATCAAGGAAGATCCCGGATTCTGGAAGCCCAAGCCTGCAATGGCGCCCGCCGCCAAGCCGGCTCCTGCGGAGAAGAAGCCTTAACCCGCCCGTACGCCATGGCCAAACGGCTCCGGCACTCCCCGGAGCCGTTTTGCATTTACCATGGAACAAGTGACTATGGCCACCTTGACCGAATTCGCCCAGCTTCCTGAGCTCACCACTGACGAGCTCTCGCGTTACTCCCGCCATCTCATCCTGCCTGAAGTGGGCATGGAGGGCCAACAGCGTCTCAAAGCCGCGAAGGTTCTCTGCGTCGGCACCGGCGGGCTGGGCTCGCCGCTGGCGTTTTACCTGGCCGCGGCCGGCATCGGCACCCTGGGCCTGGTCGACTTCGATGTGGTGGACGCTTCCAACCTCCAGCGCCAGATCATCCACTCCACCAAGGACATTGGCCGCAAGAAGCTGGATTCCGCCGAGGAAAAACTGACGGCGCTGAACCCCGCGCTCAACGTGGTGAAGCACGAGACCATGCTCTCCTCCGCTAACGCGCTCGGCATCCTGAAGGATTACGACATTGTCGCCGACGGCACCGACAACTTCCCCACGCGCTACCTGGTGAACGATGCCTGCGTGCTCACGGGCAAGCCCAACGTGTACGGGTCCATCTTCCGCTTCGAGGGCCAGTGCAGCGTCTTCGCCACGGAGCAGGGCCCGTGCTACCGCTGCCTTTATCCCGAGCCGCCGCCGCCCGGACTGGTGCCGAGCTGCGCCGAGGGCGGCGTGCTGGGCATCCTGCCCGGACTGGTGGGCGTGATGCAGGCAACCGAGGTGATCAAGCTCATCCTGGGCAAAGGCGAATCCCTCATCGGCCGGCTACTGCTGGTGGACGCGCTCAACATGCGCTTCCGCGAGCTGAAGCTGCGCAAGAACCCAGCCTGCCCCGTTTGCGGCGAAAACCCCACCATCCACGAGCTCATTGACTATCAGCAGTTCTGCGGCATCGTGCCTGAATCGAAAGAGAACGCGAACATGAAGAACGGCATACCCCAGATCACCGTGCAGGAGCTCAAGCAGCGCCTAGACTCGGGCGAAGACGTGCAGCTCATCGACGTGCGCGAGCCCTACGAATTCCAGATCGCTCAAATCGGCGGCAAGCTGATCCCGCAGAACGACGTGCCCAATCGCCTCAACGAGATCGATCCGAGCCGCGAGGTTATCGTCTATTGCCGCTCCGGCGCGCGCTCGCAGCGCATCGCCGAGTACCTGAAGCAGCAGGGCTATCCGCGCGTGGCCAATGTGGCCGGTGGCATTCTGGCTTGGAGCGAGCACATCGACCCGAAGGTTCAGAAGTACTGAGCCGCCACAGGGGTTTTTGAGTCAGAGCTGGACTGACAACTCCGCAGAACCGGCGTCGCTAAGGCTTGTAGGGATGGCTTGGAGTTGGTGCGAACAGATCGCCCTTTCCGCCGCACAGTTGGACTGCATGAACCAACGCTGTAACGAATCTTTCCGCTCTGTCCTGTGACTGAAACACAAGCATCTCCATGCTCGCCTTTCTGTCGAACACGGGTGAAGGCGAGCCGTCGGCACCGTCCTCAAAATGCCCGACTTCGATTACCTTCTCATCATTGGCTGTGCTAAACGTGACAAGATCGAGGTCGGGGCTCTTCAGTTCATCAGGGTGGTCATCGGCTCCGTGCTCCTTAACAAACGCTACGCTTGGCACAGGTTTTGAATTGATCGAATTCGGGTTTATCTTTGCCAAGTCGAATCGATATACTCGCGGTGGCTCTTCGACTATCGTCCATTTGAATCCGTAGTGCGCAACGCCGAACTGATCGGTGGATTTCACATAGGTGCCTGCCGGAATCGCAAGCGTGAAAAGCCTGTTCCTTGTGAAATAGAGTTCGCAATCTTTCGCGGCTGAGACGTATCCATCTTCTGGCGCGACGGAATTATTGAGAAATGAAATCGTCTGCGCGAGTGTCGGCATTTGCTGCGTGCTAGTTGAGCCTGCCGCTGGAGGATTCTGTCCGGCCAGGAGTGTTGTTGTTGCAGCGAAAGTTGCTGCAATGGTTATCGTCGTTCTTCTGATAAAAAGTTGGCACCTTTTCATCGCTGTCTCAATTGGACCGTCTCTTCTCCTGTGTCCACTTGCCGTTTGCACCTTGGATATGCACCGGACCACCGTTGGCGATTTCATGCGCCCGATCTACCGCGTCCTGTTTTCTTTCGCAGAGCGCGCTGGCTCTCTTGCTGTCGGGCCTCGATACAGCCCATCGTCCATCTGCCCGCTTCTCCACGTACATCGTCACGTTGGCCATCGCCGCCCCTTTCTTTCGCAACTAAGAGTAGCATTAATGTCCTTGCGATCAAGTGCAACAAAAGTAATGATATGGAGGAATGGCGCTGACCATTAAGCGCGGAGAATTGTGATTTAGCCCCTTAGGGATGGCTCCGGCCGGGGCCACGCCCCACGCCGGGCCTCTGCCGACACTGAAGCGCGATTCTTTCCTCGTCAGCGCAAATCCAGTTTGCTGCCGATCGCGCACAACCATCCCCGCCGCCGTTCTTCGTAGATCTCGACGTTTTCAAATCCCGCCGCGAGGAAGAGCGCCCGGTGATCGTCAATGCTCAAGCGCGACGAGCCCAGCAGCTTCATCACCGGCCCCAGAATCGCATCGTTGCGCGCGCCCTTGTAGTTCTCCGCGACCACCATCAGCCGGCCGCCGGGTTTCAGCACCCGGAGAATCTCCTTCATATCGCCGGGCAGGTCGGGCCAGTAGTACTGCGTCTCGATGGCTGTAACCACGTCGAACATCTGGCCGGGGAACGGCAGTTCCGACACCGAACCCTGCTGCACATGCACACGCGCTTCCGCGATCAGCTTGCGGTTGTGCGCGCGCGATGCCGCCACGCTTCCCGCGGCATAGTCAATCCCGTATACCTGCTCCGCTCGCGCCGCCAGCTTCTCGATCGTGCGTCCGCCGCCACAGCCCACGTCGAGCGCCGTAGCGTCCTCCGGAATTTCCAGATGCGTGAACGCCCATTCCGTCAAGGCCGCATGACTGCCGTTCATCAACCAGGCAAAGAGCCGCCCTGCAAAGCGGTCCGGCTTCTTCACCTGGCGGCCAAGATAGATGGCAATACACAGTGCGACGGTGTAGCGCAGGGCAAGCAGGTAGGGTGAAAGATGCAAAGACCAACTCCACTTTCGAGTAGATCCCGTATGGTTGTTGCAACCATCGTGGACCGCTAGGAATAATATCGGCGATTGCTATGTCAAATCTAGTGTTGTGTTTGAGAAACGCAAGCGCGCTCACTGTTTTCGGGCGCGCTGTTCCCATTATCCTGAAGTGTGCACCCGGAACGCGCCACTGCCGAACAACTGTCCCAGCGGGGACTCGATCTGCTGGCCGCCGGCCGGCCTGAGGAGGCTGCCCGCGCCTTTCGCTCTGCCGTCGCCGCCGACGAGCACTGCCACGAGGCGCATCACGGCCTGGTGCGGGCCCTGCGCGATGCCGGCGGGCTGGAACAGTCCATTGGCGCCGCCCTGGCCCTGACCGCGCTCACGCCCGAAGACCCGCTGGCTCACACCGCGCTCTCCATCTCTTTGCAGACCGCCGGCCACATTCCCGAGGCCGAGGCCGCCGCGGGCCGCGCCCGAATCCTCGAGTGGAAGCAGCAGCTCAACGCGCCGCCCGAGCCCAAACTCGATCCTGGCCCAGATCCCGATCCGGATCGGCAATGAAGCGCATGCGGCAGCCCAGCCCCAGGCGCGGCGCACGCAAGCCCAACCCGGACAGCCGCATCCGGCTCATGCACGACCTGCTGCTGGCTGCTCATGGGCCGCAATCCTGGTGGCCTGCCAAGACTCCATTCGAGGTCATCCTCGGAGCCTACCTGACGCAAAACACCGCGTGGAAAGCGGTTGAACTCTCGCTGGCCAACCTGCGGGCGGCCTCTGCCCTCACCATTGAAGGCCTGCGCGCGCTGTCCCTCGAGCGGCTCCAGGAGCTCATCCGTCCCTCGGGATTCATCACCCGCAAGGCGCCGGCTATCAAGGCGTTCATCGCCATGCTGGATGCGGAGTTCTCGGGCTCGCTGGACCGGCTGGCGGCGCTGCCAACCCCGTCGCTGCGCCAGCGGCTGCTCGCGCTGCCGGGCGTGGGGCCGGAGACGGCTGACGCCATTCTGCTTTACGCGCTCGGCCACGCTGTTCCGGTGGCCGACGAATATCTGCGCCGCATTGCCGAGCGCCATGAGCTGCTGACGCCGCCGCCGGGCCGCGACCGGCGCGGCTATGAGGCGCTGGTCGAGCTGACCGCGAAGGCCTTTGCCTCCGATCCGGAAACGCACAAGGCGCAGCTATTCAATGAGTTCCACGCGCTGACCGTGGCCGTGGGCAAGGCGCATTGCCGGCGCGTGGCCCAGTGCGACAGCTGCCCGCTGGCCGGGGATCTGGCTGGGACCGCGGGACAAAGGGAATAAGGGAATAAGGGAACAAGGAACTAAGGGACCGAAGGGCGAAATGCAGGTCCTTCGGCTCCGCTACGCTGCGCTCAGGATGACGACGAGGAGAGACAAGGATGACGGCATTTGGGTGGACACGGGCCTGGAATGATTCAATTGCTTATGCCCGGTAGCGGTGCTCTTCTACTTCTTGTTTTCGCCAGCGCGGTGGTAGTGGTGCTGCTGGTGCTTTTGCAGCTTACGCGGCTGGGATTCCTGGTTCGATCCACGATCCCGGACCGGCCGCGGCGGCGCATGTTCCTGGCGTCGGTCTCCTTCACCATCACGTTTGTGGGCGTGCGCCTGATGGTGATGCTGATCCTGCGCAACCACGGCCCGTTTGGATGGGTGATGGTGAAGGGTCATCACATCCATCACCTGGTGTGGGGCATCCTGATCCTGCTCCTGGTGGGTTACGGGTGGCTGCTGGACCTGGGGCGGTCGCACTCGCCGACGTCGATCCTCCTCAGCAGGCTGATGAGCGTGAGCTACGGGGTGGGCGCCGCGCTGACGCTGGACGAGTTTGCGCTATGGCTGGACCTGGAGCCGGACGCGTACTGGACCCGGCAGGGGCGGCTCAGCGTGGACGCGGTGATCCTGTTTGGGGGAGTGCTGGCGATGGGGGCGTGGGGCGCGCCGTTCTTTCGCGGTCTGCACCGGCTCTGGACACATCGCACCTTGTTCCGACGCGAAGTGGAGCGCGGCCTGACCTTCCCTATTCGGCACGTGCGGTTGCTTCATCCGCGTAGAGTGCGTCGACGACCGCGGCGTAGCGCTGATTGATGACGCGGCGCTTGAGCTTCATGGACGGAGTCAGTTCGCCGGAGTCCTGCGACCACTCATCGGGAACGAGGCGGAATCGTTTGATGGTCTCAAAGTTGGCCAGGCCGGTGTTGACTTCGCGGATGAGATCGGCATAGAGATTGACGACGCGGCTGTCGGCGACGAGTGCGGCGCGGGTGCGGGCAGCTATGCCGTGGGCGCGAGCCCATTCCTCAAGGGCGGCAAAGTTGGGGGAGATAAGCGCGGCAATGAACTTGTGCTTGTCGCCGACGACCGCGACCTGGGCAACAAACATGCTGGTCTTGAGCTTGTTCTCAATGGGTTGGGGAGCGACGAGCTTTCCGCCGGAAGTCTTGAGCAGCTCCTTTTTGCGATCGGTGATGTAGAGGAAACCATCGGCATCGAGGTGGCCGATGTCGCCGGTGCGAAACCATCCTTCGCTGTCGAAAGACTCGGCGTTCCACCCCAGCGACGAAGACCTGTCGCTGGGGACCCCGGCGTTGGCGACCGGTTTGTGCCAATAGCCGCCGAAGATGAAGGGACCGCGAACCAGGAGCTCGCCATCCTCGGCGAATTTGAGCTCGACATTGGGGAGTGGCTTGCCCACGGAGCCCATGCGCTGGGCGATGCCGGAGTTGATGGCGATGACGGGCGAGGTTTCGGTGAGGCCGTAGCCCTCCCAGACAGCCATGCCGGCGGAAGCGAACCAGCGGGCGGTATCGATGCCGAGCGGAGCGCCGCCTGACATGAAGAGGCGCACGCGTCCGCCGAATGCGTCCTTGACCTTGGAGTAGGCGAGGGTGTCGGCGAGCTTCCAAAGAGTGGATGAGGGCTTTTTGTCGGCGTATACGGTTTGCGCATGATGGGCGCCGAGGGCGACGGCGCGCGCGAGCAGGCGCTTGCGGATGGGCGAGAGGCCGGCGCGGCGCTCTACTTCCTGGCGGATCTTCTCGTAAACACGGGGGACGCCGACGAAGACGGTGGGACGAATCTCGCGCATGGCCAGGGGAAGCATGTCGAACTGGCCGCAGTAGACCACCTGGGCTCCGCGGGCGAACATGACGTAATCGAGGGCGCGGGCGGTGATGTGAGAGAGAGGCAGGAACGAGATGCAGACGTCGGAGGGTCCGATGTCGAAGTCGCGCGCGGCGAAGTTCTGGTTGGCGGCGATGTTGCCGTGGGTGAGCATGACGCCCTTGGGTTCGCCGGTGGTGCCCGAGGTGTAGATGAGGGTGGCGAGATCGGCGGGCTTGACGGAGCGGACAAGCTCGTCGAAAGCCTGGTCGCGCTTGGAGCCGAGCGAGTCGGCGCCGGCGAGGACGCGGGCAAACGGGACGGCGTCCGCGGGCGCGTCGTCGGAATCCATGATGAGGATGCGCTCGAGGGGAGTCTGGGCGCGAACGGAGTTGAGCTTTTCAAACTGCTGGCGGGTGGAGACGATGGCGGTTTGGCAGCCGGCATCCTGTAGCAGGACGGCGATCTGCTCGCCGGTAAGGGTGGGATAGATGGGGACGTTGACGGCACCGATGGCCAGGACGGCAAAGTCGCTGACGGCCCACTCCCAGCGGTTCTCCGAGATGAGGGCGATGCGGTCGCCGTTCTTGTGGCCCCAGCCTTTGAGGGCCGTGGCGAGGGCGCGGACACGCTGATAGATCTGGTCAGATGAGATGGGGTGCCACACGGCCAGCGCGTTCTGCCAGAGCACGGCGCGGGGATTTCCGGCCGAAGCTACAAGTTCGAACAGGTCATTGACGGTCTGGATAGACGGAAACTCGTTCATGGATATCGGACGTCCGGCGGGGGATGCAAATTCGGACCTACGAGAGTGTAACAGCCGCTGTGGGACCAGGGACATAGGGACAAAGGGACAAGGGACATCGAGACAAGGGATTAGGAGCTGGGTGCAAGTTCCGTGGATCGTATCGGATGGTGGGATTTCCTGTCGCA
This sequence comes from uncultured Acidobacteriota bacterium, assembly GCA_963771195.1. Classification (GTDB taxonomy): domain Bacteria; phylum Acidobacteriota; class Terriglobia; order Terriglobales; family Acidobacteriaceae; genus Telmatobacter. The sequence continues at coordinate 206,568 of CAVYSS010000002.1, forward strand.
GTGTGCTTCTCATCACAGCGGCCCTCTCAGTGCGAAGAAGAGACTCACGGTAGGGGTTTCCTACTTCGCGCAGACGCGCCTGAGAGGCTTTGAAGAATGAACGACAAGAAAATGGTGATCATGGATGGGAACGAGGCGGCCGCCTCGGTTGCCTACCGGCTTTCTGAAGTAGTGGCAATCTACCCCATTACGCCCTCCTCGCCGATGGCCGAGTGGGCGGACCAGTGGCGCTCAGAGGGCAAGACGAACATCTGGGGCGCGCTGCCGGTGGTGGAGGAGCTGCAGAGCGAGGGCGGAGCGGCGGGCGCGCTGCACGGAGCCTTGCAGGCAGGAGCGTTCGCGACCACGTTTACGGCGTCGCAGGGCCTGCTGCTGATGATCCCCAACATGTTCAAGATTGCCGGCGAACTGACGCCGGCCACAATGCACGTGACGGCGCGCACCATCGCCACGCACGCCCTGTCGATCTTCGGCGACCACTCCGACGTGATGGCGTGCCGGTCGACGGGCTGGGCGATGCTGGCGTCGAACTCAGTGCAGGAGGCGGCGGACCTGGCGCTGATTGCGCAGGTGGCCACGCTGGAAACCCGCATTCCGTTTATTCACTTTTTTGACGGATTCCGCACCTCGCATGAAGTGGGCAAGATTGTCCCCATCGACGACGAGACGATTCGCGCCATGGTGGACGACAAGTACATCATCCAGTTCCGGGAGAACGCGCTCAGCCCGGACCGGCCGGTCCTGCGCGGGTCGGCACAGAATCCGGACGTGTTTTTCCAGGCGCGCGAGGCATGCAGCCCGTTTCATCAGGCGGTGCCTGGGATCGTGCAGTCGGTGATGGACCGCTTTGCGGTGGAAACAGGCCGGGAGTACCGGTTGTTCGACTACTGCGGCGCGCCCGATGCGGAGCGGGTGATTGTGATGATGGGCTCCGGCGCAGAGGCGGCGGAAGAGGCCGTGGAAGCGCTGAACCGCAGCGGCGAAAAGCTGGGCCTGGTGAAGGTGCGGCTGTACCGGCCGTTCGACGGCGCAGCTCTGATCGGCGCGCTGCCGAAGACGGTGAAGGCGATTGCCGTGCTGGACCGCTGCAAGGAGCCGGGCTCGACCGGCGAGCCGCTCTACACCGATGTGGTGACGGTGCTGGCGGAGAAGGCCGGGAAGCTGCCGTTTGCCAAGCCGGTGTTGATCGGCGGGCGCTACGGGCTATCGTCTAAGGAATTCACGCCCGCGATGGTCAAGGGGATTTTCGAGGAGTTGCAGAAGGATGCGCCGAAGAATCATTTCACCATCGGCATTGAGGATGACGTAAGCAATAGCAGCCTGACTTACGATCCGGCATTCTCCACGGAGGATCCGCGGACGGTGCGGGCTCTGTTCTACGGGCTGGGCTCCGACGGGACGGTGGGCGCAAACAAGAACTCGATCAAGATCATCGGCACGGAAACCGACAATTACGCCCAGGGATATTTTGTCTACGACTCGAAGAAATCGGGGTCGATGACCACCTCGCACCTGCGCTTCGGGCCCACGCCGATCCATTCGACTTACCTGATCACGAACGCAAGCTTTGTGGCCTGCCACAATTTCAGCTTTCTGGAAAAGATGGACGTGCTGGAGGCGGCCATGCCGGGGTCGGTGTTCCTGCTCAATTCGCCGTATGCGGCGGAGGAGGTTTGGGATCATCTGCCGAAGACGATCCAGGATGAGATTCTGCGCAAGAAGATCGATTTCTACGTGATCGACGGCTACAAGGTGGCGCGCGAGGCAGGCATGGGCACGCGCATTAACACCATCATGCAGACGTGCTTTTTTGCCATCAGCGGCGTGCTGCCCCGCGAGGACGCGATCGCGCAGATCAAGAAGGCGATCAAGAAGACCTATGGAAAGCGCGGCGAAGCTGTGGTCGAGAAGAACTTTGCCGCGGTGGATCATGCGCTGGCGCACCTGGAAAAAGTGGAGATACCGCAGGCGGTTTCGTCGGACTTTGACATCACCGGCTCGCTTTCGTCCAAGGCGCCGCGCTTTGTGCGCGACGTACTGGGGCAGATTGCCAGCGGCAAGGGCGACCTGCTTCCGGTAAGCGCATTGCCGGCAGGCGGAGCATTTCCGACGGGCACGGCGCAGTGGGAAAAGCGGAACATTGCGCAGTTCATCCCGGTGTGGGACAAAGAGCTGTGCATTCAGTGCGGCAAGTGCGTGATGGTTTGCCCGCATGCGGTGATTCGAGCCAAGGTATACAGCGCGGATGTGGCGACCGACGCGCCTCCTAGCTTCGCGTGGGCCAAGCCGAAATGGAAGGGCATGGAGCAGGAGCGCTATACGCTGCAGGTGGCGCCTGAAGACTGCACCGGATGCGCTGTGTGCGTGGAGATTTGCCCGGTGAAGAGCAAGAGCGACGCCAGCCACAAGGCCATCAACATGGCGCCGCAGGCTCCCCTGCGCGAGCAGGAGCGCGCTAACTGGGACTTTTTTATCGGTTTGCCGGAGGTGGACCGGGCCAAGCTCTCGCACAGCCAGGTGAAGGACCTGCAACTGTTGCAGCCGCTGTTTGAGTTCAGCGGCGCGTGCGCGGGTTGCGGCGAGACGGCATACATCAAGCTGCTGACGCAACTGTTCGGGGACCGGCTTTATATCGCCAATGCCACAGGGTGCTCATCAATCTACGGCGGCAACCTGCCCACCACGCCATACAGCCAGAACGGGCAGGGGCGCGGGCCGACGTGGGCCAACTCGCTGTTCGAGGACAACGCCGAATTCGGATTTGGCATGAGGGTGGCGCTCGACCAGCAGAAGGCTTTTGCCGAGACGCTGCTGAAGCGGGTGGCGCCGCTGGCCGGAGACCAGCTGGTGACGGCGCTGCTCACGGGTGGGCAAAACACCGAACCCGAGATCAACGCGCAGCGCGAGCGGGTGAAGATCCTGAGAGAGAAGCTGGAAGAATGCGAGACCTCCGATGCGGCCAACCTGCTGGCCATTGCCGACACCCTGGTGCGCAAGAGCGTGTGGATCCTGGGCGGCGACGGCTGGGCCTTCGACATCGGCTTCGGCGGGCTCGATCACGTGCTTGGTTCGGGCAAGAACGTGAACGTGCTGGTGCTGGACACCGAAGTGTATTCCAACACCGGAGGCCAGGCCTCAAAGGCCACGCCGCGGGGCGCGGTGGCCAAATTTGCCGCCAGCGGAAAAGGCAACAGCCGCAAAGACCTGGCCATGGAGGCAGTGAGCTACGGATCAGTGTATGTGGCCCAGGTGGCGATGGGCGCCGCCGACACGCACACGATCAAGGCGTTCCAGGAAGCGGAGGCGCATCCGGGTCCGTCGCTCATTATTGCCTACTCGAGCTGCATCGCGCACGGCTACGACCTGGTGCATGGGCTGGAGCAGCAGAAACTGGCTGTGCAAGCGGGCTACTGGCCGCTGATGCGCTACAACCCGGCGCTGCGCGATTCGGGAAAGAATCCGTTCCAGCTCGACTCCAAGGCGCCGTCGATCCGGCTGAAAGATTATGCCTATCGCGAGGCGCGTTACACCATGCTGGCGCGCAGCAATCCGCAACTGGCCGAGGAACTGCTGAAAGATGCGCAGGACGATGTGGAGCGCCAGTGGCGCGTTTACTCGGCCCGCGCAGCCATGGCGGGGCGCGGCGAGACACCGCATATCGCACCACCGGAGAAGGCTGCGGAGCCGGAGCCGGTGCGCGCCGGAGGAGCCCATGATTGATCTGAGTACGCATTATCTGGGCCTGAAACTGAGCGGGCCGGTGGTGGTTTCCTCTACGCCGCTTTCGGAGTCGCTGGACAACGTGCGCCGGATGGAGGACGCCGGCGCATCGGCCATCGTCCTCACGTCGCTCTTCGAGGAACAGCTGGCGCTGGAATCGCAGGGGCTCGACGAAGACCTTTCGCGCGGCACCGAGTCGTCTCCCGAGTCGCTTGACTATCTTCCCGACCTGCCCGATTACCGCATGACGCAAGAGGTATATCTGGAATACCTGCGCCAGGCCAAGAGCGCCGTGCACATTCCCATCATGGCGAGCCTTAACGGCGCCAGCGCCGGCGGCTGGGTGCACTACGCGCATGAGATGGAGCAGGCGGGCGCGGACGCAATCGAGCTGAACACCTATGCGCTGGCAACAGACCGCAGCCAGACATCGCGCGAGCTGGAATTGCAGTTGCTTGACCTGGTGGAGAGCGTCTGCCGCGCGGTCAGGATTCCGGTCGCGGTGAAGCTGTCGCAATCGTTCACCAGTATTCCGCACCTGGTGGCGTGCCTTGAAGACGCAGGGGCGAATGGCGTGGTGCTTTTCAACCGCTTCTATCAGCCCGATTTCGACGTGGAGGCGCTGGAGGTGAGGCCCACGCTGCATCTCTCCGCGCCCTCTGAGCTGCTGCCCCGGCTGCACTGGGCGGCGATCCTCTATGGGCGGACCAACGTGGACATTGCCATCACCGGCGGCGTGCACTCTGCAGAAGACATTCTCAAGGTCATCATGGCAGGCGGCAGCGTAGCCATGATGTGCTCGGCGCTGCATATTCACGGCATCGAACACATTGGGCGCGTGCTGGCCGACCTGCGCTACTGGCTGGAAAGGCGCGAATACACGTCGCTGAGCGGAACGCGCGGGTGCCTGAGCCGGAGAAGCGTGCCGGACACTTCGGCTTTCGACCGCGGGAATTACATCAAGACGCTCAGTTCCTACCACCTGCGGCAGACGGTGGGCGCGTTTTAGGGCTGGGACTTTCTAGCTTCTGCTCGTCGTTCGAGAAGCCTCATTGGCGGTTGCACCTCAGCGGTGCGTCCGCCATTTTGTTCTCTGCGCCCAAGCAGGGAGTTGGCAGGAGCGTGCGCAATGGCTATCATTCCTTGGAATCCGGAGAAGGCATTTTCCATGAGACGAATTATCTGTCTGGTGTTTTTGTCCATAGCGGCGCTGGTTTGCGCTGGAACCTGCGCCGCGCAAGCGCCGGCGCATTACGAGCCCACGCTGGAGTCGCTCAACCAGCATCCGTTGCCGCAGTGGTACGCCAGCGCCAAGCTTGGCATCTTCATTCACTGGGGCTTGTACTCGGTGCCGGGATGGGCGCCGCTGAGCCATCCCGAGCACGACTTCAGTTCGGCCGACTACATCAAGTACAACCCGTACGCGGAGTGGTATCTGAACGTGATGCGCATTCCCGGCTCGCCCACCGAGGCTTATCAGCGCGAGCACTACGGCGCCAACTTCGGCTACTACGACTTCGCGCCCATCTTCAATCGCGAGTCGAAGAAGTGGAACCCGGACGCGATGGCTGCGGTATACAAAATGGCCGGGGCGCGCTACGTGGTGCTGACAAGCAAGCATCACGAGGGGTTCACGCTGTGGCCCAGCACCACGCCGAATCCCAGCCCCAGCCTCCGGCCGGACCAATTGCACGCCGCGCGCGATATTGTTGGCGAGCTTACGGCCGCGGTGCGCAAACAAGGCATGCATATGGGGCTCTATTATTCGGGCGGATACGACTGGACATTCAACGACGGGCCGATTGAAACGGAGAAGGATTACGATGCCGTCAAACCCGAGACCCAGGCCTACGGCGACTATGCCTTTGCGCAGATCCACGAGCTGATCGGGAAGTACAAGCCGGACTTGCTTTGGAACGACATCGACTGGCCGAAGACGGGCCGGCCGTTGCAGGTGGAAGCCGATTACTACAACGCCGTGCCCAATGGCGTAATCGACGATCGCTTCGGCATCAAGCACTCGGATTTCACCTCGCCGGAATACGCCAAGCTGGACAAGATCAGCGCGAAAAAGTGGGAGGAGTGCCGCGGGCTGGGCCGGTCGTTCGGCTATAACCGCGCCGAGGGCGAGAAGGAGACGATCGCGCCGGCGGACCTGATCGCGCTGCTGGTCGACATCGTGAGCAAGAACGGCAACCTGTTGCTGGATGTCGGGCCGGAGGCGGACGGGACCATTGCCCCAGTGCAGATGGAGCGGCTGAAGGCGCTGGGCACATGGCTGGAGCAGAATGGCGAAGCCATCTACGACACCACGCCGTGGACGCACGCTGAAGGCAAAAGCGCCGAGGGAGACGATCTGCGCTACACCCGCAAGGGCGACGATTTGTTCGTGACGGTGCTGGGCAAACCGAAGGCGGCGATGTTGACGATTCCAGATCTTCCGTTCAAATCCGACGCGGCTGTCACGCAACTCGGCGGTTCCGCCGCGCTGAAGACCAGCGAGGATGCAGCCGGCACGCGCGTCGAGCTTCCCGCGCAGCTTGAGGGAGATTACGCCTATTCGTTCAGGCTTGCCGGCTATGTGCGTTGATCGGGAGAATTCGGCTGCATGCTAGGCCAACTGCTGCACCACCGCGCGCCCCAGCATCTGACGGGCGCTCACCAGGGCATCTTCCACCGGCGCGCTGAATTCCTCGCCGAGTTCGGTGGACCCGGCCCCCACGGTAAGCAGCAACGCCCGCTGCGGCACGGAGCCGTAAAGATCTCTCGCCAAGGCGAGCAACTCCGGCGCACCCACAGCGTGAGTGCCCGGCACGGCCTCCCCGGAGGACGCCGAGACGTCTTCGAGCCGAACCGATCCGGGAGGCGATTTAATCGAGCAATCGATGAAAACGACCGCATCGGCCGCGGCGACATCCTCGGCCAGCTCCGGCGTCCACTGCTGGCGGGCGATGACACGCACGCCCGGCTCCGAACAAAGGCGCCGCTCAGCCCATGCACAAAGCCATGGCCCCACGCCATCGTCGCCGCGGAGCGTGTTGCCGCATCCGAGGATGAGGCATCGAGCTCTGATTGGCTGCATGGGGCAATCCTACGCTAGCGAACAACCTTGTCAATGACCTCCCCGTCCGCGGAGATGAGAGTGACGGCCAGCGGCATCTGCCCGAACGCGTGCGAAGAGCAGCTCAGGCATGGGTCGAAGGTGCGCACCACGGCCTCAATGCGGTTCAGCATGCCATCGGTGAACTTGCCGTCCTTCACGTAAGCTCGAGCCGCCTGGAGCACGCCCAGGTTCATGGCCTTGTTGTTCTGGCCGGTGGCGATGACGAGGTTGGCCCAGGTGATCTTGCCGTTATCGTCCACCTTGTAATGATGATGGAGCGTGCCGCGCGGCGCCTCGGCCTGGCCTGCGCCCTCCAGCCGGTTAACGCCCGCGGTGGCGCGCACATGGGTCTCGAGGATTCGAGGATCGGCCAGGATTTGCTCGATCTTTTCGATCCCGTACAGGATCTCGATCAGCCGCGCGTGATGATAATGGAAGGAGCTCTCGACCGGACCGGCCGCCAGCTGTTTGAATGCCGGCAACTCGGCATCGGCCAGCGGCGTACCCAGGGTCTTGGCGATATTCAGCCGGGCCAGCGGACCGACGCGGTAAGATCCCTCCGGGTAGCCGAGCGACTTCAAGTAAGCGAACTTGGTGTAGCTGTACGGTTCCACCGCCTCGCCGATCACTTCAGTGAAGCGCGTGGCGGTCATTCCGTCTTCCACCACGTTTCCTGAAGCGTCGATGAGCCGCAGCGCGCCATCGGTGAATTCGATGGAATCGTCCTCGTTCACCAGGCTCATGTAATTCGATGGGAAGTTGGCAAAGACTTCCATTTCGGCATGGAACCGATCGGCAATCTGCTTGTACGCATCGAGCGCCAGCTTCGCGCCCGCGTAGGCCTCGGGCAACATGGCCAGAATCTGGTCGCGTGTTGCCGCGCTGAGCGGTTCTGTGACACCGCCCGGCACCACCCAGCCGGGATGGATGCGCTTGCCCGCCAGCAGCTCAATGATGTGCTGGCCGAATCGCCTCAGCGCCACGCCGGCGCGGCCGAGGTCAGGTTTGGCCGCTGCCACGCCGAAAATGTGGCGCACCTTGGGATCAGCTTCCATTCCCAGAAGCAAGTCCGGCGAGGCCAGGTAGAAGAAGCTCAGCGCGTGCGACTGCACCATCTGCGCCAGGTTCAACAAACGGCGCAACTGCGCGGCCGTATGCGGGATGCGCACGCTCATGATGGCCTCGCACGCCTTGGCGGAGGCAATCAGATGCGAAACCGGGCAGATGCCGCAGATGCGCGCCATCAGGCCGGGCATCTCGTAAAACGGCCGGCCCTCGCTGAATCGTTCAAAGCCACGCACCTGGGTCACGTGAAAGTGCGCATCCGTAACCTCGCCTTGCGGGTCGAGCTGGATGGTGATCTTGCCGTGGCCTTCCAGCCGCGTAACTGGATCGATGAGGATGGTTTGGCTCATGGTCAGGCTCCGAACCGGGTCAGCGCCGGAATATCGAGCGGCTCACCTGTGACAATGGCGGTCAAGGCCGCGTAAAAGGTGTCGGCTGATGGAGGGCAGCCGGGCAGAAAAATGTCCACGGTCACGAATTCGTGAATGGGGCGAACGATCTTCAGAAGCCGCGGCACAACAATGCAGGGAATCTGCGGCTGCGCCGATACATTCTCAATGTAAGCGCGGTTGAGGATGGCCTCCGGCCCGATGGGATTGCGCATGGAGGGCACGTTGCCGGTGATGGCGCAATCGCCCATCGCCACCAGCGTCTTGGTGTGCGCGCGTATCTTCCGGATCTTGTGCTCATCGTCAACGCTTGCCACCGCGCCTTCCACCAGCGCGATATCCACGTGGTCGGGAAACTCCTTGGCATCCACCAAGGGGCTGTACACCACCTCGACCAGCTCGGCAAGCTCAAGAATGCGCTCGTCCAGATCGAGAAACGACATGTGGCAGCCGGAACAGCCGTCGAGCCACACCGTAGCCAGTTTCAGCTTGCTCATTGCGCCTCCCTCATCATGTTCAGGTAAGGAAGAAAGTCGGGATACTTGGGATGCTCATCGCCGATCTTGCTCTTGTCAAATAGAGCGCCGGTCGGGCACACCTGCACGCATTTTCCGCAACGCGTGCACGTCGACTCGCCCCATGGCTCATGCAAGTCGGTAATCAGACAGCGAATCGATGCCGCGGCCCATCACGTCCCACACGTGGGCGCCTTCCACCTCGGCGCAGACGCGCACGCAGCGCGTGCACAGAATGCAGCGGTTGTGATCCGCGGTAAACCGCTCGTGCGAGGCGTCGACGGGCAGCTCCGGATTGCGGTAGGGAAGGCGCACGTGGGTCAGTCCCTGCACCTGCGCCAGCGACTGCAGTTCGCAATGGCCGTTGGCGACGCACACCGAGCAGACATGATTGCGCTCGGCAAACAGCATCTCCAGGATCATGCGCCGGTGCCGGTTCAGATCGCTCGGACTGGGTGGTGACTTCCATGCCCTCGAAACACCGCCGTCACACATGCCGGCATCAGCTTGTTGCTGCCCTTGATCTCGACCATGCATAAGCGGCACGCGCCCACGTCGCGCAGCCCGTCCAGGTGGCAGAGGGTGGGAATCTCGATCCCATTTTCCTTGGCCACTTCCAGGATGGTTTGCCCGCGCGTGGCGCTCACTTCCTGCTCGTCGATAATGAGTGTTTTGACTTCCGAGGTGTCGCTCATGCCAGTACCTCCGTGGCGGGTTCGGCCACGGGTGCCTTCATGGCGCACACGCCGGCCGGACAGCGTTTGTGCACGATGTGATCCATGTACTCCTCACGGAAGTATTTGAGCGTGCTGAGCACGGGGTTGGGAGCTGTCTGTCCCAGCCCGCATAGGCTGGCGCTCTTCACCGTGTCGCAAAGTTGTTCCAGCATATCCAGGTCGGCCATGGTTGCGCCGCCATTGCAGATGCGCGTCAGCAGCGTGTACATCTGCGCCGTGCCTGCCCGGCACGGTATGCACTTGCCGCAGGACTCGGTCATGCAGAACTCGACGAAGAAACGCGCCACATTCACCATGCACGATGTATCGTCCATCACGATCATGCCGCCCGAGCCCATGATCGATCCCGCGGCCATCAAGGCGTCATAGCTCACTCCAATGTCGAGCATCTCCGCGGGCAGGCAACCGCCGGACGGGCCGCCTGTCTGCACCGCTTTGAAGGCGTGGCCATCGGGAACCCCGCCGCCGATCACTTCAATGATTTCGCGCAGTTTGATCCCCATCGGCACCTCGACCAGCCCGGTGTTGCGAATCTTGCCAGTTAGGGCAAACACTTTGGTGCCTTTGCTTCTTGCCGAGCCGATCGCGGAAAACCATCTGCCCACCGTTGCGAATGATCGGCGCAACGTTGGCGAACGTTTCCACGTTGTTGATCAGGGTGGGTTTGCCCCGCAGCCCGCTTACCGCCGGATAAGGAGGCCGCGGTTTGGGTGTGCCGCGCTTGCCCTCAATCGAGGCAATCAGCGCGGTCTCCTCACCACAAACGAATGCACCCGCGCCCAGCCGCACTTCCACATCGAAGTTGAACGAGGTGTTGCCGATATTGTTGCCCAGTATGCCCCGCCGCCGCGCGTCTCGCAGACACGCCTGCAGCCGGGCTACGGCCAGCGGGTACTCGGCGCGCACGTATACGTACCCTTTGCTGGCTCCCACGGCATAGGCCGCAATGATCATCCCTTCCAGGACGCGATGCGGATCGCTCTCAAGCACGCTGCGATCCATGAAGGCTCCGGGATCGCCTTCATCGCCATTGCAGATCACGTACTTGGTTTCGCATTGAGCCTTGGCAACCGTGCTCCACTTCAGTCCGGTCGGGTACCCGCCTCCGCCTCGCCCGCGTAGCCCGCTCTCCGTAATCTGCCGGATCACGCCGTTGGGGGTCATGTCGTTAATCGCGGTCAGCAGCGCCCGGTAGCCATCCCGCGCAATGTAGTCGTCGATGTTCTCCGGATCGATTCGCCCGGAGTTCTCCAGCACAACGTGCACCTGCTGGTCGAAGTGCTCCCTGAGTTCGCACTGCAATTCAGGCACGGGCTTCCCACCCAGGCTGGCCACCACGGCTTCGGCGTTTTCCGGCTTTACATGCTGGTAAAGAACCTCGTCCGGGTCCATCAAAACCAGTGGTCCGGCAGCGCATAGCCCCATGCAGCCGGTGCGGCGAACCAGGACATTCTTGCCCTGGCTTTTCACTGCATCGGAGAGCGCTTCCTTCAGCTGGTCCGAGTGCTGGCTCAGGCAGCCCGTCCCCATGCAGACGTTGATCTCGCCGTCGAACTTGGAGTTCTCGGCCCGCACCGACTGTGCAACCTGGTCCAGTTCCTCGATTGTCATTCGACGACCCACCTTTCCAGTTGCTCGATCATTTCCTCGCCTGGCATCTGTCCATGCAGCTCACCATCCACCAGCACCACTGGCGCGCGGCCGCATGCGCCCACGCACCGGGCAGTCATCAGGCTGATCTTGCCATCCGAAGTCGTATTGCCCTGGGAAATGCCCAGCCGCTCTTCCGCCGATGCCACAAGCTTGTCCGTTCCCTTGATGTAGCACGCCGTTCCGGTGCAGATCGTCATCGTGTGCTTGCCCGGCGGCTTCAGGCTGAAGTAGTGGTAGAACGTCGCTACCCCGTATGCCTGGCTGAGTGGCACGCGCAGCGACTGCGCCACAAATTGGATGGCCTTGTCATCCAGGTAGCCGAACGACGACTGCACCGTATGCAGCGTCTCAATCAGGGCGTGACGGGCAAATCCGTTCTTGCGCATGGTCCCATTGACGATCTTCCATCGCTTGTCGTCGCTGGGTAACGGGGGTGGAGTAAAGGCGGGCACGTTTCCTCCAACCGCGGCTGGGGATCCGGCAGCCGGAATGACTGCCACTGACTAGCCGCTGTCCACTCCGTTTATAGGCTCAGAACAACACAACTGACGGTGACACCTGTCACGCTTGAAAGTTAATCCCGGGAATCGTTGAAGGAGTTTCACTTAGGGACGGGAAAACGACTCTGGGAAGGGTTTTGCACCGGCCGTTTTCATCCTCGTGGCCTTCCCCACGCGCAGGCTCATTCCATTTGCCCGGCGCGTAATCAGGATCACCGAAGCTCGCGCTCATCGGAAAATGTCCTGCGTTCGCGATAAAATATGGCTACCAGTTCTGACTTCCCACTTGACGAAAAAGGACCATCTGTGCCGAATCTGCACTCCGTCCGGCTGTTCCTTCCTGGCCTGGCCGGTGTGGTGGGTTTGTGCGGTTGCGCTTCCGTGCACGTTTCCGGATATTACGCTTTCGGCGACTCCATCACCTATGGAGGCTATTTGCCCGATCGTGAGAGTCAGGCCTATCCATTTCTGGTTGCCAAAGCCGAAAACCTTCTGGTGACAAACTATGCGATCTCCGGCGACGAGGCCTGCGACATCCCCGCGCGACAGATCTTTCCTAACAGCCAGAATCCATTTCTGGCCAGCGCCACGGTGAGTTCCATTCTCATCGGCACCAACGATGCGAATAACCACGGCGCAGGCGCATATGAGCCGGTCTTCAAAGAATGTCACCTCTCCGCCGTCAGCTGGCAGGCAGTTCCGGCCCAGGACAAGGTGCTGGTGGGAAGCGAAGGATTTGAGACATCCGGCCCGGGCGTATCGGGATCTTTTGGAACTTCGCCGATCTGGACGACGCAAGGCGCCGGAGCCGGAATGAGCTTCGCTATTGAACTGAAGCAACCGGGAGCCATTTACGCATGGCCTGTCATCGATGACACGTCCGACGCCGCCTACAGTTATTCGATTGACGGAGCCCCGGCCGGCACCGCGAATGTGCGCACGAATCCGGTCATGGCCACTACAAACGGCACGCGACGCTCTGTCGGGTTTCTTCGGTTTGGCGGCGTCGGCGCTGGCCGCCACGTCATTACGTTTACCCAGACGAGTTCTGGGAACGACGGCGTATCGGTGCTGGGCATTGGCGCCATATCAGGGACGGCTAAAGGCAAGCTGCCCGTTGTTTTGGTGGGCACTGTGCCGTATCAGTTGTACCCCGGACAAAGCTGCTGTTGCATGCCCGCCAACGACCAACCGTGCCTATCCTACATTCAGGACATCCAGAATGACGTTTCTCTTCTGGCCGCCGACGGCCTCGATGTGCGCCTGTTCGATACGCGCAAGTTCATGCTCGCCACCAGCGCCGAAATGAGCAATTCGGTGCATCCGAACGCCCTCGGGGACCAGAAACTGGCAGACGCCGTCGAGTCCGTCTGGCCTGCCAATTAGAGTCCGCTAATCGACTCACTTCAGCCAAGCTGCGGCAAGCGGCTGGAGATGCCCAGCAGGAAGATGAGCCCAATGCCAAAGCTATACACGGCCCCGGTCCAGGCGATGGCGTGATAAAACCGCGGATGAAACGCGCCGCCCTTGAATGCGCCGCCGAGCGAAGCGGTCATGAGGCCGTTCATGGCCACCAGCCCGAGGCAAAACGCCGCCAGGCCCATCATTCCGTTCCCCGTTCCGCCCAGGCTCTTGGCCAGGAAGAACAGCGCCAGCTGGCTCGGTGTCTCGGCGCCGATCCCGTGCAGCATGCCGATGGCAAATACCGATTTGCCAGTGTAGAGCCATTGAAAGCGCTCCGGCCGGGGCGCATCGGCGTTCCACAACTTGCGCACCCGCCATGCCGCCCACAGCAGCCCGTTGATCCCGATCGCCAGCCGGCTCTCGATGCGGCTGTGCTGATGCCCGTGAGCGTCCTTGCGCAGGATCCCGGCCACCACCCCAATGCCAAGCACGATCAGGGTGAGCCCGATCAGGCGCTCGGTCCAGTGATCCAATCCTTCGGGCAGTCCCACACGCATTTCCAGCACCATAACGCCCAGAGCCGCCACCATGAACGCGTGTCCCAGGGCGTAGGTCACGCCCAGCCGCAGCCCGCTGCGCCAGTTGCGCTGCACCGCCGTGATGTCGGAAATGGCCGCTAGATGGTCATAGTCGAAGCCGTGGCGCAGACCCAGTAGAAGGCAGGACCCCAGCGCGGCATCGAGTCTCCAATCCCCCGGAAACAGCGTCATTTGAGAAGTATAGAGCAGCCTTGCCTCAACCAGGAGCGTCAACCGTCACTCAAGATGGGCCGTCCGCGCTTCCCCGCTTTTCTATCCCAGGATCCCTCAGACCCTGTCTTCTACTCCCTGTTCCCTACTCCCTACTCCCTGCCTTCCGCGTAACGGCGTATCCCGTGTACTCGATTTCCACCCGAGTCGGCCCCAGCAGCATGCTCGAGACCGTCGCCGAGGCGTGCGTGGCCATGGGGAAGCCGTCCACTTCGGCGTAGTTGCGCACCACCTGCGCCGGCCCCGTCAGCAACGACGTGCTTTTGGTGGCGATGCCCTCCAGCCGCACAATTTCCCTGGTCCGCTCCTCCACCCAGATCCGCCCCTTGAACAGATACTCCGCATTGTGCCGCGGCACAATCTTCACCAGAAAACAGTCGCGCCCATTCGCGGCTTCCCTGCCCTCGACCGCCATCTCGTAATTGGCCGACGTGATCAGTTCCTGCCTGCGGTTCGCCGGCTCATTCAACGATTTTTCGTTCTCGAGCGCGCGTTCCAGCACTTCTTTGCGTAGCAACGCCGGCCCGCTTTCGCTCAGAATCTGGTAGTTCTTGCCCGCGTCCTTGGTATAGGTCGTCTGCACGCTCATCTCGGCCGCCGGATGCGCATCTTCCCCGTCTCGGAACACCGTGTAGTGCTCCGTGACCCTGTAGCCAAGCACGTTGTTGTCGCGCCGCATCACAGAGCGATCAATCCCCTGGATCACGGCGGCGCTGTCGATCTCTTGCGCTGCAATCATTTGCGCGCAAAAACCGGTCAAGAGCAGGACGGAGATCGTTCGGAGAAATGCGGCGAGCGGCCGATAGGTCACAAACATGATGGGTCAATCGCAGTCTATCAACGCCGGCCGCCGATCGGATCTTGCGTGCAAATGCAAAGCCCCAGTCCGCTGCTTGACGCAGCAGAACCGGAGCTTTGGTTGAGTCAGATCTTCGCGGAAGCCTCTTACTTCTGTGCCTGTGCGTCCGCCTTGGCGGTGCGCACCGCTGCCAGAAATGCATGCGCCGACGCCGGCGGAGGCACCTGGCCCGTCAGCACGGAGCGATACGTCGCCCCAGACCCGTATACCGCGTTCATTGAGTCCTGGTCCGGATGCACCACCGCGCCGCTCAGTGTCAATCCCGCAAACACACCCTTGGCGCGCGAGTAGGTCAGAATCTCGGCATTCATCTTCCAATCAGTATCCGCGGATGCATGACGTCCCACCGGCCCGGCGGCCGCCGACGCATCTGCCCCGATCTTGAACCTGCTGTTCAGCAGATCGTCCATGCCCTTCTGGTTCTGGAAGATCATCACCAGGTCAACGCCTTCCACGCCGATCTGCAAGCCCCAGCTTCCGCCTTCAATGCTGAAGAACGCCGGCGCGCTCCAACCATTGGCCGTGCGGCAGGTGGCCACGCCGCGTCCGCCTTCCGCACCGAACACGAATCCGCCCTTCACCATATGCGGTACCACCGCGACACACTTCGCGTGATCCAGCACTTCTTCCGGAATGCCCTTGTCTGGTGTCGCCATGACCTGATGCAGCACCTCGGCAGCGTTCTGCAGCCGATCGGTCGCGGTCTCTTTGGGAGTGGTATCTGACGCCCACAGCATGCCGGCTGTTCCCAGCAGTGCAACAAAAACCATCACTTGTTTTTTCATAAACCCACTTCTCCTCGCGTTGATCTAAAAGGGGAAACTGCCCTGTACCGGTCTCAATCCCGCCAAAGCACTCGGCAGCCCCGGGCGCTTCGCGCGCTTTCGCTGCTCTAGATTCAAATGGCTCCGCAGTTCAATTGGTTGCTCGCAGAGCCGGTTCCGTAGCAGACGCCGGCCAATTCAAGCTGCTGCAAATTAATTACATGACCACGCGCTACGATATGCTGACCTTCATGGAAGGGTTGCTCAGATGAGTTCCGGCGCCGGTCCCCAACCGGTAAGACGCGAGGTGCGCGTTGAAGGCGTTGTTCAAGGCGTCGGCTTTCGCCCCTTCGTCTATCGCCTGGCCACCGAGCTCCAGCTTGCCGGCCACATCGGCAATGACACCGCCGGCGTGACCATCGAAATCGAAGGCGAGCCGGATCGCGTCGCCGATTTCCTCCGTCGCCTCCGCGCTGAAGCTCCGCCCATCTCGCGCATCGATTCCGTCGCCGTGGAAGAGCTGCCGCCCAGCGGCAAGTCGGGGTTTTCCATCGTCCACAGCCAGGTCCTCGGCCAGGTCTCCACCGGGGTCCCCGCAGATGCCGCCACCTGCGCCGACTGCCTGCGCGAACTCTTCAATCCCAACGACCGCCGCTACCGCTATCCCTTCCTGAACTGCACCAACTGCGGACCGCGTTTCACCATTACGCGCCGCATTCCGTACGACCGCCCGCAGACTTCCATGGCCGTCTTTCCGATGTGCCCCGCGTGCCAGGCCGAGTACGACGACCCACTCAATCGCCGCTTTCACGCCCAGCCCAATGCCTGCTGGGTCTGCGGCCCGCGCGTGTGGCTCTCGGGTGCCGATGGCTCTGAAGTCGCATCGCCGGATCCCATCGCTGCATGCATTCAGAATCTTCTCGACGGACAGATCATGGCGATCAAAGGCATCGGCGGTTTCCACCTTGCCGTGGACGCAACCAATGAAGAGGCCGTAGCACGTCTGCGCCAACGCAAACATCGCTACGGCAAGCCGCTCGCGGTGATGGTCCGCGATCTCGATGCGGCGCGCACTCTCTGTGAGCTCACAGATGCGGAAATCGATCTGCTCCAGACGCCGGCTCGGCCCATCGTGCTGGCTCGCGCCCGCGCCGGCAACGGCATCGCGCCCTCGGTCGCGCCCGGAATTCCCTGGCTCGGCATTTATCTGCCTTATGCCCCGCTCCAGCATCTCCTCTTCGCCGACCCGCGCATCCGCGCCCTCGTGATGACCAGCGCCAACCTGAGTGAAGAGCCCATCGCCATCCATAACGACGAAGCCCGTGCGCGTCTCGGCCAGATTGCCGACGCCTTCCTCATGCACAATCGCGACATCCTTCAGCGCTGCGACGATTCGGTTGCCGCGATCGTGGATAGCGCGCCACAGCTACTTCGCCGCGCCCGCGGCTACGTTCCGCTCGGTATCGGCCTGCCCTTCGATTCGCCGCCTCTGCTCGCCGTCGGCGGGCACATGAAAAACGTCTTCGCTCTCGCTCGCGGGCGCTTCGTCTACCAGAGCCAGCACCTCGGCGATCTGGAGAATCTGACCGGCCTCGACTTCTTCACCGAATCCCTAGCGCACTTTATGCGCACTTTCGAGATCGAGCCGCAGACAGTTGTTCACGATCTACACCCCGGCTATCTCTCCACCTCCTGGGCAAAGCAGTGGGCTGCCGAGCACAATCTGCCCACCACTGCCGTGCAGCATCATCACGCCCATATCGCCGCGTGTATGGCCGAGCACGATCTCCAGGGTCCGGTCATCGGCCTCTCGCTCGACGGCACCGGCTACGGCACCGATGGCCACATTTGGGGCGGCGAAGTCCTTATCGCGCATCTCGATCGCTTCGAGCAATGGGCCCACCTCGCCTACGTCCCCATGCCCGGCGGCGATGCGGCCGTGCGCGAGCCTTGGCGCATGGCGTTTTCGCATCTGCTCGCCGCGGGCTTCGATGTAGAGTCGGAACAAGTGCTGGCGCTGCTTGGCGCAGAGCGGAACGAAGCGCGCGTACTGAAACGAATGATCGAGCGCAAGATCAACTCACCGACAACATCGAGCCTGGGGCGGCTGTTCGACGCGGTTGGGGCCGTGGTGCTGGGGCGCCGCGCCGTGGACTATGACGCGCAGGCGGCAATTGAGCTGGAGGGAGTTGCCATCGATGAGCCGGACCGACTGGAACAGGGAGACTATCGCCCGGAACTGCACACGGGGGAGGAAAGGACGGGCAATGTGGCCGTGATTCGGACGGAAAAGATGTGGAAGGCGGTGTTGGAGGACCTGTGGCGTGGCGTGCCGGCAAGGCGGATTTCAGCGCGGTTTCATGCTGGCGTTGCGGAGGGGTTTATCAATGCGGCGGCGAATGCGCGGATTGAGACGGATATCAATGTGGTTGTTTTGAGCGGCGGATGCTTGCACAACCATCGGCTGGCGCGGTTGCTGCGGGTTGGGCTGGAAGAAGAAGGATTTGAGGTGTTCCAGCACCGGCAAGTCAGTCCTGGCGACGGCGGCCTTAGCTTCGGTCAGGCTGTCGTCGCCGCCGCAATTCTCAAATCAACCACATTGCTGACTCGCTGACTCGCTGACTTGCTGACTCGCTGAGCAATTCCGCTATCCCGAAATCTTCACCAGCTCCCGTGCCTCATCCCGCGGTCCCAGAATCGAAATCCGTGGAAGCCGCCCGCGCACCATCGCCACTTCATCGCAACGGCTCAATCGCGGGCAGTTCTGGCAGTCCTTGAAGATCTTGTCCGGCAGGTCGGCCTTGTCCTCCACCGTGCGGAATCCGTGTTTGAAGAAGAAATCCGGAATGCGTGTGAACAGGCACACCGACTGGATTCCGTGCTCCTCGGCCTCTTCAATCAACGCGGTCACAATCCGCCCACCCGCGCCCTGTCCCTTGGCCTCCGGCTTCACCACAATCGAGCGCACCTCGCATAGGTGCGGCCCATACAAGTGCAGCGCGCCGCATCCCAGAAACACGCCCCCATCCGACTCCGCCACGGTAAAGTCGCGGATGTTTTCGCAGATCTCCGCAAAGCTCCGGCGCAGCAACGTCCCGTCGCTGGAGAGCGAATTCACCAGGTCGTAGATGTTCGAGGCGTCCTGGAGACGCGCGTTACGCACCTGCATGGCTCGCCTCCTCGACCCGCGATTCCGCATTGGCCCGCGCCTTCCCCGCCAGCGCCAGCACGCGCTTCTCGGCCGAATCAACCGCTTCGCGCACCCGATTCCGCGCTGTTCCCCCGATCACATCGTGGCAATCCAGCGTCGCCTCCATCGCGATCACCGCAAAAAAATCGCTCTCGAACTCCGCCCCGAATTGCTTCAGTTCTTCCAGCTTCAAACCGCCCAGTTCGCACTTCCTGTCCAGGCAGTACCGCACCGCGTTCCCGATCTTCTCGTGCGCCTTGCGGAACGGCACTCCCTTATGCACAAGGTAGGTGGCCGCAGCCATCGCATTCAGGAACCCCGTCTCGCAAGCCGCCCGCATCCGCACGGTGTTGAACTTCAGCGCCCGAGTGAATCCCGCCAGCAGCCCCAGCATTCTCTGCATCTCGCCCGCGGCCGCAAACACCGGCTCCTGCGTCTCCTGCATGTCTTTGTTGTAGGCCAGCGGCAATCCCTTCAGCAGCAGCGTCACAGTTTCCGCCGCACCATGGATTCGCCCAACCTTCCCCCGCACCAGCTCCGTCAAATCAGGGTTCTTCTTCTGCGGCATCGCGCTCGAGCCCGTGGAAAACTCCTCCGGCAGCTCCACAAATCCAAACTCCGCCGTCGCAAACAGCGTCATCTCCTCCGCAAACCGGCTCGCGTGCAGCGCCACCACGGTCAGCGCCTGCAGAAACTCCAGCACAAAATCCCGGTCGCTGGTCGCGTCCATGCTGTTCGCCGTCGGGGCCTCAAACTCCAGCTCCCACGCCGCAATCGTCCGGTCCAGCTTCAGCGTTGCTCCGGCCACAGCCCCCGAACCAAGCGGGCACACATTCAGCCGCGCCCGGCAATCCTCCAGCCGCGATGCGTCCCGCAGCAGCATCTCCACGTACGCCAGCAGCCAGTGCGCCACCAGCACCGGCTCGGCCCGCTGCAGATGCGTGTAGCTCGGCATCACCGCGTCGCCCGCACGCTTCGCCTGCTCCACCAGCGCGCCTGCCCATGCGGCAATCTTCGCCACCAATTCGTCGATCTGCGCTCGGATGAATAACCGCAAATCCGTCGCGATCTGTTCGTTGCGGCTGCGTCCCGTGTGCAGTTTCAGCCCCACGTCGCCGACAGCCTCCTTCAGCCGCAGTTCCACAAAATGATGAATGTCCTCGGCCTCGGCATCGCGTGCCACTTGCTCGCTCCGCCCGGCGTAGCTCTTGCCAATCGCCTCCAGCGCATCCACAATCCGCGCACACTCGTCCGGGGTAAGAATTTCCGCCGCCTCCAGAGCCAGCGCATGCGCGCGGCTCGCGGCCAGCTCCGCATCCAGCAGCTGCCAGTCGAACGGAAGCGACCGCTGCCACGCGTCAAACGTCGCGTCCGGCGCCATGCGAAACCGCCCCGCCCACATCTTCCCCGAATTCTGCTCTCTTGAACTCAACTCAGTTGCCCAATCCCTCACCATCAAGCTAAGAGCTATTAGCTAAAGGCTAAAAGCTTCCACGTTCGCCAACCCGCCCAGCAGCAGCAGCAGCAGCGCCTTCTGCGCGTGCATGCGGTTCTCCGCCTGGTCAAACACAATCGACTGCGGCCCGTCCAGCACCGCGTCCGTCACCTCCGCGTTGCGCCGTGCCGGCAGGCAGTGCATGAACACCGCATTCTCGCGCGCCTTCGCCATCAGCGCCTCGTTCACCTGGAACGGCCTGAAGATCGGCGCGCGCTTGGTCGACTCGTGCTCCATGCCCATGCTCACGCACACGTCGGTATAGATCGCGTCCGCGCCCTCGGCCGCCGCATGCGGATCCTGCATCAGCCGCACCTCGCACCCGTTCTCCTCCGCAATTTCCCTCGCCTTGGTCACAATCTCGATGTCCGGCGAGTACCCGCGCGGCGTCGCCACCGTCACGTTCGCTCCCATCTGCGCGCCGGTCAGCATCAACGAGTGACACACGTTGTTCCCATCGCCAACGTAAGTAAAGTTGAGTCCCGCCACCGTCCCAAAGTGCTCCTGAAGCGTCATAAAGTCCGCCAGCGCCTGGCACGGATGCTCAAAATCCGACAACGCATTGATCACCGGCACCTTCGCGTTCGCCGCCATCTCCGTGATGGTATCGTGCGCGTACGTCCGCAGCACCATCACGTCCACCCAGCGCTCCACGTTGCGCGCCACGTCGGCTATCGCCTCGCGCTCGCCCAGCGGCGAATTCGTCTGGTCAAAGAAAATCGCGTTCCCGCCCAGCGTGTTGATGCCCGCCTCAAAGCTCAGGCGGGTCCTCAAACTCGCCTTCTCGAACATCAGCACCATCTGCTTCGCGTCCAGCGCACGCCGGTACGCCCGCGGATTGCGCTTTACCTCGTGCCCCAGCTTCAAAATCGCGCGCACTTCCGCGCTGGACAAATCAGCCACCGAGCACAAATCCTCGCCCGCCAGCCGCGCCGCCGCGCCCAGGATGTCGTTGTCGTTATGCACCGGAATCTCCGGCGCACGCTGTTCCGCTATCGCTCTGCTAGCCAAGTTCACCTCCTACGGCTTTTGCATTCTGCCCGGCCGCCGCGCCGTGTTCGTTCAGAATTTCGTCCAGCGCCGCAATCGCCGTATCCACGTGCGCGCGCTCCAATATGTACGGCGGAAGGAATCGCAGCGTCGTATCGCTTGTGACGTTGATAATGATCTTCCGTTTCAGAATCTCCGCGCCCACACGCTTCGCCAAGTCCGCCGAATCCAGCTCCGCACCGATCATCAGCCCCATGCCGCGCACGTCCACAATCGCTCCGTGCTTAGCCGCCAATCCGCGCAGCGCATCCATGAAATAGGCGCCTACTTCCTCCGCATGCCTCAGCAATCCGTCGCGCCCCAGCGTGTCAATCACCGCAATCGCTACCGCGCAAGCCAGCGGTCCACCACCAAATGTGGTTCCGTGCATCCCTGCATGGATGGCCCTCGCCACTTCTTCGTTGCATAGCACCGCGCCCAGCGGCACGCCCCCCGCCAGCGGCTTTGCCAGCGTGGTTACGTCCGGCTGAATCCCGTAATGCTGGTACGCGCACCACTTCCCCGTCCGCCCCATCCCCGACTGAATCTCATCCACCATCAGCAGCGCGCCAGTTCCGTTCGCCAGCGCCCGTGCCTCCGCAAGAAACTCCTGCGTCACCGGCCGCACGCCGCCTTCGCCCTGGATCGCCTCCAGCAAAATCGCGCACACGTCGTTTGAAAACTTTTCGCGTAAATCTTCCGCATCGTTGAATCGCACAAATTCCACTCCCGGCATCACCGGAGCAAATGGCTCGCGATACTTCGCCTTGTGCGTCGTCGCCACTGACCCGAACGTCCGCCCGTGGAAGCTCCCTTCTATCGCCAGGAACTTCGTCCCAATCTCGCGTCCCTCGCTGCGCAGCAGCCCCGCATGTGCCCGCGCCAGTTTCAGCGCGCCTTCCCACGCCTCGGTGCCCGTATTGGCAAAAAACACGCGGTCCATCCCGGTGCGCTCCGTCAGCCGCAACGCCAATTCCGCCTGCCCCTCGTGAAAGAACAAATTCGACGTGTGGATCAGCTTTCGGCTCTGCCTCGCAATCGCATCTTCGATCGCAGGGTGCCCGTAGCCCAGCGCATTCACGCCGATCCCACTCAGCAAGTCGAGATATCGCTCGCCCTTCTCGTCGATCAGATACACGCCTTCGCCGCCCGTAAACAGCAGCGGATTGCGATCGTAGGTTTTCAGCAGCAGCTTGTCCTCAACCGCGCGAATCTGTTCCAGCTTCGTCATCCCTTTCGATCTCCTCAATGCGGTTCGTCCCTTGTCCCTTGTCCCCTATCCCTCTGTCCCTGCCTTTACGCCACCATCACTTCCGTCCCGTGCGCCACGCGCGCGCTGCACAGGTCGGGCAAAACTCCGGCCGAATCCGCCGGCAATATCCTCACTCTCTTCACGCCGTTCAGCAGCGCCTCGCGGCACGCTCCCAGCTTGGGCAGCATACCGCCCGAAATAATCGCGCTCTTCGCCATCTCCGCAATCTGGTCAATTGAGAGCCACCGCATCACCTCGCCGTCCGCGCCGCGCACGCCCGGCACGTCCGTCAAGAACACCAGAGCGTCTGCATGGCAGGCAATCGCGCACGCCGCCGCCATCTCGTCCGCATTCACGTTGTAGTACTCGCCGTCAAAGCCCAGCGCCATCGACGCCAGCACCGGCACGCCGCCCAGGTTCCAGATCGCTTCAATCCATCGCGGATCGCTCGCCGCAATCTCGCCCACATATCCCAAATCCGGCGCCGTTCTCTTTTTGCGGGCCCTGAACACCAGCCCGTCGCCGCCCGTCATTCCAAATGCCGGGTGGCCAATCGCGCCCAGCGCCGCCACCAGTTCCTTGTTCACCTTGCCGCCCAGCACCATCAGCGCAGCGTCGCGCGTCTCCGCGTCGGTCACGCGCAAGCCGTTGATAAACTCGCTCGTCTTCCCCAGCGCCTTCAGCATCCGTGTCAACTGCGCGCCGCCGCCGTGCACCACGGCCACTTTGTTGCCGTCCCGCGCCAGCTCTGCAATCGCGCGCACGCTGCCTTCTTTCAGCGCCGGGTCTTCCAGTCCGGCCCCGCCAAGCTTCACCACGTACTTCATTCCAGGCCCTCCGCTTCGTCCCAGCCCAGCATCACGTTCGCGTTCTCCACTGCCTGCCCCGCGGCGCCCTTCAGCAGATTATCCAGGCAGCTCACAATCACCGCCCGCTTCCCGTCCCGCGCCAGCTCGAATCCGATATCGATGTAGTTTGTCCGCACCACATGCTGAATCTGCGGCAGCCCGCTATCATGCAGCCGCACCATCGGACAATGCGCGAAAAACTTCCGGTACGCCTCCAGCACGCTCGCCCGCGTGTGCGCCTCTTTGAACCGCACATACATCGTCGACAAAATGCCGCGCGGAATCGGCAACAGGTGCGGCGTAAAAATAATCTCGTCCGCCTCCAGTCCGATCTGCTCCAGCAGTTCGCCCGTGTGCCGGTGCTTGAACACCGCGTACGCTGAAAAATTGTCGGCCGCGTACATAAAGTGCGTCTTCGGCGTCGGCGCCTTCCCCGCTCCGCTCACGCCGCTCTTGGCGTCCGCAATAATCCCGTGCTCCACGTCAATCAGCCCCGCCGCCACCAGCGGCCGCAGCGCCAGGATCACGCTCGTCGCATAGCATCCGGGGTTGGCCACCAGCCGCGCCCCGCGAATCGCGTCCCGGTGCAGCTCCGGCATCCCGTACACCGCCTCCTCCTGCACCGCGGCGGCTTCGGGCGATCCCTCGTCTTCAAACTGGTACACCGCGCGATTCGCCGCTTCCTCAAGCCTCCACGCCCCGCTCAGGTCCACCACCCTCATCCCGCGCTTCAGCGCCAGCGGCGCCCATTCCCGGGACTGCTCGTGCGGCGTGGCCAGGAAAAGAACCTGCACATCGAGGTCCGTCAGCAATTCCCAGCTGAACGGCTGCACCCGCAGCCTCCCTCGGCCCTTGCTGTCGTTCAGCTCCGGATGAATCTCGCCCAGCGGCACGCCGCCCCTGGCCGCGGCCTTCTCGTCCAGGCGCCCCGTAAACACCGGCGGCGTCCCTTTCAGGCGCGGATGATCGAGCAGCAGCCGCGCCAGCTCCGCCCCGGCATAACCCGTCACTCCCACCACCGCTGTCTGCACCGCGTCACTCACTCTTTAACTTTTTCACCAGTTCACTTTTTCACTAATGCACTGCTTCACTCGTTCACTTCCTTGCTCAGGATTCCAGCATCGCCTTCAGCCGCGCTTCCACTTCCGTCGCATGGCGCGCGTCATGGCATATCACAAGCACCGTATCGTCGCCCGCCAGCGTTCCCACAACCTCCGGCCATTCCTCGTGGTCCAGCGCCGCCGCCACCGGCTGCGCTCCGCCCATCACCGTTCGCAAAATCACCTGGTTCATTGCCCGAGTCGCGCGCATCCCAAAGCTGTCCAACACTTCCTTCACTGACGGCGGCCCATCGTCTTCCTCAACCGCACTGCCGTGCCCATTTCCGTTCGGCAGCGCGTACCCCGCCGGGCCCTTTGAGAGGCGCAGCTCGTGTATGTCTCTGGACAGCGTCGCCTGCGTCACCGCAATCCCGCGCCGCCGCAGCTTCCGCCTCAGTTCGTCCTGGTTGGTCACCGCCGAGTGCCGCACCAGATCCCGTATCGCGCTCTGCCGTTCGGTCTTCATTCGTTCCTGCATCGCTTTCCAACCATCGAAAAGCGCGGCTCATGAAAGCCGCGCCATGCATAAATATACAACGAAATGCATATCTATGCAAAGCACTTCGTCGCAGTTTTTCTCAATCTTTTCGCAATCCGGGACACAAGCTGTGCCCCATTCATCGCTCCTGAGCGGAGCGAAGGATCTGTGCGATGAGTGGGCGGGCTCTGCACCTTTCAGCGCGCCGTCTCTGCTTGCGCCTTTGCCTTTGCTCTTGCTTTTTTTCTGTCATTCCCCGCCGCGGCGAGGAATCTGCTTCTTCCGTTGCGAGCGTTCCTGATTCCCCCTGGCCCCGCAGGCTCCGCTGGCCCCGCCGACTCGCCCACTCGCTGACTCGCTGACTCGTTGACTCGCTGACTCGCTGACTCGCTGACTCGCTAAAGAGTGCTACAACATTCCCATGACCCCCGACGCCTTCCGCGCCAGCCTCAGCGATCCCGCCCCGCCAGCCGGCCTGCCCCCCGCCCTCGAAGCCCTCTGGTGGGACGCCAAAGGTGACTGGGCCCAGGCCCACTCCCTCGTCGACGAGCTCGAATCCAAAGACGGAATGGCCGTCCACGCCTACCTCCATCGCAAGGAAGGCGCTGACTGGAACGCCGACTACTGGTACAACCGCGCCGGCCGCCAATTCCACCACCCCAACCTCCCCGACGAATGGTCCGCTCTGGTCGATCACTTTGCACCTAGTGCCTCCGAAATGCCTGTAAATGAGCCGCCGTCATCCTGAGCGCCAAACGGAATCGAAATCCTGCCCAGGGGTCCCCAAGGGGACTGCATTTCACCATGCCATTCCCAGAAAAGAACTTTGCCACGGCACCTCAAGCACACCGACCAAATCCGCCATATTCCGTGATCTAAGTCACATCCTCCCGTAGAATCCGCTGCTAAAACCATTCCAGTACTCCGATAAGGAGTGCAGCAGGGTCCGCAGTGGCCACAGCTTCCAGTAGCCCCTGCGGGGAGGCTTCCTTCATGTCTTCCTCACGCATTTGCAACTCAGACCAATTCGGTCGTATACTTAAGTCCGACCATTA
>CAVYSS010000003.1:0-9796 GCA_963771195.1 uncultured Acidobacteriota bacterium
TCGGCGGGAACATCCAGGACAAGTTCGCGGGTGCAATCGGGATTAAGCACCGGACCGTGACTGTGCTCATGGGCATTGTCATCGGGAGCGTGGGTGTGACCTTCGGGACCGGTCTCTGCCGGCGTTTCCTGCTTTTTTTCAAGGGTATCGGAGAAACTCAAATTTTCTCACCTTCCGGCGCGCCGGGCGCCGATGATAAAAACGCCACGCGGGACCGGCATACGGACTCAGTGCCGTCGCTCGCGTGGGAAAAGCGTTATACCCATGGTAAGAGGGAATTGCAGAGGGGGTCAAACCGGCAGGACTATTTGTAGGTTGTAGGGTCGCACGAAAGTTAATTACTGTTCCGATGCCTCCGGGTGGCGGACGTGAGGCAAAAACCTGGGGTGTGCGGCGCCGCACTCCCGATAATGCATCCGCGCTTCGTGCAGGCTGAGCATGCCGTTGACGGTGAGCCGCACCTCGGCGGCGTCGGCGTCCTCCTGGCCGTCGTCTTCCCACCAGCACACCGGGCACAGTTCCATCGATTCCGGCGCCTTGAGCGTCCGGCATCCGCAGCACGGGCAGCGGAACAGAGGGTTCATGTTGGGATGGACGTGTATTGAAAAGGCGGGTTTACGAAGCGCGATGCCGAACATGGTCCCTTTATCGGCGGAGAACCGGAAAACGGTACAGGGCGAGCGGCGAATCTGCAGCCGTACGCGCCAGGGACCAGAGCGGCAGGGAACACGGAAAGAAACCAAGGGGGCGTCACTTGTTGGCGGATTTGCGCTGAACAGGGCTGGAAGCGGCCTTGCGTTGCGCGCGGTCGCTGACGATGGTCATGGTTTCAAGGGAATAGGGAAAGCGTCTTCCGCACTTGAGGCACACTTTATAGGTTTCGCCTTCATTGGTGAAGGCTCGGCTGAGCTCCTTATGACGGCAGCCAAAGAACCAATCCCAGATCGTCCTCGCGATCAACACGAGCATCCCTCCGGGGCAAATTGCTCCTTACCGTGGATGGATGAAGGAAAGCGCCGCGGGGCTGCCCGCAGGGAGTTTGTGCAATTGAGCGCTGAGGCTCGGAAGCGGGACGCTATCGAAGTTGCTTAGATTAAGCAGCATGAAGCGTATTTACGAAGCAGCACTTGAGGTAATGGCGGATCCCTGACGGCAACAGAGCTTCATATCGCCAAACTCTGCTGAAGCTAGGAGTGCAGGCCTGAGTTTCTCCGAGAGAGCAGGCACGACTGCTCCGGAGAAGGAATTGGAGACTCGGCGCCAGGACGCTCAGGCCCCGGCGGGTCAGAAGTCTTCGAGCTCGGCCGGCGGCAGGACATCGCCATCGCGAGCCCACCACACGTAGAGCGCGGGCAACAGAAAAATGCCGATGACCAGATTGGCGAGCAGGCCGCCGACGATGACGATGGCAAATGGACGCTGGGAGTCGGATCCGATGGCGTGCGACATGGCGGCGGGAAGCAAGCCGAGCGTGGCCACCAGCATAGTCATCATAACCGGCCGGAGACGCAGGACCGATCCCTCGACGGCGGCCTCGACTATGTGCTCATAGTCAGAGACTTCAAGACCTTTGCGGCGGGCTCGCAACTGGTTGATGAACTCGATCATGATGACGCCGGTTTCCACCGATACCCCGAAAAGGGCGAGGAAACCTACGGCCGAGGAAACGGAGAAGTTGGTGTGGGTGATGAATAGGGCGAGCGGTCCGCCAATGGAAGCCATGCCGACGGAGACAACAATGAGCGCGGCCCATTTTGCCGATTTGAACATGGTGAAGAGTATGAGGAAGATGACGAGGACGGTGATGGGGACGACGATGGCCATGCGGGCGTTGGCGCGCTTCTGGCTGGCGTATTCGCCGGCCCATTCGAGGTGATAGCCGGTGGGAAGCTGGACGTTATGTTCCACGCGGGAGATGGCCTCTTCGACGGTGGAACCAAGGTCGCGGCCGCGGACTGAGAACTTGATGGCGATGTAGCGCTGGCCGCCTTCGCGGTTGATTTGTTCGGCGCCGTCATCGGTTGAGACATGAGTCAGCTGAGCCAGGGAGACGCGCTCGCCGGACGGCGCCAGCAGGCGAATATCCTCAATAGCCTCCCTGGTATCCCGATACGGCTTGAGGTAACGCAGGGTGACGTCATAACGCGCTTCGCCTTGCTGCACCTGGGTGATGGGATTGGCGCCAACGGCGGTCTGGATGGCGTCCTGAATGTCGGAGACGTTGATCCCGTATCGGGCGGCGGCGGCGCGATCGACGGTCAAGTCGAGGTTGGGCTGGCCGAGGATGCGGAAGATGCCGAGATCGGCAACGCCGCGCACGTTCGCCATTTCGGCCTGAATTTCCTCGGCCTTGTGTTCTAGGGTGCGCAGGTCGTCGCCAAAGAGCTTGACGGCGAGCTCGCCCTTCACGCCGGAGACTGCTTCCTCCATATTGTCGGAGATGGGCTGCGAGTAGTTCCAGATGACGCCGGGGAACAGGGAGAGCTCGAGGTCCATTGCGGCGATCAGGTCGTCCTTGTTCTGGCGAAAGACGGGACGCCAGTCTTTCTTGGGCTTGAGATCGACAAAGTACTCGGTATTGAAGAAGCCGGCTGTATCGGTGCCGTCGTCGGGGCGGCCGGTTTGGCTTACGACCTGGGTGACTTCAGGGAACGAAGCCATGACCAGGCGCGCCTTGTCGACAAAGTCGATGCTGGCGGTGGGGCCTTCGCTGGGCGGCAGGGTGCCACGGACCCAGATGGAGCCTTCGTCGAGATGAGGAAGGAATTCGGAGCCGATGGGTCCGCCGAAGGTGAGGAAGATGGCGATGGCAAAGAGGCAGGCGGAGATGGCGACGGTAACGCGGTAATGCTGGATGGCGGAGCGGACGGCGGCGCGGTAGCGATCCGTAAGCCAGGTCATGATGGGGTTGTGCCACTCCTTTGCGCCCTTGCGGAAGCTGAAGGTGGACATGACGGGAGCGACGAGCATGGCAAAGACGAGGGCGCCGATGAGGGCAAAGCTGACGGTCCAGGCCATGGGCTTGAACAGGCGGCCTTCAACGGCCTGAAGGGTGAAAATAGGCAGATACGAAGCGACGATGATGCCACGGGCGAAGAAGACGGGCCGCTGGACTTCGTGGGCCGCATTGCGAATTTTCTGCTGAACGGTGACGGTGTCGTCGCGGTTGTTGAGATGGCGAATGATGTTCTCCACCATGATGACGGTGCCGTCAACGACCATGCCGAAGTCGAGAGCGCCGAGGGAGAGCAAATTCGCGGGAATGTGCACCAGGTCCAGGCAGATGGCGGCGAACATGAGCGCGAAGGGAATGGTGAGTGCAACGATGATGGCGCCGCGAGCATTGCCGAGAAAGAGGAAGAGAACGATCACCACCAGGATCATGCCTTCCGTGAGATTGTGCTCCACCGTTTCGACCGTGTAGTGCACCAGATCAGTGCGATCCAGGAAGGGGACTACTCTGACTCCGGTGGGGAGAATGCCGGGGTGGTTGCCAGTGCCGTTCAGCTTTTGTACTTCCTCATGAATGCCCTTGAGAACGGGGTCGGCGTCATCGCCTTTCTGCAGCAGCACGATGCCTTCCACGGTGTCGGGATTATCGAGGATGCGACCGTCGGGGAGGTGAGTAGCGCGGCCAATCTGACCGAGACGAATTTTGGGTCCCTGCTCGACAACGCCGAGCTGGCCGATTCTGACGTAGCTGCCGTTGGAGGTTTTGACAAGAGTGTCGGCAATGTCCTGGGATGTCTTGTAGAGACCCAGCGACTGTACATTGATTTGCTGCGCGCCTTCCTCAATAAAACTGCCGCCGCCATTTGAATTGTTATTGGCGAGCTGCTGTTCGACCTGGGAGATGGAGAGGCCGTAGCCGGTTAGCTTGTTGGGGTCGAGGTGGACCTGGTACTCCTTGGTCGGACCGCCGAAGCTGGAAACGTCCACGACACCCATGACGGTTTTGAAGTCCTTTTCGAGGGACCAGTCCTCGATGGACTTCAATTCCATGGTGTCGTAAGCGGGATTGGCGCTTTCGAGGCTGTACCAGTAGATCTGGCCCACGGGACTCCAGTCGGTGCCCATGACCGGAGTGAGGTTGGCGGGGAGACTGACCTGGCTGAGGCGCTCGAGCACGTGCTCGCGGTTCTGGTCGTTAATGGAGCTGTCGTCAAACACGAGCATGACGCTGGATAGGCCGGCGAGCGTGGTGGAACGCAGATGGGCAAGATGGGGGATGCCGGCCATCTGGATTTCGACGGGAACCGTGACCTGGCGCTCAATCTCTTCAGCGGAGCGGCCGGGCCACTGGGTGATGATCTGGACGTAATTGTTGGCGACGTCGGGGTACGCTTCAATGGGAAGCGCGCGAAAGGCAACCACGCCCCACGCGGTGAGGAGCACGGCGCCACCCAGCACCAGCCAGGGGTTCTTGAGCGCGAATGCGACGAGTGCGCGGATCATTATTGATTCCCCGCCGATTCCAGGAGGAGTGCGTCGGCGACGACTTGCTGGCCGGGATCGATGCCGGAGAGGATCTCCTGGCGGTTGCCGGGAAGCATGACGCCGGAGTGGACTTCGAGGCGCTTGAACTGTCCGTCGCCTGCGGGAACGAAGACCCAGTCGCGATCATGGAGGTGGAGGATTGCGCTGGCCGGGACCGCGGGACGGGAGATGGTGTCGCGGCCGGTGAGTGTGGCCGTCACAAACATGCCAAGACGGAGGATGCCGGGATTAGCGACCTGAATGCGAACCTTCGCGGTGCGGAGATTGGGATCGAGGACCGGGCCGATATCGCTGATGGTTCCGGTGAGCGGGCGGTTGGGGTAGGCATCGAGCTTGATGCGGGCGTGCTGGCCCAGATGGACGCGAGGCAGGTCGTTCTCGTAGACGTCGCAGAGGATCCAGACGCTGGAGAGGTCGGCAATGGTGAACGCCGTTGCCGTGCCGGATAGGGTGACGCCGGCGGCAGCAGCGTTGGTGATGTTCTGCCCGATGATCACTCCGGAGATGGGCGCGTAGACGTTGACCATATTGGTGGGGTGGTCTTTATCCACGCCGAGCATGCTGAGCTGCTGTTCGGCGGCGACGAGGTCGGCCTTGGCATCGCGTTCCGCGTCCTCGGCCTGCTCCAGCATGGCCTGGGAGATGGCGCCGTGTTTGTAGAGGTCCTGGGCGCGGAGATACGCCTTGTTGTTCAATTGCTCGTCGTTCACGGCCTTGAGGTAGGCATCGAAGGCGTTGGTGATGTCGGGGCTCTGCACCTGAAACAGGAGCTGGCCTTTTTTTACGTTGTCGTCGAGGCGCGTCTTGATATCGACAACACGGCCGTTGGCGAGCGAGATGACCGGGATTTCGCGGGAGATATCGGGAAACACGGCGCCGGTGACGTTGAGCTCATCGGGTTCATTCACACGCTCAGCGGCGACGGAGGGGTACTGCTGGGGATTGGCGACTTTGACGATCGCGGCGTTGCCGACCTCCGTGACCTTCGCCGGCGGGGCAGCGCCTGCGGCCGGATCGAAATTGCCGTGGCAGCCGCCGAGGACAAAGCAGGCTGCGAGCAAAGAAGCAAGGATGGAAGAAGACTTCATCATTGAATCACCTCGCGGCCGACAGCTAGATTGAGCTGCCCGGCAGCGGAAAGATAGGTGCCGATGAGTTGCAGATATGCAAGCTGGACCTGGCGATAATCGCTTTGCGCGTTGAGCATGTCGAGAAGGGAAGCGCCACCGTGCTGGTAGGAGTAGGTGACGGTGTCGCGCACGCGCGTCGACTGGTCCTTGTACTTGTCGCGATACGGCTTAAGCAGCGCGATGGTGGATTCAAGCTGCGCGTAGGCTGAGTCGACGTCGGAGAAGACCTGGGCGCGGGTGGATTCGCTGGTTTCGCGGCTGCGGTCGATATCGATGAGGGTGCGCTGCTTCTCGCCCTGGTTGCGGTCGAAGATGCGCAGCGGGATCTGAACGCTGAGGCCGAGCGTCTGAATGCCATTGGCATTATTGTTGGAGGAATTGTAGGTATACCATGCGCCGAACGTCGGATCGGTGGATCCGTTGGAGATAGCCAGCTTGTGATTGGTTTCGGACTGCTGGATGGTCTGGAGCGCCGCGCGCAGGTCAGGGCGATTGTCGAGGGCGATTTGACGGAAGGAGTCGAGCGGCTGAAGCTGGTCGGAGAAGTCGAACGGTCCCTCAAGATCGAACTGCTCCACGGGCGTGCGGTCATTCAGGAGTTGGAGAAGCTGAATCTTTGCCATGCGCAGGCTTACGATGGCGGTCTGCAGCTCTGACTCGTACTGAACGCGCTGAAGCTCGATGCGGTCTAGGTCGATCTGGGCGATATCGCCGGCGCGAAAGCGGTCCTGGCTGATCTGGATGATCTGGTCGTAGTAGTCAAGGTCGGATTTGGCGAACGTGAGGACTGCCTTGGCCTGAAGCGTGTTGACGAAGGCCGCGCGCAGGTTGAACTCGAGAGTGCGCTTGAAGTCCTCGTGCTGCGAACTGGCAATCTGGGTGCCTTCCTGCGCGCTTTTTAGGCGAAGCTCGCGCTTGTGATCGCGCTCGTGAAGGTAGCTGAGCGAGGGCACCACAAACGTGCCCGCAAGCGGTTGCCACACGCCGTTGTCGGGCGCGATCTGGGTTCCGTCCACGGTGGTGCTGAACTCCGGGTTGGGACGGAGATAGGCGGTGGTTTCCTGCGCGCGAATTTCGTCCACGTTGAGGGCGTCGGCGCGCAAGGCGGGATTGTTGGCTTCAAAGCGGGCTTTCACCTGGTCCCAGGTAAGGGCCGGCTGGGCAGTGGCGAAGGCGGGCGCGAGCGCTAGAGCGAGCGCGAGCGAGGCGCGCGCGGGGCCTGGCACTGGGTTCCGAATCCTGCTCATAAACAACCATGCGCCGTGGTCTGCACGGCGGACTCAAGGATGGTGAACGAAGAATGAGGAGCGGAAAGACAGGAGAGGTGCGATCAGGCCGCGGGCGGAGGGCGGTTCTGGATCGCGCGCAGGGCGGGAAGATCGAAGTGGGGCACAAACACGGCCGGCGGTGGGGCAAAGCCGAGATTGGCGAAAGTCATGTCCTGCCGCTGAGCAGGCGGAAGCGTTGCCGCAAGGTGGGGGATGAGAGGATGCGCACCGTTGGGAGCAAGCTGTTGGCGGCGAACGCAGGTGTCGGTCTCCGTGGCATTCTGCATCGCCAGCAGATCGTCGCTGATGGAGATGGCAGGCAGGAGAATGGCAACAAGAACCGCGAGAGCAACAATGCGTCGCCGCCGGCCAGTGCCGTCCTCAATGCGTAGCCACGCACAAACAATGACGATGGAGAGCGCCGCCCAGCCTAGGTTGAGAAAGATTTCCACACTTGTCCCGTCATCAATACTATCAGGCCGGAATTTAGCCATTCGGCTCAATTGTGAAAAGACGGATGTGAGAGGAGTGTGGGGACCATCTAGAAAATTGATAGGCGGCCAAGCGTTCTGGGGAGAAATGTGTTGATGACAAGCGGAAATCCGACATAAGGGCGAGGCTGTCGGCAGCGTCCAGTTCGATTGTGCGAGCACAAGGGAAGTCTTGCGGTATCGGCGCGCCATCGTGTTTGACCATGGCGGCCAAATGTCCGTATGATGAACCAGTTGGCGGGTTTCAGCGCGGCGTCAGTCGTGTGTTGCCGGCGGGAATCGATGACACCCGTCATTGTGCCGGTGCCCCCTCGTTCAATGGCAGGACAGCTGACTCTGGATCAGCATATCGGGGTTCGAATCCCTGGGGGGCAGCCAATCATTTCAATCACTTAAGTTAATAATGAACTTGAATACCCCTTAGTGTCCGGACTGGTGACGCCGCTCGCAATTCGAACAAATTGCCACCGGCCTTTCCGCTTCATTTGTACCTGGCAGTCGTTCCGATTTGTCCGGCCGGAGTTGCAGATCTTCCCGACTCAGACAATCTGCTGGTCATCACCTGAAAGTGATAACCCATTACGGCCAGCGTCATCGCCGGCCCGACGCAATGGCGATAACGTGTTGCTACTGACATCAGGAACTTCCAATAGCTCCAGCGTTGCCTGCCAAACACTCCCTGCCGAACAATCGATGTGACGAGGGCGCGGGCGTTAGCCTTGGTCAGCCATCTCTGCCTGGTACGTTGCGCTTTGTTGCTCGCATCACTGGGCCGCGGGTGGGTGCGGCTCAGGTAAAGCTTTACGCGCTCATAGTAGGCCTCGCAAGAGTAGATCCTCTTCAGCACGGATCGGTATCCCTCCACCAGTTGCGTCGCATCCATGGCGGGAAGGAAGTTGAGTTTGTCATCCGTGTTGTCCCCTCCACCCGCGTCCAGTATCCTTCCCTCTCTGCGCAACCGTCGAAACAGCTGCGTCCCTGGCATGGCTTGCAAAAGCCCTACCATGGCTACCGGGATGCCGCTTTTTTGAATGAAATCCACCATGCGGTCGAAAATGTCCTCGCGGTCGGTATCGAATCCGAGGATGAATCCTCCCATCACCTGCATTCCATAACTCTGGATCGTGGCCACGCTTTCCAGCAAGCTGCGACGGGTGTTTTGCAGCTTGTTGGCTGCAATCAAGCCGGATTCATCCGGAGTCTCAATGCCCAGAAACACCGAAACAAAGCCTGCGTCTCTCATCAACTGCATCAACTCAGGGTCGTCGGCCAGGTTCAGTGAAGCTTCGGTATTGAAGTCGAAGCTGGTTTTGTATTGGCTGCGCCATTCCGCCAGGGCCACGCAGAGCTCCTTGGCGCGGGCCTTGTTGCCAATAAAGTTGTCGTCAACAATAAACACGGCTTCCCGCCAGCCCGCCGCGCGCAGTTGGTCCAGTTCCGCCAACACCTGCGCTACCGCCTTGGTGCGCGGGCGCCTGCCGTAGATTTCGATGATGTCGCAGAATTCGCAGTTGAACGGGCAGCCGCGCGAGTATTGCACGGCCATGGTCGAGTAGCGGCGCATCTTGATCAAACTCAAGTCCGGCAGCGGGCTGGTACTCATTTCCGGTCTTTCCAGAGCTTGATAAACGGGTCTCGCATTCCCTTGTTCCAGGTCTTGTGCCAGACCGGCAATGATGCTCTCTGCCTCTCCAATCACCACGTGATCCGCTTTCAAATCCTCCGCTGAAAGGCTGCTGGCGATCGGTCCGCCGACCACAGTCCGTAGCCCGCGCGCGCGGCAGCGTTCCACAATTTCCACCAGCGAATCGCGCTGGACGTGCATGCCGCTCACCAGGGCAACATCGGCCCACGCGAGATCGCGGTCACGCAATCGCTCAACATTCGTGTCCAGCAGCCGTTTCTTCCAGGCTCCAGGCAACAGCGCGGAAACTGTCATCAGGCCCAGCGGAGGCTGTGCCGCTCGCTTGCCCAGGAACTTGAGCGCATGTTTGAAACTCCAAAACGTGTCGGGGAATTCCGGGTAGATCAGCAGTGCGTTCATCAGCCACCTCTTTCGGAAAGAGAGCGCATGGCGAGCATCGCAATCCGCCCGCGAGTGCGGCGTCTCGGCTCATCGGAAACTGGTGCGGTTGCCCTGGGAACTGCACACTGCTCCATTATCAGTTTCCGCCTGCTGGCCGGCATAGAACTGTGCAATAAAGACCACTTTCCGGGAAACGAGCCTCGTATCGCCCTCCTGCGTCAATCGGCGAACAAACCGGACCAGAGGTTGAATGGGGTCGCGGTTCATTCGAATGAAAGAAGAAGGAGCAACCATGCCGCAACAAATTGAGCATCGAGGCACGGCTGTCTCCGGCAACTCAACCTTGCGCTAAATTGTTGATTTTTTGGCTCCTCAGGTAGGACT
>CAVYSS010000004.1:0-42564 GCA_963771195.1 uncultured Acidobacteriota bacterium
CATTGTATGGGGACGTCCGCTTTGGATTTAGGCGCCAGGATCGAGAGAAGGAGCCAAGTGCGCAACCTCATTTGCGCCGCGTTGCTAATGGCAGGTGCCGCAACTGCCGCGGTTTTCGCCGCCGGCCAGCAGGGCCAGCCGGGCGGCCAGGAAGGCGTGCAGCAGCAGGGATACCGGAGCATGACGCCGGCGCAACGGGCCGCGGCGACGCGCGCGTTCCTTGGATTGGGCGCGGTGCCGGACAAAGCTGAGGCAGAACGGGGCTCGCCGCTGTTCGAACAGAATTGCGCATTCTGCCACGGACCAAAGGCTCGCGGAGCGACGGGACCGAGCCTGATCACGTCGGACGTAGTGCTGACGGACGATCATGGCGAGCACCTGGCGCCGTTTCTGAAAAAAGGCGTTCTGGAAAAGGGCATGCCCGCGTTCGCAA
Organism: uncultured Acidobacteriota bacterium; assembly: GCA_963771195.1. Lineage (GTDB taxonomy): Bacteria > Acidobacteriota > Terriglobia > Terriglobales > Acidobacteriaceae > Telmatobacter. The sequence goes on from CAVYSS010000004.1 coordinate 434, forward strand.
CCATGACGGACGAGCAATTGACGGATATTGCCGAGTTCTTGCACCTGCAGGTTGAAGATGTCGCGAATCGCGGCGCCTATCACGTACTGAACATCCTGGTGGGCAATGCCCAAAAGGGCTCGGCATACGTGGAGGGCCATTGCTTGAGCTGCCACACAGAGGAGACTTTTGCGCATATTGCGAGCAAGTTCCGCACCCCGGACCAACTGCAACGGAACTGGGTGTGGCCGTCGCGCGATGGGGCGATGACGGCGACAGTGAAGACAGCGGGAGGAACAATCTCCGGCCGGGTGACGCAGATCAGCGATTTTCGCATCACCGTGCAGACTGCATCGGGCGAAACGAAGACGATTGACCGTGGGTCCGGTTTGAGCGTGCATGTTGACGATCCCCTGACAGCCCACCAGCACATGATAATGACGCTGAGGAACGAGGACATACATGACGTGACCGCTTACCTGGAGACGCTGAAATGAGGCTGGGTGCGGGTGTCTTTACGGCAATCGCCGCGGCGGCAGTGGCGAGCGGACCGCTTCATGCACCAGTGGTTTCAGTGGCTCCGAGTGCGCTGGGCAAACCGCCGGTGACGAGCTGGCCCACGTTCAACGGCGATTACAGCGGCGAGCGCTACAGCACGCTGACGCAGATCGGCCCAGCGAACTTGAATCGGCTGGCGGCGAAGTGGGTGCATCGGATCACGGAGGTGGGAGCGCAGCGCGGTGCGCCGGTTCCAGTCATCAAATGCACGCCGCTGATGGTGGATGGCGTGCTGTACATGACGATTCCGGATCATGTGTGGGCGCTGGACGCGCGCACGGGGAAGGAATTGTGGCGCTACGACTGGGTGGATCATGGCGGGCACCTGGTGGGACAGCGCGGGGTGGGGATCTGGCGGAGCACCGTGTTCTTCGAGACGCCGGACAACTGGCTGATTGCGCTGGACGCGAACTCGGGCAGGGAATTGTGGAGGAAGAATTATGCCGATGCGCGCAAGCAGTATTTTTCCACGTCCGCGCCGTTGATCGTGAAGAACCACGTAATTGTGGGAGTGGGCGGCGACGCGATGGATATGCCAGGGTTTCTGGATTCCTTCGACCCGGCGACGGGAGAACTGCAATGGACGTGGTGGTCAACGCCGCGCAAGGGCGACCCGGCGTTGAAGACGTGGCCGGACGAAGCGGCGTCAGACCACGGCGGCGGCATGACGTGGATGCCGGGGACATACGATGCGGCGCTCAACCTGCTCTATTGGCCCACGGGGAACACGAACCCGGTGTTTGCGGGGCAGGGAAGGCCGGGAGCTAACCTGTGGACCGAATCGATCGTCGCGCTGGATGCGGATACGGGCAAGCTGAAGTGGTATTTCCAGGTGTCGCCGCATGACACGCACGATTTTGACAACACCACGGCGCCGATTTTGTTTGACCGCACCGTGAATGGAAAACGCGAGAAGCTGCTGGCGCAGGCGGCGCGCAACGGATTTTTTGTGACACTGGATCGGGTGACGGGGAAGTACCTGGTGGTGAAGCCGTACGTTCCGCTGGATTATTCCTCGGGGCTGTCGCCGGAGGGCGAGCCGATTCCGATTCCCGACAAGGATCCGTCGGTGGGCGGATCCATCAACATTGTGAACGCGTCGAATTGGCCGGCGCCCTCGTACAGCCCGAAGACGGGGCTGGTTTATGTGAACTCGGTGGAGGGCAAGGCGATTTATTATCTGACCGACGCCAGCGACAAGCCTTCCGGCTACGGCGGCACGGGAGCGGGTATCGGGCGGCAGGTGAGGGTGCTGCAGGCCATCGATCCGCTGACAGGAAAAGCTGCGTGGAGGCACGCGTATCCGAACCTGAACGATGCGCCGAGCACTGTGGGGCCGAGCATCCTGACCACCGCGAGCAATCTGCTCATCTCCGGCGACGATCAGAAAAACCTGATCGTCTTCAGCGCCGACAAAGGGAAGATCCTATGGCATCACGAGCTGAATGCCAATGAATCGGGCGGCATTATCAGCTATCTGCTCGACGGAAAGCAATACATTGTGTTCGGCGCGGGCGACAGTTTGTGGGCGTGGAGCCTGGGCCAATGAAGGCGAGCCGCGCGCGCTACGGCGTGGTGATGCTGGCGATCGGGCTGGCGGTGCTGTCTTATGTGCAACGAGTGGCGATTTCAGGCGCGGCCGGGCCGATCTCGCGCGATCTGCACCTCTCGAAAGAACAAATGGGGCTGGTGTTCGGCGCGTTCGGACTGGCGTATGCGCTGTTCGAGATTCCCATGGGGCTGCTGGGCGACCGGGTTGGAGTGCGGCGAGCGCTGACGCAGATTGTGCTGGCGTGGTCGGCATTCACGGCGCTGACCGGCGCAGCATGGAGTGCGATGTCGCTGGTGGCCATCCGGTTTGCGTTCGGGGCCGGCGAAGCGGGATGCTTTCCCAACCTGACGCGCATGCTGAGCGCGTGGCTGCCCGCGAAGGAGCGCGTAACCGCGCAGTCATTGATGTGGGCGTGCACGCGGTGGGGCGGGGCGCTCACGCCTCCGCTGACACTGGTGTGCATCACATGGTTCGGCTGGCGGCGCGCTTTTGTGGGCTTTGCGCTGCTGGGAGTGGCGTGGTGCATCGTCTTCCTGGCGTGGTTCCGGGATGATCCGGCGGAGCATGCGGGGGTGAATGCGGCGGAGCGGGAGTTGCTGGAGAAATCGCGCGCGCTTACGACCCGCGGGGCCGAGCGAGGCTGGGTGAAGCTGCTGCTGACGAAGCAGGTTGCAGCGCTGGTGCTGCAGTACTTCTGCTATTCCTACGTGTGGTACTTCTACATCACCTGGCTGCCCACGTATTTGCGCGAGGGGCGGGGACAGTCCGCGGAGCGCGCAGCCGCGTTTGCCGTGCTGCCCCTTCTGTTCGGCGGATTCGGATCGCTGGCGGCGGGAATTCTGTCGCGACGGCTATCGCGGCGTGCGATCGCATTCAGCGGCTTCTTCGCAACAGCGATTCTGCTGCTGGCATTCACGCGGATTCAATTGGTGGCGCCGGCCATGGTGGTGATGGGCCTGGCGAGTTTCGCAAGCGACCTGACCATGCCGATTTCGTGGGACATGTGCGTGGAGATCGGCGGCGCGTACACGGCGACGGTAGCGGCAGCGATGAACATGCTGGGCAATCTTGGCGGATTTGTTGCGCCGGTGGTCGCCGGGGTCATTCTGCAGCGCATTCACTCCGGGATCGGCGGGTGGAACCTGCTGATCGAAACCATGGCGGGCGCGGCGGCGGTGTCGGCTGCGTGCTGGCTGTATCTCGATCCGGAAGCGGCGCGGCGAGAACGGGAGCGATTGCTGAGCGCGGATATCGGTCCGGATTCAGTTGGGCTTTGAGATAATCGGCGGAACGAAAGCTGAAGTGCGGAGGGGCTGCGAATGCATGTTGATTTGAAGGGACGCACCGCGGTGATTACGGGCGGAAGCCGCGGCCTGGGCGAGGCGATGGCGAAGGCATTGGCCGGAGCGGGCGCGCAAATTGCGCTGGTGGCGCGCGACCGCGCGCGCCTGGAGCAGGTACGAGACGAGATTGCCGGGGGCGGTGGAGTCGCGGAAGTATTTGTGGCCGACGTGACGCGCGAGGGCGAGGTGGCGAAAGTTGCCGAAGCAGTTGGTGCGCGGTTTGGACCTCCGCAAATCCTCATCAACAATGCCGGGATCAATGTGCGCAAGAACCTGGTGGATTACACGCTGGAAGAATTCCGCAGCGTGCTGGATACAAGCTTGATCTCAACTTTCCTGATTTGCCGCGCCTTTGTGCCGGGCATGAAGGGAACGGGATACGGGCGCATCCTGAACATGACGTCGATCATGAGCCATGTCTCGCTTCCCGGGCGCACGGCCTATAGCTCAGCCAAGGCCGCGTTGCTGGGATTGACGCGCGCGCTGGCGCTGGAGCTGGCCCCCGATGGGATCACCGTAAATGGAATCAGCCCCGGACCGATTGGCACGGATATGAATCTGACGCTGATGAATGACCCGGAGTTGAATGCGCAGTTTGTGGCGAACATTCCGCTGGGGCGATGGGGCATGGTGGAGGAGATCGGCGCGCTGGCTTGCTATCTGTGTTCCGACGCAGCGGGCTTCATTACCGGAACTGACATCCTGATCGACGGCGGGTGGACGGCGAAGTAGCAGATGGCGTTGCGCGTGGCATCTAGCGCACCGGTGTTGCGGGCTCTCGATGGGAAACGCCCTATCGCGGAGCGTCCGGCGCAGGATGCTGCGATGGTGGGGGCACGTAATCGACCAGCGAATCGACGGGCCTGTGGCCGGCCCACGCGATGCCGCGCAGCAGCATCTGCTGAATTTGATAGTTGGCAAAATTGGCGTACTCGTGTCCCTGCATCCACACAAATGCGCGCGCAAGCTGGCCGCCATCGAGCGTGTGCTCATAAGTCCAGATCTGCGGGACCACTTCTCCCTTGTGCGCGCCCGCGCTGGGCGTGCCCGGAATGGCCGTGGTGGCCAGGACGTGGATGCCCGGATCGTGCGCCCAGGTCATGCTGTAAAAGGCTTCATCGAAGATGGTGAAGTTCGACATGCCTTTCATGATGGGATCGGAAGGATCGACCACCGTGTAAGTGATGGGCGCGCCGAGCGTGTAGTTGACTTCGCCATGCTTTTTGGCTCCGCCGACCAGAGTAGCGAAGTAGGCCGGATCGGGGCCGCATAGCGAATCGTGCAGGCTGACCAGCCCACCGCCATGCTTGACGTAGGCTTCGAGCGCCGCCTTCTCTTCATCGCTGAGGTAGGCGGCGTCGCCCTTGTAAATGATTACGACGTCGGTGTGTTCGAGATCGGCCGCGGAGGGCGCGTGCAATGCGCCGTCGACGATGGCGCCATGCTCGGTGAGGAGTTTGCTCCAGTCGGCGAGAAACTGGGGATAGTCGTGCTGGCCGGGAAAGTGCGACTTGAGGCCAGCCCAGATATAGATGCGCATGCCGTTGGGATTCTGGCCCCAGGGCTTGGGCGCCGCGGATTGAGGCGACGCAGAAGGTTGTGCAGCGGCTTGCAGCTGACACATCGCGAGTAGAACAGTTAGAGCGAGGGCCGAAAGGGTTATCAGATTTCGTTTCACTGAGATTTCTCGAGGGGGAAGATTCTCCAATGCAGGAACGATGTCCATGGAAACAAGATGGAGGATGAGATGTCAATCCGATTTACTGCACCAGCATGATTGGTGCGCGCCAGAAAGCCGCTTTCTTGTCCGATGGATCGAGGACAGTGATCTGGCAGTCATAGCGGCCGCGAGGAAGAGTGTCCACGCCAAGATCGAAGCTGAGCGGCATGGTGCCCAGCCTGCTTGCGGGGCTGGGAACAATGGATTTGGGCGGAGTTTCAAAGAGCTTCTTCCCGTCCTGGTAGAGAGTGACGAATGCAAAGAGCGGTGACAGCGGAGGTGGCGGAGCTGGCAGGGGTGCGGAAGTCTGCTCCTTCTGTTTGTAGGCCTGAAAGTAGACGAAGACCTGGTGACCTGTGGAGAAGACTCGCGTGACGCTGGGGATGAGCTTTTTCCCTTCCTGAAACAACGGATTAACGGCGTCGTCTTTCGCGCGCTCTTTGGATTTGGCGGCGTCGTAGATGGCGTCCTTCAAATCGACGCGCTGGCTGCTGAGGACAACCGCGCTGATGGGGATGCGCTTGATTTCCTTGTTCAAGTTGGGAATGACAAAGTTGGTCTGGTATGTGCCCATTCGGCCGGTTTCATCGTCGCGCGCCAGGAACTTGATGGAGTACTTGCCGGGCAGGAGGGTGAAGCCGGTGTCGTATTCGATGGGGCGTTTGGCGAGCTCGAGCGCGGTGGCATCGGACAGCTTGATGTTAACGTTGTCGCGCACGTTGCTGACGGTGGTGCCGCCGATCAAGTCCTTGATTTCGCCGACGAAATCGATGCGTGTGTATTCGGCGCCGCCGCGCTTGGCCAGGGCCAACTCGCGGCCGGGAATCTTCACAATGATGGGAACGAAATACTCGGCGCGGTTGAGCTGAAAATAATCGATCTCCATGGCCACCGTGAGATCGGTGATGGGATCGTCGAGCATGAGCGCGTCTTCAAGCTGGCGCTCGCGGTCCACATCGTTGAACTTGTTGAATTCCTTGTCCGCGTAGTAGCCCTGGCGGTAGTCGAGCTTGGCCTCCTGATTCTGCTTGAGGGAAATGCGAATGCGGCGAAATTTTCCATCGCGCTCGGCGTTGCTGGTGTAATAGCCAATCAGGTAGTAGTCCGAGATAGCCTGCTGCGCCTGCACGATGCCGCGAGCCAGGTCGTTATTGTCGAGATACGCCTTGCCGCCGGTATCGGACGCGATGGCATAGAGCGTGTCCTGAGACTCTTTCAAGCCGGTCATTTCCGCATCCGCGGAAGCGCCGGTGTACATCGCCTGGCCGCCCGGCGAGCCCTGCGTGGCATCGCCCATCGGCGCTTCTGCCACCAGGCCGCGCGCATCGATGGTCCAGATGGAGACGCCCGCCTTGATGGCCGTATCCACCGTGGCGTGCAGTTGCGCCTGGTTGTCGATTCCATTCAAGCGCAGACCGCTGGCAAAGTAGAGGAGAGACTTTTTCTCGTTCACGCGGCCCAGCATCCGCGCCGCGGTTTCGAGCGCCGAGAGCTGGCGATCGGTGTTGAACACGTTGAACTGGGAATCATCCTGTCCGAAAGCGGCGCCGGTATCGGAGGTGCTGGAGTCGTCAACACTCGAGGCGGATCCTTGCCCTTCGCCGACGACCATGGTCTCAAGGATGCTGAGCAAGCGAGTTCGATCGGCGGTAAAGTCCTGCAGGATATCAACGGATCCGCCCTGGTAGCGCAGGATCGCGAGCATATCCGCGGTGGTCATCTGGGTGCGAATGAATTGCTCGGCGGCCGAAAGTGAGCGCATTTGATCGGCCGGCGGCAGCGCCGTCATGTCGAAGTAGAAGGCGAGGAGCCGGCGATTCCTGTAGCGTTCCTTGTCGATGGATTCGGAGGCGATTTGCGAGCGTACCAGGCGGTCGTAGATGGTGGTGTCTTCGTTCTTCGCGGTTGAAGCCGGCAGCAGCTTAGCCGTTTGCGAGAGATCCTGGTGCTCGCAGTAGCGAATCGTCTGCGGCACGCCATTCTCAGTGAGCGCAAAATCGTTTGCGGTGAGGCCGTGAATCAGGTTGCCCTGCTTGTCCTTGACGGTGACTGCCTCGACGACCAGGTTCGAGTTGACGGTCAGGGTGAAGCTTTGCGGCTCGCCCGGATTCGCATTCTGTCCGACCTGCTGCGGCCGCGAAATCGCGGTAGACGCAAGGATGAGAGCGAAAGCTGCCAGGCTGCGCGTCATTTGAACCTCAGGTGGGTGGTGATTTGCAGACTGCGCATGGCATTGGGCGCGATGGGAAGACCGAATTGAGTGCTGGTGACGGTATTGTTCCAACTGGAAAATGCGGCGTGGTTAAAGGTGTTGGTGGAGACGATGGCGAAGTCGAGGTAGGCCTTCCCACGCGGGCGAAAAGTCCTGGCCAGCGAACTATTGAATGAGAATTGATCGGGCCCGGTGAGCGAATCTCTGCCCGCCGTGCCCCATTGCCCGGCAGCAGGAGCGCTGAATCCCGCGGCATTCAAGTGCTTACCGGATTGGCCCGAATAAACTGGCGCGCCGGTCAGGCTGGGGCGGATGACATTGGTAAATCCAGTGCCTGGGACCGGGGCCGGATAGAGCGGTGTTTCCGGCATTCCGCTTCCAAAGCTGAGGGTGCCGAGGACGGTCCATTCTTTCAGCATGCGTCCCACCCAGCCGCCGAGCAGAGTGCCGGCTTCCAGGCCCTGCCCGGTGGTGTATTGCGCTTGCAGATCGAGCAGGTGGCGCTGGTCGAACGACGAGAGAGAGCGTTCCGCGCGGGGATCGAGCCAATCCTGCGCAATGGAAGCCGACGGCATGGCGAGATTGGCCGACTGTGGCTGAACGCCACTGGCGACAGTGTGACCCTGCCCGCCAAGATATGTGTCGTCGTCGATGGATTTGGCATAGGTATACGCAAGCGACGCGGCCAACCCGCTGCGCAACCGGCGGCGAAGCTGAAGCTCGCCGGCATGACGGATGGAATTGCCGCCCGAAGTTTCGTAAACAAATCCCGACGGACACTCCGGGCACGGATTTGCTTCGCCGAGGGGATAGCTGTTGGGGAGAATCTCCTGCGGCCCATGAGTACCCTTGGTGCCGAGATAGGTGCCCTGCATCTGCAATGCGAAGGGAAGATCGCGCTGCACGTGCAAGTCCCACACCTGGGCATAACCGACCCGGAAGTTCGGATCGATGCCAAACGTTTCGCTGGTGACGGCGGCGCACGGCGTAAATCCACGGGCGAGCGTCAGCGGGCATGCGGCGCTGTTCTGAACGTTCTGGCTGGTTGAGAACGGCGCCTGCTGCGCCATTTGCAAAATGACGTTCTGATACACCGAGGTGTCGGGATAGATGCCGTAGCCGACGCGGATGACGACAGTGGATGCGGGTATGGGCCGCCAACTGATGCCGATGCGCGGCTGGATCATGGTGCGGTCGGGGCGGATGAGCGACGACGGATAATGCGTGCCGGTGATGGGCCCCACGGGATCGTCGCCGGCGACGGGAGCAACGGCAGCGAATCCGTTTGCCAAATCGAGATTCACGAGGCGGCCGAATAGCTCAGTCATGGGCGCGCCGTAATCCCAACGCAGCCCTGCATCGATGGTGAGGATCGGCAGCACCCGCCAGTCGTCCTGGCCGTAGACCGCATACACGGGCTCACGGAAGTACTTGTCGGCGTTTCCGAAAGCGATGCTGCTGGCATCGGGAATGCCGACGAGGAAGTCGGCGAGATCGGAGCCGCTGGCCGGGCCGCCTGCGGGCCCTTGCGTGGCCGCGCCGGTAAATGTGAATGCCCCGCGCGGGTTTTGCTGGAAGAATTCGTTGTACTCCTGCTTGCGGAATTCACCGCCGATGGTGATGTCGTGTTTGCTGCGATAGATGAGCGCTGAGGCCGTGACGTCGCCGCTGCGGTTGCGATTGAAGGCGCTGTTGGCGTCGGTGAGGGCCGCGAAGCCGCTGGAAAAACTCAGCGCAGGTGGTCCCCAGTCTGCGGGATCCTGATCGTTGCCGGAGATCCCGTCGTTTGCTGACACGTTCATGCGGCCATCAAAATTCGGAGTGATTTCGGTGCGCAATCGGCTGAAAGTGTAACCGGTGAAGAGGAACAGATTCGGCTTGACGCGGTGCGACCAGTGGATGTTGCTGTTGATGCCGAGCGTGCCCGACTGATCGACAAAGCCGAACAGGTTCACGCTCTCGGATCGCGTGCTCTGAAACGCAAACCCTCCGTAGAGCTGGTCCTTTCGCCCCAGGGTTTTGTCCAGATGGGATTGCAACGCATCCTGGTGCGAATCGCTTACCACCGGCGCCTGGTAGTTATAGCCTGCCACATTAGCGATGTTGGGCAGCGGATAGAGCTTCAGCAGCGCCTTCGCTTGCGGACTGACAGGAACCTGATTATTTGCGTAGGCCGCGCCCGTGGCGGGATTGTAGATGGTCACGGGCTGGCCGAGCGCAGTGGTCAGCCCTGCCAGATTGCCGTTCTGCTCATCCTCGGTTGGCACCAGGCCGGTGAGGATCTGCGAACTGCTGTTGCGCGTCCACTGATAAGTGACAAAAAAGTTCGGGCCGCGCGGCAGCAGGTGCGGAATGTTGATGGGCCCCTGAAGCACTGCTACGCCGGTGAAGTCGTTGAAGTAGGGCTTTGCCGCCTGGACGCCGCTCAACGAGTACGGCCTCGCATCGAGTGAGGAGTTCTCCTCAAAAGCTGCCAGGCCGCCGGTATATAAAGCCCTGCTGCCCGAGCGCGTGTTCCCGAAAGCCGGATTGGTGGAGTAGATCGACGTGGCAGCGTTGTTGACGCTGCCCTGGACCAGGAAGCCGTCCGCGCTCTGCTCATTCTCCTGCGGCGGTTTGGGCATCTCCTGCGCAGCCTGCGCGCTGTTCTGCGGCGGAGTCTGCGCGGTTTTTTGCGCCTGCGCATCGGCCACCGGCGGTGGAAGCTCGACCGCCGGCATCTCAGTTTGCGCGTTGGCCATGATCTGATTTTGGGGCAGCAGCTTCAGTTCCCACGCCGCGGCCGGCATGTTGGGAGCGGTGGTTATCGCCGCATGGACCGGCTCAAAACACTGCATGGTAACTGCGATCGTCCACTTGCCATCCGCGAGATCCTCGAAGGAAAAAGCGCCTGCCTGATCGGAAACGGTGGTCAGGGTTGTCGTGCCTTGCGTCGCGGTGATGGTTGCGCCGGGCAGCGGCAATCGGCCAAATGTCACCACGCCGCGATAGGGCGAAGCCGCGGCCAGCGCCGAAAAGCCGAGCCAGACCAGCGCACACAGCATTTGTCGGACTCGACCCATTTACCCCCCGGAGAGTTTTCGCCGGCCGGGACGCGCCCGCTGATTCTGCGCCACCGGCCGATGATTCCGAATTCCAGTCAATCCTAATTTGCCGATGGCTGGTCGATGTGGTCGATCACAATCACATCGACCTTCTGCTTTTGTGCCACCAGCTTCAGCCCTAGCTGCTCCTGCAATGCTGTGAAGATGGACGGGCCGACCGGATCCTGCGCTTGTTCGCCTCCATCCGGTCCCGGCGCTTCCTTGGCCGGCCCCATCATCGGTCCGGCGCCATCTGGCGGCATGAACGCAAGGGAATAATCGTATTTGCCTGTCAGCCCGGTCTTGTCCACCACCATGCTGCCGATCTGCTGCGAAACCATTTCGGCAATGCCGGCTGTGGTTGAACTGCGGCCTTCCATCGAGATTCCCGACGGCCCCATCCGGAACATGGTTTGGCCGGGCTTGACCGCTGCCGGAGCGCCGGGCTTGCCCGGATCCGGCGGAGTGACAGCCAGGTCCGCCGGCGCTGGAGCCGACTCCTTCAGCTTCGGCCCTCCTTTTGCCATCACCAGCGTGTACACCTCAAGTTCTTTGGTCTCGTGGTGAAACTTGAAGCCAAAGCGATCCTGAAACACCGGGATCAGCATCGCCCAGCGCTGCTGGCGACTCAACGCCTTCAACTTCGGCGCATCATCCGGCGCGACCTTGGCCTCAATGTCGAAGCGGCTCGACTTGGCCCACTCCGGCGCATTCAGGATCCGGTCGCCGGAAACATCGAAAGCGGCGCGCAGCAGCGAATCCAGGTTGACGCCGCTGATAGAGATCCCGTCGGGCGTAGTCAGGAATGCCATTCGCATCTGCATGCCCTCGTCTTTATGCGGCTTGACTGAGACCACATCGAATTGCGGCAGTGGAGCGGCTGCAGTCGCCTGCTGTTCTGCCGACTGCTGCCCCGCCCACGCCAGTCCGGCAATAACCGGAGCAACAAGAGCGATCGCGCAAAAAGCCGCCAGCAGCGCCTTTCTGCCCGTGCTGAGATTCCGCGCCGTTTGCCCGGTCATGATGCGCACAATTCGCTCCTTCAGATCGGCTCCCGTCACTCCCGCAACGCAGGCCGCCGGCGACTCGAGATAAAACCTGCAAACGTTGAGAATGCCCTCTGCATAAGTCTCCGCCGTGTCCGCGGTCCGCACCACTGCTTCATCGCAGGCGCGCTCCCGCTCTTCAATGAGCCGCGCCCCGATCCACCACGCCGCCGGATGAAACCAGAACAGCGCAGTTACTAACTGGTGCACGGCAAACGTCAGATTGTCGAGGCGTCGCACATGGCACATCTCGTGCGCAACAATCGCGCGCAACTGCGCAGCCGACAGCCTCTCCAGAATTCCTTCCGGCAGCAGCAGCACCGGACGGAAGATGCCGAAAATGCCCGGCTCCATCGGCGCAGGCGTGCACAGAACGGGAACGTCCGCGGCAAGCGCAAGCGGCGCGGCAGCGCGCCTGGCCGCATGCGCGCTCCACCAGGCGCGGGCGAATCTGGCGCCCACCAGCAGCACGCCGAAAAACCAGATTGCCAGAAGCGCAATGGGCAGCCAGCTTGAGGCATGCCCGGCGATCGGCGCAGTGCCTGCGTCAATCGCCTCCGTCCGCGAAAACGGCTGGACAATCTGCGCGATCGCTGCCGCAACAACCGGCTTGTGATTCACTGGAACCGCCAGCAGCGATCGCAGCCATTCTCCGGCCGCAATCAGCAGCGAGAACGGCAGAAGGAACTTCACCGACGCCGCAAACCATACCCAATACCGCACTCGCGCTTGATTCTTCCTGAGCGCGACGGCAAGCAGCCACGCGAATCCGACAACCGCGGTGGATTGCCACAGATGGTTCACCAGCGCGGCGGTAAAGCTATGGTTCCAGAAGAGGGGAAGGCTCATGACTGCTCCTTTCCGGAGAAGTTGCGCAGCGTTCGCTCGGCGTCCTTCACATCGTCCAGCGACAGTTTTCCGGCTTCGATCAGGTGCGCCATCACCGGCTGTGATCGTCCTCCAAACACGGCCAGCAGCTCGTCAATCAGCCTCCGCTGTGCAGCCTCGCGCGAGACCGCCGCGGCGAAGATATGAAAGTTCCCCACTTTCTTGAGACGCCGGATTACCCCTTTCGCTTCCATCCGGTACACCGTGGTCTGGATGGTTGTGTAGGCAGGCCGGCGCTTGCCTTTGAGCGCGTCCAGAATCTCGCGGATGGACATTTCGCCCCCCGCCCACAGCGCCTCCATGATCCGGAACTCGAGTTGTGACAGTTTCGGCGTAGCCAATGTCGTACTCCTATGCATGTAGTAGTATCTACTACAAGCATAGTCGCATGTCAAGAACCTGCTTGCGGCCGTGGACGGAGACATCGCATTTCTAATTCGGCGACGGCTTGTCCACGTGATCGATCACAATCACGTCGTCGGGCGCCTTGGTGGCCTCGATCTTCAATCCAAGCTGTTCCTGCACAGCGGTATAGAGGCTCGGCGGAGCATTGGGGTTATCGCCGGCCGGCGCGGTTGGAGGCGTTACCGCGCCGCGAAACTGCGTAAACTGCGAATCGTCCGGCGTCCACTTCAACGTGAAATCGTACTTGTCCTTCAATCCGGTCTGGTCCACCACCGGCCTGTCCATTACGCTCGACTGCATCCACTTGGCGAATCCGGCCATATTCATGTCGCGCACCACCAGGTCGCCCAGTCCCCTGAAGAGGAATCCTTCGCCATCGTTTGGCCCCGCCGTCGTCTTGCTCATCTTCGGGCCGCCGCCGGCCAGGCGGACCGCATATACGGAGAGCTCCTTCTGGTCGTGATGAAACTTGAGCGCGCAGCGGTCGGCAAGCAGTTTCTGCACCATGTCCTGCATCTGCTTCAGGCTAGGCCGGCCAGGGATGTCGGGAACCCCATCGATGTCGAACATGTCCGTCCCGAACCAGTCCGCCGCGCCCATGATCTGCTTGGTGTGCATTCCATACGCAAACGCAATCAGGTCGTTCATGTTGGTGTTGATGGTCATGAAATGCGTCCCGCGAAAGCCGAATCCCTTGCCCTGCCGTCCCGGTTGTCCGGGCTTGATGGTGGCGACTTCCAGACTGGGATCGGCGTCGGCCGCCATTGTCTTCGGCGGCTCCGGAATCGGCCACGCTGTATCCGGCGTAGTGCGTGCCAGCGTCAACGGCAACGTCATCGGCCCCTGGGTAAACGTTCCCGCAATCGTTTTTCCGTCATCCGACATCTTTCCTTCATAGGTCGCGCCCATCGCCTCAATCGAATACTTCAGCATGCCGCCTTCGAACGAGGTCTTGTTCGCAGTGATGGACTGCCCGCCTTGGTCGATGCTGTAGAAAGTGGCCTGAAGCGCTCCGCTGCTTGCCTTCGTCAACCTAAGCACCGTCCGCAAGTCGCGGTTGGCCTGGGCAATGTGCAGCGTTCCCTGCCACACGCCCACGATGTCCTGCGCCGATGCCGCCGGCGCTGCGGTGGTTGGCGCTGCGGGTGGCGCTGCGGGAGCTCCCGCCTGCGCTCTTGTCACCTTCCCGCTTGTCGCGAGAAGAATGACGAGCAGAGCCCATCCGGCCACCGACGCCGATTTGCGCCCACTCCTCCACCAGTTGCACAACATGCACTCGAACTCTCTGGCTCTCATGAAAAGAATCCCTTCTTTAACCCTCTTGTCGACGGAAACGGGCAAAATGCCCGACGTACGCTTGCCCTGATTCTGCCCGGATACAAGATTAAGACGTATTGGCGCGCCCTTTTGTTCACTCCGGTTGCTGACGCATCGGCCGGACGTGGCGCGGGCCGGCGGGAAGCTATTGAAAGCAGCCTTGATACCCCGGCTTGAGGCGAGAGTTATGGGCCGCGACGGCCTCCCGTCATTCCTTTTGTGAAACCGTTTATACTTGCCGCAGACCGCGAAGCATTCAGGGAACTTCAGCGTCAGCGTCCGGTGGATTGGCCGGGCCAGGAAGTCCTCCTTGATCGCATTTGGGATGGACGATAACGACGAGGGAGCACAAGCATGGCGAAGAGCGTAAACAAGGTCTTTCTTCTGGGAAACGTGGGGAAGGATCCGGATATCCGTTCAACTGGCGGCGGCATTAAGGTGGCCAACTTCAGCATGGCTACCAGCTTCAACCAGAAGGATCCGCAAGGCAACTGGCAGGAGCGCACCGAATGGCACTACATCGTTGCCTATGACCGGCTGGCAGACATTGTCGAGAAATACGTGAAGAAGGGACACAAACTGTTTATTGAAGGTCGCCTGACCACGCGCAACTGGGATGACAAAGACCACCCCGCCATCAAGCACTACCGCACCGAAATCGTCGCCAGCGACCTCTCGCTGCTTTCCGCGCGCGAAGATGGTGGCGCGGGCGCCGGTGGGTATTCGCGCCAGTCAGGCGCATCGGGCAATTTCGACCAGCGTCCTCCCGCCGCACAGGATGACGTAGCGCAATCGGCCGAAATTTCCGACGACGATATCCCGTTCTGACGCGTTGCGCGCGAAGTTTCACCAGATCTAGCGCAGGAACGCTTCGGGTAAGCCTCCATCGACGGGAAAAAGGTGCCCCGTTGTGCAGCGCGAGCGGTTGCTCGCAAGGAACAAAATGGCCTCCGCACAATCGGCCGGATCGATGGGCTGGTGCGTCAGCGTGCGCTGCGCGTAGAACGCGGCCAGCCGGTTGCGCAGCTCGTCGTCGCTCATTGCGTCATCGAAAGTGATCCCGTACTTCGTCAGCGATGCGCGCACGCGGTCGCGCGGAAACATGGTCGAGCCTTTCACCACCGTGGCCGGACAAATTCCGTTCACCCGAACCCGCGGCGCCAGGCCCACGGCCAGCTCGCGCACCAGATGACTCAGCGCGGCCTTGCTCACGTCATAGGCCTCGCTGCCGCGCTTCGGCACCACGGCATTTGCCGAGCTGGTCAGCACGATGGACGCCTCCAGCCCCTGCTCCGCGAACACCTTTGCTGCTTCGTCGGCCAGAATGTAGTTCGCCGTCACATTCAGCTCCAGCGTCACGCCCCACATCGCGTCGCTGATCGCTCCGTCCTTCGACGATGGGAAAATGGCCGCGGTATTGATGAGTATATCCACGCCGCCGAATGCCCCGATCGTCTCCTTGATAGCCTGGGTAATGGCGCCGCGATTGCGAATGTCCACTTCAACCGATCGCACAAACTCCTTCGACGTGACGGAGCCAAGTTCCTCCGCCACTTGGCGCCCCGCGGCTGCATCGCGATCGGCGATCATCACGTGCGCGCCGCGCTCGGCAGCCAACCGGGCAACTTCGCGTCCAATGCCGCTGCCTCCGCCCACAATGAGCGCGATCTGCCGGCTCAGCTCCTTCTCCGGCGGCTGGCGGCGGATCTTTGCCTCTTCCAGCAGCCAGTACTCGATGCGAAACGCCTCCAGCGCCGGCAGCGCAACGTAATTCGTAAACACGCGGAAGCTAGCCGGGTCCATCTTCTGGGCGCATTGCGGCAACGCACCGGTCAGCGGCGTATCCCCAGCCAGCAGGCTCGCGCCCTCCATCACGTGGATCGCGTTGGTGTAGAACTCGCCGATGATTCTCGCCTCGGTCCGGTTCTTGCCGAAGCTGAACATGCCCAGGCCTGGAATCAGAACCACCGCCGGGTTGGTATCGCGCATCGCCGGCGATCCCGCCGTCGCATGCTTCTTGTAATACTCCGCGTACTGCTCGCGATACTCCTTGAGTGACGAATCAATCGCCTGCTTCATCGCGCCAACGTCCTCGCCCTCGTTCCACGGAACGAACATGGGCCGGATCTTGGTGCGGATGAAGTGGTCGGGGCAGCTGGTGCCCAGAAAGGCCAGATCCCTGCCGTCCTTCGAATTGACGAACTGGAGCACGTCTTCCGCATCGCTGTAGCCGGCAATCCACCGGCGCTGCGTGCTCACGCGGCCGCGAAGATACGGAAGGATCTCGATGGCGATTTCGTGCCGGTCGGCGCGCGCATTCACCGCCGCGCCGCCGAAACGCACCGTGCCCTTGCGCCGTCCATGCTCGGCGATAAACTGGCCCAGCTCGTCGATGACGGTGAGGGTGCTCGCGTAGCACTCGCGCTGCGTCTCGCCCCACGTGAACAGCCCGTGCCCGCCCAGCACAATACCGTCGCAGGCGGCATTCTGCTCCACCGCGCGCTTCATCATCAGGGCCAGTTCAAAGCCCGGCCGCTGCCATGGCAGCCACACCAGCTTGTGGCCGAATTCGCGATTAAACTCCTCCATCTTCGCTTTGCCATTGCCTGAAGCCGCCAGCGCGATGCCCCAATCGGGATGCAGGTGATCCACGTGCGGAAATGGCAGAAACCCGTGCAGCGGCGTGTCAATCGACGCCGCAACCGGGTTGTTGCGGAAGGCGCACAGTGCGTACATCGCCACCATGTCGTCTTCCGTCTCCTCGCCCGCATAAAGTTTTTCCAGGGCCAGCAGCTTGTCCTGGTAAAGCGTGGCAAAGCCCGAGCGCTTGATGCTGCCCAGGTCGCCGCCCGAACCCTTCACCCACAGCACCTTCACCGTCTCGCCAGTGAGCGGATCCACTTCGTCGATCTTCGAGCTGGTGTTGCCGCCCGCAAAGTTGGTGATGCGCAGGTCGGAGCCCAGCAGGTTGGAGCGATAGCGCAGCAACTCCGGCTCGTCGAGCGTCAGCGCAAGGGCGTCGTCCCAGCGGTCTTCAAGGAACTTCAGGGGCAGGGAAGTGACAGGAGTGGAAGCCATCGGAGCACCTCGGATTCGCGCGCAGTCCGGCATTGCCGCGTGCATTGCCATCTCTATTATGGTATCCGGATCAGCGGACCCGCTTGAACGTCCGGCTCCAGCGAGTATCGCTGAAGAAGTGCAGCGCCACGTGGCCCATCCACGCAATCCGCGCGCCCAGCCCCGTCCGTTCCATCTGTTCCTGCGTCGCCGTAAACGACCAGTAATTGAACAGCGGCCGCCCCACGATATTCTCGCGCGGCACAAAGCCCCAAAACCGCGAGTCGGCGCTGTTATGGCGGTTATCGCCCATCATGAAGTACATGCCCGCCGGGACCACCAGATCGCCGTTCACCACATGATTGTGAAAATCCACTTCCCAGGATTCCGGGATGAAATTGCCGGGCTGGGAGATGGGAGCCACCGCGGGAAACTCGTCGAGGAAGACCGGGTCGAACGTGGGCGTCATCTTGCCCGTCGGCGCCAGCGGCTGCGCTACGCCGTTGACATAGACGATTCCTTCGTGGAGGCGGATGTGGTCGCCGGGAACACCGACGCAGCGCTTGACCAGATCCTGATATATCTGCGCGCCGTTTACGTCGTCCGCCACAGGCTTGATGAAGACCACGATGTCGCCGCGGCGCGGTTCGCGGTAATGCACCAGGGGCATCCAGTGTGCCGGCGGTGCAAAGGTGGTGCGGTCCACAACCAGGTGATCGCCCACCAGCAGCGTGTCTTCCATGGAGCCCGACGGGATGACCATGTTCTGCGCAAGGAAGGTGAGGATGAAGAGGCCAACCACCAGCACTGAGCAAATGCCCGCAGCGGCTTCAAACGGAGTCTCTTCAACGCGCTGTTCGGCGGGTTCGGCGGCCGGAGTGGCAGAGCTTTTTGTCATTTCATCCAGGTTCCGCTACGTCCAATTACTTTGTCCGCTTGAGCGTCCGGCTCCAGCGCGTATCGGTGAAGAAGTGGACGGCCACGTGGCCCAGCCAACGGATCTTGCTGCCGATCCCGGTCTTGTCGTACTCGTCATCCGGTGTCTTGAACGACCAGTAGTTGAAGAGCGGGCGCCCGATGATATTTGCCCGCGGAACAAATCCCCAGTAGCGCGAATCCAGCGAATTATGGCGGTTGTCGCCCATCATGAAGTACCTGTCCGGCGGGACAACCAGGTCGCCGTTGACCACGTGGCTGGGCTCCTCGATGGACCACGACTCCGTTGCGCCCATTTCCACGCTCGGCGCGATCACCGGAAACTCGTCCAGGAAGATGGGATCGCCGGCGGGCATGTTCCGGCCCTGCGGAGGCGGGGGCTGGGCCACGCCGTTCACGTACACAATGCCTTCATGAAGGTGGATGTGGTCGCCGGGCACGCCGATGCAGCGCTTCACCAGGTAAAGATACTGCGGTTCGCCGTTCACGTCGTCCGGCACCGGCTTGATAAAGACCACGATGTCGCCGCGGCGGGGATCGCGATAGTGCACGAGCGGCATCCAACGGGCCGGCGGCGCAAAAGTGACGCGGTCCACTACCAGGTGGTCGCCGATCAGCAACGTGTTCTCCATCGAACCGGATGGGATGACGAAGTTCTGCGCCAGGAAGGTCAGGATGAACAGGCCAACCACAAATACCGAGCAGATGCTGGCCGCGGCTTCAAACGGAGTTTCTTCCACGCGCGCGGCGGCGGCTTCGGCGGGGAGAGCTTCTTTCGTGGTGGTCTTCGGCATCGGGCGGCATTCGGTGGCAGCGTTCCTGCTCGCTTGTGGCATCAATGCACCACGCGGAAAATCCGCTTCCAGCGCGCAAATCCAATCAGGTGTGCTGAAAGTTCGCTGTCGTGCTTGAGTTTATCATCCGACGCCTGCTCCACATCCGTGCCCGAGGGACGGCGCAGCGAGAAGTAGATCACCAGCGGGCGCGCGATGATCGCCTGGCGCGGAACCAGTCCCCAGAATCGGGAATCGTCGGAGTGATTGCGGTTGTCGCCCAGCATGAAGTATTGCCCCCCGGGGACCACCAGATCGCCGTCTTTGGTGAGCGTCTGCATCTCCCGCCACCAATCCGGATTGATGTTGGGATCGGTGTACACGCGGGCGGGAAAGTTGTCGCGGAACGGATTGGCGTCGGCCGGCTCAAACACAGCGTAAGGCTCGTTGAGCGTTTCGCCGTTCACGGTGACGCGGCCATCCTCAATGCGGATGCGGTCGCCGGGTATGCCCACCACGCGCTTGATGAGCATCGGCGCCGCCGGGTCGGGGTGGTGGAAGACGACGATATCGCCGCGCTCCACGCCGCGATAGGGCAGGATCAGCCGCGCAAAGCGGTCTGACGGTGCAAAAATCTGCTTGTTCACCAGCAGGAAGTCGCCCACCAGCAGCGTGCGCTCCATGCTCTCTGACGGGATCAGGAACGGCTGGAAAAGGAAGGTGAGCACGAACAGCGCAACAGTGATGGTACGCAGCAGCGACGCCAGCGCTTCAGGAACCGTAGGCAGGTGAGGGCGCAGGCGGCCAAAGGCGCTCTCGCGGGGCAACACCGGCTGAACGGGAGTAGTCATTCGGTGGCCGGCTCCTCCATGGCGTGGGTGGCAGCGGCCGTGCTCGTCAGCCGCGCCAGTGCCCGGCGCGCGGCGTCCTGCTCGGCCAGCTTTTTGGTTCTGCCCAGGCCGCGGGCCAGGGGCTTGACCGGCTCGCTGAGTGCAGGCTTCAGCCGCACTTCCACCATAAAGCGCTTGCGGTGGTCGGGGCCGCTCTCATGCTTGAGCCGGTAAACCGGCGTGCCGGCGTGGGTAGCCTGCAGGTGTTCCTGCAGCGCGGACTTGTAATTGCCGAGTGCGGCGCCGCTCTCGAGCTCGGCGGCGAAATGCTCCGCGGCGTTGCCGATTACCTGGGCGTCCACAAAGGCGCGCACAGCATCGAGGCCGCCGTCGAGAAACATCGCACCCAGAACGGCTTCCAGCGTGTCTGAGAGCACGGTGGCTCTGCGCCGCAGCCCGGAGCGGTCTTCGCCGCGGCTCAGAAGAATGTGCCGGCCCAGGCCGATCACCGCAGCCACTTCGGCCATGTGCTGGCGGCTCACCAGCTGGGCCCGCACCCGCGTTAAATCCCCCTCGCGCCAGCCGGGATAGCGGAGAAACAGCGCTTCGGCTACCACCAGTCCGAGGATCGCATCGCCCAGAAACTCCAGCCGCTCATTGGCAGCGGGATCGGCGGCCTCGGTCTGTTGCTCATTCACCAGCGATCGGTGGGTAAGTGCGCACAGCAGCAGCTCCGGGCGCGCAAAGCTGTACCCGAGTGCCGATTCCAGTTCGCTGAGAGGTGTTTCCATGGCAAAAATAGTCTTGATGGCCCGTCTGCTACCGACCCTCCAGCCAACTTGCACGGTGCCTGAATTCTATTAGACGCCTCAAGGCGTCCCCAAGTAGAAAAGTAGAAACAGGACAGGCGCAAATAGACCAATAGTAGATGACCGGTCCCTTTGTCCTCCGCCGCGGCGGATCCCTCCGTCCCTGCCTTACTGCGGCTTTGCAGGCGCAGCGATCGCGGCGGACGGATTGGCCGGCGCCGCTGCCGGTGCCTCGTCGGCGTCATCCTGCTGGCAACTGTGACCGTTGACGGCGTAAGCGGTTCTGAGGCCGCGTTCGGCGGCCAGACGAGTGTCCTGCTGGCCATCGCGGTGGTCGTAAGCCAGCTTGTACTCCGCCACCGCGGCGTCGCGCTTGCAGTCCAGGTCCAGCATGCGGCCCAGGTAAATGTGCGACCACGCGATCACGCGGGCGTCCTTGCTGGTGGCCAGCGTCTCCTGAAAGCGGTCGATGGCCTCTTCCGGGTGGCCGGTCATGGCGGCCACGCGGGCAAGGATGAAATCGGCGCGGGCGGCATTCGCCACCGACTGCAGGCTGCCGGACTTGTCCTCCAGGGCCTGGCCGGCGAGAGTGGCAGCGCCGTTCAGATCGCGGGACTGGAGCTTGAATTCGGCCAGGTCAAGGCCTTCCAGCTTGTGTGGCTTGGGCTGAACCATCACTTCTTCGTCGGCCTGGGCGTCAAACTGGATGTGTTTGGCCCGGTTCACCTGCTGGTCAACATCCATGGCATAAACCATCTCGCCGATGGTGTCGCTCAGGCTCGCGGGATCTTTCTCGAATTGAATGAGCTCATCGTAGAAATACTCGGTCAGGACGAAGCCCTGGGTCATGTCGTGGTGGACCAGGGTCTGGCGCACCGCCTCTTGTTTCTGTTCCACCTGCTGCTGCTCATGCTCATATTTCGGCCAGTCGGAGCGGGGAACGCCGGCGGGAAGTTGATACTTCGGAATGCCGGTGTCCAGGGTGCGCGCCTCAATGGCCTTGATCAGGCACTCCACGGTCAGCGGCACCACGTCGGTGCGGTAACGATACGCGACGGGAGCCTCGCGGATCGCCTTCATAATGGGCTGCATCCGGTCGATCGCGTTGGAACGGGCGTAGAGCAGCGGCTCGATGGTGTAGTGCAGGTAGGTGTGGCGGACATCATTCAGGGGGATTTGACCGTTATGCGGCGAAACCACCACGACGTAATCGGAGCCGTAAATGCGGGCGTTGACGATAAGCGGTGAGAGCATCGGCTCCATCAACACGATGAAGCGCCGTCCGCTGTAGGTTTCCGCCGGCTGCTTCAGGTAGAGATTGGTGCTCACAATCACATGCGAGAGGGGATCGTGAAGCTGGTCGAGTTGCTCGTCGTAATTGTGATGGGCGGCCAGCCAAATGCCGTGCAGATCCGTGGCCTTCATGAATGCGTTGAGCAGGGGAACGATGTCGAACACCGCCGTTGCGTCAGGCGGCATCTGCGAGAGATCGGTGATGGACTCCATCTCTTCCGGCGGAGAGGTCAGATACAGGGCCAGCGAGATGTACTGGGAGATGTCCTCCTCGGTACCGGTGACGCGGTGTTGGGCGATGTAGAGGCAGAGCGCGTCGCGCGATTTGCGGGCATCCTCGCTGCGGGTGAAGGCTTGGTTCAACTCATCCCGGACGTGGGCGCGAATGGGCGCGCTCTCCGCCAGGCCCTCGTCGTAGCCGCAGACGTTGAGTGCCGAAGCGACGATGAAGAGCGGTTCGGCGGTGATCAGCGAGATGGTGGGGCCGGCGGGATCGAGTGCGGGGGATTTCTCCTGCGGCTGGCCCTGGTTGGGAACAGATTCCTCCGAGCTGGAGGAATAGGGCTGCTGAGAACTGGAGGAGGACTGCTGCGCGCCGGCAAGGGGATTGAGGCAGAGACAAGCGAGGGCGGCAAGCGGGGTGGCGGCGCGGAGATGAAGACACGGCATGAAAGGGATCCTGCCTGAATGGTAGTTAGACGCGACCGATGGGTCAAACGGAGGGAAGCAGGGGGCTGAGGGGCCAGGTGACCAGGCGGCGGCCCACTGGCCGTACCAGCCCAGCCCGCAATACTCAAGTCCACACTTCAGTAATCCCGCCCTCGGCGGCTGTTTTTCCCCCCAGGACCGCCCGCGCTCTCTCACTTTCCCGTGCAACCACCCCCGGATCGTCTCAGACGGGTGCAACAACTCGGCCCGGATCGTCTCATACGGGTGAAACAACTCCCCCCGGATCGTCTCACGCTTTTTGCCTCTCATATAAAGATCTTGTGATCCACCTCACCGCTCAACACGGGCTTGCGGATGAGGCCGGGCTGCTGGGAAAGGTTCTGTCCTCGCGATGGGAGCACCACGTAGCGGAGCGGCGCTAACTCGCCGCTCTATCGCTGCACCGTTTTTGCGACAAACCGTGACGCTGAACGCGGACTGTCAAGCTCCACACTCTGTGGAAAACACAATTACTCCTTTGAAATGTAGGAGAAGAAATAGTTGGTAGCAACAGCAGTATTAAATTATCCAGGTGCTACACTGTAAACAGTCGACAGTACTCCGCCCGCGATCCATCGCGGGCGTTTTCATTGGCAGGGAAAAGCAGAACGCCAATGAAATAGAATCGGGAGAACAAGCGCGCAAAACTGTGCAGTTTTTGCCCGCATCTCTTTCGATCCAAAATACATCTCCGTTTTTTATTTTGTGCGGAAACGCCCTGCGGCCGGTCAGGAGAGCGCTTCATCCTCCCTCTCGAAAAGGATGCCGCGGGCTTTCAGGTGGGAAAAGATGCGGTCGGCGCAACCGGGCGCTTCGCCAATGTACGACGGCGGTGAGATGCCCTTGCGCGTGTAGGAGCCATCGAGGACACAGCGCGCGACGCCGGTACACGAATAGCCCGTCGCCCGCGACATGGAGCTCATGCCGGTCTGCGGGTCCCAGGTGACGAACATGGTGTAGGCGATCTTCCTGGGTCTTCCGTTCTGGGAGCCGTGGAAATGGATGCGCATGATTGTGAATTCATCCTCGTCCTCGCGCGGCGTCCATTTTTCCGGCACCCACTCCTCGCCGGTTTCCTGCAGGTGCTGGATCCAGCCGATGTGGCCGGGGAAACGAAGGGTCTTCTCCCGCATGTTCGGAATGCGGCCCTTCATGGTGGTGATGAGCGAGCGCAGGCCGTCGGTGTTGAAGGCTTCCAGCGTCAGCGCGTGGCCGCCGATGCGAAAGTCAACCAGCTCCGGCTCAGAGAGCGGAGGCATGGTGATGAGCTTGCCGTCTCTGACGTAGCGCGCGGGGCGGGTGTATTCCTCCCACACGTCGGTGGGCGAAAACGTGGGCAGATATTGCTCGGGTCCGGAGCGATGGAAGTGCAGGCCGCCGATCTGGAATTCGAAATCGTCGATCTGCATCTTGTTCACAAGCTTGCCGGCGAGGTAGTCGGGAGTGCCCGGAGCGACACCGCAATCGACCGCGGCGATGACGTTCCGGCTGCGGGCGAGCTCGTCCAGCGCGAAGGCGTCCTCGGCAAAAAAGGAGATGTCGACAACGTTCTTGCCGCGCTCGAGGATGGTCTTGAGCGTGTTGAAGCCCATGAACCCGGGCACGGCGCAGATGACGAGATCGGCCGGCTCGATAGCATCGGCAACAGCCTGGGGGCTGCCGAGATCGGCGACCTGTGTCTTGACCGGATAGCGCGAGGAAAGAGATGCCAGCGCAGCCGGGCTCATGTCCGCGGAGGTGACCTCGAACTCCTGCGATAGGTCAGAGGCGATGACTTTGCCGACGCGGCCGGCTCCCAGGACCACAACTTTCTGTTGTCTCACTTTTTTTGACCTCTCCCGGGTCCGGAATACGGCTCCGGATTCCCGTGAAATTGTACGGGAGCGGAGCAGAATTGCGCATTCAGTTGTTGGTGAGGATGCGTGATGTGGAGGCGAACTTGTGGTAATTCGTGAAGGACACCAGGTTGACGAAGCGTTCCGGGCCGGCTCCGATCAGAAGCTCAAGCTCGCGGTCGTGAACCACGCTGACCGCGGTTCCGCGAACCGGGCAGATGTAGGTCTTGCCACCGATCGCAACCGGGGCGTATTGAACCGAGAGCCTTGACGCGACCATCGGCGCATCCGGGGGCAGGTCGGCGTCGAGAGTGATCTGGATGATGGTGCCGGAGGCCGGATCGATGTAGAGGTCGCCGTGGTAGGCCGGTTTATCGCGGAACGTGAAGTAACAGCACAAGTCGATGAGGTCATGGGACACGGACCTGGGGACGGTGTAGCGAAAGACGGCAAGGCGGAGGCCGTCGGCGGCACGCTGCCAGCGGCTCCACGTGATAGATCCGGACTGCGCATCCTCGAGGACGGTGACGAGGAGAGGACCAAATTCGCCCCAGGTGGTCATGCCTTCCGGGTGGCTGTTCCCGGAATTTTCGCCCGATGCATCGGGAAGGGAGACTTCTTGTCCCGCCCGGACCGAGACCTGGCGCCGGTACGCTGGCCGGCATGGATGGGCTTAAGGCGACGGTTCGCAAGCTTGCTTCAGGTGGAAGGTCCGCCAGTTGGGACGGCCGCTGAGGCACCCTGTCACCGCACTCGCCGACCTCGACGCCTACTGGCGTCGTCCCGCCCCAATGGCTCACTTTCATTTCGCCATCGACATCTGAATATACATATAGCTCCAATCCGATAGCATAATACCTATCAGTGGAGGTGTGTCCTGGATTCAAAATGTGACGGAGGGACGATAGACCGTTCTGGGAGGTCGTCGCCTTTGAGATGGATAGCCTGGAGCATAGCAATATTACTGGCTTCCTTCTGGCCATTGCTCTATTGGCGCTATGGATTTGAAGTGACTGACACCGGTTGGTACGCTGTGATGAGCCGGGACTTCTTTCACCGCCCTGACATGATTGCAACCGGGTCCCCGTGGTACCTGACCTGGGCAATAGGGGCCTGCTTAACAGTTCACAGCGGCAAAAACCTCTGGCTCATGCTGCGCTTGGTCGGTTTCTTACCTTACTTGGTTTCAAGTATGGCCGTTGCCGCTTTATCCTTGCGGCTCAAGGCTTCCCTCATCGGTTCCAGTCTCGGCATCCTGTGCGCGAGCTTGCTTTCTTACCCTGCCGGACTCTACATCATCAATTACAACACAATCTCTGCGGCCTTTTCCTGCGTTGGGTTGTGCGCGGTTCTACTTAGTTGCTTCAATAATAAGACCATTTGGGCGACTGCGCTTGTGGCGTTGGGCGGCGTCTTTATTGCGCTTGCCGCAGCATCCAGAATTAACAGCATTCTATCCCTGATTCCGGCTTGCCTCTGCCTTCTCATCGCCAACCTCAAAGGCAATAGATGGAAGCGCATGATCGGCTTGCTGTGCGGTTTCGCTACTGGCATCCTGCTTGTTGGAATATTCGCGGCCTGCGCGGGTAACTTAGCCGAATTAGCCCGCGGCCTTTGGACTTTCTTGCTGGAATCCGCCGGAAGGGCTGGCGAATCCTCGCACCCGGAAGGATCTGTCGCAGGTATTTGGATTCATTCGCTAGGACTTGCAGTAGTCCTCGCGGCCGCTGTCACGCAAGGCCTTGGCATGCTGCGACGCCTGCTCCTTGATAAGATCATCGCTTATCGAGTACTTTCACTAGTTATCCTCATGTTGCTGGGCGTGGCCGTGCGTCACCATGACGAACTTTATCTCGCTATGCCGCTGATCATTCTCGGGCTAGCGTGCCTAGATCGTGACAAGAGTTTCTTTTTCGACCTGGGCAATCCGATACCATGCGTTGTCGCTACAGGGGTAGTTTTTGCTGCAATTTTCTCGCTTGGTTCGAATAATGGCCTAACCGATTCGGTGTTCGCTTATTGGATTGTGCTTCCGTTCTTGCCTGAGCTAGCGCCCAATAACAGAGGCCGCCAAATCGTTATCTTTGCTTTGGCCATGTTAGCCATTCTTGGAGCTGGCAGATCTTACCATCCCTATTGGGATCACAAGATCAACGAGCTAAATTGTCAATTCGGCAGTGGCGTTTTGCGGGGCATATTTTCGCAATGCAGTCGCATTTCTGATGTGGAAGGCGTCGTAAGTGCTATCGATACTAATTCGCAGACAAACGATGAAATCCTTATCGCACAAAACAGCCCTGGACTCTATGTTTTAGCGAACCGGCAAGTGTGGGGTGACGCTCCGTGGCCATATATCGAGTCTCCCGCCAGTATGGCGCAGGAGTTCGCGGCGGCGTCGACACCGCCAAAGCTGTTCATTTTAGACCGAAGAGATGTCTTTAACGCCGACTGGCCAGGAGGGCTGTCTGATGAGCCTGTTGAGCATGATTACGGCGAGAGAGGGCACTGGCCGATCTATCCCGAATACCTTCGCGCGCATGGGTATATTCAGATCTACCAGAACGGCATGTGGACGGTTTTTAGCCTACCTTCACCTGCCCCCGGACCAGCACCCGGCCAAATTCGGCCATGACGCCTGCGACTTGGCGCCTTAGCCGCCCGGATGGCCCGCTGAGATCAAGGTCTGTCATGCCGCCGGCGGTTTCAATCAACCAGGACTCCGATGACGACGGAAATCGGGCAGGCGCAGGGCAGATGAGCTGGCGTACTCGCGGGCTGACTGAAGGATTCGATTCTGCTCGCGAGAGTCGGGAGGAGGTTGGGAATCCACCTCTGCCGCCGTCGGCGGCTCAAAGGTGGAGGCGGCCGCGATGACTTCCAACTGCTCCGCGGATTGCGGTCCGATGCGCAACCTGGAGGCGAAATCGGCAAGGCTCGCGTCGGTAAGCTGCTCGGAGAGCTGGAGGGAAGCCAATTCCCTGGCGATGATGGCGTCGGATTGCTTTTGAGTGTCTCGATTGAGCAGAAAGCTCTCAAGCTGGCGGATCGTGAGGCGGGTTTGAGCGGACCCGTGCGCCGCGACCAGGAGGCAAAGAAGAAGCGAGGCGGAGTGGCGCATGGTGCTCCGTGTGCGGAAGGAATCCTGAGGAGTAGACGGAAGCGAGCGCGATACGGCTTGAAGCGAATTCCGAGCCCGGCCGGGCTAAAAGGAGACTCCCTTCGGGAATGAAAGAAGGTGGAGCAGGGGCAACTAGCCGCGGACGGAGACGCCGGCGAAGTTGAGGACGATGATGCCGTTTACAGGCTGGCCCCAGAAAGTGGCAGGCTCGAAGCGATCCTCGAGGAGGAGGTTTTCGACCTGGGAGCGAGTGGAGGCGTCGTTGGGTCCGGAGACGATGTTGAAGTCGTAGACCTTGCCGTCGGTGTTGATGTAGGCCTCCACCACCAGGGGGCCGGGCAGGGCTGCCATGTCATTGTCGCCGGTACCGGTGATGGAGTATTGGTAATGGGGCGCGGTGGCCTGGCCGAGGGGCTCATCGCCGGCCTGCACGGGCTTGGGCTGGGCCACAATGCCGATGAGCACCACGACGGCGCCGATGAGGAGCACGGCGGAGGCTAAGCCGGCAGTGGCCTGCAGCAGGAAGGGGCCGATGGTGTTGCGCCAGGCGAGATTCAGAGCCTGAAGGGGATTGCGGGCGCGGCGGGCGCGCTCGTGGCTGACGGCTACGCGGATGCACAGGAGCAGGTCCTCGGGCTCAGCGACGGGACCAAGCATGGAAAGCGCGGACTGCGTCTGGCGCAAGCCCGCCCACTCCCTGGCGCATCCAGAGCAGGAGCCGAGGTGGGCTGAAACCTGCTGCATCTCGAGCCCGGTAAGACGGCCGTCGAGGTACTCGCTGAATCTTGTCTGCACATCACTGCAGCCGTTCATCTTGCCTCCTCTCCAAGGGGCAGTCGGAGCGCGTCGTGGGCAGGGGCATGGTGATGGCGAATCTGGGTGGTCAGGATGGTCCTGAGGCAGGCGCGTCCGCGCACCAGCCGCGATTTGACCGTTCCCAGGTTAATGCCTTGCATCTCCGCCACTTCCTCGTAAACGAAACCCTCGATGTCGCGCAGGATGAGGGTGGTGCGGAAGGGTTCCGGCACCTGAGCCAGCGCGGCTTCGACGCGTGCACGGATTTCCGCATGCACGGCGGCATCGAACGGAGATTCTTGAGGATCGACCAGCAACTCTTTCAGCCGGATGGGAGCGGAGTTTCCGCTCTCATTGATCTCCTGTTCGATGGGTACTTCCTGCTGCCGGTGACGCACCCACCAGCGCCGCTGGTTGGATGCTTCCCGCAACGCGATCCGGTAAATCCACGTGCGCAAGCTCGATTCGCCGTGGAAATTGCGCACCCCGCGGAAGATCTTGACGAAGACTTCCTGGGTAAGGTCCGCGGCATCGGCACGATTGTGCACGGTGCGCGCGAGGAGAGAATAGATGGGCTGGTGGTAACGGGCGATGAGCCAGGCGAAGGCCTGCTCGGAACCTGCGCGCAACTCGACCAGGAGGGCCGCCTCCTCTGTCTGAAGCGACAACGCGCTGGCTAAGTTACCCATGGCAAGATCCGTCTGCAACCCGTACCCTCCCACGTTACTCTAAATCGGCCAGGTTTGGCATCTCGGACGGGTGACCGCGGTCACCTTTGTCCGCATGGTCGACACTATTACCCAGCTACTCGCTGCGGGTTCGCGGGAGGCGATCCAGCGCTGGTTCCCGCATTTTCCCGCGTACCTATTTGCTTAGACACCGGATAGGGGGCAAAGTGTTCCCGGAAGACAGGGAACAAGGGACAGAGGGATCCGCCGCGGCGGAGGATAAGGGAAAAGGGAAAAGGGAAGACGCAGATCCGGCAGCTTAGGGGACGAAGACGATGCGGCGGCCTTCGGTTTTGCGGGTCCAGGCCGATTCGACGCTGCGCAGGGGAATGCGGTCGACGTCGATGGTGAGAATGCCTTTGGCGGCCATGGAGAAAAAAGTGGGAATGGCGTCGAGAATGCGGTCGAGAGGAACAGCGCCGAAGCCACTGCCGAGGAGCTTCAGGTCCATACTGCGGAGCGTGGCGCCGGGAAGGGTGATGGTTCTGCCGGCGGATTCGCCGATTTCGATCATGCGGATGGAACGCGCCTTGTCGGGCCGGAAGCCTTGGGCGAGGGTCTCGAGGATGAGCTCGGTGGGCCGGCCCCAGAGGTAGTCGACGACGACGTCGATGCCTTGTTCGATCTCGGGGGCGAGGGCTTTACGAATCTCGTCTTCGGGCTGGTCGAGGGGAATGATGGCGTCGAGCTTGGCGGCGTGGAGGGAATCGAGATTGCGGCCGGTTCCGATGACTCGCTTTGCGCCCAAGTGGCGTGCGACCTGGACAGCCATGCGGCCGGCGACGCCGGTGGCGCCGTTGATGAGGATGGTTTCGCCGGGAAGGAGGGCGGCACGATCCTTGATGGAAAGCCAGGCCGACATTCCGGGATTGGGAATGGCTGCGGCGACCGCGTCATCGAGATTCTCGGGGATAGGAATGCACCTGTTTTGCGGCACAACGGTGCGCTCCGACATGGTGCCGAAAGGGCGGCGGGCGAAACCAAAATAGACACGCGAACCGTCGTCATCGCGAATGCCGATGCCGTCGACGCCAGGAACCATGGGGAGCTGTCCACCGGATGCATAATGGGTGCCGCTAGCCAAACCTTTGACGATGGGATGCAGGCCGGCGGCGCGGACGTGGATGAGAACTTCCCCAGGACCGGGATCAGGTTCGGGGAAGGATTGATACTTGGGCGGCTGGCCCAGGACGTTGACGACGGCAGCGTTCAATGGAGGGCCTCCGGGGAAGACTGGCTTCCGTTCACTGTATCACTGCAGCAATTGGGAGTTGCGCTCAGGGCGGCGACGTGGAGGAATTGACGAAACTGTGTGCAACAGCGAGAATAAGGGCTGTTGTCTCCCCACCAGAGTGGGCCTGTGGCGCAGCTGGGAGCGCGCTTCCATGGCATGGAAGAGGTCATCGGTTCGATCCCGATCAGGTCCACCAATTAAATCAATCATTTAGAAGCTCCCTCCTTCCTCGACTTTGTCGCAATCTTGTCGCAAATTCCAAAACCACACCGCGCGCCGGCTTTGCAGAGGGATTCTCTGTTTGCGTCGTTGTCGTTTCCCGCGTTGAATTCGTCAGCTCGGATACCTGTTGCTGCCCTCGCTGGTTAATGCGTGCATTTCTTCCTGGACCCGATCCAAAGGTACCCGTATCGCTGAGTTCTTCGTAGATCGAATTCACCGTTGAACGGACACCCTCTTCGAGAGACTGCATGTAGACTTCGGTCGTCGTGGCCAGCCGGGAGTGACGCATCATCCCCTGAATGTCCTTGACGTGGCCCTTGTCCTTGGCCAGCGTGGCAATCGTGCGCCGAATGACCTGAAAGGTCAGCTTCGGCAAGCCCAGTTGCTTTGCAAGCTTGTGCAGCACCCGTTTCCGGTAGTTGCTCGAATCGATGAATCCACCGTTGCGTCCCGGAAAAATAAAAGCTTCCGGCGAATCCGCCATCGGCCCCTGCCAGGTTCTCTTGTGCTGTTGCTCTTCCCTGCTTTGCCTGCGCCAGGCTTGCAGTTCTTCCGCAAGTTGTGTGGCAATCGGGATATTCGTGAGACTGCCTTTGGTCTTACCCCAGGGACGAATCTTCCCCTTGTAGACCGTCTCTTTGATCCCGATCTGGCAGATGCTCCGGATCGAAGCAACCCCACCTCAACCCGAAAAGTTCTCCGGGACGCAGGGCATTGGACATATCGAGCTTAAGCACGAATCCGGTCCCGTAAAGGAAGAATGGACAAAGCCGTCCGCAGTTGATCCCACTTGAGCGTTGTCTTGTCTGTCTCAAGCAGTTCAGAAGGAACTTTTATTGAGCGCGCCGGGTCCTTCGGAAGGAAGTCCTGTTCGACTGCCTCCGCGAAGATCGCCCGCATGTACGCTCTGGCCTGCAATACTCTGTCCCTGGACCGGGTTTTGGCCAGCCGATTGAGGTGGGTCTGGAGAGCGAGCTTATCGATGTTTTCGAGCCGTACACCTCGGAAAGCATCGACGAGATCGGCCTTGATGAGAAACTTCTTCACCTTGGCCGTCTCCTCTTTCCAATCCGCCTCTTTCAGTGGCAGGTAGCGATTTTGGACAAACCAATCGAAGGTGACGCTGCCGTTTCTTACAACCCCATCTTCTGCGATCTGTCCGGTTAGTCTCTTGATTGCGAGTTCCAGCTTTTCGCGCGCCTCGTACTTGGTCATCTCGGATTTCAGTCCGAGCGCGACCGGTGTCGAGACGAGTCTTCGGTTGATTTGTGCTGGGGTCGATCACTGTGCGGCGGAAGTATCCGTACCACTTCTTTCCGCGAATCGACACCCATCCCTTCTGGTGCGATTTACCCATCGCTTCCTCGATTTCTGTGTGGGAGGAAAACGGGCTACCTCCATTTTACCGGCGTTTGCGCCGCAAAGTTGGAGGCTCTTTCCCGTTCTTGCAGAAATTCCTCGATGCCGCTCGCCCGGTAGCGCAGAACGCCATCGCTCATGCGGATTACAGGCAGATAGGGCAATCTCCGCGATGAATGATCCCAGACCCAGTCCGTGCTGACCTTCAGTTTCGCCGCGACCTCCTCCGCAGTCAGAAGCGGATCTCCTGCTCCCACAGATTGAATTGCAGGCATTGAGTTCATGCAGCTGCTCCTCCTTCACTCTCTCGATCCAGAGAACCCAGTAGTGCCCGGCTCAGTTCATAGGTTGGTTGAGCAGCGGCGATCTGTCTAATGAATTCCACGGAGAGCGTTATTCCAATCAGGAATAACGCTCATGAAGGATGGCCGACACGATGGGGCTTTGCAGCTACTCACTCCCCAGAAACTTCCCGTCAGCTACGGTGCCAGCGGAACGCATAAAGGCAGCTCTTGCAAG
Source organism: uncultured Acidobacteriota bacterium (assembly GCA_963771195.1). GTDB lineage: Bacteria > Acidobacteriota > Terriglobia > Terriglobales > Acidobacteriaceae > Telmatobacter. The sequence continues at coordinate 32,753 of CAVYSS010000004.1, forward strand.
TTTTGATTGCACTTCCACAACTTTCTTTTCGGTTAAGCGTCAATAAGAAAAACCGGCGCGGAGAATCTTGCGTCCAGACCGGTACCCCTGCGGTTCAGGAGTGGCATAAAGACACACGCAGCACCGATCACTATTGTGTTGCTCGGGAAAAAACCATTACTTGCCCTTGGTCTTTGGCTGGGAGGACGGGTATGGCACTACCGGAGATTCGACTTCTGCAGGCGGCGATTGCGCTGGCCGAAGAACTGAATTATTCCCGTGCAGCCGCGCGGCTGCGTATCGACCAATCGACGCTGAGCAAGCGGATTGCCGAGCTTGAATCTCAGATCGACTTGCGCCTTTTCGTGCGGAACCATCAGACAGTGGAACTGACCGACGCCGGGCGGCATTTTGTGGAAGATGCGCGCAACGCCGTGTTGTACGCAGAGCGTGCAGTCGCTGACGCAAGGGCCGCGCTGCATGGCGCGGACGAAGTGCTTCACATCGGCAGGTCTGTTTATGCCGATCCCTACTTGGTCACGGCGATTCAGTCGATTCAGCTTCCCCTCTTTCCCGGCCTGAAGGTCAAGCTCTGGAGCAACTTCTCGCACGAACTCGCGCGCATGGTGGCTACCGGAAATCTTGATCTGGCGCTGGTGGTGGCCATCCCGGATTCGCCGTCACTCAGTTTTTTATCGGTTACTGAGTCGCCTGGCTATATTGCGCTGCCGAAAAGCGACGCCATTGCCGGGAACGCTGAACTCAGTCTCAATGATTTGCGCGCGCACGAGTGGATTCTGCCCGCGCCGCACATCAACCCGTACATCACCGAGATGATTCAGGCAGAGGCATCCGCAAAAAACATCGTCGCGCCCGACACGCACACCTTCACAACGGCTGAAGAGGCTTCGGCGCTCGTATTGGCGCACAAGGGCGCGGCATTTCTGACGCGCGAGGCTGCGTGGCGAATCTCCAGCAATGAAATTGCTGTCCGTCCTCTGAGCGAGGAACATCCGAAACTCCTAACCAGATTGGCGATGCGTGCTGACGACAAAAAGCGGTTGACGAGCGAGTTCGTTCGCGCTGCCGGGCGCAAGCTGGTCAAGGCGCAATCTCCACAGCGAGATTAGCCTGCTGAACTGCCGAGAGCAGGATTGCATGTGCCGGTCGCGGCAGCATCCACGTCTCGAATGACGATATTGAGCGGTCCATCATGGCCGCACTTTGTGCAGGGATAAATGCCGGTGGCGACAGCCGTGCCGTCGAATTCATCTCGACGAAAGACGCTGCCACAGTGAATGCACGCATGAAATTGCGACAATCCGCGTTGAGACCTATCCGAGTCGCTTGCCATCTTTCCCCTCGTTTCGGTAGAGTGCCCGCTACAGCGGCCAGCGGTATCGTGTTTGACGCATGATTCAGCAATTGGGGACCAGGGGCGGCTGGAGAAAAACCCTACAGCGCTTCTTTCGGAGGCGAGGTGAAATCGAAGATTCAGCAGTCCGATACCACAGACTGCACTATTATCAAACCAATAATTCTGCGTCGAGCGGCTCCCGGTCATTTTTTCAGCGAAGAAAAGAGAGAGCTGAAATCGTAAGTAATCCCGAAGTTTCCTCCAACCTTTGAAGCTTTAATCAAATCAGTGCGATTGGAAAATGTGAGGGCCAAAGGGACGCTAACGCTTGTTCCTTTCACGCTCAGAGTTACTTTGCCCTGCCCGATGTGGATGGGGCCCGTTGTGTTTAGCAACTGTGACGCATTGCCCGGCAATGGAATTGCCGTGCCAGGAGCAAGCTGCGTTGCGGGCAAGGTCAGAAGCCCATCGGCGTTCATGTATTGAAAATAGTAGCCTCCGCTCACTGCTGCCTGCACTTTCGAGGCAGTGGAGGTCGCTGTGTAGTCGAGTTGGAAGGCCGCTTGCGCGCTTCGAACCCTCGAAGTAGAGCTACCTTCGAGGGAGTCATAGATCGTTGCGCCTGCGTTGGCCGTCACTTGCAACACTCTGTCGCTGTTGGCATCGCTACGATAGCTATAGATGGCCTTAAAATCCGACTGATCCGGCTGATTTGCCAGACGATTGTAGTCATATTCAAATGAGGTCGTCCATTTGTTGAGGACCGCACCCAATGCAGTGTTGCGCGCGCCCCGATACGCGTTCTCCGCCGAGGCGTATGCCTGAAACGCTGCCGTATCCGCTGCACTGTTATCGATGATCGAAGCGATCTTCTCAACTAGCTGCTGCAGCACGACATCAACATCGACGTCCTTCTTCGTGGCGTTGGTGTCCTGCAGTTGGTTGACAGCATCGGTGAATGCTTGTTGGTAGTTTGGGTCGGCTGCAACTTTGCTAATGAGGCTGTCGAATGCCGCGGCATAAGTTGTCGTCGCCGATTGATAATCCGACGACTGATACGTCGTCACCAGGTCAGTTACCTTCACATTCTTCTTTCTTGCATGAAAGTCGGCGCGAGCAGAAACACCAGTGAATGCAGAAGTATTGCTCCCAACTAGCGAAGAGAGGGCCGATTGGGAGGCCGTCAAGTTGGTAGAAGTGCTTGCTTGGGAAACATCATAGGTGGTGTTAATGGTCAATCCCGTCAAAACCTTACGCCCGAAACTGCAATTCGATTCAATGATCTCACAGGGTTTTATATTGCCAGCGCTCAAGAAATCGACTGCTTGAGCAGTATTGAGGGTTACCGTGGTGACACTACCACTCGTTGTTCTATCGATTGAGCCGCTTTCGAGCGCGACGCCGAGAATCGCACCAACTCCTTTGCTCACTAACGAAGTTGTACCCGCAGAGCTATCGGAGGCACCGACTTGCTTGTCTTGGCGAGCTTGCTCCACATAGTTGATAAGTTGGTTGGCCATGTCTTGCATTTGGGCACTGGAGAACTGTGGCGGGTGTGCGATAACGTATTGCTTCACAATGCTCAGATTGCACCCGCGGTCAATGTTCAGAGCAAATTTGATAGCCACCGCGTTCGCTTTGTCGGAAAGCTTAGCTAGACTCAGTACGTCGTTGTCTTGGCACCGACCATACTTGGTATGGTCATTGGGAATCTGTGAAAATGATGGAATAGCGCCAAGGAGGCATAGGAGCAAGGCAATCCGTCTCATAGGCCCTTGACCTCCAATCCTTGCGGTGCGATTGAAGGGGTATAGTCAAACGCATCTAGGACCTGGTTACAACCATTCGTAATCTCCTTCACGGAAATTCGGTCGCCCATCGCTGTGCTTTCAATAACGAGGGTGAGGACCTTGACGCCTGAAGCAATGGTGAACTTCCACGGACCTGCCGTGAGACCTTTGCCGTTGTAGAGTGCGTAATTGAGAGTCGCAGTGCCCGACGTCGAGGATACAGCTATTTCAAAGGAAGCCCCCGTCTGACCCTGATAATCTGCGTCCGCGCCAGCGCAGACCGCTAGTGTGCAAGCCATATTGTCCTCCAAGGCACGAAAGTGATAAAGCCAGATGTGGATGCGCAAATGCAGGGATTGCAAACTGCCAAATATTACACTGAACGTCACGAATGAACTGGTCCCGGTTGTTCGCACAGTTTCTGCTTTGTCATGAGTGGAAGCTCTGTCTGCGGTTCAGCTCTGGCGAAATTCTCTCTGCGCAAATTGACGTATCGTCTCCAATGCCCCATCCAGCTTCTGGCGTATAGGAGAGAGAATGCATCCAGTCGCGAAACGATTGGACACCTGTTTTCACAGCACATTTTTCTGAATGTTGCTTGGACCCCAGACTGCTAAAACGGAAGTGTCGGCAAAGTTGGTGAAAGGGGAAGCGCCGACGACCTCGATCTTTTGAGACTAATGATGCAATGATTTTCAAATCGGATTCAAAAAGTCAAGAGTTTTTTACCGGCGAGTAAAAGCGAACCGGCAGCCGGTCAACACCTTGCACCTGCACAAGGTGTTCAAACCCGTCTGGGTGGGCCAAACAAGTCTGGCGCGAAGCGGCAGCACATCACAGGGCGGGAGGACGGGCGTCGGTAATGAAAATGGGGCCCGGCATCGCCGGACCCCGTATCTGTTTCAATGTCACGGTTTGCCGCTATGCGGCCTTGGCCTTCTTTGCTGCTGTGCGCGGCTGCGCAGGCTTCGCCTTGCCCGCATCCTTCCGGGTGGCTTGCGCTTTTTCTTTCGCGGCGAACTCCTCTTTGACCTTGGCCGTGATTGCGGCCACGTCCACCTTGTAGAACTCGGCGGCTTCGCGCAGGGCTTTCGCGGATTCGTTGGAACTGTGCGCCGTTTGCAGGACGGTGATTGCCACCAATACCCGGCCAAGGGTGCTCTCGTCGGCCTTGCGAAGAAAGGACGCGAGCAGCTTGGCCGGTGGCGTCTCCGTTTCCGTTGGCCTTGCCGATGCCGTGAAGCCGAAAGATGATCGCCAGACGGCGCTCGTCCAAGGCGGCGGCAAGGCGTTCGGTGATGAAGAGCAGGTCGCGCTTCATCAGCCGGACAGGAACCGCATCGCTGGTTGCTTTCAGGACGCGAAGGCCGGTCGCCTGGGCGATGGCCTCTTCGCGGCGGCGCTTCTCCTGCTCTGCCTTGAATGCCGCATCGGTCGCGGGCCGTTGCTTGCGGCGTGGTGAATGGGGCAATCGGGATTCGCGCACACCTTGTGAATGGTGCCGATGTCGCTGCCTTCGGTGATGATGGCATCGGTAGCGAACCGGCACACCTTGAACTCCGGGCGCTGCGCATCTTCCTTCTTTTGGGGCTTGTCGTCGCGGATCGCGGTGTACTTGTTGCGCGGCAGAACCGGACTGCCTTCCTTCTGCCCGCCGTATGCCGTGCTGATCTGCACAAGGTTGGGCTTGGCGGCGACGGCCTTCGCCACGTGCGCCGCAAGTTTTGCGTTGTAGCAGCGGGGATCGGTGCATTGGTCGCCCTGCTTGCCGAGGTCGTCGCCGAAAAGCAGCTTGTTGTGGCCGGTGCGCTTGGGGCAGTCGGCGCAACTGCCCGCCGTGGAGACAAGCTGCGCGTCGCGCTTGTCGAAGGGCGCATCTTTCAGGATGAGCAGAACATTCGTCTCAATCCAGAATTGCAGGTTGCGCACCGGCAAGAAGAATCCGCGCTGCGCTCTGGCTCGCCGTTGTAGGCTTCCTTGAAGCAAGCCGAGAGTGCCTGTTGCTGCTGGTCGGCGGGCAGCTTCGCCAGTAGCAGCGCATGGCCCACGCCGATTTCGTTGGCGTAGAAAGCATCGACCGCAGCGGGTACAAGTTCAATCAATTTCAAACGCGAGGCGATGAAAGTCGCGGACTTTGCCAACACGTGCGCCTATCTGCTCAATGCTGTACTTCGGCTCCTCCAGCGCCAAAAGTCGCGCAAAGCCTTCGGCCTCTTCCATCGGGTGAATCTCGGCGCGAATCAGGTTCTCGACAAGCTGCGCCTCCAATACTTCGGCGTCGCTCATCTGCTTGATGCGCACCGGCACGGTGACAGCTTCGGCCATCTGCGCGGCGCGGTAACGCCGCGCACCGGCCACGATCTCGAAGCCGTTTTCGGTGAGTGGCCGGACAAGCAGGGGCGAGAGCACGCCCTGGCTGCGAATGCTGGCGGCGAGTTCTCGAAGACTAACATCGTCAAAGACGCGGCGGGGATTGGTCTTCGATTCGTTGAGCAGAGCGAGCGGAAGCTCGCGGTATTCGGTGGCATTGATAACGGTCGTTTCCATGATTCATTGCTCCTTTCGAGCGGTTGAAGGGTGAGGGCGCGCGGAGCGGGGACACGTCGGGCGTGGGTCCGCTCCGCAGGGAGCGGACTAGCCGCGAATCGACTTGTCCGTAAAGGCTTCGAGAAAACCCTGAGCGCGAAGATTGCGGTCCCACTGCCGCGCAAAGGTTTCATGCTGCCGGTGGAGGTCGGGCACGAAAACATAGTTCTCGCCGTCCCGATAGCGCGAATACTGCTCGACTCCGAGATAGTCATTCCGAAAATAGAAACTCGATAATGACATCTCGCAGAGCGGCGGCTTTGCCAACTCGAAGCACATCTCCGGGTCGCGCATCAGGTCGCCGTTCTGTTCGCCGTAGTGCGCGATGGAGATTGCGGGCAGTCCGGTCGGCCCCGGCTCCGGCGTGGCTTCGATGACAAGCGCCATGTAAGGCGGATTCTCGATCTTGAGGTAGAGCGTGGGCCGGTAGCCTCCGGCCCGCTCCAGAATGCGAAGGATGGTTTTCATTACGCCACCTCCGCCATTTCGTTCTGCGTCTCTGTCGTTGTGACAGAAGCGGCGGACAGTTTGCCGCTCGGCTCTCCGGTGATGGCGTCGAGAATGACCGCTGAGGTCCGCTGGATGACTTCAAGGCTTTCGGCCAGAAGCGCCGCGTTTCCTGCGTACATCTGGATGTAGTCCGAAGAGGCTCGGCCCATCTCAAGGCCGATGGCTTGGCCCACGATGAAAGCGACGGCCTCGGCTTCCGTCTCGCGCACGGTGGCGGTGGTCATGGTGCGGCGCTCAGTTTTGTGCAAAAGTTCGTGCGCCAGTTTCATGGACCAAACGTCACGAGTTCCTCGGCGGGCGACTGGCCGGGAAGGATGGCAATCTTTCCGCCGTAGCTGACGCCAAGAGCGGGCGCAATGTTCTCGTTGTATTCGAGCGCGATATTCTGCGAATCGAGAAAAGCAATCAGCCGGTCGCGGTGTTCGCCCACTTCGCCGGTGATGTTGTGCTCGAACTCGGGCAGGTCCGCGCCTTCGGTCTGCGCCACATCGAAAACGTAGACGGCGCGAAAGCCAATCAGCACGGGCGCGGGCTTGCCGTTGTCGTCCTGTGTGCGGTTGCGGTCGGCGTCGTCTTTCCTGCGGCGGTGTCCAACCATCGGGGCGAGAATCTGGATGCCCTTTTCGCCGCGCTTCACAAACCGGCCCAACTCCTTCCACGTATGGAACCCGGCGACTCTGGTCGCCGTTGGGCGTTGCCTCGCAATGCTCAGAATGTTCCCGAAAGAATAGGCATGGAAACGGGCCATTGCCGCGAGATACGCGGTCAATGTTTCGCTCTTGCCCGCTTCAAGCTGCTGGAGCAGGTAATCCACGGCCTGCTTGATGAGTTGCTGCGTGGGGTTGTCGCGCTGCGTGGTGCGCTGCTGGTAAGGGGATTCGCTGCGGAGCGCCGCATTTTTGCTGTGCGGCGCGGTGGTGGCGGTGTTGCTGCTGGTGCGTAAGTCATGATGTTCGCTCTCCTGTGCTGCCCGCGTGGGGCGGATTCTGAAGGAGGGCGTCTGCCTCAAACCCAATTTCTTTGTTTGAGTGCCCCCGCTTCATGTCTTGCGCGGCGGGCAGGGGCGCGGAGGGTTCGGTCAAGGGCGCGGCTTTTCGCGTTCATCGCAGCGCAGCGGAGACCCTTGACGGGTTCCGACCGCCTCTGCCATAAAGCCGCATGAAGCGGGGGCACTTAAACGAAGAAGAAATTAGGTTCTCTTCCGAATTGCTATTGTAGGGAGGGGCGTTGCGGGGAAGGAACGGACCCGCTGGGATGGGTAGCGGAAGACGCTGGTATTAATGGGCGGCTGGAACGAGGGAAGGCACTCCTTCCCCGCGAATGGCAATACTGAACCACTCGCGGAGAAGCATTACTAAATCAAATGTAGGTCGAAACGGGTTGTCAGCCTTCTATCGAAATTGCTGAATGAGGCTGGAAAAAGTTCGATTGATCTGAACCGTATCATGTGGGATTAACGAGTACCGCCACGGCTTATCGCTTACGCTGGTTGCGCGTTCACACCACTGGATTGCAGCTTTTGCCTTCTTCTGCACCTTGGAATCATCAACCTCGCTTGCCCTCTTGATCTCGCAGAGGTAAACGCTCGACTCTTCGTCTCGACGATAAAAGTCTGGGTTGTAGTTGTCTTCCTCGGCATATTGAATCTTCAATAGGTCCTTGGGTGGCTTGAGCCACTTCACTACATCTGCGTCGTCTTCAAGGATCGTGGCAAAGCGCCTTTCTGGATCGGAATCAAACTTCACTGCTGGATACAGGCATTTTGTGAATCCGCCGAATACAATGCTGCGGATGTACAGCTTGTCTTCCAGCGGCTGCCGGAAGTTCCGTGCGTTCTTGCCAAGTTCGACCTCGGCGCTGCTGGAACTGAGACGCTGAAAGCCCTTCGATGGCGTGACCACATATTCAGTCGCCGTTTCAACGTAGTGCTGATTCATCTGCGTGTGAACCAAGCGCACAAGCTCGCCCTGGTGGTACTGTAGGACATTCCGAACATCCTCCTCGTTCGACAGATACGATTTGATGTGCCGGACAAGCTGGCCAGAGAGTTTGTAAAGCAGAATGGCATGGTCGTCGTAGCTGATGTCGTCTTGATCGATCAGGCCGCGAACAATGTAGTTTTCCAGATGCGGCTCATGGACAACTCCTTCACCGCTGACAATGCGAAATCTCTGATTGTCAGTGAGCCGCTGTATCAGCAAATCCTTGGCTACAGGCGGGTAATGAACGCTGCTACAGTCGAGGTCGAAGTCCTTGTAGCCTACAGTGACATCGCCGGCGGGAACCACCGTAATCAGCGGAATGTCGATAGTGTTTTCGACATACACATTGGTCGTAGTCGCTCACGATGGCCGAAACATCCACCTGCTCAACAATGCCCGCAATTCTCCCTGAACAGGGCGAATCTCCTCCATGACTTTGGGCGATAATCTTTTGCTGAACTTCGGGAGCTTCAGGTCTTCCGAACTCTCTAAGCCGCTCGAAATTCACGGTGAATCACCTGAAAGCGTCGCCTCGGCAACCCTACGTTCGGGCTCCGTTGCAAAAAGTGGCTTTTGAACTGCCACGGTTGCCTGGGTTAACATCCGCCTGGCGTGCCGGCGGCGCAATGCCCAACACGGACTAGAATCGTGGGCGTAATCGTCACGGCTTGCGTCGGCGTGTCGGGAATATCGCGGCCAATCACTACGCCGGTGCGAATGATTGAATCGGGATCGTTTGCATCGTCAATAATCTCCTGAAACTTGTCATGTGAAACAATCGTCAGCCGGTCCACATCCGCAACGCCGGTCCGTTTCCCATAAGGAGACGTAGTCCCGCCCAATGGACTGCTCCACCAGAGTTTTCGAGTTCGCCGCCCGCAGCGGAACGATGGTGTAGAGGTTGGTCACGTCCCAGCCTTCTTTCAGCATGTTCACGTGAATCACGATTTCGGTCGGATTCTCACGGCTCTCTACGGTAAGCAGCTGTTGCACGTTTTCGTCTTTTTCCTCGCCGCTCTGGTTGGAGTGAACCGTAATGACTTTCCCTTTGTAGCGTCCTTCGAAGAAGTCGTCAGGCCTCGATCCTCTTCGCAGATCTTCGGCGTGCGCCGTGTCCTTCGCGACAACCAGCATGAAGGGCTTCACCATGGACGTTCCGTTCTCGCGGCAAAGACGTCGAGCTCCACCTTGGTGTACTCGTGGATGCGAACGCCGTCCTGCAGTTTGATCGTTTCCAAGCCTCTTCGTCGTAGTTCTTCGCGTCGAAGTTCTCGCGGGTCGCCACGGCCGGCTCCTTCACAAAGCCATCCGCATCGCCTCGGCCAGCGCGTAGCGGTAGATCACGTTCTTGAAGTCATCGGTTCGGCTCCCCGTTCTCGACCTGCGGTGTCGCGGTGACTTCCAGGCCGAGGATCGGCTTCAGTTCGTTGATGGCCCTCACGCCCGCCGAGCCTCGGTAGCGGTGAGATTCATCCATCAGGAGAACGAGGTCGTCGAGCTTGCCAGGTATTCGAAGTAGCTCTCGCCGATGTATTCCTGAAGGCGCTTGATGCGCGGAGACTTGCCGCCGCGCACCTCGGAGTTGATCTTCGAGATGTTGAAAATGTT
>CAVYSS010000005.1:0-19114 GCA_963771195.1 uncultured Acidobacteriota bacterium
TCCCAGATCAATCAATTACACTCTCCTGACGCGACGAGTTTCTGTGGAAACATTGAGTCCCACGAGCGTTTGAAGAGTCTCATGCTTCGTGCTTGGATTCGCGCGGGCTCTTCTTTATGGCTCTACCTGGGCACCCTGTTGGGCTTCTCAAACCTGATGGCGATCAGCACTCATCACGGACTGGGCGGTCTGCCGGCGGCGTGGATTCAGGGCCACGGCCACGCGCAGGTATTCGGCTGGATCGGCAGCTTCATTCTCGGAATCGGATTCTATTCGCAGCCATCACATGGGCGGTCGGTGGTCAGGATTCCGCTCGCATGCTTCGTTCTGTGGGCCTCAGGCGTTGCGATGCGATGGACAGCAAGCATTTACGGCTGGCATTGGCGCTTGGTGTTCCCGATCTCTGCCGGATTTGAATTGATCGCAGTTCTGTTGTTCATCGCTGCCGCATCACAGCACAAGCTGCCAGAGCGGACGCAAAGTAAGCGTGCAAAGCCGCGAATGGAGTTGTGGATGGTCTCTGTGCTGATGGGAACCGCCGGGCTCGCAGCTTTGGTCATCTTCAACTTCGTTGAATGCGTACGCCTGGCAGTCAATGGAACACTTCTCGCCTTTCCGCACGCTCTCGACCAGAAGTACTTGGTATTGCTTGCTTGGGGATTCCTCGTGCCCGTGGTCTGGGGGTTCTCCGCACGTTGGCTGCCTACCTTCCTCGCGATTGCCCAGCCGAGCGCGCGAGTATTCTTGACCGCGTTGATCCTGGACCTGATGGGTGTTCTTTCCGGCGTCTCCGGTTGGACCATCGCGGCGACGATTTTGCTCACCGCAGCCTCAATTGCAATCGGGCTCGCATTGCATCTGACACAGCGGCCTCACGGATCTGCTAAGGTGCAGGGAATTCATCCCAGCTTTCCATCGTTCATTCGGCTTGCCTACGCATGGCTGGTAATCGCCGGCTCAATGAGTGTCTGGGCGGCCGTTGCCGACCAGCACGGAGGCATTTGGGGCGCCTCTCGTCACGCGCTTACAGTCGGCTTTGCCGCTACCATGGTCTTCGCCATCGGGCCGCGCATCCTTCCCCATTTTGCCGGCATTTATTCCATCTTCAGCAAGCGACTCATGTTCCTCAGCTTGATCCTGCTGCAGGCCGGCTGCACCCTCCGGGTCTGCTCTGAGCCGCTTGCCTACGAAGGCATTCAATGCCCTTGCCTGGAAAACACTCCCCATCTCCGGGATGCTGGAGTTGAGCGGCGTACTGGTGTTCGCCATCAATATCGCGCTGACTTTTCTCCTGGGCCGCTCTGCATTTGCGCACACCCATGCATGAAACAGCCTTTGTCAATCGAGACCTTTTCGCTCATCGCCGGCACAACCCTCACGCTTGTTCTGACATATGAGCCGAGAGTTTTGTCTCTGTGACTAATGTCCCTGCATTGCGTTCTCACTGCACCTATGATCGGGAATTAGAAACGAAGTTTATCGAAGCATCCGGGAGGTATCCATGAGCGACCGAGCAGAAAAGATTGGAATCGTGGGCGCGGGCAGTGTGGGAGCAACCATCGCCTACGCGTGCATGGTGCGCGGAGTGGGTAAGCACATCAGCCTCTTTGACCGGGTCAGGGCGAAGGTGGAGGCCGAGGTCCTGGATCTTAACCATGGACTGATGTTCGTCCCGATGGCAAAGTTGGACGGCTCAGATGACATAGGAGTGCTGGAGCACTCCGACGTGATCGTGGTAACCGCCGGCGCTAAGCAAAAGCCGGGCCAGACGCGCATCGATCTGGCGGAGACGAACACCGCGATCTGCCGCCAGCTGATTCCTGATCTGCTGCGAGTTGCGCCAGATGCGAAACTGCTGCTGGTGACCAATCCGGTGGATGTGCTCACCTACGTGGCGTTGAAGTTGAGCGGACTCGATAGCAGCAGAGTTCTGGGCAGCGGAACGGTGCTGGATAGCTCCCGCTTCCGCTTTCTGATCGCGCAACGTTGCGCGGTGGCCGTACAGAACGTGCATGCCTACATTGCCGGCGAACATGGCGAAAGCGAGATTCCTCTCTGGTCCAGCGCCAGTATCGGTAATGTGCCTGTGCAAGGTTGGCGCATGCCGGGCCGCCGGGCGATGAGCGCGCAGGAAGAAAAGGAGATATTCGAAAGCGTGCTCACCTCGGCCGAGAGGATCATCCAGGGCAAGGGCGTCACCAATTACGCGATAGGCTTGGCTGTGGCTGCAATTCTGGAAGCCATTCTTTGGAATGAGGGCCGCGTGCTGCCCGTCAGCTCCCTGTTGACGGACTATCGGGGCATTAGCGACGTATGTCTCTCTATACCGTCAATTGTGGGTCGCAGAGGAGTGGAAGGACTGTTGCCAGTGCCAATGAATCCGAAGGAGGAGGCCGGGCTGCGTTCCAGTGCCGAGACCGTCCAGCGGGTGGTGCGGTCTCTGGGCTTCTAGCGTGATTCCATGATGGCTATTCCGAGTCAGAGACTTGCCGTTCCGAAGAATCGCTTAACTAAAAACGGAGCAAACTGCTTTGGCTTATGTCTGCTTTGACACCACAGTTCCCATGGCAAGTCAGAGACAGCACAATAAACAAGGAGATTGAGATGAATCAGCACGAAAATGAAAACACCAGCTTAACCAGGCTTCCCGAATTGGCTCAGCCCCTGCTTCAATTTGATCTTGCCGCAGAGATAGAACATCTGCACCGAGAAGACTCCTGGCAGCGAGGTACCGGGCGGAGTTCGAAAACACTTGTGAAGCAGCCGGATTTTCGTATCATTCTGGTCGCCATGAAAAAGGCCACAGAGATAAAAGAGCACCGGGCCGATGGAAGAATCTCAATCCATACGATCGCTGGGCACTTGCGACTCAAATTGCCAGACCAGGTTGTCGAGGTTCCTGCCGGCCATCTGTTAGCGCTCGATCGTTGCATTGGGCACGACGTTGAGGCTTTGGCGGATAGCGTCTTCTTACTCACAATTGCGTGGTCTAAGGACACCGTCTGATCTGCTTTGAGCCCCTTGAATTGAGATAGATAGCATCATTCGCAGCTAGACGTCATGCTCCAGAACCTCACTTCCAACCACGGAAGCGCTTCCAGCAGCATTGTGTCTCTGCCACAGGGGATAGGGCACACCCGCAAGCCGATTGATCGCGAGAGCTTGAGCCGTAAGCAGAATAACTGCGACTTCAATAATGACGAGTTCTTTGGGCTGCGAGATGATGCCGAGCGAAACGATGAGGGTCGTGGCACCAGCGGGTGGATGGCTTACCCGGAACAGCGCCATGAGTGCTCCGGTGGCAGACAGAGAAAGCGCAGCGGCCAGGACTCTGGCGCCATGAACGCCGGGGTGCATACCAAAAGGCGGGCTGGAAGCCACGGTAAGCGCGAAGGCGCCATAACCGCAGATGAGTCCAATTGCGTGACCGAGGATCGTATTACGCGGGCTCGAGGCTTCCGCAAGGGGAGAAAAAAAGAAAAGATACGCCGTTGGGCCGAGCGACGGAAAGACAAAGGGGCTGCCCGTTAGAAGGGCCAGCAGCGCGAGCAGTCCGATGGTGATAAAGCCGTTAATGCAAACATAAATCGCCCAAACGACACGCGTTGGAAAATGCTGTAAGAGCCACTTCAGGCGCAGATGAGCAAGCAGCGCAGGCACATGGTCGATGCTGCCGGATCTTCCCTTCACATGGGTCTGATCATCATTCATGGAAATGATCAGATGTTCGGTAGCAGATCGAAGTACTCTTCGTCCTCATTCTTACCGCCTTCTCCCTTGCCGAGGTTCTTTTCCGATTCGACGAACTCGATGCGCTCGATCCACTTCACCATTTTGTAGCCGAGCTGGTTTTCGACGCGGAGCCGCAGCGGAGCGCCATAGACCTCGGGCAGCGGCTGGCCATTCATCTCGCTGGCCAACAGGCACTGCGGCTTAAGCACATTTTCGAGGCTCTGCGTGTCGTAGTAGGACCCGCCGTAGAGTGCTTCGCCAAAGGAGAAGAAGGCAACGGTGTGCGCCTCAGGCAGAGGGCGAACAAGGTCGATCAGTTTCTTCATGGGGATTCCGCCCCATTTGGCGATGCCGCTCCAGCCCTGGATGCAGTGATGCATGGTGATGTGGTCCACTTCGCCCAGATTGCGCAGGTCGGCGAGTGAAAGCTCGACAGGGTTCTCGACCAGGCCGCCAACCTTCAGTTTGAAATCGCGGAAGCCGCCGTCAGCCAGGCGCTTCCAGTCCTCGCGCACGGGCACCTTGCCGTTGGGCCAGAAGTAGGGCGAAATGTCCTGCTCCGAATACATCTGCTGCGGCATGAGCCGGTTCAGCGTGAGCAATTGCATGGGATAGGCGACGACCTTGAGGACATGCTGCAGAGCCCGCGGCTGTTGCCATGAGAGGTAGTGCGCACTGATCCAGCAACCAAGTACGACGCCGATGCCCACGAAGCCTAGCCACATGCCCAGTCGGCCCTGGTCGTTGGTGCCAAGCACGATGTGGTTCATGTTGCGTGCGAATCCAGTCATGACCACCAGTGTGATGTGGACGACGAGGAATGCCAGAAAGCTGAGCATGGTGAGGAAGTGAATGGAGCGCGCCGATTGCCGGCCGCCAAAAAGCTTCGCATACCAGGTGAAGTGGTTCACAACCGCCGGCGACATGGCGACGCCGGTGAGGATCGCCAGCGGCCCGAAGACGAAAACCACCGTGAAGTAGGCGATCTGTTGCAGTGCGTTGTAGCCGTAAAAGCCATTGGGCTCGGCCGGCAGATGGAAGGTGGCGTAGTGGACCCAGGTGTTCCAAGCCTGCAGAATCACGGTTGACGAGGTGGGGATCAGGCGCCTCCACTGCTCAGTGGTGCAGAGCATGGCGACGAAGTAGACGCCGCAGAGGATGAAGCCATGCACGTTGATAAAGTGCCACACGCGTGCAACGCCAATGGTGTGTCTGTAGCCGGGCGTGCCCACGAGCGGCGTGATATAGCGCGCATCATCCTTGGCCGTCCACAGGCGGTCGCGCGGAACTTTAATGGGCGTGAAGCGAATCCACTCGCTGCCCGGCGTGCAGTCGTCGTTGAAATAGAGCCGCGGATGATCGGCCAGAATGGAAAAGCCGCTGCGAATGAGCATGGTGACGAAAAGGAAGTTGAAGAAATGGCAGTAGCGAACCCAGAGGGGGAATCCGTGCGGGCCGGCAAAGTTGTTGGGGTACACCATCGGAACGGGTGGAATGTGCGGCAGGCCGGTTACGACCATCTCGATCCACGCCGCGGCAACCAGCGACGCGATCACAGCAGCAATTCCGATCAAAATCGAAGGGCGAATCCAGAGGCGGTGGCGGCGATCCGGGGGATAATGAACGGCAGCGTGTTCCGCGTCAAACTTAATCACTGTATGTCTCCTTTGGCGGCGTGGGACTCTGCTGACTCCGCAGATGCAAAACCAGGTCCCCCTTACGTTTGCCAGCATAAATGTGCCTACCGGCTCCCGCAGCGACCTTTGTCACTCGCGCTTCCGTGCGACTATCGTCTGGACTAGATTTGAAAAGATATGCTTCATTCCGACTCGCGCACCACCGCTCGCCTCCGTCCCAAGAGCAACTCTTGCGCCCCGATCATCCCACAGACGCGCCCCGTTTCCCGATCCACGACCAGCATGTTCACCACGCCCGTGGTCGCCATTTCCTCCGCGACTGCGCGGCAAGTCTCATCTGAGTAGGCAAAGGTATCCGGCAATGGCTTAAGTGCATCGCTTGCATCTTCCGTTCCGCCCGATGCGGAAAGCTCTGTCATCACATCCGCAACACTGACCATTTCGAGGGGGTCAACGCCATATTCGCGCGATAAGTGGTACCCTCGGCGGCTGAGTTTCTCCGTTAGGATCGACCGCGGCATGATCAATGAGGTCACCAGATAGGACCCAATACACGCCAATGCAAGGGGCAGTATTGCCGGCAAAGCATGGGTCAGTTCCAAGGAGAAGAGAATCGCCGTAAGCGGCACACCTAGCGCGCCTGAGAGCATCGCCCCCATTGCCATCAGCGCCCAAAGAGCCTGTGTTTCTCCTGGCATATGTGCCAACTGTGCCGCAGCCTCTCCCAAAGCTGCGCCAATCATCAAAATGGGAGCCAACACGCCACCCGAAGTCCCGGAACTCAGGGAAAACGCCCACATCAGCGATTTGGCAACAATGAGACCCAGCAGCAGGGCCACCGGAGCATCCCCGCGCAGAACCTCCGCGATGTTGTCGTAGCCAACGCCCAGTCCGCGCGGGAAGAAGAACCCGCCCACTCCGATACCGATGCCCCCAATCGCCGGCCACCACATCCAATGGATATGCAGACGCCCGCAAAAGTGCTCAAACCCGTCTTCGAAGCCATACATCAATCGGCTTAGCCCCGCAGAGGCAAAGCCAACGATTATCCCTAATGGGGCGGCCACGAGGAGCGACTGCTGTAGGTTAATCGCGGAATGCAGCGGGACGGGGAAAAGTGGCCCTGATCCAAGCCAACGCACACGCAGCGCGCCTGCCAGTATGCTCGCCACCGCTACCGGGACCAACGAACGCGGGCGCCATTCGAAGAGAAGCAACTCCACGGCAAGCAGAATCGCGGCAATCGGCGCCGCAAACGTTGCTGACATCCCTGCAGCGGCACCGGCCACCAAAAGTGTTGTACGCTCGGCATCCGATAGTTTAAGCCACTGCGCGACCAGCGAGCCGAACGCTCCTCCGGTCATGATGATCGGTCCTTCAGCACCGAAGGGCCCACCCGAGCCAATTGCGATCGCTGCAGAAAGCGGTTTGAGCACCGCTACCTTGGGATCGACGCGGGCGCCATTCAACAGAATTGCCTCGATGGCCTCGGGGATTCCGTGCCCACGGATCTTATCCGAGCCGTAATGGGCCATGATTCCAACAATCAACCCCCCGGCGATCGGAACCAGCAGCATAATCCAGTGCGGTTCTGTCGATCCTGCCGGGCCAACCATCGCGAAGCTGACGCGGTGGTAGTAGAAGATGTTCGTCGCGAATGCGATAGCCCGCAAGAGCAGGACCGCCAGACCTGCCGCACCTGTACCAATGACGAGGGCGGCTGCGATCAGAAACCAGGTCCGATGATCGACAGTGAAATCGCGCAACGCGGAAAGCCGCGATTTCATTGGGCCTCCAGGACGACATCGGAGATATCGTGCGCTCTGACTCGTTGCAAGGCTTCAATCAGGCGCGGCGCCAGCTCGTTGAGTTCGCGTGCGTGGACATCTGACAATCGAGCAAGAATCCGCTTTCCTTTGGGGGTTATGCGCAAAACAGCACGTCGTTTGTCTTGATTGTCAGCCGTGCGTGAGAGGAGGCCTTCCCGTTCCGACCGGTCAACCAGTTCAACGGTGCTATTATGCTTCAGGCCGAGACGCTCTGCGGCATACGCGATGGTGACGGCTATTGCTTCGGGAGCCCCGGCAACCTGCAGAAGCAGTTGATGCTGTTGGGGCTGCAGCCCTGCGCTGATCGCTGCGCACTCGCTGAAGTGCAGAAACAGACGCAGTTGACAACGGAAATCGGCGAGTATGCCAAGAAGGGCATGATCGCCAGGGGCATTGTTACGAGCACTCATATTTATATCGTACCACGATATAAATATGACGCCGGTGAACTGACCCGTCACCCGCGCAGCGAAGAACGCATTGCGATGCCGGCACAGATTCTGCCGGGCAGGCCAGAGCTAATGCTTGCCGGGAAAACCGCCAAGTCCATGGAAAGTCATGAAAAGTGAATATCCGCTCAGTGCGATGGCTATCCCCATTTCGATGAAGAGCACGGCAACGCCATATTTATACCAAGGTTCGTGGGTAACGAAGTCGCAGGACGGGCTTGTCGAATTCATGATAAACCTCACATTTTCAGATTCGGATTCACGGCACTTTTTGGGCGGTTGGGACGATCTAATCATGCTTCATCGAGGGCAAAGGTGCGCGCAAGCAGACCATGCTCCTCCGGGTGACGCTCGTAGCGTGCGGCCCAGAAGTAAAACAACAAGATCGGCATGAACATATAGAGCGCGACGTTGATGTAGCCCGTATGGATATTCGAGCCGCCTGCAAAAACAAGCGGGTAAACGATGCCGGCGGCGGTCGATACACCGCCAATGAATCCGGCGGCGGCGCCGGGACGGTCGGGAAACAACAGCGGCACTAAAGCAAACGTGCCGCCGGTTCCGCATGAGATGGCGATTCCGATGGCTACCAGAATCGCCACCGAGAGGTGCAGAGAGCCCGTTAGGCCAGCGATCGTCAGTCCAGCCATGGCCAGCGTAATTGAGACAAGCGAGATGCCCAGCCAATGCAGACGCGGTGCGTAAGGAAGGCTCTTGGCGATAAACGGCAAAGGTGTCCAGTTTCTGCGCTGGAAAAGATCGGACATGAAGCCGGAGAAGGGACGAAACAGCGATGCGGTAAAGGACTGCACGGCCGCAAAGGTTCCAGCGGCGATCTGCAGGCCGGCGACGCTAGTAAAGCCAAGGGCAAGAATTGCTTCGTGAAAACCGCGCGTAAAATAACCCGGCAGCCAGGCATTCATGGCGATTTCCAATCCGAAGGACATGGCATAGGCGAGCATCAGCGCAATGGCGATGTAACGGCTCCAAACGAATACTGTGCCGCGCAGATTACTTCGGACCCGCACCAGATTGCTTTGTTCTACGGATTTAGCGGCGCATCCGCGTACGAGGTACCAGCCTGCAATCACGAGGGCGATAACGCCAAGCCACAGGAAGGCGCCGTGATAATTAACTCCGAAGATGCGCGGCAGCAGCAACGCGCCCATGCCCGCACCGACATTGCCTGTGCCGGCATAGAGCCCCTCGGCCGTTCCGATCTCATGGGGGCCAAACCACTGGGCTACATGCTGGATGCCGACGACGAACGATACGCCCGCAATGGCCACGACAATCCGCTCGATAAAAAGAACCTTGTAATCGGTGGTGAATGCCGAAGCGATCGACATGACCCCGCAACCTGCCAGGATGAATGCGAATGTCCGCGGAGCCCCGAAACGATCCGATGCCCACCCTGCAACGATCCGGCCGATCGGCGCCATCCAGATTGCCGAACTTGCCAGAAGGCCAAGAGCCTTAATGTTGAGGTGGTAATTCGCGGCGATACTCGGGCTGAATGCAGCAGTCGAGAACCACATGAGAAAACACCAGAAGAAGCCCACTGTGGCGATGATGAGTTGTTCGACCTTGTGCGTAGTCATGAATGTCCACCCTTCTATTGCGTTCATAAATTCGGTGAGATTGAGGCTAGGCGTGCACGGTGGATGACTTCTCTACCCGAACCGCACATTGCTTGTAATTCGGTTCGCGTGAGATCGGATCGAAAGCGCTTTGCGTAATCTGATTCGCGTTGCTTTCGGCAAAGTGAAAAGGAAGGAATACCTGCCCCGGCGCGACGATCTCTGTGATGCGCAACTCCACCTTGCTAACGCGCCCACGCGCCGAAATCACTTCGACTCGATCGTGCGGTCTCAGCCCCAGATTTCCCGCATCCAGCGGGTTCATTTCCAGCCAGGCGCGCGGAGACATTCGCTGAAGGATGGAGATGCTGCCAGTTTTCGTGCGCGTGTGCCAGTGCTCAACGGTGCGTCCGGTGTTGAGGATCAAAGGGAATTCCGGATGCGGCTGCTCGGGAAACGGCGCCCATTGAGTGGGCAGAAGGTAGGCCCGGCCGTCATCGGTCTGAAATTGGCCATCGGTATAAAGCCTGCGCGCTGCCGACGGATTCGCGGACGTGCCCTCTGGAAACGGCCACTGGATTCCGCCGGTTGTCTCAAGCGCGGCGTAGGTGATGCCGGAGTAATCGCAGAGGCGTCCCGCGGAAACGCGACGCCATTCGTCGAAAGCGTCCGCCGGTCCTCGCCAACCGGAAAAGATCTCTTCACGGCAGTCGAGACGTTCGGCGACCGCCAAGAAGATGTCGAAATCGCTTCGCGCTTCCCCTGGCGGGTTCACGGCGCCGTTTACTTTGCTCACGCGCCGCTCGGAGTTGGTGTAGGTTCCTTCCTTTTCGCCCCAGATGGCAGCCGGCAAAACAAGATCTGCCAGTTCGGTTGTCGGAGTCGGATGAAAACCGTCCTGGACGACGAGGAAATCCAGATTCCCGAGACCCTGCTTGAGCACGTCGATGTTGGGAAAGGAGACCAGCGGATTGGTGCCGATGATCCAGAGAGCGCGAATCTTTCTCGCTACGGCTGCCTCGATGATGTCCGGATAAGCAAAGCCGCGTTTTGTGGGAATGCGATCGACCGGCAGACCCCACAGCCGGGCGAGCTCCTCTCGATCCTGTTCCGATTCAAACTTGCGATAGCCAGGAAGCGAAGAGGAGAAGCCCGCTTCTCGCGTGCCCATGGCGTTGCATTGTCCGGTAATGGAAAAGGGTGAGGCGCCGGAACGACCGATATTGCCCGTGATCAGCGCAAGGTTGTTAATGGCGTTCACGGTCTCGGTGCCTTTGGTGCTGTGGTTGACGCCCATTGTCCAACCAATGAACGCAGCCTTGGCATTCCCGTAGAGCAACGCAGTTTTGCGGATCAATCCCGGAGACAGGCCGGTAATGTTCGCGGCGTAGTCGACGGTGTAAGGCTCCAGCGAGGCGCGGAGTTCTGCGAAACCCGTTGTATGTTGATCGACATAGTCTTTGTGGTAGAGTTCTTCATCGATGAGGATTCGCAGGATGGCGTTTATGAGCGCGAGATCGGATCGCGGCTTCAACGGCAGGTAGAGGTCCGCCATCATCGCGGTCTTGGTGACACGCGGATCGGCCACGATCAGGGTCTTGGCAGTATTGGCTTCCAGGCGCGTGCAGAGGATGGGATGATTTTCCGCAATGTTGGCGCCGATAAGCAGAATCACATCGGCTGTCTCCAAGTCTTCATATGCGCCGGGAGGACCATCGCTGCCGAAGGATCGTTTGTAACCAGCGACCGCCGTGGACATGCAGAGGGTCGTATTGCCGTCGTAGTTGTTGGTGCCAAACCCCAACTGCACCAACTTGCCCAGCGCGTAAAACTCTTCAGTCACTAGCTGGCCTGTGCTTACGATGCCGAGAGATTCCGGCCCATACTTTTGTTGCACCTGACGAAAGCGCTCCACAAGAGTATCGACGGCTTCGTCCCAACCAATGCGAGTGAATTCGCCATCTTTGCGCAGCAGTGGATACCTGGCGCGGTCTTCAGCGTCGATTGCGTAGTGCTCGGCCAGGCCTTTGGGGCAGAGTTTGCCGGAGTTGACCGGGTGATCGGGGTTGCCGCGTACGCTGACCACTTTGCCGTCGCGCACACCCAGTTGCATTCCGCAGCCAACGGAGCAGTATCCGCAGGTACTGTTGACCCAATGATCGGCATGCTTGCGCGCAGAAGTGAATCCGAGGACCGGATCTTCGCCGTAGCTGTATTTCTCCGAACGGATATCCAGCCCGCTCTTCCGTGCCAGCCAGTCCACAAGACTCATGCGGCCTCCACGGAAAGATATTCAGTGGCTATGTTTGTGGGCACGACGCTGACGAAAAACAGATAGCGGCTGACAAACTCGCCGGCAATCAGTGCAAGAGCGACAGGAACTGCCGTCCAACGCGATTGCGCGAAGGGCACCATGAGCAGCCCTCCGCTTAGCAGCAGGAAGCGCGCAAGAATATGGTTCGAGAGCGCAGTGAAGAGAAGCGCGTAGGCTCCTCGGCGCTCATGGACTTCAGATCGGGCCAGCCATGCGACCTTAAGGCCGCCTGCAAGTATCGTGGCGATACCGGCGATGATCGTTGCCTCTTGCGTTCCGGGAGAGGAACCGGTTAAAAGGTTCGCGCCTGCCGAGCCGAGCAGAACAGCCGTCAAGTAGAACTCAAGGATGGTAAACGGCGAATTCCACGCAGGGCGCCCCGGCACAAGGTAAAGGCGCGCGCTCGCGCCCACGCCGCAGATTCCGAATAAAACGGTGAGGCCGCCAAGGAACACTGTTCCCGGCAAACGCATCCACAATGCCGCGGCGTACGCCGTCGCCGCGAAGGCAAATAGCGTGAACAACAACACTTCTCGGCTGAGCCAGGAGCGACGCCACATCTTGAGAGCGCGCACGGCGTGAATCGGCCGGCCCAGATGGAGTGTGGAAGCAGCGAGTGCTACAACCGCCACAAGCAAAGCAATCAGTGCCGCTCCGCGGTGCGTTTGAGCGCTGAACACCTCCAGCAACCAGATCGAAGCAAACGCACCGACGGAAAGTTGCGTGAAGACTGTCATCGCAACTAGCGGCCAGTGGGGCTCCTCCGGGCGCAGACGATTGAGATCGACTTTGCGTATGTCGCGGGGCATGCGGCTGGGAAGCGTGATGCGCGTGGTGGAGAGGCTGTCGTCGGCGGAGGGCATGCCGGGCGAGTTGGCGGCAATCTTATATTCCTCTCTCCACTCCGCAACACGCACAGTTTCAATGCGAATGGCGTCTTCAGGACAGGCGGAAACACATGCCGGGTTCTGTCCTTGGGTCAGCCTTCCGTAGCACATGTCGCATTTGCCCACAACGCCGCGCTCCGGGTTGTACTGGGGCACGCCATAGGAGCAATTCCAGGTGCAGTACTGGCAGCCAATGCAGATGTCGGCGCTGTGACGTACGATTCCAGTGGGGCCATCTTTCGAGTAGGCATCGACCGGGCAACCCGTCATGCAGGTGGGTTCAAGACAATGGTTACAGCCCATCGACAGATAGTGTCGGAGCGTATCCGGGTAAGTGCCCCCTTCGATTTCGCCCACCCGCCGCCAGAGAATATCCGCAGGATTTCCATTTTGTTCGTTGCAGGCCACAACGCAGCACTTGCACCCGATGCACTTGGTCATGTCAAAGTGAAAGCGATACTGCTCGCCGGGCCCGGGCGGATGCGGTAGCGCAATGTTGGAGCCGATCCCACAGAGCGAAGCGACCACCTCGCCGGCTGGATTCGCCACGGTGGTCAGGAGGAAGGCGTCGTCGCCTGCCTGAGCTCGTTCGAGTAGGGGCAGTTCCATGCACAGCTCCACTAATTCGCGTTGGTGATTCGCGTTAGCGCACACAGTACGAAGAAATCGTCCGGCGCCAGGACACACATTTGCTCAGCCACAAAACAGATGAGTACAGGCACAAGAACCCGCATAGATTTGTGACTTTGATTTGCGGCGGCTAGGCCAGGGATGGCTCGTCGGGGAGCCGACTGGAAATTACTCCATCTTGGGGAAGCTGCCGGCGTTCGGAGCCGGCGAATAGCGGACGGAGCACCTCTGCCGTGCAACTCCGCTCGGAGCAATTGCTTTGATAATAAGGGCAAATCGGATGCAGCGCAAGTGGAATGGCGTGATCGCGCGAGATTCATTCTCTTTGCGGGACTTCGCGAATCCTTATTCGTTCTTTATTGCATTCTCGATAGACTAGATGTTAATTAGGCGGCAAATCGTGCTCCATTGCCTTCGTTACCATGACGTAGCGAGAGGCGTTGAGAATGACATAAATCCCCGCCGCGAACTCCATGCCGCTCTCTGTCCCGCCTAAGCCCGATGCAGTGCGGCGACACATTTTCTAGTTTATTTCTGTGTTGGTTGGAGGGTTGTTTACATTTCTCGCCAGATGCCGATGAACCATGAACGCCGGTGTTGAGATAGCCTCAATTCTGCACGAAGTGCGATGTGCAATGTTGCCTCCGTGCACCTAGACTCTGCGCCGCGTTCCGGCTTTAGCCGTCGGCGCAACTACCTTCAGTTGCTTTGCAATCTGATCTGCGGAGAGGCAAAATGTCAGCGGCTAATTTCGACGGCTTGCGAGTTCTATCCCTTGAATCGCGCCGCTCGGTTGAAGTTGCAAAGCTCATCCGCACATACGGCGGTGAGCCTCTGACCGCCCCTGCCATGCGCGAGATTCCCCTCGACTCCAATCAGCCGATTGTCGAATTCACAGAAGCCCTACTGCGCGGCGCATTTGACCTGGTGATCTTCACTACCGGGGTCGGGGTCCGCACTCTCGTCAAAACTGTCTCTGAGCATTACGACCGCGAGGAATTCCTCACTGCTCTTCGTTCGGTCAAAATTGCGGCCCGAGGCCCTAAATCCTCCAGCGCCCTCCGCGAATTGGATATTCCCATCACCGTCGTCGCGCCCGAGCCGTTCACCTGGCGCTCCCTGATGTCTGCATTAGAGGCCAAGCTTGGGTCTTCTCTCCAGGGCATGGATATTGCAGTACAGGAATACGGTACGTCAAACCCCGAACTGTTGACGGCGCTTGCCGAGAAAAGCGTCTCTATTACGCGGCTCCTGGTTTATCAGTGGGCGCTGCCTGAGGACGTTCAACCGTTACGCGAGGCTGTGCTCGCTCTCGCCCACGGGCATGTCGATGTCGTTCTCTTTATGAACGCCGGGCAGGTCGCGCATCTGTTTCTCATGGCGGAAAGGATGGGCTACACCGAAGCACTCTATGAAGGATTCCGCTCCACGGTGATTGGGTCGATCGGGCCGAGTACAACTGAAGGACTTTCCCTCTGCGGGTTGACGCCGAATTATGAGCCGACCCAATCGAAAATGGGCTTCCTCATCAAGGAGATTTCGCAGAACGCCAGTGCTCTCCTGGAGCAAAAGCGCTCGACTGCCGCGCTCCACGTGCCCCGCATCCCGCCTCCTCCCGTCAGCCCGCTTCTGCTAGGCGAAGCCGCCGCCTCGCCTAGCCAAAAGCCCGCAGTCTCCGGCGTGGATATTCTTCATGAAATTGGAAGCCGCATGGCTGCGTCTGACCCTCTTCATACGGTCCTCGATCGAATCGTGGATTTTGCCAGCTCCGTAATCAACTGTGACTCCTGCTTTGTGTATGTTCTCGAAGACAATCAATTGGTGCTTCGCGCATCGAAGAATCCGCATTCCGACGTGGTCGACCACCTGGGTCTCTGGCTTGGCCAGGGAATCACCGGTTGGGTTGGCTGGCATCGCGAACCTGTCGCTATTCCCGCCAAAGCGTTGAAAGATCCTCGATTCAAGCGCTTCAAAGATTTGCCCGAAGATACATTTGAAGCCTTTCTCTCAGTGCCAATTCTTTGCCGTAGCAAGCTGGTCGGAGTGATCAATCTCCAGCACCGAAAACCTTATTACCACACGGAGAACGAAGTCCGTCTCCTTACCGCCATCGGCCATCTGGTGGGCGCGGAACTGGAGCGGGCCCGGCTGGAGACCGAAAACCTGCAACTCTCTGACCGGCTGGAGTCGCGCAAGTCCATCGAAAAAGCCAAGGGAGTGCTGCAGCGCGATTTCGGACTCGACGAGGATTCAGCTTACAGGGCCATGCAGCGCGAAAGCCGTCAGCGCCGCAAGTCCATGCGCGAGATTGCCGAAGCCATTATCCTCAACGAAGATCTTCGCAAGAGCCGGCTTGGTGAAATTGGGAAAACGGCAACGGTCGAAACATCGTCGCCTGCGCCCGCCGATTTGCCCGAAGCATCGTGACGCATCTCGCAATGTTCATTTGGCCGACGTCCCTTTCTGATCGAGACCCCAGCGATATACGAACTCAACGTATCCGTACTGCATGTTCCTGTCGGTGGGATAGATTGCCGCAACCACGGTCTTCCCCTGGGCATAGGCATAGTAGAAATTGAGTGCAACGTTCTTCGTCGCCTGCCAGTCGGCACTAATGTCGGGAACCGATGCCAGCGCGGAGGCGCCGTTTGCCGGACGGCCAACGAATCCAAAGACCTTATTGTCGTAAGCGCCTCCGCCTAGATACCAAAGGTCCTTCGCCGAGGTCAGCTGCAGCCAGTGCAGGTCGGCGCGGAGAGCCAGCCGCTTGGTGGGCTTGTCGATCAGCTGCACGAACTCGTCAGTACTGTTCATCAGGTTGTAGAAGGGCAACCGGGCATAGACCCGCGGCGTTGGCAAAATCTGGAAGAAAGTGTTATGCGTAGCGTCCGTCGCATTGTTATCGCCGCTCGACCGGAACCACCCGCCGCGCAGCCAGGGAGCTGTCGGCGCTTTGGTCAACTGATATCCGCCTTCCACAGCAGCGGCATTCGCGCTATGTCCTAAATCTCCCCAGCTTCCGTTCTGGAGCGCGCCCCAAAAAAGAAAATCGAATTGGCCCGGCCCCGAGGGAACGGCCGCAAGCAGGTCGCCGCCATAGGTGCCGATGCGGATATTTTGATGGTCGGCCGAGCGCACCGCCAATGCGCGGTTGTCCGTCTTGGTCACGAGGCGACCGTCGTGATAGCCGATGGCGAAGGCGCGCCAAAGCACATGCTGCTTCCATTCCGAGCGCGTAAGAGCAAGGTACTGAAGGTCTACATTCAGCTCTGGATTACCGTTCATGTTGAAGACGCCCTGATCGGCGCGAGTCGCCATCGCGGTGATATTCCATGCGCCGGAACTGTAATGGGCATCGAGTCCGTCAAAGCTGCGCTGTGCAGTAGAGAAGCCAAAGTTGCCGATCAATCGGTCGGAAATACGGTTGGCCTGTAGCCATCCAATCGTTGGGTTCTTTGTCTGAATCTCCCGTCCGTCAAAGAACTCGAATCGTCCTACCCGCAGGTGCGCTGCCTCGCCGTCATAGCGCACAAAACCCTGCTTGAGAAATGCAGCGGCCGGATAAGAGTTGGTATTGGATGCATAGTAGGTTCCGCCCAGGCCCAACTGACCCTGCGCAGTGACGGAAGAAACAGCGTCGCTGGGCGCATCGAGTACCGAAGGTTGCGCTAACTCCAACGCCCAGTCCCAACGGTGAAGTTTCTGCGCTACGCCGATGCGCAGCAATGATTCAACATAGCCATAAGTGTTGGCATACGGCGGCGCTGCGAACCACTGCCATGAATCCACGCGGGTGCGGTCGTACACGGTGACACTGACGGGAGAACCGCCAGACGACTGCGCTTGGCAGAGTCCAGCAGTCAGAATGAACAGGGCGGTAATAAATGCAGGGATGCGAAGGATTCTATGCATGTTTTCTCCTAGCACTGCGTATGTTGTAGGTCTTGCATTCTCCCGTCACTTATGCCGCGCGCAAATCGCGGGCATACGGGAGGGGCCTCGAAAACGAGCGAGTAATCGGTCAAGCCTCTGCTGCTTCAGGTTGTGCCGCGCCAATCTGCTCTGCGGTTACGGCAACGAGCGACGGCGCTCTTTTCGTATGTGCGGCGCCGCGAAGCCAAAGCATCGGCAGGCCCACAAATAGAAATCCGCCAACGAGGTTGCCAAGAGTAACGGGAAGCTGATTCCACAGCCACCAGTCGCGTAAGGAAACCGGTGCACCCATCCACATGCCGGCCGGGATGATGAACATGTTGACGACTGAGTGCTCATATCCCAGTGCGAAAAAGATGAAAATGGGCAGCCAGCATCCGGCAATCTTACCCAGCGTGGATCGTGAAGTTAGGCCCATGACCACGCCCATGCAGACCATCCAATTGCAAAGCGCAGCTTTCACCATGGCGAGCCAAAGGCCGTTGATCCCGAGTTTCTCGTAGCCGAGCGTTTTGGCCTGGGCTGCGGCAACGATCAAAGCGGCTGCGCCGGTGGCCGGAACATGGTGAAACTGGGTCTGCACGGCGGCATACATCCACGCATAGAGACAACCCCCCGCTAGATTTCCCGCAAAGACCCAGACGAGATTTCCCAGAACGCGAAGCAGGCCAGTCTCGCCGCCCAGCCACGCTGCGGGCAGCATGGCGAAGCTGCCAGTGACCAGTTCTAGGCCAAGAATCACGATCATTGCGAAGCCGACAGGAAATAAGACAGCGCCAATTATGGGCGGCAAGCCCTGGGCGTTGGCGGTGAAGGCGACGGTGGTGGCAAATCCGAGCAGCGCACCGGAGAGCGCGCCGCGCAATAACAACTGGCTCACCGGCAACCTCGATTTCACTGAGCCATTGGCGACAAAACTCCCGGCAACCTCTGAAGGGCTGATGTAATCCATAACCATTCCTCTCATCCCGATGTAGGTATCTGATTGCACGGACGCGCAGGCGCACGTGCGTCACGCAAGAACTGGCACTGCAATGTTTGGGATGCTCAGCGGAGAGCGGAGAAGATCTGAATCGAACAGCGGACACAGCGCGGTGTCCTTATGGAACTGTTCTACGAAATGATTACCATACCCTGCATATCAATTCAAGAAAAAATCACAAACGCGGCAGAGATTGGAAGAGCGGACGGGTATGAGAGGTCGTCCCGGACCGCCGCTTAAGTGCAACTCCGTATTGCAATCACGCCAGATGCACGCTATCATTCGAATATAGGAGAGACTACGAAGTCTTCTCTTGACCTCTGAACCCTGCACCATGCCGTGCAGCGGCCCTCCACTCCGACAGTTAAGTACGTCCCCGCTCCGCGATGAGCCTTGAATCCTCCGCATTACTTGCGGTGTTCGATTTGGTCTCGACGCCGATTCGCGCTTTGCGGCGCAAACGCGTCCGGAGAGCGTCCCAGCCAATTCACTTTGGTTGCGGCTTAAATTGAGGACATTCGGCATGGAAACACTGGCATCTCTCAACTCGGCAGGATTTACCGCAGAGCAGAAGGAGTATCTTCTGGGCTTCTTCGCAGGCGTGATGCAACGTAGCGCGCGGCCGTTCGTCGGCTTTACCGCAAACGGTTTGCTCACCGGCGATCCGGCCTCAGGCACAGTAAATCTGGCGGAACCTGCAGAGGAGAAGTTTCACGGCACGCCGGTATCAGACCTTTGCAAAGAAGAACGTTGGAAGCATGAGCAAGATCCTCTCGACGTCTGGGATAAGCTCATTGCCCACGCCGACGATAACCGCGCGCCCGCGCCGGATGACACCTTCCGTTTCAAGTATCATGGCCTTTTTTATGTGGCGCCGGCTCAGGATTCTTTCATGCTTCGCCTGCGAGTGCCCGGAGGGATCGTCACGGCGCAACAGATGCGCGGCCTTGCGTCGATGGCTGAGGAGTGGGGCTCGGGCCGGGCTGACATTACTACCCGCGCCAACCTGCAGATCCGCGAATTCCAACCGAAGAACATCGTTCGCGTGCTGGAGAAGGTTGATGCGCTGGGTATGACTTCACGCGGCGCTGGCGCGGACAACATCCGCAACATTACTGCCTCGCCCATCACAGGGATCGAC
>CAVYSS010000006.1:0-208377 GCA_963771195.1 uncultured Acidobacteriota bacterium
ATGCACTCTCTTTCTATCGCCCGGACATAATTTCTTCGGCCACCATGCGCAGCCGCCTGGCAAGAACCCGTTGATCGAGATACCGGAAATCCGCTGCGTGGCCGGACGCGGCATCGAAGGCGACCGTTTCTTCGACTTCAAGGAAAACTACGCAGGGCAGATCACATTTTTCTCCTCTGAGGTTTTCGACGAGCTTTGCGTCAATCTGAGAGTGCGCGGCAAATCTCCTGGAGCCGCGCGGCGCAACGTCGTTACTGCGGGCGTGGACCTGAATTCTCTCATCGGGCAAGAGTTCGAAGTGCAGGGAGTGCACTTTGCAGGTGTTGCCGAGTGCAACCCCTGTTATTGGATGGACCTTGCAATTGCTCCCGGCGCGGAAAAGTTCCTGGCGGGTCGCGGCGGTCTTCGCGCGCGCATCCTGAGCGACGGAATTTTGAGCGCGAATTCATGAATCACGGCGCGGTCATTCTCGCTTGAGGGCAATCCGATTGGAGAATCCTGCCGCCGCAAAGCAGCAACCTTCTTTTTCCATTTATGCATTCTCCTTCTAAATGAAGTGAGCCGTGCTATTTGGCGGTTCACTGCCCGGCCGAACCAACCCAAACGCCGGTGCAAAAAGGAGCAGCATGCAAAATGGAAGCCTTATAGAGACCAAACGCCGAAGTGGAAAAAGCGTGTGGGAATTTCGTTGGCGAGATCGAACGAGCGGTAAGCCGGTCTATCGTCGTATCGTCCTGGGCAATACTGAGCAATTCGCAACTGAGGCCGACGCTCGCGAGATCGTCGAAGGGATTGTTCTGGAGATCAATTCTGGTGATCCACGCCTCGGGACCAGGGTGCTGACGATGTCTCACTTGATCGAACATTATCGCCGAAGAGAGCTCTCGGTTGACAACACCTGGAAGTCGTACGCGACCAAGATGGGCTACGAGAATTATTTGAAACGGTGGATAGATCCAAGGTGGGGCGCGTATCCGCTCAGCAAGATTAAGCCAATCGACGTTGAGTCCTGGTTGCGCCAACTTCCTTTGGCTCTTGGTTCCTGCGCGAAGATCAGGAACATCATGAGCGTGCTCTTCAATCATGCGTGCAGATACGAACTCCATTCGGAGAATCCGATCCACCTCGTTCGCCAGAGTGCCAAGCGTCGCAAAGTACCAACCATTCTGCACGCCGACGAGATCCAGCGGCTTCTCGACAACGTCGCTTCCCTTCCGCGTCTTCTCATCTTTCTCGATGTCACAACTGGTCTGCGGCAAAGCGAACTCTTTGGCTTGCGATGGAGTGACCTGGATTTCGACAACAGCGAAATCAACGTTGTGCGCTCCGTTGTTCACGGTGTCATCAGCAGGTGCAAGACTGAGTCCTCAGCCAAGCCCGTCCCGATGAGTCCTCTCCTGGCCGAGATGTTGAAAGAATGGCGGAGAACTTCGCCCTTTCCTTCTGCAGAAGATTGGGTGTTTGCCAGCAAGAGAGCCAAAGGTAAACGACCCATCTGGGGACAGACCGTCATGCGAAAACAGATTCATCCAGCGATCGAAAAGCTGGGATTCAACAAGCGAATCGGATGGCACACCTTTCGGCATTCCTATTCGACTCTGCTTCGTAATCTTGGAACAGATATCAAAGTGCAGCAGGATCTCTTGCGGCATTCATCGGCGCGACTGACCCTCGATACCTATACACAAGCTGTCACGCCGGCCAAGCGAGCGGCTCAAAACGCGGTCGTGCAACTCCTTCAAAAGGCGGAATCGGGACCTCTCGCTGCGCCCGCGACAAGCAGCTCACATATAAGCACTTAGATACAAATTCGTGCTCTCGCGGGAGGGGTTGCACCTTTCTGCACCTACGAGGGGGTCGCCATACTTTCCGTAAGTTATTTGGAATGTATGGCGGGGACGACGGGGCTCGAACCCGCGACCTCTGCCGTGACAGGGCAGCGCTCTAACCAAACTGAGCTACGTCCCCAAGCACCATCGCGGATCCGCCTGGCAGCTGCATCGCCGGGGTTCGTCCGCGGCGCACAAGCACCCTCGCGGGCACTCGCACTTTGCTCGAACAGGTTCAAGTGTAACAGAAAAGTGCTGGCGCCAATGAAAGGGCCGGTTCATGAACCCCCGAGTACATTTCTTTGCCTACGCGGTCCAGGCGGCTGGGCGGGTTGCGTGGATATTGCTGGACATGAAGCCCATATCGGACGAGATCCCGCGCACGCACTGCAGCAAGTGGTTGGCGATGGACGGCAACTTTTGCGCAGTTACGCGGAACGACGGACCAGAGATGCTGACCGCGGCCACCGGGAGCCGCTGGGCATCCAGCACCGGGACGGCGATACAGCGCAGCCCTTCCTCAAGTTCCTCGTCATCAACGGCGTAGCCGCGGCGGTGCGTCTTCTCGATCTCGCTACGCAAGGCCTCAGCGGTGGCGATAGTGCGGGGCGTGAACCGTTCGAAGCGCGTGCGGCGAAGGATATCGTCCACCCGATCCTCCGGCAGGAAGGCGAGCATGGCCTTGCCCACTGCCGTGCAATGGACCGGGTTGCTGGCGCCGACGCGGGTGATCATGCGCACGGAGCGCGCCGGCTCAATCTTGTCGATATAAATGACTCGCGCCTGCTCCAGGATGCAAAGGTGCGCAGTCTCCTCGGTTTCAGCCACCAGGCGGCGCAAGTGCGGCTGGGCGCGGTCGCGGAGATCGTACTGCTCTATGGCGCGGTTGCCAAAGTCAAAAAGGCGCAGGCCGAGGCGGAACTTGCCGCCGCCGGTGCGCTCCACCATGTGGTGGCGCTCCAGAACCATCAGGAACCGGTGCGCCGTGCTTTTGTGCAACTGGAGCGAGCTGGCTACTTGGGCGAGTCCAAGCGGCGTTTCGCTTTCACCCAACAGATCGAGGACAGCAAAAGCGCGATCGAGTGCTTGAACCTTATAAGTCCCTTGGGGGGGAGCGTCTCGCATAATGGTTCTCCGTTTCGCTAATTGATCTAATTCAGTCTTTCAAAAAATGGAAATGAATGTCAACCTCCTATAGTTTTTTGCAGAATACCACCCTGGGTGTGATCGGTCGCACCGTTCGGACCTGCAATGCGAAAACCGGGCGGATGCGTCTCTTATGCCGGTACGGTATCTCCCTCGCCCGGAGCGAGGAAGAGATTGGCCTCTAGGCCATGCTGGCGGGTGTAGAGGTCGTAATAGCGGCCGCCGAGGGCAAAGAGCTCGGCGTGATTGCCGCGCTCGACCACCCTGCCCTGCTCGACCACCAGGATCTGGTCGGCGCGGCGGATGGTGGAAAGTCGGTGCGCGATGACGAAGGTGGTGCGTCCCTGCATGAGTTGGGCGAGGCCGGCCTGGATCATGGCCTCCGACTCGGAGTCGAGCGAACTGGTGGCCTCGTCAAGGATAAGAATCCGCGGCTGGGCCAGGAGCGCACGGGCGATGGAGAGGCGCTGGCGCTGGCCGCCGGAGAGCTTGACGCCGCGCTCGCCGACGACGGTGTCGTAGCCGTCGGGATAGCGCTCCGCAAACTCGTCGACGCGAGCGATGCGGCAGGCGGAGAGGAACTGCTCCGAGGTAGCGTCAGGCCGCGAGAACAGGATGTTTTCGCGGATAGTGCCGTCGAAGAGAAACGAATCCTGCAAGACCACGCCAAGCTGGGAGCGGTAGGTGTGCAGGTCAACGTGGGCCAGGTCCACGTCGTCCACGACGACGCGGCCGCTGTTGGGAGTGTGGAAGGCGCAGAGCAGGCTGATGATGGTGGATTTTCCCGAGCCAGACGAGCCGACCAGTGCGGTGACGGTGCCCGGCTCGGCGCTGAAGCTGACCCCGTGCAGCACAGGCTTATCCGGAACGTAGGCGAACTCGACATTCTCAAAGCGGACCCGGCCCTCAATGGGGGGCATCTGCACGGTGCGGCCGGGGACCTGGTTTTCTTCGATCTCAGCCATCAGCTCGTTGGTGCGGTCGAGTCCGGCAAAGGCCTCAGTTAGCTGGGTGCCGACGGCCACAATCTGGAAGATGGGAGCAACCATGAGGGCGAGGAAGACGTTGTATTGAAAATAGGAGCCGACGGTCCAGGAGCCTTTGAGAACGAGCGTGCCGCCCAGCCACATGACCAGCGCCGATACAGCGCCAAGCACAGTGGTGGATGCGGACCCCAGCACGCTGGTCATGGTGAGGGATTTCATGACGTTATCAAGAAGGCGGTCGACTCCGGCGGAGAAGACTTTGTGCTCGCGCTCCTCGGCGTGATAGCCCTTGACCACGCGAACACCGCCCAGCGACTCGGTCAGGCGGCCGGTGACTTCCGCGTTGATCTTGCCGCGTTCGCGAAAGATGGGCCGGATTACCTTGAATCCATATTGGAGAACAAACACGAACGTGCCCACCACGGCAAAAACAGTAAGCGTGACAGTAACGCTGCGATAGAGCAGGAAGAAGAAGACCAGGACAGCAGTAAGCATGCCGCCCACGAACTGCACCAGGCCGGTGCCGATAAGATTGCGCACGCCTTCCACGTCGGTCATGATGCGCGCCACCAGGGTTCCGGCGCGGTTTTCATCGTAGTAGGCCACGGAGAGCAGGCCCACATGCCTTTGCACGTCGCGGCGCATATCGGCAATCAGTTTTTGCCCGGCGATGGAAAGCAATTGCGTAAGCGAATAGGAGGTGATGGCCTGCACCACGGTGGCCGCAAGCACAGCCACGATGATGCGGGCGAGCAATCCCGGCACCGGATGGGCGGCGGAAAGCACCTTGTCCAGCAGCGGCTTTGAGACCAGCGGCAGAACCAGTCCGGCGAGGCGGTTGACGGCCATCAATAGAAGCCCGCCGACGAGGAGCCCTTTGCGGGGGGCAATCAGCTTCCAGATCTGCGGCCCCAGTTTCTTGAGACTGGGTTTGCGCTTGGGAAGATCAGCCTGGCCGGCGCGCGCACTACGGCCGTGGGCGCCGCGCTCGGCGTTCACGCCCAGACCGGGACCGCGCATGCCGCCCATGCGCTAAACTTCCCTCGCGCGGCGCGCTTCAATGAACGAGCGCACGCACATCAGGACGTAAACGAGAAGGATAAGCGCCATGGCGGATTGCGCGATGATGGCGGTGTAGTTGGGATCCAGGCCCGCCGAGCGCGCATTGCCGAATTCCCGAATGGCCTGGATCGCTGCGCCGAAGAAGCCAATGACGCCGATGGTCACATTGATGTGCATGAACAGCTTGCGGCGGCCCTCATTAGGGCTGATGGCAAAAAAGCCGAAGACGCCCAGCGCCAGGCCGAACCAAAGAGGAATGAGCGCGGTAGGATGCTGCCTGCCCGTTCCAAAGTAGAACCCCAGCCCGAGGACGGCCAGCAGGACCGCGAACACCAGACTTACTTTTGCCATGGTTGTGCCTCTCTCGTGTGCTCCACGGCCAGCATATCAGTGAGATACCATGGCGGGCGCGCGGATTCAGGAGAATTGACGTATCGACTGAAGCAGAATCGCAGAAAGCAGTTCTCCTGGCTGGAGCGCGGCTAGCGTTGAATGCGCGCCGAGCCGCCGCGGGCAAAGGCGCGCACCTGCTCCAGCGTGGCCATCGTAGTGTCGCCGGGAAATGTGGTGAGCAGCGCGCCATGAGCCCAGCCCAGTTTGAGCGCTTCCTCGGGCGGCTCGCCGGCGAGCAATCCATAGAAGAACCCTGCGGCAAAGCCGTCGCCGCCACCAACGCGGTCGTAGACGTCGAGGTCCGCCGTAGGCGCCACATGGGATTTGCCGTCGATCCACGCCACCGCGCTCCAGCTATGGCGATTGGTGGTGTGCACCTCGCGCAGCGTGGTTGCAATCACCTTCACGTTGGGCAGCTTCTTCTTTACGCTGTCGATCATCGCCAGAAAGGCGCCGGGATCAAGTTTGGATTTTGATCCGACTTCAGGACCGGTAATGCCAAGGCCCTTTTGCAGGTCCTCCTCGTTGCCCACCAGCACATCCACGTTCTCCACGATGCGGGCGATGGTCTCGACCGCATGGTCCTCGCCGCCGGCAACCTTCCACAGCTTCTCGCGGAAATTCAGATCGAAGGATGTGACCGCGCCGGCCTGCTTGGCGGCCTTCATCATCTCCGCAGCAAGCTGCGCCGTGGTGGGCGAGAGCGCAGCAAAGATGCCGCCGGAGTGTACCCAGCGCACGCCGCCCTGGAAGATCGCCTTCCAGTCGAAGTCGCCGGGCTTGAGCTCGGCAGCGGCTTCGTTGGCGCGATTGTAAAACACCACCGGCGGGCGTATGCCGAAACCGCGATCGCTGTACACGGTGGCCATGTTGGGACCGTCTACGCCATTGTGCTTGAAGTGCCGGTAAATGCCGCGAACGCCCATGGCGCGGACCCGCTCGGCGATAAGATCGCCGATGGGATAGCCGGACATGGCGCTGACGATGGCGGTCTTCATGGCAAAGCAGTCGGCCAGGTTGGCGGCCACGTTGAACTCGCCGCCGCTGACGTGAATGCGGCACTCTGCGGCTTTGCGAAAGGGGATGATGCCGGGATCGAGCCGGTGCACCAATGCGCCGAGCGAAAGGAAATCCAAGTCTCCGGAGTTGGGAATGTGCAGCCCGTTGCTCATCGACCGCTCCTTCATGAATCCGGGATGAAACGAATCAGGCGGGGACGACCGCAGGCACGATGCGTCAGGCGCCGGCCGCGGCGTGCCTTATGTCGGTCACCACCTGGTTGATGGTCCACTCATTGCCGGGATAGAAGCGAATCACCTTGCCGTCCGCGCCGATGAGCGTGGTTGAGAGTGTATGCGTAATGGTCGAGTCCGGCGCGCGCGTAATGCCCACATCGAAGAACAGCGCCATCTTCTCCAGTGTCTTCTCATCCGGCACCGCGAAATCCCAGTGGCCGAATGCGTTCTTTCCGTCGCTGCCGATGTAGGTGGCGCCGTAAGCACGCAGGCGAGCGGGCGTGTCGTGTTCGGGGTCGAAGCTGATGCACAGCAGGTGCGTTTTGCGGTAGACGGCCGGATCGGCGCTCAGCTCACGATCGATGACAGCGAAGTTATGCGTGACCAGCGGGCAGAAGTTGGGCAGCGGGCAGCGCGTGTAGATAAAGGTGATGAGCAGGTCCTGGCCGCGGAACTGGTTGAGGGCGATGGTGCGGCCGTCCTGGTTGTGCAGGCGGAAATCGGGAACGGCGTCGCCGGGAGCGGGCACATGGTAAGTAACTTTCGGACGGTAATCCGGCTTGCCCTGCCCGACGACGACGATGTGGTCGAGATAGACGTCCGCGTCGTCAGTCTGCGAGACAAACAAATCCGCGGTGATCACGTCTCCGGGATGGAGTTCGCTCAAGATGCCGGAGTTCTTCACCCTGTAGGGCATGGTCATGGCTTCCATGAAGCCGGGAATGGCCTCGTGACTTATCGTCATCTCGCCGGTCGACGGATCGGTGGAAACAATCTTGCCGCGCAAATGGTAGGTCTTGTAAGAAGGATTGGCTGCCGCTTGCGCATCCGGCTTGGGGCCGCTGTGGCATCCGGTTGCAATCAGAACAGCGAGGAAGGTGCAACTTAGAAATCGGCGGATCACCCTCCAGTGTACAACCGCGCGCGAGGGGACGCTGTGGATGCATTGCGGCGCGGAAGAAGCGTATAACGCTGGCATGGGGACAATTTCGGCCTCTGAACTGGACGCGTGGCTGAGCGCGGGCGGACTGGTGGTGACCGCGAGCGAGCGAGCGGCGCGCGCCATGCTGCGGGCGTATCATCGCGCGCGGCAGAGCGAAGGCCGAACGGCGTGGATCGCGCCCAGCATAACCCACTGGCAGGCGTTCGTCAGAGATGCGTGGGAAAAAAGTGCGCGCGACGGCCGGCTGGTACTGAGCCCGCAGCAGGAATTGCTGCTTTGGCGGCGGATTGTTGCGGCGAGCCAGCTGCCGGCAGCGATGCTCGATGGCCCGCGGAGGAAGTTGGCCGCTCTGGCCATGGAAGCGCATGCGCGAATCTGCGCTTTTGCGCCGCAGTATCTTGATGCGCGCCGTCGCCACGGCTGGGACCAGGACGCTGCCGCGTGGAGCGGATGGTTGGAGGATTTCGACACGGCGTACCGGGATTGCGCCGCGGTAAGCGCGGAGCGCATTGCGCTGGAATTACCTGGCCTGCTGGATGAGCGCGAGCAACGGCCACCAATAGCTCTGGCCGGGGTCGACCGGCTTACCCTGTCACAGCGCGTCGTTCTGGACGCGTGGGGCGAGTGGCGGCAGGTTGCGGCAGACGAGCCGGCGGAAAACGTAGCCTTCTATCGCGCCGCCGATGCGAGCTCAGAATTGGCGGCATCCGCGGCATGGTGCCGGCAGATTTTCGAAGCCGGGCCGGAGCGGCGGGTGCTGGTAATTGCGCAGAATGCAGCGGAGCGGCGCGGCGAGATAGAGCGCGCCTTTCTGCGTGAGAACGAGCGCGGAGCAGACTTGCATTTTGAGTTTTCCCTTGGCGTTCCGCTGGGCCAGACGACGGTAGCGCGCAGCGCGGAGATGGTGCTGCGCTGGCTGGATGGCCCCTTGGAAGAGCAGGAACTGGACTGGCTGATTTCGAGCGGCCACGCTTCGGCGAGCGAGCGCGAGACGGCGGAACTTGCGGCGACGATGCGCGCCATTCGCAGGCTCAACAATCAGCGCGCTCAGTGGAGTCTGCGCGCTTTTACCGCGGAATCGATGCGTGACTCGCCTGCGTGGTCAGAACGCATGCTGACTGCCCACCGACGCCTGGCCGCCGCGGAAGGACGCGAGCGGAGCCCATTCGAGTGGGCGGAGATTGCTGGTGATCTGCTGGAAGCGGCAGGCTGGCCAGGCGCGCGCCCGCAATCCAGCCAGGAGTTTCAGGCCGCCCGCCGATGGAGCCAGGCGTTGGAGGCGTGCGGTTCCTTGGGCTTCGACGGGCAGCGCATGATCTGGAGCGATTTTTATAGGGAGCTGCGCGCCGCATTGGACGAGACGCTGTTCGCGCCGGAGTCAGAAGACGCGCCGATTGTGATTGCGGGACCGGCAGAATCGGCCGGCCTTGAAGCCGACGCGATCTGGTTCCTTGGCGCGGATGAAAACGCATGGCCTGCTTGCGGCAAAATGAACCCGCTGTTGCCGCCCACGGTGCAGCGCGAGGCGGGAATGCCGCACGCCTCCCCTAAGCTCGATTGGGAGCTGGCGCGGGCGGTCACCGAGCGTTTACTCCGGTCCGCGCCGGATGTTCGGTTCAGCTTTTCCGCGCAGGTGGACGGTGCGGATGCGCGGCCTTCCCGGCTCGTTGCGCAACTGGCCGCGGCGCCGCAGGAGATGCCGCGCGAACTTGCTCCCGCGCCGTTTGCGGACCCAGTTGCGGTTCCCTATGAAGACACGAGCCGGGTGCCGCTTGCGATCACCTCAGGCGATGGCTCGGACCCGCCAGCCGCTGTGCATGGCGGGTCGAGCGTGATTACGGCACAGTCGAATTGCCCGTTCAAGGCATTTGCTACCGCCCGATTGCAAGCGGAGACGTGGGACCCCGCCGAAGCCAGCCTCACACCCCTCGAGCGCGGAGTGCTGGTTCACGCGGTGTTGCACGCGGTGTGGGGAGGGCCGCCGCATGGACTGCAGTCGCTGGCCGATCTGTGCGCGACATCGGAACTGAACACCTTCGTTGCGCAGCATGTCCGCGGCGCGATGACAGGCATCCCTCGCCGCGTTCGCGAGCAGATGCCGGCGCGCTATCTTGCGCTGGAAGAACAGCGGCTATCGCGGCTGATAGTGACGTGGCTCGAATACGAACGGACGCGCGCCGAGTTTGTAGTGGAAGAAACCGAATTGGAAAGAACCGTCAACATTGCCGGTCTGTCGCTCAACTTGCGCTTGGATCGGCTTGACCGGCTGAATGACGGCACATTTCTGGTGATTGATTACAAGACTGGACGGGCGACTGAGCGCGCGTGGAAACTGCCAAGGGCGGAAGATCTGCAATTGCCTTTATATGCGGGATTCGGTCTTGAAGACGGCCAGGAACTTGGCGGCCTGGTCTTCGCAAAAGTGCAGACCGGCAAGGATATGTCTTTTGCAGGCAGCGTGGGCAACGCTCTGGAAACGCTGCTGCCGGATCTCGGTCGAACGTGCGCTTTGGTGAGGAGGCCATTTGAAGCGGAGCAACTGATGGAATGGCGCGAGGAAATCGAGAAACTGGGGCGCGAGTTTCTCTCCGGACGCGCCGATGTGGACCCCCGCGATCCGCCGAAGACCTGCGAGCGCTGCGGCCTGCACGCGCTGTGCCGCATCCAGGAGCGCGAACCGGCGTTCTCCGAAGACGATGACGACAAGGAGGACGGCGATGCCTGAGCGCGCGCTGTCCGCTCCTCCCGACCAGGCGCACCGCGAGCAGGCGCTCGACCCCGCACGCTCCGTCATGGTGCAGGCGCCCGCCGGATCGGGCAAAACCGATCTGCTCACGCGCCGGTTCCTGCGGCTGCTGGGCGAAGTCGACGATCCATCGCAGATCGTTGCCATCACGTTTACCCGCGCCGCCGCCGCGGAGATGCGCAACCGCATCCTGGCCGAGCTGGAAAAAGCGGCAGCATCGACCGCGCCGGAGGCGGAAGAGAATTCAATGGAGCAGCTGGCAGCACGCGCCCTGGAGCGTTCCCGCCGGCTCGGCTGGAGCCTTCTCGAGCTCTCGTCGCAATTGCGCATCTCTACCATTGATTCGTTCTGTGCCGAGATTGCCGCACGCCAGCCGCTGCTGTCCAACCTCGGCAGCGGCCTCGCCATCAGCGACAACCCCGATGAGCTTTATCGCCGCGCCGCCCGCGCAACCCTGATGCACCTCGACGCTGACGATCGCCCGACACACGCGGAACTCGCCGGCGCCATCGAGATCCTGCTCGATTGGCGCGACAACAACTGGCATGAGATTCAAGAACACCTGGCGCAGATGTTGCGGGACCGCGAACGTTGGATGCAGGACTTCGTCCTCAACCGCGAGCAGGATTGGAACGACCTACGCAAGCGTCTGGAGCTGCCTTTCGCGCGCGCCATTCGTGCCGCGCTCTTCAAGGTCGATCGGCTGCTCGCCACCGCGCCCGGAGCTTACAAAGAGGCGATGGCCCTGGCGCGATTCGCTTGTGCGAACCACGAAAATGGTTTGCACCGTGAACTGGCTGAGATGGCGGACTTCCCTTCCGGCCCGTGGCAATCGACGGATGAGCTGGAGGACGCGCGCCAGGGATTCGAATGCCTCGCCGACCTGGTGATGAAGGATAACGGCGAAATCCGGGAGACTGTCAACAAGCTTCACGGATTCCCCGCTGGGGCGCGTTCGGAAAAGGCGCGGCTGCTCACATTCGCCCAGGATCTTTTCAACGTGCCCGGCCTCGCGAATGCGCTCCATGCGGTTCGTGGACTTCCGCCCGCCAGCTATACCGATGAAGAGTGGCGCATTATCCGCGCCGCCTTCACGCTACTTCATCACGCTGCCGGCGAGTTGCATGTGACCTTCGCGGAAGCCGGTGTCGCGGACTTTGTGGAAGTGGCGCAGGCCGCGCGGCGCGTGCTCCAGGATGAAAGCGGCCGTCCAACCGACGCGGCCCTGGCGATTGGCGACGAGATTCATCACCTGCTGGTGGACGAATTCCAGGACACTAGCCGCCGCCAGCACCAGCTTCTCTCTGCCCTTGTCTCCGCATGGCCCGATCCCGCCGGCCGCACGCTCTTCGTTGTCGGCGACCCCATGCAGTCCATCTACTTCTTCCGCGAAGCCGATGCCGAATTATTTGCCCGCGTTCAGTCCCTCGGCCTGGAACTTGCGGATGGCGAGCGGCACAAACTTGGCGATGTGCGCCTCACTGCCAACTTTCGCGCCGCGCCCGAGCTCGTTACTGCGCTCAATGAGACTTTCCACGCAGCCTTCGCGGAAGACGACGAAAGCGGCATCCTATTCGGCTCTTCGGAACCGGCGCGACTGGCCAATGCATCAGTCGGCGCGTGCATCGAGCTGCACACGGAGTTCGTTCCGAGACGGCCGCTCTTCCGTGGCGGAGGTCCCGACTCCGAACAAGAACGTCAGAATGCTGCGGATGCTCGCGAAGAATCAACCGCCTCGCAAATTGCCGAATTGGTCGAACTCATCCAGCGTCATTCCGCCCGCGCAGTTCAGGCTTGCGCGCGCGGCGAGAAATACCGCATCGCCGTGCTCGGCCGCTCCCGCGCATCGCTGACGCCGATCGCGCAGGCGCTTCGCCAGGCAGGGGTTGCC
This sequence comes from uncultured Acidobacteriota bacterium, assembly GCA_963771195.1. Lineage (GTDB taxonomy): Bacteria > Acidobacteriota > Terriglobia > Terriglobales > Acidobacteriaceae > Telmatobacter. The sequence goes on from CAVYSS010000006.1 coordinate 12,232, forward strand.
TTTCGCGCTGTCGAGCTGGAGCCGCTGGCCATGCGGCCGGAGGTGCTGGACGCGCTGGCGCTCGCACGAGCACTTTACTTTACTGAGGATCGCGTGGCGTGGCTGGGGGTGCTGCGCGCGCCGTGGTGCGGTCTGCCGCTCTCCGACCTGTACACACTTTGCGGTAACGACGGCGCGCAGCGCCCCATCCTCGCGGCACTGCGCGAGCGCGAGCATCTGCTCAGCAACGAGGGCCGTGCGGCTGCTTCACGCTTGCTCAATGCTCTCGATGCTGCGCCCGCGTTGCGTTCCGCACTCTCCGCCTCCGCGCTGGGCACCTGGGTCGAGCAGGTCTGGCTCAGTCTTGGCGGAGCTGCATGCGTAGACGCTCAGGGACGCAACAACCTCGACATGCTCTGGCGATGCCTTGATCATCTGCCCAATGGCGAGCCCGACCTGCTTGGCCACCAGCTTGATGCAGCTCTGGAGAAATTGAGCGGCCAACCCGATCCCGGTTCAGACGGAAATTGCGGCGTGCAGTTGATGACCATTCACAAGTCCAAGGGCCTGGAATTCGAAATCGTTATTATTCCCGACCTCCAGGCTCGCACCGCAATAACAACGCCAAGGATGCTTTCATGGCTGGAACGCGGCCTGGCTGACGCCGATGACGCGGACGAGATTACGGAATTCCTGATTGCTCCATTTCAGCCCAAAGGAGCCGACCGTGGCGGCGCGAAAGCATGGGTTGACGGCGAGCGCCGCAAGCGCGAACGCCAGGAGATGCGGCGAGTCTTCTACGTTGCCGCCACGCGCGCGCGTGAAGAGCTTCATCTCTTTACGCGCATCGAGTTCCAGAGCGGCACCGGCGAACTCTGCAAGCCTCCGGAAAGCCTGCTCAGCATTGCGTGGCCCGCATTTGAGGCGCAGATCCGCGAGCGGTATGCCGAGTGGCGCCCCGATGACGAGGCGCTGCAGGTGGCCGAGATTGCAGCCAGCGGCAACAACGTGGTGGAGATGCCCTCCCCGCCAAAGCACGCCATCGTGCGCCGACTGCCGCGCGATTTCCAGCCGCCGCAGCCATTGCGCCATTCGGCAACCCGGCCGCTGCTGTCAGGCGATAGCGCGGCCGTTCTGTTCACGCGGCACCAGGGGGGCATGGAGTCGCGCGCGCTCGGCATCGCGGTTCACTCCTTTATGGAAGAGATTGCGCGGCAGCGCGCTGCCGGAATTGAAGTGCATAAGTCCACACTTCAGGCATTCCTCTCTCGCGTGGCCACACGGATCCGGGCGATTGGAATGGACCGAAACGCCGCCGAAAATCTGGCCGCGCAGGCGCTTGAGCTCGCCAATCGCGCCGCTCGGGATCCGATCGGCCATTGGATTCTTTCGCCCCACGATCAGGCTGGCAGCGAAATCCGCTGGACCGGCATTGTGAACGGGGCCATACACACCGTCCAGTTGGATCGCGTTTTCCGTGCCGGAGCTGTTCCGCAGGCCGAGGGCTCAGACGTGTGGTGGATCATCGATTACAAATCGGCCCACGCCGATGGGCTTGATCCGGCCCAAGCTCTGCCGCGATTGCGCGAGCTATTCGCTCCGCAGCTCGATACTTACGCTGAAGTCCTGCGCGGTCTCCGTGGGCGCGAGACGCTGGTCCGCGCGGGACTCTTTTATCCACGTCTGCTCGCCTTCGATTGGTGGGAACCTTAGTAACGACGGGATTGCGCGCTGCTAAACGGCCTGCTCCACCGCCGCGCTCTCTTTGAAGTCGTCGTACGATTTTGCGCCAACCGACTGCTCTTTCGGCAGCAGCGCGTCTTCGTCCAGATCGAGGCAGCGCAGCACGCCCGGCTTGATTTCGGCGTACCGGTATCCGCTCTCCGGGCACACCATAACGCCCTTAGCGTCCGGCGCGCCCAGGCGATGGCCGTGCCGGCTCATCCAGCCTTTTTGCCGCGCCGGGTTACCCACCATCAGCGCGTAATCGGGCACGCTGCGCGCCACCACCGCTCCCGCGGCAATGAAACAATAACGGCCCAGCTCGATGCCGCACACGATGGTTGCGTTGGCTCCCACCGTAGCTCCGCGCCGGATCACCGTCTTCTCATAGAGCGCGTGCCGGTTCACCTGCGACCGCGGATTGGTCACGTTGGTCAGCACGCACGAGGGGCCCAGAAAAACGTCGTCCTCCACCACCGTCCCGGTGTAGATGGAGACGTTGTTCTGCACCTTCACGTTGTTGCCGATCGTTACCTTCTCGCCCACCTGGCAGTTCTGGCCGAAGATGCACCGTTCGCCGATCCTCACTCCGGGAAGGATGTGCGAGAAGTGCCAGATCTTCGTGCCCCGCCCGATTTGCGCCGGCTCGTCGACAACAGATGTCGGATGCGCGAAATACTCCTTGCCGGCAGGCGCCAGAGGCTTCGTAATCGGAATCACGCGATGAGTCTGCAGCGCTTCCTCGCACGCAGCCAGCACTTTCAGCACCCGCAGTCCCTCGCGCGCATCGGTCTTAGGCGTCTTGCGCTGTTCCACGCATTCCAGGAAATGCCGGCACTCCATGTTGAGCGGCTCTGCGTTTTCCAGTTCCACCTTCTCGCCCATGGCCTTCACCGCATTGGGCACGCGATCCTTCCACTCCACGCGATGCGAATACAGCACCAGTTTGTCGGCCGCGGTGTCATCGAATACCGCCATCTTCTCCGATCCCACCACCACCAGCCGCTGCTCCTTGAAGGGATGCAGCCAGCTCACGAAGATGTGCGCGCGAACTCCGCTCGAAAAGGTAAGCTGGCTCAGCGTCACGTCCGCCACTCCGCGATTTAAATACTCGCCGCCATCGCACGTCACGCTCGTGGGGTCTTCGTCCAGCATGCTCAGCACCACGCTGATGTCGTGCGGCGCAAAGCTCCACAGGATGTTCTCCTCCGTGCGGATCTTGCCCATATTCAGCCGGTTTGAATAAATGTAATGGATGCGGCCCAGCCCGCCGGCAACGATCAGCTCCTTCAGCTTGAGCACCGCGGGATGGTATTGCAGAATGTGGCCGACCATCACGATACGCCCGCTCCGCTCCGCCAGCCGCGCCAGTTCCGCGCCCTCATCCACATTCAGCGCCAGCGGCTTCTCGACGTAGACATCCTTTCCCGCCTCCATCGCCTGCCGCGCCATCTCGAAATGCGTCACCGCGGGCGTGGCCACCACCACCGCGTCCACGTCAGCGTCCGCCAGCACTTCGGCGTAGTTCTTCCGGAACACGGTCTGCGGATACTTCTCGCGGATTTCCGCTTCCACCTGCGGGTTCCCGTCGCACACCGTGTGCAGCGCGCCCAACTGATGAAAGTTGCGCACCAGGTTCCGGCCCCAATACCCGCTGCCGATGACCGCAATCCGTCGAGCCACATTTGCTCCCATTTCAGGCCTGCACGATCTTCTCGCGGTTCACGCGCACATTCTTGGTGGCGTTGCGGGTGTCAATCACAAGCTGCGACAGCCGCACAATCCGCTCGTAGTCGAATGCATCGTGGTCGGTCAGCAGCAGCACGGCGTCCGCACCCTTCAGGTCGGCGTCGGCCAACTCGTTCAGTTCGGTCCCAGGCAGGCCCCCGTAACGATGCGAGACGTATCCCGTCACCAATGGATCGTAATAGACGATCGAATACCCGCGGTCGGCCAGCAGCTTCAGAATCTTTATCGCCGGCGACTCGCGGCAATCGTCAACGTTCTTCTTGTAAGCCAGACCCAGAACCAAAAGGCGTGCCTTGGTCGAAGCCACTCCGCGCGCGTTCAAATACTCTCCCACCCGGGCCACCACTTCGTACGGCATGGCCGTGTTCACTTCGCCTGCCAGCTCGATGAATCGCGTAGAAAAATCGTACTGCCGCGCCTTCCAGGAAAGATAAAACGGATCGATCGGGATGCAGTGGCCTCCCAGCCCCGGCCCCGGATAAAACGCCTGGAAACCGAACGGCTTGGTCCGCGCCGCGTCGATCACTTCCCAGATATTCAGCCCCATCCGCTGCGAAAGCAGCTTCAGCTCATTCACCAGCGCGATGTTCACGCAGCGGTAGATGTTCTCCAGGATCTTCACCATCTCCGCGGCCTCGCACGATGAGACCGGCACGATAGTGTCGAACGCCGCTCCGTAAAACGCCTCCAGCGCCTGGCGCGACGCCGGGTCGTTGGCGCCCACCACCTTGGGGATCGTCTGCGCCGTAAAGTTCGGATTGCCCGGATCCTCGCGCTCCGGCGAGTAGCCCACAAACAACTCCTCGCCTATCTTCAGCCCGGTCTTCTCGAGGATCGGTATCACCACTTCCGTCGTGGTTCCCGGATAGGTCGTGCTCTCCAGGATCACCAGTTGTCCCGGCCTCAAGTGCGGCACAAGTGACTCCACCGTGTTGCGCACCGCCGTCAGGTCCGGCTGCCGCATGGCGTCCAGCGGCGTAGGCACGCAGATGCTCAGCGTATCGGCTTCCGACGACGCGGAAAAATCCGCCGTCGCCATCAACCGGTCCTGCTCCACAATCTGGGCGATCGCCGCCGAAGGAATATGCCGGATGTAGCTCTCCCCGCGCATCAGGCGCTCAGTCTTTTTGGCGTCGATGTCGATCCCGATTACGCGGAATCCCCGGTTGGCAAACAACTGCGTCAGCGGCAGACCCACATAGCCCAGCCCCACCACCCCTGGCCGCAGCGTCCGCCGTTCAACCTTCTCCAAAAAGCCGCTCAGGCTCGCTGCTGGTACCGTTTCCTGCATGCGCATCTCTCCTGATTTCAACCTTTAGCGTACACTCACACCGCCCAATTCGCATCCCACAACCGGGTTACGTTTCAGCGGTTCGAGTCATCTTTAGGAATGTGCGCGGGGGGCGCCGGCCAGCCTTCGTTGCCCACTCCCAGGCCAATAGCCCGCATCAGCTTCAGCGCATTGCTCGTCTCCACCGGCCCAGGCCGCAGCCTGAAATCGAATACCAGCGCATCCCCCGCAAGCCGGTCCTCAAAATGCGCGTTGAATGCGCGCCCATCCATCGCTTCGGGGATTCGTGTCAACGCCAGGTCGTGCGTGCTCACCACCCCGATGGCGCCGTGATCCGCCAAAGTGCGCAGCACGAACTCCGTCCCTTTGAGCCGGTCATGCGAGTTGGTCCCGGACAAGAGCTCGTCAAGAAGGAACAGCACCGGCAGCCCGCCCTCCGCCATTTCCGCAATCGCCTTCACCCGCCGGATCTCCGCATAGAACCGCGACACGCCCCCGCTCAGCGAGTCCAGCACGCAGATCGATGCGGCCACTCGCAGAGGCGACATCCGCACCCGCCGCGCGCACGCCGGCGCACCGCACTGCGCCAGCACCGCGTTCACCCCAATGCAGCGGATGAAAGTGCTCTTCCCGGCCATGTTCGGCCCGCTCAAGATCATCACCTGGCCGTCGCCATCCAGCCGCACATCGTTGCCCACGCCCTTGCCCGGCGTTATCAGCGGGTGCGCCAGATCCTCAGCCTCGAACAGCGGCATCTCCTCCGCGAATTCCGCAAAAACATACTCCGGATGCTCATAGGCAAACGCTCCCAGGGACGCCAGCGCCTCCAACTCGCCCGCCGTCTCCAGCCACACCCGGATTGCTTTGCCGTGCCGCTTTTGCCACCTCTCCGCGAGAAATACAAACTGCGCGCTCCAAAACAGCACCGGGTCCAGCGGCCGCACCAGCCGGTTATGCCGCCCCGCAATCGTTTCCGCCAGCCGCGCCAGCCGCCGGATTAGTTGCGACGCAGCCTCTCCATCCCGCCGCACCTTCGCCTGCAATTCCTTCAGCTTCGTTGCCGAAACCTCTTCCCGTTCCAGCAGTACCAGCACCTCGGACAGCAAACGCAGTTCCGCCCCAGCCTTCTCAATCGCCTCCGCCGCGCGCTCCCACCGCAAATAGATCTTGTGCGAATAGGCAACGTTTATCACCGAAATCAGCACCAGCGGCAGCCACGTTCCATACAGCGGCCACGCCGCCAGGCTCGCCAGCCACGCCAACCCCAGCACAGTCGTCGCCGCGCGCGTAGCCATCGTCGCCAGCACCGGCCCGCTCTCGCCCCACGCCGCCAATCCCTCCGGATCCACGCCCGCGCGCACATCTTCCCCGCACGAGGCCAGCCGCTCCCGCAGCTTCACCTTCGGCCCCAGTTCGCGCACCGCCGCCTGCCGCGCCAGCACTTCGTCCACCGGCGCAGCTTCCAGCAGCCATTTCGCCATCAGCTCTTCGCCCGCCCGCGTCCGAGCCCCGCACAGGTACTGGAACAGCGATCCCTCGCCAAACACATCCAGATCGCGCGCGTACGGATGCGCCGCATCCAGGAATCGCTCGCCGCGCTCACCCTCGCCGGCCCAGCGCCCCTCCAGTCGCGCCATTCGTCGCCCGTAAAAGCAAAGGGCGCGATCGCGTAATCGGATCGCGCCCAGTACCCGCTCATGCACCACCGCCAGCGCCAAAAACACCGCGCACGGCAGCAGCAGCCACGCCAGTCTCGCCTTGTCGTGAATCAGCAGCCCGGCTGCGATCAGCGTTCCCGCCGCAACCAGCAGCTTGGCAATCCCCAGCGCCCGCTCCCGCCGTGAGGCCAACGCCTGCACCGCCTCCAGGCCGGCAATCTCCGCCGCATACACTGCCGCCGCGCCGCGCAATTCGCCAGTCTCCGTGTCAGCCCCCATAAGCCTTCACCAAGACTACCGCGCCCCGCGCGCCATCATCGCTGCCTGTGGCCCTTTATTGTTTTGAGTTCTGCCCTGCGCCGTCGGTTCCTGCGGCAGCCGCCGTGGCCGCCTGCTTCGCCATCACGCTCTTGTGGTGCCGCACGTCCGCGCCCTGCACCCAGAAAATCACGTCCTCGGCAATATTCGTCGCGTGATCCGCTACCCGTTCCAGGCTGCGGCAGATCATCAGCGCACTCAACGCCTGCGGCGCCAGGTGGCTCTGCTCCTCCATCAGCTTGGTCAGCGCCCTGTAGGCCGAGCGGTTCATCGCGTCCACCGCGTCGTCCATGGTCAGTACGCTCCGCGCAAGTTCCGCGTCGCCCTCGATAAACGACTGCAGGCTCTTCCGCACCATGTCGGCGGAAAGCGTCGCCATCCGCGGAATATCCACCGGCAGCTCCGCCGCGGGCAATTGCTCAATGGTCCGCACCCGCTCGCTGATGCTTTTCGCCGCGTCCCCCACCCGCTCCAGGTCCGCGTTGATCTTGATCACGCTCAGGATGAACCTCAGATCGCTCGCCATCGGCTGTTCCATCGCCAGCAGGTCCAGCGCCGCCCGGTCGATGTCCCGTTCCATCCGGTTGATCGCCGCTTCGCTGCGGTTCACCAGGTCGACGATCGAAAGATCGCGCACCCGGTATGCCTCGATTGCCCGCTGGATCGCCTGCTCCGCCAACCCCGCCATTACCAGCAGGTTCTCCTTCAAATCCTCAAGGCTCTGTTGAAACCGTATCCGCGTCATCCAAACCTTCCCGTGATGTAATCTTCCGTCCTCTTATCACTGGGATTTGTAAAAATCTTGTGCGTCGAGTCGAACTCCACCATCCGCCCGTTCAGAAAGAATCCCGTCTTCTCCGCCACCCGCGCAGCCTGTTGCATGTTGTGCGTAACAATCACGATAGTGTACTGCGATTTTAGCTCGAAGATAAGGTCCTCGATTTTTGAAGTGGATACCGGGTCCAGCGCCGATGCCGGCTCGTCCATCAGCAGCACCTCGGGGTCCACCGCCAGCGCCCGCGCAATGCACAACCGCTGCTGTTGGCCGCCGGAAAGGCTCGCTCCCGATTTCTTCTTCAGGTCGTCTTTCACCTCGTCCCAAAGCGCCGACTTCTTCAGCGACCGCTCCACCGTCTCATCCAGCACGCTCCGGTTGCGATAGCCGTTCAACTTCAACCCTGAAGCCACGTTGTCGTAGATCGACATGGTCGGAAACGGGTTCGGCCGCTGGAACACCATCCCCACCCGCCGCCGGATCTGCACCGGCTTGACGTCGGCGTAAATGTCCACCCCGCCCATCTTTACCGATCCCGTCACCCGCGCCACTGGATTGGTCTCGTGCATCCGGTTCAGGCAGCGCACAAACGTGCTCTTGCCGCACCCTGACGGCCCGATCAGCGCCGTGGCATGGTTCGCCGGAATATTCAGGTTGATCTCCTGCAGCGTGTGGTTCGTCCCGTACCACGCGTTCAGATTCGTCACTTCAATTCCGACACCCACGTGCTCTCTCCCGTCCTGCGTAAGTTCTCAGTTCGCGGTTATTGCTTCAAACTGCGACCAACGAACTGCCAACTTTGAACTATGAACTACGAACTGCCCTTCAACACTCCCCGGCTGGTCACATACCGCACCAGCGATACCGCCGTCACAATCAGCGCGATCAACACCAGTGATCCCGCCCAGGCCAGCCGGTGCCAGTCATCGTATGGCGAAAGCGCGTCGGTATAAATCTGCAGCGGCAGCGCCTCAATCGGCCGGTTCAGGTCCACGCTCCAGAAGGCGTTGCCCAGAACCGTGAAGATCAGCGGCGCCGTTTCGCCCGCCACCCGCGCAAATGCCAGCATGCACCCCGTGATAATGCCCGGCGAAGCCGTCTTGACGGTGATCGAAAGCGTCGCCCGCCAGTTCGGCACCCCCAGCCCCAGCGCCGCCTCGCGCACCGCGTGCGGCACCATCAACAGCATCTCTTCCGTGGTCCGCGCAATCGTCGGAACCATCATGATCGCCAGGGCCACACCGCCGGCCAGCGCTGAAAAATGTCCCAGGAACGGCATCCACGGTATCTGCGGGCTCACGATGACCGCGTACGCCGCCACCCCCATCACGATCGATGGCACTCCGTTCAGAATGTCCGCCGTAAACCGGACGGCGTTCGCCAGCTTGGTTCCACGCCCGAACTCCGCCAGAAAAATTCCTGCGCCAATCCCCAAAGGAACCCCAAGGATGCTCGCCAGCGCCAGCAGCACCGCGGATCCGACGATCGCATTCGCCATCCCGCCGCCCACTTCGCCCGGCGACTTCTGCACCTCCGTAAAGAAGGCCAGGTTCAGCGAGCTTGCGCCTCGATACAGCAGGTACACGAAGATCGCCACCAGCGGCAGGATCACCAGCAGCGTGGCCCCCGTCGCCAGCACACTGACGCCATGGTCCGTGAATCCCCGCCATCGCGATCGAATTGTCTCCTGGCCTGTATTCACTTCGCTTCCCTTCAACCCGTTTACACCACCCGCGCCGGCGCGCCTCGCGTCACCGCCCACACCAGTAGCCGCGCCGCCGCGTTCACAATAACCGTCACCACGAACAGCGCCAGCCCGATCTCCGTCAGCGCGCTGCGATGCATGTTGCTCACCGCCTCCGCATACTCGTTGGCGATCACCGCCGCCATTGACGCGCCATTCGACAACAGCGACCTGCTGATTGCCGGCGTATTGCCGATCACCATGGTCACCGCCATGGTCTCGCCCAGTGCCCGGCCCAGCCCCAGGATCACCGCGCCCACAATGCCGATCCGCGCATTCCGCAGAACGCCCATGCGGATCATCTCCCACCGCGTCGCCCCCAGCGCCAGCACCGCTTCGCGCTGCGAGTGCGGCACCGCCATCATCACTTCCCGCGTCAGCGACGAGATGATGGGCAGGATCATTATCGCCAGGATCACCGCCGACGCCGTATAACCCAGGCCCGTCGGATTGTCGTCCGCAAACAATCCCGTCCAGCCCAGGTAGTGCACCAGCAGCGGATTCACATCGTCACGCAGAATCGGCACCAGGATGTAAAACGCCCATAGTCCGTAAACGATGCTAGGAATCGCTGCCAGCAGTTCGGTCAGAAATGCCAAGATTCCCCGCAGCGCCTTGGGGCACATCTCCGTCAGGAAGACCGCCGTCCCCACCGCTAGCGGCACCGCGATCACCAGCGACAGAAACGACGTAACCAGCGTCCCATAAACAAACGGAAGCGCGCTGAAGTGATCATTCACCGGGTCCCAGTAAATGGGCTCTCCCGTCGCCGGATCGCGATCCGCTGTGAAGAAGAACTTCCACCCAAAGGCATGCAGGGAGAGATTCGAACGCAATATCAGCTCGAAGACAATCAGCGCCACGATCGCGAAGATGCTGAGGCCGCACAGCACCATCAGCCAGCTGAAAGCGCGATCCGCCCCCGCCGAGTTCCCGCGCGAATGCAGATACCGCCGAACCTCTGACTCAGCCGCATCGCCCGGCGGCGGTTCCGCGGCCGGAGATTCGAGCTTCGAACTTGGTTGGGGTCTTGAGACGCGAATCTCTGGCACTTGTTCAATCACCTCACACAGGCTACCGGCCAAATATGAATGCAAGGTTACAACCCTGCAAAATCAAATGCATACCGGCCCGGTTCTTGAGGAAAACCGGCATCGCTCGCCTCCGCGCCGCCCGAACCGTGTACAGTGGACCCCGGAAACCTCACGGAGATTGTATGCGCATTCTGCCCGCCGCTCTCATCCTTGCCGCATCCTGCGTCTCTGCCGCCCAGACCGCGCCGCTCCCGCCCGATCCGCCACACCGCGACTGGAAAGCAAGCTGGATCACCCACCCCACCGCCCCGCTCCGCGATCCCATAGTCCTCCATTTCCGCCGTTCCCTCACCCTCCCCGCGGCTCCATCCTCTTATATAGTCCGCGTCAGTGCCGACAATCGCTTCATCCTCTACGTCAACGGGACCCGCGCCAGCGACGGCCCCGCCCGCGGCGACTTATCCCACTGGCGCTACGAACGCTTTGACCTCGCCCCATTGCTCCACCCCGGCTCCAACCTTATTACCGCGACAGTTTGGAACTTCGGCGTCTACTCCCCCGTCGCTCAGATGTCCGACCGCACCGCATTTCTGCTTGAATCGGAAGCCTCAGGCGACTCCAGCATCTGCACGCCCAAAGGCTGGCAGGTCGAGATCGAGCCCGGCCACAAACCACTGCCCCGCGTCGCCAACGGCTTCTGGGCTTACATGGCGCAAGGCCCCGGCGAAGAACTCGACGCAGCCGACTACGACTGGAACTGGCAGTCGCCTGATGACAAGAACCCCGCTTGGGTCACAGCCGCACTGCCCACCCGCGAAAGCGTCTACCCAAACACCAGCGAAGCCCACTCCGCCGACGAAACCGGCGACAACCCCTGGGGCCTGATCCCGGACGAGTTGCCGCACATGGAGTACTCGCCGACTTCATGGGGCGAATTAGTCTTGGCTTCGGATGCGGATTCGCAGCGCTTCGAGACAACTGCGGCAGCGACAAAGAGGTTACCAGGGCTGGATGCGCACGTCCTTTCCACATCCATATTCAATGTGGATCCAAAACATCACATCCATCTCCTCCTCGACCGCAAGACCCTCACCACCGCCTACCCCAAGCTAACCGTCTCCGGCGGCAAGGGCTCGACCATCCGCCTCACCTACGCCGAAGCCCTCTACGACGACCACCAGCACAAGGGCGATCGCGACTCCATCACATACAAAGATGCGAACGGCGTAGAGCACCCCCGCGTAGCCCTCGGCCTGAGCGACCTCTTCCGCCCCGACGGCGGCGACCACCGCACCTTCGAGCCCCTGTGGTGGCGCACCTGGCGCTACCTCGACATCGATATCACCACGGCCGATCAACCACTTACGCTCGAATCCTTAAAGGCACACTTCACCGCTTATCCCTTCGAGGTGCGCGCCAAATTCGACGCTGCCAGCCCGGCCTCCGATCCAGCTTTGGCCTCCGATCTAGCCAAAATCTGGGACATCTCCTGGCGCACCGCCCAGATCGAAGCCCACGAAACCTTTTCCGACTCGCCCTACTACGAACAGCTCCAGTACATCGGCGACTCGCGTATCGAGGCAATGATCACCTACGCCGTCACCGGTGACGGCCGCCTTGCCCGCCAGGCTCTTGAAGCCTTCAACGACTCCCGCATCCCTGAAGGCATTACCCGCTCCCGCTATCCCAGTTCCCTGCCGCAAAACATCCCCACGTTCTCCCTGCTCTGGATTGGCATGCTCCACGACTGGTGGATGTATCAGCCCGACCCCGCTCCCATCCGTGAATCGCTCGAAGGCACCCGCGGCGTCCTCCGTTGGTTCGCGCAGTACGAGCATCCCGACGGCCTGCTCGCCGAAACCCCATGGTGGTCTTTCATCGATTGGGTACAGGACAAACAGGAAATCCCCACTTACTCGGCTAACGGCGAATCCTGCGTCACCACCCTCGAATATCTGGGCGCCCTGGACGACGCCTCTGATCTGGAGAAAGCCTTCGGGGACATCAATCTCTGGGCCGATTACAGAACCCGCGCGGTTCAGGCGCGCTCGGGCATTCTCTCCAAATGCTGGTCCAACTCCCGCCAACTTCTGGCCGATTCGCCCGATCAGACAGTATTCAGCCAGCAGTCCAACATCCTCGGTGTGCTTTATGACGTCATCCCAGAGAACGAGCAGCGTGAAGTCCTCCGCCGCATATTGCCCATCGAACCCGGCACCACCCCCGACGGCGTCCTCTCCGCGTCTTACTACTTCCGCTTCTACCTCGCCCGCACCCTCGACCACGCCGGCAGGGCCGACGATTATCTCGCCTCGCTCAAGCCCTGGCGCGACCTGCTCCCACTCCACTTCAGCACCTGGCCCGAAACTCCCGGCGAAACCCGCTCTGACTCCCACGCCTGGTCCGCCCACCCCATCTACGATCTGCTAACTCTCGTCGCCGGCATCGAACCCGCCAGCCCCGGCTTCAAAACCGTCCGCATCGCCCCGCACCTCGGCGATCTTCCTTCGCTTACCGCCTCCTTCCCTCATCCGCAAGGCATGATCCAGGTTCACTACGTGCGCCACAACACCGGCCTCAACGCCGACATCGTCCTCCCCGGCCAGCTCACCGGCGAGTTCGTCTACCACGGCCACACCTACCCGCTCCATCCCGGCGCCAACCAAATCTCCGCCACCGGCCACTGATCCACTGACCACTTCAGGGCTGCCCCCGGGTCCCTCGTCCGCCGTGGCGGAAGGCCCCGGGAATCAAGCCGGACGCCTAACCGCCGCGGGTTACGATCTGTGAACTGTGAACTGACAACTGTGAACTGTCTGCCGACAACTGTGTTACAACTCCAACATGGCAAAGGGAAAAAGTTCTGATCCACCGGGCCATGTGAACCTGCGAACTCTGGCCGAGCATCTCGAGCTTTCGCAGACCACGGTCTCGCTGGTCCTCAATAACTCCCCTTCTGCCCGTTCCATCCCGCCGGAGACCCGCCGCCGCGTGATGGAAGCCGCCCAGCGTCTCAATTACCGCCCTAATTACTTCGCCCGCTCCCTGCGCCAGAGCAAGTCCATGTCCGTTGGCGTCCTTGCTCCCGACCTCAGCGAAGGCTACTTCACCCGCGTCATGAACGGCGTCGTCCAGGAGCTCACTGCGGCGCACTATTTTTACTTCACCGCCTGCCACGACTGGAAAAAGGAGCTGATCGAGCAATATCCCCGCATGTTGGTGGAACGCGCCGTGGACGGATTCCTCCTGCTCAATACATCGGCTGAAAGCATCAACGTTCCGGTTCCCGTGGTAGCCATCTCCGCGCATTCGCCCGCCGAAAATGTCACCAACATCGTGCTGGACCATCACTGCGCTGTCGAACTGGCGCTCCGCCACCTCTACGATCTCGGCCACCGCCGCATCGCCTTCATGCGCGGCCCCCGCGCCATCCCCGACTCCGAATACCGCTGGGAAGCCATCCAGCAAGTCGCGCGTGAGATCGGCCTCAAAATCGATCCAGCCAACGTCATCCGCATCGATACCGAAGGCTGGTCCATGAAGACCGGCTACCACCCCATGGCGCCCGAGATCGGTTACAAGCCCATGAAGGCCCTGCTCGAGAAGACCCACGACTTCACCGCCGTCTTCTGCTTCAACGACATCGCCGCCATCGGCGCAATTCGCGCGCTCAAAGACGCCGGCCGCTCCGTCCCCGACGACGTCTCCGTGGTCGGATTCGACGACATTCAATCCGCCGCCTACTCCACTCCCTCGCTCACCACCGTTCGCCAGCCCCTAATGGAAATGGGCCAGCGCGGCGCCCAGGTGCTGCTCGACCGCATCGCCAACCGCGACAAACAGTACCCCAGCCAGATCACCATGACTCCCGAACTAGTGGTCCGCGAATCGACAGCAGTAGCACGCGGCTAGAGCAGCATCTGCGAAACGGCTATGACTCAAGCGCCGTCACGATGCGAATAACGTCATCCTCAGTTTCGATGGACACGAGCTGTCCAATGAAACAAAGGAAAATCGAGGTTTCTGCGGACCCGCGCCGTAGGCGCAGCGTTTGTTAGCCCCGCGCTTCAGCGTGGGGAAAACGGCCGTCGGAAGAGCTGAGTCCCGTAGGGACGACGCCGAAACCGGCTAGCTCAATTCATGTGAAAACCTCAGAACTCGTGGTACCCTTTGTGCTACCACTCCAAGTTGCGACAGCGACATAGGTTGATTGCCAACGCGCGGGAGGGATGATGCCACTCACCAAAGACTTCAATGAGACCATTCGCGAGCAACTGCAAGAGAGCGCCGGTTTCCGTCGCGCCCTGCTCAAGGAAGCCGTGGGCTGCATGATCGCCGGCGACGTTGAGACCGGCAAATCCGTCCTGCGGAAGTACATCAACGGCACCGTTGGATTCATCAAGCTGGGCAAGGACCTGGGACGCTCGCCCAAGGTGCTCATGCGCATGTTCAGCGCCAAGGGCAATCCGCAAGCGAAAAACCTGTTCGAGATTGTCGCCTATCTGCAGAAGGTCGAAGGCACAAGGCTTGAGGTCGTGAACCGGGCCGCGTAAAGCCCCCTGTCCACTGATCAATGACCACTGTCCACCGTCCTCTTCAGCTGCCCGCAAGCCGCATAAATATCCCGTCCCCGCGGCTTCCGCACATACGCCGCAATTCCCTCCCCCAGCAGCTTCTGCCGGAACGCCTCCACCGCCTCCGCCGACGGCATCGCGTAATCAATTCCCGGCCCGGGATTCCACGCAATCAGGTTCATCTTCGCCGGTAAGCTCGTGCGCCGCACCAGCCGCGCCACCTCCCGCGCCTGCTCCGGCCGGTCCGTCACTCCACCCAGCAGCACATACTCAAACGTAATCCTCTCGCGCGGCCGCAGCTTCACCGCGCGCACGGCATCCACCACTGCCTCAATCGGCCACTTGCGGTTCACCGGCATCACCTCGCTGCGCACCTCGTTGTTTGGCGCATTCAAGCTGATCGCCAGCTTCGGCCGCACCTCCTTGGGCTCCAACGCGAATCGTTCAATCCCCGGCACAATGCCTGAAGTCGAAACCGTCATCCGTTGCGGGCTCAGTCCCGCTTCCTCCACCAGCAGCCGAACCGCCGCCATAAAGTTCTCGTAGTTCAGGAACGGCTCGCCCATGCCCATAAACACCAGGTTCACCCGGTCGCGCCCAACCTCCACGCCCTGCCGGTCAAGAACCGCGATTACCTGCCCGGCAATCTCGCCCGCCGTCAAATTGCGCTGCAGCCCCAGCCGCGCCGTCAGGCAAAATTGGCAGTTAACGGCGCAGCCCACCTGGCTCGACACGCAAATAGTCGCCCGGGATCGTACTTTCGCCATTTCTTCTCCATCACCGCCCTCGCCCTCTGAGCCGTCCCCGCTCTCCCCCTCATCGCCCTCCGGCATCCATACCGTCTCCACCGTATCGGTGCCGGCAACGCCCTCCACCAGGTAGCGCTCCGTGCCATCAATCGACCGGAACACCTGCGCAATCCGCGTCCGACCCACCTCCCACCCCTCCGCCGCCAGCCGCTGGCGCAGCGCCAACGGCAGCGTCGTAATCTCACCAAAATCCGTAACCCGCTGAACATAAATGCCTTCAGCCACTTGCCGTCCGCGGAAAGCCGGCTCGCCCATGCCCGCAAGCAGCTCCGTCAGCTCCGCCCGGCTCATCCCAAAAACCGCGCGCCGCGCCGCCGGTTCCCCGCCCAAACCCACCAGTTTTGTCCGCTCATCGCCCATCGCTTCAGCCCAGAATAGGTCATCCGCCGCACCCATGCAGCCTCCGCAGCCTCATCTCTCATCCAACGCTGCAAACGCATTCCGGCGAATCCATTCGCCGGGTTCGCCCGTCCCCGTCATTCGCCGTGCGCCTTCTAGCCTAGAATTGAGTCTGTACATGTGATGACCCCTGAGCGCAATCTTCGCCGCACTGTCCTGGCCAACGGCCTCATCGTGCTTACTGAGCGCATGGAGCACCTGCGCTCGGTCGCCATGGGCGTTTGGATCAAATCGGGCTCGCGCGCCGAGCCGGCGGAGACCAACGGCATCTCCCACTTCGTCGAGCACATGGTTTTCAAGGGCACCCGCAACCGCTCCGCGCAGATCATCGCCCGCGAGATGGACTCGATCGGCGGCAACCTCGACGCCTTCACCGGCAAGGAGATGATCTGCTTCAACGTCAAATCGCTCGCCGATCACGTGCCCATCGCTCTCGACGTGCTCACCGACCTGGTTCTCAACCCCGTCTTCGCCTCGCCTGACATCGAACGCGAGCGCGACGTCATCCTTGAAGAAATCAAGATCGACGAGGACAACCCCGACGTCCTGGTGCACGAGCTGTTCACGCAAAGCTTCTGGAAGGATCACCCGCTGGGAAAACCGATTCTGGGCACCAAGGTCACGGTTAAAGGGCTCGACCAGCGCAAGCTCCTCGATTACCACTCCGGCCGCTTCCACGCCGGCAACATGGTCTTCTCCGCCGCCGGCAACCTCGAGCACGACCCCTTCGTGGAAGCCATCAAGGAAAAGTTTTCCTCGCTTGCAGCCGGCCAGCCGCTCACGGAACTCCCCGCCCCGCAGTCGAGCGCCCGCATCCTGCTCAAGAACAAGAAAGCTCTCGAGCAGGTGCAGATCTGTCTCGGCGTCCCCGCTCCGCCCATCACCGACGAAAGCCGCTACGCCACGCTGATCCTCAATACCGTGCTCGGCGGCGGCATGAGCTCGCGCCTCTTCCAGACCATCCGCGAAGATCGCGGCATGGCCTACTCCGTCTTCTCCGATCTCAGCCCCTACCGCGACACCGGAACCCTCTGCGTCTACGCCGGCACCTCCGTCGGCAAAGCCCTCGAGTGCATCGACCTCATCCTCGTCGAGTTCCGCAAGCTCAGAGACGAGCTGCTGCCCGCGGAGGAGCTGACCCGCGCCAAGGACCAGCTCAAGGGCAACATCCTCATGGGCCTTGAAAGCTCCAACTCCCGCATGGCCAACCTCGCGCGCCAGGAGATTTACTTCGGCCAGTTCTTCACCGCCGACGAAATCATCGCCCGCGTCGAAGCGGTAGACGCCGAGCAGGTGCAGAAAATGGCGGAACGGCTCCTCGACCCCGCCAAAATCGCCGTCACGCTCCTCGGCCGCCTCGACGGCGTCAAGCTCAATCGCCAGCGTCTCGTCTGCTGACGCCTGCACTCAACTTGGCAGGCTATCGGAATCGCCCCTGTGTTCACTTCCTGTTGAAAGCAGTCGTGCCCCTTGTGGTGTTTGCGGAAGGAGAAAGCGTATGGGTTTTCTTGGCTTTCGGAATCGGCGGAGAAATCTGCACAGAGCCGGTACGAAGTCTTGCTCAGCACATCGTATTCATAGGGTTGGTGTGTGACCGGGTCATTCCAGTTCGGCCGCGCCGAAAGACCATTCTTACTCTCTACCGCATCCAGCCCATCTGGAAGAACTTGATGCCTGCGGTAGTAGGCCTTGATCGCAGAATCTATCTGCTGCAGACCCTGCAAGCGCTCTTGATCGAGTGCATGTGCTTTAACAGCCGAGGGCGGATTCAGATAGATAGAGACCGAGACAGCAGCCACGGCTGCGATCGCTCCTGCAATGGCCAGTAGCCTTCCCAGGGATTTCGTATTCACTCCTTCTCCTCCTTGCGCAGGTCAAGAAGGTAGTAAGTGAAACACGATCCGGCAATCAGCGCGACCACCAGAATCTTGAGCACAAAACGGATGGTCAAATCGCCGCCCAGCAGATTGAAGATCAGGGTCGTAATATCGCCCAGCAATGCAGCGGATGCAAGAAAAAGTGTCAGATACGTGAGCCAGCGGCGAGCCGGTGAGAGACGCTTGAAAGGATTCAGTTCTATCTGTTTGCCGACGTAACGCGCCAAAAGCAGAAAAACAGGAAATCCGATAATTACCGCTGCGGTAGACCAGCGTTGCATTTCACCGGCATAGAAGCCATTGCCTTCTGGGTACGCACGATCGATAAAGATGAAGAGCAGACTGCCCAGATTCCATGCTGCAAAATACAGCGTACTGAACATCACCAGATAAAGGAACGCTTCCCGCGCCGTAAGGGAGGGCCTTGGCTTGGGCACGGGAATTGAAAAAGGAATGTCAGCGAAAGCATCCAGCGCATTTGCGATCTGCGCCCCCGGCCAGCCTGCGCTTGCCAGCGCCTTCGCAATTTCGTCCCTCGTTTTGCCGCTCTCGAGCGATTCCTTGACGAATGACTCCAGTTGCTCAGTCTCTGCCGCCATAGTCTTCTCCTTCACCAGGATTTCCATTGTGGTTGGCTGGACGCCGCAATTGTACACGCCGGATTTGCCCTTGCCTTTGTAGTTGCCGTTGCTTTTCTTTCTGTCATTCCCCGCAGGGAATCTGCCGTTGCGTCCCGTAGGGACAGCACGAAAATAGCCCCGGGTGGACGCGCTGCGAAGCGGCGCGGGAACCCGGGGAAAGCCCCCCCCAAAAAAACAAGGGGTATCATCGCGCCTGCCAGGGCGCGATGATACCCCACTCCGGGCGCCCCTCCCCGATGTCGGAACATGGAAACGTATCCGCCGTCACATCATTCTTCCTTCATCCGCGCTAATGTAAATCCGTGAGTTGAACTATGCCCGCCCCAAACCGGTGGGCATTCGCATTTAGGAAGGGATTCGCGACCACCGGAACCCCGTAACCACAACCGAATAGGCCAACCCGGCCAGCCATAAAACAGGCTGGCCTTTTTTATCCATGGAGAACGAAATGACAACCGAAAACCCAACCCGAAACGACTTCATCCAGGCCGGCCAGCGCTGCGCCGCTGCCTACCACCACGTCATCGTCGACATGCCCAAGAACCCCACCCGCTGGGAGGATGCCGAAATCCACCAGAAGGCCTTTTTCGCCTACGCCGCTGAGCTGCCCATCCTCTGCGACCCGGCTTCCTTCCAGCTCTACATCACCTGCATCTCCCAGGGCGCGTCCATCGGCGCCATCGACCCCGTCGACGTAGGCCGCTTCTGCCACATCGCCAACACCGCCATGTCCGCCTGGAAGCTGGCCAACCTCATCGTCCCCGCCGCCCAAATGAAGGAAGAACGGGAGCAGAAGAAGGCCGAGGAAAGGTCTACCCGCGCGGTCCCCACGGACAGGTCCTCGTCCGTGGGGTGGTCTACCCCCCTCCCCCCCCGAAGGTAACCAACCCCTCGCCCGGATCCTCGAAAAGGAGCTCCAGTACGCCATCGACCAACTCCCCGGCTGGGAGACGCAAAAGCAGCATTTCAAAGCCCTGCGCAAGCGCGGAGTGGCCCTCCCCAGTGACGAAAAGCTGCGCGACGACCCTTATGCCGCCTTGTATTTCTGTCAATCCGCCGAGTGGTTCAGCCGCAAGGATGCCGAAGCCGCCCCGCGCCCCAAAACCCCCAAGCCGGTCCAGGCCGAAAAACAGGCCACACCGGCACCCCCCCTCCCCCCCAAAGGTAACCAACCCGAGGGCGAAGCCCTCCCCTACGACGACTGGGAGAACCTCTACGCCCTCACCAAGCTACCCGACTGGGAGACGCAAACAGAACTATTCAAATTACTTAGGGACAGGGGCGCCGAACTGCCCACGGACGAGGAACTCCGCAATACTCCCGCCGACGCCCTCCGCCACTGCCAGACCGCCCGCTACTACCAGCAAGCACAGAAGCAAAACCAGGCAAAGGAGCAGCCCACGGCCCAGAAACAGCCTCCAGCCCAGGCCGCCTGAGGCAAGCCGAAAGCCGACGGCTGAAGGCTGAAGGCTGAAAGCTATTTCCTCAGCATGTTCTTGGCGATGAAGAACACGTTGGCCGGCCGCTCCGCCAGCCGCCGCATGAAGTACGGGTACCACTCGCGCCCGAAGGGGACGTACACGCGCACGTTGTAGCCGTCGCGAACCAGCCCGCGCTGCAGGTCGCGGCGCACGCCGTACAGCATCTGGAACTCGAACCGGCTGGGCGCAATTCCCTTCTCGCGCGCGAACGTTTTGGCTGCTGCAAACATGTGCTCGTCATGCGTGGCCAGCCCGTGATAGACGGGGCTGTCGAGCAGCATCTTTGAGAGCCGCACGTAGTTGCGGTCCACGTCGGCCTTGCGCGGAAATGCCACCTCCGGCGGCTCCTTGTAGGCGCCCTTGCACAGCCGTACGCGGATGTCGTCGGCCAGGAGCTGTTCGATATCGGCCTGCGAACGATAGAGGTATGACTGGATGACGACGCCGATGGCCCCGCGAAGCTCTGGCCGGGAGTGAATGCGCCGGACAATATCGAGCGTCACTTGCGTCAGCGGCGAGTCCTCCATGTCGATGCGCACAAAGTTGCCCAATGAGGCCGCGTGTTTGGTCAGGTCCAGGGCAATGGTTTCCGCAAGCTGATGGGAATGCTCCAGTCCCATCTGCGTGAGTTTTACGCTGATGTTGGCTTTCAGCTTGCGTGCGGCAATCGCGTCCAGCAGCTTGTGATAGACCTCGGCGGACCGGTGCGCCGCAATCTCGTCGGTCACGCTCTCGCCCAGCGAGTCGAGCGTCGCCGTCATGCCTTGCTGGTTCAGCGATGCGCATACCCGGAGCGCATCTTCAATCTCCATGCCCGCCACAAAGCGCGAGCTGAGCTTGACGCCGACGGAAGAGCTCTCGGCAAAACGGCGGAGCCTGCGATTGTGGGAGAGAGCGATAAAGCTGGAGCGCAAAAGGGCCATAGAAAAGCTCTACTGCCTGGGGTCACGGGGTCTGCTCTCCAGACAGAAAGATGATTCTCGCATATCGAGCCGGATTCAGGGGCCGGATCGTCCTATTCGATCCGCCATAGCGCGCAACCGTGCGGCGGCAGAACCACGTGCAGCACCTTCGCCTTGCCCACCGGCCGGCGGTTCCAGACGTCATAGGCGGAGTGGGGCTTGTCCGTCACGTGAAAGCTCAGCCAGGGCACATCCACGGAGCGCGCGTTGTCGCCCAGGTTGAACACGGCGGCGTAGCTCTTGCTGCCCACCTTGGCATACCAGGCGCGCCAGGGCAGCGGTTTCCCATCGTCGATGGGCATCAGTGCGGGACCGCTTTCGGAAGCATTCTGGTCGATCTCGGTCACTTCCTCGTTGGTCATCATGCCGCGGTTGAAGTCGTCAAGCCTGGTCAGGTTCCCGCCAAAAATCAGCGGCGAGCGCGAGATCGCCCACAGCGTGAACTCGGTGAGCTGCTCATCCTGCGTATAGTGCGACTGCCTCGCGTCGCCCCAGCCCGGATGCGGTCCCAGGTAGCCCTCCGGCAGCATGTCGGGATCGGGCCAGCTCCCCGGCTTCACGTATTTGTTCCATTCCGCAATGCGATCAAATTCCTCGCTCAGCCCAAAGGGAAACTCGCTCTGCTTGTTCGTCGCTTTCCACACGTCCCAGTGATCGTCGGCGATGCGCCACATCTCGCCATACTTGGCAATCTCTCCGGCGTTGTCCAGGCTCGTCGGCCCGGGCGAAAGGCTCAGCAGGATTGTCCGGTGGGTCTTGCGAATGGCCTCGGCAATCTGCCGTATCTCCGTCGGCCGGTAGGGGCGGTCGCTGATGCAGTCCACCTTGATGAAGTCCAGCCCCCACTGCGCGTAGCGCTTCATCATCGAGTCGTAATAGGCCTGTCCCGCGGCATTGTCGGCAATGCCGTAGTTGGCATCGCTCCAGGGACACGTGGCCTGCTTGTCGGCAGCGTCCGTGGCATGGAAATTCGTTCCCTCGATTGGAAGGTTCTGGTCGACGACCTGCCGGGGAATTCCGCGCAGGATGTGGACGCCGAACTTCAAGCCCTGTGCGTGGACCCAGTCGGCCACCGGCTTGAGACCCGCTCCGTTGGCAGCCGACGGATACCGCGCCGGATCCGGCATCAGAAGTCCATGGGAATCGAAGAGAAACTTCTGATCCACCGTGTTTGCGCCGAAGGGGTTTTGCATGTACCAGCCTTCGTCGATGACGGCGTATTGCCAGCCGTGCTCCTTCATTAGGGCGAGCACTTTCACGTTGTCGCGGAATTGCACCTCGTCGATGGTGAACCCGTAGGCGTCCCAGCTATTCCAGCCCATGGGGGGCGTGGGCGCCACTTTACTCGTATCCGTTGCGGCGAATAGCGACGCCAGCGGAACGGCCACGATTACAGCCCATGCAAAATGAGTGCGCAACATGCTGAAACGTATACCACAAGGCGGAGCCAAATGCGCGCCTAAGTGAGAGGTTGTGCGCCCCGAATACGTTCTGGTTACTTCGCGGCTGTCCGGGAGTACCGGATCACATCGACGCGAGACATGGCGATCAAGCCTTCTTCCACCATTCCGTCGAGGTGCGGAATCAGCTTCAGAATCTGTTCCTCGGTGTCAACGATGCTGACCATGATGGGAGCATCTTTTGAGAAGGTCCAATGGCTGGAATGGTGGATCCTGGTGCTGGTGCCGTAGCCCTCGATGCCGCGGTAGACGATGGCGCCGGCCATCCCCAGTTCCTGGCACTTGGCGATGATCGCTTCATGCAACGGCTTACCCTGCCACTTATCGCGCTCACCAAAATGGATGCGCAACATCCTGGCCTCAAATTGCTCTTTCATGGCCTTTGGTCTCCTTGGGCAGGCGCATCGGGAGAAGAAGTTGCGGCTTCGGCTTGTTCCAGGCCTTCGGCGCGATAGGCGTACTTGATGATGTCGACATTGGAGAGAACGACCAGGCCCTCTTCCACCATCTGCTCGACGATGGGCAGGAACGCCTGCAGCTTTTCCTCCGAATCGATGGCGGAAAGCATGATGGAGCAGTCGTGCGAGAGGTGAAGCGGGCGGTCCCGGTGAATGCGGCGATGGGCACCGAAGCCCAGGATGCCTCGATAGACGGTGACGCCCGCAATGTCGTTGGCGCGCATGGCCTCAACCAGGGCCTTGTACAGCGGCTTATCGTGCCAGCGATCGGATTCTCCGATGTAAATGCGCATCATCCTGGCCTTTCCTTCGATCTTGAGATGCGCGGGAGGGATGACTTTTTTGGACGTCGTTTTCTGCGCGGGCTTGGCGACCGTGGTTTCCTGCACTTCGATCATTCCGGTGCCGGCAAGCTCTTCAAGCTTGCCCAGCAGCTCCGTCACCTTTTCGCGGGACTCGATGAACTCGATCTTCAAGGGCAGACGGTCGGAAATTTCAACGGATCGCGAGGTGTGAATGTGGTGATCAGCGCCAAAGCCGGCAATTCCCTTGGTGACGGTGGCTCCCGACACGCCGCGGTAGAAGAGGAAATCGAGGATGCTTGAGTACGTCGGGACACCGTGATGCGTCGTACCTTCGCTGATGTAAATGGAAACCTTGAGTGCCTTCCCGGCGCTTAGCATTCTCCCTCCCTATGCTGTGAGCCTACGCTGTGCAACCTAGAACTCCACGGCGCGTGAGAGCGCGCTCTTAACGTTACATCCAGGCCGCTGATCTCCCCAAAGCCATTTTCGTTGACCGGGGTCAGGAAATCAGCTCCGCGAGAACCACCCCTGCCCATGCGGCCACAAGCCCTAATAGCAAACTTCCTATTGCGTAAAGGGTGGCAAGAGAGAAGGCGCCGGTGCGAAGAGACGAAAGCGTCTCCCATTCATAGGTTGAAAACGTGCTGTACGCTCCGATAAATCCGGTCGGAATCAGGTAGCGCCACGCCGCACTGAGCCCGGCGCGCTTGCCCAGATAGGTCAGGGAGAATCCAAGAATGAGGCAGGCGCTAATGTTGATGACAAAAGTGCCGTAGGGAAACCTGGTTCCCAAACGGCTGGCGACTGCAGAGCCAATCCAATAGCGGGCGATGGCTCCGAGCGAACCTCCCAATCCGATGTAGAAGTATTTCTGCAAGCCCCCTCTCCTTTTCTCGATGGTCAAGATTGCCGTGCATCGGCATGTTTCTCAGAAACCCATTCCAGAAGCCGTGCCAGATCGGTTGTCAATTCCGGCGATGCCTCATTTTCAGCCGTCAGCCCGCGCACACGATTGAGCTGCGCGCGGTACGCATCCGCGAACGAATTCACGAATGCCACCATCTTTCTGCTTGTCAGCTCCGTCCATAGCTCGAGCGCGCGCTTGTAGCGATGCAGTTCCTCCTTGAGCAGAGGACCAAGATGTTCCCGCAAAGTGCTCCTCACCAGCGCCCGGACAGTGCTCCTTCCCATCCAGCGCCAGCGAGCGGCGGCAATGTTTACAGGAATGATTTCCATTTCGAAGCGCGGCACTTCGCGCAACATCAATTCCGCATCTTCGGTCGAAGGCACATCGGAGCGGGCCATCTCTCGGGCGATATCCGTCAATGTTTCCACGGCTCTCATGAGGCTGTCGCGCGTTTGAGCGATTGCCCGATCTACCCGGCTCTGCACCGCATCGTGCGTCCACTCCGAAATCTCAAACGGGGTGAAGTGTTTCCTGCCGCCGGCGGCAATTCGCGCCGCGATGGTATCGGCAAGCTCGGCTACGATCGCGTCCGGCTGTTCTCCCAATTCGAGAAAAGCCTGGAAGAGAATACTACGCTGTTCCCCAATCTCTCCATTGATGCGGCGAAGGCGGATTTCGATTTCGTGGGTACCCAGCATGCTGGCGGCGCCTTGTCCTCGCTTCTCCCGGTCGAGCGAGGTCTCAAGAGCTGCAATGACCGACTCACGAAGGGCTCCGATCTTCCTGGCCACCGATGCTTGGCGCAGGCTCCGGGCCTGCTCGAACCTGGGATACAACTCGCGCTCGAAGAATTGATCGAGCAGGGGAGAATACTCCGGCAAGGAACTCACGGGATGGATCCGGGCTTCGATCCCGAGTTCCCGCTTCAGTTGCGTCGTGGATATATTCAGTGACGCGGTCAAGATCGCCTTCCCGGAGGAGATCGGCTTTGCTGAGCAGCACAATGGATGGAATGCCGCCTTCGTAGAGCAAGCGGAGCGTGCCGATGTCCTCTTCGTTGAGAGACACACCGGCATCGATCAGCAGCAAGGCCAGGTCGCAGGCGGGAAGGTAGGCCAGGGTCTCCGCGGCGCCGCGGCGCGCCAGCGAGCCGAGCCCGGGCGTATCGACCAGAAGGATGCCTTTCTTGAGGCGGGGCGAAGGAACTTCAGCCATGGCGCGAACCACGCTGCGCATGTTGCCCGGATTGCCCTGCTCGGTGATGAGCTGCGCGAACTCCTCCAGCGAAACCTCCTCCACGCGTCCGCTGGCAAAGGTCGCCTCAGCCCGTAGAGCAGCTCCATAGCGCAACTTCGTCGGCACCGCCGTGATGGGATTGACACCAACCGGCAGGATGCTTGTGTCCAGAAGCGCATTGAGCAGCGAAGACTTTCCGCAGCTCACCCTGCCGAAAAGCGCCACCTCGAGATTGTTATCCTCCAGGCGATGGGCGAGAGAAGCGATGCGCGAACGGAACTCCACCAGGCCATGCCGGGTGACGATGTCTTCTAACTCGCGCAGCAGACCTACGTCATGACCGGTATGCTCCAGTTTTTCCAGACGCGATTGCAGGTTGGTTCCGAATTCCTGGCGAACATACCGCTGCATGCTCTGGACAATGGAACGCAGCTCATAGACGATGCCGGTCAGCTCATCGACAGCGCCGGCGGGAACCGCTCCCGAGCCCCGCATGTAACTCGGTTTCAGTTCTTCAACGGCAATGTCAACGAATTCAAGGTGAGTCAAGACCGACCGTGTGGCTGGGATCTCCGGCTGCTCGGGCTTCATCTGCTGCCAGGCAAGCGTGCGCAAAAGCTGTTCGCGAAGGCGGCGAATGTGATCTTCAAGCACGCGCGCTTGCGCCGGCGTGATATCGACGACGTGACGGGGAAAGGGAGACGGGGAGGCTGTCTCGTGCAGGACCTGCTCTATGTCGACAAGCATCCTGTCGATATACGAGCAGGTGACATAGAGACGGCGCTGCTGGGCACCGTTGAGTTCGCCTTGATCGCGCGTTTCCATCGTCTCTGGCCCAGGATCGGGCATCATTCCCCCAGGTCTTCGCACTTCGAGGAGCCATTACTTCACGAGAGCTGATCCGATGGACTCCAACACCGGGTGCGATTGGCTACGACTTCAGTAACTTTTTCCAACGGGCCCCAGAATCGGGATGAGACTATTGGACAATACCGGGCACCAGGGCGATGCGGCGCGCAATGATGCGGCCGCCGCAAATCTGAAAGACAAAGGGAACCACGCACCCGCCATGGACTCTCATCTCCGATTGTGATTGGGAATCGCGCCACAGACAAAACTCCGCAACAGAATTCCCTGTCAGGAGTCATCATCTGTCCGGCCACGCGAATGGAAGGACAGCGGTTAAGGGTGAACTCCGTCACCGCAGCATTGATCGTAGTACACACCAGGCAAATCGGATTGTCAAGGACAAGAGGTCTGCAAGTCTCTCAGTGTTCAAAGGGAAATGTTCTCAAGTTACATGGCGGAGCGAGTAGCCCGCGCGTCGCGGCATGTTAGTCGCACAGGACCCCTGTCTCTTTAATGAGTAAGCTGAAATAAGATAGAATTAGCAGGCAAAGACAAGCAGTAACGGCCGACTTACATGCGTCCCTTCCCTTTTAACGTAATTGAGCGCTTGTTGCCGAGGTACCCGCAAAATGCACCGGACGAATACACACTGGAAGATGTTACCTGCCCTGATGGCCGGGCTTTCGATTGCTTCCGCCGCGCAGAGCCAGCGCCAGTTCACTGCCCAGGACTACGCGGCCGCCGAAAAGTTCATGCCCTACAACACCAATCCGCTCGCCTACAAAGGCCAGGTGGAAGCGCACTGGGCAGATGATGGGCACTTCTGGTACCGGGCAGTGGATGACACCGGCGTGACCTACATGCTTGGCGCCCCGGCGAAGGGTACGCGCGGTCCTGCGTTCGACCAGGAAAAGCTTGCTACCCTGCTGGATACAGCGTCGAATGGCGCGATCAAAGCCGATGGCCGTCATCTCGCAATCGATGACGTCGCGATCTCCGGCGATCATGAATTCACCCTGACGATTGAAGGCGCCGTCTATCAATGCAACCTTGGAGGCGGCAACGACGCGTGCGCAAAGATTGGCAGGGCTGGCACCCGGCATGGCGTGCCGCATGGCGCGCCCGAGGCCGCAGACGATGCGCCGTTGGCCATTTCCCCGGATAGAAAGCTCGGAGCCTTTATCCGCGACTGGAATCTATGGCTGCGCAACCTTGCTACCGGCGCCGAAACGCAGCTGACCACCGATGGTGCGAAGGACTACGGCTATGCGACCGACAATGCAGGATGGCAGCGGTCGAACTCTGCCATTCTGATCTGGTCGCCCGATTCCAGCAAGATCGCCACCTATCAACAGGACCAGCGGAAGACCGGCGAAATGTATCTGGTTCCTGTTACTAACTCGCATCCCCGGCTCGAGGCGTGGAAGTATCCGCTGGTGGGTGACGCCGACGTGACCATGATCGAGCGCGTCCTCATCGATGTGAATTCGCGCAAAGTCATTCGCTTGAAGATGCCGCCCGATCAGCATCGGTCCACGCTCTGCGATGACATCGCGTGTGAGGGCACAAGGTTGTCCGACGCCGAATGGAGCCCTGACAGCACCCATCTCGCGTTCGTTTCTACCTCGCGCGATCATAAGCAGGAGTGGCTGCGCGTTGCAGACGCCGCAACGGGCGAGGTGCGAGAGGTGATGAACGAAACGACGCCGACGTTCTTTGAGAGCGGCATTGACAAGATCAACTGGCACTACCTGCCGGCCTCAAACGAGATCCTTTGGTATAGCGAGCGCGATAACTGGGGCAATCTTTATCTCTATGACCTGGCCACGGGCCAACTCAAGAACCAGATCACTCATGGTCCGGGCAACGCCGCGCAGGTGCTCTATGTCGACCAGAAGGATCGCACCATCTATTTTGTTGGTGTGGGCAAAGAAGCGGATCGCGATCCATACTTCCGGTTTCTCTACCGAGTGGGATTCGATGGCAGCGGACTGCGGCTGCTGACTCCGGAGAACGCGGATCACGAGATTGCCATGTCACCGGACGGAAATTACTTCGTCGACTCTTACTCGACAACGACGCAGCCGGAGGTCACTGTGGTGCGCGACCGCACCGGCAAGATTGTGATGGATGTGGCGCACCAGGATATTTCGCGACTTGTTGCCGCCGGATGGGTGCCTCCGGAGCCCATCAGGGTGAAAGGCCGCGACGGGACCACAGATTTGTACGGCTTCATGTTCAAGCCGTCGCACTTCGATCCATCGACGAAGTACCCCATTGTCAACCATGTTTATCCAGGGCCACAGACCGGCTCGTGCGGCGATCGGCGGTTCCATGCGGCGCATGGCGACATGCAGTCGCTGGCTGAGTTGGGCTTCATCGTGGTGTGCATCGACGGCACGGGCACGCCGTGGCGCTCGAAGTCGTTTCACGCGGCCTACTACGGCAACATGGGCGACGACACCATTCCCGACCAGGTGGCAGGAATGAAGGACCTGGCGCGGCAATACTCCTTCATCGATCTCGACCGCGCCGGCATTTATGGCCATTCCGGCGGAGGCGATGCCACCGCTTCGGCTATGTTCCACTTCCCAGACTTCTTCAAGGTCGGCATTGCAGAGAGCGGCAATCACGATCAGCGCGAATACGAAGATGACTGGGGTGAGAAGTGGTCCGGCCTCGAAAAGAAGAATCCGGATGGCACCAGCAATTATGATTCACAGGCTAACGAGAACTATGCCGCGAATCTCAAAGGCCACCTGCTGCTGGCCCACGGCACCATGGACGACAATGTGCCGCCGAACGAAACGCTGCTGGTCGTCGACGCCCTGATCAAAGCGAACAAGGATTTCGATATGCTTATGATTCCCAACGTGGCCCACGGATACGGCGCGGCGACACCCTATATGACGCGCCGTCGCTGGGATTACTTTGTTCGCTATCTGGCCGGCGACATTCCGCCCGTCGAGTACAAGATGATGCCGTCGAGCCAATCGAGGAAGCTGACCGGCATCGGCCCCACTTCGGGTCCCGATTCCGAGTAACACCGCTGGCGGGGTCAGAAAAACGTCTGCACGATATCAACGACGTTGAATGATGAGTCGACCACCGGGATTGCGCGCCACTTGTCAAACGTGAGGCAGGGATGGCAAATATCGAACCCAATCATGTCTCCCACGCGCAGATCGTCGCCGGGTTCAATGCGCAGATAGGCGTGCTGGTCCATAAGTTTCGTTGTCTCCCAGTGCGGCGGGACCTGTTGGGGCGCTGAGCCGCCGGGACGAAAATGAAGCGCGGGAACGGGAAGGCCGGAGTCGAACGCGGCATCGCGCCGGCCCATTCCAACGATGGCGCGCTGCGGCTCGGGAATGGATTGCACGTAAGCCCAGATGTGAAGCGCTGGCAGAAGCCCTTCGCCCAGTTCGCGCGCCACCGGGTTTGATTCAATCATCCGCTGGTGAGCCTTGCGATATGCGCCCACATCGTGAGTGAGATAACATCCCGGCCGAAGGACGATCTCGACCGGCTGGTTGAATTTCGCGGCCGTGAATTCCTCGGCAACCACGTCAAACCACGCGGAGCCTGCGCCGGTCAGGATTGGAGGAGACTGGGCGAATCTTTTATCTTTCAACAGGCGCGTGGTCACATCGCAGGCGCGACGCAAAAATGCGCGAATCGAGGCCTCATCCTGCAAGACACCTTCATAGATTTCCACTCCGCACAAGCGCACGGTCTTTCGCTGGCGATCGAGCGCCTCAAGAACAGCGGCAAGCTGCGCTTCATCGCGCACGCCGGCGCGTCCGCCCATCACACCCAGTTCGATCAGGACGTTGATTGGCTGGTCCAACTTGCCGAACCAAGCGCCCAGCGCATCCACACCTTCCACCGAGTCCACGAGGCAATAGAACTCGAATTCCGGATCGCGGAGAAGCTGGGAGATGATGGCCATGTTTTGCCTTCCGATGAGCTGGTTGGCCATGAGAATGCGCCGCACGCCGTGTTCATGGGCAACGCGGGTCTGATGGGCGGTCGCGAGGGTGATCCCCCACGCGCCGCCCTTGAGTTGCATGTCAAAGAGCTTCGGAGCCATGGTGGTTTTTCCATGGGGAGCTAACTTTACTCGGTAACGGTCGATGAATCGGCGCATCCACTGCTGGTTGTTCAACAGCCGGTCGCGATAGAGAATCGCGGCGGGCAGGCTGAGGTCCTCATGCAGGAGATTCCAGCCGAGGCTGCCGGCCTGGCTCGGCGTGACCGCGCCCTCCATCGGGCCCAGGCCCTTGTTGAGAGGACTTATCGGATCTTCAGTTTTCTGTTCAGCTTTTTCCTGGCTCACATTCATCCTTTGTGCGCGGGCTGCACCTCGCAATCGAAGATAGTCTATATTTTGGATCATCTACGATGAACGACTGCGACACACTTATCCGAAATGCCAGCGTTCTCGACGGCAGTGGACGCGCCGCTGAGATTTTGGATGTTGCCATTCTGGATGGGCGGATTCTGGACCTCGGCCCCTCGCTCGCGTGCGTGGCGAACGACGAAATGGACGCCGCGGGAAGAACGCTCGCGCCCGGATTCATCGACACGCACACCCACGACGATACCAGCGTCATCGAAGCTCCAGGCATGCTGCCCAAACTGTCGCAGGGAGTGACGACGGTGATTGTAGGCAACTGCGGCATCAGCGCAGCGCCTGTCCGGTTGAGTGGCGATCCACCGGATCCGATGAACCTGCTTGGACGCAAAGAGTTCTTCCGGTATCCGGCATTTGCAGATTATCGGAGAGCTGTGCGCGAGGCGCGGCCGGCGGTGAACTTGGCCGCTTTTGCCGGCCACACGGCGCTGCGGAACAACCACATGGACCGCCTGGATCGCGCCGCATCGAAAAGTGAAATCGCCGCCATGTGCGAGGACCTGCGAGAGGCGCTCGCTGCCGGGGCGCTGGGCTTGAGCACGGGGCTCGCTTACGCCTCCGCCAATGCCGCGCCCACTGCGGAGGTTATTGCGCTGGCAAATATGCTGCGGAGTGAGGGAGGGCTCTACGCCACGCATCTTCGCGCGGAGACGGATGCGATTCTGGATGCGATTGGCGAGGCTTGCGAGATTGGCCGCGCAGGCGGCGCAACCGTTGTGGTGTCGCACCTGAAATGCGCGGGCGTGGACAACTGGGGACGAAGCGAAGAGGTGCTGCAGGCGATAAATGACGCGCGCTCGCGACAACCGGTGGCATGGGATTGCTATCCCTACGCGGCAGGCTCCAGCACGCTCGATCTCAAGCAAGTAGATCCGCGGGTGGAGATCACGATTACGTGGAGCAAGCCGCATCCCGAGCAGATGGGCCGGCCACTGGCGCGCATTGCCGAAGAATGGGGCATGGCGCAGATGGATGCGGCGCGAAAACTGCAACCGGCCGGAGCAATTTATCACAGCATTCACGAGGCCGACATGAGGCGAATCCTGGCGCATCCGGCAACGATGATCGGCTCCGATGGATTGCCGCACGATGCGCATCCGCATCCTCGCTTGTGGGGTGCATTTCCGCGGGTGCTGGGAAGATACTGCCGGGACCAAAAGCTTTTCCCGCTGGCAGAGGCCGTCCGCAAGATGACCGGCCTTCCCGCGGAAGTTTTCGGCATCGCGCATCGCGGCGTGATTCGGCAGGGATTCTTCGCCGACATGGTTTTGTTCGATCCTGAACAGATCGCCGACACGGCGACATTTGACGATCCGAAGCTTCCCGCGAAAGGCATTCACGGCGTCTGGGTGAACGGAGTGCTGTCGTACACTGCGGAAGGACCAACGGGGGATCGCGCCGGCCGTTTCCTGCCCAGGGCCGGAAGCGAAGCGTTCCCAAAATAAGCGGCAGCGGACAGATTCCGGAAATGATTGACCTTCACAGCGCCTTTCTTCTGGCATCGACGCTCATTGCAGTGGTCAGCCTGATCCTGCTGGTCGCTGTGTTCAAGCTGAATCCGTTTCTGAGCCTGCTTGTTGTGTCGCTTGGGTTGGGCGCGGCCGCGGGCATGCCGCTGGCCACGGTGATTCACTCATTCGAACTGGGCATGGGCAACACGCTGGGCCACATTGCCATTGTGGTGGCGTTGGGAACGATGCTGGGCAAGATGATGGCGGAATCCGGAGCAGCCGACGCCATCGCCCTTACCCTGATCCGCTGGTTTGGGGCGCGGCGCGTGCCTCTGGCGATGGTTACGGCGGGGCTCGTCATCGGGCTGCCGGCATTCTTTGAAGTCGGGTTCGTGCTGTTGATCCCGATTGCATTCACGGTGGCTCGCCGCACGCGCACCTCGCTGATTCTTGTCTGCCTGCCCATGGTGGCGGGGCTTTCCGTGGTGCATGGGCTGGTGCCTCCGCATCCAGCCGCCATGATGGCCGTGATGATTTACAAAGCCGATGTGGGCCGCACCATTTTCTATGGGCTGCTGGTGGCCGTGCCCACCGCGCTGATCGCCGGGCCATTGTTCGCGCGCATTATTGCGCCCTATGTGCACATAGACGACAAGAATCCCATGGCGGAAGAACTGGCCGAGCACGACGCCTCGCGCAGCTTGCCCGGGTTCCCCATTTCTCTGCTCACCATCCTGCTCCCGGTAATTCTGATGCTGGTTGGGAGCTGGGCCGACTCGTTTTCCGCAAAAGGAAGCGTGATGAATCAGGCCGTGCGCCTGATTGGAAACGACGACATGGCGCTGCTCGTGGGAGTTTTGGTCAGCTTCTTCACTTTGGGCAAGATGCGCGGATTTTCGCGGGAAATGGTCCTGCGATTCAGCAATGAATGCCTGGCGCCCACGGCCGTGATCACGCTGCTGGTGGGCGCAGGCGGGGGATTTGGCCGCGTTCTCCAGGACAGCGGCGTGGCCCAGACCATGGTCGCCATCGCGCTGCGCAGCCACGTGTCATTGCTGCTGCTCGCCTGGACAACGGCTGCGCTTATCAGGCTGGCCACCGGATCGGCCACCGTAGCCATGACCACCGCGGCAGGCATCGTGGCGCCAATCGCACTGCACGCTACAGGAGTGCACCCGGAGCTTCTCGCCATCGCCACAGGGGCCGGTTCGCTGATCTTTTCCCACGTAAACGATGGCGGATTCTGGCTGGTGAAAGAGTATCTCAACCTGAGCGTCCCAGAGACGCTGAAGACGTGGTCCATCTGCGAGACCATCATCGCGATTGTTGGCCTCTTGTTTGCCTTTGCCTTGTCGTTCGCGGTGTGAATACGGACCCGTGCTCCACGGTTAGGCGGAGGCGCTGCGCCAGGCCCAGCTTGCCTTCCTGCACGGCGTCTCCGCTGCGACCGGCGCCAATACCGGCCGCGGACTTCAATCCGTCGAACAATCCTCAAAGCAAACTGTCAGCCTCGGCTACGCCCATCCATACTACTGGGCGCCATTCGTTCTCATCGGCAACTTCCGCTAACCCAAGGATGGATTCTGCGCGGATCGAATTCTCGCGGGAGTTCGGGGAACGGACGATTCTCCCGGTCAGGCGGTCTTTCCGTTCAGCAGCTTTCTTGACAGGGCATTGTCAAGTTAGCAATCCAAGAAAGTGGGTA
Source organism: uncultured Acidobacteriota bacterium (assembly GCA_963771195.1). Lineage (GTDB taxonomy): Bacteria > Acidobacteriota > Terriglobia > Terriglobales > Acidobacteriaceae > Telmatobacter. The sequence continues at coordinate 46,030 of CAVYSS010000006.1, forward strand.
AACTGAGCAAAATTGACCAGACCCCCGATGGGAGGGGTGCAATACTGGGCTAGCGCAGAGTTTGTGTAGTTCAGCAATGTGTGCTGTGCGCTTTCTGGCACGACCCCACCCTCGACGACGATTGATCTGCTTCGATCTGCGTTTGGTTCTCCCCTCCCTGCTTCATTTGCTGAACGGAAGATGCGCGCCAATGAATAACCTGGATAAATCCGCATTCAATGCCGAAGCCTTTCTGGCGAACGCTGGACTGGGGCGAAGGATTATTGAATTGGAGCCCGGCAAGTCTTTCTATTCGCAGGGCGACCCGTCGGATTCAGTCTTCTATCTTCAAAAGGGCCGCGCCAAGATCACAGCCGTCTCTCAGGCGGGCAAGGAAGCCACCATCACGCTGCTCGCGGCTGGCGATTTTGTGGGAGAGAGCGCGCTGGCGGCTGTGCCGGGGTTGCGTTTGTCCAGAGCCACCGCCATCACCTCCTGCACGGCCCTCAAGATTGCGCGGAAAGAAATGGTCCGCGTGATGCACGAGCAGCAAGACTTTTCCGATCTGTTCATGAAGTTTCTGCTCGCCCGCAGCATGCGCATGCAGGCCGATCTGGTGGACCAACTTTTTAACTCCAGCGAAAAGCGCCTGGCGCGCATTCTGCTTTTAATGGCGGAGTTCGGCCAGCCAGGCGAGCCGGAAATATTGCTTCCCAAGATTTCGCAGGAGACCCTTGCGGATATGATTGGCACTACGCGATCGCGGGTGAGTTATTTCATGAACCGCTTCCGCAAGCTCGGTTTTATCGATTACGACGGCCGTATTCAGGTTCATAAGTCCTTGCTGAATGTTGTTCTTCTCGACCAACTTCCGGGGCAGAACGCGCAGAAACCTGCAGCTCCTTCTTTCCCCAGAATCAATCCGAGCTAAGGATCCGCGATGCGCCGGCTGCGATAGTAATTCCTCAATCTGGCGGAAGCTCTTTCAGATCCGGAAACGTCTTGTGCAGGATGCACCGAATGGATCATTCGCGGGTTTCTCCAGGTTCTGCTTGCGCTCGAGGCACCGGTCCAGGGCGTGAACCGTGGCGTGGCCAAGTACAAACTGCCTGCGGTCCATTGTCAGTTCCTGGCCGCTCGCCGGCGGCCATCCTCGGCGAGAGTAATTGATACGTGAGCAGGGCCGCTGGGGCGAGGAACACCATCGAGTTGAGCACCCACATCTCGGCGCCTGCTGCCGCTTGATCTTTGAGCGGCGTCAGTGTCGTTACGCGTTCTGCCGCTGCGTACGACGGGTAAAGTACCTTGCCCGCGAACACCAGCGCGGCTGAAAGCACTGTGTTCACCACGTCTGCCGAGAGCAAGTAGGGAATCACCGTCCATCGCGGCCACCTTGCGCGTGCCGGCCACGGCAGAATCACGATCCACCAGAATCCCACCGATGTGGCGAAAAAGCAGACATGCTCGAAGTCATGAATTGTTTCGTTGCGGAAGGTAAGTTCGAACATCGCGGGCACATGCCATCCCAGGTACGCCACATTCATCGCCATCCACGCAGTCATGGGGTGCCCGGCGAATCGCAGCGCCGCGCGCATCCAGCGCATCCGCAGCAGCGGGCCGATAACGGCGCGGATCGCGGTCCGGGGCAACCCGCGCAGCATGGGCACAGCCGGGGCCCCCAGCACAATCAGCGGCGGCGCCACCGACATGAGGATGAAATGCTGCATCATGTGCACGGCCAGCAGATAGTCGTCGAGCGCATCGATCGGCGATGCCAGCGCGATCCACAGCGCAACGATCCCCGCCACAAAGCACCACGCGCGCCAGGCCGGCAGTTCCGCCGATCGAGTCCGCCGCGCCAGCCGCCATCCCCGCAGGTAGATCAAAAGCGCCGCAACCAGCCCGATCAGCGGCACCAGCGGCCATGACCACGCCGCCAGCCAGTTCGCCGGCACAGTATCGCTCTCGAAAACCGCAGCCAGCTCCAGCATTCCCCATCCCTACTTCAACTTCGTCTGCCCGCCGCCCGTCTGCACGTTCGTCCCCGCCGGCACGCCGCCTGCCTCCGCCACTCGCCGCGAGGCGTCCGTTGCCGGGGCCTGGTATTCCGGGTGCAGCGTCTCAAGAAAACGCACCAGCGCAGTGGTTTCCGCCGGACTCAGCGCGCTCCCGTAGGCCGGCATATTCCCGCCGCCCAGCAGTACCTGCCGGTAGAGCTGGTCCTCGGTAAGTCGCGTGGCTACCGCATCCAGCGCGGGCCCTCTCTGGCCGCCGCGCCCTCCCAGCGCATGGCAATTCCGGCACTGCTTCTCCTGCAGCACATTCGCGCCTTGCCGCTCCAGCGGCGTCCGGCCCCGCAGCAGATCCACCGGAACGGCATCCCCGCTCCACGCTCCCATCTCCGGACTCCACGGCGTATAGGTTCCCAGATGAGTCAGGACCCCGAATCCGACCGCGAGGAACATCACCATGAACACGGCCACGGGCCGGCGCCACCAGCTCTTTTCGCCCACTCCCGCGACCAGCGGTAATCCAATTAGCACAGCAATCCCCACCACTGGCGCAATCAGCAGGAATGGCGTCTCCAACCCCGGCGGCAGAAACGCCAGCGCGGTATAAATCCACAAAAAGAAAAAGTCCGGCTTGGGAACGGTGTTGATGATCGTCGGATCGGGCATGCCTTTGGGACCGAATGGCCCGAACATCGCGGCGCAAACCGCCACCGCGAGCAGAATCGCCGCCGAGAAAAACAGATCCCTCCACACAGCGCCTGGCACAAACGGAATTCCCTTGTGCGCCAGCTCGTTGTACTCCTCAACGTAGGTCTCCCGCCGCACAATCCGCCCGGGCATGGGCCACTCGTTGATGCCGAGCTTTAGCACCATCCATACATGCAGGGCAGTGAACGCCAGCAGCATTCCCGGAATGATGAACACGTGCAGCGCAAAAAACCGGGTAAGCGTGGCCCCGTCAATCATGGGACCGCCCAGCATCAGGTGCACCAGCTCGCCGCCGATCAGCGGCACGCGCCCCACAATCGACGCGCCAATACCCAGCCCCCAGTACGCGTCCTGATCAAATCGCAGCACCTGCCCTGTGAAGGCCATGCCCAGCGTCATGAGCAGCATGAACACACCGACAATCCAGGTAAGCTCGCGCGGAAATTTGTACGCTCCGAACAAAAATACCTGGGCCATGTGGATCAGTACCACGGCGACCATGAAATTCGATCCCCAGCCGTGCATCGCTCGCAGAAACCACCCCAGCGGCAGTTGATGATTGAGCACTTCAAGCGAGTCCCAGGCGTGGGCCGCGGACGGCGAGTACACCAGCCCCAGCAATACCCCTGTTGCTATCTGCAAAATCAGCAGCGTCAGGCTGGCGCTGCCGAAGACGTACCACCAGCTCGCCGTGCTCTTCGGCACAGGATGCAGCACCGCATCCTTCACCGGACCCTCGAGCTGTACGCGCCGCTCCAACCAGTCGTAGAGCCGCGTGTACCAGGTTGCCGTTCCCGGTCCGTCTTCGTGCCCCTGGTTAAACATGGCCTGTCCTCGCCGAATCAGACCTCGCCGGCTCAATCGCGGCCACCATGGCCGGCTCAGCGCGTTTTGGGGAACCCGGACAATGCCCTGCGCTCGCCTGGTTCTTTAATGTCGGCATCTGGCCCGCTTCGATCATCAGTTTGCCGCTCTCTATCTTCGTGGGATACCTGAACAGCCCCCGCTCCGGCGGACCCGATGCCCGGCTGCCGTCCGCGTAGTAAACACCGCCGTGACACGGGCACATGAACAATTGCGACTCCGCGAACCACCGCACCGGGCAGCCCAGGTGCGCGCAGTTGATGGCGAAGACGGTCAGCGAGCCATCCGACGCGCATCGCACATATGCCGGCACATTCGCTGTGGCGCCATCCCACGGGTCGGTAAACGGATTTCGGTACGTGACCAGCCTGGTGTCCCCGCGCGGAAAATCCTTCACCTCGCCAATCGCAATCCACTGCAGATATTCCTTGCGCCGGAGTACCGGTCCCAGGATGTACGCCACCACCGGCGTCGCAATCATCGCCGCAACCGACGCGTTCAACACGATTCCCACGTTCATCAGGAACGTGCGCCGCGACTTGCGCTCTCGCTCGAGTCTCTGCTGTTTCTCCTGCTCACCAGGCTGCGGAAGTTTCTCGTCCATGCCCACTCCTCCTGACAGTCAGTGGCTAGCGGTCGGATGGCAGCGAGATGGACTTATCCCTCATCGCTTTTCGCCAGTCATCAACTCCACTGCCCCGCTACCTACAATCCACTCGCCACCAATCGCCACTCACTGCTTTCCGTACGGCTGCCCCGGCGTGACCGGACGCTGAGCCATCATCCACGCCGTCAGGTTCGTAATCTCCTCATCCGTCAGCGCGCGCCCTTCGATGTTTCCGCGCCAGTCAGGCTGGCCGAGATCGGGCCGCCCGGCAATCACCGTTGTCCGTACCATCTGTTCGTTCACCAGCGCCAAAAACGATCCATCCAGAATCGATCCCGCCTTTCCGGGCTTCTGCGCGTTCTCTCCATGGCACCGCGCACACGCCTCTCGGTAAACCGTGGCACCTTTTGACGCGTCGCCCTTCTTCGCCGCCTTGAACGGTGGGGGCGTCGCTTCGCCGAAGGCATTCGCCTTGCCCCACCGCCCCCGCATGCCCTGAATCAGCGCCTCGATCTGCTCGTCTGTCAGCAGCCCGCCCTTTTTCACGTTGAAACCCGGCATCAGGGTGCCTTTTTCGCCGTTACCGATCACGTCGCGCAGGGTGTCAACGTCCACCAGGGCCTCGTACTCCGGATTCGCCAGGTCCATCGCCGATCCGTGCTCGCCGGTCTTGCCGTGACAGCCCGCGCAATTTTGCGCATACAGCGTGTCGAACGACCGCACCGCTTCCGGTCGAGGCACTTCCGGCCCCGGTCCTGGCTTGCCCGGCAGACGGCACCCCGCCAGCGTCAGCGCGCACGCGCACACCGCCAGCGCCCTCATGGTTTCGTCTCGCTTCCATGATGGCCCGGCTGCAATCCGGGCGACTCCAGTCCAAGCCGGATGCTCAGCGGCGCCTGCGCCAGCCGCTTGATATTTCCCAGCCTCGTGACTGTATACCCCGCCACCAGCCCAAACATCACCTGCGAGGCCGCAAACGACCACCAGTCGATCCGCGCTGCCAGGAACGGGTTCACAATTCCCAGAGTTGAGTAAAGCAGCCCCGACCACAACACCGGCCCGATCAGCCCACCCAGAAGAATCGGCCGCTTCGGCCAAATCGGAAGCATCGCTCCGTAGAGCAGCCCCACCAGCAGTGTGGTCGCTCCCTGGATGATATTGGCGGTCAAAAACGCGCTCAGCCGGAAGTGCGTCATCTGCTCCATCGTCGGAGTCTGCCAGTTGCCCACTCCCGCTCCGCCCAGCAGGTTCACCACGTACCACAAGCTGTGATACCGCGCGATGCTGTAGAGCTCTGCCGGAATCACCATTGCAATCCCGCCTGCAATTCCGCCCTTGATCCCGCTCGATATCGGAAAGGTCTCCAGCGGCAACTGCGCGCGGTGACGCTCGCTCAACTCGATCCGCGCCACCCTCCCCGGCGCCGGATGGAAGGAGACAACCTCGGTCTTGACCGGAACATTCTCGTGCGCCTCGTGCGGCAGCACTTCGCGAAACCATCCGACCGCGCCGGCTACCGCCAGCACTGCGCCCAATGCGCCGATCCATGGATTCATCACCAGCGCTGCGCCCCCCAGCACCACGCCCAGCGCCATCAGGAACGGCCACGCCGTCGGCGCGGGAAGGTGCACTGTCTCCGTGTGCGCGCCATCTCCCAGTCGCGGTTGATCGTGCTTCTGACTTAGAGTCATCGTCCCACCACGTACACCACCGTGAATACCACCACCCAAACGGCATCTACAAAATGCCAATACAGCGACAACACTTTCACCCGCTCCGCGTGCACCGGGAGCAGTCTGCCGGTAAAGGCAAAGGCCGCCGTGATCAGCATCATCAATAGCCCGATCACAACGTGCGAGGCATGCAGCCCCACCAGGGAGTAGTACGTCGTACCAAACAGGTTGGTGTGTACCGTCAAGTGATCCTCCGCGATCAGCTTGTGCCACTCCATGCCCGTTCCGAACAGAAAGACCATGCCGAGCAGGATCGTCACGCTCCACCAGAGGCGAAACGCCGCCATGCGGCTGTGCTCAATGGCCCGCTCCGCAAGCCAGATGAAAAAACTCGATGACAGGAGGCACGCCGTATAGAAATACGGCACTTCGAGCACCTGCCGCGGCGTAGGCCCGGTCACGTCGCGCCCGATGTAGTAGAGGTAAGCCACCACGAAGATGGTGAAGATCGCGGTCTCGCCCGTGATCAAGGCCGCCATCCCGACCATGCCCTTCGAGGGCAGGCGCCAATCGGCCTGGTTTTCGATTTGCTCCAGCGGAACCGTGCTCATCGTTTCCTCACCATTACTCGAACGCCGAATCCGGATCTTCAGGATGCTTCAAATCCCACAAGGGGCGCCGGCTGGCCACCACCGGCTCGACCGCGAAGTTGTACGGCGGGGGCGGTGAGCTCGTGGACCACTCGAGCGTCCACGCATCCCACGGATCCGGCCCCGCTTCCTCGCCGCGGAAGTAGGAATAAATCAGGTTGAAGACGAAGATCAGTACGGCAGCCGCCTGGATTGCCGCTCCCACCGAAATGATCGCGTTCAGCGTGTTCCAGCCGCGGTCCGGCTCGTAGGTGTAGATCTGGCGCGGCATCCCCAGAATGCCAGGGACGTGCATCACATCGAACGTCATGTGGAACCCGACCACCATCAGCCAGAAGTGCCATTTCCCCACGGTCTCGTTCAGCATCCGCCCCGTCATCTTCGGATACCAGAAGTAAATGGCGCCGAAGATCATAAATAGAATGGCGCCGACGAGCACGTAGTGAAAATGCGCCACAACGAAGTAGGAGTTGTGCAGTTGCCAGTTCCACGCCGACACCGACAGCATGATCCCGGTGAGCCCCGCTACCACCCACTGAAAGAGAAACGCCACCGACCACAGCATCGGTACACGGAACCGCACCTTTCCGCCCCAGATCGTCGCCATCCAGTTAAATGTCTTGATCCCCGTCGGTATGGACACCAGCATGGTCGACAGCGTGAAGAATGCATTTCCGAAAGAGGTCATGCCGATGGTGAACATGTGATGCGCCCACACGCCCAGGCTGATGAACGCGATGCCGACCGACGCCGCCACCATGGCGGGATAGCCAAAGATGGCCTTGCGTGAAAAAACCGGAATGATCTCGTTGGCAAACGCGAAGGCCGGCAAGACCAGCACATAAACTTCGGGGTGCCCGAATATCCAGAAGAAATGGGCCCACAGGATGGCCGAACCGCCTGCCTGCGTGTCGAAGAAGTGGCCGCCCAGGTAACGGTCCACCATCAGCATCGCCTGCGCTGCGGTGAGCGGCCCGACCGCCAGCAGCACCAGCAGCGCCACGGTCGCGTAAAGCCATGCCAGCAGCGGCATCCGTAGCAGCGGCATCCCTCTGCAGCGCATGCAGAAGACCGTGGCGATAAAGTTGACCGCGGTGCCGATGCTCCCGATGCCGCTTACCAGCAGCGCCACCGCCCAGTAATCGATGGTGTGCCCCGGCGAAAACGCTCGCTCCGTGAGTGGCGCGTAGGCAAACCAACCCACATCCGGCGCCGAACCCGTCCCCGCCAGCCCCACCCCGCCGATGAAGCTCCAGTAAAGCAGCAGCCCGCCGAACGCGCTGATCCAGAAGCTGAACGCGTTCAGCCGCGGAAACGCCATGTCCCGGGCCCCGATCATCAGCGGCACCAGGTAGTTTCCGAACCCAAACAGGATCGGCATCCCCACCAGGAACACCATGGTTGTGCCGTGCATCGTGAACAGCCGGTTGAACGTGAACGGCGAAACCGCCGTGTTGTGCGGCACCGCCAGTTGCACCCGGATCAGCAGCGCCTCAACACCCCCCACCAGCAAGAAAAGAAGCGCGTAGCAAATGTAAAGAATGCCGATCCGCTTGTGATCTACTGTCACGATCCAGCTATGCACCAGTTCGAGATAGGTATCGCGCCCGGCCGCATGAACGGGCGTGCGGCCGATCCGTGCCCCAATCCCCTCCGGCACCGGCATGCTTTCCGTCCCCATCGCTTCTCCCTTACCCGCTGCTTCCTTAATTCCCGCTTTTCCCTCATTTCAAAGTGAGCAGATAGGCCGTGATTTGCTGGTATTGCCGATCGGTCAAATGCATCGCCGGCATCTGGCATCCGGGCTTGAACCGGCTCGGATCGATGATCCAGGCCTCCAGGTTGCCGGGCGTGTTTTCAGCCGCGCCGGCGCCCAGCGTGGAGCGGTTCATCAAATGCGTGAGGTCCGGCCCATAGCGCCCATTCGCCACCGTTCCCTTCACGGTGTGACAGTTGATGCAGGCCTGCTGCTCGAACACCAGTTGCCCGGCCTGTGCATTCACCTGTCCGGAGTCATCTGGCGGCGCTACGCCGCCGCGGGTGGCCGGAGAGTTGGGGGGAGCCCGTTTTCCGCATTCCCATTGCCGGGCAGGGGCTGGGAAACCAGCTTGATCCCGCCCCTGTTGCCCAGCTCCGGCTGCTCCTTCTGCTGCTCATCAATCCATTTCCTGAAGTTTCCCGGCGTGTCCACGTAGACACGCAGAAGCATCTTGGCATGCTGCGTCCCGCAGAACTGCGCGCACTGGCCCAAATAAAGTCCCGTCGCCTGCGGATCGATCCACATCTCGTTCACGCGGTTGGGCAGCAGATCGGTTTTGCCGGCTAGTTGCGGCACCCAGAAGCTGTGCATCACATCGGCCGAGGTCAGCTTCATGAATGTAGGCTGCGGCGCCTGCGATGTGCTCAGGGGCACATGCAATTCATTCGCCGTTACCACGCCGTACTGCGGGTAGCTGAACTCCCACCAGAACTGGTGCCCCACCACGACAACATCCAGGGCCGTCGCCGGTTTGGGCGCATCTTCGACAGAAAACAGGACCCGCGCCGTTACCAGGAAAAGCACTACGATGATGAGGATCGGGATGATGGTCCAGGACAGCTCAATCTGCACGCTGCCGAAGACCTGGGGCGGCTCCATGGCGTCGTCCGGCCGCTCGCGGAAGCGCACCAGTGCGTAGACCAGAAGGGAGCTCACCACCGTGAAGATGGCTCCGGTGATGATCAGAACCAGGATCGAAAGTTGCTGCAGTTCGTTGGCGGGCGTGGAGTGAGGCGCGAAGATCGAGGTTGGCGTGCCGGCGAAGGCCGCGGACGCGTGGAACAGCACGTCAGCCGCAATCCATCTGCGGAATAGGGCTCCCGGACTCATTGGGAATCGCATGCGATTTGCTTTGCGTTTTTGAAAGTGACTGCAAGCCCGTGAGATGCCGGACATGTGAACTTAGTCGCCCTCTTTGAAGGATCTCAAGAACTTCGACCTGGGGAAGAGCGGGTATTGCGCAGAGCGCACAAGGGACCTGATCCCGCAATATTCGTATCTTAGCCGATTGCGGTGCGCCGGTGTACCGGTTCGCACAGGCTGAGCCCGACCATTCATTCATTTCCGTGGAAAGATGCGGACACCTGTCCGGCGGATTTTGAGTAGGTGTTCCCGATTGGGCAACTCGGATAAATTCGTCCGCATCTTGGCGATTGTGTTTTTTGAGTCATGCTTGCCGCCCAGCAGGCCTTCGCCGCTCTGAGCGTGCGGTTTTTCGAAGCTGAAAATGAAACGGACTCTTGAATGGCCTCGAGTTCCACAACAATAAGTCGTCTGACGACATTATGGGAGACCCCCAACTCCACCTATGGGTGGTTTGCGACGGTCGATCACAAGACGCTTGGCATCCGCTATCTAGTCACGGCATTCTCATTCCTCATCATCGGGGGGCTGGAGGCGCTCCTGATGCGGCTGCAGCTGACGCGCTCGGATTTGGCGGTGCTCACGCCGGAGCAATACAACCAGGTTTTCACGATGCACGGCGTAACCATGATTTTCTGGTACGCTTCGCCGATCCTGTCAGGGTTTGCGGTGTACATGGTGCCGCTGATGATTGGCGCGCGGGACATGGCGTTTCCGCGCCTGAATGCGTTCACTTACTGGACGTATCTTCTCTCCGGCATCCTGCTGTACATATCGCCATTCCTGGGCCAGGCGCCGCATGCGGGCTGGTTTGCCTATGTGCCCTACACCCTGACGAAGTATTCGCCGGGCATGGGGATGGACTATTACGCGGCGGCGCTGGTTCTGCTGGGGATTTCGACGACGGGCGGCGCGATCAATTTCATCGTAACCATCTTGCGGCTACGCGCGCCGGGCATGGCGATCAGCCGCATGCCGCTGTTTCTCTACAGTACGGGCACGATTTCCTTTGCGATCTTGTTCTCGCTGCCGTCGCTCACCGGGAACTGCATCTTCCTGGAGTTGGACCGGCGCTGGGGAACGCACTTCTTCAGCATCGCGGGCGGCGGGGACACATTCCTGTGGCAGCAATTGTTCTGGTTCTTCGGGCACCCATGGGTCTACGTAATTTTCCTGCCCGCGACCGGGATGCTGTCAATGATAGTGCCAGTATTCTCACGGCGGCCCATCGTCGGCTATCCGTTTGTTGCCGTGGCTACGATTCTAACCGGCGTGGTGGGCTTCGGCGTGTGGCTGCACCACATGTTCACGGTCGGCATGTCGGACATGGCGATGAGCATTTTTTCTGCGGGCAGCATGACGGTGTCGATCTTCACCACGATCCAGGTGTTTGCGTGGCTGGCAACGATCTGGCGGGGCCGGCCGGTGGCGACGACCGCAATGCACTATGCGCTTGGCTCGATCATGATGCTGGTGATCGGCGGCCTCAGCGGCGTCTTCACGGGCGTGATTCCGGTGGACTGGCAGGCGCATAACACGTACTTCGTGGTCGGGCACATTCACTACGTGCTGATCGGGTCGAATGTCTTTCCGGTGTTTGCGGCGTTTTACTACTGGATTCCCAAAATGACGGGACGAATGATGAACGAGCGCCTGGGAAAATGGAGTTTCTGGGTGATGTTCATTGGGTTCAATCTCGGCTTCTTCCCCATGCAAAATCTGGGACTGATGGGAATGCCGCGTCGCATTTACACGTATGCGGCGGGACAGGGATTTGACGGGCTCAATGAACTGGTGACGTTTGGAGCGTTCCTGTTTGGCATCGGGATTCTGCTCAGCATCCTCAACTTCTTCTACTCCATGCGTACGGGCGCGATTGCCGGCAAGAATCCGTGGAACGCAGACACGCTGGAGTGGTCGACCACGTCGCCGCCGATGGCGTTTGGGTCAGAGCATATTCCGCTGGTCTCATCGCGGCATCCCCTGTGGGACGACTTTGATGAAGAAGAAGACCCCGATCATGACCGCGTGCTGGACTGGGGACGTCTGACGCCGACGACCACGGTGCTGGATGCTGTGCCGGTGGGGATTGCCACGATTCCAGAGGACTCCCTGGGGCCGCTGGCGATGAGCCTGGCGCTGTTCGGGTTCTTTCTCGCGATCATCTACCAGATGATGTGGTGCTCGTTGGCCGCGCTGATCGTGACGTTTCTGGCCGGGTGCTTCTGGATGTGGCCGCGCACTGAGAAGGAGGTGTTGGGATGAGCACCGTCCAGATACCTCCGCCACGGGTGAGTCTTGCCACGCTGCCGCTGGACCAACGGCGCGGGATGAACTGCATGTGGGCGGTGATCGCTACGGAGTTCATGCTGTTTGTGGCGATGTTCGGGGCCTACTACTACCTTGGGTCGAACAAGGATCGGTGGGCCGACCATACGCCGCCCAAGCTGATCATGGCGTTGTTGCTGCTGGTAATCCTGCTGACAAGCAGCATCGTGCTGGCGTGGGGCGAGAAGCAGGCGAAGGCAGAGCGGTTTGGCGCCGCTCGCGCCGCACTGTGGCTCACGGTACTGATGGGATGCGGATTCCTGGCGCTGCAGGGATACGAGTACAGCCTGGAGTGGAAACAGACGACGCCGTACAGCGATTCCTACGGATCGATCTTTTATTCGATTACCACGCTTCATGCGCTGCATGTCATTGCCGGGCTGCTGATGCTGATGTATATCGGCCTGATGCCGCGCTATGGATGGACGCGCCGCACGCCGCACAAACCTTACACAACCGTCGCGATGTACTGGCACTTCGTGGATGCGGTGTGGATCTTGATTGTCGCGCTGCTGTATGCGATTCCAACTCTGCAGAGGTATTTCCATGTCCACCCCTGATACGAGCCCGAGCGGGCGCGAAGGCAAGCCGGTGCGGCAGCGCCAGCTGTGGTTCGGCACCGCTACAGCGGCGGTGGCGTGGGTGCTGCTGGGTTGCGCGGACATTGTGATCACGTGGCGGGCGTGCATGGTCCAGGAGAATTACGGAATTCCCGCGCCGCGGCCGGACGTGCGGATGGTCTATTTTGTGCTGGCGCTGGCGCTGCTGGCGGTGACGATGTTTGCGGGCTTCACTTCGTACCGGACCTGGCGCTACCTCACACAGCAACGCGGCCTGCTGCACTCCCACGGCGTAGAGCGAAGGGAGTTCATGGCGATCGGTGGCGTGATTGTTGCGGTGACCATGGGCATGGGAATTCTGTGGCTGGCGCTGCCACCCCTGTTTCTGGACCTGTGCTGGAGGGCGCGATGAAGCTTCGGCTGGAGATTGCGGCGTTGGCTTCGGCGCTGTTGTGCTTTGCGCTTGCGGGATGCGATGCAGGCCGGACAACGCGCGCGGTGGACGTGAGCGGCATCGGGAATGCGGAGCACGGTAGGCAACTGATTGCATCGTACGGCTGCGGCGCATGCCACAGGATCCCGGGAGTACACGCGGCGCGCGGCGAGGTCGGTCCGCCGCTATGGAACCTCAGTGAGCGGACCATGATTGCGGGGGAGCTCCCGAACACCCCGGAGAACCTGGCGAGGTGGATCGAACACCCGAAATCGGTGGAACCGAAGACGGCGATGCCCGATCTGGGAGTCACCGACACCGAGGCAAACGACATTGCAGCCTATCTCTACGCCCTGAGGGGACGGGAAGGAACATCATGGATCGACTGATTCCAATTCTGCGTGGGGTGGCGACGGCAGGTCTGGTGATTTCGGCCGGCGTTGCAATGGCACAGAAGAGTCAGCAAGGAAACGCCGGAAACGGAATGACGACAAACATTCCTGGGGCGCTGCCGAATCTTCACCTGGTGGCGCCGGTTGCGAACGGCCAGTGGACGATGCCGGCGGGAGATTACGGGAACCTGCGCTACAGCCCGCTATCGCAGATCAACACCGGCAACGTGCTCAATCTGCACGTTGTCACCAGCATGAGCACGGGGATTCCGCATGGGCATGAGGGCGGCCCGCTGGTGGTGGGCAGCACGCTTTATGTGGTGACGCCGTTCCCGAACAACCTGATTGCCTACGATCTCACCCAGCCAGGATTTCCGCAAAAGTGGATCTTCCGCCCCAACCCTGATGCGACCTCGGTGGGCATAGCCTGCTGTGACGTGGTGAATCGGGGCGCCAGCTTCGGGGACGGAAAGATCGTTTACAACACCCTCGACGATCACATGGTCGCGGTGGATGCGGCTACCGGCAAGCAGGTGTGGAAGACGCAGGTAGGCGATGTGCATTTCGGCGAGACCACCACGATGGCGCCGGTGATTGTAAGGAACATGGTGTATGTGGGCGACAGCGGCGGAGAGTTGGGGGTTCGCGGCAGGCTGACCGCACTGGATTTGAAGACCGGCAAGATTGTTTGGCGAGCCTTCAGCACCGGACCCGACGCGGATGTGCGCATTGGCCCGGACTTCAAGCCGTTTTACGCCAAGGATAAGGGCAAGGATCTTGGAGTGAAGACCTGGAATCCAGGCCAGTGGAAGTTGGGCGGCGGAACCATCTGGGGCTGGATCTCTTACGATCCGGAATTGAACCTGATTTACTACGGGACGGGCAATCCTGGCGTGTGGAACCCGGATATGCGGCCGGGGTCCGACAAATGGTCGATCACGATCTGGGCGCGCGACCCGGAGACGGGGATGGCCAAATGGGCCTACCAGGTTGAGCCCCATGACGGCTTCGATTACGACGAAATCATGGAGAACATCCTCGTCGATATGCCGTGGCAGGGAAAGATGCGCAAGCTGCTGCTGCACCCAGGCCGCACCGGTTTCATGTTTGTGCTCGACCGCGAGACAGGCGAGGTGTTATCCGCCGAGAAGTACGAGCCGGTGACGTGGGCGGACCACTTCGATCTGAAGACCGGAGAGCCCGCGGTTAACAAGGAGAAGGAAACCCACTTCGGCAAGTATGCGAAGGATATCTGTCCGTCGTCGACCGGAGCAAAGGATTTCATTCCGTCGTCGTTTTCCCCGCGCACCGGGCTCCTCTATATACCGGCGCATAACACCTGCATGGATTACGAAGGGACGGCGGTGAACTATATCGCGGGAACCCCCTACCTGGGCGCCAGCGTGCGCATGTATCCGGGGCCGGGCGGCTACCAGGGCGAGCTGGTGGCATGGGACGTTGCCCAGGCCAAGAAAGCCTGGGGCGTGAAGGAAACAGATTTCCCCGTGTACAGCGGCGTGCTGTCGACCGGGGGCGACCTGGTGTTCTACGGGACCATGGACGGATGGTTCCGCGCATTGGATGCGCACACCGGCAAGACGCTGTGGCAGTTCAAGACGGCCTCGGGCATTATCGGAAATCCCATGACCTTCAATGGCCCGGATGGGAAGCAGTATGTGGCGATCTATTCAGGCATCGGCGGATGGATGGGCGCGGTTGCGCTGCCGTCGCTTTCCACCGACGACCCCTACGCGGCTCTGGGCGTGGTGGGCGCGATGAAGAAAATCAAATCAGCGGTGCAGCCGGGAGGCGAACTGTATGTGTTCAGCGACTAGATGGCTGGGCAGCCTGGTGGCGTGCTGCGCGATTGCCGGGGGGGCGAATGCGGCGACTTTGCGAGTGTGCGCGGACCCAAACAACTTGCCCTATTCCAATCAGCAGAGACAGGGATTCGAGAATCGGATCGCGGAGCTGATTGCGAAGGACATGGGGCGGGAAGTGGAGTACTTCTGGTTTCCGCAGCGGGAAAAGTTTTTCAGGAAGACCTTGAACAGTCACGTGTGCGACGTGGTGATGGGTGTACCGGAAGGGTTCGAGCAAGCGGCAACCACGCGACCGTACTACCGATCGACGTATGTGTTTATCACCCGGCGCGCGAGTCACCTCGACATCCAGTCGCTCGGCGACCCACGGCTGCGCAGCCTCAAAATCGGCGTTCAAATTCTGGGCGACCAGAACGACAACCTGCCGCCCGTGAATGCATTGATCAGCCGGGGGATTGTGAAGAACCTGGTGGGTTACAGCATCTTTGGGAACCTCAATGAGACGGACCCTCCTGCGGACGTAATCCGCGCTTTGGAAGAGGGCAAGATCGACATAGCGGTGGTGTGGGGTCCCCTGGGCGGATACTTCAGCCGGAAGTCGCCGGTCCCACTCGAGATTACGCCCGTACCCGAAGATCGCATGCATCCGGAAATTCCATTTCATTTCGATATCGCCATCGGGGTGCGCGCGGACGACACGGAGTTGAGAACGACACTCGATCGCGAACTCGATGGGCGGCGGCCGGAGATCGAAAAGATCTTGCGTGCCTATGGGATCCCCCAGATCCCGACACGCGTTGAGACGGCGCAGGAGACTGCGGAGAGGGCAGCCGCAGCCAAGACCGGGAGGACTGAATGATGCGCATCGGCATACTCATTGTGGCAGTCTCACTCCTGATGGGCGTTGTCGGGTGTCGTCGATCGTCGAACACCAATCCGGTGGCCATGGGCGGCCCCGGGATCATCAATAATCCAGTCGGTCCTGTGCCGGGCGGGGTTGAAGATATGCGATATCCCACCAACCCATTCGCCAACGACCCGGTGGCGCTGCAGGACGGGCGCAGACTGTTCAACTGGTACAACTGCTCCGGCTGCCACGGAGGACACGCGGGCGGCGGCATGGGGCCAAGCCTGCGCGACCCGGTGTGGATCTACGGGAATCGCGACGACCAGATCTTCGACACCATCGCGCACGGGCGGGCGAACGGCATGCCGGCGTGGGGTTCGAAGATCCCGCAGAACCAGATTTGGGAACTGGTGGCATACATCAAATCGATGGGCACACAGCAGGAGCCGGATCCGCCCACTGAGCCGGCCGATGAGCAGGTGCCCAATCCGCAACAGGAAGAAAAGCCCAGCAAGGGGACGCAGACCAGCATGGCGGAGAGACACTGATGACACGTCGGGCATCGAGTGCGCTGGTTGCGAGCGGGGCCCTGTTCTTGGCAGGCTGTCGGACTGCGCAATCCACCTTTGAGGCGCACGGGCCGGCGGCGAAGAGAATCGCGCACCTTTCGCTCTTCATGACCGTGATGTTCATCGTCATCACGGTCATCATGTGGACTCTCTTCGCGTACGCGTTCTATCGCCGGCGGGGAAATCTATCGGAGCATGAGCCGATTGATAGCAGCGGCGGCGAGATGTGGATTGCGGTGGGCGGCATCGCGATTCCCCTCATCGTGCTGACGGTGCTCTTCTTGTTGGGCCTGGGCCTGCTGCGCGATTTTCCGATTCACGGGATGCATGGCGCATCCAGCCACAGCAACATGGCGCACAGCATGAAGCCGGACATCCTGATCGTGGGACATCAATGGTGGTGGGAGATTCATTACCTGAACGACGATCCTTCGAAGGAGGTCACAACGGCAAACGAATTACATCTGCTGGTGGGCAGACCCGTGAATATCCGCCTGGAAACGCGGGATGTAATGCACTCGTTCTGGGTGCCGGCGCTGCACGGCAAGGTGGATCTGATCCCAGGGCAGCCTAATTACCTGCGCATAATGGCTTCGCAAGCTGGCGAATACGAGGGTCAGTGCGCTGAGTTCTGCGGGGCCGAGCACGCGCGCATGCGCATCCTGGCGATTGCGCAGGCACCGGACGAGTATGCAGCATGGCTGCAGGGGCAGCTGCAGCCGGGACACGAGCCCTCGACCGACGAAGCAAAGACGGGCGAAAACATTTTTCTTGCCGGCCCATGCTCCATGTGCCACACGGTCCGGGGCACGGTGGCAGGAGGCACGGTGGCGCCGGACCTGACCCACATTGGGAGCCGGCAAATGATTGCGGCAAATTTCTACCGGAACAACGACGCGTATCTTGAGGCGTGGATCACGCACGCGCAGTCGTTGAAGCCAGGGACGCAGATGCCGAACCTTACGCAGTTCACGGGCGATCAACTAGCCGATCTTGTGGCCTATCTTCGCCAGCTTCAATAAGTCACTCTTCAGGAGAAACGCATGAGCGCAGCAATCATCCGACTTCACGCTTTCCCGTTCGTAATCGCCCTCAGCGCGGGATGCCTCGCGCTGCCCCTGGCGGCGCAGAGCAAGCCGAACTGCGCCGAGCTTCCGGATGCGGGGAGGCTGCGCTCCGTGGTGCAAAGCGTGGTAAGGGAAGGCGCATCGAAAAACAGCGGCCTGGGTAACCAGGAATGGGCCGCCGTGGTCGACCGTGACGGGGTGGTGTGCGCCATTGTGTTCAGCGGCAATACGCGATCGGACCAATGGCCGGGTAGCCGCGTAATTGCAGCGGAGAAGGCCAACACAGCGAACGCGTTGAGCGGCCGGGATTACGCGCTCTCTACGGCAAACGTATACGCGGCGTCGCTGCCGGGGCAGAGCCTGTACAGCTTGACGACTTCGGCACCGCCAAATCCGCAGGCGGTCTTCGGCAATGCGACCACGTTCGGTACCCCGACGGACCCCATGGTTGGGAAGGCCATCGGCGGAGTCATCGTGTTCGGGGGCGGCCTTCCGCTCTATTCGAATGACGGCAAGATTGTGGGTGGACTTGGATTGAGCGGCGATACGTCGTGCGCCGACCACGTGATGGCCTGGAAGGTGCGCCACGAACTGCACCTGGATGCGGTACCGATGGGGCCGAGTCCCGATCACAACGACAATATGATTCTGGATTTCAACAACGGGGTAAGCCAAAGCGGATTTGGTCACCCGTCGTGCAAGGGCGGAATGGTTCCCGACGCCATCATTCACGATTTATCAAAAGACTACCCGACCGGCCCGAAGGGAAAATGAATCTCGAGGCAATCCACCTGCATGGAAGAGATGCTGGAAGGACTCCAGCGACGGAACGATTCCATGAGCGCGCTACGTGGGCTTTCCGCGGGTGGACTCCTTCCACGTGTCACCTTGCGCCATAGGAATGCGGTATTCGGTGATTGCGTGAGTGGCGATTTCTCGGTGATTGGCTGATTGCGGATGCTCCACAGTCTAATTTCTAGACATTCCCAATCGCGTGATGGCGCATTCGGAGCAATGACAACGCTGGGCCGTCAGCGCATCCTTCGCGCACTTCAAAGCGGACACCCCGGAGATTACGTCCTCTATCTCACGGCCGGGCTGGCTCTCTTCGGATCCGCCGCAATGATCCTCCTCCGATCATAAAAGCGTTTCCGAAGCGGAAGGCTTTTACGGCCATTCAGTTGCCCGCGGGTGAGGCGTGGAGCATCCTATCGGGGTGCCACACAACGATCCCCATCGACGAGCGGATGGAAGATTTCGATATCTCGGATTTACCTTCTGCCCTGCGGAAACATCTGACGACTTGTAGGCGGTACTGAGCCGGGCATCGACTCAGTCCGCGAAACTGAAACCATGAGTGCAAAGCGCCGTTCGGATCTGATCGTTGCGCCGGTTTGCGAGGCCGCTTTGTTAGCCATCGTTGGCTGCGCGGGATGGCTGTCCCATCAGCCGATGATTTTCACCAGCCTCGGACCGACAGCTTACGAGATTGTGGAGACTCCAGATCGGCGAAGCGCAAAGCCGTACTCTGTCATTGTTGGTCACCTCGCAGGGGTAGCCTCGGGCTACCTGTCCTTGCTGGTCACACGCGCATGGTGGGCGCTGCACGTGTCGTCGAGTCACGGGGTGGTTCCGCAACGAATCGGAGCCGCTTGCCTGGCGGCGGCTCTCACCGTGTTGCTCACGCTGCTTTTGCACGCCAGCCAGCCAGCCGCTCTTTCGACCACGCTGCTTATTGCTCTTGGGTCAATGCAACAGCCGAAGGATGCCCTGGTGATCATGGCCGCCGTACTGCTCATCACTCTGATTGGAGAGCCGTTACGTGCGCTTCGCTTGAGGCGGGAGATAGAGAGAGATTCACTTCAAGAGAAAATCCCTTAAATCAACCCCTTCTCTGAGCGTCGAGGAGCGTCTTTCCCGTACACAGACCCAGCGCACATGGTTTCTCGTGCGATGGATCGGCAAAGATGTTCAGGTGATCGAAGAACTAAAGAGTCAAATTTCTCCGGTCCCATCGCACACTGAAAGGGAACTGCTGAAACTGTCAACAGAGAAGTGCCGACAAAACGGCGCATATGGCCCCCGCTGGAGTACGCTCTCCAGTTCTAGTAAGTTGTTGATTCTACATATACATGGCGGAGAGAGTGGGATTCGAACCCACGTTAGAGTTTCCCCTAAACACGCTTTCCAAGCGTGCGCCTTCAGCCACTCGGCCATCTCTCCGGAGGCGCGCTGTAACCTTATCAATCTAACATGGAGGGCGATCTCGAACGGATCGCGCGGCCTTCGTCCAAGGCGGTCTCCCTGCCAGGAATTGCCGGCACTTGTTTTCACGCGGGTGTTCTGGAACCGTTTACTTCCTTTGCCGCGGGGTTTATCCTTCGGCGTGCACATGCAATCCCATCTGCGCCGGGGCGCAATTCAATTCGCAATCTTGGAGGACTCTCATGTCTAAGGTGACTCGCCGTGAACTGCTGGCTACTGGAATGGCCATTTCGGCCTCATCTCTGCTGAGCCGCTCGGCCTGGGCCCGCGCCGCGGCCGCGCTCGCGGAACACGACGCGGCCCTGCCCGCGGAGGCCCCGCGCGAGAAATTGCTCTTCGACTTCGGATGGAAATTCACCTTTGGCAACGGCGTTGACCCGACCAAGGATCTTGGCTTTGGCTACGGGCAAGGCGACTTTGCCAAGACCGGCGAATTCGAGTTCGCCAAGGCGAAGTTCGACGACTCCAAGTGGCGCATGCTGAATCTGCCCCACGACTGGGCTGTGGAGCTGCCGTTTGTGGACGACCAGGAGCAGGCGTCGCACGGGTTCAAGCCGCTCGGCAGGCGTTATCCGGAAACCAGCGTGGGATGGTACCGGCGCGAGTTCGAGATTCCCAAAACCGACGCGGGCAAGCGCATCAGGGTGCAATTCGACGGTGCGTTCCGTGATGTGCTGATCTTTGTCAACGGATGCTTCATCGGCCGCAACGACAACGGCTACGCGCCGTTCACCTTCGATCTGACTGACTTCCTGAGTTATGGCGCGAAGAACTATATCGTGGCGCGCGTAGACGCCAGTTTCGGCGATGGCTGGTTCTACGAGGGAGCCGGCATTTACCGCCATGTCTGGCTCCTCAAAACCGATCCAGTGCATCTGGGGCAGTGGGATTCAATCGTCCGCACCGAGATGAAGGGAAATGCGGCGACACTCTCCCTGGATACGGCGGTGAGGAATGAGGGCAACACGCCGGCAAGCGCGCGGGTGACGTGGAAGATCTTGGACGCGAGCGGAGCGACCGTGGCCACGGCTGAAGCGCCTGTTCAAACCATCGCAGCGGAGGGTTCCTCGAGCTACAGCGCAACGGCAAAGCTGGCCAGCCCGGCGCTGTGGTCGACCGACGCGCCGAACCTCTACACCGCAATTGTGGCTGTCGAGTCAGGCGGCAAGCCGGCGGACGCCGAGCGCATCAACTTCGGCGTTCGTACGGCTGAGTTCACTGCGGACAAGGGATTTCTACTGAATGGCAAGCAGCTCAAGATCCAGGGCACATGCAACCACCAGGATCATGCGGGCGTGGGCGCCGCGTTGCCCGACCGCCTTCAGTACTTCCGCATGGGCGTGCTCAAGGAGATGGGCTGCAACGGCGTGCGCACGTCGCACAATGCCCCTACGCCAGAGTGGGTGGATGCCTGCGACCGCATGGGCGTGATGATGATGTGCGAGACGCGCCAGATGAGCTCGAATCAGGAGGGCATGGCGCAGCTAGAGGCGATGGTCAAGCGCTATCGCAACTCTCCTTCGATCATCATCTGGTCGGTCGGCAACGAGGAATGGCAAATGCAAGGCCCAATGGCCGAGCAGGGTGCGCGCGTTGGCGCCGACATGGTGCGGCTCTGCCACGAGCTGGACCCGACGCGCGTGGTCTCCGCCGCGGTGAACGGCGATAACCGCCAGGGCGTGACCGACGCGCTCGACATCGTCGGCTTCAATTACGACCTTTCGCGCCCAGAAAAGTACCACGCGGATTTCCCCAAGCGCGCAATCTACGGTTCTGAGACCTCGAGCGCCATCTGCACGCGCGGCATCTACGTCACCGACCGGCTGCGCAACTGGGTGAACTCCTACACCGGCGTGGTGCCGTGGGGCGAAACGCCGGAGGCGTGGTGGACCTTCTACGGCTCGCGCGACTGGGAGGCCGGCGGATTTGCGTGGACCGGCTTCGATTATCGCGGCGAGCCCACTCCCTATGGCTGGCCCTCCATTAACTCGCAGTTCGGCATCGTGGACATGTGCGGGTTCCCCAAGGACTACTTCTTCTACTACACGGCGTGGTGGAAGAAGGAGCCGTCGCTGCACCTGTTCCCGCACTGGAACTGGGAAGGACGCGAAGGCGACGAGATTTCCGTATGGGTCTATTCGAACCTGGACGAGGTGGAGCTGTTTGTGAACGACAAGAGCCAGGGCAGCCAGAAGGTGCCGCACCTTAGTCACGTGGAGTGGAAAGTGCGCTATGAGCCGGGCGCGATCGAAGCACGCGGGTCACGGAACGAGCAGGTGGTTCTGACGGAAAAGCGCGAGACCACCGGCGCTCCGGCGCAGCTTCGCCTCACCGCAGACCGCACGGAGATTGATGCCGACGGCGAGGACCTGGCCATTTTGAAGGTCGAGGTGCTGGACAAGGACGGCCGCCTGGTGCCGACCGCGATGAACACGTTGGCGTTCAACATCACCGGCGCCGGCAAGCTCATCGGAGTCGGCAACGGCGACCCCAACTGCCAGGAGAGCGATAAGGCGCCGAAGCGATCGCTGTTCAACGGGCTGGCACAGGTGATTGTGCAGAGCATGAAACGGCCGGGCGAGATTCACATTGAGGCGACGAAGGATCCCTCACAATGGGATGCGCCGGAGCTGACTCCGGCACAATTAACCATTACCACCAAGTCAGTCGAGTTGCGTCCGGCTGTGCCCGTGATCCGAGAAGGCTAAACAGTTCACGCAAACGGCAGCCACGGCTGGGACTCGATCAATACCGGCGGCTCGATAGGCGCATGCAGGGTGGAGTCCTGTGTGCCGGAACCTTCGTAGCGGCTGCCCAGTTTGTGCTCGCGGCAAATGGACTGGACCAGATCGCCGATGCGCTTCCGGTACTCCGCGGAGACGAAGGCACTGCTTTCGTAGCGGCGCTTGTAGGCCGGTAACTGCTCTGGGAAATTCTCGGCCACGAATTGGAAGAAGGTCGGCAGCGAGCACGGCTTGAGGAAGAGCGGACCGGAGCTGAAGAATTTCGCGCCGGCTCCCTTGGCGGCGCGGGCCACGGCATCGATGGAACGGCGCGCATCCGTAATGCCCGGCATCAGCGGCGAGCAGAGCACGCCCACGCGCAGGCCGCCTTCGCAAAGGCGGGCCAGAGTTCGCATGCGCAAGTCGGGCCGCGGCGCGCGCGGCTCCAGCAGCCGGGCCAGCTTCGCATTCATCGTCGTCACCGTCAGCGCCACGGTCAGCTTGTGCCGCCGCGCAACTTCCGTCAGCACGTCGATGTCGCGCGCAATCAGCGCGGACTTAGTCACAATACCCAGGCTGAATCCACTCGTCCTTGCGAACACCTCCAGCAGTGAGCGCGTGATCTTCTGCCGCCGCTCGATCGGTTGGTAAGGGTCGGTCGCGGTGCCCAGGGCAATATGCGTCCCCGGCTTCAGTCGTGCCAGTTCCTGTTTGAGCAGCCACGCACCGTTCTGCTTCATGTAAATCTTGCGCTCGAACTCCTCGGCGGTCCGCTCCAGGAATTCATGGGCGTAGCGGGCGTAGCAGTAGCGGCAGGCGAACTCGCACCCGCGGTAGGGATTGATGGCGTGGGTGAAGGGCAAGCCGCGGTTGGAGACCACCTTGGAAATCATCGACCGGGTCTGGATGGGCCGATATTCTGTGAGGCAGCCGGTGGAATCAAGCGGCGCGGCGTCGGCGGCGCGGGCCAGCGGCGCGCGGCGTGGTTGGGATTCGAGGATGGGGAAGAGGCTCTCGATTTTCGCCATATGTTCGCCTTTTCACTCCAACGTACGCCTCCTCTCAGGACCAGTCAAGCGAGATATTCTGGGAAGGGACAGCGTGCCTTCCGGCGTCAATCGGGCCAGAGGCCGGCATCTGAAGAACTCATCCGGGAACGCGGCATTTCGCCGCTGCCTGAAACAAATTTCCAGCACTGAGGGAGCGAATCTAATGGCGTCGCAGCAGGGATTGAAGATTACTTGGCTGGGTCACGCAACAGTGCTGATCCAGAGCGCCGGCGGGACCACCGTTCTGGTCGATCCGTTCATCGAGCACAATCCGAAGTATCCAAAGAGTTACGAGCTGCCGGCCAAGATCGACTACATTCTTCTCACCCACGGCCACGGCGATCACATCTCTGACGCCGCTCCCGTGGCAAAAAAGCACGGATCGACGGTCGTGGCCATCTACGAGCTCGCCGATTACATGGCCAAACAAGACGTAGAGAAGACCGTCGGGATGAACCTGGGCGGTACGGTCGAAATCGGCGATATGACCGCTAGCATGGTGGACGCAAGGCATTCCTCGGGCGCGCAGGACAGCAGCGGAACCCACTACGTTGGCGTGGCCGCAGGCTACGTGATCGTGCCCAGCGGTGGCCCGGTTCTCTACCACGCCGGTGACACCCATGTTTTTGGAGATATGCGCCTGATCGGCGAGCTGTACCGGCCGGATGTTGCCATGCTGCCCATCGGCGGCCACTTCACCATGGGACCACGAGAAGCTGCCATGGCCGTCAGGTACCTCGGAGCCAAAACCATCCTTCCACTGCACTGGGGCACATTCCCCATGCTGACCGGAACGCCGGCAGAGCTCAAGAAACTGGTGGATGACGGCGTGAAGGTTGTCGAGTGGTCCCCTGGAGGTGTTTATTGAGGAATATTGCCCGATTCGAACGCGCTTTGTGACCCACGCGCAGACTTACGCGGAGAAAGCATGAAACCGAAATTGAGCCAACAGGTGGTGGATGCAAGGCACGAAGCGAAGCTCCGGAGACTGGCGAAGACGATCCGGGACGATCCGGCCTGGGACCAGGTCCATTACTTGCTCGAGGCAAAGGATGATCCCCGCCTCAAGGCTCTGAATGAGGCCCTGCAAAATCTCGCGCGCAGAAGAATCAACTGACGGTCCCCATTCCTGCTATTGGCGCAACTTTTTGACTTACAGCATCCATCGCGCTCCCATCCGGATGCTGCCACGAATGACGCGAGGGCTGTCGGAAAGACAGCCCTCGTATCCAAAACTGGTACCTACTTCGTCGATTGTTTCTGGGCCTGCGTCTTCTTCTGTTCAGCCCAGCGCCGCTTGACTGCTTCCGCAATGCGCCGTCTTCCCTCCGGCGTGAGGCGACGCTTCTTTGCTGGTTTCTTGGTGGCGCGGGGCACCGTCTTGGTCCCCCCGTGCGCCGCGGTAAGCAATTCGCGCGCTTTCTGCAATTGCTCGATTTCACGATCGATCTGGGCAAGAATTTCAGCTACTCCCACGGGTATCCTCCTGTGGATTTTTTTTGATATTGGTGGTCCAACCACGAATCGCCTTACAGCAGGGCCCGGGCCAGCCACTATCCTTCGGATCACAATAACCAACGTATTTACGGATGACAAACAAAAACCGCATCAAGTTACTTAATAGATGAGACATACACTAAAGTGTGGACCGTAGTAATCAAACTGCATCAGACTAAGTCGAGTAAGGGCAAGTTTCAGGCTGGATTTCCACAGATGGTGCGGCCTTCTGGCTTTATGGCCCACCGGCAATCAAAAAAACGCCGGGAGTCAGCGCAGGCGCGTGGCGTTTTCTGAACTGTCCGGTGGGTGTTCGGGCGAAATGCCGGAAGACGGCGCCGGAAGCGCGTTTTCAACGGAATTGGCGGCGCGGCAATTGCGCAGCTCGCGAAGGACGTCCGTCTTCTCGCGTGCGTACTGGCTCGCAAGCCGAGTAAGTGCGAAGGTGATGATGTCGCTGTGATGCAGGTCGGAAGCGGACGGATCCCGGCGCATATTGAGCCAGAGCCGGTGCACAAGCTGCACGTCGTCGGGACTCAGCGCGGGCGCGTGCGGTCCAATGTAGTAGACCTTTGCCTGGCCGACGGGTTCGACAACAAAGAAATTGAATTGCCGCTTGGGCTCGGGGAGCGCTTCCCAGGCCTGGCCCAGGTGAAAGGCCTGTTCCTCGGCAGTCATTTTCGTGGATACGCCCGAAACCACTGAATCCACATCGAGGGAGTTAGCGCTTTGCGCCAGTGCGGCGAAAATGTCGCCGGCGGGAACCACCAGAAGCGACACCTTTTTGCCAAAGCTTTCGGCCACGGAAACGGCCTTGGTAAACAGCATCTGCTCGTGCTCGCTGAAGCTCTGTTCCTCGGCGCTCAGAAACTCCGGCCCCCCGGCGCCCATAATGCGCGCGCTCAGCACCACCACGTCCGTGTCGTCATTGGCGTGGCGCGCCAGCGTCCATTTCAGCGCGAACGGATTGGAGGCGTCGCGCATCGTCACCATCACTCCGCCGGACCGGATGGCCACCGACTCCCGGCTGATCGTGTCCTGGTGCTCCAGCTGGAAATGATCTTTCATCTGCCGCGCGGTCAGGGCGTGTTTGCGCTGGTTCTCGCGCTCGGAGATGCTGAAGATGATGAAGAACGCCGCGGCAAAGACCACACCGCTTATCGTCGCTACTGACTTGGTCAACAGGTTGGTTACAGCCACCGAGAGCAGCGCGAAAAAGACACAACTGAGACCGATGGGAATTTCGGTCTTGCCGATGCGAATGTTGGGCGGAACCTTCCAGCCGCGCTCCCCATGGTACTTCCAGCGCAGCACCAGCATCGCCAGCGAGTTGAACGTGAACGACCAGATCACACCGAACGCGTAGGCCTCGCCCAGGGTGATCACATTGCCTCGGGTCGCGATGATGGTGAACATCTGCAGCACGAAGACGAGGTTCACGATGCGAGAACTGGTGCCGTATTTGCGGTGTGGCTTACGGAACCAGTCTGACAGCACACCATCCTCGGCCACGCGCTGGAGTACGCCCGTGGATCCGATGATGGATGTGTTGATGGCGCCGGAAAGAATCAGAAAGCCGACCAGCACCACGAAGATGCGGAAGGCGATCCGGGCCGCCAACGGACCCGTCATGTACATGGCAAGGCCGGCGATCAGGTTGTCCTGGTAGATCAGGGTGCGCGGACCATCGGGAATCAGCATCGACGCCAGCAGAGTGGCGCCGCCGGTGAAGATGAGGCTGTAAATCGCGATCACGATCGCCGCGCGCTTCAGGTTCTTCAGCTTGGGATGTTCGATCTCGCGGTTGACCTGGGCCAGGCTCTCCTCGCCGCTCATGGCCAGAATCGAGTGGCCAAACGCCATGACGATTCCAAAAAGACCAAAGTAGGGTAACAGCGGCGTGCCCTTGAGGAAGCCGAGCGCGTCTCTACTGAAGTGAATGTTGGCGGGTGTCGGCGGCGGGGGAAGGTGAACCCCCTGCATCAAGACCGAGTAAATGCCCCACGCCAGCAGCACGATCACCATCACGGTGGTGATCTGCATAACCCGCAGCGCCTTGTCGCTCGACTCCTCGATCCCCTTCACGTTCTGCCACCAGTAGTAAATGGTGACTATGGCGGCAAACACGGCCGAGGTCCCGTTCATGTCGAACTGGATGGCGCCCCCATGCGCGTTCTGCAGGGCCGGAGGAAGCCAGTGATAATGGTTGATGACCCCCATGAGCTCGTTCATGAGCCCAGTAATGTACTGCCCCGCGGACACGCCCGAGATGGGCCCCGTCAGAATGTAGTCGAACATCAGCGCCGAGACGCTTAACTTGGCGAACGTTCCGCCCAGCGCCTCCTTGACCACGCGGTAGACGCCGCCGCGGGTGAACATGGAACAGCTTTCCACGTACACGGCCCGGACCGCGAAACTGAACAGCATGATGCCCAGAATGAACCACGGCGCCGACTTGCCGATGGCCTGCTCGGCGATCCCGCCGGCATAGAACGCTGACGATCCAAGGTCATTGAGGACAATGGCGGCGGCACGCCAGAAGGAGATGAAGGTCAGCATCACCGAGGATGCCACGATGAGCCGCACGCGGTCGGAGGGTGGGGCTACGGTCGTACGAGTGGATGCCATTTGTTGGTTGCCGGCCACGTGCCCGGACGTTCTTTTATCCCAGGAGCTTTCAATACTCGCGCTATCTGCGCTCGCCCTCCGCTGAGTCTAGAGCCGATTCGCGCACGAGTCAATGAGGACAACATAAGGCTCTTCCTTGCAAGTATTTAGTCTTTGCCAAAGAGCTCTTTTCCATCCTCGATGAAGCTGATGAGAATCACGATCGTAGAACCTGCCAGGCCCACAAAAAACATGACCTCGAGTAGGCGCATACCGAAAATGGCGAGGTGGATCATGCTTCCATTTTATCGCGGGCGCGTGAGGACCGCATGTGAATTCAAACCGCCTCGGAAACTGGGCCGCCCCCGCAATGCGTTACACTCGCCCCAGGATGCAACTGGACACTCCCAAGTACTGGGCGGCAGCCGGACTCAGCGCCGCGTTGCTGGAGCTGCCATTTCCGCTGGCCGGACCCATGCCCCCGGCTCGCAGCATCGCGGCCTGGTTTGCCCTGGTTCCCCTTATCTGGGCGGTCATGCGCATGGCTGAAGACGGCCGCCACCCGCTGCGCAGCTCCTTCTTGATCGCTTACGTCTGCGGCGTCCTTTGGTTTGCCGGCAACTGCTACTGGATCTACGACACCATGCTGATCCACGGAGGTTTGCCGCCGGTCCTCTCGGGCCTGGTCCTGCTCCTGTTCAGCCTCGTGCTCGGCGGCTACTTCGGCCTCTTCGGCCTGGGGCTCGCGTTCGTCCAGCGCAGAACCGGCTCAACCTACTTCGCCCTCGCCTTGGCGCCGTTTCTCTGGACCGCCATCGACCTCGCCGCCGCGCGCATCACCTGCGTCCCCTGGGATCAGCTCGGCTATTCGCAGGTCGACAATTTCCTCGTCACTCTGCTCGCGCCCTGGACCGGCGTCTACGGCATCAGCTTCACCTTGGTTGCAGTCAACGCGCTGCTCGCCGCCGGCTTGCTTCCGCGCCGTGGCAATCAACGTACAAAATTCTCAAAATGGCTTCTCCTCGCCTGCGGTCTGGCCCTCCTTGCCTGCGCATTCACAGGCATCTCTCGCAAGCCCACTCCGCCGCTTCCCAGCGCCAGCGCCGTCCTCATCCAGCCCAATCTCGACGTGGAAGACACCGGCTTCTGGCTCAAGCCCGGCGAATGGGACCAGCACATAGCCGAATTCAAGAGCCTCGCGGCCGAGCAGTGCAAGACCTACATCGCCGGCATTCCCCAAACCGGCGCGACCACTGGCGAAATCGTCTGCCCGCCTCACCCCATCCATCCCGATCTGGTGGTCTGGCCGGAATCCCCAGCCCCGTTTTTCGAACAGGAAGCGCGCTTCAAGAGCGCCATGTCCGCCATCGCGCAAGGCGATGATGCGCCGCTCATCGTCAGCGGCGTAGGCTCTGACTTCCACCCGGAAGCCGGCGGATGGGTGGATCACGTCTCCGCCATGGTCTTCGGCCTCGACGGCAACGAGGCCGGCCGCTACGACAAAATCCACCTCGTCCCTTGGGGCGAATACGTGCCCTTTCCAAAAGTTTTCTTCTTCGCGCGCAAGCTCACCGGCAAGGTGGCAAACTACATTCCGGGAACCGACCGCGCCGTCTTCAGCATTCCGTCCGCCGACGGCCAAATGCACCGCTACGGCATCCTTATCTGCTATGAGGCGGTCTTCGGCGATGAAGTGCGGCAGTTCGCGCGCAACGGCGCCCAGGTTCTGGTCAACCCCAGCGACGACGGCTGGTACGGCGACACCAGCGCGCCCTGGCAACACTTGAACATCGCCCGCATGCGCGCCATCGAGAACCGCCGCTGGATCCTGCGCGACACCAACAACGGCGTCACCGCTTCCATCGATCCGTACGGCCGCGTGCGCCAGAGCATTCCCCGCCACCAGGTCGACGTCCTGCCCGCTCAGTTCGCCTTCCGCAGCGACATCACCTTCTACACCGCCCACGGCGACGTCTTCGCCTGGCTCTGTGCCGCGTTGAGCTTAGGCCTTGTGATCTGGGCGGCAATAAAATCGCGGTCCCGAGAGGGATGATGTATACTATACATCGTGAGGAGAACGCAGCTTTATCTCGAAGATGACCTGTGGGCGGCACTCCATGCCAAGGCGGCGCTGGAGGGTGCAACTGTGTCTGAATTGGTGCGCGTTGCCGTTCGTGAGCGCTACATGGGCAACCATGAGAAGCGTCGTGAAGCAATGATGAACCTTGTTGGACTCTGGAAGGACCGTGAGGATCTTGGAGAGACCGAATCCTTCATCCGCAATCTGCGCGACGATGATCGGCTGGAACGTCTGAATCGGCTCGAAGACGTATGAGCGTCCTTATAGACTCCGACATCGTCATTGAGGTTCTGCGGGCGCGGAATCAGGCAATTCTGGCGCAGTGGAGCGCCCTGGCCGATTCAAATTCAACAGTCTTTGTTTCGCCGATCACATTCGCCGAGGTAGGTGCAGGCGCGTTCGACCACGAATTCGAGAGGATCGCTCAACTCCTTGCTCCGCTGGCCTGCGCTCCCGTCGATGAGAGGATCGGCAGATTGGCGGGCGAATACCTTCGGCGGTACGGAAAGAGCCGCGGCCTCAAAATCGGGGACGCCTTCATCGCTGCCACAGCCGCGCATAATGATGCGGCGCTTTGGACGCGGAACCGCAGGCACTACCCCATGGCAGAACTGAAGTTTCACATTTGAGCTCGCCGGCCGCCTCGCTTAAGAACAAGGTCTGAGCATCGAAGGTCACCGAACCCTCCGCAACCAGTGCGGTGATATTCTAAAAGTCGGTCAATAAGCCGAAGTCTCACACCTCAATCCAAAGTCAGGTCCCAAGAGCAAGCCATGGCATCCGTACAAGATCTCGAATTCGCCTACGCTCCCGTGCGCAATCAGGTGCGCGACCTGCGGGAGTATCTTTGACCCTGCCCGCCTCCGCAGGGAATCAGCCGACATTGAAAAGAAGTTAGCCGACCCGGCGCTGTGGACGAACTCCGGCGCGAGTCAGCCCCTCATGCGCGATCGCAAGCGTCTTGAGTCGCTCATCCGCGACGACGACGAGCTCGTCCGCCGCACCAGCGACATCGAAGCCTACTTCGAGCTGGCCCGCGAAGGCGAGGATGTACTCGCCGATCTGGAAAAGTCCATCAAGGACTTAGGCGCATTCTCCGAGGAGCTCGAGGCCAAGACCATGCTCTCCGGCGAAGCCGACGCTCTCAACGCCATCGTCACCGTGCATCCCGGCGCCGGCGGAACCGAAAGTCAGGACTGGGCCGAGATGCTCTTGCGCATGTATCTGCGCTGGGCGGAACAGCAGGGCTTCAAAACCGAGATGAACGACTATCAGGACGGCGAAGAGGCGGGCATCAAGTCCGCCACCTTCACCATCCTCGGCGAGTACGCCTTCGGCCTGCTCGCCGGCGAGAGCGGCGTGCACCGCCTGGTCCGCATCTCGCCGTTTGACCAGGCCAAGCGCCGCCACACTTCGTTTGCATCCGTCTATGTCTCGCCGGAAATCGATGAGACCATCCACGTCGACCTCAAGCTCGAAGACCTGCGCATCGATACCTACCGCTCCGGCGGCAAGGGCGGGCAGCACGTCAACACCACTGACTCCGCAGTGCGCATGACGCATTTGCCCACGGGGATCGTGGTGCAATGCCAGAACGAGCGCTCGCAGCACAAGAACCGCGACAAGGCGATGAAGATGCTGCGCTCGCGCCTCTACGAGTACGAGCTTGAAAAGAAGAAGGCTGTAACCAAGAAGCTCGAAGACTCGAAACTCGACATCAACTTCGGCTCGCAGATCCGGTCCTACGTCTTGCAGCCCTACCGCATCGCCAAGGACCACCGCACCAAGGTGGAAGTAGGCGACGTCGATAAGGTGCTCGACGGATACCTGGAACCATTCCTGCGCGGCTATCTGCTCGCCAAGCGCCGCGGAACCGCATCCAGCGGCGGCGACGATTTGGACGTCTAGGCGCGGCCGCGCCGGCGGCATAGGCACCCATGCCGGCGGAATATCTGCGGCCATATCGTCGGAAGGAGCAGGGGCCTTCGGGCCCCTGACACCCGCGAGCAAATGAGAGGGCCTTTACAGGCTGCGGAAAAAGTCTCTTTGTAGGTACTTTTTCTGCACAGCAATTTGGGTTAGTAAAGAGACATGCGTGGAGACGATGAGAAGCAGTCGGCGATGTATAGCTACGTGACGATGGCACAACGGATTCCGGCTGGTCATCCGGCGCGGCAGATACGGGCGATGGTGGACCGGGCTTTGGCACGGATGGATGCGCAGCTGGACGAGCTTTATTCGACTACCGGTCGCCCATCGATAGCGCCGGAGCGGTTGTTGCGATCGTCGTTGCTGATGGTTTTGTACTCGATTCGTTCGGAGCGTCAATTGATGGAGCAGCTGAACTACAACCTGCTGTTCCGCTGGTTTGTTGGTCTTGAGATGGACGACCCGGTGTGGGACGTGACGGTGTTCACCAAGAACCGGGAGCGGCTGATTGGCGGCGTGGTGAGCCAGCAGCTACTGGAGTCGGTGCTGGTGGAGGCGCGGGCGCACGATCTGTTGAGCGAGGAGCATTTCACCGTGGACGGGACGCTGATTCAAACCTGGGCCTCGGCGCGCAGCTTCGAGGATAAGTCCGATCCGCCGTCTCCGGGAGCAGGCTCGGGCTGGGGTGGCGAAGTGCTGCTGCGCGACAAGGTGGAATCGAAGACCGACCCGGATGCGCGTTTATACAAGAAGGCGACGGCGGACAAGTCGGTGCCGTCTTATCAGGGCCACGCGTTGACGGAGAACCGCAACGGGTTGGTGGTGGCTGCCGAGGCCACTCTGGCGGCAGCCGATGCCGAAGCTCAGGCGGGGATCCAGATGCTGGACCGGGCGCTGGGTGCGGCGGCCGGAGCGGCAGAGGAGCAGGCGATCACGCTGGGCGCGGATACGGGTTACCAGCAGGAGCGGTTCGTCGAAGCGCTGCGCAAGCGCAAAGTGGCGCCGCACGTCAGCGAGTATGTGAAGGGGAATCTGCAGAAGAATCGCCTGCGCCCGGAGGAGCGATCCGATGTGCGAAGTGCGATCAGTCAGCGGAAGCGCAAGCTGATCGAGCGAGTTTTCGGCTGGGCCAAGTTAAGCGCGGGACTGCGCCAGGTGAAGTTGCGCGGGCTGAAGCGAGTGGATTGGTTCTATCGGCTGGCGATAACGGCTTATAACCTGGTGCGAATGCGACGACTGATCCCGACTGCGGCGCTGGCCGGTTAGGGCCGAGGTGCGTCTGCAGGCCGATGAAAGCGGCTTGCAGGGGCAAGACAACAACAGAAACTCAGCAGTAGCGCAAGACAAAAGTCACCAAAAATTTCACCCAGGCGCAACCGAGCAAGGAAACACTAGTTTTTCCGCAGCCTGTTTAGGCCCGGAACTGCTTTGAAAGTGCACGAATTTGCAGCTTGGTGAAAAACATCATTCAGGGGGCGTGTTTTGCAAGGGCACGGATTTATCCGTGCCGTGCAGACCCCAAAAAAAGCGCGGACTTTAGCCCCTGAGGGATGTTTTCTTTCCAAAAATATTTGAACGCCTGGCCACCGCAACCGAATCGGAATCAATGACCATGAACGATCCCGCAATCGTCGAAGCAATGCTGCACAGCTCCAGGACCATCGCAGTCGTCGGCATGAGCGATAAAACCTGGCGCGCCAGCCATAACATCGGCCGCTATCTCCTCAAACATGGCTACCGCGTGCTGCCCGTCAATCCCGTGCTCACTTCCATCCTGGAACTGCCCTGCTATCCCGACCTCGACTCCGCCCAGGTCGCCGCACGAGAGCAGACCGGCGCCGGAATCGATCTCGTCGACGTTTTCCGCGCTCCCGAACATGTGCCCGCCATCGTAGACGATGTGATCCGCCTAGGCATCCGTTTTCTCTGGCTTCAAGACGAGGTCATCCACGACGAAGCCATTGCCAAAGCCCGCGCCGCCGGGGTCCAATGCGTGCAGAACGACTGCATCTTCCGCCAGCACGCGGCGCTGGGAAGCCGCTAACACTGCGAAACGTCCGCACCGGCCGGCGCGTCGAATAGACTGATCTCAGACGTCGGGAGCCTAAAGCTGAATTGATGCGTCGCGTACTCCAACTCTTCGCCGGTGCAGCCTTCTTCTCCGCCGCGCTTCCCGCGCTTGCGGCCTCAAGCTCCGCCGACGTCGAGCATCTACGCGTTCAGCTCGTGGTGCCGTCTTCCACGCTGCCCCGCGGCTCGGCTGCGAATGCCGGCCTCTACTTCAAGCTGGAACAAGGCTGGCACGTCTACTGGAAGAACGCCGGTGACTCCGGCGAGCCGCCCCGCATCCGCTGGACACTGCCTGCGGGCATCAGCGCCGGCGCACTCGAGTTCCCTCCCCCGAGCCGCCTGCCGCTCGGCCCCCTAATGGACTTCGGCTACGAGAATGAGGTCCTGTTCCCGTTTACGATCACAACGGATTCGAACGCCGCTACTGGTCCTGCCACGCTAGACGCGCACGTGAACTGGCTTGTCTGCCGCGAGGTCTGCATCCCCGGCAAGGCCGATCTTGAGATCACGCGCACCGTTACCGACGGCCCCGGCGCCAGCACGCCCGTCGAGCCGGATGCCAGCCTCTTCGCTCGCCTGGGCAACAACCTGCCGCGCCCTTTGCCAGCCAATGACAAGCTCGGCTTTGTCTCCACGCCGGCGGGATTCCGCTTGACCGTCCTCACCGGTCAGCGCGAGACCCAGGCCTCATTCTTTCCCGCCGACCAGAACATCCTCAGCAATCCCGCACCGCAGAACATCACGCCCACGGCCAGGGGCTTCACGCTCGAACTCAAGAAGGACGCAGACCTGAAGCAACCGCCAGCGGAGCTGCGTGGCGTGCTCGAGCTTTCCGGCGGCCGCGCTTTCGACATCGCCGCAAAGCAAGGCCGGCCAGCTACACCAGTTCCACTCCCGCCCACCAGTTCCGCGAACGCCGCCAGCGCCGCGACCTCCGCCAGCCTTGCTAATTCCGCCAACTCCGCCAACACCGCTAGCTCCGCTGGTCCTTCCGCCTTCCGCATCATTGGCCTGGCTTTCCTCGGCGGCATCATCCTCAATCTCATGCCGTGCGTCTTTCCGGTGCTCTTCTTGAAAGGCCTGGCGCTGGTCAACTCAGGCCGCGAAGAACGGTTTAAGCTGCGCATGCACGGGCTGGTCTATGCGGCCGGCATCGTGGTCTCGTTCTGGGCGCTCGTCGGCGTTCTGCTGGCCTTGCGCTCGGCGGGCGCGCGCCTCGGCTGGGGGTTCCAGTTCCAGTCGCCCATGTTCCTTTTCCTAATGGCGGGGCTGCTGTTCTTCCTCGGCCTTTCGCTGGCCGGCCAGTTTGAGATCGGCCTCACCCTCACCAGCGCGGGCGGATCGCTCGCGGCAAAGCAGGGTTACGCCGGCAGCTTCTTTACCGGCGTGCTGGCGGTCATCGTGGCCACGCCGTGTACGGCGCCGTTCATGGGCGCGGCCATCGGTTATGCGCTCACCGCACCGGCCTTGGTCACATTTGCCGTCTTCACCGCGCTGGCGCTGGGCCTGGCCGCGCCCTACGTCGCGCTCACGCTTCAACCCGCGTGGACCCGCATCCTGCCCCGCCCCGGCGCGTGGATGGAAATCCTCCGCCAGGTTGTCTCCTTGCCCATCTTCGGCTTTGTCATCTGGCTGGCGTGGGTCATCGCCGAGTCGTACGGCTCAACCATGCTGGCGGTGCTGCTTGCCGGCTTCCTGCTGCTGGCCATCGCCGGATGGTTCCTAGGCCGCTGGCCGGCGCGCGGCTGGTCGGCGGTGCTGGCCGGGCTCATCATCCTGTGTTTCGTAGCGCTCGGGGCTTACTCAAAGCAGGCTCTGGCCGTGTCCTCTCCACCGCTGTCGCAGCAGGATGCGTTAGCCCTCAAGTCTCTTCCCCGGATGGAAGGCCAGTGGCAGCCGTGGTCCGACGCGGCGGTGAAGCAATACCAGTCGCAGGGGCGGCCAGTCTTTGTGGACTTCACCGCCAAATGGTGCCTCTCCTGCCAGGTGAATGAGCGCGTGGCACTCACCCGGCCGGAAGTGATGAAGGCGTTTGAAGATGCGCACGTAGCGCTGCTGAAGGCCGACTGGACGCAACAGGATCCGGCGATTGCGCAGGCGCTCCAGAGCCTGGGCAGGAACGGCGTGCCCGCCTACGCGCTCTATCCGCCCGGCCAAGGCGGTCCCACGCTGCTTCCTGAGGCACTTACGCCGGACATTGTCATTGATGCCGTCCATACCCTGCCGCAGGCCGCGCCGTCTCCGGCGGTGGCTGTTCCCGGGAGGCCGTAACTGCGGGGAAAGCCGGGTCCGGTGCGAAAAAAACGGCGATATCTTGTGGAATGATGATGTTAAGCCACAAAACTGCACAGACTTGCGCATCCTGGTTGGCGGGGTTGCCGGAGGTGCTTCGGGCTGCGCTGGACGGGCATTTGCGGGCTCCCTTGCGGCATAAATGCCTACGCCCGCCGAGTAGGCGGGCGTATTTCAACTCACGGTTTCAGTATGGATGGAATGCGCTGGGCTGTATGTGACGGCGAGCCCGGGTGACCGGGCAAGCAGAAGTGGTCATTTTCCGAGGTTGCCGGCTTGCGGCTCCGACGGCGAATGCACTGAAAGTGGTGTATTTCTTTCAAAAAGCTGACCATTTAGTTAAAGGTTATTTATATCTAGGGTATCGCCCGGTGTGGTTTTGGATGGACCTGTGCGTATTCCATACCCCAACGCCGGGAGCCATTCGACAAGCTCAGGGCAGGCTGCCTGGCACCCACCAGTGGGCTCCGTCCCAGGGACGAAAGCCTAATTTAGGCAATTATATACTTGACTCAGTGATGCCATGGAAGTAACGTTAAAGCCAGCAATTCGAGAGCAATCGGCAGCGAAAGGGGCAGTGTGCCCTTGGAGGCTGAATCGGTATGCTCTCCTGAGCTGGTGGGATATGGAGAAGTTTGCGGCTGCGGCGTTTCACGATATCGGGACGAACATAGGGCTGCTTAAATGTAAGTTGGAGCGTCTGGCCCGGGACTTAGATGCGGTTGAATTAGCGATCGCCTATAGACCGCTGCTCGCGCTGATTCAAGAATGCTGCAGCAGGATTGATCTGAGAATATCTGTCTTGACGGTTGACGATTTCTTTACCGGGCTACGGCATGGCATGACAGTGGACCAGATGCGCAGCAGCGTAGCCCAGTTGAATGACGTGATCCGGCACGAAATGCAGATCTGCACTTTCTTTTACATGCCTGCTGACCAGGCCGACTTTTATAGCCAGGAGGTACTGTTCGGCGAGGACGTGAACGCGAGGTTCCCCTCCGTGCAATACGACATGGTGGAAGCTGGGAACTGCTACGCGATGGGCCGGGGGACTGCCTGTGTGTTTCACCTGATGCGGGTGATGGAGATCGGCGTCCAGCGGCTCGGAGCAAAACTCGGTGTTCCTCTGGTAGAGGAAACAAACTGGCAGGTGATCCTAGACCGGGTTAACTCGGCCATCAATACGCTGCCAGCGAAGGACGCAGCCACGGTTGAAATCAGCCAGGTCTCCGCGAATCTCTATGCGGTCAAGCTGGCGTGGCGAAATGAAGTGATGCACCCCAAGGGCATCTACACTCTTGAAGAAGCCAAAGAGCTGATTGGGCTGGTGAAGCAGTTTATGGGCCAGCTTGCGAGTATCATCTAGCCATGAAAAAGAACCCGGAGTTCGACAATTTCACGGCGTTCATGGACAAGCTGGCGAAGGTGCCGCACAGCGAAGTGAAGGCCGGTCTGGACGCGGAACGAATAGCCAAGAAACGGCGGCGGAAGACGAAAAGGGCGCTCCCCGAAGGCTCGATATTTTTGAGGGAGCGGGGCAGCGATCCGGTGGCCGAGGCGCTTGCCGACGTGAATCGAGCCGCTGCGCGCCGGAGGGTGAACTGACGGGCAATCACTTTCCGCTTTTGTAAATCTCGTAGCAGGGTGCCGCCGCACCCGCCGATGGCTTGTAATCCGGCGGATCGTAGGTCAGGCAGATTTGTCCAGTTTTCGTGTCAAGGGCGCGAGCGCCGTCGGTTCCGACGGGCACAAAGCGCTGGACTGGCCGCTGGCAACCGAGGACAGGTAGCAAGAGAAGAGACAGGAAGAGGGGTTTCATGGCGTTCCTTTCGCCCGATGCGGAATACTGGCCTCCGTCGATCAGCGCGGCGGAGGAGATGGCTTTCGTGATTTCTTTGCGCGGCGCTGACGAGCAGAAAATTGAGCGTTTAACGCAGCGAGAAAGGCGTCGTCGTCTTGAGTGCGGAGCTGATCGCTTAAAGAGTCACGAAAGCCTTCCGTTTGAGATAATTGTTGCTCACACTCTCGCGCGTGGGCCTCGAAATAAGCATGGGAGGCCTCGGGATGTTTTTGAACGCCCCGCTGCGCAATCGCAAGATGGGCGCGCCGGTCAGCTTCCGACTCGAAGTAGTCGTCGAGTATCCGCTGGAGAAGTTCTCGATCAATCAGAATTTGAGGCATTGGAGCGCTTCCTACCTGTTCTTGTACGCCTGACATCGAGCCGGCGTTTACCGCGCCCCTGACGCTTAGATTTGCCTCGCATCGTCTTTGCCCGTCAGTTCGGTGTAGGTGAGGCGTTTACCCGCAACCTGATTCATCGCCAGTTCGAACCGCTGGCCGTCGTTCAAGTCCTTGCGGTTGTTGTAGCGGAAAGATTGCTCATCGAGGTACCGGAACAGGTGAAAAGGCTCGACGCTCACGTAGGTTCCGCTTATTCCGCGCTTTACCAGACTCCAGTAGTTTTCAAGGCCGTTGGTATGAACCTGACCGTTGACATAGGCGACCGCATGATCGATGACCTGATGGGCGTATTCGCCCGCGAGGCCGGCGTAGGAGAGCAGCGCGTCGGTGTAAAGGGCGCTGCCCGCCTCGACATGCTTGCGGACCTCGCTTTGCAGGACGGGCTTCTTGCGGTTGGGAACGACCTGGGTGCGAACCTTTCCCCCACGTTCGAGGATGCCGAGGACCGCGACCTTGTCCTTGATTCCGGTCCCGGTGATGCGGCGTTCGCGCTTCGAGACATGCATGTTGCGGGCCTTCCCTCCGATAAAAGTCTCATCGACCTCAACTCCAGGCGAGCCGTTGCCGCCGAGTTTCATGAAGGTTCCGGTCTGCATCGCCTTGCGGATGCGGTGGAGCATGAACCACGCGGTTTTCTGGGTCACGCCGATGGAGCGGGCGATCTCGCACGAGCTGACGCCGTTCTTGCAGTTGCAGATCAACCAGGCGGCGGTAAGCCACTTGTCCAGGCCGAGCGCCGAATCCTCGAAGATGGTGCCCACCTTGATACTGAATTGCTTGCGGGCGTGCGCGGCCTTGCACTCCCACATCCGGCGCGTGGATATGTAGCTCACATCCGTGCTGCCGCAGGTTGGGCATTGCACGCCCTTTGGCCAGCGCCGCGCCCCGAAAAACCTGATGCAGTTATCGGGATCGGCGAAGTAAATCACTGCTTCTTGAAGTGTTTGTGGGGATTCCATGCCTAAATGTACCCCATTTCACTCTCTGAGTCAAGTATATAATTGCCCTAATTTAAGCGCTCTGGTGGATGCCAGAGGCCGTTGCTGGTCTGAATCGGCGTTTGCCGGGACGAATCCGATAAAGACCCCTGAAACGATTACAGATGAGGGATTTGCCCTTTTGTCGTCCATCTAAACTTGCGTTGCGGATCCTCGGTCAATCTGCTGCAACGCCGCGGAAAGCGAACGACATGCACATTGGATCCGGCATTTTCGCTGACGGTCGCTATCACTTCTCTTCAAGGGTAAGCGCGTAGATGTCGTCCCCGCCAAGGTCCCGTAGCAGCATCGGGTTGTCGTCCGGATCGAGGTCCATCCAATACGAAAACGAATCATAGCCTGCGTGGTGGAATCCCTTTAGATCAACAACCCGCTCCGCAGAGCCACCCGTTGGGCGGATTCGATACACGCCGGAATCTCCGGACATACGCAGAAAGTAGATGAACTGTCCATCGTGCGACCAGGTTGGAAAATCGGCTTCCCCCTTCTGCAGAACCGACCATCGCTGCGTCTCAAAGTCAAAGAGTGTCAGTTCGTCCGTGTCTTGTGGGAGTCCTGCGAGGAAGCGCCCGGTGGGAGACCAGCGCGGCGAAACATTGTTTCCGGGGAGGGTGGTCACCTGGCGGCTGGCCAGGTCGAGTATCCGTGTTACCACTTTCGAGTTTCCCCTTTCTCCCTCCCATGAAATGAAGACAATCCTCCGCCCGTCGGGTGACCAGTTCGGGTCTTCCTCTCCCCTGGACCCGGGGAGAATCGGCTGCGGAGTGCCTCCCTGCGAAGAGAGGATGTAGCTATGAAAGTCTCCTGCCGAATCCGCGGCAGCGAACAGGATCTGAGAGCCGTCAGGCGACCAGCGGGGCGACACCGGATACAAGGGAGGGTCGGTCAGTTGGATGCGGTTGTTTCCATCCCGGTCGGCCCTCCACAGAATGCCTTCAGGATAAGTGACATAGGCCACGGACTTCCCATCGGATGAGAAGGTGACGCCTTCGGCTGAAATGCCGCCGAGGTAGGGCTGAAGCTGATGCGACCGCTGATCGAGGCGATCCAGTTCACCGTTCAGGTTGACGCCACGGGCGAAGATCTTCCTGCCGTCCCTGGCGGGAACGGGCCGGCACCAGCGCGTGGGGCCTGAGGTCAGTTGAAACGGCTCGGCGGATGCTCGCCGGAATCGCCCGTGTCGCTCATCGAGCGCCCAAATCTGGAACGGCGGGATCAAGCGATAAGCATTCCGCGGATTGTCCCAAACCAGGAACAAGTAGAAATTCCCGTCGGGAGTCCACCGGCCGCAGCATTGCCAGGACGTTGGGCGCCAGCCCGGCAGGAATGGATGGGGTGCCGATCCGTCCAGCGAAACTTCGTAGATTCTGTTATTCCGGTCGAACCGGATTGTTTTGCCATCGGGCGACCAACTGATCTGTTCAAACATCGCGTTCTGGGTTCGGTACGGCACCGTGCCCAGCACCCGAGCCCCGGTTCCATCCGTGTGCATGAAATGGATGTCCCCATTCGAAGTGGAATATGCGACGGACTTCCCATCGGGAGACCAGACTGCGCCGTCGATGTCTCCCTTGTTTCCGTCTGCGAGGTGGCGAAGAGGGCTTCCCGCTGAACCAACGCTCCACAAGCTACCGATGCCTTTGTCGAACGAAGTCGCCAGCAAGGCGGTGCCGTCCGGCGAAAGATCGTAAACCCATGGGTTCGGAAAAGCCAATGGGATGGGCGCGGCCACTCCCCCGGTTATCGATACCTCCGCCAGGGGTTGCTCACTGGGGTAGATGTTGACGAACAGCCTCGCGCCATCGGTTCCAATCAGGGCCTTCTGCCGGCTATCGTGCGTGATCTGGGTGTACTGGGAGATGCGCAGGGCCGGCAGCGGGCGGTGCAGGTACCAGGCCAAACAGGCCAGCCCCGCGGCCACAAGGACACCGGCGAGCAGCCATGGCCAGCGGGCGCCGCGGGTGTCGTTCGCCGGCGCGGCGGCCGCAATGGCTACAGGCTCAGGTGCGGCGCTCGGCAGTGCCGGAGCATGGGCCGGCCGCAGAACATAGAGGCTCGCCGTAGCTCCGCTGCCTTTGCCGCCAAATGTGCTGCTCCGAAGCGGGAGAGGCGCGGGGCTGGCGGGGATGTCCTCGTAGATGTCGACTTTGCAGGCGAAGCGGTACCCGACCGTGGCCACCGTTTCAATAAAGCGCGGTTCGTGAGCATCGTCTTCCAGCACCCGCCGCAGCTTCAGGATGGTGCGGGTGAGGGAGTTCTCGGTCACCGCCGCATCGCTCCATACCGCATTCAGCAGTTCTTCCTTTGTCACCACTCTTGGCGAGCTGTGAAGCAGAAAGAGCAGCACGCGAAACGCCTTGGGCTCGACCGTCAACTCCTTGCCCGCCTTCGTCAGGCAGAACTCGCGCTCCCGCACCTCCACGTCTTCGAATTTGAAAATAAAGGACTTGATCGCGGTCATAAAACCGTCATCCGCATTCAGAGAAATGGTCAGGAATCCGTCAAGACAATACTCGCGCCTTGGCCCAGAGTGTTTTCAGCCAATTCCCCGCAACCCTTTTCACCAACCAAACAGATTTTCCAGAGGAAATGAGGATACTATGCGCGTTCAATCGGGAACATTCCACAAATTCGCCAACCTGCCGCGCTACGCGGCGCTCGCCGTCCTCGCGCTCGTCCCCGCCCTGATGCTCTCGGCGCCCGCCGCCCGGGCGCAGACCACCCGGCCCTGCTTCACGGCCGCCAGTCTTGAAGGAGATTACACCATTGTGGGAACCTATGGCGCCAACGTGGCCGTCGCCCTGGCCAAGCGTTATATGGACGGAGCCGGCAACCTCACCGGAACCTTCATCGTGAACGAGCCCGTCGCTGACTCGTCAACCGGCGACAGAAAACTCGTCAGCGGGACGCAGGTGGGAACCTACACCGTCAATTGCGACGGCACGGGTGTTGTCACTCGAATCCTGACCGTCGGCACAACCCAGACCCTCCAATACGATGACTTCGTCATCACTGGAGCCATCCGGCTGGGCGATCGGCTCATCGCCACCTCGGTCGCCGACGCCCAGAGAACTCCTTCCACCATCGTCGCGGGCGGCATCTTCTTAACCCGCGTCTGGACGCGACTGCCGCAAAGGACAGTTGAATAGACCGGTCCGCCATTTCAGCAGTCAATAAGACCGTCATCCGCGTTCAGAGGATTATCAGGAATCCGTCAAAACAAAAAACCGGGCCGTGGAAGGATGAGCTTCCACGGCCTGCTTTCCGTTCCGAGCGAGTTGCTAGCGATCCGATATCAACTTCCGGTCGAATGGCTCCCGTGAAAGCGGGAGACCTCCTCGCTTCGCGCATGTTCGCCAAAGTCCTCATCAACAGCGGATTAGTCTCGACTAGTCTTAGTGCTGTATCTGGAGCGCCCCGCGACGCAAGGGTGCGCAGTTGCATGCTCTCTGGCGGGGCGCTTCGGATACAGCGACTTGAAGGAAGCCGCCCCACTTAAGCCTATGTACTTTGCATCGGTCTGAGCGGGTGCAGAGGGATCAGGAACCGACTGAGTCGGCTGGGATGCGATGGCATGAAGGCCGGATGGAGCGGCACTGTGGCTCGCCGAGGGGTGATTTGGAGGCGGGAGAGGCTGGCATCGGAGGGGTCTTGCCGAGATGAGCCAAGGAGTCCGCGTGCGCGCCGGAGCACGGTCAAAGGCCGAGGATGTGGATAGAGATTCATGCGGCGCACCGGTCTGATTGAGGTGGCGAGCGAAGCAGGAGTTGCGCGGCGGAGAGCCGTTCGACGACGCGCATGGTTGCGCCGCAGACTGGGCAGTTCCAGAGTGAGCGGGTCCGATCGGTGGACGGTGATGCCGGCGCAGGTATGTTTTGCTGTTCATCGAGCAGCCGCAGGCACAGCGGCAGGAGCGCAGCGCGGTTGCGGTTGGCCAGGAACCCGAAGTTGCGGATGCGCACGAATCCCGGCGGCAGCAGGTGAAGCAGGAAGCGGCGCAGGAACTCGTCGATAGCCAGGGTCATGAGCCGTTTCTTGTTGCCGTGCGCGGAATCGCGCCAGCGGAAGGTGACGTTGCCATCGGCGAGAGCGAGCAGCCTGGAGTTGGAGATGGCGACGCGATGGGTGTAAGCCCCGAGATAGCGCAGTACATGTTGCGGGCCGCCAAAAGGCGGCTTGGAGTAAACGACCCAGTCGTGGCGGAACAGTACCCGCAGCCATCGAGCGAACGCGCGCGGCTCGGCGAGTGGCACCAGGCTGCCGTGGAACTGGAACTCGCCGCGAAGGAAGGCGCTGCGGACTCCGGCGACGAACTTGCCGCGGAAGACACGGCTGAGCACGCCGATGGGCAGGAAGAAGGAACTCCGGGCGGAGATCCAACTGGAGTGATCCGGTGCCAGGCCACCGGCTGCAACTACGCAGTGGATGTGCGGATGAAACTGCAAGCGCTGGTTCCAGCTGTGGAGCACGCTGAAGAAACCGATCTCGGCACCGAGACGCCGTGGATCACGAGCTAC
The DNA here is from genome assembly GCA_963771195.1 of uncultured Acidobacteriota bacterium. Lineage (GTDB taxonomy): Bacteria > Acidobacteriota > Terriglobia > Terriglobales > Acidobacteriaceae > Telmatobacter. The sequence continues at coordinate 89,712 of CAVYSS010000006.1, forward strand.
TTCAAGCAGAGTCTCAGCGCTGGCGTGGAAGAGCAGGTTGTAGATGAGCCGCTTGTTCTGTAATGCGAGCGGAGCCAGTTCCCGCGGCAGAGTGAAGACCGCATGGACATAGCGAGTGGGCAGCAGTTCCCCTTCGCGCGCCTGGAGCCAGCGCCGGCGCGCGTTGCCCTGGCACCGCGTGCAGTGCCTGTTTCTGCACGAGTTGTAGGAGATCCTGGTCGTGTGTCCGCAGCCGGTGCAGCGATCGCGATGCCCGCCCAGCGCGGCGGTGCGGCAGCGCACGATGGCCAGCAGCACCTTCCGGTGTTGCCAGTTGATCCACTTGCGGCTGTGATCCACAAATGCCTGTCCCGCACAGCGAACAATGTCGGCCATCTCCACCAGAGGCCGGTTCTTCAACTGTGCTTGCGTCCTCCCTGTCGAGAGAAGGTGAGCGCATCAAGGGGGCTGGCGGTCGCGCTGAGATGGCGTTGGGACAGGTGCAGATAGATGGTCGTTACTTCGAGGTCGCGATGGCCGAGCAGGATCTGGATGGTGCGCAGGTCGGCCCCGGCTTCAAGAAGATGGGTCGCGAAACAATGGCGCAAAGTGTGGGGATGAATGCGCCTGTTGTCGAGGCCGGCGCGTTCGGCGGCGATCTGGCAGGCAGACCATAGGACCTTGGTGGTGACAGGGTAACTTGCCGTGTGCCAGCGGTTGCCGGGGAATAGCCACTCCCTGGGCTTGCGCCGCAGTCCGCGCCAGTAGACGCGCAGTTCTTCGAGCAGCTTCGGGCTGAGCATGACATCGCGGTCCTTGCCACCCTTGCCCTCGTGGATGTGAACCACCATCCGCTGGCTGTCGATATCGCTGACCTTGAGGCGGGCCGCTTCTGCGCGGCGTGCGCCGGTGGCATAAAGCGTCATCAGCAGGATGCGATGAAAAGGGGTATCGGCCGCGTCGATCAGTCGCGCGACTTCTTCCTGACTGAGCACCCCGGGAAGGTGACGCAACTTCTTCGGATAGGGCGTTTCGGCGATGCTCCAGTTGCGCTTAAGCACGTGAATGTAGAAAAAGCGCAGCGACGCCAGCCGCAGGATCACCGTGTTCGGGCTGAACTTGAACTGGGTGAACAGGGCTGCCTGGTACTTGCGAATCTCTTCAGGGCCAAGCTGATCGGGCCGGCGATGAAAGTAGCGGCTGAAGTGCTCAACACCGTGCAGGTATGTGCGGATGGTAGTAGCGGCGAAGTTGCGCCGATGCAACTCCTCAAGCATGAGCTGACGTAGTTGGTTCACAGAGAATCCTCCTTCTCTGCGTCCCAAACTACCCCGGCAGCCACAACGGCCGGCTCAGCCGCACGCGGATGCGTCCGCCGCCGCAGCGGCTTCGTTCATGTCGCCTAGCGTTCGCCAATTTGCCTGGGGAAGATCCTGGGGCGACGAGAACTAACCGAATCGCGTTTCTGGAATTGTGGCGGATGGACTTGCGGTTGGCGATATGGCGCGAAGGGAGACGCACTCGCTGCTTGCCGGTTTACGGGAGCTGTGGAACACAAAGTAACTGCCGGCTGGACGGCCACTGGCTAAGAAAATGCAAACTGGCCGAGCGATCGATTGCCGGACAGAACGGTTCAGGCCACAGATTCGTCCATGCGGAACGGCATACGGTGAAGGCGTTTGCCGGTGGCGGCAAAGATGGCGTTGGCGACGGCGGGGGCGGTGAGACCGACGGCGGCTTCGCCAAGGCCGTGCGGATCGGCATGGCTCTGAATGAACCAGGTTTCGAGCCTAGGAGCCTCAGGGAAGCGAAGAAGGCTGTAATCGTCAAAGTTCTGCTGCTGGACTGCGCCGTTCTTGATGGTGATGGCTTCCTTAAGGATCGCGCTGAGGGCGAAGACCGCGCCACCCTCCAATTGAGCGCGCGCGCCGTTGGGATTGACGATCTGCCCGCAGTCGCCAGCGGTGACGAGGCGGTCGACACGGATGGTATCGCGCTCGACGGTGACTTCAGCGACCTGGGCGAAATAGGCGTAGACCGGAGTGCAGGCGATGCCGCGGCCGCGGCCCGGGGGAAGTGGCTTGCCCCAGTCGCCCTTGGTTGCGGCCAGGTCGAGTGCCGCGATAAGACGCTGCGGTTCGAATGGGGGTTGATCGGAAGCAGGCTTTTCTCTCGGGATCGGAGGAAGCTGGAGAAGACGCCGGCGGAACTGGTATGGATCCTGCTTTGCGGCGTGGGCCAGTTCGTCAATGAAAGACTCGACCGCGAAGACGTTGAAGGAACTCTCAACGGAACGCCACCATGCACGCGGTACGGCGCTCTGAGCGAGCGTGAACGAGGTGCGAATATTCTCGATGGGATAGATGAGATCGCCGGGCAGCTCGTCGCCACTCGGCTTCCACTTGCCGGGCTCGCTCCAGTAAGCGCCGATGGCGGTGTCGACGAGGGTGTCGGACCAAGCGACTACTCTTCCCTGCCGATCGACGGCGCCACGCATGCGGCGCATGCCGGTGGGGCGGTAGAAGTCATGGGTCATATCGTCTTCGCGGGTCCACACAAGCTGGACGGGTGTGGAGACGTGGCGGGCGATTTGCGCGGCTTCAGTCTGGAAGTCGTATTGGTAGCGGCGGCCGAACCCTCCGCCCATGAAGGTGGTGTGAACGGTAATGGCGGACTCGGGCAGCCCCAGCTCCTTGGCAATCACGGTGCGGCTGACATCGGCGCACTGCGAGGGACACCAGGTTTCGCATTTATTGCCGGTGAGATGCATGGTGATGTTCATCGGCTCCATGCAGGCATGGGCGAGGAAGGGAAATTCGTAGACGGTCTCGATGCGTGTTGCGGCGGGGATGGTGTCGGGATCGGGGCCGTGGAGATCGGAGGACCATGCAGGAGTGCCAACCAGCGATTGCTGCATTTGCCGACGCAGCGATTGGGTTGATTCGTTCGCGTAGGGTCCGAGATTCCACTTGATGTTGAGCGCGTTGCGGCCCTGGATGGCAGCCCATGTGGAATTGGCGACGATGACAACTCCGCCCGCAGTGAAGACGCGGAACCCGCGGGCGGGAATTTCGAAGACCTGGAGAACGCCGGGGGTAGCGAGAGCCTTCGACGCATCGAAGCTGGCTGGAGTTCCGCCAAATATGGGACAGCGGGCAATGACGGCATAGACCATGCCGGGCAGGCGGACATCGAGGCCGAAGCGGGCGGCGCCGCGGCACTTGTCCGGTATGTCGAGGTGCGGGGTGTCGCGGCCGATCAGCGTGAATTGCCGCGGATCCTTGAGGCGCAAGTGGGCCGGGTCTGGCAGAGGCAGATGGCGCGCGGTTTCCACCAGGTCACCGTAGGAGGCTTTTTTCCCGGATGCCGAATGGAGGACTTCGCTTTTTGCGGTGGTACACTCTGTCGCGGGCACGTTCCAGGCTTGGGCGGCAGCGGCGATCATGAGCGCTCTTACGCTGGCGCCGGCTCGACGCAGCGGGAGGTAGTTGCTGATAACGCTGCCGCTGCCGCCGGTGTGACGTGAAAAATCGGACTGGACAACCTGGACCCGGCTCCAATCGAGATCTGCTTCTTCCGCCAGAATCATGGGAAGAGCGGTGTAGACGCCTTGGCCCATCTCGGATTGAGCAAAGGCAAGCTGGTGGGTGTTGTCCGGGTTGATGTGAATCCATGCGTCGAAGGGATTCTCCGGCGCGTGTGAGCTTTGTCCACCGTAGAGGTGCCGGCGAAGGGCTAAGCCAATTACCAGCGCACCGCCGGCGGCTGCCCCCGACACGATGAATGCGCGCCGAGTGACCTTTGACGACGCAGGTTTATCCGGAGTGAGGTTTGTCTTCATGATTGCATCTCCTCAGCGGCGCGGTGGATTGCCTTGCGGATGCGGAAGTAGGTTCCGCAGCGGCAGAGATTGCCCTGCATGCCGTCATCGATCTGGGCGTCGGTGGGAGCGCGATGCGTCGCAAGCAGAGCTGCCGCAGACATGATCTGGCCGGACTGGCAGTATCCGCATTGAGGAACCTGCTCGGCGATCCACGCCTTCTGGACGGGATGGAGGCCGTCGGGACTCAGGCCTTCGATGGTGACGATCCGATGACCGACGGCGCCTTCGACCGGGGTCAGGCAGGAGCGTACAGCTTCTCCGTCCAGATGCACTGTGCAGGCGCCGCACATGCCAATGCCGCAGCCGTACTTGGTTCCGGTCATTTCGAGCAGGTCGCGCAGAACCCACAGCAGGGGCATATTCGATTCCGCACTCACGGTACGAGGACGGCCGTTGACTTCAAGTGTGAATGGGGGCATGAGACGACCTCTGTCCTCAGCATCGCCTGGCGCGTCCTCTGGGTGAAGTCTGATGCAGGGAGAGCCTGTCATCCTGCAGGGAAGCGAGTAGGAAAGAGGTGTTTGCTTCAGGTTCGTGTGGCTACCAAAAGAGCCTGCCAGCCGACTTTGCTCATCTTCAGCCGCTGTCCGCCATGCAGCACCACGGCGCCCTCGCTGCGGCCTTCGCGGACGATTTCCCGGACCTGCCCGATGTTGACGATGGCGGAGCGGTGGACGCGAACGAATTTGCCGGGATCGAGAGCGCCGGCCAGTTGCTTTATCGGTTCTCGCAGCAGGTAACTCCTGGTTCCGACGTGCAGACAGGAGTAGTAATCGGCCGCTTCAATCCATTCCACTTCATCGAGCGAGACCAGCACGTCTTTGGTTCCATTGCGAACCAGCAGGCGTTTGGGATAAGTTTTGTTTCCCGGCGGCGATGACGTTGTTCGGATGCTGTCGAAGACGGCGCGAAGTTGCTGTTGCGCCATCAGGGCAGTTTTTGAGGCGACACGTTCCTTCACACGCGCCAGGGTCTCGATCAGCCGCTCGGGCTCAATGGGCTTGGTCAAATAATCGAGTGCGTGGACCTCGAAGGCTTTCAGCGCGTAGTGGTTGTGTGCTGTCACAAACACTGTGACGGGCATATTGGCCGCGCCAATCTGCTCGATGACGTCGAAGCCGCCGCGCGCAGGCATCTGGATATCGAGAAAGAGCACGTCCGGTGGCTTCTCCCGCAGAGCAGCGATGACTTCGCGGCCATTCCGGCACTCACCCGCGATCTCGATTTCTTCATCGCCGGACAGCAGGAACCGGAGGCGTTCGCGTGCCAGCGGCTCGTCATCGGCGATGAGCGCCTTCAGTTTCATCCTGCCGTCTCGTAGGGGACGTCAATGGCGACTTCGAAGCCTCCGGATCGCATGGGCCCTGCGTGAAGAAGATGGCGTTCCGGATAGAAGTGAGCGAGGCGCTCGCGAGTGTTTTTCAGGCCGATTCCATTGCCGGCTTGAGCGCTGCGACCGGGACCGCTGCCCCTGCCCGGACCGCTGTCGCGGACAATAATACGAAGACGGTCGCCGTCACGCATGGCAGATGCCACCACTGTGCCCTCACCCTCGCTGTTGGCGATGCCGTGCCGGATTGCGTTCTCGACAATGGGCTGCAACAGGAAGCAGGGAACGAGACTGTGCAGCGCGCCCGGATCGACTTTCAAGTCGACCCGGAGGCGGTCGGCGAATCGAACCTGCTCGATGGCCAGATAGTTCTCCACGATCTCAAGTTCCTGCGATAAGGGAATCTTCTCGGGGGTGGACCGTTCCAGCGTACGCTTGAGGATCACGTTCAGATGTCCGAGCATCTCCGCAGCCTGGGGCTGCCGCCCCAGCTCAACCAGGGTAGTAATTGCGTTCAGCGTATTCAACAGGAAGTGCGGCTCGAGCTGCATCTGCAGCGCTTTAAGTTGCGCGGCAGAGAGCTGGCGCTGCAACTCCAGAGATTGGACTGCATCGCGTTGCGCGCGGATCTGAGCCTGAACGATTCCGATGAGGCCGAAGATGAATCCGTAGATGAGGATTTCGAGGCCGAGACGATTCAGATTCAGCATGCCGGTGAGGAGCTTGATGGCCGGGGCATGGGTCTTCCACTCGGGGATAAACAGGCTGAGGCTGCCGAGCAGCACGAGATGGACAACTGCCGCAGCGCAGGCGAGAAAGACTTGCAGCGCCATACCAGGGAAAGTGCGAGACAGACGGGATGGAGACTTGAGGCCGGTAAGCCACAGCGCGGACGCGATTGCGCCCCACCAACCCCAGTACACCAGGCCATAGAGTAGCGAAGGAAAGTGCGTGATGGAGTGGCACTCCGTGGCCGTGGCGAGAGCCAGAACGAGCGACGCGCTGCCAAACAGGAACGGACCCCGCATGCGGTAGAAGCGAGGTGAGGAATAACCGGTTTTTTCAAAGATTGCGGGAGGAAAACTGGGGTGCGCGGGCACCGCGGTCAGCAAACTCATTTAGGACCTCACGATTGCAGTTCATGTTTCCGGACCCGAAGTATTGAGATTTTACTCCCCGGCAGGCCCGGGCTTTCAGGATGACGCCAGAGACGCTGGATTTCCGGAAGGAGTCCGCCAGGTCGATCCTTTTTGCAGGGAAACTGGATTTTCTGATTGCGAAGAATGTGAGCGATGCTTGATTTCTCTGCTCTCTTGCACCACCGCTCATGACAATCGTTTCCGCCGGCGCTCTTTACGTCTTCAAGAATTGGCAAGCTTGAAAACAAGGCCCCCGGTTTGGGCCGAGGGCGATGTGTTGGTGAGGCTGATTTGGTAAGGCTGGCTTATTCCATGGTGACCGGCTTGGTCAGGGGCAGGTCGCGAGAGGAAGTGCCTACCATGATGTTGTAACTGCCGGGAACCACTTTCCAGGAATCGGAGGTTTCGTCATAGACGGTCAGGTGATCCTGCTTGACGGGGACGGTGACGGTTTTGGCTTCGCCGGGGCCGAGCTCGATCCGGGTCCAGCCGATGAGGCGCTTGGGCGGCTCGCCGGCGGCGTCAGGAAATGACGTGTAAACCTGGGCGATTTCAGTGCCGGCACGGCGACCGGTGTTCTTGACGGTGAAGGAGACCGAGAGGCCGTCAGAGGTTTTATCCACGGTGAGGCCGGCGTAGGCGTAGGTGGTGTACGACAGGCCGAAGCCGAAGGGGAACAGCGGGTCCTTCTTCTCGGCGTCATACCATTTGTAGCCAACCTTGAGGCCTTCATCGTAAGTGGTCTGGAAGGCGGGCAGGCCCTTCTGCATCTGAGCCATGAAGTCGGAGATGTTCTGGCCGGGCGCGGGGCGGTGGGGCTGCGACTCCGGCGGCGGCAGGACGAGAGCGGGGTGGGGCAGGTCGGCGTCACTTTTCGGGAAGGTGATAGCGAGCTTGCCGGAGGGGTTTACGTCGCCGGTGAGGATGTTGGCCAAAGCCTCAGCGCCACGGATGCCGGGATACCATGCCTCGACGACACCGGACACCTTGTCGATCCAGGGCATGGTGGCGGGGCTGCCGGTTTCAAGCACGACGATGGTTTTGGGGTTGGCGGAGGCGACGGCGTCGATGAGCTTGTTCTGGTTGTCGGAGAGGGCGAGCGTTTTCAAGTCCATGCCCTCGGACTCCCACTGATAGGCGAAGACGATGGCGACGTCAGCATTTTTGGCGGCGGAGGAGGCTGTGCCGAGGTCGCCGCCAGCGACGAAAGTGACTTTACCATTGGGGAACTTGTCGATGAGGGCGTGCAGTGGAGAGTCGGGCAGCCACTCCTCACGCTGGAACGACATTTGGCCGGGCGCGGGAGCGGGCGGGGTAACAGCGTTGCCGCCTGGCGCATTGACCTGCGCGGAGCCGCCGCCGGTGAGGACGCCTTTATCGGCATGGCCGCCGATAACCACGATGGAACGGATCGAAGATGCAAGCGGAAGGACATGATGCTGATTCTTGAGCAGGACGATGCTCTTCTCCGCCATCTTTTCCGCAATGGCGTAGCCGCCGTCGACGTCGGGCACCTGGCGGACTACAGGATTGTCAAAGAGGCCGGTGGCGAAGATGGTGCGCAGGATCCGGTGAACGTGCTCATCGAGCTCGGCCTGGGAGACTTCACCGCTCGCGACGGCAGCTTTGAGGGCATCGCCGAAGAAAGTTGAGCCGGGCTGCTCCATGTCGAGACCGTTGTGGGAGGCCTTGGCGGTGGAGTGGGTTCCGCCCCAGTCAGACAGCACGAATCCTTTGAAATGCCAGTCGCGCTTGAGGACGTCGTGGAGGAGGTAATTGTTTTCGCAGGCGAAGTCGCCGTTGACGCGGTTATAGGAGCACATGACTCCGCCGGCGTCGCTGATGTCGAGGGCTATCTCAAAGGCGCGTAGGTCGGTTTCGCGCATGGCGCGGGCGCTGATGTTGGCGTTGACGGCGTTGCGGCCGGATTCCTGGTCGTTGATGGCGTAATGCTTGAGGTCGCCGATGAGATGCTCGGACTGGACGCCTTTTTCCACGTTGCCGTCGAGAGTGCCGGCGAGGAGCGGATCTTCACCTTGGTACTCAAAGGTGCGGCCGCTGCGCGGCTCGCGGGGCAGGTTGACGCCGCCGCCGAGGGTCATGGAGTAGCCCTGGTCGCGGAGCTCGCGGCCGATGAGCTGGCCGTACTCGAAGGCGGCCTGAGGATCCCAACTGGATGCCGCGCCGAGATTGTTGGGCAGCGCGGTGGAGTAGCGGCCCATAAACGCGCCGCGGGTGACGCCATAAGCCGAGTCGGCCATCTGGATGGCGGGGATGCCGAGGTGGGGGATGGCGGGGGTGTAGCCGGCGCCGCCATTGGACTCAGTGGGGCCGTTGCTGCGCTGCTGGCCGAAGGAGAAGCCCTGGCCGTGCAGGAGGGAAATTTTTTCGTCGATGGTCATCTCCTTGAGGACCATGTCGGCGCGCTGGTCGGGCGAGAGGCTCTGGTCAGACCAGGCGTAGTGCGGCGGCGGAGCCTGGCGGGGAAACTGGGCTGAGGCGGTGGGCGCTGCGGCGAAAAAAGCGGCGGCGGCGAAGGCGCACGGAAGGATTCGGCAGAGAGTGGATTGCATGTTCACTGGGTTTCACCTCGACATTGGCATCATAGTCCGGGCGCGCGGAGCGCGTTGGAGTGCGCGCTAAGGCCGGAGTGGACGGTTGTTCTGTAGTGGGGACGAGGCGAGCGGAAGGTAAAGACGCAGGGGAACGTTGCTGTCTTTCCGGATCGGACGAAAGGCAACTGGAGATCCTTCCCCTTCGCTGGCGCTCAGGGTCAGGATGACAGCTCACTCTTCATAGGGGCGGTATCGGTTTCTCCCCATGCGCGCGAAGAGACTCCACCCCAGCGACGAAGACCTGTCGCTGGGGACCCTGGACTGCGCATGGATGGAGCACACGACGCGGAAGAAACTTGTGGTTATTGAGCAGGAGGCGGCGCAGGCGGCGCTGCGGGCGTGCCGGCCTGTTTTGTGAACTCGAAGGAGCAGGGCCGGCCCAGGATCCCGGCGCCCTCGTCGCGCTTTCCCGTTCCCGTGGTGTCGGTGAACTTGGCTTCGATGTTGTAGTCGTATTTGTTGCCCTTCAACTGGGTAACGATACCTGCCTTGCCGCGCTGCACGGTGCCCTTGGCGTGGAACTTGGCGCTGCCGTCGCTGTTGATGGGGCCGTCGATGACGAGGTAGCCGGGACCGCCTTCTTCGCCATGCTGGGCGTGGAAGGCGCCGTTGGCGATGGTGCTGGGGAAGGTCCACTTGTAGGCGGGCATGTGCTCACTGGCGTCGCAGGCCATCGACGTAGTCCAGGCGCCATCGTAACGCCCGGTTTGCGCCGCGCCCAGCAATGGCGCACAGATCACCACCAGCCAGAAAGACTGTTTTGCGTGCATGGTTTGACCTCCGTAGCAAAACAATATGCCTGTTCCCGGGGGCTTCTGGCAATCATTTTTAGTGAAATGCACGGTGTGCGCAGCGGTTTAGAGTGCACGCAGGCCGGGCTGGGGACTAAAAGCAACCGCGGATCCTAAATCACGGACGGGATGACGCCCCGGAAAGCGGGCGTTTGGTCTACGGCTGTTCGGCTCGCAGCAGGTTCCAGATCCAGCCGATGAAGGTGAGGACGAGGAACGGGTAAGCGAAGTAAGGGAGCGGGCGGGCGATGGGGGTCAGCGGCGTGCCTGAAAAGATTCTGGCGGCGACGATGGTGAAGAGGATCGCGGAGATGAGGCCCGCGGCACGGGTCCAGAGGGCGAAATCACGGGGAACGCTGACGAAAAAGAGCCCGGCGGACCACAGGGCGGTGCCGGCGGCGAAGGCGGGAACGCTGGCTTCAAGCGAGCCGGAGGTTGCACCGAGCATGACGGCTTCGCCGATGGCGTAGACGAGAAAGCCGGCGGCGACGCCGTCACGGCCCTTCCTGAAGAAGAGGATGGCGAGCAGGGAGGCGGCGACGACCATGGCGGTGCCGTCGAGGCCCCAGGCGGCGGAGCGAAGGTTCTGCTGGCTGACCATGGAGCCAAACATGCCGAATATACCGCCGAAGGCGAGGCCGATGGCGGCGAGGACGTTCAAGGGCTTTTTCATGATGGGGAGAATCGTACGATGGCGGGGTCGCGGCTGACGAGAGATTTGTGCTCCGGGTCTGCGACGGAAGCGCGAGTGACGAAAAGCACTCCTGTTTGGGGCGACGGTCCCCGAAGAGGAGTCGGCCCATTAAAATCAACCCTGTATGGAAAAAACTCACAACGAGAATGCCGGCGGGGAGACGTTCCCCGGGGAAACGATTCTGGACGGCAGCAGGTTTGTGCGCGCATGCCTGCGCAAGCCGGTTGACCGGACGCCGGTGTGGTTTTTGCGCCAGGCCGGGCGCTACATGCAGGAGTACCGCGAAGTTCGCAAGCACCACACCCTGGTAGAGATCTGCAAGCAGCCGGCGATTGCCGCAGAGGTGACGATTACCGCCGCGGAAAAACTAGGTGTGGATGCGGCGATTATTTTTGCCGACCTGCTGCTTCCGCTGGAGCCGATGGGGCTGGACTTTGAGTTTCAGGCTGGCGAGGGGCCGGTGGTGCATCGGCCGGTGCGCACGGCAGAGGACGTGAAGGCGCTGAAGACGGACCGCGCGGACGAGCTGGAATACGTGGCGCGGGCTATCCAGAAAGTAGCCACACATTTCAAGGACCGGCTGGGGATTATCGGATTTTGCGGCGCGCCGTACACGCTGGCCTCGTACATGATCGAGGGCGGAGGGTCACGGAACTACATCGAGACCAAGAAGCTGATGTATCGGGACCCGTCGAGCTGGCGAACGCTCCTGGACAAGATTGTGACGGTGTTGACGGCTTACTGCCGGCAGCAGGTGCAGGCGGGCGCGGACGTGATCCAGATTTTCGATAGCTGGGTGGGCTCGCTCGGGCTCAGCGATTATCGCGATTATGCGTTTGAGGCTTCAAAGCGGCTGGTGCGCGCGGTGCAGGCGATGGGCGTGCCGGTGATCTACTTTGGCGTGGAGACGGCGGGGCTGCTGGGCGACATGGCAGCGACGGGCGCGGACGTGATCGGCCTGGACTGGCACGAGCCGCTGGATGAAGGCTGGCGGGCGGTGGGGCATGCACATGCGGTGCAGGGAAACCTGGATCCCATTACGCTGTTTGCGCCGGTGGAGATCCTGGAGGAGCGAGTGAAGGAGATACTGCGCGCGGCGGCGGGGCGGCCCGGGCACATCTTTAACCTGGGGCACGGTATTGTGCCGGGAACGCCGGTGGAGAATGTGCAGGCGGTGGTGAAGATGGTGCGGAACTACAGGGAACAGGGGACAGGGACCTGGGATCAAAATAGCAGGGAACAAGGTATGTAGAGACAGGGGACCAAAAAAGCAAGGACTCAAGGAGTGAAAGAATGTGTCGCTGATTCAGCGAGGAAGTGAGGGCACATGATGATGAACCCGGGACCAGGAGGCATCTTCCTTGTGGCTTGGTGGATCACGATGGCTGCGGTACTTGCCTGGGTGGCCCAGCGAAGAGGCGAGAAGCCAGGATTCTGGTTCGTGTTTTCGCTGGTCGCGAGTCCTCTGCTGGCGGTGCTGTTTCTCATGGCCTTGCCGCTGAAGAAATAGGGGCACACACAACGTAAACGGAGGTTTGATGGCACGACAAGCGGTGCTGCTGCTGGCGCATGGGACGCCGGAGACGGTGGAGCAGATTCCCGAATACCTGCGCAACGTGGTGAGCGGGCGGCCGATGCCGCAGCAGGTGGTGGAGGAGATTCAGCATCGTTATTCGCTGATCGGGCGCAGTCCGCTGACCGAGCTGACGATGGAGCAGGCGCGGCTGACGGAGGCGGAACTGGCGGCAAACGAGCTTCCGGTGCGCGTCTACGTGGGCATGCGCAACTGGCGGCCGTACATTCCCGACGTGGTGAATCAAATGCGGGCGGATGGCGTGGAAGAGGCGGCGGCGATCTGCCTGGCGCCGCAAAACTCGCGCACCAGCGTGGGCCTCTACCGGCGCGCGGTGATGGCGGAGGCGCGCGGGCTGCGGATAGATTTTACGGATGCATGGGCGCGGCATCCGATGCTGATCGAAGCATTCGCGGAGCGGCTGCGGCCGCCGCTGCGCAAACTGACGGCGGAAGTTGGGCATCCTGTGCCGGTGCTGTTTACGACGCACAGCGTGCCGGTGCGCACGGTTCAGCCGCCGGAAACTCCAGAGAGCGGCCCGAAGCTGTGGCCGGGCGAGGGCGCAGATCCCTACGCCGAAGAGGCGCGCCACACAGCGGAACTTGTGGCCGCCAGTGTTCCGGAAATTCCGGAGTGGCATTTCGCCTTTCAAAGCCAGGGCGCGAGCGGCGGGCCGTGGTTAGGACCAAGCGTGGAAGAGACGCTGGACCGGCTGGCAGAGCGGGGTGTGAAGGCGCTCGTGCTGCAGCCGATTGGCTTTCTCTGCGATCACGTGGAGATTCTCTATGACGTCGACATCGCCTTCCGGGAATACGCGCGGGCGAAGGGAATCCGGCTGGAAAGGCCCGAATCGCTGAACGGCTCGCGGACACTGGCGCGAGCGCTGGCTGAACTGGCCGGCAAGGGCCTGGCGCGGTTGGGCTGCGTCGCCTGATTTGGCCGCCGGAAACGCAGTGGCCATACCATCCGGCAACTGAACTTGCAGGGGGAGGCATGGGCAAACCTCCGCGCTGGGTCCCATTGGCTGTCTTCTCGCCACGAACGCCACAGCGCTAGCGCCTCCCTTAAGAGAAGTGCCAATCGAGTGAAATAACAGCCGCCAGTTTGCGCGCAGTATCATGAGTGCAAGACTTTAAGCTGCTTCTGGCTTAGCCTCCGCTGGGGATCGTGGGCCTGGGCTCTCGTTAGCGGTCAAGGCAGCTTCAGTTCGGTCCGGCGTGGACCAGGAAAAGGGGAAGCAGACCCGGCGTGTTCGACGTGCACTATCACCTGCTTTTTGGTGTGGACGATGGACCGAAAACCATCGGCGACTCCATCGCGCTGGGCGAAGCGTCCGTTGCGGAAGGGGTTACGCATATCGTCGCCACGCCGCACGCCAGTCCTCGTTTTCCCTTTCAGCCGGAGATCAATCAGGAGCGGCTGGATACAATCCAAAGACATTTTGAGGGACGCCTCGCGCTGGCTCTCGGCTGTGACTTCCACCTTTCCTACGACAACATTGCCGATCTTGAGCGCCACCCGGGCCGCTATACCGTAAACGGCCAGCAGTACCTTCTCGTTGAATTCAGTGAATTCGTTATTCCTCGTTCCATACCGGATATCCTTCTCCGCTTGATCAAGATCGGCATTATTCCGGTGATCACTCACCCCGAACGCAATCGTGTGCTCACGGCGGATCCGCGACGGCTGGATGAATGGATAGGATTCGGGTGCCTGCTGCAGATCACGGCTGGAGCGCTTTGTGGAGACTTTGGCCGGAAGCCGGAATCAACGGCGCTGGAGCTGCTTCGCAGCCGCCGGGTGCATCTGGTCGCCAGCGATGCTCATGCGATGGCCTGGCGCCCTCCTTCCATGCGCAGGGCGTACGACTTGCTGTATAAGGAATTTGGCCAGGCTACGGCCGACCGGCTTTGCTTCCACAATCCCCGCGCTGTGTTTTTTGGCAAGCAGTTGCCCCCTTGGCCAAAGGCCGCTATCGACCGCGAAATGCGGAAGCGAGGATTGTTTTCGCGTCTTATCGGCAAGGAGGAATGAAGAAGGCGTTGCCCGCACCCTGAGCTCATGGGAACGTTATGGTGCACAATGGCCCTATGCGCCTCTTCGCCGCTTCCCTGCCCTTTTTGGCCCTTGCCTTCCTATTTCCTGCCTCCGCGGATGCACAGCGGCCAACTCCGCCCACGCGCGATCCGCACGCGCCCGGATATCCCGCCGCGACGGACCTTGCAGACGGCGCCGTTCCTCCCCCGGACGCCGACGGCAACTTCGTGATCGGCCCCACCCACACACTCGCGCCTCAATCTCTCCCCCACGACAATGTGCCCCATGGCAGGATTGTCGAATTCACCATGCTTTCCTCTGAGAGCAAAATCTATCCCGGCATCGCCCGCGATCACGGGACCTTTGGCACGGCCGATCCCAACGACCCCGCTCGCCTGCTTGTGACCACCAGCCATCCGGCGCCGTATACGCGCAAGGTGGCCGTCTATGTCCCCGCGCAGTATGTTCCCGGCGCCCGCGCGCCGTTCATCGTCGGCGCCGATGGCCCCGATCGCCTGCTCTTCACCGTGCTCGACAATCTCATTGCCGAGGGCAAGCTCCCGCCCATCGTCGCCATCTCCATTGCCAACGGGAGCGGCGACGCGCAGGGCAGCGAGCGCGGCCTGGAGTACGACACCATGTCGGGCCGCTATGCCGAGTTTGTCCAGAAGGAGGTTCTGCCGCGCGTAGAACGCGAGGCGCACGTCCGCCTCACCCGCGACCCCGATGGCCGCGCCGCCATGGGAGGCAGTTCGGGGGGCTCCTGCGCGCTCGCCATGGCCTGGTATCACCCCGGGTGGTACCACCGCGTGCTCACTTATTCCGGCACCTACATCAACCAGCAGTGGCCGCACAGCGATCGCACTCCCCACGGGGCCTGGGAGTTTCATGAGCGGTTGATCCCCGGCAGTCCCCGCAAGCCGATCCGCATCTGGCTCGAAGTGGGGGACCGCGATCTGTACAATCCCAACGTCATGCACGATGGAATGCACGATTGGGTCCTGGCCAATGAGAATATGGCCCGTGTACTCGCCGCCAAAGGCTACCACTACCAGTTCGTCTTCTCCCGCAACGCCGGCCACGTGGATCACGCCACCCGCGAGCAGACCCTTCCTGAAGCCCTGGAATACGTCTGGCAGGGGTACCGCGGCCACCCCTGAGGTTTCCGGGCGCCGCGATTTTATGATTCGCCGGGCAAAAACCAAAGCCCGCCAGGAAGGGGCGGGCCACTTGCGATAAGAATCTGGTAGACCATTTGCTCAAGGATTGGAACCAAACCATCCTCCACCTGCACGGTCTCCTTGGCAGCAGAGAGAATGGGCACGGGACCGCAGTACCGGCTTCGATGCGGAGCGTGCAGAGATGACGACAGGTTTGATCGTCATGGTTGATCGCAAGGGTACGAACCGTACTCGAAAATCGAGTAATCGGACCCTGCGAGATCGAGCCGAACTTGTAGTAACTTCTTTGTTTTCATTGCAGGGTCGGACTCAAGAACGTCGTGATTCTGCCCTCGTACTGCTAAGGGTTCGAGCGAATCACCGCGTCAATACTGGCGATTCTCACATTTGGCTCTCAAAAGGGCGATTTTCGACGCCAATGAGTTTGTGGCCGAGGTTTTCGTTGTGCGGACTACGCAGGACCGCGCCGACTACGAGGCGGAAGAGTGAGCGTACCGAAGTAGGAGCAGCGCCTCATCCGTGCGATGGCGAAGAGCAGCGCGTCGATCTCAACCGCGTCGTCGATGCTCTCTTCGATCCGTGCTCCGCTTGCATCGTGCCATGGACTCTTCGTGACGTACTTCACGATGCCTTCGACATCCGTCACGCTCTGCACATCAACAGGATCGTGGTCGGGGCGGCCTTGTACCTCAAGCTCTTCTGGGATGGCACGCATCCACGCCTCTCGCCACTTCGCACGGCTCATCGTGTTCCGGCCCGAGGTGTAACCGGGACTGACGTGCATCAGTACGTGAAGGTGGGGATGGTAATACCCCGCACTCGATGTACGCGACACCTCTTTGCGAATGAACCACCCTCGCAGACTAGGGATTCCCTTCAGCATGGTCAGGGCGCACTCAGTCACGAATTTGAGATTGGCGCGAAGTTCCATGTCGGAGCAGTCAGCAACTGTGAACGTACCGAACCTCAGATTGCGGGCAGGAATGCGACCAGCCACATTCATAAGGCGCTGCCGGAGGCCGTAGAACATACGGCTGCTGCAAGCTGGACAGTAGGGGCTTCCGCAGCCTGACTTGAACCCGGCGCAGTTCTGCATCCTGCCGATGTACACAGTGCGAGTCAAGCCGGGGATTCCTTCCGCGTCCATGACTACGGCTTGATGCAGCTTCCTCATCCAATTTGGAAAGTCACGACCTGCGGGCACAACCACACTCCATGGAAGCCAAGCTTTCGCTGACGACGACCTTCCAGATTCCGAGGCAAGGATGGGAGCAAGGCGAAGGTAACATACTGCTCACCAGACACTTACGGCGCAGGACACAGGAAAGACGTTGTTTTCACTATGTATGTACTATACGTAAGATAGCGGGCGTCTGGTGACGGGTTCGAGACCTGCAAAATAGGAGGACCGCCGCAGATGGCGAGAACACTTGACACGGGTTTGCAGAACACAAGAAAACTTGCTCGAAACCTGCGCGTGGACTGACACGGTTTCACGCCCTGCCATGGTTCCCTTCCATAGATACATGGGCGGCGGCGGGGCCACACCGGGAGCCGTGCATGGGTGTGATGTGGCACGGACACACCCCACTCTCTGCATCGTGTGCAGTCCGGTTAGGGTGTACTCCATCCTGACGGTTGCATCTGACACTTTTTACGTCAGAATAGAATGTGTTTCGATATTTTCTTGACACTCGACTGCAAAGGTCTTAGAGTTCATCCTGACACTCACAAGGAGAATCACTCGGATGAGCAAGACCGAAGCACGGCACCATGGCAAGATCATCGGATACATTCGCGTTTCCTCTCTGGATCAACACACCGACCGGCAGCTAGACGGGCTGAAGCTGGACAAGACCTTCGTTGAGAAGGCCAGCGGACGCGACCGGAACCGTCCACAACTTGCAGCGGCACTCGATTACGTCCGGGAGGGTGACAAGCTCATCGTCCATTCCCTTGACCGGCTCGGGCGCAATCTGGTTGACCTGAAAACCATCGTCACGGACCTGACCGGGCGAGGTGTCACGGTTGAGTTCGTCAAGGAGCATCTGACGTTCACCGGGCACGACGATCCCATGAGTCACTTGCTGCTGGGAATCATGGGGAGCTTCGCCGAGTTCGAGCGTGCCTTGATCCGAGAACGGCAGAAGGAAGGTATCGCCCTGGCAAAGAAGGCGGGCGTCTACAAGGGTCGGAAGCCGTCGCTCGACGATGCCAAGTTGAAAGAACTTAAGCGTCGGATCGCCAGCGGCGACAAGAAGGCCGCAATCGCTCGGGATTTCGGGATTAGTCGGGAGACGCTATACCAATATGCACGCGCAGCCAAGTCCGCGAAAGGCTAAGAGAACAGGGCGTGCGACGCGATCCCGCCAGCGACACGGGCCTGTCGCGCGATGCTCCCTGTTCGTTTACCATGTCTTCTACTACGAAATTGAGTTTCTTGAATCACTTCCGAACGCTCCCAATCTGGGGCTTCTAACGTTTTTCCGTGCCTTCTGGACAGCGCACTTCCGAGCGGGGAAAGGGCTAATCACAAGATGTCCGTCGTTCTGAATGCCATGAAAGAATTCATCTCTTACGCTGAGAAACTAGCGGGAGACGAAAAGGGAGAGGCTCAAGTCTTCTGCGATCGACTGTTCCGCGCGTTCGGGCATAGGGGATACAAGGAGGCCGGTGCAATCCTTGAGCAAAGAATCAAGCGGAAGGGAGACCCTACCGAGTTCGCTGATCTTGTTTGGGCTGACAGAGTCTTGATCGAAATGAAGAAGAGGGGAACCAAGCTCAACCTTCATTACAAACAAGCCCTCGACTATTGGATACACTCCGTTCCGCATCGGCCCCGGTATGTTGTTCTTTGCAACTTTGATGAATTCTGGATTTACGATTTTGAAAACCAAGTAGACCAACCAGTCGATATAGTCAAGATTCCAGAGCTGCCTAAGCGATACTCCGCACTCAACTTTCTTTTTCCAACACCTCAGAAGCCGGTATTTAGGAATGACTTGGTTGCCGTTACCAGAAGTGCGGCGGATAAGCTTGGCGTGTTGTTCCGGCTGCTGGTTCGACGCGACATGATGCTCACAATAGAAGAGCCGGTTGCACGGAAGAAGGCGCAGCGTTTCATTTTGCAGTGTGTCGTTGCGTTGTTCGCCGAAGAGATGGACCTTCTGCCTTCCGGGATGGTGGCCGACCTTGTTGATGACTGCATAGATGGCGGACAGAGTACGTTCGACCTTTTTGGCGCGTTGTACCGTCAGATGAACGATCCAAAACCGGCGGTGGGAGGACGCTACCAAGGAGTCCGGTACTTCAACGGCGGACTATTCGCAATAGTCGAACCATATGAACTGAACTTCGAGCCGTTACATCTGCTTTCGCAGATTGCTTCCGAAGACTGGTCAAAGGTAAATCCGGCGATTTTCGGCACGCTTTTTCAATCCACAATGGATGGTGGCGAGCGTCATGCACACGGTGCCCACTTCACGTCAGAGTCCGACATTCTCAGAGTCGTAAACCCAACCATCGTTCGCCCTTGGACTGAGAAGATCGAAGCAGCCAGAACACTCAAAGAGTTGGCGGAACTTAGGAACGGCCTGACGAGATTTCGAGTTCTGGACCGAGCTTGCGGAAGCGGGAATTTCCTCTATGTCTCGTTTCGCGAACTCGCCAGATTGGAAATGCAGTTATTGACCAAAGCCCGCCAGATGTTCTCCTCGCGCGAGATTGACAGAGACTTCAAATCTACGTCTCTCATTAGTCCGCAGCAGTTCTTTGGTATCGAGCAGAACCCGTTTGGCGTAGAACTCGCGAAGGTCACACTTATGATCGCCAAAAAGCTCGCAATCGATGAAGCTCTTGAGATTCGCCGGGAGCAACAGCTCGAAATGCTGAGCCTGACAGAGGATGATGCGCTTCCCCTCGAAAATCTCGATTCAAATCTCGTTTGCGGCGATGCCCTTTTCACCGAATGGCCGTCAGCCGACGTAGTGATCGGCAATCCTCCGTTTCAGTCAAAGAATGAAAATGCAGTCCGAGTTCGGCAGGGAATACATAACGAGACTTCGGAAGGAATACCCGGACGTTCCGGGACGCGCCGATTACTGCGTTTACTGGTTCCGAAAAGCCCATGATTTTGTCCCGGAGGGACATCGCGCGGGATTGGTAGCAACAAACACGATTCGTCAGAATTATTCCCGGGAAGCGAGCCTAGATTACATTGTCGGACACGGCGGAACGATCACGGAAGCGGTCTCTTCACAGGTATGGTCTGGCGACGCCGTTGTGCATGTGACGATTGTGAATTGGATAAAGGGCAAGAGCACTGGGACAAAACGGCTGATGATCCAAGATGGAGATTCGGTAGACAGCCCGTGGAGGATGATTCAAACAAACAAGATCAACTCGGCGCTGTCATTTGACTTGGATGTCACTGCCGCTAAGCCGTTGAAAGCGAATTCAATGAAGGGCAAGTGCTTTCAGGGTCAGACGCACGGGCATAAGGGCTTTCTTCTCTCGCCTGACGAGGCACGCGCATTGGTCCGGCAGGATTCGGCAACCAAGCAGGTCATTTTTCCCTATTTGATAGCGGACGATCTGGTCGGAACAGAAGATTCACGTCCCAGCAGGTATTCGATAGATTTTCATCCTCGCTCCCTCATCGAGGCATCGCAATTCAAAGCTCCCTTCAAGCGAATTCAGGAATGTGTGCTTCCAGACCGCCGTGCCGCATCCGAGAAGGAGGCAGAGGAAAATAGGCTATTGAAACTAAAGTACCCCGATGCGAAACCGAATCAGCATCATCAGCAATTCTATGAGAGGTGGTGGCAATTCGATTGGCCACGTGCAGAAATGATCGCCTCCATCCAGCGCCTTCCTCGATACATCGTCTGCGGGCGGGTTACGAAGCGACCCATTTTCGATTTTGTCTCGCCAAAGATCAGACCTAACGATGCGCTGACCGTATTTCCATTTGCCGATGACTATACCTTTGGCATCCTGCAATCAGACATTCACTGGCTATGGTTCATCAATCGCTGTTCAACGTTCAAGGCGGACCCGCGATATACGTCAAATACGGTTTTCGACTCATACCCTTGGCCACAGTCTCCCAGTAGTTCCTGCATTCGAAAGATCGCGGAAGCATCGCAGAAGCTGAGGCTGAAGCGTAGACGTATCATTCAAAGCACTCACTCATCGCTTCGTGAACTTTACAAAACTTTGGAGCTACCTGGACGAGACGCCTTGAAAGATTTGTCTTCAGCTCTCAATTCGGCAGTCCGCAATGCGTACGGAATAAGCGACGGAGACAGTCCGCTCGAATTCCTTCTGGAACTCAATAAGGAACTGCATGAAAGAGAGAGTGAGAACAAGCGAATCTGTGGACCGGGATTACCCAAGAACTTCAAGGATGCAGAGAGCCTCGTAAGCAAAGACTGCATTAGCCCGATTGAGTTGAGTTGAACCTGATGATGTAGCGGATTGCATATCATGCACACGCGGGGAATACACCCATGACCATTTCGATTGAACGTTGCCGGGAACTATTGGGTCAGGCAGCAGAAGGCCGAACCGACGAAGAGGTTGCCGGGCTGCTGGAATCGCTGGAATCAGCGGCGGGCGCACTCTGGAACACGTTGCAGAAGGCAAGGAGGCCACCATCGGAAACGGCTCTGATCATGCCCTTGGAGATGCTCAACGTTACGGTTCCCGAGTCATACGCTCCACCTGAGAATGCGCCGACAGTCGAAGCTGCGCTCGGCATCTTGGACGAGAACCCTCTCGAATCGCTGCGATGGATCGCGTATGCACATGAAACGGGGGAGACGGAATGAGGGCCATTGTCTACGTGCGGGTGTCGGATGCGAGGCAAGTTGAAAACACCTCGTTGGAGCAGCAGGAGCAACACTGCCGCGAGTGGTGCGCCCGTCACGATTTGGAAGTTGCCGCAGTCTACAAGGACGAGGGCGCATCGGGGAAGGATGCTGATCGGCCCCAATTTCAGGCAATGTTCCGCTGCTTGGAGCGTGAGAAGAACCGGTCGGGTGTTACCCATCTGCTCATCGACAAATGGGACCGGTTCGCCCGCAATGCAGCGGATGCGGCCTTCTACGAGCGGAAGCTCAAGAATTGGGGAATCTTCTTACAGAGTTCTACACAGCCAGTCACCGATGATGCGCTTGGCGAACTGCTGAGGCACTTCATGCAGGGCATTGCGCAATTCGACAATCGGCAACGGGGAGAGCGCACGGTCGGAGCGCAGAGACTCATGGCAGAGTCGGGCAGGTGGACTTGGCCTCCGCCATTGGGATATGTACCTGGACGCAGCAAGAAGAAAGCATCCCTACTGGTGGACGAAAGAACGGCCCCACTGGTGCGAGGTATGTTTGAGCGAATTGGAAGCGGTCAGACGCTCAGTGACGCCCTTGCATGGGGAAGGTTACATGGACTTCGTGGGCAACGTGGGGCTTCGGTAGCGATCCAGACACTTAGCAAGATGCTGCGCAACCCTCTCTACAAGAGTTGGATGGAAGTACCCGGCTGGGGCATCTCACGACAAGGTGATTGGGAACCGTTGGTCAGTCCTGAGCTTTGGTCCAGAGTGCAGTCGGTTTTGAGTGGCAAGTCTGGCGCATTGCAAGTCGTGCATACGGCAGCGAACGACAGGTTCATCTTGCGCGGGCTTCTCGTCTGCGAAGGGTGCCGGAAGCTAATGACCGGAAGCAAGAGCCGCAGCAAGAGCGGCAAGTACGTTTTCTACTATCACTGCATCAGGGGGTGCAGTCGAATCCGGGTAGACGTTGCCGACGATGGCTTCGTGTCGCTTCTCGACTCGCTCGTTCCAGAGACCGGAAGGCTACAGTTGCTTGAGGGATGCTTCCGGGAAGCATGGGACCGTCGGAACGGGTCTGCCATCGCCGACCATCAACGTCTCCAATCCGAGCTTGTGACTCTACGACGTAGGAAGGACATGCTCCTGACGATGCGCGAAGATGGCGAGATCGACGGAGCCGATTACAGCAAGCGATACGCAACCTACAACGCTCAAATCGCGGAAATTGAAGCCGCTCTCGCTAGTTCCGCCGACGAGTTGGATGTGGATGAGAGTTGGTCCTACTTGGAACACCTAATGTATAACGTTCCAATCCTTTGGAATCAGGCGGATGCGGCAGACAAACGGCGCTTTGGGAGGCTGATCTACCCTGCGGGGTTGACCTGTTCCAAGAGAGGGTTTGGAACACCTGTAACTAGCAGTCTTTTCACGATGATCGGCGACAATGCAGTATCGCCTGAAGAGTTGGTAGCGCTAACGGGAATCGAACCCGTGTTTTGAGAATGAGAATCTCACGTCCTAACCCCTAGACGATAGCGCCACGCTTGCACGGGGATGGCCGTCAGGCCACTCGTCTACTTTAACAAAACTCCGGCACGATCCCAAAGACCGCGACCCTTTCGGAGAATGTGCCGCGAGGGAATTTGGGAATCTTTCTCCCTTTGTCTCTTCTCTTCTGTTCCCTTTTCCCTATTCCCTTGTTCCCTGCTTCTCAAATCCCCAGCTTCCGCACTTCCTCGTTGTAGTACTTGCGGTAGAGTATCTCCCACTCCTGCGAACCCTCAAGAATGATCTTCCTCTGGCTGGCGATCTTCGCCCGCGCCGCCGTGTCGATTCGCGCTTCCTCGGTCAGCAGCGTCTCTAGTTCCTTGCGCGCCTCCTGCCGGATGGTGTTGCGGTCCTCCAGGAACCCCACGGCGTCAATTTCCGCCAGCGTGTCGGCCACCGTGTGCGCCAGCTTGTTTATCTTGTCCCGGCTCACCCTCATAGAACCGCCTTGTACTTGCGCGTCAGCTCGCCCTTCACCTTCTTGAACATCTCGGAGTACTGCGCCCCGGTCTTGCGCATCTCCTCTGAGTAGGCTTCGAGGATCATGCGGACCTCTTCGTTGATGCGGTCCTCGAGCGACAGCTCCTCCGTCAGGGCCGCAATCACTCGCTCCTCGGCGCCCTTCAAGTCACTGGTCGTAATGAACTTGGCGTCGATCAGGTGCTTGACCGTACGGCGGCCAAGGTAACCAATGTATTCGCGGGAAAAGATCATGGACTAATCGTCAGGATAGCGCACCGAGCCTGAGTCTGTACATTGTCTGCGCGCCTTCTAGCGCCCCGGAGGGCTGCCTACATATGAATCGTAAGCTGCAGCCTGGCTCCGGTCGCGTGGGGTAGCACGATGGTCTGCACGCCCGTCCGCGTCATCGTTCCGGTGGCCGATCGCGTGTCCAGCTCATAGATCACCGTGATCGCCGCCGGCGGCGCGCTGCCCTGCCACGCCAATGGAATCTCCAGCGCACATTGCGCTCCTCCGCCGGGAACCACCACCGACGCCAAGGCAGGCTGCGCGTTTGCGCCCTGACCGAGCGGAACCACCCGTGCGCGGCACGCGATCAGCGTTCCAGACGGCATCGGCGCGTTCCAGCGCAGGATAATCGAATTTGAGCCCCCGGCCCCCGGTCGAGCTCCATCCGGCGGCGCAGCCCACGCAGGAACAGCAACCAAAAGACAAGCAAAGCAAAGCGGAATGCGGCGGCTCATGGCGGAGTCCTCCGCATTCGCTTATCGGCTCCGGCCCTGAAACAATCACCCGAACCAGCGCACTAAGCCAGGTTAGTCCGTTACCAAGGTCAGTCGCCCGCGCTGACTCCGCCAGCCCCGCTAACCCCGCTATTCCGATGCGGGCACGTCTTCGCGTTGACGCAGCTTTCTGCAATGCGCAGCCGCTCCACCGGCCGCCCGTTTACGAGGTGTTCCTCCACGATCTCCGCCGCATCTTCCGGCCGCACGCCCCCGTACCATACCGCCTCCGGGTACACCACCACCGTGGGTCCGTGCTCGCACTGGTCCAGGCAGAGGCTTTTGTTGATGCGCACGCGGTCCGCGATGCCGGCCGCTCGCGCCAGCGTCTGCAACTGCGTGTGCAGCTCGCTTTTACCATCGCTGGTGCAGGAAGGCCGCGGCGCTCCCTCGGGGCGCACGTTATGGCAGACAAAAACGTGATGTTCGTACAGGGGCAATCGGGTGATCCTCCTGTTCCAGCTTAACCGCGGCCGGCCAGGAACTTTCCACAACAGCCCCTCCCACCCCGCCCCCATCTGAGAGAATGATCCCTTGAGAGTATGAGCAAAGATAATCTTCTCGCGTTGAAAGATGACATGGTGGCCTTCATCGAGGGCCACGGCATGCGGCGGCTCCCCGGCTTCATCACTGAGGACATCTCGTCCGTTCTGTGGGACGGCAAGGACAATCCCGACGCGTGGAAAGACTTCGTGGAAATGGCCAAGCACACCGGCGCGCCCTTTATCACCTTCAGCGAGGTGACGCTGGAGCGCGATGAGCTCGATGCCCTTATCGACGATGCCGGCGAGATGAACTTCCCCGATGAAGAAGCAACCGAACTGGTCGAGGCGCAGTGGCTGCGAAAATACGTCGGCATGCTGGGCTACATTCAGTTGGGATTCGTCTACCAGGGCTTCGTCTTCCTGCATGAAACCACCACCGAGTGGTACGAGCGTTACCAGTCGCTGCTTGAAGATATCGAAAGCTTTCACGACATCGTGATTGATGACGCGCACGAACATGGCGACCACGAGGACGAGTGAGCGCGACCGCATCTCCGCGTCCAACCTCAGCAATCACGCGCCGATATCCCGTGCAGCGCTGGGTCATGGCCCCGGCGCATTCTGAGCAAGCAGCAGCATTGGCTGCCGCGGCGCATCTGCCGCCAATCGTCGCCGAGCTCCTGCTGGCCCGCGGCATCAAGGATGCACGCGAAGCCCATGCCTTCTTCAACCCCGATTCCGCGCACCTGCACGATCCCTTCCTCATGCTCGGCATGCGCGCGGCCGTCGATCGCGTCCAGAAGGCAATTGATAACAAAGAATCCATCCTCCTATACGGCGACTACGACGTGGACGGCACCACCGCCGTCGTCCTCCTCAAAACTGCCATCGAGATGCTTGGTGGTCTGGTTCGTTTCCACGTGCCGCATCGTCTCCGCGAAGGCTATGGACTCCAGTCAGGCGTGCTGGAGGCGGCGTACGCCGACGGCGTGCGCCTCGTCATCACCGTGGATACCGGGATGCGCGCCTTCGCCGAAGCCGATACCGCGCGCCGCCTCGGCCTCGACCTCATCGTCACCGACCATCACTTAACCAGCGCAGACGATCGCGTCCCCGACGCACTGGCCATCCTGAATCCCAATCAATCCGGCTGCGGCTATCCGGAAAAATCCCTCTGCGGCGCAGCCATCGCGCTCAAACTGGCGCAAGCGCTGCTTGAGGCTCGCGATCCCGCGCGCACCCGCGAGAAGACGCTGCCCAGCTTTCTCAAAATGGCTGCCATCGCCACCATCGCCGATGCAGTTCCGCTGCGCGGCGAGAACCGCACCATTGCCGCGCTTGGGATTCGCGAGCTGCGCCGTCCTGTGGGCGCGGGCCTGCGCGCGCTGTTTCAAGTGGCCGCGCTCGATCCCGCATCCAAGCCGCTCACCGGCTTCGACGTCGCCTTCCGTCTGGCCCCGCGCATCAACGCCGCCGGCCGCATGGACGTCGCCTCGCAAGTCATTGAGCTTTTTACCACGCGCGACAGCGCCCGGGCGCTCGAGCTCGCCACCAATCTCGAACTGCTCAATCGCCAGCGCCGCGAGGCTGAAGCCGCCGCGCTCACCGCAATCGAAACACGCCTTGCGGAGGACGCCGACCTTGCCGCCTGCCGCCTCCTCGTCGTCGATGGCCACGGCTGGCATCGCGGCGTCATCGGCATCCTCGCCTCGCGCGTCGTCGAGCGCACCGCCAAGCCCGCTATCGTCATCAACGTGGAAGACTCGCCCGAGGGTCCTGTGGCCCACGGCTCCGGCCGCTCCGTCGACGGCTTCCCGTTGCTCGAAGCCATCGAAACCTGCGCCGACCTGTTCACCCGCTTCGGCGGCCACGCCTTTGCCGTCGGCTTCGCCATGCCTGCCAGTTCCCTGCCCGAGCTCAAGCGCCGGCTCGCCATCCATGCCGCTGAACGCCTCGCCCAGCGTGAGCCCGAACACCTGTTGCGCATCCACGCCGAGCTCCCGCTCGACCGCATTACTCGGGTGCTGGCGGGATGGCTCGCCAAAATGGAGCCACTGGGCCATGGCAATCCCGAGCCCATCTTCGCCGCCCGCGGAGTCCGCATTATCGCCCCACCCCGCGTGATGAAGGACCGCCATATCGCGCTCGAACTTCATCAGGAGAGCCACGGCCAGGCCGCGGGAACCGCAGTTATGCGCTGCGTCGGCTGGGACTGGGCCAGCCGCTGCATGGACCTGAAGCTCGAGCCCGGCAGCCTCATCGACGTAGCCTACAAAATCCGCAATAACGATCACCCCGAGTACGGCGGCATCGAAATCGAACTCGCCGGCATCCGTCCCGCTGAGCCGCAGACAAACTGAGCAAGTCCAATATGGCGCGTAAAAAGGAACGGCCCACGGAACTCCGCGGGCCGACCTGCACTTTGCGTTGGGAATCTTGCGATCGAGCGAGAAGGAATGTTAGGCGCGGCCGGATCTGAAGGCCGCGCCCGGTTGTGGGCCATTTTAGCGCCGGCGAGCTTCCTTTTCCTTCGGCGGCTTGGTTTGCGGGTGTGATTCAGGCCGCGCCTCCGGCCGGGCTTCGGGCCGCGGCGCCTGCTGAGTACGAGGCTGATATTGCGGCTGCTGCTGCGGACGCCCCTGAGTTTGCGGCCGCTGCTGCTGCTCTGGCTTGTAGCTGTTCTGCTGCTGGGGCCTATATTGGCCGCGGGCGCTGGAGTTGGTATTCAGCCCGCCGGGCCGAGCCTGCGGGTTGGCCCTGACGCTCGAGCCCATCGGCCGCTCCACGGCTGCATGCTGCGGCTGGCCGTGATTCGCGTTGAAGTAGCTCGAATGGTCGGACCGGGCAGCCTGCACATGCGCCTGCTGCGCGGAAGTGGCGCCCACGTGCTGCTCGCGCATGTAGCCGCGCTCCTCGGTGTTCGGCGGATGGTTGATTCCGTGGGGCCCGCCGCTGTACGACACGCGGCTGTCGCGGACCACCGTGTTGCGCTCCACAATGGTGCGGTCCTCGTAGACTCGATCGCGACCCCACCTGGGGCCTTCGCCCACGCGCATCACCGCCCTGTTGTAGGCGAACTCATGCCCACGCCACGCGCCGCCCACAAAGCCGATCCCCATGTAGCCGAAGCCGTAGTTGACGCCGCCGTAATAGCCGACGTGGCGACCCCAGTAGCCGGGATGAAAGACAAATAGGGCACCTTCATAGCCCCAGTAAGGCGGGGTCCAGAGTGCGCCGTCATACGGCGCGGGCACCCACGCGCCAGGGACCCAGTAATAGCCGTCGGGGCCGTAACCCCAGTAGCCGGGAGTCCACATATAACCGGGCTCGGGACACACCGGTTGGACATAAACCGGAAGAATTGGCGGCGCAAAGCCGACGCTGATGAACACGCCGGCGTGTGCCTGGGAAGCGGGAATCAGAGGGAGCAGCAGCGCCAAAAGGAGCCAGCGCACAGAACGGAACATTTTCATATCGGATTTCCTCCTCGATCGTACGCGCCCGCCTGCCGTACACGGGAACTGCGGTTAGGAGCAGGGGGAGGGTTCGATCTTTCTTACGTTTACGGCCATCGTGCGGGCCGCCCGGAAGTACCTTACCACCGGTCACTGGATTGGACACCGAGGGTGGCCGGAAGTTGCGAAAAGGAGATCCGCTATGAGGTCACATTCCAGGCGCCGAGTATGCGCCGGAGGAGCAGGAGCTGGCCGAGATGGTAGCTGTTGTGGTCGGCGGCAACGAGCGCCTCGCGGAGGACGGTCTGGCCGCTGCCGTGGGGAATGCGCGCAAACAAATCCGTGGAATCATCCGCTACCAGCGAGCAGAGGGAATGCAGGTCGTCGCAAAAGCTGTTAACGCTGCGATCCCACGCCTTTTCGTCGGGCGGCTCGGGAGATTTCGGCCAGTAGCCATCTGGGAACGACGGCGAAACGTGGCCGGGATCGCGGGAAAACTCCAGGATGTCCCACTGCGCAATGCGCATGTGCTCCAGCAGCTCCCATGGCGAATGCGGCGAGCCCTTGGGGCGCTTGCCGCGAAACTCCGCGGGAAAATCCTTTATGGCCTCAGCGAAGCTGGTGTGGGCATTGCCGGTCTTGAGGTTTTCAATGAGTTGCTGGCGCAGAGCGGAATGATTGTCCATCGGGCGAGGGCTCCCTTCGTGTCCGGTTTAGATGATAGAAGGGAGACCTGCGCCGCCGCCTGAGAGCCGCGAAAAACATATCAACATATCATGATAGGACAGCAGAGTGCATATACATTTTTTTATGCAATTATCAACACATCATGATATGTTGATGCATCCCGATGCCGTTTTCGGCTGAAAAGATGTGCGCTGAATCACGCCGCATTGGCCCCGATTGCCGCGCCCCGTTTGCCGAACTTCTTCCGGTAATAGCCCTGCCAGATGACGATCCCCGGAACCCCGATGATCGCCGGCCCCAGCCACACCCACCATGCGTTCCCGAAGTGCGGCGCCAGATTCACCACTACAAACGCGGTCACCGCCGCGATGTAACTGGCGATCATTCCCCGCATATGCAGGAACCACCAGAATTGCTTCTCCTCCGGCGGTAGCAAGAACGTTGCCAGCGACCGCCCCGCGAGGAGCATGCCGAGCGCTCCGAATACGATCGCTATAACGCCCGTGCCTGGAACCAGCTGCGGACGGAAGTAGCCGACCCACGCCAGCGCTGCGCTGGACGCAAACGTCACCAGCGCCGCCGCCCAGTCAAACCAGCGCGCATGGCCGCCCCGTGCCAGGTCCTTGAGGAACAGAATCCGGTACGCCGAGAAGGCTGCGTAGAAGCTGAACACGGCCACCAGCGCCAGAAACACAATGGGCAGCGCAATCGACAGCACCAGAGCCGTTGCCGCCACACCGGCCATGGCCCAGAAGTAGATCTTGCCCCAGTGCCGATGCGTCCGCCCGCCCTTGGCGGTCAGCAGCGCCACCGGCGCGCACACAAATGCCACGCCCCCGCACGCAATGTGAGCCCATAGCAGAACCCGCAGAGACAGCGCCCAGGTTAGATGCATTGCTTCACCTCGGTTTTTAAGAGACAGTCGGGGAATCCGGCGCACGAGATGCGTCGTTCTTACCCATTACGCGCGTCCGGTGCGCGAGGTTCCAGCATTTTGCTTTGGCGAACGTGGCCTTCTTCCCGGAATGCCGACCAACCGATCAATCGGGGCTCGGCTCACGACTTTATCGCGCGTTGATTTGGGCGGAAAAGAAAACTGCCGGAGAGACTTTAAATCGGCGGCTGAGGGCTTCAATATGGGTTGCGTTCAGCTCACGTTTGCCGGAAAGAACCTCGGAGACGACGCTCTTGCTGCCAAGATCCTCGGCGATGTCGCGTTGGCGGAGGCTGTGGCTGTCAAGGAGAAACCGCAGCACCTGGGCCGGCGACGCCTGCGGCACTTTGAAGTTCTCCGCTTCGTAGCGCTCGATCAGGAGGGTGAGCAGCTCGATGGCTTCGAGCTGAGCGGACGTGGGATCGGGCCCTGCGGTAAGGCGGAAAAGCTCCCTGGTGTAGGCGGCGAGTTGTTCCTCGTTTCGTATGATGTGGGGCGCGCCGCGCTCGATCATTCTGGCCGGATTTGCTAAAACGGTAGCCATTCTGCCCGCCATACCTGTCGTACAGGATACCTCGAAGGGAGAGGAATGGCCGGTTTCACTTTAATTCATCAATTCGATCTGCGAGTTCTTCTAGCTTAGCTGCAAGTTGCCTTGCAGCATCGGCTGTAAGTTCCACCGGGTCTCGATAGTCTTTGTCGCAAGCAACAATGTGGATCGATTCCTGCTCGACCCATACCCGAATTTCCCCACCTTCGAATTCAAAGATCTTCCCCATTTGCATGTGCCTGTCTCGTGTTTAGCTAGCCGGCGGCCCACTCGCCGAAATCTGAAAACAATTTCAGCGAGCGGGCCGCTGGCACTCACTGCTGGAACTTGAACGCCTTGTCCGGATGTGGCGGCGGCGGCGGGACGGGCCGCGGATCGGCCTTGATCTCCTGCTCCAGCTCCTCAATTCCCTTCTTGAGCTGCGCATCGTCGCCGGAGAATGTGTCATGCGGCAGGTTGTCGACCACGATGTCGGGATCGACGCCGTGGCCCTCGATTAGCCACTTGCCGTCGGCATAGACGCCGTTCTCCGCGGCGGTGGCCACGCCATTGTCGGCCTGAACGTTGGAGCCGGAGAGCCAGATCTCCCCGCCCCACGTCCGCATGCCGATAACCTTGCCGAGATGAAGCCGCTTGAAGCCTTCGCTGAATGCTTCGCCATCCGATGCCGTCTCGTGATCGCAAAGGACCACGATGTGGCCGCGGAAGGCGTACTGCATGTTCCAGTAGGGATTGCCGACGCGGTTCTGCCAATAAAACCATGCCTGGCGCAGCAGCTTGGACAGGAGCCATGGGTCGATGTTGCCGCCGTGGTTGTGGCGGACATCGATGATGAGCCCCTGCCGGTTAAAGACGGGGTAGTAGTCGCGCGCCCACTGGTCCATGTCGCCCGAACCCATGGCACGCAGGTGGACGTAGCCGATGGTCGAGTTCGACGCCTTGTCGACGGCGAGCCGCCGGGTGTACTCCCACTCGGCGTAGCGCATCTGCCCATCCTGGTTGTAGCTGACGGGCTTGACGAGCACGTCGCGGCCAGCGACCGCAGCCGCATCGCCTTTCTCGCTCTTGACATGAATGAGCACCTGCTGGCCGGCCTTGCCCCTCAGCAACTCGGTTTCGTCGGTCACGCTGAGCGCGTCCACGCCGTCGATGGAAGTGATGACTTCGCCTTCCTTCACGAGCGAATCGGGCCGGGCAAACGGCGGGGCCTGATCGGGCAGGTCGGGATCGTGGGCGTAGATGTGCTCGACCACAAACCCGCCGGCCTTTTCATCGCGGCGCAGGCGCGCGCCGAAAGTGGCGAGGCCGATGTGATCGTCGGTCTTGCGCGCGTCGCCGCCTTCAACAAAGGTGTGCAGTGCGGAAAGCTCGCTGACCATCTGCGCAATAACGTCATTGAGCTCGTCGCGGTCGGCCACGCGATCCACCAGCGGCAAGTAGCGGTCCCGCATGACCGGCCAATCCACGCCGTGCATTTTGCGGTCGTAGAAGTAATCGCGCTCCAGCCGCCAGGCATCGAGGAAGAGGCCGTGATACTCCTGGCGCGGGTTGGTGGTGATGACCCAGTGGGAGAGATCGATCTCCGCTTTGCCGGTTGCCTTGGGATCGGGGCTCTTGACGCCGCCATCGAAGATGAAGAACTGCTCCTTCTTGGCGATGAGCATCTTTTTGCGGTCGGCGGAGATCTCGTAGCCGCGGACGTCGCCCATCACGGTTTCCACCTCGTCGCCTTTGTTGGCAATGTCGAGGCACTCGAGCGCGATGTGCTCGCCCATGTAGTCGGCTGCATTCAGCCAGCAGAGCCGCTTGTCCGTGGCCTGCAGGCTGCCGTAGTTTCCGGCGGGCACCGGGACTTCCGTGACGCGATCGGCAAGGCCGGCCAGATCGATCTTCACCTCGGGCGGCTTCTTCTCTTCAGGCTTCTTTTCGTCGGGCTTCTTGTCGTCGGCTTTCTTGTCCTCAGGTTTGGCGGATGCGGCGGCGATCCGCGGGCTTTTTGTCGGAAGGCTTTGTGTCCTTGGCGTCGGCGGGCTTGGTGTCCGGCTTGGTATCGGGCTTGGTCTCGGCAGGCTTCGCCTCGTCCTTTTTCTCCGGATTCAGTTCGTCCGGCGGAAGAAATGGCGAGCGCACGCCCTCAGTGAGCGCGAGCTGGTAAATCTTCACCGTCTTGTCGAATCTCGGCTCGGGCTCGCGCGGTCCCCATGGGCCGGGGATGGTGGTTTTGAGGTTGCGATCGGAGAGGAAGTAGAGCCATTTGCCGTCGGCGCTCCACTCCGGGCTGCCGGAGTTGAAGCGGTCGTCGGTGATGGTCTGAACGGCGCTTGTATCCACGTTGAAAAGCTTGATTTGCTGGAAGGAGTTGTCGGCGGTCTCCGAGTAGGCCAGCCACTTGGAATCGGGCGACCAGCGCAGGTCGCCGAAATCGCCGTTCATGGATTGCGCGATGCGGCGGTTCCAGGAGCCGCGATTCTCGGATTTCTCAATGCGTTTCTCCTGGCCCGCCTTGATGTCGTAGAGCCAGAGTTCCTGGTCCTTGTTGGTGTGGGCCAGCCAGCGGCCGTCGGGCGAGACCACGCCATCCCAGCGCAGAACCTTGGCGTCGTTGGTCCATTGCTCCGGCTTGCCCACCCCGTTGGCCGGGAACTTCCAGAACTCGGTTTCGCCGGATTGCGTGGAAAGCGCGAGAATCGATTTGCCGTCGGGCAGAAAACGCGCTTCGCGATAGCGGACCGAGGAGTCGGAGGCGACCTTGACGATGCGGCCGGATTTTTCCGCCGGCATCACGAAGACTTCGCCGCGAGCGGTGAAGACAGCCGCTGAGCCGTCGGGCGAGATGTGCACCTCGGTGAGGTATTCGATGGGCTTCTTCACCCAGTGTTGGCGCATCTGGTCGAAGTCGGACTCAAGGGTAACGGGGATTCTATCTTCGTGGCCGCTGGCGAGGTCGATCTGCCAAAGGTCGGCGGCGCTGGCGTAGACAATGTGGCCGTCGCGGACAGAAGCGGACTCGACGTCGAAGATCTTCTGGTGGCTCTCCTCTTTCAGATCCTTGCCCTGCTCGTTCATCGACCAGACGTTCATGATGCCGTCGCGGTCGGAGAGGAAGTAAACGCGGTTGTTCCAGACCATGGGGTGAGAGGAAGCGCCGTCGTAGTCGGCGGTAAGAGGCTCGGCTTCATGGGTGCCGTCGAAGCGCCAGATATTCTCCGCCCAGCCGCCCTTGTAGCGCTTGGTCTGGCTCCACTGCTTGAACCAGCGGGTGAAGAAGAGGGTGTGGCCGTCTGCAGACCAGGCGGCTTCCGCAGCTTCATCCAATGGAACAATTTCCCGCTTGCCGGCCGAATCGATGAGAACGAGCTTGTCGCCGGGCAGCGTGGAATAGCGCTGGGTGGCGATCATCAGGCGGCCATCGGGCGCCCATCCCTCGGGCTCCACGTCGCCCTCCCAGGTGCGGCGCTCGGGCAGGCCGCCGCCAACGGGCATGGTGTAGACCTCGCCGGGGCCCTCGTAATCGGCAATGAAAGCCACGGTCTTGCCATCTGGCGAGATCATGGGCTCGGTCTCCTCGCCCGCGCCGCTGGTGAGCCGGTGGGCTACGCCGCCCTCAATGCTCACAGTCCACAGGTCTCCTTCGGAGTTGAAGACAATGTTGTCGCCGCAAACAGCCGGCGAGCGGTAATAGCCGTGGCGGCTGGTCTCAGCGCCGCTTGCGTCAGGCGAGGCGGCGAAGAGCGGAGCGGCGAGAGAAGCGATGAGGCAGGTGGCAAAGGCAACGGCGCAGCGGCGCAGGTTCGATCCCATGATGGAAGCTCCCTTTTTTGAACGAGAGACGGGTTTGAGGAGACGGATCGATCACGTCCCCGTAAACAAGCTTTTACATGTCCAGGAACCAGGAGTCACTTGATCTGATTTTGAAGGATACTACGGCGGCCGCGCCAAGCCGTGCGCCTCTTCATCGGGTGCCGGAAGTACGGCCCACCAGCTGTGATCTACAGCACAGCCGCCACGACTCCTTTAGCAGATACTCAAAATCGGGAAGGAGCTTCCACTCGAAGCTCCTTTCGGCATTTGAGGGGAAAATAAATACCCCCCCCTCCCCCCTTTTTGCTAGCAATGCTAGCAAAGGGACGGAACCAGGCCATGCGAAACGACGACAATTCCGAACTCGGGTCCAGGCAAAGCCAAGCGAGATGGTTCGGCAAACCCGCGCGGGCGGTTTCGGGCTCTCTGTTCCCTGTTCCCTGCTCCCTGCTTTTCGCCCCCCCTCCCCCCCTTTTTGCTAGCAGTGCTAGCAAAGGAAGAGAATCATGGCAACGATCATAGTTCGCAATCTGGACGAAGAGACAAAGCGCAACCTGCAGGTGCTGGCCGCGATGCACGGCCGTTCCATGGAGGCTGAAGCCCGGGACATTCTGCGCTATCACCTCAGGAATGCCCCAAGGCTGACGCCGGAATCGTATCCGCCCTCTGCGCCGGACCGGGAGTCGCCCCTTGCCACGGACCCCGACTCGGACTCGGGACAAGACTTGCCCCATGCCGCCAGGGCGCCTCGCGGGATGGGTCCGCGAGAGGCGATTTTGTGCGTCAACAGGGAGTTGGAAAAGTTGGGCATGAGCGAGCTCGCGCTTCCTGAGGACCTGCCGCTCGGATGACTCCCGCCTGGACCGCTTCAGGCAGGCTTCTCCACGGCCGCCACCGGCCGCTCTTCGCCCACCGGTCGCCGCCGGGCAATCCAGATCAGCAGCACCGTGCCTGCCACGACGCTGCCGGCGCTGGCCAGTTGCGCGTTGGACAAACCCCATAGAACCTTCGGGTTACGGCGCAAGAACTCAACCAGAAAGCGAGCTGTCCCGGTGAGGATGAGGTATTCGCCTAGAATGACGCCGGCAGGCCGGTGCTTGCGCCCTCGCACCCAGAGCCACAAACCGATTGCGAGGCCGCCGGTCAGCTCGTAAAGCGGCGTGGGATGCACGCGCACATAAATCGGATCAATTCCATGCGGGAAGGACATGCCCCAGGGCAATTTGGTGGGGATGCCGTAGCAGCCGTCGCCGGAGAGGAAGCAGCCGATGCGGCCCAGGCCGTAGCCGATGGCGGCAGCCGGAGCAGCCAGGTCGAGCGTGCGCAGGGCGCCGATCTTGGCGCGCAAACCCTGTATTATGAGGGCGGTAATGCCGAAAACGAGGCCGCCGAACCAGGCAAACCCGCCGGTATCCCATAGCACTCGCCAGCCTTCTATGCGGAATTCCGAGGGCGTATCCAGTACGTGCCAGAGCTTTGCGCCCACAATACCGGCGATAACCGTAATGGCGACCATGCCGACCGCGTCGGCCGAGATCTTGAACCGGTGGAAGTTTCGGTCCATGACCAGCCCGGCGGCAACCGCGGCCACCCAGAGCATCAGGCCAAAGGTGGGAATGTCCCGGTGGAAAGAGCCGAGGTTCAGATGAAGATAGGGATACATTGCAACTCTCAGTATAGACACGAATGACGCGGCGAACGACTCGGTGGGCGGCGCGATTTTTCACATGCGCGGCAGCCCACAGGCCGGGTATTCGGCGATACTGTCCCCATGGCCACAACTACTCAGCAGGGATTGCAGGTTTTGTATACGCGGGAGCAGATTGCCACGAGGGTAGCAGAAATGGGCGCGGATATCGCGCGCGACCTCAATGGTGAAAAGCTCGTAATGGTGGGGGTGCTCAAGGGGGCGGCGCCGTTCCTCGCGGATCTGGCGCGGGCCGTCGAGATCGATGCGACCTTCGATTTCGTGGCCGTTTCCAGCTACGGCAAAGGGCAGCGCACCTCGGGTGCGGTCAAGCTGATCAAGGACCTGGACGAGAGCGTAGAAGGCAAGAACGTGTTGATTGTGGAGGACATCCTGGACACTGGGCTGACGCTGTCCTACCTGCGCAAGCTCATCCTGCAGCAGCGGCCGAGGACGCTGCGGATTGCTGCGCTGTTAGACAAGCCGTCGCGGCGAATCGAGAAGATCGACGCCGATTATGTTGGCTTCTCCATACCAAACTTATTCGTAATCGGCTATGGAATGGATTATGCGGAGCGGTACCGGAACCTGCCCGACATCTGCCTGATGACGCCGGACCATCCAGAATAAAAATCCATGGAAACCACCCGGGAAATTCTGCTGGCCGCGTATCGCGACTTCAACGCGCGCCGCATCGACGCGGTGCTTGTCCGCATGCAGCCTGACGTAGCCTGGCCGAACGGGTGGGAAGGCGGCTATGTGCATGGGCATGAGCATGTTCGCGACTACTGGACACGCCAGTGGGCGGTGCTCGATCCGCATGTGGATCCCGTTGAAATCAGGCCGGAGGCGAACGGCCGGGTAACGGTCATGGTTCACCAGGTGGTGCGCGACCGCGAGGGCAAATTGCTGGTGGATACCATGGTCCGGCACGTCTACACACTGCGCGAGGGATTGATCGAGCGGATGGAGATCGAGCCGGCGGATTGACATCGGAGAAACGTATCATTCACAGCCATTGCGGCGTCCAATGGGACAGCGCTTTTGTGGGATGGTCACTGCCGCGAAAGTCGGTCTATACTCGGTTCCCGGAAATGACCCTCGGTTAAGGTTCGAGCAACACCGGGATATTGAGAAGGAGTCAAGGCGATGGCGGCACCGACCCCCGTTCCAGAGGCCGATCTGGAGTTTGACCACGGGACCTGGGATGCGGCGGCATTTGCCGCAAATGCTCTGGCGTGCTGGCAATCGCTGGCCATGGTTATTGACCACACGCTGCTGCGACCAGACGCCACGCGGGATCAGGTGGAGAACCTGTGCGATGAGGCGGCACGCTACCGGTTTGCCTGCGCAATTGTGAACCCGATGTGGGTGCCGGTGGCGGTTTCCGCGCTGGCAGGAACCGGAATCCCGGTGGGCGTGGCGATCGGATTTCCGCTGGGAGCAGCGCTGGATTCCACGCTGCGGCAGGAGGCAGCGGCGCTGACGCGGCTGGGCGCTAAAGAGCTGGAGATGGTGATCCCGGTGGGCCAGTTGAAGAGCGGAAACCACCACGCGGTGCGACGGAGCATCCACACCACGGCAACCGTGGCGCATCATCACGGAGCCATTCTGACGGTGATCCTGGAGACATGCCTGCTGAGTGTGGAGGAGAAGCTGCGCGGCGCGGAGATCGCCATCCAGGCGGGCGCTGACTACCTTCAAACTTCGACCGGGTTTTGCGCGGGCGGGGCCACGGCGGTGGATGTCGCCATGCTGCGCGGTGTGGCCGGCGGGCGCTGCGGCCTGAAGGCGAGCGGATGCGTTCGCACACTGGGGGATGCGCGCGCCCTGCTGGTGGCGGGAGCCAGCCGCCTAGGCCCTGCGGCAAGCGTGGCGATTTTCCGGGAGATGGGAGCGGAGTAAAGGCAGAGATCAGGGGTCAGAGATCAGAGATCGGAGACGCGCCCGGTTCCTCACTCGATCGCTTACCACATAACCCGATCCCTCGCTCCGAAATTCCGTTCCCTGTTCCCTGTTCTCTGTTCTCCCTCCCTGCATTTATCATTGCCATTCAACCTTCCCATGCCACGGCGTCCCACAAACGAGCATGAGTACGAGGGGGACTATCGTCCCTCCGCGGGCGTGCACCTGGATCCGCTGAATGTACGTGTGGAGCCGGCCGATATGGCGTACCTGGTACAGCTCACCGACGCATTGAACACCACGCTCGATCTGCAAACACTGCTGGTCCGCACCTCCGAGCTGGTACGCGCGATTCTTCCCTACCGCATCTTCGCCATCCTGTTGCTGAACGACCGCACTCACGAGCTGCGCATTCGTTTCCAGATCGGACACACGGTGGAAACGGAGCGTACGACAATTCCCATCGGCAAAGGGGTGGTGGGACAAGTGGCGCTGACGCGGCAGCCAGTGCTACTGAACGACGTCACCAAGGAGCCGGCTTACATTGCCGCTATTCCTGGTGTGTGCTCGGAGCTGGCGGTACCGCTGATTGCGAAAAACCGCCTGATCGGCGTGCTCGATATCGAGAGCGAGCAGCCCAACTACTTCCGCGAGGAGCACCTGCATCTGCTCACGCTGACGGCGTCGCGCATCGCGCAGGCAATTGAGAACGCACGGCTGTACGCGCGCGTGTCGCGGCAGGCGCAAACCCTGACGGTGCTGAACGAGATTGCCGCGGAGCTGACTTCGATCCTCCAGCTCGATCCGCTGCTGGAGCGCATCGGGCAGCTTCTGCGGCGCCTCATCGACTTCCAGATGTTCACCGTGATGCTGCTGGACGAGAAGGGCGAGATCCTGGTCACGCGCTACGCGTGGCGATTCGGCTACCCGCATGCGCCGCGCCGGCGTTTGCCCATCAACAGCGGACTGGTCGGCGCCGCGGTGCGCGAGTGGCGCGTGATCAACGTGCCGGACGTGCAGAAGGATCCGCGCTACCTGGAGATGAACCCGGAGACGCGCTCGGAGCTGATTGTGCCTTTGTTTTACAAGGGGCGTGTGATTGGGGTGTTGGATCTGGAACACACGCGCACAGGTTTCTTCAACGAAGAGCACGAGCGCATTCTGACCACCCTCGCAGCGCAGATTGCCGTCGCCATCGAAAATGCGCGGTTATATCAGGCGGTCAGCCGGCAGGAAAAACAACTGGAGCGGGATATCGCCATGGCGCGCGAGGTGCAGCTCAGGCTTTTGCCTCAGTCGCCGCCGGTGCATGCCAATGCGGACCTGGCGGTGCGGTTTCTGCCCGCGCGGACGATCGGGGGCGACCTGTATGACTTCCTGGAATATGGACCGGACGAAAGTGCTATCGTCCTGGGCGACGTAAGCGGTAAGGCTGCGCCCGCGGCGCTGTTCGCGGCCCTGGTAAGCGGCATCATGCATTCGGCGGCCAGCCAGCGCCTGGAGCCGGCAAAAATGCTGGCCACGCTGAACGATGCATTACAGGAACGGAAGCTCGAATCTCAATACGTGGTCATGCTGTTCGCGCTGTGGAACGACCAGACGCGCTCGCTGACGGTGGCCAACTCCGGCGCGGTGCAGCCCGTTCTTTGCCGCGATGGGCAATCCACGGTTGTTCGCGCAGAGGGCTTTCCCTTGGGCATGTTCCCTGATGTGTCCTATGACGAGCTGACATTGGCCATGCAGCCGGGCGACACTGTGGTGTTTGTGTCCGACGGCATCCTGGATGCGGACAACGCAGAGGATGAAATGTACGGCGAAGAGCGGCTGGGCCCGGTGCTTTGCGGCCATCGCGACCGCTCGGCCGAGGAAATTGCGGATGCCATCCTGAACGACGTATCACGGTTCCAGGGCGGCAGCGACCGGTTCGACGACGAAACCATCATCGTTCTGCGAGTGAAGTGAAGACAGGGAACAGGGAACAGAAAACGAACGCGGCGAGGCACAGGCCCGTGACTACCCATCAGATCGGTAATCCATTCTGGAAGAAGGGAAGATGGCTGCTTGTGGCCGTCATAGTCACCTTTGTCGTCGTCATAGGGCTGCTCTTTGCCGCTTCGTGGATGTCCCATGAGACGCAAGAGGCCAGGTTGACTCTGCACAAATATGGCGAGGCGCTGGTTGCAAAGGACTACGCCAAAGCCTACTCTTTTCGAGATTCCGAACTCCAGAAGAGGTTAACCGAATCTGAGTTCGAAGCATCACACGAACTGGCCGAATCGCGTTACGGAAGACTCAAAGAAGTGATTATTGAGCCTGGAGAAAAAGTGGGAGATCAAAATGGCATGACAGTGACGATCAATTCCCGATTGATATATGAACATGCAGAAGACCGCTTTGCTGTGACGATGAGGAAGGAGGGAGATAGCTGGTTCGTCCACGACTATAGGTTTAGAGTCAAATGAA
The DNA here is from genome assembly GCA_963771195.1 of uncultured Acidobacteriota bacterium. GTDB lineage: Bacteria > Acidobacteriota > Terriglobia > Terriglobales > Acidobacteriaceae > Telmatobacter. The sequence goes on from CAVYSS010000006.1 coordinate 129,523, forward strand.
CTTCCCTTTCCTTTTCCTGTTTTTCAATCCCCTAGTTGGTAAGCTTACCTAGACCCATTTCCCGGAGCCCGCTTGTCAATCGCCACCGAAGAACGAGTCATTCGTCCAGCGCGCAACATCCTGGGCAGCCTGCGCCTGCCCGGCGACAAGTCCATCAGCCATCGCTACGGCATGCTGGCCGCGTTTGCCGAAGGCGCCTCTCGATTCACGAATTTCTCCACCGGCGCGGATTGCGCTTCCACGCTGCGCTCGATGGAGGCGCTCGGCGCGCGCGTCAGCCGGCTTGAGAACGGCGCCGTGGAAGTGACCGGCGTGGGCGGCCGTGTAACGCCTGCAACCGGCCCTCTCGATTGCGGCAACTCCGGCTCGACCATGCGCATGATTTCCGGCCTGTTGGCGGCGCAGCAGGGAACATTTACGCTTGTCGGCGACGAGTCGCTGTCGCGACGGCCCATGGAACGAATCCGCAAACCGTTGGCGGAGATGGGCGCGCAAATCGCGCTTACGGATGGGCACGCGCCGGTGACCATTGAAGGCGCAGCCCTGAAGCCGATCGACTACACCACACCGGTGCCCAGCGCGCAGGTGAAGACGTGCGTGCTGCTGGCCGGCCTTCAAACCCCAGGCACCACTACGGTGCGCGAAGCCGTGCGCACACGCGATCATAGCGAGTTGGCGCTGCGGGCCTTTGGCGCAGAGGTTCTGCGCAGCAGCGATTCTGTTTCCATTGCCGGGCCGCAAAAGCTGCATGCGATCGAGGGGGCGGTTCCCGGCGACATCTCATCAGCGGCATTCTTCTTCTGCGCCGCGGCGCTGTTTCCGGGCTCATCGCTGGTGCTGGACTCGATCGGGCTGAATCCCACCCGCGCGGCACTGCTGGACGTGCTGACTGCTCTGGGCGTGCACATTGCGGTGCTGAACCTTGAAGAAAAGCATGCCGAACTGGTGGGCACGGTTCAGGTGTCGGCTCCGCCGGACGGGCTGCGATCCACGGCGATCACTGGCTCACTGGCGGCGCAGCTCATCGACGAGCTGCCGGTGCTGGCGGCGATTGGTCCGTACACGTCGGGCGGAATTCGCATCCGCGACGCCAAGGAACTGCGGGTGAAGGAATCGGACCGCATCGCGCTGGTGGCGCGGAACCTGCGCGCGATGGGGGCTGAGGTGGAGGAGTTTGAGGATGGCCTCGACGTGCCCGGCGGACAGACGCTGCATGGCGCGACCATTGAATCCGGCGGCGATCATCGCATCGCCATGGCCTTCAGCGTGGCTGCGCTGAAGGCCGAAGGCGAAACGCTGATCCGGGGAGCGGAATCAGCGGCGATCAGCTTTCCTGAGTTTTTCGATCTGCTGGATCAGGTAGCGGAGAGATAGTTCTTAGTTCACAGTTCACAGTTCGCAGTTCACAGTTGGTGCGCTCTATCGGCGGCCTTCAACTATGAACTACGAACTAAGAACTGCGAACCGTTTTCAACTTCGAACTACGAACTAAGAACTGCCAACTGACTACGGCCCCATGTCCGCCGGCAGGCACGGATTGTAGCCGAGCGAGCTGGACGAGACTGGGGTGGGCGGCGTAGGCGGCGTGGCCCACGGGATGTTGGTGAAGTCGAAGAAGTCCAGCAGGTTCGGCTGGGCCGCATCGCGGGCAGTCAGGTGCGTAGAGCTGGAGATGAACCGGTTCTCCACGAACTTGATCACCGCCGTGTGGTCCATGGGAATGTGCGAGACGTAGTGCTTGCGAGTGAAAGGCGAAACGACAAAGTTGGGCAAACGGAAGCCGAGCTGCGCTGCGAATCCCTGCTCTGCCGGCGCATCGGTGCTTTTCGCGCCCGGGTCCGTCGAGGCCAGGTCGCAGTGCAATGTCGGCGTTCCGCCGCTGGGCACGCACGGTTTGTAGCTGTCCGGATTGACGGCGATGGTGGATATGTCGGGAATCGAGCCCAGCGAAGAATCGGTGTACTTGTTGGAGGAGCCCGGCACCGGGGGCACGTGATCGTACGGACCGCCGCCCTCGTCGTAGCTGAAGAAGAACACCGAGCTGGACCACGACTTGCTGGTCATCAGCGTGTTGATGATCTTGGCCACCGCGGTCTGACCAACCAGGACCGACGCCTCGGATCCCGGATGTTCATCATTCACGCCGCTTCCGGACTCGATGAATGAGAATGCCGGAAGGGTGTTGTTTTCGGCGTCAGTGTAGTACTGCGAGAGCGGAGCGATGTGGTTGGGATCGACGCAGTAGTAGTTGGAGGTGTCGCCCCAGACGGACGAGGGCTTGAGCGAACCGGGGCACGCCGCGTGACTGGGATTGGACTTGATGAAGTTGGTGGAGTAGCTCAGCGATTCGAACGTAGTGTCAGGAAGATTGCCGCTGCCGGTTCCGCATTCATTGCCGCCCAGGCATCCCCCATTCGTCACGGTGTAGTAAATCTTCCAGGAAACGCCCGCATTCTGCAGTTCCTCAAAGATGTTGTTGATGCTGAGCTGGCCCAATTTGTCGACACCTGGAGGCTCCGTCAGTCCCTGCGTGGTGCCTCCGGTAAATGTTGCGATGCGATTGGGAATGCTCTCTGAGGAAACGGGCGAGAACCACCGGTCTGACACGGCGAATTGCGACGCTATGTAGTAGTAGTAGTTCAGGAAGTCCTGGTCGTAATAGCCCATGGCCCGTTCGCCGGTCGTATCTGTGTACGCGCCGGAGCAGCTTCCCGAGGATGCGCAATACTTGGCAAAGCCTTCCGCCGTGTGCACAAATCCATCCATGTTGATTGGACGCGTGGCGGCGAAGTTGTAGCGATTTACACTTCCGTAGCTGGGCAGCCAGTCGGAAGAGTCGTCGTCGATGCAAGTTGACCGGAACTTGTAGAGGTAGTACTTCGTCCCCTCGTCGTCCAAGTTGTAAATGGTGCTGAGCTTGTCGTCGATACCGTCCACGTCGTAAGTTTTGCCGTCGCTGCCCACGTCATAGCCGTTCGCGTGCCGGTAGGGATTCAGCATGCCGAAGTAGTCGTCGAAAGTGTGGTTCTCCTGCAGCATGAAGATGACGTGCTGGATTGCATCCTCGCCGGTCGATGAACCAACGGTCACCGTGGTTTCCGCCGAAGTCGTTGTACCGGCCGCATTGCTTGCCTCCGCCGTGTAAGTCGTGGTTTCGGTCGGACTCGCCGTCACCATGCCGCCGGTGGACGAAAGCGTGTAAGAGCTTCCGTCTGTTCCGGTCACCGTCACTTTGGTGGCATTGGCCGCCTTCACGGTCAGCGTGTCGGAACTGCCCGCGCTGATTGAGCTGTTCTGGGCCGTGATCGACACTGTGGGATTTGCTGCGCCAACGGTGATCGTCACTTCGGCCGTTGTGCTGCCGTGCGAGTTGGTCGCTGTCGCCGTGTAGGTGGTGGTGGAAGTTGGATCTACCGAAATTGTTCCGCCCGTGTCGGACACGGAATACGAGGTGCTGTTAGATCCGGTCACCTTCACGGATGCGGCTTTGGAGGCGGTCACAGTCAGCGTGTCGGACTGCCCGGATGAAACGCTGCTGGAACTGGCGGTGATGGAAACCGTCGGGGCCCCGCTGGTGCTGCCGCCGCCTCCGCTGCTGGAACCAACTGTAACCGTAGTCTGCGCCGTTGCACTGCCACTCGAGTTGGTCGCCGTTGCCGTGTAGGTGGTGGTGGAAGTTGGCATTACGGTGATGGTTCCGCCGGAATAGGGCAGCGTATACGAGGTGCCGTTGGACCCCGTCACCTTAATTGAGGCGGCACTGGTTTCCTTCACCGTCAAGGTGTCGGACTGTCCTGCTGAAATGCTGTTTGAACTTGCTGTAATGGAAACGGTTGGATCGGAAGCTGCTGCGCTACTCGCGAATAGGGACATTACGAGGAACCCGGAGAGGGGAACCAGGGATCGGAGACTCTTCATAGGGCCTGCCTTTTAGTGATTTATGGGTAGTGCTTGGGGAACGATCCGGAGGATAGACCGGATTGATTCTTCAACTCGGATGCAGGCCACCCGCGGATGGGTTGGCGCGCAGTGTGGAATGTTTCTTTCAAGAGCCGGATGCGCCTTCACGGCCTCCCAGAACTGTCCCCACCAAACTAATTGTCGGAAGAGAGTGATCCATTTGAGACGGACGCGCTCAATTGGAGAAAACGGTCGAGGACGACGGACCTTGCCGCTACAGCTCCGCTGCCCACTCGATCATGGCGAGGGTGAGCAGCAGCACGCGCCGCAGTCCCAGTTCCCGATCCTTGGGCTCGTACCACTCGGCCATCGTATGAGCGCCGCCTCCCTCGCCTCCCGCGCCCACTGAAAGCGCAGGAATCCCCAGGGAGATGGGAATGTTTGCGTCGGTCGAACCCAGCCGCATGCCCAACGGCAGACCCAGGTGGCGATCCACCGCTCGGAGCGCGTCCAGGATGGGCGAATCTGCTGCAAGTTGCGCCGCCGGCCGATTGCCGATGGTGGCAATCGAGAATTTGAGCAGCCCGCGCGACCGGGCGGCGGGAGTGGCGCGAGCGTTCCATTGGGCCACAGAATCCTCGACCGCGCGATGCAGCGCTACCTCAAGCCGCACCAGCTCATCCGTGCTGGTGGAACGCGTATCGATGGTCGCGGCCGCGCTCTCGGGGATCGAGTTCACGCTCGTTCCCCCATGAATGGTGCCGACATTCAGCACCGTGCGCGGTTCCTCCGGGAGCGGTATCGCGGACAGCTCCGCCAGCGACGAAGCCAGCGCAGTGATGGGATTTGGCGTGCCCGCATCGGTAAAACTGTGCCCGCCGGGTCCGGTGATCGTCACCTGGTAACGCCGGCTGCCCAAAGCCTGCGTCACCGCGGAATCCGCGCCCGCGCCGTCCAGCACAATATGAGCCACGATTCGACCGGCCAGCCCGCTACGACTGTAGAGATGCCTCATTCCGCGCAGATCGCCTTCCCCCTCCTCGCCTACGTTGCCGACGAAAAGCAATGCCGCGGGTAAGTCGATCTTCGACTGCACCATGGCGTGCGCCAGCGCCAATAATCCCACCACCCCGGCCGCATTGTCGCAGGCTCCGGGCGCTTCCAGCCGGTCGCGGCCGTCCACCGTACGCACCAGCGGCCGCAGCGGAGTGTCGGCGGGAAACACCGTGTCCAGATGCGCTGAAAGCACAACCACTCCCCCGGTGCTGTCCGGGTCCAACCGCGGCGCAGGCAAAAACGCGAGCACGTTGCCGGCATCGTCGGTCTCAATCCCGTCCAGCCCCGCATCCTGAAACCGCTCCGCCAGCCACTCGGAGCGAGCGCGCTCCCCAAACGGCGGCGCGGGGATGGCACACAGCTCTTTCTGCCATTCCAGCAGCACGCGCTCATTGGCGTGCAGCAACGCAAACGCCGCATGAACGGTGCGCCTGGAGGCCAGCGTGGTAATGCGAGAAAAGGCTGCGGAGCGCGACGAAAGCACCATAATTGCCCATCCCAGCCTAGCAGGATGCGGCCGGGAGCGTGCCTGTTGCGCGCCCACCTGCGCCAACGATCCTCTTTAGCTGGGCACCGAGTGCTCGCTTTTGTGGCGGCTCTTGTGCCTTTTTTTGGCCGAATACATGCCGCTGTCGGCCGCACTCAACAACTCATCGTGGGTCTCGCCATCCATCGGATAGATCGCAATCCCGAAGCTGGCTGAGCCGCGCAGGGAATGTCCTTCCGCCGAAATCGGCGAGTGGAAAATGCTCTTCAACCTGCGCGCGATCTCGTCCACTTCGGCGCGGCTGCGTACGTTGGGTACAATCGCCGCGAACTCGTCGCCGCCAAGCCGCGCCAGCAAATCGCCGGGGCGAAGCTGATGTTTCAAGCGGTTCACGATCTGCTGCAGGTACGTGTCGCCCGCCTGGTGCCCGTAGCGATCGTTCACTTGCTTGAAATCGTCCAGATCGATGTAAATGAGCGCGAAGACGGTGGCCTCTTCCCGCGCCTTGCTGATCCGCTCCTTGAGATACAGGTTCAGCGAGAAACGGTTGTGCACGCCGGTCAATGCGTCGAATTCGGAGCGGTAGGTCAGATCGGAATAAAGACGGTGGGTTTCAATGGCCACCGTGGCCAGCCGGGCGCCCATCTGGATGGCCTGGTACTGGCGCCGGTCTGCGCGAGAACCGTGATACAGCGCAACAAAAATGGTGCCCAGCAGCGTTCCCCCCTGGCCCGATAGTGGCTGCGACACCACCAGCAGAGTCGCCGTGTTCTCGGGTTGCTTGCCCAGTCGAGCGCCGCCGACAATTTCAAACCAGCAATCGGCCCCCAGCGCCGAAGCCATCATCTCCGCAATCTGTTCCAGAATCTCCGACAGCGGCCGCGAAGTGCTGATGCTTTCCAGGATGCTGCTGCGGCGCTGTTCCAGTTGCGCCATCGATTCGGCTTGCCGGTACACCTTGCGCTCCTGTGACCACCCATAGCCCACGGCCATTATGGCGATCCCCAGCAACAGGCTGGCAAGGATCAGCAGGTTGCGGGTGCTGAATAGCGGCGGCCCGGATGCCCGCTGCACATCCGCGATCGAGCGCAGAAGAATCTGAAATGGAACCATGCCCGGAGGGTTGATCGTATTCAGATCGGCAATCGTGCAGATTCCCGTCACTCGCACCGTCGATCCCGGCGAAAAGCCCGGCAGCGGAGGCCGGTCTGCGCCCTCGGAGCGATTGAGAATCGCCGAGAACAGGTGCCCGCCGGAGTCCAGCACGAATTCGTCCTGAAAGGGCTCGCGGACCGCCGTTACCACCTTGCCCTCAATCGAAACCAGGTCGTTCTGATGGCCCACCGGCTGATTGTCGCTCCAATAGGCCAGCTGGTCCCAACTGGCGACTACCGGATTCATCACCCCGCGCACATGCTCGTCGGTAATCTCGCCGTCATCGAGCGTGAGGATGCGGTCGTGCTCATCCGGAAATCCCGTGGCATAGGCCCTGTCACCGACGGTGAGCGGCGCTCGCGTGTGGGTTACCACCCACAGGCTCTCTTTCCCGTCCTGCAACACCGCAGCGTTCCCAGGCTGGTAATACGTGATCGTCCCCTGCACCCGCACACGGGGCGAGGAATCATTCACCCGGTAGTGCTCCAGAATCTGGCCCATTGGCGTAAGCGGCAGCGCCAAAGGCTCTCCCGCGCTCCGATTGAGAACCTGAACATCGTCAAGTCCGCTCACATAGAGCACCACGCCGGTAACCTGCATCTTGTCGTTGAATTTGCCTGCCACCACGCCCGTGACTTCGACATCCGCATCCAGAAGGCGCGTCAGCTCTGCCTCGTCTGCAGTGTCGAAATTGACCTCAAAGCGCCCGCCGTCGGTAGCCAGCTCCATGCGCGAGGTGGTCACCGGCGCGCCCGGCGTTAAAAACAAATCCGCGGACCGAACCCGTCCGTGCACGCTCACCAGCCGGCAGTCGAGCACGCCCGTGATCATCTGCGCAAACGTAGCCGGCAATGGGTTCGGCCGGACACCGTGGTACAGCAGCTTCATGCTGTCCGCAATCACGATGGGCCTGTAGCTGTTTTGCGTCCGTCCTTTCACCAGGACGCGATCGCCCGGCTGAAACGCTCCGGACGCTTGTACAAAGACCGCCGCATTTCCATCCTGCACGAACTGGAGTTTCTCCGCGCCGCGGGAGTAGATCACGGTGCCGTTGAACTCCGCTGGAACCGAGTGGCTGGCCTGCTCGTTGCTGAGCGCAGCCACGCCCGCCAGGGTGCTGACGACACCCGGCGTAGCCGCGTGGCCAGCCAGGGCCACGCCGGACAACACCACTAATAGCGTGCGGTTCACTTGCCGTCTCCCCCACAAACAAGCGCCCGCCCAGGCACACCCAATGGCGCCCCTGATTCGGAGTCGTTCCAATTTCATCAGCTCGTTTATCGCCCCCAGTGCGCGGCGGTGGATGGGTCTGTCGGAACACGCCCAAAGTACCACTTCGTGGGGATCCGCGAAATCCCTCTAAATGGGCATCGTCATGAATTGAGATGACTTTAGGCATACTCCACGGATTGGAGGAAAAGCCCGCGCGCCGGCGCCGTTGGTCCCGCCGCAGCCCGAGCCCGCGCCGCAAGGATGCCGGGAAGGTCGCTCGCCTTGCCGTAGCCGCGTCCCACATCCAGCATCGTTCCCACCAGGTTCCTCACCATGTGGTGCAGGAAGCCGTTGCCGCGCACGCGATAGACCAGCAAGGTCCCCTCATCAACCTGCCGTTTCTCCCAGCCCGATGCGAACACGGTGCGAATGGCCGGCACGGGGACAGCGTCGTCTCCGGCTGCCTCCCGCGCCGTCGCGTCCGGATCGGTGGCTGCAAAGCTGAGGAAATCCTGCGTGCCCACAAAGTGCCCGGCTGCTTCATTCAATCGCTCCAAATCCAGCGGCCAGGGGTATGCGTACACATACCGCACCAGGAACGGCGGACAAAGCGTCTCGCCTCCGGTGGCTTTTTCCGCGAACACGCGATACTCGTAGGTCTTGGCCAGGGCTGAGTGCCGGGCATGGAACCCCTCCGGGGCTTCCTCTGCGCGCAGTACACGGATAGCCGCGGGCAGCGTCCGGTTCAGCGCCCGCCGCAGGCTGTCGGCGGGAATGGGCGCCTCCAGCCCAAAGCTGGCCACCTGCCCCAGGGCATGCACGCCAGCATCGGTGCGCCCTGAGCCTTGCGGTAGCGGCCGTTCGCCTGTTACTCGGCCCAAGGCCGCCTGCAACTCACCCTGGATCGTCGGCTCACCGGGCTGGATCTGCCAGCCACTGTAATCGGTGCCGTCATAGGCCAAGGTCAGCTTCCAATTCCGCATTGCGCTCGTCCTTAATCCTGACTCACTCCGGATATGCCCGGTGTAACTCGTTCAGAACAGGGTACTCGACTGCTCCGGGTCACAGAAGCTGCGCCCGTCCTTGCGTTATACTCAGGTTTCTGTAAGCTTTCCATCTGCTTTGGCGCCGAACGCGGAACCGAATCCGTCCGGACCTCGTAAGGAAGGGTATGCAGTCCTGAAACGCTTCCCTGAGCGCCTGCGGTCGCGCATGGAATTGAGGATTATTTGCGTCCGGCACTGCTCTCCGGGCGTCTCAAAGAACGGCAACCCACATGCCTCAACTGATTGTGGAGAGGAATCATGCATTTCTACCATACAGGTGTGTCTGAGCGCCCGGCTAAGTCCCTGCGCTCCCGCCAGGCGGGCATGCGGCTGCACGCCGCCGCGTCGGTCATGCTGGCGCTGACTACGTGCCTCCCTTCGGGGTATTCGCAACAGGCTGCGCCCAACCCGCCCAAAAACTCCAACACTTCCGCCCTGCCCGCGGCGCCTACCGTCACGCCGACTGAGCCCTTCAACCTGCGGGCGACGGAACGTGACTTCTCCAAGCCCTACGCTGGCTTGCTGGGCTTGCCGTGGAAGCCTTACATGCCCACCCACGTGCGTCCCGCGAACTTCGCCAACTCCGTGCTTCCCGAGAACATACTCAAAGACGGCAAGCTTTACCTGAGCCTGTCCGACGCGCTGGCCCTGGCCATCGAGAACAACTACGACATCGCCATCGCCCGTTATAACCTTGATATCGCCGACACCGACATCCTGCGCTCCAAGGCCGGCTCCACTCTCAACGGCGTCAACACCGGCATCATTTCCAACACGCTCGGCGGCGCGTCCTCCACGCTTACGGGCGGCGGCGGTCCTGGCGGCACCACCGTCGGTTCCGGTGGCGCGGCCTCCGGCACCGCCGGCATCGTGCTGACCACCAATGGAGCCGGTCCGCTGCCCGAGACTATCGATCCATCCCTCACCGGCACCATCCAGCTCGAGCGCGCCAAGCAGCCTCAGACCAACTTGCTGTTTTCCGGCGGCAAATCGGCGCTGAGCACCAACACTGACGAGTACAACTTCACTTACAACCAGGGTTTCGTCACCGGCACGGCGCTCACCGTCGGGTTCAACAACAGCCGCGTCACCACGGACAACTCCTTCTCCAGCTACAGCCCGACACTGAGTTCCTCTTTCAAGGCCACCGTTACCCAGCACCTGCTGCAGGGCTTCGGCATCTTCATCAACAAGCGCTTTATGTACCAGGCGCTGAACAATCGCCGCATTACCGATTCCAGCTTCCGCCAGCAGATTCTTTACACGGTCAATCAGGTGGAAAACATCTACTGGGGCCTGGTCAGCGCCTATGACAACGTGCAGGCCAAGGAGCGTGCTCTGACCCAGAGCACGGAGCTCCTCGGCGAAACCCAGAAGGAACTCCAGATCGGCACCATGGCGCCGCTCGACGTGGTCAACGCGCAGCAGACCGTGGCCACCGACAAGCAAACTCTTGTCAGCTCGCAAAACGACCTCAAGTACCAGCAGATGATCATGAAGCAGGCCATCGCGCGCAACCTGAACGATGCCGCGCTGGAGTCTGCTGACATTGTTCCAACGGATCGCGTCAGCCTGGAAGAGCTGCCCGAGGAATCGGAGCCCGTGGACGATTTGGTGAAGACGGCTTTCCAACAGCGGCCTGAACTCGAACAAGCCGTTCTTGCCCTCAAGAACGACGAGATCGGCCTCAAGGGCGCCAAAAACGGCCTGCTGCCCACATTCGACGTCTTCGGCTTTTATAGCGCCAGCGGCGTTGGCGGCGCACAGAGTCCGGATTGCGTCAATTTCTTCGGCAGCGGCGGCCCGTGCGCGCCTAACCTTTACCCCACGGTCGGATATGGCTCGGTGCTTAACAACCTTGTCAACTCCACCGGTCCGGACAAAGGCGCGGGCTTCAGCTTGACGATTCCCCTCCGCAACCGAGTGGCCCAGGCGGAACAGGCTCGTTCGCTCTTGGAGTACCGCCAGGCCGAACTGCAACTGGAGCAGCGCTACACCCAGATCCGTATGCAGGTGGTGAACGCGCAGTTCGCCCTCACCAACGACCGCGCCCAGGTGCTGGCCTCGCGCGCGGCGCAGGACTATGCCAAGCAGAGCCTCGACGCCGAAGAGAAGAAGCTCCATCTCGGCGCCTCAACCACAGCCCTCGTGCTCTCGCAGGAGCGCAGCCTGGCCATCGCCGACTACAACATGATCAACGCGGAGAATGCGTACGCCAAGGATCGCGCCGGGCTCTACCAGATTTTGGCTACGACCCTCCAGCACTACGGCATTAACCTCGGCGATGCAGCTTCAGGCGTCATCCAGTCGGTTCCCGCCGTTCCCGGACTCCATCCAGCAACGGACACGAACCCTGCGCCGGCCACGCCCGCGCCTGCGCAGCAATAACGTCAGCGGTCGGTGACAGAAGCAGTGAAGAAAGTGAAAGAGTGAATGAGTGAAGTGGAGGGTACTTCTTCACCTTTTCACTTTTTCACTTCTTTCACTTTTTTAACTTCTTCACTCGTTCACTTCTTCACTCCTTCACTGTCTCAATCCCCATGAAGCTCCGCGCCTATCTCCTCATGCTCCTTACCGTCGCCGTGTGGGGATCGACGTTCGTGCTCATCAAGTCCGCACTGGCAGACGCCTCGCCTGTCGCCTTCAACCTGGCGCGCATGACGCTCGCCTTCTTAGTCCTCGCCGTCGCCTATCACCGTTCCTGGCGCGGTATCCGCCCGTGGCACATCGCCGCCGGCGCGCTGGTCGGACTCTGCCTCGCCACCGGATATCAATTCCAGACCATCGGCCTGGTTTACACCACGCCGTCGAAATCCGCTTTCATCACCGGACTCGTCGTGGTCCTGGTGCCTCTGCTCTTCTCAATTCCTGGCTTGCGCCCCCCCGGCACCAGGCCGCCGCGCTGGAACGCCTTCCTTGGCGCCGCGCTTGCCTTCCTCGGCATCCTCTTCCTCACCGCGCCCGCCAGCCCCCGCGCGTCGCTGCTGCCCGATCTCTCCTCCATCAACATCGGCGACATCCTCACCTTTGGTTGCGCCGTGGGCTTCGCTTTCCACTGCCTCGCCCTCGCCCACATCTCGCCGCGTCTCGATTTCCGCCCGCTGGCGCTGCTCCAGGTGGGCTGGTGCGCCGTCTTCATGGCCCTCAGCCTGCGCCTCATCGAACACCCCCATATGCTGTGGACCCCGCGCATCTTCATCGCCCTGGCCATCGCTGCCGTCCTGGCCACCGCCGCGGCCTTTTCCATCCAGAGCTGGGCGCAGTCGATTCTGCCACCCACGCACACGGCCCTGATCCTCACCATGGAGCCAGTCTTCGCCTGGATCACGTCGTATCTCGTCGTCGGCGAGCGCCTTGCCCTCCGCCCCGCCGGAGGCGCCGTGCTCATCCTCACCGGCATCGCCCTTACGGAGCTCATCCGCCCACCCCAGCACGTCCCCACCGCGCACGAAGCATAGAGGGGTTGCAGCCAGCTTGCAGGCGAGCGGTTTGCCTTTGTCAATGTAGACGAATGTTCCACGTGGAACATTCTGTATTTAACTTGTTTGTAATAAGCAACTATTTGAATTATCAACAGAATTTTGGCATTGTTTTTCGGTGATTTATGTCACACATTGGTGACATAAGCCGGGGGCTTGAGGTTCAGCATCGCCGCCTCTTTATATTCCCACCGCGCCAAAAAATGGAAAGGCCCGCCGTTTCAGGCGAGCTTTGGTGAGCGCCATTTGGAAACTGAGAGCGACTAGACGCTGAAGGAAGAGCCGCAGCCGCAGGTTGACTTCACCTGGGGGTTCTCGAATTTGAAGCCGGCTGCTTCCAGCGTCTCCACATAATCCACCGTGCACCCATTCAAGTACATCAGGCTGGTGGCGTCGATAAAGACTTTCAAATCATCAAAATTGAAGACTTTGTCCATCATGCCGCTTTGGTTCTCGAACGCCATGGAGTACTGGAAACCGGAGCAGCCTCCGCCCACGACGCCGATGCGCAGGCCAGCCGGCAGAGGATCCTGCGTGGCCATAATCTCGCGGACCTTGGTGATAGCCGTCGGGGTCAGGGTAAGGGGGGCCTTCTTTGTCTCAGTGGCGGGTGCGGCTGCTGTGGTGGCCATAAGTTCTCCGGAATTTGAAATCGTCTCTATCAACTCTACCGGTCCGGCGGGGCAGACACAAGACCCCATTTGCCGTACCGGTCTATTGGATGCAACCCAAGGTGTGAGGTTTCAGAATGAGGTATCCGGCGAGGCCAGAAACCACATCCAGAAATCTGACTTCCGTAGCATGAAAATGGCTGTGATTTCTGTCACCAAACCTATACCACGAAAGAGCTATGATGGTTGACCGTACGGCCCCTCTACTCACGAGACCGCGGAATTCCCCTCAACGGGCCCGCCGGTATCTGGGACCGAAGTTCACGGAGGTGTTGTATGACCTTTGTTCCTATGATGTGGTCGGTGTGGGGCGCCCTGGTGGTGATCCTCGCCGCAATCTGGGTTTACCGCAGCCGGCTTGAGCGAGATGAAGAGGACCAGATATTTCTCGACGACTCGTTCGCGCGTGAACAAGCCGTGCAGGCGGCCATCGTTGCGAAAGTGGAAAGGGTTCAGCCTGTCCTTCGTGGAGCGATGATTGTCGTGGCCACGGCAACGGTGTTCGTCATCGGCTACTACATCTACGACATCTTCTTCAACCAATTGCGGTGACTTGCGGCCGCTCTGCGCGGGCGTGCTTCGTTAGTGGGGCGGAGTTGTGCCTTTTCCGGCGTGCGAGGTTCCCAGGTCCCAAAACCGGGGACCTGGGACACCCGAAAGCGAGACTGTACTATGAGCGCCAAGAGGGCGGCAAGACCATCCCTCGGGGGCTTAACAGGCTGCGGAAAAACTCGATTCTGCGGCCAGCAAGGCAGCAAAACATCCCTCAGCGGCTAAAGCCGAGCGCGATCCATTGGCTTTAGTGGCACGACTGAAGTCGTGCCCTTTCAAAGCTCCTCAACACATGAGTTCTTCCGCAACCTGTTTGCCCGACCTTAGCTCCCAGCTACTCCACCTCCGGTTTGGCGCGGTAGCCGTCGCGGTATTGGAGTTCGTACTTGAGCGCATGATGTTTCTCGTCCTGGAAGCGGAGGGGCTTGCCTTCGTCGTCGACGAGTTCAACGCGGAGCTTGCGGTAAGTGCCGTCCTGCTTGGCATCGCTGGGGTGATAGATGAGCTCATATTTTGAGCGGATATTCTTGTTGATCTCGCCGACGTCGTCAGGCAGCTCGGCAACAAAGCGAGGCGCGTAGAAGGAGCCTCCAGTCATGCTGGCGAAAGTCTTCATCTGGTTGTCGGCCTGGAGGTAGTCGAGGTCGCGTATCTGCTGGTTAAATCCCGGACCGCCTTCGGTCATGGCGCGGAGGGCTCCGCCCGTGGAAAGGGAGTAGATGGTGATGTCAGGCGTGTTCTTCACCTTCTTCAGGATCTGGTCCAGAGTGAGCCTGGAAAAGGTATCGCGGCCCGAGGCGATAAGGATGATGTACTTGCGGCCCTGAATACGGCTGAGGCGGTCTTCCGCTTCGTAGAGTGCGTCGAAAAGGTTCTTCTCAGAGAAGCCCGGAATCCTCATGGTTTGGACGGCGTCGTAGATTTGGCGCTTATCCTGGGTGAAATCGGTGATGATGTGGGTGCGCATGTCAAAGGTCATCAGCGCCGCATAATCCTGGGGACGAAGCTGCTGCGCGAACGCCCATGCCGCATTCACCATGTCCATGTTGAAAATCCAGGAAGGGCTGTTCATGCCCATGCCGCCGGAGAACTCGCACAGGATAAGGACAGTGATGGGAGCCTCAACGCGCTTGAATCCGATCACTTTCTGCTCCACGCCGTCTTCGTAGACGCGGAAGTTTTCCGGCTTGAGGCCGGGGACGAACTGGCCTGACTTCTGCAGCAGGACACCCACATCCAGGGTGACTTCAGGAACTTCGATTTTGAGGGAGTAATTGGGCGCGCCCTCGGGATTCTTGAACGCGGGCTGAGCCGGAGCTGGCGGCGGCGGAGCTTCGTCCGGCTCCTTTTTCTTGGGGATTGCCATCGGGCCCAGGTCGCCGGAGGGACCACCGGCCGCCGGTGCAGTCTGACTCGGCTGTGGTTGTTGCTGCGGCTGGGCCGGAGTCTGTTGTGGCTGGGCCGGTGTCTGCTGCGGCTGGGCCGGCGGTTGCGGCTGCGACTGGTCCGGAGCGGGGTTCTGGGCACGGCAATGCGGTGCAACGGCCAGGGCGGCAAGAACCAAGATGGCGAGGGGAGTGGATAACGTGCGCGATCGAAGTGCGAATCTGACGTCGTAGGACATGAATACCTCTGTGCTTCAACAGCATACGGGATAGAGTGCTCTAAATGCAGGCCGGTTACGGCTCTATTCTGGAATCCATTGCACCAGTTTGCAGGCCTCGACAACAACGTGCTGCACCGCCCAGAAATCGCAGGGGCGCGGGGCCGGTTTACAGTTATAGACGTGGGAACATGCTGGAAGGAAACCCGGAAGTGCCTTGTTGCGGCTGCGCTTGTGGCTGCGGCGTTCGTTCCAATCAACTTAAGTCCGCAGACGGCGGGGGAGATCGCAGCCGCCGGTCCACCGCCCTCCAGCGGAGGATTTTTTCCGTTGAGTGAAGTACACCGAGGACTTATGGGCACGGCGTGGACGGTGTTCCAAGGGACCAAGCCAGAGGCGATGCAGGTGGAGATCCTGGGAGTGCTGCGGGATGCGCGCGGGCCGGGACACGACATGATCCTGGCGCAACTTCACGGAGCCAAGCCCGAGTACACGGGCGTGGTGGCGGGGATGAGCGGAAGTCCGGTGTACATCGGCAACAAACTGCTGGGTAGCCTGTCGTACCGGATCGGGCAATTCAGCAAAGAGCCGATAGCGGGGATTACGCCGATTGCGCAGATGCTTGAGGTGCGGGATCTGGCGATCCCGCAGGGAACAGGGAACAGGGATCCTGGAACAGAAGGACAGGGAACAGGGATCAGGGAACAGGGATCAGGACGAGGGTCGGACACTCTGTTTCAGGCCATGGAAACGCCACTGGTGATGACGGGATTTTCACCGGAAGCGGTGCGGCTGTGGCAGGAGAAGATGGCTGGAACCGGCCTGGAGATGGTAGCGGCCGGTGGCGCCGGCGGCGGATCGGAAGCGGGCGACGCGATTTCCACATCGGCAATCGCCAGCGTGGAACCGGGGTCGGCAGTGAGTGCGCAGCTTGTCCGCGGGGACCTGGAAATTGCGGCCACTTGCACGGTGACGTACGTGGACCCCAAGCAACTGCTGGCCTGCGGACACCCGATTCTGCAAGCGGGGCCGGTGTCGCTGCCGATGACGACGGCGGACGTAGTGGCCACGCTGGCATCGCCGCTGGACGCATTCAAGATCGTAAATACGGGGCAGCTGGTGGGGTCGTTTACGGAGGATCGCGACTCGGCCATCCGAGGGGTGTTTGGGACCAAGCCGCACATGATCCCGGTTGCCATTGATATGCCCGGAATGGATGGGCGGAAAAAGTTGAACGTGGAAGTGCTGGATATGCCCGCGCTGACGCCGCAGGCGTTGATGGTGGTTGTGTACCAATCGCTGCTGCAGACCAACGAAAGCTCGGCGGATATGAGCTACCACATAACGGGGACGATTGACGTGGAGGGATACGCGGCATCGCCGGTGGACGTTTGGGCGGCAGATGGCGCGCAGCCGCAGTTAATGGCGGCGCTGCTGTTGGGCGAGAAGTTCAATAAGTTGTACAGCAACCAGGGGCGGCTGAGTCCGATCCGGGAAGTGGACCTTCACGTAGAGGCGATACCGCGGCGCATGTCACTGGAGCTGGAGTCGGCAAGATTCATCTCCAGCAATATCGTCCATGCGGGGGACACGGTAACGGTTGAAGTGACGGTGCGTCCCTGGCAGGGAGCGAAGCGAAACGTTCGCATCCCGATCCAGGTTCCGGCGCGGCTTGGAGGCGCGACCTACCGTGTGCTGGTCAGCGATGCAGGAACGCTGGACCGGACGCTGGATCAGCCGCGCATGACTCCCCGGCAACCCGACATGGCGACGGCTCTGGCGCAGGCGAGAAGCCAGCACGCGGCGGACCGCATATACGTCAGCCTGCTGCTTCCGCAAACACAGGCTGGACTGGAGGGTCATACGCTGACGGGCTTGCCCATCACCATGGCGAATGCACTGGAGCCGTTGCGTGCCGGCGATGACGTTATGCTGAATGGCGAATCGGCCGTGGTGGCGGGAGATGCGTCGGCGGGGGGCGTGCTCACCGGATTCCAGATACTCAATCTGCGCGTCGAGCCGGGCAGCGGGATAAACTAGAGAGAGATTTCGATCATTGGTTCAAATCGCGCGCAGTTGCTGAAGTGAGCAAGTCTACGCGTATGACTGAAGCCGCGGTTGAACCTGGTTTTTTTGAACGCACCAGTTTTTCGCCGGCGGCAGTTACCAAACCAGTGGATCCACAGCATGCTTCGGCCTTAGCAAAGCGAGGATAGATAGGATGATGGCCCAGATACAAGGATTAGCAGCGCACGCGGCGGGGGCGGAGCTGTTGCCTTTTCGCTATGACCCGGGAACATTGGGCGCGATGGAGGTGGAAATCGGCATCACCCACTGTGGCATTTGCCATAGCGACCTGCACCTGATCGCGAACGACTGGGGTATCAGCCAGTACCCGTTCATTCCGGGTCACGAGGTGATCGGAAAAGTGAACGCGGTGGGCGCGGGAGTGAAGTCGCTGAAGGTGGGCCAGCGGGTGGGCCTGGGCTGGCAGTCAAACTCGTGCGCGGAATGCGAGTGGTGCAGCCGCGGCATGGAGAACCTATGCCTCAACTCGGAGGCGACGTGCGTGCACCGTCATGGCGGCTATGCCGACCGGGTGAGGGCGAACGCGCACTTCGTGTTTCCGATTCCCGAGGCGCTGGATAGCGAGAATGCGGCGCCGCTGCTATGCGGAGGGATAACGGTCTACAGCCCCATGCGGATTCATGAAGTGAATCCGTCGTCGCGAGTGGGAGTGATCGGCATTGGCGGACTGGGGCACATGGCGATCCAGTTTGCGCGGGTGTTCGGAGCGGAGGTCACCGCGTTTTCCACGTCGCCGGCCAAGGAAGAAGAGGCGCGCGCGCTGGGAGCGCATCATTTTGTGAATACGCGGGAGTCGCGGTCATTGAAGGACCTGGCGGGATCGTTCGACTTCATCCTGAATACGGCGAATGCGGATGAGGATTGGGGCGTATACGTGCAAGCGTTGCGGCCGAACGGGACGCTGTGCTTTGTGGGCGTGCCTCCGAAGCCGATCACGGTGCCGGCGTTTCCCATGATCTCCGGCCTGCGCACGGTGACGGGAAGCCCGATCGGGAGCCCGCAGCGAATCCGCGAGATGCTGGACGTGGCCGCGCGGCACGGCGTGAAAGCGCAGACCGAACTGTTCCCGATGGCCAAGGTGAACGAGGCCATCGAGAAGGTGAAGAAGTACAAGGTACGGTATCGGGCGGTGCTGGTGGTTTGAGAAGACAGCCTTCAGCCTCAGCTCTCAGCCTTCAGCTTTTCGACGCTTCGCAGACGGCCGGTAGCTTGTAGCCTGTAGCCTGTAGCGCGGGCTTGAGAGCTACGGGCTGCTAAACCCTCTCTTGAGCAGACGAATGGACTTGGGAATGGCGAACGTGTGGATGAAGACGCGGACGACGCTGGAGATGATCAAGTGGGAGCATTCCATCTTCGCCCTGCCGTTCGCGCTGACGGCGGCGCTGCTGGCGGCAGGCGGGTTGCCGCGGTGGCGAACGCTGGTCTGGATCCTGGTGGCGATGGTGTCGGCGCGCTCCTGCGCAATGGCGTTCAACCGCTGGGCTGACGCCGGCCTGGATGCGGCCAATCCACGCACCCGGATGCGGGCAATTCCGGCGGGGCTGCTCACACGGGAGTTTGTGCTCGGGTTCACGGTGCTGGCGGGAGCAGTGTTTGTTGCGGCGGCGGCGGCGCTGAACCGGCTGACGCTGGAATTGTCCCCGGTGGTTCTGCTTGTGCTGCTCGGCTACAGCTACATGAAGCGCGTGACGCGCTGGTCGCACATCGTGCTGGGGCTGGCCCTGGGGCTGGCGCCGGCGGCGGCGTGGATTGCGGTGCGCGGACGCCTGGACCCGCGCATCCTGGTGCTGACGGCGGCCGTCACCCTGTGGGTTGGCGGATTCGATGTGCTCTACGCGTGCCAGGATTTCGAACACGATTGCCAGGCCGGCCTCTACAGCCTGCCGCGGTCGCTGGGGGTTGCGGGGGCGTTTTGGGCGGCGCGGCTGATGCACCTGGCGATGCTGGGGCTACTGGCGTGGTTCGGTTGGCTGTTTGGGTTCCATGCTGCGGGATGGATGGGCGTAGGTGCGGTGGGCGCGCTGCTGACTTACGAGCATGCGATCGTTTCACCGCGCGATCTGCGCCGGCTGAATGCCGCGTTCTTCACCATGAACGGTGTAATCGCGATGGTGTTTTTGTGCTTTGTAGCGGCGGATGTGTGGACGAGGAACAGTGCTCAGTAATCAGTGGTCAGTGAATGAGTGAATGAGTGAAGAAGTGAACGGGATCGGGATGAGGGTTGCCATTCAGGGAGAGCTGGGGTCGTTCAGCCACGAGGCGGCACTGAAGCTGGTGCCGGATGCGGCCGTTGTGCCCACATCTCTTTCGGCAGATGTGTTTTCTGCGCTGGCAGACGGCGCGGTGGATGCGGCGGCGATACCGATCGAAAACAGCCTGGCGGGTTCGGTGGCCGAACACTTCGATCTGCTGCTTGAGTATGACGTGCAAGTGGAACGGGAGACGCTGTTACGGATCCGGCACAATCTGATCGGCATTCCCGGCTCCGCGGTGGAACAGATTCACCGCGTGTATTCGCACCCGGTGGCTCTGGCGCAATGCCGGCGATTCCTCGCGGCCCATCCGGGGATGGAAGCGATTGCGCATTACGATACCGCGGGCAGCGTGAAGGAAATGATGGAGCTGCGCGACCGGCATGCCGCTGCCATTGCGAGCTCGGCCGCGGCCAGAGTATACGATGCCCAGATTCTGGCAGCGGACATTGAAGACAACCCGGAGAATTACACGCGATTCTTCCTGGTAAAGCGCCGTGCGGATGCGGCCGAAGACGCGAGGGCGAATAAGATAAGCATCGCCTTCAGCGTGGAAAACCGGCCGGGGTCGCTGGTGGCAGTGCTCAACGAACTGGCGGCTCTGGGAACAAACCTGACAAAGATCGAATCGCGGCCGGTGCACGGGAAGCCGTGGGAGTACATCTTCTATGTGGATTGCCAGCTGAAAACTCGCGCGGAAGGCGAGCGGGCATTGAGGGCGCTGAAGGCGCATTGCGCGATGGTGAAGTCGCTGGGCGCGTACCGCGCCAGTGATCAGGTGACGCAGTGAAGAAGTGAAAAGATGAAGAAGTGAAGGAGTGAAAAGTGATGGAGTAAACAATTTGCTTTGTTCACTCCATCACTTCTTCACTCTTTCACTGCCTCTAAAAGTGGTACGCCACACCGATGACCGGCTCGCTGATCCACGGTTTGTACCAGCGGTTGGTGTTTAGGTCCATGTTGGTGGCGCCGGATCCCTGTCCGAAATCGGGTATTTTGGCGACCATCCCGCGGTACTCAGCACGAATGTCGAAACTGGGGCTTATCTCATACGCGAAGCCCGCGCCGAACATGCCGGCTACGACGATTTGCTGTTTGACATCGACGGAGGTAGTGCCGGAGTCGCGGATCGGCAGAAAAATCAGAGCAGCCGGACCGGCCTCGACGAAGGGATTCCATTTGCGGAAAACGAAGCTGCGTACATAGGCCCCGGAGATTTCCTGATCGCGGGCGGTCACTTTGACCACGTTGGTGTTGCTGACGATGTATCGCATCGTGTTCTGATAATCGATGCCGTAATTGACTTCGAGGGCGCTGGAGGGAGTGAGCATGAAACGGTAGCTCAACAGCCCGCCGATGCCGGTGTTGGAGTGGACCTGCACGTCAGTGGATGAGGCCATGAACGGCTCAAAGATGCCGGTGCCGCTGATGCTGATGTCCTGGCGGCTCTCCTGAGCCGCGCCCGTGGCCACCGCTACGGCCAGCAGGAAAAGTAGGAAAACGATCTTCTTCATTCGGTCCTTGAACCTCGCGACTGCTCAACCGAGCCGGCTGGCAACGAGTTTGTCATTCCGGTGCACCGGTTGGCGCCGGGCCCCGCTCTCAAGTCATTGTATATGCCTGAGCGGGCCGGATGCTGGGGCAACTGGAACGATCATTGCGTTAGACGCAGACGGTTTTGATCGGTGTGCTCTTTTTCCCATCATATAGGTGTGCGGCCATCGGCGTCAGGTGTCAGGTCACAGGTTTCAGAGATCAAGCGGGTTTTTCCACGTGATAGTAAAAAGGCGGGCCATTGCGGCGGGCCAGGGCTCGGACAGTTTTAAGGAAGGCTGTAGCAGCATACGACAGCGTGCCCTGGCGACGATGAATGAGGCGGAGAATACGCTTCATCTCCAGTTCCGGAACAGCCACGGCAACGAGTTCGCCGGTGTCAAGCTCGCGCGCCACGGTGATATGGGGCACGAGGGCAACCCCATTACCCATGGCAACAAACCGCTTGATCGCTTCAATCGTGGGCAGCTCGATGGACATGTTGAGCGGAGTGCGGAACCGCTGGAAGGTTTCAATGACTTTGCGGCGCAGGGGAGACGCCACGTTGTGCGCGATGAAGTCCTCGCGTCCAAGCTGGTTGATAGAGACGCGACCTGCGCCTGCAAAGGGATGGCTGGGGCTGACGATGAATGTGAGCCAGTCGCCGTAGACCGCGATGGTGCGGAACTGCACCGGATCGGGCCGGAAAGAGATCACGCCCATCTCGAAGGTGCGGAGATTGAGCTCGTCGGGAATGTGGGAGGCCAGCATGCGCTGCACGGTCACGCTGATGTGCGGGTACTCGCGCCGGAACGCATCGATAGCCGGCAGCAAATACGTCGAGGTGTACTCATTGGCGGCCATGTGCAAGCGGCCGCGCTCCAGGCTTTTGAGCTCGTCCAGGGCGCTGGAAGCTTCGCGGCGAAGGGCCATGAGGCGGACAGCGTAATCGCGCAGCAGGGCGCCGGCGGCGGTAAGAGAGCCGTCGCGGGCCGCGCGGTCGAAGAGCGTCTCGCCGACGGATTCCTCCAGCTTGCGGATGACCTGGCTGACGGCGGGCTGGGTGCGGTGCAGGCGCGCCGCGGCGCGGGAGAAGCTGCGCTCCTCGGCGACGGCGAGAAAGGTTTCAAGCTGGCTAAGTTCCATGGGGCCTCCGGTGCCGAGGAATAGTGAAAAAAGTGAAGGAGTGAAAGAGTGAATACGGCCCGAGTTCACATTTCACTGTTTCACTTCTTCACTATTTCACTGCCCTAACTGCCATAAGCAAGTCTTATTCTAATCCAAAGAATAATAACTTTGCCTTATATATCCCCGATGCGAGACACTGGAAAAAGCATGAGAGATGGTTTCCCCTGGCGGTGAGTGCGATGACACAGGACTATGTAGCGATCTTCGACACCACGCTGCGCGACGGCGAGCAATCCCCGGGCTGCAGCATGACCACGCAGGAAAAACTCACGATGGCGCACACGCTGGAAGACTTGGGCGTGGACATCATTGAGGCGGGATTCGCGATGGCGTCGGAGGGCGATTTTGCGGCAATCGCGACCATTACCCAGGCGGTGCGCAAGCCGAAGATCGCGTCGCTGGCGCGAGCCAAGCCGGAAGATATCGAAATGGCGGCGCGCTCCGTACAGTTCGCAGAGCGGCCTCGGATCCACGTTTTCCTGGCTTCGAGCGATCTGCATCTCGAGTACAAGCTGAAGATCAGCCGGCAGCAGGCGCTGGATCTCACCGCAGAGTCGGTGCGTCTGGCGCGGTCGCTGGTGGATGACGTGGAGTTTTCGCCGGAGGACGCGACGCGCTCGGACCGCGACTTCCTGGTGGAGATGGTGCGAATCGCGATCGAGGCGGGCGCGACGACTATTAACATGCCGGACACGGTGGGCTATACCACCCCCGAGGAATACGGCCGGATGTTCCGCGAGGTGCGGGAGCGGATTCCCGCGGTAGATGCGCAGGGAATCGTGCTTTCGTCGCACTGCCATGATGACCTGGGGTTGGCGGTGGCGAACTCGCTGGCAGCGATCGAGGCGGGCGCGCGGCAGGTGGAGTGCACCATTAACGGGATCGGCGAACGCGCCGGCAACGCGTCGCTCGAGGAAATTGCTGCGGCGCTTTATGTGCGCGCGGACCACTACGGCGTGACCACGCGGATCAAACTCGACCAGCTTTACCCGCCAGCCAGGAACTGGGCAACGTCATCACGTTCCGTCCCAGCCCGAACAAGGCGGTGGTGGGCGCAAATGCGTTTGCCCATGAGTCCGGGATTCACCAACACGGCATGCTGGCCAACCCGCTGTGTTACGAGATCATGACGCCGGCGCTGGTGGGTGTATCCAAAACCAACCTGGTACTGGGCAAGCACTCCGGACGCGCGGCACTGCGCCACAGGCTGGAAGAACTTGGCTTTTCGCTCGACCGCGACGAGTTGCAGCACACCTATTACCGGTTTGTGGCGCTGGCCGATCGCAAGAAGAACATTTACGACCAGGACCTGATTGGCATTCTGCCCGACGCGATTCGCGCGCGGCGGCATATGCCCGTGCCTGAAGAAGTGAATTGACGCCTCAATAACGATCACAGGAGCGAGATGAAGCTGAGGATTCTTGTCGTCGCGGGCGATGGCATCGGCCCGGAAGTAACCAATGAAGCCGTCGCTGTGCTTAAGGAAGTCGCCGAGCTTAGCGGGCACGAGTTTGCTTTTTCCGAGCGGCGCATCGGCGGCGTGGCCATTGTGCAGGACGGAACGCCGCTGCCCGACGAGACTCTCCGCGAGGCGCTGGCCAGCGATGCCGTGCTCTTGGGCGCGGTGGGCGGAAACGAGTTCAATTCCCTGCCCCCGGACAAGCGGCCCGAAGCCGGTCTGTTGAAGATCCGCGCAGAACTGGGTGGGTTTGCCAATCTGCGGCCGGCCTTCGCGTTCAAAGAGCTGGCCTTGAATTCACCGCTGCGGCCCGAGATTGTGGAAGGTGCGGATATTCTTTTCGTTCGCGAACTGCTGGGCGGGCTGTACTTCGGCAAGCCGCGCGAGTGGAATCGCGAAACCGGCGAGAGCTGGAACACGATGCGCTACACGCGGAGCGAAGTGGCGCGGGTGGCGCGGATCGCGTTCCAACTGGCAGAAAAGCGCCGCGGCAAGCTGACCAGCGTGGATAAGGCGAACGTGCTGGAGGTTTCGCAGCTTTGGCGCGCGACCGTGAACGAGGTTGCGGCGGAGTTTCCCAACGTGGCCGTGGAACACCAGTACGTGGACGCGATGGCGATGCACCTGATGAACCAGCCGCGCAATTACGACGTGGTGCTGACGGAGAATCTGTTCGGCGATATTCTGTCGGATGAGTCGGCGGTAATCACGGGCTCGTTGGGCATGCTGCCCTCGGCCACCATCGGCGGCAAGGTGAATTTGTACGAGCCGGTGCACGGTTCGGCTCCGGACATTGCCGGCAAGGGACTGGCGAATCCGCTGGGCGCGATCCTGACTGGCGCGCTGATCCTGCGTCATTCCGCCGGGCTGGAAGCCGAGGCGCGCGCAGTAGAGATGGCGGTTCGCAAAGTGCTGGAAATGGGTTTCCGCACTCCCGACCTGGCGCGCGCAAACCCGTATGGCTACAGCGTGCTGAGCACAGTGGCGATGGGGAAGCAGGTACGCGACATGCTGCACAAGATCTTGAGTCACCGCGACCACATGGTGCCGGTGGCGGAGTGAAAACTTTGCGTCCGAGTGCGATTGAGCGCGCTGTGACTGCGAACAACGATATGCGAGGCCGATGCAATGCGCCTCGCCAGCCGAAGCAAAAGCGGATTCAAGAGGAGCAATGAGTCAACCGAAAACATTATTCGAGAAAGTTTGGGAGCAGCACCTGGTCGCGGAGCCAAAGGGTGAGCCGACGCTGCTATATATCGATCTGCAACTCGTTCACGAGGTCACTTCCCCGCAGGCGTTTGAAGGCTTGCGCCTGGCCGGACGCAAGGTGCGTCGGCCAGACCGCACCATTGCCACGGTGGATCACAATGTGCCGACGACTATCGAGGGCCGCCTGCATATTTTGGACCAGATCGCGGCCACGCAGATTGCCACGCTGCGCCAGAACTGCGCGGAATTCGACGTGGAACTCTATGACGTGAACTCGCGCGAGCAGGGCATCGTTCACGTGATCGGGCCGGAGCTTGGCATCACCAAGCCGGGCATGACGATTGTCTGCGGCGACTCGCACACATCCACCCACGGCGCGTTCGGCGCGCTGGCCTTCGGCATCGGGACCAGCGAGGTCGAGCATGTGCTGGCCACGCAGACGTTGCCGCAATCCAAACCCAAAACGTTCCGC
The DNA here is from genome assembly GCA_963771195.1 of uncultured Acidobacteriota bacterium. Classification (GTDB taxonomy): domain Bacteria; phylum Acidobacteriota; class Terriglobia; order Terriglobales; family Acidobacteriaceae; genus Telmatobacter. Next base: position 154,885 of record CAVYSS010000006.1, read on the forward strand.
ATCTCTGTCGAAGGCGCGTTGCCGCTGGGTGTAACGGCAAAGGACATCATTCTCGCCATCATCGGCCAGATCGGCACCGACGGCGCCACCGGCTGCGTGGTTGAGTACGCCGGCTCGGCCATCCGCGCGCTCTCCGTGGAAGGCCGAATGACCGTCTGCAACATGAGCATCGAGGCCGGCGCGCGTGCAGGCATGATCGCTCCGGACGAGACGACGTTTTCATATCTCAAGGGGCGCAAGTTCTCCCCGCAGGGATCGGCGTGGGACCGCGCGGTGGAGGAGTGGCGCAAGCTGCCCACGGATCCGGGCGCCAGGTTCGATCGCGAACTGACCATCGACGCGGCAAAGCTGGTGCCCTATTTGAGCTGGGGAACGAGTCCCGGCATGGTTGCGCCAATCACGGCGAAGGTGCCGGATCCGGCGTCGGCGCCCAACGAACAGGAGCGCAAAGGCTTGCAACGCGCGCTCGATTACATGGCGCTCAAGCCGGGCACTCCGCTTGAAGGGATAGCGATTGACCGCGTGTTCATTGGCTCGTGCACGAATTCGCGCATTGAGGATCTGAGAGCGGCGGCAAGAATTGCCGCTGGCCGCAAGGTCTCCTCGCACGTGAGCGCAATGGTGGTGCCAGGCTCGCAGCTGGTGAAGGCGCAGGCTGAGGCGGAGGGCCTCGATCGCGTGTTCAAAGATGCCGGTTTCGACTGGCGCGAGCCGGGCTGCTCCATGTGCCTGGGCATGAATCCGGACATCTTGTCACCGGGCGAGCGCTGCGCTTCCACCAGCAATCGCAACTTCGAAGGCCGCCAGGGACGCGGCGGCCGCACCCACCTGGTGTCGCCGGAAATGGCAGCTGCGGCCGCAATCGCCGGGCACTTCGTCGATATTCGTTTTTGGCCAAAATATGAATCCGCGCACGAGGAGGTACACGCCTGATGCAGCCTTTCCGCACACTCACAGCACTCGCCATGCCGCTCGATCGCGCCAACGTCGATACGGACCAGATTATTCCCAAGCAGTTCCTCAAACGCATTGAGCGCACCGGCTACGGCGATTTCCTTTTCTTCGATTGGCGGCAGACGCCCGATGGAGCGCCGGTGAAGGATTTCGTACTCAACGATCCGCGCTACACAGACGCGCAGGTCCTGATCGCCGGCAAAAACTTCGGCTGCGGGTCTAGCCGCGAGCATGCGGCCTGGGCGCTCAGCGACTACGGATTCCGCTGCGTCATCGCGCCCACCTTCGCGGACATCTTCTTTTCGAATGCGGGCAAGAACGGCATTCTCCTGGTGAAGCTGAGCGAAGAGCAAGTCGCCGGGCTGATGCGGAAGGCGCAGTCAATTCCGAATTACAAGCTCACGGTTTCGCTGGAGGATCAGACGATCACTGACGAGCACGGATTCAGCGCGAAGTTCGAAACGGATCCGTTCCGCCGCTACTGCCTGATGGAAGGGCTGGACGATATCGGCCTCACACTGCGCTACGCCGCGGAGCTGGATGCATTTGAGAAGGAACATGATGAGGCGCTTTGGCTCAAGGCGAAGTAACACCGCTTCCAGCGCCTGGCTGGGCGCGGAATTGTTCCTCTTTACGCTTGGCCGCAATCATTTGATCTGGCTGAGAGCTGATGGCTAATTGCTTGACTGTTTCAAAAAGGAGAACCGATATGACCGACCGCAACGCATCTTCCCCCAACGCACACTTGACTACGCCGACACGATTGACCGGCGCTGAAATCCTGTGGGCCACGCTGGTGGGTGAGGGCGTCACGGACGTCTTCGGCTATCCGGGCGGCGCCATCCTGCCGGCGTACGATGCGCTGCGCAAGTTTCCCATCCGCCACATTCTGGTGCGCCATGAGCAGGGGGCAGCACACATGGCCGATGGTTATTCGCGCGCTACCGGCAAGGTGGGCGTGGCCGTTGCCACCAGCGGACCGGGCGCAACCAATCTGGTCACGGGCATTGCCACTGCCATGCTTGACTCGGTACCCATCGTCTGCATCACCGGCCAGGTTTCGAGTAAGGTGCTGGGCACCGATGCGTTCCAGGAAGTGGACATCACCGGCATAACGCTGCCGGTAACCAAGCATAACTTCCTGATCAGCCGGGCTGAGGATCTGGCGCCGGCCTTGCGCCATGCTTTCCAGATCGCGCGTTCGGGGCGTCCGGGACCTGTGCTGGTGGACATTACCAAGGATGCGCAGCAGGCCACCGCGTTGTTTGATTTTGCTGCGGCCAAGCCCCAGCCGTACCGTCCGCACCCCATGCTCAAGGTGGAGGACTCAGGGCTCGCGCAGGCGGCCGAGTTGATCCGGACTTCAAAGCGGCCCATGATTCTCGCTGGCCATGGCGTGATTGAGTCGGGCGCCATGGAGCAGGTGCGCACGCTGGCCGAACGCTCGCAGATTCCCGTTGCGCTCACGCTGCTGGGATTGGGCGGCTTCCCTGCCTCGCACCCTTTGAACCTGGGCATGATGGGAATGCACGGAGAAGCATGGGTAAACCACGCCATCCAGGAGGCTGACCTTCTCATCGCGTGCGGCATGCGCTTTGACGACCGCGTGATCGGCACACCGTCCACGTATGCGACCAAGGCGAAGAAGATTCACATCGAAGTGGACCCGGCGGAGATCAACAAGAACATCAAGGTGGACGTGGCGCTGCTGGGCGACCTGGCTGAAGTGCTGGAACAGTTGTTGCCGCGCATCGGCGGGCGCGATGGAGCCGCATGGATCAAGACCATCGAGGCCAGCAAAGGCGCGGTGGCTGTGCGCGACATTAAGAATCTGCCCGACTCCGGCCACCTGTACGCCGCCCACGTGATGCACGACTTGTGGCGCATCACCGGCGGCAACGCCATTGTGGTGACGGATGTGGGCCAGCATCAGATGTGGGAGGCGCAGTACTTCCATCACGAGCAGCCGCGCACCCTTATCACTTCCGGCGGCCTGGGCACTATGGGATTCGCGCTGCCTGCCGCGATTGGCGCCAAGGTGGCGTGCCCGGACAAGGAAGTGTGGGTGATCGCGGGCGATGGCGGCTTCCAGATGACGGCCGCGGAGCTGGCCACCATTGCGCAGGAAGGGCTCAAGATCAACATCGCCGTGATCAACAACGGCTACCTGGGCATGGTGCGGCAGTGGCAGGAGTTCTTTTACGAGCGTAACTATGAGGCCACACCGATGGTGAGCCCGGACTTTGTGAAGCTTGCTGACGCACATGGAATCGCTGGACGCGCGGTGCACACGCGAGCCGATGTAGCCGATGCGGTGGAAAAGGCCCGCAAGCACGATGGCGCGTTCCTGCTCAATTTCATGGTGGAGAAGGAAGATTCGGTGTACCCGATGATTCCCGCGGGAAGCGCGCTGCACGAGATGATCCGCCGGCCGGGAAAGAATCCGCTGGCGGAGTCAGCGGACGACGTGAACGAGTGAGTCGACTCGCATTCGACACTCAGGTCGGCTGGAGATTCACTATTACACTCATTCACTTCTTCACTCTGAAAGGCTTTTATGCTGCACACATTCGTTGCTTACGTTGAAGACAAGCCGGGCGTACTGACACGCGTGGCATCGCTGTTTCGCCGTTTGAACATCAACATCATCTCGCTTACCGTCGGTCGCAGCGAGCGGCCTGGCCTGTCGCGGCTCACTTTGGTATGCGAGGCGTCGGCCGAAGCCGGGCACCGCATCCGCGCCAGCATGTTCAAGCTCGAGAACGTGCTGGACGTGGACGACATTGCCGGTGCGCCATCGGTCACGCGCGAGCTCGCTCTCATCAAGGTGGCTGCAACAAAGAACACCCGTTCGACAATCTTCGAACTGGTTGAAGTCTTTCGCGCCCGCATCGTCGATCTTGCTCCCGAATCGCTCATGATCGAAATGACCGGTGTCGAAAGCAAGATCGAAGGTCTTATCCAGGTGCTCACCGAGGGCGATAATAAGATTCTGGAGATTTGCCGCAGCGGCAAAATGACCATGCGGCGGGGACACCATACCAGCCGCGTGCTCAAGGCAATGGGTGCCGGTGAACAGGAGCTTGAAAACGGCGCCGGCAAGGATCAATTTGCGGAGGTAGACGCCGCCGTCGAACCCGAGTAACTCCTGAAACACCGGGTACGCCGTCTGTCGTTTTCGCGGCTGTTATGGTCCCCGCACACACCCAAACTTCACACAAAGGAAAGTACAAGGCAAAATGGCAACCACTTATTACGATCACGACGCAGACCTTTCCCTCATCCAGTCAAAGAAGGTGGCCATCATCGGCTACGGCTCGCAGGGTCACGCGCATGCGCTTAACTTGAAGGACTCCGGCGTGCAAGTAAAGGTCGGCCTGGCTGCCGGCTCCAAGTCCATCGCCAAGGCGCAGAAGGCCGGCCTGGAAGTAACCACCGTGGCCGAAGCCGCAAAATGGGGCGACGTGGTGATGATTCTCATCCCTGACCAGACGCAGGCCAAGGTTTACGCCGAGGAGATCGCGCCCAATCTCGCGCCCGGTAAGCTGTTGCTGTTTGCGCACGGCTTCAACATCCACTTCAAGACCATCGTCCCCGCAGCCGGCATCGACGTGGGCCTGGCTGCGCCCAAGGGCCCCGGCCACCGCGTGCGCGAGCTCTTCATTGAGGGTGGAGGCATTCCCGGACTCATCGCCATTCACCAGGACGCCACCGGCCACGCCCATGCGCTTAATCTCAGCTACCTGAAGGGTATTGGCTGCACCCGCGCCGGAGTGCTTGAAACCACTTTCAAGGAAGAAACCGAAACCGACCTTTTCGGCGAGCAAGCTGTCCTTTGCGGTGGCGTCAGCGCACTCATCAAGGCCGGATACGAGACCCTGGTCGAAGCCGGCTACCAGCCGGAGAGCGCATATTTCGAAGTTCTGCACGAGCTCAAGCTTATCGTCGACCTGATTTATCGCGGCGGCCTGGCCTACATGCGCTACTCCATCTCCGACACGGCGGAATGGGGCGACTACGTGAGCGGCCCGCGCGTGATTAACGAAGAGAGCCGCAAAGCCATGAAGCAGATCCTTGCAGAAATTCAGGACGGCTCATTTGCCAAGCGATTCCTGGCCGATCAAAACTCGGGGCGCAAGGAATTCCTCGCCTTCCGCGAAGCCGAGGCCAAACACCCGGTTGAGATCGTCGGCAAGCAGCTGCGCGCCAGCATGCCCTTCCTCGATCCGGTTACGGTTGAGGAAATTTCCAAAACGCGCTGAGCGCTGCGAGTTGCGGAAGTACGAATGCCTTGCGCGAATTGCGCAGGGCATTCTCATTTGCTCCAACTACCGGTTCAATGCTTCTTGGCCGGCACATTGGCGCCGTTCTGGTGAAGAACGAGCGACACAATCGCGCCGTTCGCGTCCGGCACAAACTCAATCTCCGCGCCGACAGCAGTGATGAAAAACCGCGGATGCCCGTCCTTGGAGCCCTGGTACATCATCGGCAACGCGGGCTGGCCGGTTCCCTGCACCGTCAAGCCATCTCCACTCTGGGCAATCGTCAGCGAAAAGGTGGGCGCCAGGTCGTACACGCCCACAAACTTCGCCAGTTCCTCCTTCGCAATTGGCGCCGCCTTACGCTCATTGGGGAGAACAACCGGCTTTCCCAGCGTAACCTCGAGAAGCTGCTGTCCCATCTGATCCGGCGCCGCGCCATTTACATTGGCCAGCACCACTACGCAGATGCGCTTGTCCGGCACGTAGATCAGGTTCGTATTGAATCCTTCGATTCCCCCTCCATGCTCTACCACCTTCACGCCTTCTTGGTTGTGAATCATGACTCCCAGGCCGTAGTCGCCTTTGCCCGGAGTAGTCATCGCCTTCAGGGAATCGGCGGAAAGCAATTTGCCACCGAAAAGCCCCTGTTCCCACTTCAGCAGATCGCCCGTGGTGGAATAAATCGACCCAGCCGAAAACGGGACTGACATGGACTCGGAGCGCGCTACCATCAGCCCATTCGGCCCAGGCATGTAGCCCTCCGCGCGCTTGGGAAGAATAAGCTCATCGCTGTCGAGCCCCGAATCCTTCATGCCCAGAGGGTCAAAGATGCGCTCCCGCAGAAGGTCGCCATACTTCTTGCCGCTCACCTTCTCCAGGATTCCGCCCAGGACCTCGAAATTTGAATTGCTGTAGTCAAATTTGCTGCCCGGTTCAAAATCCAGCGGTTTGTCCTTGAAAAACGCGTATTCCTCGTCCCACGTGTGCGGGCTCGCAGCCCATGTGTGGAACTCTTTGAAGCTGGTGAAGTTGGGAATTCCCGATGTGTGCCCAAGCAAATTGGCCAGGGTAATCTTCTCCCACGCTTTCGGCGCATCGGGCAGATACTTGCTCACGGGATCGTTGATGTTCAGCTTGCCATCCTGCTGCATCAGCAAAACCAGCGCCGCCGTAAATTGCTTGGTGACGGATCCCAGGCGGAACTTTGTAACCGGCGTGTTCTCAGCATTCCACTCCAGCACCGCATCGCCATAACCCTTGTCCAGCAATACTTGGTCGCCGTCGGTCACCAGGACGGTCCCCATAAACGCATTGTTGGCGGTGTAGGAGCTTGCCACCTGTTCCAGCCGCGCCTTTACCTGGGCCTCGTTTGGGTTCTGTGCCACTCCGATTGCGCACGCAATTGCAAGAACCGCGCCTGCTATCCAACGCATCGGTTTCCTCCACCTCAATCTCAATGTCTCTGGAATTTAACCGGCAATCATACCACCCATGTCGCACATGGAATCGGCTATCCTGAAGGTGGGTTCCCCTGGAGGTTCGTCATGCCTTCCCTCATTTCCTCTCCGCCTGCCCGTCCTACGCCCATCGAAGAAATTGCCGCCGCCCTCGAACGGGTCACTCCGCTGCAGGGATTGGCTGTGGAAGACCGCTTGTGGCTCGCCCAGCACGGCGAGGAAATCGTCGCCAAGCAGGGAGAAATCCTGTTCGAGGAAGGCACACCCGCCGATCGCATGATCCTCATCCTCAAAGGCGAAATCCACGTTCAGCGGCAACATGGCGGACCCATGGCTCTCTTCATCGGCCGCGCCGGCCAGATGACTGGATTACTCCCTTTTTCCCGCATGAAGACATTCGGCGGCCAGGGCGTCGCCATTAGCGGCGTCTGGGCCCTCTTCATCCACCGCTCCCACTTCCCGGCGATGCTCGAAGCTATTCCTTCCATGACTCAGCGCGTTGTCTCCACGCTTCTTGACCGCGTCCGCGAAGTTACGCGCATTGAGCAGCAGGCGGAAAAGCTTAACGCCCTGGGCAAGCTAGCCGGCAACCTCGCCCACGAGCTCAACAATCCTGCCTCGGCAGCGCAACGCGCCGCCTCCAGCCTGGTCAAGGAACTCCGATCGAATCGCGAAAACCGTTTCAAGCTCGTCAACCTCTGCTGGACAGAAGACCAGATTCGCCGCGTGGAAGTTTGGGAAAGCGGAATCATGGAACGTGCCCGGCCCAACACCACGGAGCCTCCCGCAGCACTAATCGCTCGGGAAGAGGCCATTCGCAACTGGTTGGTTCACCTTCCCTGCGAGCCCTCGTGGGAGGTTGCGCCCGATCTAGCCGAACACGGCATTACCGTCGAAGACCTCGACAGCCTGAACGCCATTCTCGAGAACCAGGGCACCTGCGTCACCCTGCAGTACTTCGCGCGCTACCTGCGTCTGAGTCGCGGCGTAGAAACCGTGCTCCATTCAACCGCGCGCATCTTCGATCTCATCAGCGCCGTAAAGGCATATTCCAATATGGATCGCGCGGCTATGCTCGAGGTCTCGGTTCCCGACGGTCTCGACGCCACGCTGCAAATGATGCGGTCGCGTCTGGCCAACGTAGATATCGAACGCGACTACCAGCCCGACTTGCCGTCCATCAGCGCCTACGGCGGAGAACTCAACCAGGTTTGGACAGCATTGATTGAGAATGCGCTTGAAGCAATGGAAACCACCGGACGCCCCGGCAAGCTGCGCCTCGTTTGCCGTGTTGAAGGCGATTTAATGCTGGTTGAAATCTGGGATAATGGCCGCGGCATCCCGCTCGAACTGCAGGACCGCATCTTCGAACCCTTCTTCACCACCAAGCCTCCCGGCCACGGCCTTGGCCTGGGACTCGACAATGCCATGCGCATCGTGCGCAAGCATCGCGGCCACCTCGGCGTCCGCTCTGAACCGGGCAGCACTTGCTTCCGCGTCCGCCTGCCGCTCAATCAATTTGAAGCGTATTGAACGCATTCGCGCTTTCTTCGCGTGGAGTTGTCCCGCTCGCACCAGCATTCGCTTCAGCGAATCCTCTCTCAAAATAAATCGGGCAGCGATCTTGAGATCGCTGCCCGATTGCCTTACGTCGCTTGGCCAGCCCGAACTACTGGGCTGCCTTCTTGTGGTGGGCGGGATGCCGCTCGGGCAGAGGCTTGCGCTCCTGCGGCTTCACCGTGTTCTCGTCCACCGGCGTCGTGCCCTGCACGTCGGCGTTGAAGTCCGCTCCCGCAGGCACCAGGTAGTCTTCCACCTGCTGGTTGTCGCCCGTCCCGGTGGCCACCGTGATCCGCGACGGATCGATCCCCTTGTCCGTCACCAGATACTGCTTGGTGTTCACCGCGCGCTGCGCTGCGAAGTTCTCCACCGGCTTGGGATGACGGAGCTTCGCATTGCGCTTCTCCATCTTCGCCTGTTCGGCCTTCTCCTTGTCGTTAGACTCGCCGACGACGACAGCCTTCGCATCCGGCTGCTTCTGCAGGTCCAGCGCCACTTCGTCCAAGCACGCCTTGGCTTCGTTATCGACACGCACCGGACGCTTGGTGTCCGTCTTAAACGTGATCGAGCACAGAGCCTGTGTCTTCGGCTGCGGCGGCGGTGGCGGCGCTTCAATCGTCACGCTGGTCTCCGCAGACGCGTTGTGGCCCTTGTCGTCCGACACATTGCAGGTGATCGTCGTTGTCCCCGTCGGCGCTCCCGTCGAGGAGAACGTCGCCGTGTTCCCGCTCCCGTTCACCGTCCCTGCCGATGCCGAGTAGGTGTACGTGAGCGGCCGGTTCTGCGGGCTCATCCCCGTCGCCGTGATGGTCGAGCTGTCCCCAGGCTTCAGCGTCGTCGGATTCGCCGAGCAGCTGATCGTCGGCGGCTCAAACTCCTTCACCGTAAACGTCGCCGTCGATGCCGTCGCATTCTGCCATGGCTTCATGCCTTCCTTGCCCGGCTTGCCTTCCTTGGCATCGCACTTCACCGTGTGCGTTCCCGGCGACAAACTCCCCGTGCTCACGGTCGCGGTGGTTCCGGTCTGGGCCCCGTTGATCCCGTCGCCAGAGATCGTCGCAATCACGTTCTCCTTCGGAATCTGGTTGCTCACCGTCGCCGTCGCTGTCACCGGGTCGCCCGGAAACACGCTCGTCGGGTTCACCGCGCAGGCCACCGTCAACTGCGGCGGAGGAGCAATCGAGCCACCGTGAATCACAAAGCCCGCGCTCAGCTGCGCCGAGTCGAAGTTCCCGCGGCCTCCTGTCCAGTTCGCGTGCGCGTACTGGAAGTCGGCCTGTGCAAGCCGGAACGCGATCCGGTGATGCCACAGCGGCGTCTCCAAATCCAGGCCACCGCCGCCCTCAACCCCAATTCCCCAAACGTCATTGGTCGTCCCAGGATCGATGCCAACGCGTTGCAGCTCTACAAGGCCGTGTACGAACGGAGTCAGCAGGGTGCCCGGATAACGGAAGATCAGACCTCCGCCACCCCCCGAAAAGTCCGCGTTGCTCCACGTTTTCCCGCAGTTCGCACATGGATAACGGGTTTCATTGGGAATGTGCTCGTCGGCCTCCAACTGCGCTCCAACGTACTTGTTGAAGTAGTAGGAAAAGCTATATATCGACCCAAAATTAATCGCTTGGGGAGTCACTCCCTGAGAGTCCGTGCCATGGGGCGACAGATAGCTGTATCCGGCAAAGAAATCCCACCGCGATGGCGAGTCTGCATACGAGTACGACCCGTTCTGCTTGGCAGTGCTCTGGCCGCTCAAGGCAGCTGGCACGGCGGCCAGAATAAGTCCCGCTAATACCCAGGTCACAGATTGCGTTAAGCGCATATTAATCCTCCGCAACGAAATTGAAACACTCGGGAAACTGCTTCAAACGTTCTCGCAGATCCGATGGGGGGTTCCCCCTTTGAGGCGCTTGCGTTTCAGTACCAACCTACCACATCGAATTGAGGGCAACGATGCTTATTTTTGAACAATATGAGGGGGGAATCACCTCGTAGAATACCACTTGACCCGGTGCCCATCCATTCTCTTCTTCCAGAATGAAGCCCAGGCCCTAGAAAGAAGGCCAATCGTTCTCCGGGAGTCAACCCGGGCCCCGCCGACCACGTCAGTTGTCATTGCACATTCTGGCACTTGTTTTAAACAGGATTTAACTTATTTATTATCATATATTTGAGCCGTTCATCCAGCAAGGTTAAAGGTTCCCGATGGACCCGCGGTCATCTCAAGTCGCAAGTCCGAGCCCCACCAGGTTGGCGGCGGCGATAATGATCAGCATTCCGGCCCAGAGCAGCCTGACAGGCCGCCGGCCCACACCTGCCCACTCCCCCAACGCAAGGCCCACGACGCCGCCAAAAAGCACGTAACCGCTCATGTGCAGCATCCAGTTTACGTACGAGAGGCGAACGGAAATGTTGGCCTCACCCCAGGCATAAAAGAAGAATTGGAAGTACCACATGATCCCGCCTGCTGCCGCCATGGATGCGTTCTTCAGCAGGGTTGCGCCGGGTTGCGCCAGATCGGCGCGAAGCGAGATGCTGCGCTTGAAGCCGAGGCGGACGAAACAATAGGTGAGGTTGACGATTGCGCCGCCGCCCATGATCAGAACATAGGAGGGAAGCCGCGCATAATGCGAATTCACGCCGGCCCTCAGCGCGGCCTCGCGGATGGGCGTCGCAGCATTCAGCGCAAAGGCAAATCCCGACGAAAAAATCCCGCACATCACCGCAAGCGCCAGGCCGAGTTTCACGTTGAATTCTTCCGCCTGTCGGCCTAGCTCGATTTCCTTCAGGTGGCCCGCCCAGGAGACGACGGCAATTCCAGTAAGCGCCACGAGCATTCCGGAGATGTTCCAGAATCCGCTGCGGCTCAAAAACAGATCGGCATACTGCCCGGCAATAAGCTTGGGAATAAGCGTGCCGGCCACAAGCGTAACGCCAATAGCCACTCCCACGCCGAGCGAAATGCCCAGGTGCCGCATGGTGAGCCCATAGCTGACATTGCCCACGCCCCACATTGCGCCAAGCAAAGCCACCTTCCAAATGAGCGCAGCGGGGATGGCTGCGTAGAACGCCTGGAAATTCGGCAGCAGGTAAAGACTGAATCCGATGGGAAGCAGAATCCATGAGAAAAAGCCCGCAACGGCCCAAGTGGTCTCCCAGGACCACTTCTTCACCCTCTCAATAGGCGCATAAAAGGACGCAGCGGATGCCGCGCCCACCATGTGCCAGCCTATGCCTGCTGCGATAGACATTCAACCTCGATTCCTTCGCTCACAAAACGATCCCGGGCACCGCATCTTCCTGATGCCACTCCTTGCCCCAATCTGGCGCGAATGGCTTAACGATCGACCGGTTCACAGCTGGACCGTAAAAGTGTACGTGCCAGGTTGCAGATTGAGACCCGATTGCGAAAGCGGCTCCCCACTGAGCTTGTACTTCGCGGCTTCCTTTGGAGTCAGGTCCAGGCGGCCGGTTGTATTCGCGGGGATGGTGATGTGCCAGGTTGCCGTGTTGCCCTCGACGGACCAGGCAGAGTGAATCTCGCCGTATGCCGACGGATAGCTGAAATCAACCGCACCGAGGCGCGCGCTGAATTGTGGATGAAGCACGATGGTGTGAAAACCCGCATCGAGCGGCGTCGCATCAATCCCAGCCGCATAGCGATAAATCCAATCGGCCACCGCGCCGTAGGCGTAGTGGTTATAGGAGTTCATGCTGGGATCGTCCTTCATCTGGTCACCGTTCCAGCGCTCCCAGGTGGTGGTGGCGCCGTGCTCAATCAGGTAGCCCCACGATGGATATTGCGTATTCAGCAAAAGCTGGTAGGCCACGTCGACATGCCCTGTTTTGGTCAGTTCCTCCAGCAGGTACGGCGTGCCCAGGAATCCGGTACCCAGCAGTCCGTGATTGGCCTCGATTTTGTCCACCAGCTTCTGCGCGGCGGCCGCACGGAGATTCTCCGGCAACAGGTTCATGTGCAGCGCCAGCACGTAGCCCGTTTGTGTGTCCTGCTCTCCCGCTGGCACGTTATGCGTGCGCTCTCCCATGGGGTTCGGCCCTTGATCCGCGCCGGTCACCAGGCCATCGCTGCGCACGAATTGCTTTTGAAACGCCGCGCGTACTTTCCTAAACAATTCCCTAAAATGCTGCTCGTCTGCCGTGCGCCCGGTCGCATGCGCCATTTCCTGCATCAGGGTCAGGTCGTAGGCCCAGGACGCCGTCGCGATGAGCACCTGGTTGGTGCGGCCCTCCGGCGCCAGCCAGTCGCCAAACGGGATGCCTGCGTCGTTCTTCCATAAGCCGTCCGGGTTGGTGGCGGCAATGCCGGCAAGGTATTTCTGCATCGCATCCCAGTTCTGATCAATGACACTGGTATCGCCGGATTGTAGCCAGGAAGTCCATGGAATGATGATGCCGGCATCGCTCCAGCCCGGCCCGAAGCCGGAGTTTTCGCTTGCGGTTCCCGGCGAGTAGATGCCATACATGGACGTCCCCGCCTGCGTTCCTCTCATATCGCGGGCGAACTTGCGCGAGAATGCCGCCAGGTCCATGTTGTAGCTTGCTGTCCGCCAGAACACCTGCGCATCGGCCATCCAGCCCAGGCGCTCGTCTCGCTGCGGGCAATCGGTCGGCACGCTGATGAAATTGGACCGCTGGCCCCAGAGAATATTGCTCCACAGCTTGTTCACCATCTCGCTTCCGGTCTTCAACTCCGCCGCAAACGGCGCGTTGGTATGCAGAACCAAGGCAGTCAGCGCATCCTTCGCGGGCCGTGAACGCAGGCCTGTAACTTCGGCGTAACGGAAACCATGGAAGGTGAACTGGGGCACAAACTCTTCGGTGCCGCCGCCGGCCAGAATGAAATGATCCGTAGCCTTCGCCGTGCGCAGGTTCGCCGTGTACAGCGTTCCATCGGAGTTGAGAATCTCTCCGAAGCGAAGCCGCACGTCGGTTCCCGCCTCCCCTGAAGCCCACAGCCGCTCGATCCCCGCAAGGTTCTGCCCGAAATCGAAAATGTAGACGCCGGGCTCAGGCTCCGTCACGGATTGGGCATGAACCTCGCGTTCCACCCGCACCGGCTGGAAATCCTGCGCCACAATTTCCACCGGCTTCGGTTCCATCGTCTTCACCGGCTTCCACGCGCTCGTGTCGAACTCGGGCGTGTTCCACCCGAGTTGCGACTTGCGCGCGTCCTGAGTCTCGCCGTCGTACAGTTCCGAATGCCGGATGAAGCTCCACCCCGCCTGCCACGACGCGTCGGTATGGATCCACTCCACCGTGCCATCCGCATGCTCTATGCGAATCTGCGCCCGCAATGCCGGCGGCGTATCGCCATAATTATTGGGCTGTTGGAACCACTCCAGCGGCGTCTCATACCAGCCCGGCGCCAGCAGCACCCCGATCGCGTTCTGGCCCTCCACAAGCAACGGTGTCACATCGTACGTCTGGTACACCACGCGCTCGCGGTAGTCCGTCCACCCCGGCGCAAAGTAGTCCTCGCTCACACGCTTCCCGTTAAGAAACAGCTCGTATTCGCCCAGCGCCGTAGAGTAAATCCTCGCCGACTTGATCGGGCTGGTCACATTGAATGCGTGGCGCAGCACCTTCACAGAGTCGGGAATCCAAGGATGGCCCGCTGCGGCTCCCGAATCGCCCCCTGGCTTCCAGATAATTGCTGTCTTCCACGACGCGTCATCAAATCCCGGCTGCTGCCAGCCCTCCGGCGCATGGATTGCCGTCTTCCACCCAGGACTCGTATTGAATGTCGCGGTGCTTCCGTCGGCATACTCCACGTAGAGCGTGGCGATGGCAGGCGGCGCAGTCGCTGATCCTGTATACCGGACAGATTCGAGCGCCAGCGTGTTGTCACCAGTCTTCAGCTTGCCCGTCACATCGGCGCGCACGAATTTCTTCCATGGCAATTGGCGCCACGCCGGAAACGGCGCCGCATCCAGTACCTGCTCGCCATTGATCCAGGCGGCAGCCGTGTCTTCTGCCGTGGCAAACAGCGCGGCGGCCTTCACCGCCTTGTCCACATGAATCACGGTCCTGTACGCAAACTGCTCCGGAAATGACTTCTCTTTCCCCAGCGCCGCCGCATCCGGACTGACAATCCATTGGGACGGCGCATGCCGCACCGCCCCTTCCTCGGTCGTCTCGTAGCCAATCCACTGCGCCTTCCACGCATCCTGATTCATCAGGCCGGTTTCAAACCACGCCGGCTCACGATCCGCAGTTGTTGGCTCCGTATGCGGATAAGGCTTGCCGTCCGCGCCCCAGACGGTCAGAAGCCAGTAGTAGCGCGTCGAAGGCTTCAGCGCGGGACCGGCGTAGCGAACATTAAGCGACTGGTCGGATTCAACCCGCCCGCTGGACCAGAATGCAAACTTCGCGTCGGGATAACCGGCGATCCCGGCGAAAAGGTCGATCCGATACGCCGTCTGCTTTGCCCCGCGCGCGGGATCCTCCAACTGCCATGAAAACTTCGGCGCTGGATCGTCGATTCCCAGCGGTTCGGTCAGGTTGTCAACTCGCAGGTGAGCCGGTCCGAGAGCGCCCATCGCAGGCAAGCAGGTCAACACAACAAGGCAGAACAAGACGACGGCGCACCGGGCATGGACATTCATTTGCGACATCATTTGCGAAGCGTGACCATTGTGCTTCCTCAAGCCGTCTCTTTGCAAAACTCCGCTACACTGGCTTCATGGCCCTCCGCCTGTTTGTGGCAACCACAAGCCAGGGAAAGCTGCGCGATTTTCGCGTGGCCGCCGACGCGCACGGCATCCAGCTCGTGCCACTGCCGGGACTTTCGCTGATGGCCGCGCCCGAAGAAAACGGCGACACCTTCGAGGCCAATGCAACCCTGAAGGCGGTCTACTACTCACGCTTTGCTCCCGGCGAATTGGTTATTGCCGACGATTCCGGCCTCGAGGTGGACGCTCTCAACGGCGCGCCCGGCGTGCGCTCCGCCCGCTACGCCGCCGATGCGGGCATGTTCGACTCTCCCGATGCCAATGACAACACCGACGTTTGGAACAACATGGTGCTGCTGCAGCGCATGGTGGACGTAGAACAGGAGCAGCGCACCGCGCGGTACCGCTGCGTGCTCGCCGCCGCGCGAAACGGAGCCGTGGTTCAAACCGGCGAGGGCAGCGTGGAGGGCGCCATCCTCGGCGCGCCCCGCGGCACCGGCGGTTTCGGCTACGATCCGCTGTTTTATTTGCCTGAACTGGGCCAGACCATGGCCGAAATCACCCTCGAAACCAAGCTCACCCTGAGCCATCGCGGCCGCGCGCTCGAAGCGCTCCTCAAAAAGCTGGAGACATAGCAACAAGCGACAAAGCAACGCCGCAGACAGAGAGCTATTGCTGTCCACTGACAACTGACAACTGTTCCCTCCTTGACGACCCTAAGTCCCGTTTCCAATAATGTTTCGGGTATCTCAATACAAATACCCGTCTCTCAATCCGAAACGTGTGGCGCCAATTTCTGGCCGCCCGCAGTTCAGGAGATCTCATCTTCATGGCTACCGCCCAAAATCCCGTCGCGCCCCAGGTTCGGCGCGGCGTTGAACCGCTTCGCGCCGGCGAAGGACACTCGTTTCTCTGGCACAAGCTCCACTCCCTGCTCGGCATCGTTCCCATCGGCGCGTTTCTCCTGGAGCACTTTATCTCCAACTTTGAGGCGCTGAAAGGCCCCGCTGCCTATGCGGCCCAGGTCAAATTCCTCAACGGCCTGCCCGCGGTGCGCGTGCTGGAATGGGTCTTCATTTTCATTCCCATCGCCTACCACGCCGTCTACGGCGTCTTCATCTGGCTCCGCGGCAAATCCAACATCGTCTATTACCCCTGGGCCGGCAACTGGATGTACACCTCGCAGCGCTGGACCGGCATCCTCGCATTCATTTACATCGGCTACCACGTCGCCACCCAGCGCTTCATGGGCGCCGATCTACCCCACAATCCCGGCATGGCGTTCCACAAGGTGCAGGCCGAGCTAGCCAATCCCTGGATCCTGGCGTTCTATGTCGTCGCCATGATTGCAATCTGCTGGCACTTCGCCTACGGCATCTGGCTGTTCGCCGCCAAGTGGGGCGTCACGCCCGGCAAAAAATCCCGGCGCCGTTTCGCCTGGGTGTGCCTCGCCGGCGGCATCGTTCTTTGCGCCGTCGGTCTCTATAGCATCTGGGCCTTCGTCGGACCCCAATTTGCCAACGCACCGGTGGACGTGGCGCCGGCAATCATCTTCACTGCGAGCCCGGGCTTGCACTGACGCTCAAGAAGGAAAGGAAATCAATACCACCATGGCGGCAAGCCCCAGAATCATTGTGATTGGCGGAGGATTGGCGGGACTTTCGGCGGTCATCAAAATTGCCGAGGCCGGCGGCACGGTGGACCTGTTTTCCATCGTCCCGGTCAAGCGTTCGCATAGCGTCTGCGCGCAGGGCGGCATCAACGCCGCCAAAAACCTTAAAGGCGAAGGCGACACCACCTGGCAGCACTTTGACGACACCATCTACGGCGGCGACTTCCTCGCCAACCAGTCCCCAGTCAAGGCCATGTGCGAAGCGGCCCCCGCCATCATCGACCTGCTCGATCGCATGGGCGTGCCCTTCAACCGCACCCCGGAAGGATTGCTGGATTTTCGCCGTTTCGGTGGAACTCTCTACAACCGCACCGCGTTTGCCGGAGCAACCACTGGCCAGCAGCTCCTCTACGCGCTCGACGAGCAGGTTCGCCGCCACGAGTCCGAGGGCAAGGTGCGCAAGTACGAGGGCTGGGAGTTTCTCTCCGCCATCCTCGATTCGAAGGGCGTGTGCCGCGGCATCGTGGCCATGGACCTCCGCACCATGGAAGTCCGCGCCTTCCGCGGGCGAAGCCATTATCCTCGCCACCGGCGGGAACGGAGCCATCTTCGGCAAGAGCACCAATTCCGTGGTCTGCACCGGGTCGGCGCAATCCGCTGTCTTCCAGCAGGGCGTCTACTACGCCAACGGCGAGTTCATCCAGGTGCACCCAACCTGCATTCCCGGCGAAGACAAGCTGCGCCTCATGTCGGAATCCGCTCGCGGCGAGGGCGGCCGCGTGTGGGTGCCGAAGAAGGCCGGCGACAATCGCCCCGGCCGCGAAATTCCCGAAGCCGACCGCTGGTATTTCCTCGAAGAGTGGTATCCCAAGTACGGCAACCTCGTCCCCCGCGACGTCGCCACCCGCGCCATTCACAAGGTGGTCTATGAAAACGGCCTCGGCATCGACGGCCAGCCCATGGTCTATCTCGACCTGACTCACATCGACCGCGCCACTCTCGATCGCAAGCTCGGCGGCATCCTCGAGATTTACGAGAAGTTCGTCGGCGTCGATCCCCATACCCATCCCATGAAGATCTTTCCCGGCATGCACTACACCATGGGCGGCCTCTGGGTAGACAGCGAGCAGATGACCAACGTGCCCGGAATCCTGGCCTCGGGCGAGTGCGAATACCAGTACCACGGCGCCAACCGCCTGGGCGCAAACTCGCTCTTGAGCTGCATTCACGGCGGTTTCGTCTCCGGCATCGTGGCCCAGAAGTACGCCAAAAGCGTGAGCGCGCCGGAAGGCGACGGCGGCGCCGCCCAGGAAGTGGCGCGCCAGGTTGAGATCAATAAAAAGCTCATCAATAATCAAGGCGGCGAGAATCCCTTCAAGCTGTGGCGCGAGCTGGGCATCGTCATGACCGAGCATGCCACCGTCATCCGCTACAACAAGGGCCTGAAGCAGGCCGACGAAAAGGTCGTGGAGCTGCTGGAGCGCTACAAGCGCGTGAACCTGAGCGACAAGAGCCAGTGGGCCAACACCAGCTTCGCCTTCGCCCGCCAGCTTTACAACATGCTGGAGCTCTCGCGCACCATCACCCTGGGCGCCATGCTGCGCGACGAGTCCCGTGGCGCACACTACAAGCCGGATTTCCCCGAGCGCAACGACGAAAAATTCCTGAAGACGACGAAAGCCAGTTTTACTGGCGCGCCCGGGGGACCAAAATTCGAGTACGAAGACGTGGACACGCAGTACATCAAGCCCCGTCCACGCAAGTATTGACGCAGCGAAGGAATCCGCGCCGTAGGCGCAAAGTTTGTTAGCCCCGCGCTTCAGCGTGGGGTAGAGGGATCGAAAACGGAGTCCAGCCCCGTAGGGGCGACGGAGTACTGGTTTTGTAACAGGGCACGACTTCAGTCGTGCCGAGCAAGGCAAAAAGGAATTTCGGGGCTCTAACCCCTGCGCGAATGCGGAAGCGAAAGGGACCATGGCAAACAAAACGATTCAATTAGAAATCAAGCGCCAGGCCAGCCCGGATGCGCCGGCGGTGTGGGAACGGTTCGAGCTGGAGTGGCGGCCCGGTATGAATGTGACCTCCGCGATGATGGACATCGCCGCCAACCCCGTCACCGCCGACGGCAAAGCGACCACCCCCATCACCTACGACTCCAGCTGCCTGGAAGAGATCTGCGGCTCTTGCGCCATGCGCATCAACGGCAAGGCCCGCATGGCCTGCTCGGCGCTCATTGATAACCTCGAGCAGCCCATTAAGCTTGAGCCGCTCTCCAAGTTTCCTCTCGTCCGCGACCTACAGGTTGACCGCTCCGTCCTGTTTGAGAATCTCAAAATCGTCAAGGCCTGGGTACCCATCGATGGCACCTACGATCTCGGTTCCGGCCCGCGCCAGCTCCCCCAGGAGCAGGAAATCCGCTACCCGCTCTCCAACTGCATCTCCTGCACCTGCTGCATGGAGGTCTGCCCCCAGTTCAATGAGGCAACCGGCTTCGTCGGCGCCGCCACCATCGCCCAGGTCAAGCTCTTCAACATGCACCCCACCGGCAAGGTGCTGGCCGAAGAACGCCTGCGCGCCCTCGCCGGGGACGGCGGCATCCAGGAGTGCGGCTACGCCCAGAACTGCGTCGAGGCCTGCCCCAAGTCAATTCCACTCACGGACGCCATCAGCGACGTTGGCCGCGACGTGATGACGCAACAGGTCAAAGACATGCTGCGCAGCTAGACCGGCAACCAAAACACGCAATCGAATAGCGCTTCCGCGTGTGAGCGCACAGCAAACCGTCAAGTCGCCCGATGCCCCTCCCCCATCTCGAATGAGCGCGCGCGCTAAGGAGGAGACGAAATGGAAAACGCTGCCCGTCGACTGATGTGGCATGGAATGTTCCTGTTTCTGCTGGGACTCTTTACCGGTTTTGCCGAGCCGCATTTTGCCAACGTGCGCATGGGACTCGCCGCTCACCTTGAGGGCGTGATGAACGGGATACTTCTGCTCGCAGTTGGATCCGTCTGGCCCCATGTGAGACTGATGCCCGGGGTGAAGTCAGCTGCGTTCTGGATCACTCTCTACGGCACATATGTGAATTGGCTGTTCACTACGCTGGCGGCAATCTTTGGCACCGGGACCCTTTCGCCCATCACCGCCCCGGGATTGAAGGCGCAAGCGTGGCAGGAATTGCTGATTACAGGCGGTCTGATGAGTGTCGGGGTCGCGATCGTCATTGCCGCAATTCTTCTGCTCTGGGGACTGAGAGGCAACGCGCCACAGCAATCAAATGGGGGCCGGTGAGTACCCGAATCGAAGCGGGGCTCATTTAACCCATCTGAGGCAGACCAAATCAGCGCCGGTCAGCTCAGAATGAACTGTATGCCTGCAACTTCAGAGGCTCGCAATCCAGTTCTGCAGCACTGCAGGCATGCAGCCCATCACCAGCACGGCGGCGGCAATCAGCGCCAGCACCAATGACGTAACGGGACGCACATCGATGCAGCACGCATCCGGCGGAGCAGGCATCACAAACGCGCGCTTCAGCACCTGCAAATAGTAGTAAAGCGAGACCGCGCTCATGCCCACCGCCAGCGCCACCAGCGTGAACGGAACCGAGCCCGCGTTCGCCGCCAAAACCGCCGCGAACAGGTTGAACTTGGCCCAGAATCCCACCAGCGGCGGAATGCCAGCCAGCGACAACAGCAGGATCAACAGCACCGCGGCCAGCAGCGGATTTCGCTTCTGCAATCCCAGGAACGCATCCAGCTTGTCGCTGCCCGTAGCGCGCTCCACCACGCCAACCACGCCGAAAGCGCCAACCGTCGTCAGACCGTAGGTGAGGATGTAGTAAAGCAACGCCTCATTGCCGCGCGGCGTTTGCGTCGGATACGCCAGTGCCAGCAACATGTAACCGGCGTGCGCAATCGCCGAGTATGCCAGCAATCGCCGCACGCTCGTCTGTGCCAGCGCAGCCAGGTTGCCGACGAGCATGGATGCAGCAGCCAGGATAGCCAGGATGATCGACCAGGGCTGCTGTAGCCCAAAGTATTTCGGCAGCGGACCGCTGTGCACCATGACGAACCCGTATCGCTCGAGAGGACTCCCCACAAACGGGTGCGCAATCGCCGTGCCGATCCCGATGAGAAGCGCGACGCTCGCCACCTTCGACACCGATGCAATGAACGCAGCAGCCGGAGCTGGCGCGCCCTCGTAGGCATCCGGCGCCCAAAGATGGAACGGCACCGCGGCCACTTTGAAACCGAGCCCTGCGGCGATCAACACCAGCGCCACATAGAACAGCGGGCTTCCCGATCCAAAGGAGGTGATGGACCCAATCACCACCTGGTGCAGGTTGGTCGATCCGGTAAGCCCGTAAAGATAACTGAATCCGAACAGCAGAAACGCCGCAGACATACCGCCAAACAGGTAGTACTTGAGCGCCGCTTCCGCGCTGCGGCCCGACTGCTTGGCAAACGCCGTCAGGATGTAAAGTCCCAGCGAGAGCAGTTCCAGGCCGATAAAAATGACCAGCAGGTCCTGCGCACCGGAGATGATAAGGCCGCCAACCGCGGACATGAGCGCCACGGCTACATACTCGCCCGGATTCCGCGTAAAGGCCGTGTCGATCAACAGCAGCAGCGTGAGCGCCGTCAGCACCAGAATTCCGCTCTGCGCCACGGCGATGAGTCCGCCGGTCGCCAACAGTGCGGTCTCCAGCGAACCGGCGGCGCAGAATGTCTGACTTCCCTGCCCCAGCACCAACAGGAATGCCGCTGCGCATCCGGCAACGCCCACCGCTGCAGCCACAGCAGCGCGTGCACGCAGCGCAGACTTGCGAAGGAATGCCAGGTCAAGCACCAGCACAGCCAGCGCAGCAATCTCCAGCGCCGTCTCGGGCAGCGTGATGCGGAAGAGGTCAGCGTAGTTCATTGCACTCCTCCGGCCGCAAGGAAGGTCCTGACCGCGGGCTCGATCTGGTCGAGCAGGATGCGTGGGTAAAGACCGATCCACAGGCTGGCACCAACCAGCAGCGAGAAGCCCGCGACCTCAGGCCAGGTGATAGGGGCGAGCGCGTGCCCGTGGTCCTGGATGTGCGGCGCAGTCGCCGCATCGGAGAAGAACGCCTTTTGCAATGCGCGCCACGTGTAGGCCACGCCCACCACGATGCCCACGCCAGCGGCTCCAGTCCACCACGGTTGTGCGTGCCACGCTCCAATCAGCACCTGCAGCTCCGCGATAAATCCAGAAAAGCCGGGCAGTCCCATCGATGCCATTCCCGCAATCACGAAGGCCCACGCGGCAAACGACAGCCGCTTGGAAAGATGCATGTGTTCAAGCTCAGCAAACTGACGCGTATGTGTCCGGTCGTAAACCATGCGGCCCACTATGGCGAATAGCAGCCCGGCCAGAATTCCGTGCGAGAACATTTGCAGCACCGCGCCATCGAGTCCAATTTGGTTCAGCGTCATCAAGCCCAGCAGCACAAATCCCATGTGGCTGACCGACGAGTAGCCGATGACAAATTTGAAATCGGTTTGCACCAGAGCCACCAGCGCGCCATAAACAATGCCGATGACAGCGAGGATAGCGAACACGCTGCGCCATGAGCCGATGCCCAGAATCGTGAATCCCCACGGATCCATGCCGCGCGGGAACAACCCCATGGCTACGCGAAGGCAGCCGTACGCGCCCAGCTTCATCACCACGCCGGCCAGCAACATCGAAGCCGCCGTCGGCGCAGCCACGTGGCCCGTCGGCGCCCAGGTGTGGAACGGCCACAAGCCGGCCAGGATTCCGAATCCGACAAACGTCAGCGGAAACGCCCACATCTGCATGTGCGGCGAAAGCCCCGCATGCGCCAGCGCATCCAGTGAGGTGGAATGGCTGCCCGACGCGGCATACGCGGCCAGCAACACGACGAGCACCATCGCCGATCCCACGAACGAATAAAGCGCCAGTTTCATCGCGGCATACTCGCGGCGCGTCGATCCCCAGATGGCGATGAGGAAGTACTTGGGAACGATGGCGATCTCGTAAAAAACAAAAAGAAGGAAGAGATCGAAACTGAGGAAGACGCCGTACACGCCGCCAATGAGCGCCAGGAAGAACGCGAAGAAGTGGCTCGTGCGGAGCTCGATGTTCCAACTGAAGAGCACGCCGGCTACGGCAGCCAACCCGGTCAGAAGCACCAGCACGCGGCTGATTCCGTCGGCGGCCAGCAGGTAATGGATGCCCATCAACGGGATCCATGGCGCGTCCACAATCAGTACGCGTCCCTGGCCCGTGCCCGCGGCGAACCCCGCGACGGCTAGGCCCAAACCCGCCAGTGCAACAACGAGCGCCAACCAGCGCGCCAGCCCCGGCTTGTTCTTGGGCAGGAGCGCTTCCATCAGGGCGCCGGCAAACGAGAGATAGATTGTCCACGCTAACATCTAAAATCTCCAGTGCGCCAGCAGGTACGCCACGGTGGGGTTCACGCTGTCCGTAATGAGTTGGGGCACAAGGCCGATGAGGAACATGACTGCGATAACGGGCGCCATGGCCAGCCGTTCGCTCGGATGCAAGTCGGGAAACGAGGCCCAACGCTCGGGCACGGGACCCGTGAAAACCTTCTGAATCACGGTGAGAATTACCGCCGCCGTAACCAGCAGCCCCAGCACCGAAATCGTCGCAGAAATCCACGCGAGCGGGAAGACGCCGCGGAAGATGAGGAACTCGCCTACGAATCCATTCAGGCCCGGCAACCCCAGCGACGAGAACAGCGCGAACCCCATCAGGCCGGCAAAAATGGGCGCGGGCTTGCGCAGGCCGCCAAAGTCGTCGATCCCGCGCAGTCCGTCGGACCGCTCCTGCAGCATGGCGATGAACCAGAAGATGGCCGCCGCGGTAATGCCGTGATTGAACATCTGCAGGATGACGCCGTTCAGCGCCGCCGCCTGGCTGGAAAGGGCGATGCTGCTGGTGGCCGGAACAGCAAGCGCAAAGATGGCAAGCCAGCAGTAGCCCAGATGGTTGATTGACGAATACGCAAACACGCGCTTCAGATCTTTTTGCGCGGCCGCGGCCCACGCACCCATCACTACCGTGACCACAGCCAGCACCAGCAGCGGCGTGCGCATGGCGGCAATCTGCGGCCCAAAGATCGGCAGCGCGATGCGCAGCAGGCCGTAAACGCCCATTTTTGACATGCCGCCGGTCAGCAGCATCGTCACCGGCGAAGGCGCTTCGGCATATGCATTCGGCAACCAGGTGTGGAACGGCATCAGCGGCACTTTGACAGCAAACCCGACCAGCGCCACAAGTGCGAGCCAGATCATCACGTGCGGACCCATGTGAGCTGCCACCATCTGCTCCAACTCGCCCGTGGCAGCCAGCAGCGAAAGATGCGTGAAATCCATGCTGCCGGTGGAAAGGTATAACGCTAGAAGCGCCAGCAGCAGGCCTACCGATCCAGCCATTGTGTAGACCAGGAACTGAGTCGCCGCCGGCCCGCGCTTCGGCCCTCCCCAAAGCTTGATGAGGAAAAAAGCGGGGATCAGGCTCAGCTCCCAATAGAGGAACCAGTGATAGAAATTGAGCGCAGTGAAGGTGCCGAACAGCCCCGCCTCCAGCAGCAGCACAAAACCAAAGTAGAGATTGGGCCGCAAGTGCACGCGATGCGCTGCGTCGATCGACATCAGCGCCACAATCGCTGAAAGCACCAGCATCAGCGCGCCCAGCCCATCCACGCCCAGGTGGTACTCAATGCCCAGCGAAGCGGCCCACGGATGCTCTTCCACCATCCCCATGCTGCCGTTGCCGGGAATGTGCATCCACACCACCAGCGAGATGGCCAGCGAAAGCAGCGCCGCAATCATGGCCGCGCCGCGCGCATGGCGTCCGCTGAAAAACGCGAGGATCGCTCCCACTACAGGCAGCGCGGTGAGCAACGTCAGTATCGGAATTCCGTTCATCCGCGGCTGCTCCAAATCAGAATGGCGGCGAGGATCACAACTCCGAGCGCCAGCAGGCGCAAATAAGTCTGCGCGCGGCCGGATTGCACCCGCGCCATCAGCCCTCCGCCCACAGAAAGCTCCTCGCATCCCTTGTCGAATGCACCATTGACGAAGTTGTCATCGAGGAAGCGATTCAACTGCGCCCATAGCTCGAACAGCCATGTCACCGCCGCAACAATGCCGCCCCACACCCGCCGGTCAAGCCAGTCGGCAACGCGCGCCCACCAATGATAAAAGGCGATCACCGTCACGCCATACAGCTCATCCACATAGAGCCGGTCGCGCAGCGCACGCCACACCGGCGGCAGCGCCTTCTCCAGCGCATCGGGCTCCTCGGCGCGCGGCGACTTGTTGCCGTAGAGCACCCATGCAAGGCCAATTCCGAAAAGGACGATCGCGCTCGACGTGAGCATCAGCGCCAGTAATCCGGGCTCCTTGAAGCTGTCCAATCCGCCCCAGACCGCGTGCGTATCCAGCAGGAAACTGCGGAACCACGGCCACATCGGCGTGCCCAACATGCCCAGTGCAATCGCAAAGAACGCAAGCAAGGCCAGCGGAATCGTCATCACGCTTGGGCTCTCGTGCGCATGCCCATGCCCGCGATACTCGCCAAAAAACACGTAGCTAACTTGGCGCGTCATGTAGAACGCCGTCAGCAGGGCGCCGAAAACCAGCAGAAAGTACGGCCCCTGGCCCGCATGCCATTTGTGCGCAGATTCCAGAATCGCGTCCTTTGACCAGAAGCCGGAGAACACCAGCGGGAAACCGCACAGCGCCAGCATGCCCACCGCGTAGGTGAGGAACGTGACCGGCATGTACTTGCGCAGCCCGCCCAGGCGGCGCACGTCCTGCTCCTCGTGGGAGCCGTGAATCACTGATCCCGCGCCTAGGAACAGCAGCGACTTGAAGAACGCATGCGTGATCAGGTGGAACATGCCCACCGCGACCCCGCCCAACCCCAATCCGGCCATCATGTAGCCGAGCTGCGACACCGTCGAGTACGCCAAAATGCGCTTGATGTCGTTCTGCGCAACGGCGATTAGTGCCGCGAACACCGCCGTAGCGGCGCCAACCCATGTGATCACGGAAAGCGCGGTGGTTGTTCCGCCGGGCAGCACACCCGCGGCCATCAGCGGATACACGCGCGCAACCAGATAGACGCCGGCCGCCACCATTGTGGCCGCGTGAATCAGCGCGGAGACCGGCGTTGGACCTTCCATCGCATCCGGCAACCACACATGCAGTGGAAGCTGGCCACTCTTGCCCACGGCGCCGGCAAAGATCAGCAGCCCGATCGCCCCGGCAGCGCTCAAACCCAACCCGGCATGCGTCTGCAATAGCATCCCCAGCGACAGCGGCTCCAGGTTGCCCGCGCCCTGGTTGTAGAACAGCAGCGTGCCTGACTGCGCAAACAGCCACACGATGCCGAGCAGGAAAAACACGTCTCCGAAACGCGTGGTGATGAACGCCTTCTTGGCCGCCGCTGCAGCCGCGGGCCTCTGGTACCAGAACCCAATCAACAGATACGACGTGAGCCCGACAATCTCCCAGCACATGAACAGGAGCAGCAGACTGTTGGCAATCACCACGCCCAGCATGGCTCCGGCAAAAAGCGAGAGGAAGCAGAAAAAGCGCGTGTAGTTCTCGTCGTGCGCCATATAGCCGACGGAATAGATGAAGATCAGCAGGCCAACGATAGTGACCATCACCAGCATCACCGCAGCCAGCGGATCGAGAACCCAGCCGAGGTCCACGGCGGAGGTGCCGAACTGCAACCAAGTGAAATTGACGGTCTCCCGCACCGCATGGCCTGAGGCCCATCCGCCCAGCACATGCCCGAATGCCACAAATGCCAGCACCATTGACGCGGCCAGCGAGCCGATGGCCAGTACCGATGCAAGCCTGCGCCGCGGCTGCTTGAGCAGCGCAATTAAACCCGAAGCCACAATCGGCATCGCGGGAATCAACCACAGGACGCGGGCAATTCCGGACGCCGCCGTTTGTGGAACAAACTGCAGTGCCTCTTGCATCAGCGGCTCACCCTTTCATCCTGTTGATCTCGTCCAGATCGGCCGTACGCGCATGGCGATAGATAGCGATCACCAGTCCCAATCCAACCGCAGCTTCGGCCGCGGCCACCGCAATCGAGAACACCGCGAACATCATCCCCGTCAGCGCCTCGGGATGCGGCCCGTAGCGCCAGAACGCCACCAGGTTCAGGTTGGCCGCATTCAGCATCAGCTCAATGCCAATCAGCACCAGGATGGCATTGCGCCGCGTCAGCGCGCCGGCCAGCCCGATGGCAAACACCACCGCGGCCACCAGCAGATAGCCTGTAAGCGGCGTCACTTGCGCCCTCCCTTCTCGTGCATTGCCACCAGCACCGCGCCAATCATCGCCGAGGTCAGCAGCAAGGCGAGAATCTCGAGCGGCAACACGTAGCGGCCCATCAGTGCGTCGCCAATCTGCCTTACTGTCACCTCCGGAGCGACCTTCGGCAATCCCACTGCGTCCGGCAGCGCCGCCGCGCTGTGTAGAACCGCCCACGCCAGCACCGCAAAAACAGCCGCCGCAATCGCAAGGCCCGCCACCCATGTGCGGCTGAAAACCCCCGTCTCCGGCTTCTCTGAGCTGCGCGTCAGCAGGATGGCAAACACCACCAGGATGGCCACCGCGCCTATATACACCAGAATCTGCGCAAATCCCACAAACTGCGCATCCAGTTGCAGAAACAGCAGCGCCAGCCCGGCAAACGCGGCGGTCAGCGCCAGGGCGCAGTGCACGGTGTTCTTCAGCATCACCGCTGCCAGGCCGCCGGCCACCGTAATCGCCGCCAGAATCCAGAACACGACTGTCATCGGCCCGTCCTTCCAGGCCGCTCTACCCACGAGCTATTCCGCATATCGGTAGCTCCTTGGCCCATAGTCTTTCCGGCGCATCCCCGCGCGTCCGGCGCCTACGTACACAACAATGAGGATCGCCGAGCACACCACCCAGCGCATCCATCCCTCGCCCATGAAGCGCCACAGTGCCGCCACAAACAGGTTCAGCAGCGTCATCGGCAACACGAACTTCCACGCAAAATTCATCAATTGGTCCTGGCGCAGCCGCGGCAGTGTCCCGCGCATCCAGATCAGCACCACGATGGAAAGCATGACCTTGGAAAAGAACCATATCCACGACGGAATAAACTGGAGCACTTGCAACGGCGCCGACCACCCACCCAGAAACAGCGTCGATCCCAGTCCTGAAATTGAGAACATGCCCAGGTATTCGCCCAGGAAGAAAAGCGCGAATTTGAATCCCGAGTATTCCGTAAAGTAACCCGCCACCAGCTCCGACTCGCCCTCCGGCAAATCGAACGGCGAGCGGTTCGTCTCCGCTGTCGCCGCGATGCAATACATGAAGAACGCCGCGAATCCCCACGGCGTAAAAATGTACCAGTGCGGAAGGCCCCACGTGTACTGGTTCTGCGCCTCCACAATCTTCACCAGCGAGAGCGATCCCGTGATCATCACGATCACCACGCTCGACATCAGCAGCGGCACTTCGTAGCTGATCATCTGCGCCACCGCGCGCATCGCCCCCAGCAGAGAGTACTTGTTGCGGCTGGACCATCCGGCCATGAAGATCGACAGCTCAGTGGAAGCGCCGATGGCGAAAAAAAACAACAGCCCGGCGTCCATGTCAACCAGCTGCATGTTGCGGCCCATGGGCAGCACTGAAAAACCCATGAACACTGCAACCACCAGCACCAGCGGCGCAATAAAGTGAACCACCGCATCGGCGCTCGTGGGAATAATGTCTTCCTTGGTGAGCGACTTGATGCCGTCTGCCACCGGCTGCAGAATGCCGAAGGGACCAACGCGATTTGGCCCAAGCCGGTTTTGCATCCGCCCCAGCCCCTTGCGCTCGAGCACCGTGGTCAGCGCAAACAGCCCGGGAAACACGCAGATGATCGTCACCACGCTGACGAGCACCCCGATCACCGGCTGAACAGCCGATGGGAAAAGTCCCATGATCCAGTGTTTGAGAAGCACGAAGATCTGGTCGAGCGTATTAGCCATGATCTAGCTTGCGTCTCCTTCATTCGTAGGCTTCGGGCTGGCTGCCGCTCCCGGTGCAGTCGATGCAGCCGCAGCTGGCCTGGGTGCCGCAACAGCAGCCTTTGCCTTTGCTTCCGCCTTTGCCTTTTCTTCCGCTAGCCGCGCATCCACCTCGCTTGCCTCGGTGGGATGGATCTGGTGGTAATACTCGTTCGACTTGGCCAGCTCTTTGCGATCCATCAGCAACCCGCCAAAACGGTCCGCGGTCGCCAGTTCGAACTCCGTGTCCATCTTGATCGCCTCGAAAGGACATACCTCCACGCAAATCTGGCAGCTCATGCACACGGAAACATCGATATCGAATCGCGCCGGATAAAACTGCTGCTTGCCAACGAAGTCCGGCTTCTTGTCCTTCGATTTCTCAATGTAGATGCACTTGGGCGGGCATTCTTTTTCGCAGATCTGGCAGGCCACGCAACGCATGCCCGCCTCCCAGTCCGCGCCGTCGAAAACCAGAAACGGAAACACCCGCGCATTCTCGGCGGTCGGAATCCGCTTCTCCGGATACTCCACCGTGGTCAGCCGATCCGCGGAGACAAAACTTCCCACCGCGTTCCTAGCCGTCTCCTTCAGGCCCTTCAGTATGCCTTCACCCAGCAATGCAAGCTCCTCAGTGGTCAGTGATCAGTGATCAGTGATCAGTGGTCAGCGACCCGCAGACAGCGAAATAGCGGACTTGCTCTGAAGCCGGCTCAGAATTGCATACAGCATCTTTCCTACCTCGTGCGACAAGCCGTCAATCTCATCCATCGTCCTTGAGTTCCCAAAACCCAGCCTTCGAGCAATCTCAATCTGAGTCTGTAATTCGAAATTAGAGCCGCGCGCGACACCGAGGAACTGACGAAACTCGCCAGTGCTCAATCGTCCCTGTCCCTCCGCGATGTTGCTCGGCACAGATACCGCACACCGTCTGATCTGACTGGTTAATCCATAAAGGTCTTCACGTGGAAAATCCCGGGTCATCACGTAAACCTTCGTAGCCAGCTCAATCGACTTTTGCCACACCACCAACTCCCGAAATGACTGCGCTTTCTCGTTCATTTCCTGCCCTACCTTCTCCCCGCGCTCTCGTGACTGACCACTGACCACTGATCACTGATCACTGACCACTGACCACTGACCACTGCTTCACCGATCAACCTCACCCAAAACAATATCCACGCTGCCAAAAATCAGCACTACGTCCGCTACATTGTGCCCCAGGCACATGTCTTCGAGAATGGTCAGGTTGATCAGGCTCGGCGGCCGCACGCGGTATCGGTACGGCTCCGCGCCCCCCGTGCTGATCAGGTAGAAACCAAGCTCGCCCTTGGGCGCTTCAATGCGTCCATACGCTTCGCCCGGCTTGGGCCTGAACCCCCGAATCTTCGCCTTCGCATCCATCACCGGACCGCCCGGAATCTCCTTCAGCGCCTGCTCCACCATGCGGATCGACTCCCGAATCTCCAGCACCCGCACCATGTAACGATCGAAGATGTCCCCGTGATCGCCCAGCGGCACGCGAAACTTGAAACGGTCGTAAATACCATAGTGGTCCACCTTGCGAATGTCGTAATTCACGCCCGACGCGCGCAACATCGGCCCGGTCACCCCGGCATTCACCGCCAGCTCCGGCTTCAGCACGCCCACGCCCTGCGTGCGCGCCATCATGATCTCGTTGCCTGTGAGCAGCGCTTCAAATTCGTCCACAAACTTCGGCAGTCCCGCCACCACCTTGCGCGCCGCCTCCAGCCATGCCGCCGATACATCCACGCGGCATCCGCCAAAACGCATGTAGTTGCACATCATGCGCGAGCCGGTCAGCGACTCAAACAGGTCCAGGATCTTTTCCCGCTCCTTGAACGCATACATCAGCGGCGTGCCGCTCGCGCCCATCTCCTGGATCAGGAAGCCGATCGACGATGCATGGTTCTGCACCCGCGTCAGCTCCGCCAGGATCACGCGAATGTACTCGGCGCGCTCCGGCACGGCTTGTCCCACCAGCTTCTCCACCGCCAGCGCATAGGCCCAATTGTTGGTCAGCGAGCAGATGTAGTCCAGCCGGTCCGTGTACGGCATCGACGCCAGGTACGACTGGCTCTCCGCCAACTGCTCGTGATTGCGGTGCAGATACCCGAATACCGGCTTCAGCTTCAACACGCGCTCGCCGTCCAGCGTCAAGTCCATGCGGAACACGCCATGCGTCGAGGGATGGTGCGGCCCCATGGAGATCTCCAGCATCTCGCCTTCGCCTTCCGGCGTGATCTCCGGCGGCCCGTTCCACGCCTCCTGCGATTCCGCTTTGGTCTTCAACGCATCCATCGAGCCTCTGTTCCCTAGTCCCTAGTCCCTAGTCCCTGCACCTTCGCCTCGTGTTCCTTAGCCCGCTCCAGCACCTTGTCGTGCGCGGTCGGCTCGTAATCGAAATCGTCCGGCTCCACGTAATCCTTGCGCATCGGGTGATCCTTGAACTCGTCCCACATCAGGATGCGCCTCAGGTCCGGATGCCCCGTGAACACGATTCCGTACAGGTCGAAAACTTCCCGCTCCTGAAATTCTGCCGCACGCCACAACGGCGTCATCGACGGCAGCTCCACCTCGTCCGCGCGGTTCGCCGTGCGCATGCGGAAGATTACCGGTCCATGTTTCTTCTTCATTGAAAAAAGGTGATACACAGCTTCCAGATATCCCGGCTCGACGTGTTTGCGCGCCTCCTCCACCGTCTCTTCCACCATCTGGACCTGTTTCCCGTCAGGGCCGTCCACTTCCTTCGGCGTCTGCCGCGTCACCTTCACCTTCTCTGTGATCTCCTTGTCCAGCCAGTCCACGCCAGTCACGTTCGACAGAAAACCAAGATCCAGCTCCGCGTCATCGCGCAGGAACTTTGCAACAGCAAAGGCGTGCTCCCGGTCGAGCAGCAGCGAACGCTGGCCGCTCGGGCTTTCGTTCGGCACAATCGTCACCGCCGCGCCCGGTACCGCCGCCTCAATCGCCGCCTTGATCTCCTCAGCGCCCTTCACAGTCCCTTAGTCCCTCGTCCCTTAGTCCGTCAGTCCCTTAGTCCTTCAGTCCCTTATTCCCCTGTTCCCCTATTCCCCTATTCCCCTATTCCCTAACGAATGATCGGGAAATGCCACACGCTCGCATTCGCCGGCGGCTCAATGTCATGTGCGCCGCCCTCCGGCACGGGAAACTCTCCCTGGGCACCAGCGTCCAGGTGCCGCGGCCGGTTCTCGCCCGTCAGGCTCTGCCCATCGATCTTCTTCTGCAATGTCATGAACGCCTGAATTAACGCCTCCGGCCTCGGAGGACACCCGGGAATGTGCACGTCCACCGGGATGTAGCGATCGATCCCCTTCAGCACGTTGTAGCCTTGCTTGAACGGCCCTCCGGAAATCGCGCACGCGCCCATCGCAATCACGTACTTCGGCTCCGCCATCTGGTTGTAGAGCCGCACCACCTGCGGCGCCATCTTCTTGGTCACCGTGCCGGAAATGATCATCAAGTCCGCCTGCCGTGGCGACGGCCGGAACACCTCCGCCCCGAACCGCGCCAGGTCGTAGCGCGCCATCGTCGTCGCAATCATCTCGATCGCGCAGCACGCCAGCCCGAACTGCATCGGCCACACCGAGCTCCGCCGGCCCCAGTTGTAGAGCTCCTCAATGGTCGTTACAAACACGCCCTGCTTGCCGAGCTCGATCTTCAAATTTTGTTCAACCGCCAAGTCGCTTCGCTCCAGTGATCAGTGAACAGTGTTCAGTGATCAGTTCAAAATCGATCCAATTCCCTAATCCGGGCGGCAGTTCACTGACCACTGATCACTGACCACTGTCCGCTGTCTTCACGCCCACGTCAGCACACCCTTCGCCCAGGCCCACGCCAGCCCTTCCACCAGCAGCAGCACAAACACCAGCATCGCCACGCACGCCGCCATGCCCAATCCCGTGAAAGCCACCGCGAACGGCAACAGAAACACCGCCTCCACGTCAAAAATCAAAAAAATGATGGCGTACAAGTAGTAGGCCGATCGGAACTGCACCCACGCATCGCCCTTGGATTCCAGCCCGCACTCGTAAATCGCATTCTTGATCTTGTTCGGCTTGGCCGGCGAAAACACCCGCGCCCACACCCACGCCAGCCCCAGCGGCGCAAGGCCGAATCCCAGCCCGGCCGCGAATAAAACGGCAAGTGAAAAGTATGGACTTGTAGCCATTTTTGAGGTCAGTCGTTCCTACTTCAAGGTATCAGTTTGAGGGTCCGTTTGGCTAAACCCTTGACGCGTCGCACTCCATTGAGCCTCGCTTTCCCACCATTCATCCCATTCTGTGAACCACCCGCTGCACTCGCGTGCGCCGGCTCAAACCACTCCGCGCACTCCACCCTTTGGCCGATGACGTCTATATCCAGCATCCTGATACGCTGCATTTATCCGGCGGCCATCCCCTTTCAATTGCCGCCGTCAGGAACTTCCCTGGGAGATCGCCGCTGATGCTCAAGACCGTCCTGCACCGCGCCCTGCTGACCCTTGTCGTGTTCTCAGCTTGCCTCTCGGTCACATGGGTTGTCCGCGCCGCCACCAATCCTCCCGCTCCAGCCTCCACCGCCGCGCCTGCTTCCGCCACTGCCTCAGCGCCGAACCCGGCTTCTGCACCTGCCGCAGCAGCGCCTGACACCAACTCCGACTGGCCCCACTATCCCGCCGCCTACACCGCCGCCATCAAAGTCACCGGCCCCCTCACCCCGTTCCACGACAACATCTCCCACCGCTATAACTACGCCTTCGGCAAAGACTCGCCCTTTCTGCCCTCCAACGCCACGTCCTACAACGGGCAGTTTCTTAACCCGCGCAGCTTCCCCACAGCCGAGTACTGCGGCCACTGCCACAAGGCCGCTTACGCCCAATGGCGCGAGTCAACCCATTCCAACAGCTTCCGCCCGCCCTGGTACCTCAAGAACGTCAACTCGCTCATCGCTGAGAAAGGCGTCCAGTTCTCCCGCCATTGCGAGGGCTGCCATAATCCCGTTGCTCTCCTCTCTGGCGATCTCTCCCAGGGCATGCCTGAAAAGCGGCCGTTCGAACAAGAGGGCCTCACCTGCTCGACATGCCATTCCATCGTCTCTACTGACACCACCGGAACCGGCAGCTACGTCATGGGTCCGCCCGCCGTCCTCGTCGACGAAAACGGCGCGCCCATCACCCGTCCTGTCTCTGACGCCGAAATCCTCGCCCATCTTGACCGCCACTCCAAGGCCGTGATGCGCCCGCTGCTTAAAACTGCCGAGTTCTGCGCCGCCTGCCACAAAGCCGACATCCCCACCGAGCTCGACGACTACAAGTGGCTCCGCGCCTTCTCCGTTTACGACGAGTGGCAAGGCTCCGCCTTCGGCAAGCAGTCTCCGCTGCCCTTCTACCGCAAAGACGCCGTCTCCACCTGCCAAACCTGCCACATGCCGCGCAACACTGAAGCCGCCGACGATCCCGGCGCCAAGAACGGCAACTTCGCTTCGCATCGCTGGCTCGGCGGCAATTCCCTCATACCGGCCTACTACAACTTCTCCACCCAGGCCGCCAAGCTCGTTGACTTTCTCCGCAATGGCATCGACGGCAAGGGTGTCTTCAATATCGATATCTTTGCTCTCGAAAAGGAAAGCGCCGCAGCCACGAGCACCGATCAGGTCCTGATCGCGCCCCTCGGCCTCACTCGCTTCGCCGTCGCTCCCGGTGAAACCCTCACCGCCGACGTCGTCATCCAGAACAAAGGCATCGGCCACTCCATCGTCCCCGAGCAGCGCGATTTCTACGAGGCCTGGGTTGACTTCTGCGTCAAAGATCCCTCCGGCAAAACCATTGCCGAAAGCGGCTTCATCCAACCGGATGGCAACCTCGACCCCTCCGCCCACTCCTTCACCAACCGCCTCATCAACGTCAAGGGAACTCTGAACGGCATCCACGAGATCTGGCACAATCGCGTGCTCGCCTACAACAACACCATCCAGTCCGGCCGCTCCCAGGTGGTCCGCTATCGCTTCCGCCTGCCCAAAAACGCCCAAGGCCAATTCACCATCACCGCCGCCGTCAAGTACCGCCGCTTCGACCAGCACTTCATCGACTACGCGATGGCCGACGACCCCACCATGCCTGCCGGCAAGCACTACCCTGAGCCCATCATCGAGATGGCCAGCGTGACCCGAACGTTGAACATCGGCGACAATCTCCCCGTCCCGCCTTCGCCCAGCGAGAACCCCGAGTGGATGCGCTGGAACAACTACGGCATCACCCTCCTCGACGCCGAGCAGTTCCCCGCCGCGGTGCATGCCTTCGAGCAGGTTGCGGCGCTGCGTCCCGACTACCCCGACGCCTATACCAACATGGCCGTGGTTGAAATCTCCTGGGAGCGCTACGACGACGCCAAGGCCAACCTGGCCCGCGCTCTCGCTCTCCTGCCCGGCGATCCCCGCGCCCTCTATTACCGCGCCCTCGTGGAACGCAATGCCGGCCAGGTCGATGAGGCCATCGCCGACTTTCAGGCCATGCTCGCCAAGTATCCCCGTTCCGTCGACGGCCTGCGCGAGCTCGGCTTCTCCTGGTTCCAGAAGCGCGACTACGCCCAGGCCCGCGACATTTACCTTCGCCTCCAACAGGTTGATCCCGACAACCTCGCCGCCCATTATTCGCTCGCCATCATCTATCGCCGCCTGGGCGAGAAGAATCTTTCCGCTCTCGAGAGCGAGAAATTCGCCGACCAGAAGCCCGACCCAACCGCCTCAACCTACGCCCTCGAGTTCCTCACCAAACATCCTGAAGTCGCCTCCGAAAGCGTTGTCTGGCACGTCCACGACCTCACCGGCGACTCCCATGGCCCCACCCAGGTCCACTACACCTACATCACCGGCGGCGGCATCTAGCCCCTAATCCCTTAGTCCCTCAGTCCCTTAGTCCCTAGTCCCTTGTCCCTGCCCTTCCGTGTTACAAACGAAGCAACGGCCCAGCCGCCGTATTATGCCCAACTCCGTCAAGGTCCTCATCGTCGAAGACGAACCTAACGCCCTCATGGGCCTTGCCGAGCTCATCTCAGGCTGGGGCTACCGCACTGATACCGCTCGCGATGGCATGGAGGGCTGGGAGAAAATCCTCGCCTGGAATCCCGCCATCGTTGTCACCGACCTCAAGATGCCCCGCCTCGACGGCATCGGCCTGCTCGCCCGCCTCGCCGAAGAAGGCCCCAACTTCAAATCCAGCACCGCCGTCATCCTCCTCACCGCGCAGGGCTCCGTCCCC
This sequence comes from uncultured Acidobacteriota bacterium, assembly GCA_963771195.1. Lineage (GTDB taxonomy): Bacteria > Acidobacteriota > Terriglobia > Terriglobales > Acidobacteriaceae > Telmatobacter. The sequence goes on from CAVYSS010000006.1 coordinate 190,765, forward strand.
ATCGCCGTCGAGGCCATGAAGCTCGGCGCCTACGACTTCCTCCTCAAGCCCGTCGACGCCACCCGCCTCCGCAACATCCTCGCCAACGCCACCCGCCAGCGCGAAACCGAAATCGAGCTCGAAGTCGCCCGCCGCCGCCTCCGCGAAACCGGCGTCCTCGGCTCCATGGTCGGCAACTCCAAATCCATGCGCGAAATCTTCTCCCTCATCGAGCAGATCGCGCCCTCCAACGTCTCCGTCCTCATCACCGGCGAAAGCGGCACCGGCAAGGAGTTAGTCGCCCGTACCCTCCACGACCTCAGCCCGCGCAAGCCCCATCCCTTCGTCGCCGTCAACTGCGCTGCCATCCCTGAAACCCTCATCGAAAGCGAAATCTTCGGCCACGAGAAGGGCTCCTTCACCGGAGCCCTGGAACGCCGCATCGGCTGCTTCGAGCTCGCCGCCCAGGGCACCCTCCTCCTCGACGAGCTCGCCGACATGCCCATCGGCACCCAGGCCAAGCTCCTGCGCGTCCTCGAGGAGCGCAAGCTTCGCCGCCTCGGCGCCCGCAATGAGGTCGACATCGATGTCCGCGTTCTCGCCGCCACTAACCGCGACTCCGATGATGCCGTCTCCTCCGGCAGCCTCCGCGCCGACCTCTATTACCGCCTCAATGTCTTCCACATCCACATGCCGCCCCTGCGCACCCACATGGAAGACCTCACCGCCATGGCCGACGCCATGCTCGTCGAAATGAATTCCAAGCACGGCCGCAAAGTCTCCGGCCTCGCCCCCTCCATCCTTGACCGCATGATGGCCTACAACTGGCCCGGCAACGCCCGCGAACTGCGCAACACCATCGAGCGCGCCGTCATCCTCTGCCCTGACGGCATGCCCCTCGACGCCGGCCATCTCCCCCCCGGCTTCGGCAAGCAGTCCTTCGCCGCGCCGCTGCCTGACGACGCCAGCATCGTCCCCGTCCGCGTCGGCAACACCGTCGACGAGGCCGAACGCTTGCTCATCCTGCGCACCCTCGAAGCCACCGGCCAGAACAAAACCCGCGCCGCAGAAATCCTCGGCGTAAGCTTAAAAACCCTCCACAACAAGCTCAAGGAATACAGCCAGTCCACCCAGCCCGCCTGACGTTTCGGCCGTCGGCACAAGAAAACAAGGCCGTCATCCTGAGCGGAGTTTCGTGCTGTTCTTTGCGCGAAACGGAGGACCTGCTTTCCAGACCGCCCGCCCCATCCATCAAAACAGAATCACTTCGAACTCCCCGCCCGCAGCATCTCAAACGCGTCGTCCATCTTTTCGTCCAGCAGGCGCAACTGCTTTGCCAGTCCCTGAATCTCGGATTCCGACCGGCGGTTGACATCGAAATCCAGCTCACTGCGTAGCCTGTCCTTGGTGTCCTGCCGGTTTTGGCTCATCATGATCACCGGCGCCTGGAAAGCCGCCAGCATGGAAAGAAACAGGTTCAGCAGGATGAATGGGTAAGGGTCCCACGCCTTGCCGCCCAGCATCACGTTGATGGCCGCGTAGATACAGAGCATGATCGTGAACGAGATGATGAAGGTCCACGAACCTCCGAAGCCTGCCACTGAGTCGGCGATCCTTTCGCCGAACGTAGACGTCTGTTCGATGATCTCGTTGGGATTGCGCATGGCGCGCAACCGGGCCAGTTGATGCGCCGCATGGAGCTGATGCCCCAGGGTGGTCATCAGGTCCATGCCGGCCATCGGTTTCCGCTGGAGCAGCACTTCAATGTCGTTGCGCGACACCTCCAGGCACACGCAGTCCTCCAGCGCCATTGCCGTGGTCTGATGCGGCGTCTGTTCCAGCATGGAGGCGAAGCCGAAGAACTGTCCCTGCATGGGCTCATCCAGCACGATCTCCTGTTGGTCCTCGTCCACCGTGAAGACGCGCACCTGGCCTGAGACCACCACGTAGGCCTGCGGCGCCGTGTCGCCGGTCTTGTAGATGCGCGCGTGCGCAGCAAACGACTTCAGCTCAACCTGCTCCGCCAGCACCGACAATTCGTCGTCGTCCAGCAGCGAGAACAGCGGGATACCCTTCAGCATTTCCGGATTGCATGCCATGGCGAATCTCCAATTCAGAATTTCGGTAGCTGGATTGTAACGGCATTTGTCAACATGGGTGGAGTCAATTTACAGAGAATCCTGCCCCGGCCGCTGCCTCCATCAATGCTGCGGCCGCAAAACCGCGGGGAAATCCAACTCGAAGCCTATCTGCCCGCCAATGCTCGGACTGGCTTCGTACTTGCCGCCGAGAATGGCAAACGTAAAACTGAGCCCATCGCGCACCGTGTACCATCCCCCGCCCAGCCCTTGCAGTTGGTCCTTGCCCAGCCCGCTCGTATCGGCCACGCCGCCGTAAGCCTCCGCCCCCAGCGTCAGCTTGGGACCAATGTCGTGCGTCAGCGAGACGCCTCCCGTAAAAACGTGGCCGCGCTTGGTCTGAACTCCAATAACCCCCGTGCTCGTGTTCCCGGCAAACAGAAATCCGAAGTTGCCGGTCAGCCTGGTCTTGTCCGTAAACGGCTCCTGCGCGATGCTGTTGAGCCAGTAATCGGTGAGCCCCGAGCCAAGCTGCTCGCGAACGTTTCCGGTGGGGAACTCGATGTACAGGGTGGCCGCGAGCGATGGCACGCGGGAAGGCGGCGCCGCCGTATGGTATCTCCACTTGATGCCCATGTCGGTATCGCCGCCGCCCGCCGAGTTCTGCTGCCCCGACGCGCGGTAAATGCTCAGCCAGGGAGCGTCGACGTCGAGCTCCAGATTGTGCGGAAGCCCGTAGTTCACCTTGAAGTTGGCCGTGTTCTGGTTCAGGTTGGGATACTGCGAGGATTGCAGCGCGTCGTATTCGTTGAAAATCTCAATGTGCAGCACACGAGGGTCTGTCACTCCGGTGTCGTCCGTGTAAAAGGGCATTTGCGCCGCCAGCGAGGCAGCACCCAGCATCCCCCAGAGTATGACCAGCACAGACCGGGCCAATTCGCGCATACGAACGTGTTTCTACCATAAAGGAACGAAATAGCCAGCTTGGATCAACAGAAGGTTAAACCAGCAAACCGGCCGGCGCGGAGGTCGCCGCGGCGACCGGAGTCGAAAGCCTGCCCTGAGCTTGCCGAAGGGGACCTGCATCTCGGATGATGCCGACCATTCGCGAAAGTCCAGATTCTTACCACTGAGCACTCCTCGGATCGGGAAGTCGAGGAGCTGAGCCCTGTTCCCGGCCGCCCTGTGCCACCCTCTCACGGCTGCTGCGGGGAGCGCGGCTGTCTCTGGCGGGTTCCGTCACCCCCGTCGCGCGGTCCGATCCAGAGGAACAGGAGGATAGCCGGCAGCGCGACAACGCTGGTAAGCAGAAAGAACCGCACCCACCCTATCTCCTCTGACAGGATTCCTCCTGAAGAAGCCACCACCGTGCGGCCCAGCGATGCCAGCGCGGAAAGCAGCGCGAACTGAGTCGCGGTAAAAGCCGGCGAGCACAGGCTGGAGAGATAAGTAATCAACGCAGTCCCTGCCATTGCGCCCGTCAGATTCTCGGCGGTCACACAGAGAGCAAGGTAACCGATCCGATGCCCGCCAACGGCCTGCAGGACGAAGAACAGGTTCCCGACCGACTGCAAAACACCGCACAGAATGAGCGAGCGGCGAATTCCGAACCGAATTGTCACTACACCGCCAATCAGAGCCCCAGTCACAATCGAGAAGAATCCGAAAATCTTTGAAGCGGTTGCGATTTCAGGCAGCGAAAACCCCAGCGAGATATAGAGCGGCGTGGACATGACTCCGGCCATCGCCTCTCCCAGCTTGTATCCGAAAATGGCGACCAGGATGACGGGCCAGAGCGGCCGATGCATGAAGTCGCGAAAGGGACCGATCACGGCGGTCGAAATCGCGCCCCGAATCGCACGCCATCCCGATCCCGCCGAATTAGGGGAATCAACCGAGACCTTCGGCTCAGGACTTAGCAGGAACACCAGCATTCCCACACCGACGAGGGCTGCCATGGTGGCGTAGGCGGCGAACCACCCTGCATACGCTGCGATGAACAAACCTCCTGCCCCGGCTACCAGCATGCCGATCCGATAGCCGGATTGAATCATGGCCGCTCCGGGAGCCTGCTGATCCATATTGAGGCTCTCCACCCGCCAGGCATCGATCACGATATCCTGGCTCGCAGATAGAAACGCCACCAGGACCGACAAGGCGGCCATCAGCGGCAAATTGTGTTTTGGATTGCACAACCCAAGGCCCAGAATTGCGCCGATCAGAAGGATCTGGATGGTAATTCCCCATCCGCGCCGGCGGCCGAGAGGCAATGGCGGACGCACGCGATCCATCAGCGGCGCCCAAAGGAACTTGAGTGCGTAGGGTGTGCCAACCAGGGCGAAGGTGCCGATGGCTGCGCGCCGGACGCCGGCGGTTGCGAGCCATGCGGAAAGCGTTGAGTACGTCAGAAGGAACGGCAGGCCACTAGCAAATCCCAATGCCAACACCTGCAGCACACGCGGTTCCGTGTACTCCGCGACCGCGCGCCGCCAGTCTGTTCGAGCATGTCCTTCGTTGATCCGGGCGGGTTCCTTCATATCATTTTCGGTGCGCCTGATTCGGCCTCCAGCCCTGCTTCCGCTTCTTGAATGAAAATTGTTGGCAGCAATCTAAGAGCAAGGCCTGCTTGGCGCAAAGAAAGACCTAACATAACACGAAGGGCCACGCTCGCTCCCGGTCTCGAAGCTTGACTCGCACGCGCGACTGGAGATGGGACTGTAGGAACAGCCACCAACTTTCAGCCGTCAGCCTTCAGCTTGTTGACGCACCGTCGCTCTCAGTGCGCGCTGGCGCTCACACTCCGACTTTGATGATGAGGGCTCTCATGCGGGGATCCTGCTGCTGGTCGTCGAAGAAGGGATCGAAACGGAGCCAGAGAAGCCACTCGGCCTGATCGTCATAGCCTTTCTGGAGCCAGCGGAACTCCTGCTCGTCGTCATTCATCGCGTGGTACACGAGGCCCACAAATACGGGAGAGACATAGGTCTGGCTGCTCATGGCCTGGAGATCGGCGAGGGCCTTCCGCGCCTCGGCCGGGCGGCCGGACTTTTCCAGGCTCATGGCCAAGCAGGCTTGCGAGTAGGTGCTAAGGGGGTTTAGAGACAGAGCTTTTTGGAAGAGCCGAATGGCGTCGGCGTACTGTCCCTTCATGTAATAGCATCCGCCGGCGCCCATACAGGAAATCCAATATCCAGGAAACATTTGAATGGAATTATTCGCGGAGAGAAGGCAGTTATCGAAGTCATGCTTGAGGTAATAGTCCCAGGAGAAAAAGGAATTGATCTCAGGAGAGAGCGGGTCGATGGTCAGTGCCTTTCGCATGGTGGCAATGGCGTCGTCGAACCTCCCGGTGGAGGAGAGGTACTCTCCGTAGGCAAAGTAGGTGGAGACGTTGCCGGGGTTGAGGGAGAGAGCGGTGTGGAATTCGCGATCCGACTCGGCAAGGCGCCACTCGTGGAGGAGCACATGAGCGAGTGCGCCGTGCGCCTCGGCGAGATTGTCGTCAAAGGCGATGGCTTTTCGCGCGGCGGCTTCCGCTTTGGGCAGGGCTTCGCGGGGTGCGAGCAACCAGTCGGACTCGGTGGTGTAGGCGTCAGCGAGGCCGGCGTAGGCCAGGGCATAGCTCGGGTCGCTGGCTATGGCACGATTGAAATGCTCGACGGCCTTGCGCATGCCGTCGGGGGTGAAGGTGAACTCCTCGTAACGGCCCTCCAGATAGTCGCGGTAGGCCTCGATGTTTTCGGTGTAGTGGCGTTCGAGTCGCAGGCGATCTTCCGCGGCGAGGCGGACGGCGAGGGCTTGGGCGACCCGCTCGGAGATGGAGTCTTCGACGGTGAAGATGTTGGAGGCATTTTCGTCGAAGGTCTGCGCCCATAGGGTGTGGCCGTCGGCGGCCTGGATGAGCTGCACGGTGACGCGCACGCGGTCGCCGGAGCGCTGGATACGGCCGGTAAGGACGGAATCGACGCCCATTTCGCGCGCCGCCCTGGAGGCGTCGGCTTGGGGATCGGCGTAGCGGATGGCGACATCAGTGGGCCGGACCTGGAGCTGGCGGATCCCGCTAAGCTTGGTGATTACCGCATCGGCCATGCCCAGACCCAGGTGATCCTCGTCGACGGAACCAGCCAGGGGTTGAAACGGCAGGACGGCGAGCGAGTGCCCGGCGTGGGCGGCGTTGGCGCGGCTGCGAAGAATCCAGGCTGCCGCGAGAATGGCGAGGGCAGTCGCAAGTCCAATTCCGGCCCAGAGAAAGAGCGGACGCCGCGATCGGGGCGGGACAGGTGCGGGGGCGGGTTGTGGAAACAGATCCGCCGTTTCAGGGATGGCTGGAGCGGAAACCGAGAGAGCGTCCTCACCGGGCGCAGGTTCGGCCTGACGAACTTCGCAAACAAACTGATAGCCCTTGCCGGGAATGGTGGCGATGAACCGGTTTTCACCGGGGGCCTCCCCCAGGACTTTGCGCAGGGCAGAGATGTTTTGGGCGAGGTTGACTTCTTCGACGAACGTATCCGGCCATAGCGCCTTCATGAGTTCGTCCTTGGACATGACCCGATGGCGGTTACGGACGAGAAGGAGGAGGGTTTCAAACGCCTTGGAATTGAGGCGGAGGGGTCCTGCCGGGGTCGAAGCCACGCGCCGAGCAGCATCGAGACTGATGCCATCGAATTCGTATAACTCTCTTGAATTGTCCGACATATGGGGCTGGGCCGCGACCGTTGAGGGGAAATTGAAGAAATCCTAGCAAATCCTAACCCCACTCACAAGACATTTAACCGGCCCTGGAGAGAGTCTCGTTGTGGGTGAGGCCGTGACTGCAGTTCGAATTCGCGGCAACCCAAATTCAGATTGACAAAGGAGACTCCTCAATGACGACTTCCCTTCGCAACCTTGCTCAGATGCCCCGGCTTGCTCGGCTGGCAGGACGGATTCTGGTGGCGGTTATGGCCGTCGTGCTACTTGCGCCTCTGGCATCGGCCAACTGTTTCCAAGATTTCCGGAACCCTATGCCGGCGCCTAAGGTCCCCAATGCCGTTTCGGCAGCTGAGCCCGAATCGATGACGATGGCGAGTTCGGACTCCGTCGTAATTCCGATTGCTCCGGCAACTCAGTCCACCCTGGGAGGGATCACCGGGCTGTGGAATGTGACGTTCTCTTCAGGCGGACAGGTCGTAGATGTGGCTTTTGACGCCTGGCACTCGGACGGGACCGAAATACTGAATGACTACACCAATCCAATTGAAGGCAACGTATGCCTGGGGGTGTGGGTGCAGACGGGGACGCGGACGTACACGCTGAAGCATCCGTCGTGGTCCTTCGATACGGGCGGGAACCTGCTGGGCACGGTGGTGATTCACGAGAACGTGCAATTGAGCGCCGACGGCAACAGCTCCAAGGGCACGTATACCTACGACATTTACGACACCAACGGAAATTTCCTCGAAGCGTTTACGGGGACCTTGAGCGCGACCCGGATCAAGGCGTCGTAAATCACAGCGGTTTCACAATTCCTCCCATAATCGGCCGATGGCGCTGGCGGCCGATTGACCCGAACCCAATGGGTTCAGGAGAGATGTAACTGTGAAACCGCTGAGACGCTGCCCGGCGGGAGAGTCTCGATCTCTGCCGCGCACCTGACTAACACCATTGACCGTGGAGGACTTGTGATGAACCGCGTGAAGATACATTTCTGGATGATGATGCTGATGACGCTGATGACGGCGGCATCCGGCTGTACCCGGGCCGTGGATCGGCAGGCCTCTGCGCAGGCCATCCGCGATACGGAAACGCAATGGAACCGAGAGTGGGTCAATCGCGACCTGGATCGGGTTGCCGGACACTACTCCGAGGATGCGGTGTTGATGGTGCCGGGGATGGGCTCGACGGTGGGCACCCAGAATATTCGCAAAGCGTTGGAGGCGATGGCGGCTGACCCCGCATTCTCGCTGAAGTTCAGCGCTGCGCGCATTGAAGTGGCTTCCTCGGGTGATCTGGCATTTGCTCAGGGATCCTACCTGCTGACAATAACGGACCCGCAGACCAAGAAGGTGGTACACGATACCGGAAGTTACGTGACCACGTACCGGCGCGAGTCGGACGGCGCGTGGAGAGCGGTGACCGATATTGCGACCTCGACCGCGTGGCCGAATTGGACGGGAGCTTCCTGAATCCCCATTTCCCTCGACGGGGAGGGTGGCTTTCTCCTACGGAGCGAGCCACCTCGGGGGAAGGATTCGGAATTGGCTCGACCATCAAAGCGTTTTAGCGAACTCAGTTCTTGGGGGTTGATGGCCGTGCCCTGGCGGATGATGGGCGCGCTGAACATGCCTTCGTCGAGGGCTTCGATAAAATTGCGGCGAACGGTGCGCAGGTATTGGTGAAGCGGAAGACGCTTTGCCGGCGGGGTGGGGCCGGCGAGGGTGGGCACAGCCGGATTGGTGGAGATGGTGGCGGACATGGGGAAGTGCGCGCAGCGCACGGTTCCGCGCGGCTCTGATCTGGATTCTAGCCGAGGCTCAGGAAACAGCGGCGTAAAGCTTCCAGCGTCAAGCTTCTGGCTTCTAAGTTTTAGCCTGTTAGCGGGGCATGGGCGGGGCGTGATTCCGGTACTCGCAAGGAGTGGCGATTGAAGATTGGCGTGGTCAGCGATACGCATGGGCTGCTGCGGCCGGAGGTATTGCCGAGGCTGGAAGGGTGCGAACACATTCTGCATCTCGGCGATGTGGGCGATGCGAAGATCGTGGCGCGGCTGAAAGAGATTGCACCGTTGACGGCGGTGCGCGGAAACGTGGACACGAGCGGAGCATGCGCGCATCTGCCGGAGACAGAAGTGCTGCTGTTCGATGGCGCCTACATTTACCTGCTTCATGATATCGATACGCTGCATCTGGATCCGGCGGCGGCGAAGTTTGCGGCGGTGCTCTTCGGGCACTCGCACAAGGCGGAGATCCGGCGGCACAAGGGAGTCCTCTATTTCAATCCGGGATCGTGCGGCCCGCGCCGCTTCAACCTGAAAGTGACCATGGGGTATCTGCGGGTGAGCGCGGACGGCGAAGTGGACGCGGAGATTGTCGATCTTGAGGTTCCGCTGAGTGCATAGCTCGCCAAATTCTCACTCGGAGCGGATGGCTTTGACGGGGTCGAGGCGCGCGGCGCGGCGGGCAGGGATCCAGCAGGCGAAGACTCCAATGAATGCGAGCACAGAGGTGACGGTGAGAAACACGCCCGAGCCGGTGGCGGACACGCCGAGCGGCAAAGTGGCCATAAAGCGCGCAAGCGGAATGCCGGCGGCAAGCCCGAGGACGATGCCGGCGGCGATCTGCCAGAGGCCGCGAGTCATGATGACGGCGATGATGTGGCGCGCGTTGGCTCCGAGGGCCATGCGGACGCCAATTTCGCGGGTGCGGCCGGCGGCGGCATGAGCCATTACCGCGTAAACACCGATGGACGCCATGATAAGGCCGACGAAGGCAAAGCCGAAGAATAGCTCGCCGAAGAGGCGCAGGAACCAGATCTGATGCTGGACGGCCTGATCGAAACGGTAGATGTCGGTGAGCGGCACGTCTTGGTCGAGGGCCTGGACGGCCGTGCGGACGGCGGGGATGGGATCCGTGGAGGAGGCGACCATGATGGCCATGTTGTCCCACCCGGCCTGGCGATAGGGGATGAAGACGGCGGGATGGGGATCGTTGGTGTTGACTTCCTGGCTCAAGCCGGCGGTAACGCCGACGACGGTGATCCAGTTGCTGGGTTTGCCTTTGTCGTCGTAGGTGCGGAAGCGCTTGCCGATGGGGTCCTGGCCGGGCCAGAGACGGTCGGCAGCGTCCTTTGACAGGACACCAGAGTCGTGATTGGCGGAGCCATCGGTGGAGGAGAAATCGCGGCCGCGCAGGAGAGGGATATGCAGTGTTTCGAGATACCCGGGCGAGCAAGCGACGAGGGCGACCAACGGGCGATGGGAGGGCTGCTGGCCGAGGTTGCCTTCGGTTTCAACGGGATGCTCCCACGCGCCGAGGCCCGGAGGCATGGATGTGATGGCAACGCTGCTGACGCCGGGGAGGGCGCGTAGCCGGGGCAGGAGCTGCTCATAGAAACGCTCGCGGGCGTCGGTGTCTTTATATCTTGAGTCGGGGAGTTCGACGCGCGCGGTCCAGAGCTGGCGGGCGGGGATGAACGGATTCAGCTCGAGGCCGGCAAGGAGGCTACGCACGAAGAAGCCGGCCCCTGTGAGCAGCACGAGGGTAAGCGCGAACTGGAAGACAACGAGGACGGAGGAGAGCCATCCGCTGCGGCGGCGGCCAAAGCTGCGAGCACCTTCGTTGAGGATGTCATTCAGGTTGGGCCGGGAGGAGCGTAGCGCCGGAAGCGTGCCGAAAAGAATTGCGCTGAGGATGCAGAGGGCGGCGAAGTAGCCGAGGACGGTGTAGTCGGGAGTGAACTGGATCCAATAGGGCCGGACCTGGGCGGTGGACTGGTCAAACCAGTGGACGCCGAGGGTGGCGAGGCCAAGGCCTAGCAGGCCGCCAGCGATGCTGAGGAAGAGGCTCTCGATCAGCAACTGGCGCATCATCCGCCAGCGGGAAGCGCCGAGCGCGGAACGAATGGCCATTTCGCGCTGTCGGTCGAGGGCGCGGCTCAGCATCATGTTGGAGACGTCAGCGCAGGCGATGAGCAGCACAAAGCCGACGGCGCCGAGCATGAGGAGGAAAATGATGCGAATGCCGCCGCCGTTGAAGCGTTGCTGGAAGGTGAGCACGCTGATGCCGATGTCCTTGTCGTCGGAGTACTGGCGCGCGAGGCGGGTGGCGATGCCATCAAGCTCGGCCTGTGCCTGGCCCTGGGAGACGCCTTGCTTCAGGATGGCATAGGGGAGCAAAGAACGATTGTCGCGTTTGAGGAGATCGGCAGTCGGCACCAGCGGCATCCATAGATCGACTCCGGTGGGAAAGCGAAATCCGTTGGGCATGACGCCGATGATGGTGGCGGGCTCGCTGTTGACGCGGACTTTGCGCCCGATGACGTCCGGGGAATGGGCGTAGCGCTCCTGCCAGACGCCGTAGGCGATCACCAGAACGGGTTCGGCGCCGGCGAGTTCGTCGGTTGGCCTGAAGCCGCGACCCAGGATCGGGTTGGTATGGAGCATGGAGAAGATGCCGGCGGATGCCTGCTCGAGGTGATAGGACTGCGGGGGATTCCCGGGCTCGCTGAGGACCCCGTCTCCCTCCTTAGTGGCCTGAAGGGATTCAAACGAATGGGCCTGCGCGCGGTATTCCAGGAAGTCGGGATAGCAGAGAGCCATGTGCCGGTCGGGCTGGGAAAGATTGTGGTCGATGATGGAGACCAGGCGCGCCCCGCCGGGCACCGGCACGGCTTTAAACAGCACGGCATTGATGAGGGTGAACACCATGGTGTTGAGGCCGATGCCGAGGGCGAGGGTGACGACGACGGCCAGGGAAAACCATCGATGGGACCAGATTGCCCGGAAGGCGCAGCGCAGATCGTGGCTCATGGGACCTCAGTACCAAGACGGATGGAGCGGGGTTCCGGTTAACTGAGGATTTTGGTTTTTGGGCTGGGCGCGGATGGCCGGCGGGGACTCAGGGCCAGCCGGTGACAAGGCTAGCTGCGCATGCGGGGATTTGATCCTGCGGTAAACGATGTCGATGAGGAAATTGACTAATTAGCTCTACGCCAACGTGATTGCGGCAGGGTCGGGCCAACCGCTTTCGAGATTCGGGACGCGGTTGGATGAGGAACGGAGGCGGAAATGGGTGATCTCCGGCCGGCAATCGAAACGGAAAGGGACGCCAACCGTGCCGATACCGCGATTGACATAAAGTTGCATGCCTGCAACGCGGAACCAGCCCTCAACATACTTGCGCCCGCCGGGGGGAAGATGGACAGCGCCGACAAGCGGGACGCGGACCTGGCCGCCGTGAGTGTGGCCGCTCAACATGAGGGCGATGGAGCGGCTGACGGAATGCGCGGCGAGGGTGTCAATGAAATCGGGCGCGTGACACATGAGTAGGACCGGCTCGCGGGGAACCTTACGGATGGAGACGGGAATGGCGCGGTCGGGATCGGGGCGGCCGGCGACGGGGTCGTCGAGGCCGGCAAGCCAGATGCGCGCGCCGTCCCGCTCAATGGGCAGGAACGCATTGCGAAGTACTGGAATGTGGTTTGCGGCGATGGCTTCCGCGACGGCGTTGCCGCCGACCATGAGGTCATGATTGCCGAGGATTGCGTACTTTTGCAGACAGGCTATCTGGCTGAGCAATGCGCCACAGCTCCAGGCGGCTTCCAGCGTCTGCTTGCGAGGAAGCAACTGGTAGGTTACGTAGTCGCCGGTGAGCAACACCATGTCGGGGTGGAGACGGTTGATCTCATGGACGGCCTCACGCAGCAGGAAGGGCTCAGTGAACTCGTCGAGATGGATGTCACTCAACTGCGCGATGGTCATGCCGTCGAAGGCGTCGGGCAGGTTGGAGATGTAGATGTCGCGATGGACGACGTCGATCCAGTGGCGCTCGATTTCGCCGGCGTAGAGCGCCAGGCCGGCGCTGCCGAAGAGAAGCGTCTTCAAGGCAGCACGCCGCGAGATGGATTGAGCTGCCGGAGGGGAATCAATCAGGACTGGGGACATGAACGGGATCTGGTGTTCCTTCCATTGTAGTCGGAGCGGGTGCAAACTCTGCGTTCCGGTCAGATCGCGCGCTCCGGGCTAGCGCAGCCGAGTGGTTCCGATTCGTTCCCGTCCTTCATTAATGGATGCACGTTGAAAGCGATTTGGTTGAAGGCGATACGAAATGCCGCTCGGCTCCGGCCCCAGACAACCTTTTTGCGCGTTGGGTCCATTGCGTGGGCTTCGTCTCCGGTTTGCATGGCAGGATCGTGGCTGCGGCGCAGTCATGAGTTTGTAACCGCGGTGCAGGGGAGATTTGTTAGCTTGGTTGGAATGAAGATTAAGGGTCATATATCGCTCGTTGCCGGCGTTTTTGTTGCAGTACCGCTTGTATTCGCGCAGGCAATCAATCTTTCCACCAGCAAGCAGCTCTTGCCGGACGTACCGGGGCATCCGCAGCGGCTGAACAGCCTTCCGGTATCGATGGCTGTTTCGCCGGACCAGCGATACTTGGTGACACTGAATGACGGCTACGGCACGTACGAATCCAAATACGAGCAATCCCTGGCGGTGTATGACACCGCGACGGGTGATCTGCGCGATTTTCCCGAAGACCGCACAGAGATGCGGATGGATCACCAGACGCTCTACTCGGGGCTGGCGTTCAGCGCTGACGGCGCGCATCTTTACGCGAGCATGGCTTCCTTGACGGATCCGAACGGGGAGCGGCAGCACGATACCGGCAACGGGATCGTGGTGTACAGCTTCAAGGACGGGAGCATTGCGCCGGAGAATTTCATTCACATTCCGCTGCAGCAGCTTGCGGCGGGGCGGACGACGAAGATGCTGGGGAGCAAGGAGGGCAGCCGGGCAATTCCCTACCCCGCCGCGATTGCGGTGGTGGGCTCTCCGGAGAAGCTGCTGGTCGCCGACAATCTCTCCGACGATGTGCTGCTGATCGATCCTGCAACCGGCGGGATTGAACATAGATTCGATTTGGCAGAAAGCGCGGCCGTGCCGGGTGTATATCCGATCGCTCTGGCGGTTTCGCGGGACGGGCGGCGCGCGTATGTGGCGCTGTGGAATGCGTCGGAGGTGGTGGAACTGGATCTTGAGAAGAACGCGATCGGGCGCAAGCTGGCGCTGCTGAAGCCAGCGAGCCCGATCGACGCTGGATCGCATCCTTGTGCGTTTGCGCTCTCTCCGGACGGGCGAACGCTATTCGTGGTTCTGGCGAACCGGGACGCAGTGGCAGCCGTGAATGTGAGCAAAGGCGAGTTCAACGTGAAAGGCTACTTTGACACGCGGCTGCCGGAACAAAGCTACTTTGGCGCGGAGCCGGTGGCGCTGGCATTGGATGCGAAGGCCCAAAAGCTGTACGTGGCAAACCTGGGATCGGATGCCGTGGCCGTGATCGACACGCAAAAGCTGACGGCGAAGATGGCGGAGAGGGGTATGGCGGAGCCGGTTGGCTTTGTGCCCACGGAGTGGATGCCGATATCGATGGCGCTGACCGGAGGCAAGCTGTACGTGGCCACCGACAAGGGACGCGGGACGGGCCCGAACAACATGCCACAGCGGGAAGTTGCAGGCGCGGAGCCGCACCGGCCGCCGTCAACGAGCACCTATATTGCATCGCTGCTTTACGGATCTCTCGCGGTGCTGGATCCGGCGGAGATCGACAGAGAGCTGCCGCAACTTACGGAGACAGTGCTCGAGTCGAATCGCATGAAGGCAGCGGCGGAGACAATACCGTTTGCGAACGGGAGGGCGAACCCGATCCGGCACGTTATTTACATCATCAAGGAGAACCGGACCTACGATCAGATCCTGGGCGACCTGGAGCAGGACGGAAAGCCCGTGGGTAACGGCGATGCGAGCCTGACCATGTACGGCGAGGCCATCACGCCCAACCTGCACAAGCTGGCGCTCGAGTTTGGCGTGCTGGACAATTTCTACGATTCGGGCGAGGTATCGGGCGACGGACATGTGTGGTCGAATGCGGCCATCGGCTCCGATTACCTCGAAAAAAACTGGCAGCAGTCGTACCGCGGCAGCGAACGGCCCTACGACTTTGAAGGCGCAGTCGCCAATGGCTATCCCATCAAGCAGGGGATTTCCGATGTGAATCAGCCGGCGAGCGGATACCTGTGGGGTGACCTGGCCGCGCATCACAAAACCTATTACCACTTTGGCGAGTACATCTCGACCATCTTCTGCACTGATCCGGAAGCGCCCGTGCCGCAGATGAACCCGCAGCAGGGGCCGGTGCTGCCAACTCAGCCGTGCGCGCGGAGAGACATCAAACCTGGCGAGGCGATTCCGGCGGAGTGGGGCGGTGGAACGAACAAGTGGCCGTGGGCTATCCCACTGATCTACAAAAACACGGCGACCAAGCCGGAACTAGTGGGGCATTTTGCGCCGGAAGCGCCGGACTTCGAACTCTCCGTT
This sequence comes from uncultured Acidobacteriota bacterium, assembly GCA_963771195.1. GTDB lineage: Bacteria > Acidobacteriota > Terriglobia > Terriglobales > Acidobacteriaceae > Telmatobacter. Next base: position 205,891 of record CAVYSS010000006.1, read on the forward strand.
CCCGACCAGATTCGCGTGGAGATATTTCTGCGCCACCTGACGGGCTGGCTGGCTGACTTGAAACAGGGCCGCGACACCATGCCGAATTTCATCCAACTGCGGCTGCCGAACGATCACACGGCGGGGACGCGGCCGGGCGGCCCTTCGCCAAGGTCTTCGGTCGCGGACAACGATCTGGCCGTGGGACGCGCGGTGGACGCCATTTCGCATTCTCCTTTCTGGGATTCGACGGCGTTCTTCATCCTGGAGGATGACGCGCAGAACGGCGCGGATCACGTGGATGCACATCGCAGCATTGCGCTGGTGGTAAGCAAGTACGCGCCGCAAGGGCCGACAATAGACAGCCATTTTTACACGACCGTGAGCATGGTCCGCACCATGGAAGAGCTGCTGGGACTGCCTCCGATGAACAACGACGATGCATTCGCGCCGGTGATCGCGTCGCTGTTTTCCGGGCCCGGCGACCAACCAGCTTATACGGCGGACACGTCGAACCGGGACAACAATCTGATCTACACGGCCAATCCGAAGACCGCGGTTGGCGCGCGAGAGAGCATGAAGATGGACTTCCGCCACGCCGATCACGCCGATGCGCGCAAGCTGAACGTGATCCTGTGGAAGGACGCGGTGGGCTCGAAGCCCGTACCACCGATGCTGATGGTGAAGACGAAAAAGACCCAGAAGACGGACGACGACGATTAGCGGAGATATGCTGAACCCGTGAAGATAGCGCCCGCGGCTAAAGCCGCTTGTTCTTTACCTGTCCCTTCAGCGGCCTGAAGGCCGCTGCTCCTTCCGGAAAGCATTGCCCGCTGGCGACGCCGATAATGGAGTCATGCCCTTCAACAATGAGCCGGGCTCTTCATCTGGCAATGCGGTCTGCGTCGCCATCATCGGTGCGGGACCGCTGGGCCGATGGCTGGCGCTTGCCGCTGCTCGAGCAGGTTTTCGCGTGATGCTTGAGGATGTGATGCCTTCAAACCTGCACCACGCACAGGAGGAATTGCGGCGCGAGCTGGGCCCCGGAAATCCCGACGCAATGTTCGAGAACATTTCCTTTGTCCAGTCGATTGAGGATGCGGTGCGCGAAGCCGACCTGGCGATTGATTGCGTGCCGGACGAACTGGAGTCGAAGCTGGAAATTCTTTGGTTGCTGGACCGGATGGCTCCGCCGCACACCGTGCTGGCAACGCCGACAACGAACCTGTCTATCGCCGACCTGGCGAGTTGCACCTACCGGCCGGAGAGATGCATCGCCATTGCACTCGATCCTCGGGCGTTCTCTGGCCCTCCGGAATCGGGCACAGTCCGGCTCAAGAAGACGGCGCGCACGGAGGGTGAGGCCGTTGCGCTGGTGAGCAAATTCTGGAACTCGCTTGGCTTCGCGATCGACGTAGAGGAAGCGACCGCGTAACTCAGCCCGCCTGCTACGCGGCCGTATTAAGAAACGACTCGTAGAAGCGCACGTATTGCGGTATCACGAGGGAGGCGCAGAAGCTTTTTTGCGCCGTGCGCCTGGCCGCGTCGCGCATCTCGGCCAGGCGCGCTTCATCGCGCAGAAGTGCGATGGCCGCTTCCGCCATTGCCGCGACGTCTCCTACCTCGAATAGCAGGCCATTGACGCCGTCTTCAATCAGTTCCGGCACGCCTCCCACGCGGGTTGCAATCGCGGGCACTTTGCACGCCATGGCCTCCAGCGCCGCCAATCCGAACGACTCCAATTCACTGGGAAGCAGCATTAGGTCCGCAAGCGGAAGCAGCTCGCTGACCCGTTCCTGCTTGCCCAGGAAGTGAACCCGGCATTGGATGCCGAGGTCGTGAGCCAGCCACTCCGCCGCGGAGCGGTCCGGACCGTCGCCCACCAGAATCAGTTGCGCGGGCATGGCGCGCGCCACTTGCGCAAACACGCGCACCACGTCCACCACGCGCTTTACGGGGCGGAAGTTAGAGAGATGCATCAGGATGGCCTCGCCCTCCGGCGCGAACCGCCGCCGCGCCTCCGCCCGCGCTGCGTCTTCGCGAATCGGATGGTAGACATCGCAATTCACGAAATTCGGAATCACCTGGATGGGCCGGGTGACGGCGAAATCCTCCAGCGTCTTGGCCTTCAGGTACTCCGAGATGCTGGTGACGCCGTCCGACTCCTGGATGGCGTAGCGGGTGATGGGCAGATACGACCGGTCCAGGCCCACCAGCGTAATGTCGGTCCCGTGCAGCGTGGTTACAAACGGAAGCCGCCGCTGGCGCTGGGCCAGCATCTGCCGCGCCAGCAGCGCGCTCACCGAGTGGGGAATGGCGTAATGCACATGCAGCAGATCGAGCTCGTAGAACTCCGCCACTTCCGCCATGCGCGAAGCCAGCGCCAGGTCGTACGGAGGAAACTCGAACAGCGGATAATTCGAGACCGGAACCTCATGGTAGAAGATTCCCTGGTCTCGCCCGTTGAGCCGAAAGGGCTGGGAATAGGAGATGAAGTGGACCTCATGG
>CAVYSS010000007.1:0-60740 GCA_963771195.1 uncultured Acidobacteriota bacterium
CCGCTGATTGCCGCTGACCTGCGCAAGCTGGCCGACGTGAAATACGAAGGCAAGAAGGCGCTGGTGTGCATGGTGGGCGAGGATATTCGCGGCCAGAACGGCATTGCCGCGCAGGTGTTCGCGGCCATCCGCCACATCAACGTGCGCATGATCTCGCAGGGCGCCAGCGAAATCAACATGAGCTTCATGATCGAAGAAGACGACGCCGAAGAAGCGGTCCGCTCCCTGCATGCGGCGTTCTTCCAGAATCCCGATCCCGCCATCTTCGACGTGGAAGCGCGGCATGCCTAGAGCGATTGCAAGGTGCTTTCGCTGGGAACGCCGCTGATCTGCCCGCTCCGAAGGAGTCGCCGCATGCATCGTCTCCGATTCTTCCTTGCGCTATCCGCAGTGGCCGCTTGTGCTCCGCTGCTTGCAACAGCGCAGGCGCCGTCCCCGCCGCCTGCGCCGCAGCTTCACTTCGTTTACGAAGAGTTTGTGACTCTGGCCGCCGCCGTGCCCGTAGGCGAAACGCCCATTGGCAAACGCAACATTGTGCCCATCACTGGCGGCACATTTCAGGGGCCCGGCCTGCGCGGCAGCGTGATGCCCGGCGGATGGGACTGGCAACTCACGCTTCCCAGCGGCTGCTTCCAGTTGCATGCGGACTACTTCATCAAAACCGACGACGGCGTCATCATTCATGTTGTAAACGCAGGGATGGTCTGCCCCAATTCCGCTGGCAAGCGGGATGCACTCTTGACCGCGCCCCAGTACGAGGCGCCCAAAGGCAAGTACGATTGGCTTAACGGCGGAGTCTTCGTCGGCACCCTCGAAGGGACCAAGATCGACGGAAAGCCTGCCGTGCACATCCGCTTCTTCAAGGCTTCTGCCGACTAAGCTGTCTTTATCGGCGCAATTTCGGCAATGCAGGATCGAACATGAATCTTCTCATACTCGGCAAAGGCAAAACCGGCTCATTGGTAGCAGATGTCGCGCGCGAGCGCGGCCACGGCGTGCGCACGCTGGAGATTCACGAGAACCGCGGCGCATCGGCGCTCACCGCCCCCACGCTGGCCGGCGTTGACGTGGTCGTCGACTTCACCAACGCAGACTCGGCGGTCGAAAACATGCGCGCGGTTCTCGCGCTCGGCTGCCGCATCGTCGTCGGCACCACCGGCTGGTACGCCCACCTCGACGCCATGAAAGATATCGCGCAACGCCGCGGCGGTTCCCTGCTCTACGGCTCCAACTTCTCCATCGGAGTGCAAACTTTATTCCGGCTGACAGCCGAGGTGGCAAAGCTCGACGGCTACACGTTCTCCATCGCAGAGACGCATCACGAATCGAAGCTCGACGCGCCTTCCGGCACCGCCGTCACGCTCAAGGAGATTATCCACTCCGTGCGCCCCGATGCCGAGGTTCCCATCGCTTCGCATCGCGTCGGCGACGCCAAGGGAGAACACATCGTCGCCGCAAAAAGCGATGTGGACGTGCTCGAGCTGCGCCACGATGCCTTCAGCCGGCGCGGCTTCGCGCTGGGCGCAGTGCGCGGCGCCGAGTGGCTCGCCCACCAGAAAAACCCCGGCGTGTGGGATTTCCGGGAAATCTTCGACCAGCTGTGAGTGTGACGTGAGGGCGGTCAATAACAGGATTTGACAAAGCCTGTTATTCAGCCCAGCATTGTTCATGAGGAGATCTTCCCCATGAATGTGTCACTTACGCCCGAACTCGAAAAGTTTGTCGCCGCCAAAGTTGAATCCGGCCGTTACACCTCGGCCAGTGAAGTGGTTCGCGAAGCGCTTCGGACGCTGGAGCGCGAAGAGAAGTCGCGGGAGGAGCAGATAGCGGAATTCAATCGCGAACTCCGCAAGCGCATCGAATCTGCGAACCGAGGTGAATTCGTGACGGCCGAGGAGTCCGTGCGGCGCATCCAGGCGAAATCCGCGGAGCGTAGAAAGCGTATTGCTTGATGAATCTTTTTCCCTTTTGGCAAAAACGGAGTATTAGGAAGTAGCAAGAGCAGAGTAGAAACCTAAATTCAAAGCTCCACTACCATGCCTTGACTTCCAACAACTGGGAAATCCGATGGCAAGTTTCATTATCAATCCCGAAGCGGATCAAGACCTGCACGATATATGGGAGTTTATTGCTCTTGATGACATTGAGGCTGCTGACCGCTGGGACACAAGATTGCGACAGGCTTTTGACTTACTCGGTCGAAATCCCGGGGCGGGACATACTCGCAAAGACTTGACCGATGAGGCAGTGCTCTTCTGGCCTGTGGGCAGATATCTGGTTATCTACCGACCCAACCAACTAGGCGCCGAAATCCTGGCGGTAACGCAGGGCTCCCGCGACATTCCAACCTGGCTGCGCAAGCGGTCGTGAATCACATTCCAACATCCCACCGCCGGTATAAACTAGCCTGTCATGGAAACAACAGGATGTGGCACCGCGATCGTCACGCCGTTTCGCGCGGACGGATCGATCGACGAGCAGGCCCTCTGGGCCCTGGTGGATTGGCAAATTGAATCGGGCATCGACTTCATCGTCGCCTGCGGATCAACGGGCGAAGCAGCGACCCTCGAAGAAGACGAGTGGCTCAACGCAGTCCGCATAGTGGTCGAGGCGTCGCACGGGCGCGTGCCGGTCTGGGCCGGCTGCACCCACAACTCCACCCGCACGCTGTTACGCCTTGCCGGCCGCCTGCGGGAAATCAGCGGCATCAGCGCCGTCCTCTCCGCCAACCCCTACTACAACAAGCCCACCCAGGAGGGCCAATTCCAGCACTTTCTGGCCTTGGCCAAGGCCGTCGCGCCGCTGCCGGTGTGCCTCTATAACGTGCCCGGCCGGACCGCGGCCAATCTCGACCCGGAAACCGTGCTCCGCCTGGCCGAAGCAGCGCCTAACATCCAGGCCGTCAAGGAGGCCAGCGGCAAGCTGCCCCAGATCGCCCAGATCGTTCACGGCGTGAGCCGCACATTCAAGGTATTTTCCGGCGACGACAACATGGCGCTGGCCGCCATCGGCATCGGCGCCAATGGACTCATCAGCGTGGCCTCCAACGAGGCGCCCGCTGAGGTTGGCCGCATGATCCGTGCCGCCCTCATGAACGACTGGACGCAGGCGCGCGACATCGAGCGCCGTCTGGGCCGGCTGTTTGAGGCCAATTTCTGGGAGTCGAACCCGGCACCGGTCAAGACCGTGCTCAGCCTCATGGGCAAGTGCAGCGACACCGTCCGGCTGCCGCTGGTGCCGCCCACCACCGCCACGCGCGCCCGGTTGGAGCGTCTGGCCGGGGAACTCGGCCTGCTCAAGCACGTCGTCGTTGAAGGCGATCTGGGCCTGTTCTGAGCGCAGGCTCAACTCTCAGGTGCCAGAACTGGGGAATCGGCGCCACCTTCAAAGAGCTGCCAGCCCCAGCCAACTCGGCATCTAACCTGCTGAATTTAAAGCGGAAATAAGGTCAATCGATCCGCGCCGCCACTTCCTGGGGCTTGGCTCCTTACCCCGGCAACCTGTTCAGGCGACCCTGCCCCGCAAATCCTGCTCGGCGCGGAACCAGTCTTCCATGTGGCGTCCATGCTGGCCGCCGCGCTGCTGCCAGTAACTGTGGGCCAGCCGGGCCACTTCCTCATACGGCAGCGCGCCATTCTGCTGCGTGCCGTGGTGGTTTTGCGCCACCGGGTCGGCGCTTACGCCGTTACCGCTCTTGCTTGCCGCCTTGCGCGGCTTCGCCGCCGTCCGGGTCTTCTTCACCGTCTCTGCCATTCTTGTATCCTCCTTGGGATTGAGGCCCATGAACGGGCTTGCCCCTTTCAGGATACTGGAAAAACAGGACGTAACATACCCCATTGTGAGCCGCGCATCCACATTTGCAACCCAACTCGGCCGATTTAACCATAATTCACTGAAAATAAACAACTAATCCGGATCACCGCACTACTTGATACTCGCGCCTCCATCCCATTTCTGTCCCGGCCGCGCAACTTCCCACATCTGCTCCGCAATCTCGTCGAAAAGCCCCATGCGGTCCTTAGCCACCACGTACAGGTCAAAATGGGTCCGGCCGGGCAGGAAGTGGAATTGCGCCTCGGCGCCCAGCCGCGACAGCACCGCGTTCAGTTTGTGCGCGGCCCCATCCAAATAGAACGTGTCCGCGGTCCCCACATACAGGTGAATCCGGCCCTTCAAGTCCGCGCCACGCTCGGCCCAGTGCGTCTCCGCAATTTCGGCCAGATCGTAGTGCTCCCGCCAATAAGCCACCACCTCTGGATCGACATCGCCCGTGGTGTGGTCGAACATCGGTTCCGGCGCGCCCGACGCCGACTTCGGCGAAAACACCCAATCGAACGAGTGGATCTGCCCTCCGTACGGCCCAATTACGTCTTCCAGATGCGTGAACTGCTCAAACGTGGCCAGCACCTCGCCTTTGTCGCGCACAATTGGATACGGCGTGCCGTCGGGACGGTGAAAGGCGTTCGCATGCGGTGCGTACAGGTCGATGCCGGTGAAGTCATGGAAGTCGCTGGGGTCGGGAGACGTGGACCAGGTCCCGCCAAAGATCTTCGGGTAATCGATTTCAAGCTGCAGCGTTGCCCAGCCGCCGCTGGAGTGTCCGTTCAAAAAGCGGCCGTCGCGGCGCGCGTCCATGCGGTACTTCGATTCGAGCCAGGGAATAAACTCCGTGGTCAGCGCCGCGCCCCACGGGCCGTCGTTCACGCTGTCGGCAAACTCATGCGTGCCCTCGGCGCACGATTCGTCCAGCATCACCCAGATCATCGGCGGCATGGAACGCGCCTTCATGCGCTCGTAAAGGCGCAGCCCGGTCACCAGTGCTCCATCCAGATCGCCGCCGAAGCCGTGGGTCCAGTACACCGTGGGATAGCGTTCGCTGCCCGATGAGTAGCCTGGCGGCAGAATGACCCAGGCCCTCAGGCTCACCGGGTGTCCCCAGAATTTCGTCAACAGCGCGCTCTGGAGTTCCGCAAGCTGGGCAACATCCGGCGTGGCCGCTTGCTTCAGTTTTTCAAACGCCGCATGCTGTGGTGACTCGGGCGGATGATGATCGAGGACAAGCTCCGGCTCAGCCTCGGAGCCAGGATGCCAGCCGGCCAGCGTAACTACAGGGCTGATCCAGTCCTCGATGGCGCGGCCGTGGTAGTTGTAGTCGTGATCGACATCCAGCACAGCCTGCGCTTCGTAAACTCCCGGATCCAGCTCCGAAAACGGCTGCGGGAAAGCGCTCCGATCGGCGTCCACTTCAACGGTGTCGCCGGGCTTTAGATCGCGCACTTCGCGAGCGCAGACCCACGTGCTGGTAGGATGCATCTCGTCGTTATCAACCGCATTGTCGCCAGATCCGTGCTTGAGAAAAATGAGCAGGCGTCCACTCACCGGCGCTGTGAGCGCGGGCGCGGCCTGCACACGAAAAAACGTATGCGCCGCCTGAGAATCCGGCTGCGCAGCGCAGGGAATGACAGCGGCCAGGAGCAGCAAGCTCCCGAGCATCGCAAGCATGCCGCGCGTGGCACAGGTCTTCCTGCACACAAATTGAGACTGCATCGAAAACCTCCTGGGGAATCAATCGCCTCGCCGGGCAGTACAACCGCACTATGCTGACCTAAGAGATCTGGGTATGCTCCAGAATGGCACGTCCCGATGGTTCCTTGGCAAAGCGCGCAATGAATTCCTCTGCGGGCATCGGACGGCCAAGCAGCCAGCCCTGGCCCAGCACTCCTCGGCGCCCATTGCGGAAGTAGTCCGCCTGTTCCGCCTTTTCAATGCCCTCCGCTATCACGGTCAGTCCGAGCCCTTGCGCGATTTCAAGAATCTGCGGCACCACCGAGGAAGTCACGGTCTCCGTGCCCACAGTCTGCGTGAACACGCGGTCGATCTTGATCGCATCCACGCGCAGGTCCTGGAGATAGGAAAGGTTGGAATAACCCGTGCCGAAGTCGTCGATATAGACGGCAAAACCGGTCTGCCTCAGCCGCGCGATCGCCGCTTTGGCTGACTCCAGGTCAGCCGCGGAGTGCTCAGTCAGCTCCAACGCAAGCGCGCTCGGCGAAACTCCCGCATCCCGCACGGCTTGCTCCAGCTCATCCAGAAACGCGGGGTGAGCCAAGTCATGCGCCCCCATGTTGATGGCAACCCGGAAGTTTCCCCGGCGCAGCAGCGGCGGCATTTCATTCAGGACACGATCCAGCACCAGCCGCGTCAGAGCGCCCACAAACTCCTTCTGCTCCGCCACCGGGACAAAGATCTTTGGAGGGATGGACTCGCCGGATTCCGTCACCCATCGAGCCAGCGCCTCGGCGCCGACGCACTCTCCTGTGTCCAGGTCGATGATCGGCTGATATGCACAAGCCAGTTCGTGTAATCGAATCGCTCGCCGCAGCCGCGACTCCAGTGAGCCCCACTCCACCAGAAGCAGCAACAGAATCGACGCCCCGGTATTACCCAGCAACGCTCCATAAATGAGGGAACCCGCCAGGTCAGCGCGGTGGCGGCGATTCATATCATCTCGCGTCTCCGCCGCCACCACGCATGCCGCGTACTGCTCAGAACACAGCGGAAGATAGTCGACGCCCCTGCGAAGAACCGGTACCTGGGCCGCTGTTTCCGCGTAGCCGAGCGGCTCCTCGTGGCCAAACACCCGAAACACCCGGCCATGGGCACGGTCGAGAACCAACCCGGTGGAAAGCATCGGCGCGTTGTCAAGCGCCTCCAGGGCCTCCCGATTGAGAACAACCGACACGTTGCCGCTGTTAATCATGATGCCGGTGGATTGGGGCGAGATCAGCGAAAGCGGGGTGTCGCGAAACACCTGTGCGTTATTCACTGAGAAATCTCCTGCCGAAATCGCAACCGGAACCGGCAGCCGCCCGTTCATTGACGTGCAATAGAGAAATCCGCCCTTCACTCGGCCAATCTCGCGGACTGCGCTGGCGTTGAACACAAAGGCCCGCATAACCGCCAGTTCGCCGTCCGAGCAAAATGGTTGCTGGTCACTGGAAACCAGGTTGATGGCGGCGCGCGTTTCACCGGCCACCGTCTCTTCGGTCTTCAGGGTGCGCCGCGCGGAATCGCGCAGCTCTTGTTCGCCGGACTTCCGCCGATGAGCCAGCGCCGTGGGGAAACTCGCAAGAAGTCCCACAGCCACTCCAACAGGAAGCAGCAGGATGTACTTGGCGCGACTGTCACTCTTGATCAATCGGCTCGCTTGTGAAATCCAATTCGGGCCCGAGGATCCTGTCCGGGCCCAGGGATCCCTGCGTAGAACCATAGCACGGTCGAATTAGGAAAGATTAATAACCGGTAGAAAACGGTTTACCCCTCGGGTTCTCTGGAAAACCTGGCAGGACCGCTTTGCGTTGGCCCCGCCGCTGCCGATCCGCTCCTCATGCGCAACTGGGCCTTGAACTCGTGTGCTGCTACGGGACGGCCGAAGAGCCATCCCTGACCGTGAGCGCCCGTAATTGCGCCGCTGAAATAATCGGCCTGTTCGACGGTCTCGATTCCCTCCACCACAATGCCGAGGCCGAGCTTCTGCGCCATTTCCAGGATCTGTGGAACCACCGTCGCAGTCACGGCATCCGTACCCACCGTGCGGGTAAAGGCGCGATCGATCTTGATTCCGTCCGCATGGAGATCATTCAGATAGGAAAGGCTCGAGTAGCCGGTTCCGAAATCGTCGAGATAGATGGCGTGGCCGGCTGCGCGAAGACGGGCGATTCCAGCCTGGCCCTCGCTGTGCAGTGCCGTTGCGCGTTCAGTGATCTCAAATGCGATGGCGCGCGCGGGAACCCGGCTCGCTTCCAGAGACCGCTCCAGGTGCGCGAAGAATACCGGGTCGCTCAAATCGGAACTGGACAGGTTTAACGAAATCCTGAAATCGCCGTCCATCAGCAGGACCCCCATCTGGTGAATCACCCGGTCCAGAACCTGCCGGGTGATGGCCCCGATGAATCCCTTTCCCTCTGCAATGGGAATGAAGATGTCCGGCGGAATCTCTTCGCCCACCTCGTCCGTCCAGCGCGCCAGCGCCTCCGCGCCCACAATCGCATGCGTGGCAAGATCCACCACCGGCTGATAAGCGCACGTGATTTGCCGGGTGCGCACCGCTCGCCGCAGCCTGCGCTCGAACGACCGCTCCTGATGAAGGAAAAGCAGAATGCATCCGGCAATGGAGAGTCCCAGCACTGCTCCAATCGAGGAGAACAGGACGGTCGTGGCGGGAAACTTGACGAAGTATCCATGTTGACCGGTAAACATGTCGGCGCGAGCTTCAGACCCAATCACGCAGACGTTGTAAGACGCCGAGCAGAGCGGCTGAAAGAACACACCGCTTCGTTCCAGCATGCTCCCCTGCTGCACCTCCGCTGGAGACAAGGGGGCGGGCTGGCCGAAGGCGTATGCAATATTATGGTGCTCGGAATCGCTCACAATGCCCGCGGAGTGCATGGTCGGGCTGCTCAGCCTGGCATAGAGTGCCGGGTTCAGCACTACCGTCACACCGCGCATTTCCGCAATAAACCCGTTCGATCCTGGAGCAAGAGCCAGCGCATGATTGGGGATGATTCCGACCTGAGCGCCTCGCTGCGCGTTGAAGTAGGAAAGAACAGGCGCTGGCATGGGCACCGGCCGCGGCAACCGGCCCAGCGTGGAGGTGCAATAAAGCATTCCGTCTCGCACCCTTCCCACGTCTTTCACAAACGCGGCGCTGTACACGAACCCGCGCATGGCAGCGAGCTCGTCGTCCGAGCAGAATTCCTTGCCGTCATGGGAAAACTGGATCGCCGCAACCGTCTCAGAGGCGCTGAGCTCGGTCACGCGCAGTGCGTGCCGTGTGTATAACAGTAGAGATTCCTCGGCAAGACGGAGTTCTAAAATGCGGGCGGCCTGAAAAGCCGCAATTGCCCCCAATGCTCCCCCTAGAACAAGGAGCGCAGTTTGGCCGGCGCGCTGGCGCAATACAATCATCGTTTTTGGACACCGGGTCGGGGAGCCCGCAAGCCTGGGCAGAACGTTGCCAGAACGTTAGCACATCCGGCGCGCATTCGATGGAGAAACCGTGGGGGTGGAACGAAGGCACGTTGGGAAGGGCCTAGTGCGCCAGCGCGCTCTTCACTGCCTCGCTCACCAGCCGGCCTTCCGCGCGCAGCCCTGAGCTCTGAATCCGCGCCTGCACCGCCTTGATCACCGGCCCCATGTCTTTCGCTCCCGGCCGCTGGCCCGCCGCCGCTGCGTGAGCAGTCACAACCTCATCCACAATCGCCCGCAGCCCCGCTTCGTCCAGCGCCTTGGGCAGGAACTCCTCAATCACCGTGATCTCCGCCGCTTCCTTCGCCGCCAGCTCCGGCCGGTTGCCCTTCGTGAACTGCTCAATCGAGTCGCGCCGCTGCTTGATCATCGTCGCCAGCGCCTGCTGCTCCTCCACCGCAGTCAGCGGCGCGCGCTTCTCTATCGATTTGCTCTTGAGCGCCGCCTTGATCAGCCGCAGCGTCCCCGTGCGCTCCGCATCGTGGGCCTTCATCGCCGCCACCATTTGTTGGCTGACCTGTGCCTCCAGTGCGCCTGCGTCCGCCATGCTGCCTCCCCAAACAGTCAGTGTAATTCCCGCTACTGGCGCCCTGGCGCCGGCGATGTAGCGCCGGCCTCCCGGCCGGCTGTAACGCGGACGTCCTCGTCCGCGCCCTTCCCATTAACTCGCGTGCTTCCCCCGCGCAACTTTTGCCCGGCTCGCGTGTTTAAACCAACACACTCCAATACCCTCTAAAAAACCGATTTATCAATTCCTTCATTCCACTCCCCGCCCTGCCACTTTTAGCCTCATTCCCTCATCAAAGCAAGTGAGGTATTTGATCCATGAAACGCACATCGATGACGATCGCGTTGCTCGGTTTGGCAGCGGCCGCAGCCCCCGCATTTGCGGTCCAGCCGCCCCGGCCCGGCACGCTGAATTACGTCGAGGGAACAGCATACCTGGATGGACAGAGGCTGAACCCCAACGACATAGGAAGCATCGATCTCGGGCCTGGGCAGGAGCTGTCCACCGCAACCGGCAAGGCTGAGGTCCTCCTCACTTCCGGCGTCTATCTACGGTTGGGCTCTAATAGCGCCATGAAAATGATTTCGCCTGACCTGGCCCAGAGCCAGGTGGAACTGGACCGAGGCCACGCCAGCGTGGAAGTGGACATGATCCAGAGAGAAAACAATGTGCAAGTGGAGGACGCCTCAATTGACACCCGCCTGCTCAAGAAGGGCTACTACGAGTTCAACGCCAATCAGCCCCAGCTCCGGGTCTTCTCCGGCGAAGCGGCGGTTCAGGTGGCCGACGGCAAAACCCGCGACGTGAAAGCTCACCACGAGTTGCTGCTGGCCGGCCTTTCCGGCGGCAAGCCGCTCGCGAAGGAAAAACCGGAGAGCTTCAACACCAGCGTGGCCCAAACCGACCAACTCTACGACTGGAGCAAGCTGCGCAGCCAGGACTTGGCGGAAAACGCCAGCCCCGACGAAGCCTACGCCGGCTACCCGGGATGGTACTGGGAACCCGGCTGGGGATTCGGCTTCTTCGGCCCCGGCTTCTATAGCCCCTTCTGGGGTATGGGCTGGGGTGGTCCCTGGGCCTTGGGTGGCCCGTTCCTAGGCGGCTACTACGGCGGTTACTACGGCGGCCACTACTTCAATGGGCCCCGCGGTTTCCACGCCATGGGCGGCGGCATGGGCGGCGGATTCCATGGCGGCGGATGGGGAGGGGGCCGTCGATAACCCAAGCCGCTACTGATGCTTACGCTTTTGGCAGAGCCCGTCCCTGCACGCCGGAACGGGCTTCTTTGCCTTCAAAGGCGCTGATCGTTTTACCCGGCTTTTTCACAAGTGAACAATTCACATAAATCACATTATTGTGTACTATGTGATTGTCGCCGCCGATCCGCTCTCACCCGCTCCACGGCGCCAAAGAGCCCTCAATGATCCGCAAAACCCGCCTTTTTACTCCCGGACCCACCCCCCTGCTGCCAGCCGCGCAGTTCGCCATGGCCGCGGCCGACATTCACCACCGCACTCCGGAGTTCCGCGCCCTCTTTCAAAAGGTTCTCGCCCAGCTCAAGGTCTTCGTCGGCACCAAAAACGATGTTCTCCTCCTCGCCTGCTCCGGCACCGGCGCCATGGAAGCCTCCGTCTCCAACCTCACCTCGCCCGGCGACGCTACGCTCGTCCTTACCGCCGGCAAATTCGGCGAGCGCTGGACCGGCCTCCTCAAAGCCTTCGGCTGCACGCCCGAAGTTGTCTCCGCGCCCTACGGCCAGACCTTCGAGCCGGCCGACATCCGCAAGGCCCTTCATCCCGGCCTTCGCGCCATCTTCCTCCAGGCCACGGAAACCTCCACCTGCGTCCGCCACGACGTTCAGGCCATCGCCAAACTCCGCGACGAGCTGGCGCCGGATGCGCTCCTCGTCGTCGACGGCATCACCGGCCTCGGCACCACCCACTTCGACGTGGACGCCTGGGGCATCGACATCCTCATCGGCGGCTCGCAAAAAGCCGTCATGATCCCGCCCGGCCTTGCCTATCTCAGCATCAGCGACCGCGCCTGGGCCGCCATGGAAACATCCAAAAATCCGCGCTACTACTTCGACCTGCGCAAGGAGCGCAAGAACGCCGCCAAGGGCGAAAGCGCGTACACGCCCGCCGTGGCCCTCATCGCCGCTCTCGGCGCCGCGCTCGACTACATCGCCGGCCAGGCCGGCGGCGACCTCGAACAAGGCCGCATCGCCCTCGTCGACAACGCCGAGGTCAACGCCGCCGCCACCCGCGCCGGCCTCGTCGCGCTCGGCTTCACGCTCTTTGCGCCCACCGCGCCCGCAGCCGCAGCCACCGCCGTCGCCGTCCCCGAGGGCATGGATTCGAGCGCCGTAGTCAAAACCCTCAAGGCCCGCTTTGCCTCCATCATCGCCAACGGCCAGGGCGAAATGCAGGGCAAGATCTTCCGCATCGCCCACCTCGGCTACTTCGACTACCTGGACACCGTAGCCCTGCTAGCCGCCCTCGAGCACATCGCCAAAGACACGCTGAAGCTGCCGATCGAATGGGGCCAGGCGGTGGCCGCAGCACAGAAGGTCTACGCAGAAGCAGCCACTAGCTCTTAGCTCTTGGCTCTTAGCGCAAATCAACTTGGACGTTCAACAACTAACAGCTAATAGCTAACAGCTAAGAGCTAAAAGCTAGCAGCTAGGAGCTGCACTTATGGACCTGACCTTCGGCGAAAAACTCGTCATCGCCCGCAAGCAGCTCGACCTCTTCCAGTACCAGATGGCCGAGCGGCTAGGCGTGCACCCCAACTCCATCTGGAAGTACGAGCGCGGCGAGGGCAAGCCTCACGCCGCCGTCCTCCGCATGTTCCACCTGCTCTGCGAAAAAGAAGCCATCCGTTTCGACGACTACGTCTCCGCCGCGGCGGACAAGGGAGAGACCATGAAGATCGTATTGGCGGAGAAAGTATCGCCGGCCACGCTGGAAGTATTCGCGGCTGAGCCCGGCTGGGAAGTCCTAACCCATGACAACATCGCCAAGCTCCCCGGCGGACTAGAAGCCGCCCTCGCCGATGCCGACGCCCTGGTCGTCCGCAGCGCCGTCCAGGTAGACGATGCGCTCATGGAAAAGGCGCCCAGGCTGCGCGTCATCGGCCGCGCCGGAGTCGGCGTCGACAACATCGATGCGGAAGCCGCCACCCGCCGCGGCATCGTGGTCATGAACACCCCCGGCGCCAACGCCGTGGCCGTAGCCGAGCTCACCCTCGGCCTCATGATCGCCCTCGCGCGCAAGCTCCCCGCCGCCGATTCCTCCATGCACGCCGGCCGCTGGGAGAAAAAATCTCTGCAAGGCTCCGAGCTGCGCGGAAAAACTCTCGGCATCCTCGGCCTCGGCCGCATCGGTCTTGAAGTCGCCCGCCGCGCTCGCGGATTCGGCCTTGAAATTGTCGGCAGCGATCCTTTCGTCTCCGCCGCCGTCGCCCGCGAAAACGGCATCCGCCTTGTCGCCATCGACGAGCTTTTCGCCGTCTCCGATTACCTCACCCTCCACGTCGGCCTCACCCCGCAAACCGAGGGCATCATCAACGCAAAGACCCTCGCGTCCATGAAGAAAGGCGTCCGCATCGTCAACTGCGCGCGCGGCGAGCTGGTCGACGAGCCCGCCCTTGCCGCCGCCCTCCAGTCCGGCCACGTCGCCGGCGCGGCGCTAGACGTGTTCACCATCGAGCCGCCCAAAGACTCACCCTGCGCCAAACTCGACAGCGTCATCCTCACCCCTCACATCGCCGGTTCCACCGCCGAAGCCCAGGAGGCTGTCGGCATCCAGATCGCCCGACAGGTCCGCGACTACCTCAAGCTCGGCGTGGTGCAGAACGCCGTCAATCTGCCTTCCCTCACCCACGAGGAGTACGTCAAGCTCGCCCCCTTCATCGATCTCGCCGCCCGCCTCGGCTCCTTCCTCGCGCAATCCGGCTCCGGCGGCATTGAGTCCATCCAGCTTTACTATGGCGGCTGGCTCACTGAGGCCAAAACCGAGCTGGTCCGCAACGCCGCCATCGCCGGCCTGCTGCAAGGCTCTGAGAACGTGAACAACATCAACGCCGCCGCCGTCGCCGAAGAGCGCGGCATCCGCGTGCACGAAGAAAAGCAGGACGGCCACCGCGGCGGCGCCGCCAACTTGCTCGCCCTCGAGCTTCACACCACCTCCGGCATCCGCCACGCCACCGCTACCGTCATTCACGACGCCCAGCCGCGCCTCCTCGAGTTCGATGGCATCGACGTGGAAGCTCCGCTGGAACGCAACCTGCTCGTCTGCCGCAACCTCGATGTCCCCGGCGTCATCGGCAAAATCGGCACCATCCTCGGCGAGCACGGCGTCAACATCGCCAACTTCGCCCTCGGCCGCGACCGCTCCGGCGTCCAGCCCGTCAAAGCGCTGGCCGTCGTTCAGGTCGACGCACCCGTCCCCCAGGATGTCTTGAATGCCCTCATGCAAATCGAGGCGCTGCTCCAAGCCACGCTGGTCACGTTGCCCGGCTAAACTGCGAATCGACCGGTAATTCGAGCAGCGCTGGACTCTCGGAGCAGATCGGAAATTCCAGCCGGAAAACGGTCCCCAGATTCACGTGGCTCGTCACCGTCAGATCTGCCCGGTGCAAATCAGCTATCCATTTCGCGATCGAGAGCCCCAGCCCGGCGCCCTCCACTTGGCTGCGCGACGGATCGGCGCGGTAAAAGCGGTCGAAGATATGGAATAGATCCGATTCGGAGATTCCCACTCCGCTGTCGCGCACCGTCACCGTTGCCCGCCCGTCCATTGCGCTGAGCGCAATATCGATCTGCCCCGGAGCCGGAGTATATTTGAGCGCGTTGTCGATCAAAATCCACAGCAATCTGCGCAGCGTTGCGAAATCCCCAAGTACCCGCACCAACTGCGCGCCCAGCGAAACGGTCAGGGAAAGGTGGCGCTCGTCTGCGATGGGCCGCGCCATCTCATGAGCCTCTTTCACAACGTCCACCAGGTTCAGTTCCTTGAAAGCCCTGGCGCCTCGTTCTGCGTCAGCCCGTGCCAACGTCAACATATCTTCCAGCAAAACCGTCGTTTTTGCAGCCTCCTCCACGATATCCGCAAACGCCGCGCGGCTCTCCGCATCGGCGTCGGGATTGCGCATCGCCACTTCGGCCACCGTGCGCACAAATGAGAGTGGCCCGCGCAACTCATGCGAAGCGTCCGCCGTGAACTGCTTTATCTGGTTTACGGCGGCCTCAAGACGCGCCAGCATCTCGTTGCAGGTCTCCGCCAGCCGCTCCATCTCATCTCCGGTCCGCGCCACCGGCAGCCGTTCTGATAAATTGCGGATGCTGATCGATCGAGCCGCCGCCGTAATCCTGTCTACCGGCCTCAATGCCCTGCGGCTCAGCCAGTACCCGCACAATGACGAGATCAGCAGCAGGATCGGCGCCGACGCGATCAGTCCCTCCCGGAAATGGTCCAGGACCAACTGGTTCTCCGCCTGCGGCGACGCCGCCGCCAGGTACACCACTTTACTGTCGAGAGAAGAGCGGCGAATCAGCACCCAGAAGTCCCGCGAAGGTACATACGAAAACTGCTCCGTGGTGCCTTCGATACCCGGCCAGGGAAACTCCTGTGCGGCGGGCGTCGGCGAGGGCAGTGCGCGCGTGCCGTCCGGGCGGAAAATTTCGGCCAGCCCTCCGCCCGTGGCGCGCGCAAACTCCTGGTAATTCGCAGCCAGTGCCGCCGCTTCTTCGTCTTGCGTCTTGTTCAGGAGCGTCTGCAGCCGATCCAGGCGGCGGCTCAGGGTCACGTAGCGCTCGTTCTTCAGCGTGCGCTTCAGGTTGATCCACATCGCCGCCCCGAACAGCACCCAACCGGCGAGAAAAATCAGAGCAAACCACCCCGTCAGCCGCAGCGAAATCGACGAGCGGCCTTTCAGCATGCTTCGCCCCGCAGCGTGTAACCCACTCCGCGGACCGTGTGCAACAGCTCCATCTCGCCCCGGCATGTAATCTTCGCTCGCAGCGCGCGAATGAACACGTACAAGCTGTCGTGGCTCACGTCGGTGTCCGTACCCCATCCCGCTTCAATCAGCACCGAGTGCGGCGTCACCGTTCGCGCCCTGCGCATCAGCACCTCCAGCAGCGCGCATTCGGTTCGCGTCAGCGCCACTGAACGATCGCCACGTTGCAACTCGAAGCGCTGCGGCCACAAAATCAGGTCCTCGAATTCGAGCGCCCGTGGCTCATGCGGAAGCACGCGTCGCGCCGCCGCCCGCACCTTCGCCATCAGCACATCCAGCGCGAACGGCTTGGTCAGGTAATCGTCCGCGCCCGCGTCCAGCCCCTCCACCATGTCCTGCATTGAATCCCGCGCCGAGACGATGATCGCCTGCGTGCGCATCCGCGCTTCCCGCAGTTTGCGGATCACCGTGAATCCGTCCATCCGCGGCAACATTATGTCCAGCAGCAGTACGTCGTAGGCGTCGGTCTTGCCCAGCCGCAGCGCCTCTTCGCCGTCGTAGGCCAGCGTCACGCAATGGCCTTCGATTTCGAGCGCGCGGCCCAGGTGGCTGGCAAGAGCGCGCTTGTCTTCAACGATCAGTACCTGCATGCTCCGAAGCCTACGTCCGGGCTGTGAATATCGGATGAAAACCCGCCCCGCGGGCTCCTCTGCTTAGATTGGCTTTAGATTCACCCAGCATACTGCCCCTGTATTTACTGCAGAACTTCACCAAAAGGTGCTTCGGAGGCATCCATGCGGCATTTCCATTGGCCCGTTTCCATCGTCGTGGCGCTGCTGGCCGTCTGTGCGGTCAGCCCACTCCGCGCCCAAACGCAAAATGCATCCATCAACGGCACGGTGACCGACGCTTCCAAGGCGGTCATCCAGGGCGCGCGGGTCGCCGTGACGCCCGGCAACTTCGTCACCACGTCCGATCAGCTGGGGGATTTCGTCGTGATCGGACTGACCCCGGGAACCTACACCGTGACCGTAACTTCGGCCGGCTTTAGCTCCTTCAATCAAAACGTTACGCTGACCGCCGGACAGGCCTTGGAGCTTCCTGTGGTCCTCCAGGTCGCCTCGGCCAATGAGCAGGTGGTGGTCTCCGCGGGAAACGGCCAGAACATGATTCAGGCGATCAATGAGGAAATCAATTCGCCGAACATCGTCAACGTGATGCCCCAGGCCGAGATCCTCGCTCTTCCCAACGCCAATGTTGCCGATGCGATTGGCCGCCTGCCCGGCGTGACCGTGCAGCGCGACGAGGGTGAGGCCGTCTACGTCCAGGTGCGCGGCCTCGATCCCCGCCTGACCAACACCACCATCGACGGCGTAACCATTCCCTCGCCGGAGTCGAACGTGCGCCAGGTCCTGCTGGCCACCGTTTCCGCGGATATGGTGCAATCGATCGAGCTGAACAAGACTCTCTCCGCCAATCAGGACGCGGACGGAATCGGCGGTTCCGTCAATATGGTGACGAAGATGGCCGGCGAACGGCCCACCATCGATGGCATTTCCACGCTGGGCTATTCTCCCATCGAGAACGGCCGCTACATGGGCCTTCTGGACTTTACCGTTGGCAAGCGTTTCGGCGCCACCAAGCGCTGGGGCGTCATCGCCAGCGCCAGTTACGATTACAACGGACGCGGATACAACGACATTGAGCCGCAGCCGGACCTGAACCCCGACGGCAGCACCACCCCGTACTACGACTCCATCGATATTCGCGAGTATCGCCACGACCGTCTGCGCTGGGGCGGCACCATGGGCGCCGATTACAAGCTCAGCGAACATTCCAGCTTGGCCGCTCACTTCATCCTCACCGACTTCAAGGACTGGGGCGACAAGTGGACCTACACGGTCCAAACCTTCGCCAAGCCGAAGTTCAAATACTCGATCCGGCGTCCGGACTTTGGCCTCGGCCTCCTCTCGATCGGCGGCAACCACATCTTCAATAACATGTGGTTCACCTGGGGCTCCGCTGTCTCGCGTGGCCGCGAACTCCAGGCGGGCGGCAATCCGGGAGGCGCTTTTGACGCCAGCAGCGCGCTGAAGAAATGGGCAAAAGCCAACTGCAATTACGCCGGCCCACTCGGTGGCAACCCCTACCTCCCGCATTGGACCCCAGGCTGCATGACGCCGAATACCACCACCCCGGAGGACAACATCTACAGCCTCTCCAATTACACGTTGGACAATGTCAACACCAGCACCGGCTCGGCGAGCCAACTGAATCTGCAGGAGTGGGGCTCGATGGGGCTCAACTATCACCTCGGCACACACTCCGCCACGCTCGAATTCGGCGGCGAATTCCGCAACGCACACAAGGGCCAGAACGCCCTTACGCCGACATACGACTACTGTCCGCAGGCGGACCCAGGCTATCCCAACGACCCCATCTGCTCCGCTGCCGCCGACAATGCCAACCCTGTCAGCTCCGAGATCTTCGCCAGCGGCTTTCAGGATCCGCACTACTACAGCGGCCACTACCACATGGGAGAAACGACGGACCACTACAAGGTGGACAGGTTCCTTGGCACCAATCCGGGACTGATGCCCCTGGACGTACCTGCCACGCGCAGCGGGTCTGACTCTGCTGACTACAATCTTATCGAGCGCGTCACCGCCGGTTACATCATGAACACCGTCCATTTGGACCGCCTGAGCCTCCAGACAGGACTGCGCTTTGAAGCAACCCACGAATACGGAAAGGGATATTTGGTGAACCCCGCCGCCGGTCCCGATGGCGACGGGCTCGATAGCAACGGAAACTGGATTGGAACGACACCGGTTACGAATACACAGGACTACGTCGATCCTCTGCCCAGCGTCCAGGCCCGCTATGCCTTTACGGCCGAGACCGCCGTCCGCGCGGTCTATGCCCGCGGCATTTCTCGCCCAAACCAGTACGACCTGGTGCCGTACGTGTCGCCTACGGGCAATAACCCCGTGGTGGCCGACATCGGCAGCCCTAAGGAACTGCCCACCCATGCCAACAACTACGATCTGCTTCTGGAACAGGAGTTGAAGCCCTTCGGCCTGATCCAAACCGGCTTCTTCTATAAGCAGCTCACCAATCCCATCGTGATAGCCAATGTCCCCTGCACCGGCACTTGCTTGGCTGTGGTGCCGGGTACGCCGGCCGGGTCCCTGGCTTCAGAGGATGCCAACGGCAACAACGCCCACGTCTGGGGGCTGGAATTCGGGTTACAGCAGAAGTTCACCAATCTGCCCGGCAGTTTCCGTGGCCTTGGCCTGATGGCCAACTATTCCTACGCCGATTCGAGCATCAGCGGCCTTCCCCAACGCACTGACTCGCCTACGCTGATGGGAACGGCGAAAAACGCCTTCAACATCGAACCTGCGTATGAGCTCGGCCGTTTCGGGGCGCACATGGGCATGTCTTACAACGGCTCCAACATTGCCGCCTACCAGTACTACTCCACTGCCTCTGGAATCGCGGTGTGCAACAACGGTCCCAACCCGAACTCCGGCCCCCTCAACGGGCCCATCAACGGACCCTGCGGCGACAACTACTTCTACCCCCATTTCCAGGTGGACTCGCAGGTGAGCGCTCGCATCTATCGCGGCTTGCAGCTTGAGGTGGAGGGCCTGAACCTCAACAACGAGGTCTTCGGCTTCTACAACGGTAGCCCCAAGTACATGACCCAGCGCGAGTACTACAAGCCCACTTACAGCTTCAGCCTGAGCTGGAACTCGGGACGGGAGCATTGATCGGTTTGTTCCATTTGGCCTCTCAACGGGGCACATGAAATCGTTCTTGTCATGTGCCCCACCTTTTTTTCGAAGTGGCCTTCCCATACAGGTAACCAACGTTCTTTATGCTGAGATCCCGGATTGCTCGCCCGCTAGTTCTGCTTGTCCTCTGTTTTGCCCTGGCGCTCGGCTCCAGCCTGGCTCAGGCTGGTTCTCCAGCAGACGGGCAAAATGGCGCTCAACTCAAGTTTGTCGTCATCCTCAGCCGTCACGGCGTTCGCTCGCCCACCAGCGATCCGGGCCGCTACGACGCCTATTCCTCCGCGCCTTGGTCCCGGTGGAGCGTTCCTCCCGGATATCTCACCGCTCATGGCTTTGAACTGATGCAATTGTTCGGCGCATACGACCGTGCCCGCCTTGCGGCAGAAGGTTTGATCGCGCCCAGCGGCTGCGCTGACGCTGCCCAGGTAACTTTCCTCGCTGACTCTGACCAGCGAACCCGCGAAACCGCCAAGGCACTCGGCCAGGGCATGTTTCCCGGCTGCGAGGTCGCGGTTCAGGCGCGGCCTGAGGGGGAGCCGGACCCGCTCTTTCACTCCATGCATGCCGGCGTGGGCAAACCCAATGCCGCTTTGGCGCTTGCTGCCATTCGAGGCCGCATCGGCGACGATGCCCCCAGCCTGAGAGCAGTCTATCGTCCACAATTGCAGGCGCTGGACAGCGTCCTCGCCGGCTGCGGTCGCGTCCCCGTCACCAATCCCAATCGCATGTCCATCTTCGATGCGCCGCCGCCACCGAGCGGAGTCGAAGGCAACTCGGCCAAACTGCGGGATCCTCTCGCCCCCGCTTCCACCATGGCGGAAACTCTCCTGCTCCAATACACCGAGGGAATGACAGGCGCCAAATTCGGTTGGGGCTGCCTGGATGAAACCAGGCTGCGCGAGATCATGCAATTGCACACGGCACAGGCGGATTTGACGGAGCGCACCCCGCTTATCGCGCGCATGGACGCGTCCAATCTCCTCGAACATATTCTCGATGCGCTGCAACAGCACGCTGCGGGCAAACCCATACCGGGCGCGCCCGGCAAACCCGGCGACCGGGCTCTCTTTCTTGTCGGTCACGACACCAACATCGCGACCGTGGCCGGGTTGCTCAATCTCGGCTGGATCATCGATGGCCGGCGCGACGATACCCCGCCGGGCGGTGCCCTCATCTTCGAGCTATGGCGCTCTGCCGCCGGCGCCTGGTCCGTACGCCTTTTTTACACGGCGCAAACTCTCCAACAGATGCGGGAAGCCACTCCGTTGACGCTGGCAAATCCCCCCCAACGCGTCCCAGTCTTTGTCCCCGGTTGCAGTCAGGCCGACATGGCGTGCGGCCTGGATGCATTCGCGAATACGGTGCAAGGCCTCGTTGATCCGAGCTACGTGCTTCCGCAACAGGCCGATGCGCCGGGGCCGCATACCGTCAGCGGACGATTTTGAACCGGCCGGAAGGAGCGGCAGCCTTCAGCCGCGGACGATTCTGAACGGGTCGGAGGGAGCGGCGGCCTTCAGGCCGCCGAAGAGACGCATAACACTCTTCGCGGCTTTAGCCGCGGGCTCTTCGGGGCGCAGTCCCGTCAGCCCCTTCGGGACCCCCTACTTCAATTCCATCTGCCCCCGCAGCAGAATGTCCCGCGAACTCGACCCAACCTGGATCTCGTACTGTCCCGCGTCCGCCGTCCACGCCTTCTTCGCCGGGTCCCAATACGAGAACGCTGAACGATCCAGCGTGAAGTGCACCGTTTTGGTCTCGCCCGGCTGTAACTCCACGCGCTCAAATCCCTTCAGCTCGTGCACCGGCCGGTCGATTGTCGGGTTCTCCTCGCGCACATAAAGTTCCACCACTTCAGCGCCCGCGCGCTGGCCGGCATTGCGCAAATTGAAACTTGCCTCCCAACCGCCCGCCGCAGCCGGTCGCACTCTCAAATCGGTGTACGCAAAACTGGCGTAGCTCAGCCCGAACCCGAACGGAAACTGCGGCGTCACGCTCTTGGTGTCGTAATAGCGATAGCCAACGTAGATCCCCTCCGCGTAATCCACGTTCAGGTCCTTGCCCGGATAGTTTCCGTAGCACGGGCAGTCCTCAAAACGCTTTGGCAGCGTCACCGGCAGCTTGCCGGAAGGGTTCGCATCGCCGAAGAGGATCGATGCAATCGCCTTCCCGCCCTCCTGGCCGCCGTACCACATATCGAGCAGCGCCGGCGTCCCGTCGATCCACTGCGTCATGGTCACCGGATCGCCCGTGTTCAGCACCACCACAGTGTGCGGATTGGCCTTCTCCACAGTCTGGACCAGCTCATCTTGCCCCGCCGGTAGATCCATCGTCTTCACGTCTGCGCCTTCGTGCTCCAGCCCCGAGTACCTTCCCACGAACACGATCGCCACGTCCGCATGGGATGCCGCTTCCACCGCTTCCTTCAGATCGCGTGCCCGCGCCTCTGCCGTATCATGCGCCGGGTCCTCTCCCTCCATGCCCACGCCCAGCGCATAGCTCACCGCTATGTTCCGTGCCCGCTCCCTGATCCCATCCAGAGGCGCCGTCGCCTGCTTCGGCCGCACCAGCGAGCTGCCTCCGCCGCCCGTCCGCGCCACCGCCGCATTCGGCCCGATCACCGCAATCGAGCGCAGCTTCCTGGGATCTAGCGGCAACAGGCCGCCGTCATTTTTCAGCAGCACGATCCCCTCGGTCGCACCCGCAAGCGCTACCGCCTGCTGCTCCGGCGTGTCCACTTCGCCGCCGCCCCCATGCTGGTGCTCGAACAGGCCGGCTTCAAACTCCACCCGCAGGATCCGCCCCACGTTGTCGTCGATCTGCGCCTTGGTGATCTTCCCCGCCTGGATCGCCGCCATCACCTTCTCCGGAACCAGCCACCCGTCACCGCTGCCTTCCTGTTGCGCGCGCGCCGTCTTCATCATCGCTACCATCGGCGGTCCCCCCGGCATCTCCAGGTCCATCCCGGCGTTCACCGTCGGCGCCGTCGAATACGTCGACGCCCAATCCGAAACCACAAATCCCTTGAACCCAAACTCCTTCTCCAGCACATCGTGCAGCAGCGGAGAATTCTGCGCCATGTGCGCGCCGTTCACCAGGTTGTAGGCCGACATCACGTTCCACGCGCCCGCATCCACCGCTGCTTTGAACGCCGGAAGATAAATTTCGTGCAGCGCGCGCTCGCTGATGTGCGCGTCGATGCGGTGCCGCTCGAATTCCTCGTTGTTGGCGTCAAAGTGCTTCACGCTGGGAATCACTCCCTGGCTCTCGACCCCGCGCACGTACGCCGCGCCCATCCGCCCGGATAGGAACGGGTCCTCGCCGTAGCCCTCAAAGTTGCGCCCCCACAGCGGCTGCCGGTTGATGTTCACCGTCGGCCCCAGGATCATGTCGCGCCCCAGCGCCTTCACTTCCTGGCCGATGGCATCGCCTTCGCGCCGGACCAGCGCCGGATCCCAGGTGGCCGCCATGCACACGCCCGCCGGAAACGACGTCGAGTACACCGGCTTGAACTGCGAGTTCGCGGCGTTTGTGATCGCCGACGATCCGTACCACGCCCGGACGCCCATGGGCCCGTCCGCCATCTTGATCGCGGGTATCCCCAGCCGCGGCACCGGCATCGACTCCATCCACCCCGACCCGGCCAGCATCGACACTTTTTCCTTCAGCGTCATGCGCCCCAGCAGATCGGCAACGCGCTGCTCCACCGGCAGCTTCGGGTTCTTGTAGGGTGCGTCGGCCGGCACGGCGGACTGGGCCGTGGCCATCCCGATCCCCAGAAGGCAAAGGGCTGGAACAAGCAGCAAGCGATGCATTTGGCGCCTCTCCTTACTCATTTACAATGACAGATGGGCCAAGGCCAATCTTTTTGCGCACATCAGCGCATTCCAGCAAGGAGTATTTCATGGCGATTCCCGCCACCCAGATGCGTCCTGGGATGATCATCAAGCACAACGAGCAGCTTCATCTGGTCTTCAAGGTCGAGCACCGCACCCCAGGCAATCTTCGCGCCTTCATTCAGGCCAAGCTAAGGAACCTCCGCACCGGAGCGATGTTTGAGCACCGGTTCCGGTCGGGGGATGCTATTGAGAAGGTGGTGGTGGACGAAATCGCGATGGAGTTTCTTTACAGCGATGGGGACGACTACTACTTTATGAACCCGGTGGATTACGAGCAGACGGTGCTGAAGTCCTCCACGCTGGGCGAGGCGGTGGAGTACCTGACGCCGAACCTTCAGATCCACGTCAGTTACCACGATGGGCAGGCGGTCGGTGTGGAATTGCCGACGTTTGTGGAACTTACGGTGGTGGAGACGGAGCCGGGGCTGAAGTCGGCGACCGCCTCCAGCGTGACCAAACCGGCCAAGACCGAGACCGGCCTGATGGTGCAGGTGCCCGCGTTCATCAATGAGGGAGAGAAGATCCGGGTGGACACGAGCGAAGGAACCTACATGAGCCGCGCATAAAACAAGACCCCCTCCGCATAGTTATGTTTTTGCGGTGCTGTTCTGTGACTGCGCCGCGCCATAACGTTACCGCGGCACGCCTAAGTCCAAGCCAAACGCAAGTTAGAGGACGCCTTCGGGCGTCCTTTGTCATGTGTTGGGGGCGCGGGCTAAGTCGTTATTGACCGCCATTGGCTCGGTAGCGTATTGGATGGGGAGGAAGTGACTCGAATCCAGATTCCCACGGAGGTTTCATGCCTGCTCCTGCCGTCATTGCCACAGCCGCGCAGCAATACAACTTCAACAATGGCTTTCTTGCGAAACTGCTGAAAGACCTGACGCCCGAGGAGTGGCTGCGGCGGCCCGACGAGAAGGCCAACCATGTCGCCTGGATCGTGGGGCACCTGGTCTGGTCGCGGAAGTCGATCCTGCGGCGGCTGGGCACGGAATGGGACGCGCCGTGGCTGGGCATGTTTGCGCGGGGCCAGAAGATCGATGACGGCGCGGCGTATCCTTCGGCGCAGGCGCTGCTCGACGGATGGAACGAGGCAGGCGGGCTGATGACGCAGGCGCTCGATTGCGCATCCGCGGAAGCGCTGGACGCTCCAGCTCCGCAACCCGGGCCACCGAGCGCGGACGGCAAGGTGAGCGGCACCATCAGCTTTATGGCGTGGCACGAGACCTACCATATCGGGCAGGTGTCGTATTTGTGCTGCTGGCTGGGGCATAAGGGGATGATGGGGTAGGGGCGGGGAATGAGGGAATAGGGGAATAGGGGAATAAGGGAATAGGGGAATAAGGGACCTAGGGACCAAGGGGCTTGGGAGGGTGCGGAAAAAGTCCGTCTCGACGGACGAATTCGCGAAAACCATCCCTCAGGGGCTGAAGCCCTGCCAATTTCAGGCCAGTTAGCGGCACGACTAAAGTCGTGCCCTTTCAAAACCTGCTCCGATTTGGTTTTTCCGCAACCTGCCAGGGACTGAGGGAACTAGGGAGCGGCGGAGCTCGGGGCCCTGGGGAGAGTCATCAAAGATTCCGCGCGTGTTGGTGCGCTTTTTTGGCGTCATTTCCGCATTGCCGGCCGACCGCCCGGGACTCGGGGAAGCTCGTCATTTCGCAGCACAACGAGCGCTCCGGCTTGTTTGCGTCAATCCAAGATCAGGCCTGGGCAAATCGGCGGACACTGGGCGACTTAAGGGGATTGGCCGGGAGCATCGCGAACGGATTCCGGGTTGAGGTCTGTGGCCTCCCCGGTCCCTCCGCCGCGGCGGACGAGAGACCGGGGGCACCCTCATTTGTGTTTTGGAAATATCGCGGGATCGGGGCCACCCGCCGAAGAGCATGATGCGCGGCGGCCTGGCGGGGATGGGCGCGAAGCAGCGGTTCGGGCGGTAGAATTGTCCCAAGAGGGAGGACGTCATGCCTGACAGCAGGAACGGGACACACCCGGTGCGCACCCTCACCGTCAAGAACTTCTCCGTCATCAAAGAAGCCAGGCTGGAGTTCGGCAAAATCACCGTTCTCATCGGGCCGCAGGCGAGTGGCAAGAGCCTCCTCTGTAAGCTGGCATACTTCTTGGGGAAAGAACTCGTCGAACTCGCGGTTACATCAATCTTGAATAACAACTCGTGGGATGAGTATCTGCGCGACGCGTCCAAGGCTTTTTGGAGCCGCTTCGCTTCCGGAGATGGGCTGGTCTCGGAGAGCACCAAAGTTACATTTTCTTCGCATAATTATAGGATATCGCTGATCTGGGGGAACGATCCAAACCTGCCCGCATTCAGGTTCGAGATGCCCTTTAAACAACAATATGAGTCGTTACTAGGTGGTCCTCGTCAAACTGCCCCCTCGGCGTCTGGAGCCTTTATCCCAGGCGGCATCAGCCCTAGCGTCCGGCAAGAAGAAGTCTGGGTTGCGCTGAATCAAATCCTCTCCGATCCAGTCCTTGACGGGGTTCTTTACATACCTGCCGGCAGAGCCTTTTTTACGAATACGTCGAAAGGCTTTGCAGTGCTTCAAAACGTCGGGATCGACTCAATTACGCGCAGCTTCGCTGGGCAGATTCAGTGGGATACCCGCTGGAAAGTTGGCATGTTAACTTCAGGGCGTGGCATAACTGATGAAATCAACCGGCGCATGACTGAAATATCGCAAGGGTTCGTTGTGATTGATTCTGGTGTCCCACGTTTTTTAGCCACTGACGGGCGCAAACTTCCACTGGAGGTTCTATCAACTGGCGTCCAGGAAATGATCCCTTTGTTCAATATCTTGGAGCAGCTGATGTACTTCCGTGAGCATGGGGTGGAAGTCTCTCGAGCGGTTTACGACCCGCCGCGCCCTGAAAAACCCGCGGGCAGCAGGCCGTTTCTCTACTTGGAGGAGCCAGAAGCGAATGTTTTTCCTGAAACGCAATATGAGCTAATGCAATTATTTGCGTGGCTCGCGTCCGATCCGATCCTCGACTTTTCCTGGGCCATCACCACCCACAGCCCGTACGTTCTTTCTTCATTCAACAACCTAATAATGGCTGGGCAGTTGGCCAACGAAAAGCCCGAGGTGAAGGATGAAGTCGCAAAACTCGTCCCCGAGCATTTCTGGATCGAAAACGGCGGTTTCAAGGCATACTGCATCCACGATGGAATATTGAGCTCGATCATTTCCGAATCTGGGTTGATTGACGGAGAGTACCTCGACAGCGTCTCCGACGTTATTGGCAACCAATTTGACTCGTTGCTTAAGCTCGAATATGAACACACAGAAGCCTCCTAGCCAGCCGGGGTGCGAATGGGTCGACGAGTGCATCGAGATCTGCGATGCCGACCCCGTTTTTGTTGAGGAAAACGGCGTCCGCGCAAGCTTCGCAAGACCTCGAACGCGGCAAATTCGCAAGATCAAGTACGACGGCTGCTATCAGAAAGATGCGGAGGCATTGAAGGCCGATTACATTGTCGGCCTTGCGGAGGAAGCAGACGTAATCGTTGAGCTGAAGGGATCGGACCGAAAGCATGCACGCGATCAGGTGGAAAGCACACTCGAGGAGTGGAGAAATAGCCCCATTCGCTACCCCAGGATCGTATGTCTCATCGTTTACGGACGCCTAGAAGGCAAGCAGCGGAAGGCGGGACGAATCCCCAAGATCAATTCTAGCAACGAATCGCTGGAGCGAGATTTCTCACGTAGAAACAAGACCTTCCTTTGGATTCGCGAAAGTAGCTCACACCACCTCACATTTCTGGAACTGCTCGGAAAGACCAATGCAAACTAACCTGTAGGACCAACTCGACGAAATCATCGCGAGCACCGGCTGTGGACCAGCGGATGTTCGCGCTCTCTAGCTCGCCTCTCCGTCATTCGATTCCCGCCCTCGCTTTCCGGAAGAACAATGGGATAAATCCTCACAAACGCCGATTTAGCCAGGAGGAATTCTGGCTTCACGACAAATCGCGAGGTCGCACGCCTTGCGGTCGGGGCTCCGAAGATCGGACTATTTTCAGGGTTGCGGTTGGATCGCCGGCCTTGCGGATACAGCGGCGAAAAACGGCTGCGGATCTTTCACTCCGCTGCGCTCCGTTCCAGATGACAGCGATGGCGGGAGCGGCGTTCTGCTGGCGGGTGTCGACGGGAAATCCCCGGATGCGACTGGGGCATCCGGGGCTTGCGTGGAACAGGGCGTCGGCGCCCGCCTAGTCCAAGTCAATATTCCACTGCTGATTCAGGGCATACACCCTTTTGTAGGTGACCGTGCATGTGCCGGAGCTACAGGTCCATTTCGGTGTAGCGATCTCGGTGGTGACTAAGATGGTGGCCAAGCCCGCAACCGGGTCAACGCAAGTGTGGTCTCCTGCGGTAATGACCGGATACGACGTGGGCGGCCCAGAAGTGGGGTAATTGTAGTTGGGCACACAGTTACCGTTGTTCGGGCCAGTCGGGTCGCCCAGAGTGCCGAAGTTGAAGTCCTGCCAAGAGAGGAGTATGCAGCAGGCCCCGGTAGCCCCCCACGGATTCGGGCCCCAATCCTCAATGCCCGTATCGGCAATCACATTTCTTCCCTGCGTGACGACGGCCCTCCAAAGGACCTCGTCGGTGGTGTCGCCGGTGAAATCCTGGTAGAAACTGTTGATTTGCCCGCAGGGAACGTAGTTGCCATTAATTTCAGTCCAGTTCCAGGTCTCGCCCAAGGTGTAGGGCACCGTGGTTCCGTTGGTGGTACCGTTACATTCCGCCAGCGACCAGGTGAAAGACGGGGCTCCTGTCACCAGTCCCCAATTCGGGAGGGAAATCGAAGGGTTGCCTATTGTGGGGCAATCGACGCCGCTGAAGCAGGGCCACAATTCCGACCCGTCAGAGTTGTTAGTCCAGGTGTTAGTAGGGGGGTCATTGCTCCAGGAGCTGTGGACAAAGGCCTGGGAAACGCCGTACAGGCCATGAGCCGGCGGAACCTTGGGGGTCCGCGGCGGTCCAGGGATCCAGTGCATATGTTGATATTGTGCGTTCGCGATCTGATTGCAAGCGCAGACCG
The DNA here is from genome assembly GCA_963771195.1 of uncultured Acidobacteriota bacterium. Classification (GTDB taxonomy): domain Bacteria; phylum Acidobacteriota; class Terriglobia; order Terriglobales; family Acidobacteriaceae; genus Telmatobacter. The sequence continues at coordinate 28,257 of CAVYSS010000007.1, forward strand.
CAACTATGGCAGCGAACACTTGGAAGCGACGAGACATTTTCATTTGCGACCCTCCTGGGTTTTGAACTGGCGGTAGCCAGCTGCTGAACGGCACCTCCGCCCCGGAAACTGGGAAGGAAGAGGTTGCGTGGTGATGGGCGAAGAAGGCGGAAACAGCGGCGCTGAGCGGATTCTGAGAAAGAACGCGGATCACAAAACCTCCTGGGAAATCGTCAACCTGGAAGGAACTGCAAGCGCTCTTGAGGGAATCAGACAGCGAGGAGTTTGCGTCAGGGGACTGACTAACTTCCTGAAACGATCGTGTGAGGAGGCCCGGCCCCGGATTGCGGAGGGGAAACGATTGAGGTTAAAGGTAAGCCACAGGCGGGGGAACCTGTCAAGCCAAGTCTTTTTCTCCGCGGTGGGGTGCATCCGCAAGCGTGCGGCCGAAAGGCGACTGGTCACCTGCCAGTTACAAGCAGGGGAGCAGGGAGCGTGTTCCGGGCAAAGGAATTCTGCTAGCCGTTATTCTCCGGTGGGGATGAGCTTGCGCTGGAGAGCTTCTAACGTCTGGCCCTTGGTTTCGGGATAGAAGAAGAGCACGGTGAAGAACTGGACGGCGGTCATGATGGCGAAGAAGCTGAAGGGCGCGCTGCGGCCTATGGATGCGACCAAAACCGGGAAGGCGAGGGCGATGATGGCGTTCATGGTCCAGTGGCTGCAATTGCCTGCGCCCTGGCCCTTGGCGCGGACGGAGTTGGGGAAGACTTCGCCGATGTAGACCCAGATGACTGCGCCCTGCGAGAGCGCGAAGAAGGCGATGTACGTAATGAGGATCCAGACCAGCGCGCCGGGATGGGAGTGAGTGGCGAAGAGCCAGGCCACGGCGCTGAGGCACGAGGCGGTTCCGGCGGCGCCGATGAGAAGAAGCGTTTTGCGGCCGAGGCGGTCAATGACGCTCATGCCGACGATGGTGAAGATGAGGTTGGTGAAGCCGATGGAGATGGCTTGCTGATCGCCGGAGAGCTGGCTGAAGCCGGCGGCCTGGAAGATGTCGTTGAGGTAATAAAGGATGGCGTTGATGCCGGCGAGCTGGTTGAAAGCGCCGATGGAGATGGCGAGGAAGAGCGGGTAGCGGTACTTCCAGCGGAAGACGGGAACGTGGGCGGAGGCGTGCTCCTGGGCGAGGGCGGCGCGGATGTCGGCGAGCTCGGCTGCGGGGTCGGGATCGCCCATCATTTTGAGCACGGCGAGGGCTTCGCTGTTGCGATTGTTGGCGGCGGACCAGCGCGGGCTGCGGGGGATGCCGAAGAGAAGCGCGAGGAATCCCAGTGCGGGAATGGCGGCAACGCCGACCTGCCAACGCCACTCCGCCGCGCCGAGGTTTAAGGTGCGGATGAAGTAGTTGGAGGTGTAAGCGACGAGGATGCCGAAGACTACCTTGAACTGGAACGCGCCGACGAGGCGGCCGCGCCACTTGGCGGGCGAAAGCTCGGCAATGTAGACGGGGCCGAGGACCGAGGACGCGCCGATGCCGAGGCCGCCGATGAAGCGGAAGACCATGAGGGAAGGCCAGCTCCAGGCCAGCGCGCTGCCGATGGCGGAGAGCACGTAAAGGATGGCGGTGAGGCGGAGGGTTTCGCGGCTGCCGAGGCGTTGGCCCACCTGGCCGGCGGCGAGCGAGCCGATGATGGTGCCGATGAGGGCGATGGCGACTGTCCAGCCCTTGCCCTGCGGGCTGAGGTGATAGAGGCGGACCAGGGCGTCGATGGCGCCGGAGATGACCACGGTGTCAAAGCCGAAGAGCAGGCCGCCGAGCGCACCGGTAAGGGTGGCCTTGATCAGGTTCAGGTTGGGTCGCATGAGCGGTCCTTTGTTGGAACCAACAATGCTACAGGGACAGACGGACTTAGGGACAGAGGGACTTAGGGACGGAGGGACTTAGGGACAAGGCAGTGTTTGGGGAGTCGATTTTCAGCACGCCGGGCGAAGAGCCCGGGGCTGAAGCCCGTGGCATTCGGGCCTCAATTCAGGGGCCTGAACAGGCTGCGGAAAAAGTCTCTTTGTAGGTACTTTTTCTGCACAGCAATTTGGGTTAGTAAAGAGACATGCGTGGAGACGATGAGAAGCAGTCGGCGATGTATAGCTACGTGACGATGGCACAACGGATTCCGGCTGGTCATCCGGCGCGGCAGATAGGGGCGATGGTGGACCGGGCTTTGGCACGGATGGATGCGCAGCTGGACGAGCTTTATTCGACTACCGGTCGCCCATCGATAGCGCCGGAGCGGTTGTTGCGATCGTCGTTGCTGATGGTTTTGTACTCGATTCGTTCGGAGCGTCAATTGATGGAGCAGCTGAACTACAACCTGCTGTTCCGCTGGTTTGTTGGTCTTGAGATGGACGACCCGGTGTGGGACGTGACGGTGTTCACCAAGAACCGGGAGCGGCTGATTGGCGGCGTGGTGAGCCAGCAGCTACTGGAGTCGGTGCTGGTGGAGGCGCGGGCGCACGATCTGTTGAGCGAGGAGCATTTCACCGTGGACGGGACGCTGATTCAAGCCTGGGCCTCGGCGCGCAGCTTCGAGGATAAGTCCGATCCGCCGTCTCCGGGAGCAGGCTCGGGCTGGGGTGGCGAAGTGCTGCTGCGCGACAAGGTGGAATCGAAGACCGACCCGGATGCGCGTTTATACAAGAAGGCGACGGCGGACAAGTCGGTGCCGTCTTATCAGGGCCACGCGTTGACGGAGAACCGCAACGGGTTGGTGGTGGCTGCCGAGGCCACTCTGGCGGCAGCCGATGCCGAAGCTCAGGCGGGGATCCAGATGCTGGACCGGGCGCTGGGTGCGGCGGCCGGAGCGGCAGAGGAGCAGGCGATCACGCTGGGCGCGGATACGGGTTACCAGCAGGAGCGGTTCGTCGAAGCGCTGCGCAAGCGCAAAGTGGCGCCGCACGTCAGCGAGTATGTGAAGGGGAATCTGCAGAAGAATCGCCTGCGCCCGGAGGAGCGATCCGATGTGCGAAGTGCGATCAGTCAGCGGAAGCGCAAGCTGATCGAGCGAGTTTTCGGCTGGGCCAAGTTAAGCGCGGGACTGCGCCAGGTGAAGTTGCGCGGGCTGAAGCGAGTGGATTGGTTCTATCGGCTGGCGATAACGGCTTATAACCTGGTGCGAATGCGACGACTGATCCCGACTGCGGCGCTGGCCGGTTAGGGCCGAGGTGCGTCTGCAGGCCGATGAAAGCGGCTTGCAGGGGCAAGACAACAACAGAAACTCAGCAGTAGCGCAAGACAAAAGTCACCAAAAATTTCACCCAGGCGCAACCGAGCAAGGAAACACTAGTTTTTCCGCAGCCTGTGAAGGCCCCTGCTCCCTCCGAAAGCCCCAAATCCGGATTCAATAAACACTGCCTAATGGACATAGGGACACCTGCAGTCAGCCCTCAGCTCTTGCTTGACTGCTTTGCAGGACGCTCCGATGACGCAACGGGTGCCGGGCCGACGCCATCTAAAATAAATTCAGTTCAGGCCCCGGTTTCCCATCCCCAAATGACACGAGGACGAGGCAATTTATGAGCAACATTCTGAAGGCGAATCCCCTGGCGCAATTCTGTCTTTTTTTCCTGTTGGCCGCATCGTTTCCTGCGGCGCGAGCGAGTGCGCAGAACACGCCGGCAGCGCCCGATGTGCTGGTATTGAGCAACGGCGACACCCTGCACGGCAATTTGGTGAAGGAAATCGGAGGCACGGTCACGTTCCACACCGACGCCCTGGGTGATGTAAACGTGCCCTGGGCGAAGATCAAAGAGCTGCACGCAGCGGGCAGCTACGGGGTGCTGCAGAAGGGCGTGAAACTGCATGGGCGAAAGAGCGAGGGGCAGCTCCCAATAGGAACGGTGGACGTGGAAAACCAATCAGTGACCGTTCATTCGGCCAACGCCGCGACGCCGGCGCCGATCGCGGCAAAAGACGCGGAGTTCATTATCGACCAGAAGACGCTGGACACGCAGATGCATCACGAGCCTGGATTCTTTACGGGTTGGAATGGCGGCGCAACAGCGGGGGCGACCCTGGTGTCGGCGACGCAGAATCAATACACGGTTTCCGGAGCGCTAAACCTGGTGCGGGCGGTGCCCTCGGTGACGTGGCTGAATCCGCGCAACCGGACTTCAACGGATTTCACCGGATCGTTCGGGAAGATCACGCAGCCGTCCTACACGGTGGGCACTGTGTTCACCCCTGCCACCTCCACAAAGACGGCGATCTACCACATTGACGGTGAGCGCGACGAGTATTTGTCGGCGAAGTTCTTCGGGCTGGGGCAGACCTCGTTTGACCACAACTACGCGCAGAACCTCCAGTTGCAGCAGATCTACGGCGGCGGCATAGGCTGGACGATGTTCAACACTCCGCGCGACGAAGCCGACTTGAAGGCCACCATCCAATACGAGAAACAGGCCTTCATCAGCGCGGTGCCGGGATCGAACCTGAACCTGGTCGGCTCCACGTTTTCCGCGGACTACACCCTGCACCTTAAGCTGTTGAACTACACGCAGAACGTTGCCTACATTCCGTCCTACAACGTTTCCCGCGCTTACTCAGCCACCGAGACGGACACGGTGGCGTTTCCCACCTACAAGAACTTTGCGTTTTCAGTGGGCACCATGGACTCCTACCTGAACGATCCGCCGGAATCCGCGCCGCCCACCAAGCGCAATTCGTTCCAGTTCACGATGGGGCTGACGTACGCGATCAAGTCGAAGTACTAAAGGCAGGGATCAGGGAAAAGGGAACAGGGAAAAGGGAACAGAAAAGCAGGGACCGAAGGGACAAGGGGCCGAGGGAACGGCGCGAGAGAGCGAGGGGCCAAGGAAATCCGGGGTTCCTTGCTTCGCTCGGGACTTGGTCGCGAGTTGAAGAACAAATAGGCACAGTCTGGGATTTCTCGCGGTGACTGATGTCACAGGTTTGCAGCCCTCGCAGATCGGATAATCCTCCTAAATCGATGGACTTTGTGCTGGCGGAAGTGGTATTCGTCCGGCATCTGTGATTTCCCTACTCGACCTTGGAGGAACGTGTGCGGATCTGCATTCTGAAAGAGTTGGCCGCCGGCGAAACGCGTGTGGCGCTGCTGCCGGAGAGCTTGAAAAGCTTGCGGGCGCAGGGGATCGAGGTGGCTGTGGAGGCGGGCGCGGGAGCCTCCGCGGGCGCGCCGGACCAGGCCTACGTCGAGGCCGGTGCGGAGATCGTCGCGGATCGCAGTTCCCTGCTGCGCTCGGCTGACATTCTTGCCGCGGTGAATGTGCCGGACGCGGCGGATCAGGCGGAGCTCAAGCCCGGCGCTGTGGTGATTGGATTCCTGCGGCCGCTGGATGCACCTTCCGCTCTTGTGACTGCCATTGACGGCGGAGTCACCCTCCTCAGCATGGAGCTGATTCCGCGCATCACCCGGGCGCAATCGATGGATGCGCTCTCGTCGATGGCCACAATTGCCGGCTACAAGGCCGTGGTGATGGCGGCGGACCGGCTGCCGCGGCTGTTCCCCATGCTGATGACGGCCGCGGGAACCATTCCGCCGGCGCGCGTGCTGGTGATCGGCGCGGGGGTTGCGGGATTGCAGGCCATTGCCACGGCGCGGCGGTTGGGCGGGGTGGTGGAGGCTTACGACGTGCGCGCCGCGGCCGGCGAACAGGTGCGATCGCTGGGCGCAAAGTTTCTTGACGTGGATTTGGGCGGCATCAACACCGAGGGCGGCGGCGGCTATGCGGCGGAACTGACCGAGGAAGCGCTGGACCGCGGCCGCGACCTGATTACAAAAACCGCTGCGCATTGCGACGTGATTGTGACCACGGCGCTGGTTCCGGGGCGTCCTGCTCCGCAGCTCATCCGCGCTGACGCGGTGGAAGCGATGCGATGGGGGTCGGTGGTGGTGGATCTGGCGGCGCCGGCCGGAGGCAATTGCTTGCTGACGCGGCCGGGCGTGACCCAGGAGATCGGCGGGGTGACGCTGCTGGCGCCGCTGAACCTGCCCGCGGAAGTTCCGGGGCACGCCAGCCAGCTGTACGCGCGCAACGTGCTCAACTTCCTCGCGTTGATCGCGAAGAAGGGCGAGCTGGCTATCGATCTTGGGGATGAAGTGGTGGCCGGGGCCTGCGTGGCGCACGCCGGGAAGCCGGTGAATCCGCGGGTGGCGAAGCTGCTGGAGACGCCGGCTATTAGCTCTTAGCTGTTCGCCATTAGCCGCGGGCGTTGATTGCAAGCTGAAAGCTAATGGCTAAAAGCTAATAGCTGAAAAGCGAATGAAGTTCAACCGGAAAGAGATTCCTGAATGAATGCGGATGTCTTCAATCCAGCGGTACTGATCGCTTCCATCTACGTTTTTGCTTTGGCCGCTTTTCTCGGCTACCAGGTCATCAGCCGCGTGCCGCCGCTGTTGCACACGCCGCTGATGTCGGCCACCAATGCCATATCGGGCATCTCGCTGATCGGCTCCATCGTTCTGGCCGGCGCGCGCGGCTATCCGCTCCCGGCGCACATCCTGGGCTGCGTTGCCGTCACCACGGCCACCATCAACGTGGTGGGCGGATTCGGCATCACCGACCGCATGCTCAAGATGTTCAAGAGCCGGACGGCCAAGAAGAAGGAGGCCAAATGAGCCTCTCCACTTATTTCATGGAAGCCACCTACCTTATTGCTTCCATCCTCTTTGTGCTTGCGCTCAAGGGCATGTCGCACCCTGAAACCGCGCGCCGCGGCATGTTTCTGGCTGAAGGCGGAATGTTCGCGGCCATCGTCGGCACCCTCATCGGCGCGCACATCGTGACCTGGGTGTGGATCATCGCGGGACTCGCGATTGGCTCGATTATCGGCGCCTGGATGGCCATCTGGGTTCCCATGACTGCCATGCCGCAGCGGACCGCGCTCTCCCACGCCTTTGGAGCGCTGGCCGCGGCCCTGGTGGGCATCGGCGAGTTCATGGTCAAGATCAACGATCTTGGGCCCATCAAGCGCGGCGCGCTGGGTTTTGAGATCATGCTCGGCGCGCTCACCACCACCGGCTCGCTCATCGCCGCGGGCAAGCTGCAGGGCGTCATCCAGGGGAAGCCGGTCCAGTTCCGCGGCCAGAACTTCGTCAACCTCGCCGTCTGCCTCGCCATGGTCGGCTGCTTCGTCTATTTCCTGTTTCATCCTCAGGCCGCCGGCGTCTTTTACTCCATGCTCGGCATCGCTTTCCTGTTCGGCGTGATGCTGGTCATCCCCATCGGCTCTGCGGATATGCCGGTGGTGATGTCGCTGCTGAATTCCTATGCCGGCCTTTCCGCCGCTGCTACCGGATTCGTCCTCGGCAACAACGTGCTCATCATCGCCGGCACGCTCGACGGATTCTCCGGATTCATTCTCTCGGTGCTGATGTGCAAGGCCATGAACCGCTCCATGATTAACGTGCTCTTTGGCGGATTCGGCGCCGTTATCGGCGAGGCCACTGCACACACCGGCGTGATGAAGGAGATCAGCCTCGACGATGCCGCCATGCAGCTCGCCTTTGCCACCCGGGTGGTGTTTGTTCCGGGCTACGGACTGGCCACGGCACAGGCCCAGCACGCGGTGCGCGAGCTGGCCGACCTGCTTGAAAGCCGCGGCGTCACCGTCCGCTTCGGCATTCACCCCGTGGCCGGCCGCATGCCTGGCCACATGAACGTGCTGCTGGCCGAAGCCAACGTTCCCTACTCCTCGCTCTACGAAATGGATCAAATCAATCCCGAATTTCCATCCACCGATGTGGCCGTGGTCATCGGCGCCAATGACGTGGTGAACCCCGACGCGCGCGACAATCCCAAGTCGATTATTGCCGGCATGCCCATCCTCGAAGTCGACCGCGCCAAAAGCGTGATCGTGCTCAAGCGTGGCCAGGGACGCGGTTTCTCCGGCCTGGAAAACCCGCTGTTCTTCAAAGACTGCACCTCGATGCTTTATGGCGACGCCAAATCGACGCTCAGCCATCTTTCGCAGGCGGTGCAGCACGTTTGACGGAGTGAAGCAGTGAATAAAGTGAAGGAGTGAAGGAGTGAAAAAACTCATCCACGCCAGCACCGGCTTCACTCCTTCACTGCCTTCACTTCTTCAATGCTTCATCGTTCACTGCTTCACTCCTTCACTGCCTTCACTCCTTCACTCCTTCACTGCGTTCACTCCTTCACTCCTTCACTGCCTTCAAAAAAATGGGCGGCAAGCTCTCGCTCGCCGCCGCCCTGTCCCTGGGTTTTCTTTGAAGTGTTTCAATTGAGCTTTACTGCAAAAGCTTGGTGACTTCCTGCTCCACGCTGTTGGCCTGTGCCAGCGCAGCGATACCGGTCTGAGAAAGAATCTCGTACTTCGACATGTTCGAAGTGGCGGAGGCGTAGTCGGTGGCCTGGATGGCGTTTTGCGCCGAAGTTACGTTCTCCTGCTGCGTGCTCATTACCTGGCTGATCGAGTTCAGAGTATTGATCTGCGCGCCGATGTAGCCGTCCTGGGCGGCGACGTAGGTAATCGCGCTGTTCAACACGCTGAGGGCATTCTGCGCATTGGGCTGAGTGCTCAGGTCGGTGACGGCCAGGTCTGCCGTGGTGTCGCCGCCGCCGGCGGGTACGTACTCAATGGTGTCGGTAACGGCGGTGGAGGCGACGCCGTATGCGGGCGTAATGAGGGTGCCCGTGTCCTCAAGCGGAACGGCGCCGGCGGCAATGGCGACGTTGGCGTTGGTGTTGGAAAGAAGGATGCCGGTATCGCCCCCGGCCACGGCCAGATCCCCTGCCGCCGTCGCCGTGGTAAAGCTGGCGGAGACGCCGGGAATGCCGTCCTCATTGATTTCGCTGATCAGGCCCGAGACCGTGGTTGCGGTGGTGGTGATGATGCTCTGGGTGCCGTCGGGATTGGTGATGGTGAACTTGATCCCGCCCGCAAGTGTGCCATCCGCTCCGCTTTGCGTGGCCGCGGTGGTCAGGGAACCCGCCGTGTCTTTGGAGAGATCGAGAAAGATGCCCGAATTGCTCTGCTGAACCGAGCCCCCGGCGTCGCCCACGCGGGCTGAGGAAAGCGCCGCAAAAAACAGGTCGTCGACCGATGCCCCGCTGGAGGAGGAGTCGCCCGTGTAGATGGCAACCCCGGCTGCGGCCCCGGTGAATACCTGGTTCTGGTTGTAGGTGGTGGTCGATCCAATGTTGTTGATCTCGGAAAGGATCGACTGGTACTCCTGGTTGGCCGCGGCGTCCTGCGAGGAATTGAGGGTGCCGTTGGAAGCCTCCGTGGCCAGGGTGATGGCGCGGTCGAGCAGGTTGGTCACCTGCGACAGAGCGCCGTCGGCCACCTGCAACAGGCCCACGCCTTCGGTAGCGTTGGTGGTCGATTGTGTCAAAGCAGTCGAGTTGGCCTCCAGGCCGTTCACCAGCGAAAGGCCCGCGGCATCGTCTGCGCCGGAGTTGATCTTCGAACCCGAAGAGAGCTGTTGCAGCACTGTCTGCAGGCTCGCATTCGTGTTGTTCAGATTGTTCTCAGCATAGATGGCTGACAGGTTATTCAATACTCCGAGGGCCATGGAAGGTCACTCCTTTTCCTGATGCTCGATTCGCGGCAGGTCTGACAGCCTTTGGTGTGGCCGGCTGGCTAACCTTGGAGCTTCGGGCATCCACAGCCTTCATCGGAAGAGTGCGGAATAACTTTAGTCATGGAAGAAAGAATCTTTTTCAGACACTCTGCACCCGCCCGGAACAAGACCGTCCAGCTTTGGTCAGGAGGTGTTTCATTCCGCGGCAAGAGTGCCCGAATGAGTACAGTCACTGTCACCGAATGAGACAGTGGGAGGCGCGGCGATCTTTCAGGGACCCAGGCCCGATGTGCGATTGGGCCGATGGGCGTGGGAAAAAAAATCGGCGGCGGGAGTTTGTCCCGCCGCCACCGGTTTTTGGCTTCAACCGTATTTGCTCTCTGCCTATACCATCAGATGCAGAAAATCGCTACTCGACTGTCCCGGATTCCGGTGCCGGACCGGGATTCCCGGGCGGCGGCTGCATCTATTGAAGTTCGCCGGGGCCGGCAGGCGGCGCGGCCGCCGGTCCGCCCTGCGGCGGGGGCTCCGGGGCGCCATCCGGTCCGGGCTGGGAGAGAGGTCCGCCGCGGTTTCCGGGACCGCCATTCCGCCACCTCTGCATCCGCTCTCCGCGCTCTGGGCGATCTTCGCGCCAGCTCTTCAGCTCCTTGAACTGGTCTGGCGTGAGCTTGGCCCGGATGGCCAGCAGGAAGCGGGCATTGGCTTTCTCCAGCTCCGCCCGCGCCTGGGCAATCTTGTCAATCTGGGCCAGAATGGCTTGCTCATTGGGCTGATCGGCGCCCACCAGGGGCTCCATCTCCAGCTCCGCCTTCTCCACGCCGGCGCGCATGTCAATCAGCTTCTCGCGGTGCTCGAGCAGGATCTGGTCCATCTCCTTGCGCTGATCGTCGGTCAACTTCAGCCGTTCGATGACCTTAGGGTTGTTCCACCAGCGGCCGCCGGCGCCTACCGGTCCCAGCATCCGCTCCATCGGCGGGCGATGCATGCCGAACCCAGGCCCATTCCCAGGTCCAGGTTGTGCGGCCGCCGCCCCGGCCACCACCATGGCCAATGCCATTGCTGAAAATGCCTTTACCAATGCCTTCATCCCGTTTCTCCTCATCTCTTCTTCTCCCCCATCTTGCTCAAACCTCGAGTTAAGTCCCCTGGTTGCCCCGTTTCACCATCTGGCTCTTGCCCCAGCTTCTATTTCTGTCATTCCCGCAGGGAATCTACTGTTGGCCCGGACCCCGGGCGTGAATGCCCTTCCATGGCACTCCATCAATCTCTTCATCGCGCTTGATTTATTCCTATTTGCTGCTACCGCCGTCGGTCATCATTTCGGCCAGCGGCTCCAGCGCGTCCGGCACTTCCTGGGAGACGTCGCGGTCCACGTTGGCAAGCAACTGGTCCATGTCCGCCGCGCGGCGGGCGGCCTGGGCGCGCTGCTCAAGTTGAAGTTGGCGCTGTTGCGCCTGCCAGGCCAGAACCTGCTGGCGATGATGCTCATAAAGGGCTCCGGAAGCAGCCCCGACAGCGATGAGGATTCCCATTGCCCAGGCCAGTGTGCGGCGCCAGGCGATGGAATTCGGCGTTGCGGCCATCGCCGGCGCGAACGGGCGCATTGCGGCCTCGCTCCACGCCTGCACGCTCAGGCGGAAGTTCCCCAGCACCTCCTCAAGCCGCGCGTCCTCTGTCCCCGTCGTTTGCCGTCCCTTTGTTCCCTCATCCATCATCGTTTCCCTTCCATTTCCTTACGCACCCTGGCCAATGCCCGTGACAGGTGCGCCTTGACCGTTCCCTCGCTCAACCCCGTGACCGTGGCAATCTCGGCGATCTCCAACTCCTCAACGTGGCGCAGGAGGAAGACCAGTTTTTGCCGCGGACTCAAGCCGTCGACCACGTGCCAGACCTGCTTCACCTGCTCCCGCGCCAGCAAATGCTGTTCCGGCGAGCTGCCGCTCGAGGGCAGCCATTCGCTGGCCTCGTCCACGTCCACTGAGTTGGTGCGCGTGGTCCGCCAGAACTGAATGCGCCGGTTGCGCCAGTGGTCCTTCTGCACGTTGATGGCGATGCGCATCAGCCAGGTCATCGGGCTGGACTCACCGCGGAACCGGGCCCAGTTGCGATGCGCCTTCAACAGGCAGTCCTGGGTCAGATTCTCGGCCAGGTCCGGGTCACGCGTAGACGCCAGCAGAAACCGGAAAATCTGCGTGCGATGATCGGCGACGACCTGGGAGAACTCCCGTTGAACGATCCCCGGTGTCGTGGCAAGTGTCATCGATTCGAGTGCGGTTCCAGCTGCCATCATTCAGGTAGACGGCGGCGGCAGGACCAAGTTTACAAGCGAACGCCGAGGATTTGGTGTGTTTGGCATAACCGGCCGGGTTTGGCATGGCGTTGATTCGCTCACGCTGGCTGGAACGGAGGCGGGCTGATACGCTTTGAGGGGAAAACGGTTTCCGCAACCTGCGAACGAGGAATGCCCCTATGCTGCTGGCCGCACTACGCGAAGAGGTTCTTGAGGCCAACCTGGAGATTGCCCGCCGCGGGCTGGCGCCGCACACGTTCGGCAATGTGAGCGGGATCGACCGGTCGGGGGCCGAACCGCTGGTGGTGATCAAGCCCAGCGGGGTGGCCTATGAGAAGCTGCGCCCAGAGGACCTGGTGGTGACGGACCTAAACGGCCGGGTGGTGGATGGTGCGCTGCGGCCCTCGAGCGACCTGGATACCCACACCCTGCTCTATCGCGAATTCCCGCAGATCGGCGGCGTGGTGCATACCCACTCGGAGTTCGCCACGGCGTGGGCGCAGGCGGGACGCGAGATCCCCTGTCTGGGAACGACGCACGCGGACTATTTTCATGGGCCGGTTCCGGTGACCGAGCCGCTGACCGAGGCCGAGGTGGCGGAGGCGTACGTGAGGAACACGGGAGCGGTAATCGTGCGGCGGTTCCAGAGCGGCGGCCTGGACCCGGTGGCGGTTCCGGGGGTGCTGGTGGCCGGGCACGCTCCGTTTGCGTGGGGCAGCACCGCAAGCCAGGCCGTGGAGCATGCCGACATTCTGGAGTACGTGGCGCGCCTGGCCTATCGCAGCATCCTGCTGGGAGCGTCCGAATCCGGACTGCCTGTGTACGTTAGCGAACATCATTACAAGCGCAAGCACGGCCCGCGGGCCACCTACGGCCAGCGATGAGCGGTGACGAATGCCGGAACTCTGCCAGTGTTAACTTGAGGAATGTGCGGCGTTTAATGGTTTTTTAATTTGCGTAATCGGTTACCGATTTTCATAAGCTATATTCGAATTGTCATATTCTTGGGACGGAGTGGCACGCGGGGTGGGCGCAAAATAGGAGCCTGGCGCTCTCATATCTTTCAACGCCATAGTCAATTAGTTGTAGTTCTCCACAGTTACCGCAAACCCGATTTCGCTTGGCAATGGACGTGCAACTCAGTCGAGCATACTGGTGTCCCCCAAATGGAAACGAGCCTTTCCAACCGCTTGCAAGCAACACTGCTGGCCATCCTCACGGTCGGCCTGGTGCTGCTTGCGGTGTTGAACTTTGTTCAGGAGGGAGGGTCTGCGCTGCCCCCCACTGACGGGGTATGGTGGACAGAAGCGGCCCACCATGCAGGGCTGATTGCGGAGCGAGTTCCGCCGGGCACGCCGGGCAAGCTGGCCGGGCTGCAGTCGGGCGATCTGCTGAGCGCGGTCAACGATGTGCCGGTGAAGCGGATCTCCGACTATGAGCGGGAGCTACACCGAATCGGCCCGTTTGGCGATGCGCATTACACGATCACCCGCGTCGGCATCGCGCTGGAAACGCCGGTGCTGGTGATTCCCGAGAAGCAGGACCGCAGCCTGCAACAGGCGCTGCGGGTCATCGGGCTCATCTATCTCGCCATCGGGATCTACGTGCTGTTCCGGCGTTGGACGGCGCCGCGGGCGACGCATTTCTACGTTTTCTGCCTGGTTTCCTTCGCGCTGTATGCCCTGAAGTACACCGGCATGATGGATAGCCTGGACTCCACCGTGTACTGGTGCAATGTGTTGGCGGAGGCGCTGCAACCGGCGCTCTTTGTGCACTTTGCGCTCAGCTTTCCTGAAGAGAGGCTTAGCCGCACGAGGCGCGCATGGCTGCTGCCGCTGGTTTATCTTCCCGGCGCAGCCGTACTGGGCCTGCGGCTGTATGCCTTCCACTACTGGGAAGCAACGCAGTTACTGGCGCATCGCCTTGACCAGGTGGGCACCGCTTACGACACCGTGTTTTACCTGCTGGCTACGGGACTGTTCCTGCGCAGTTACGCTCGCGCGGGCACTCCGCTGCTGCGGCAGCAGTTGAAGTGGCTGACCCGCGGAGCCCTGCTGGCCGTGCTGCCGTTTACACTTTTCAGCGCCATTCCCTTTCTGCTGGATATGCGCGTTCCGGCGCCTCTGTACCGGCTGGCTGGGCTGTCGCTGGTTTTCCTGCCCCTGACCTTCTGCTGGGCCATCGTGCGCTACCGATTGATGGACACGGACCTGATCTTCAAGCGAGGCGTGGCCTATACGGTGGCGACAGGGCTGATCCTGGGCGGGTACTTTGGAGTAATTGCCGGTGCGGCAGGCATAGCGCACAACAGGTTGCCGGAGTCAGCGCGGAACTGGGGCGAGGGCATTGCCATAATCCTTGCGGTGGCGGTTTTTGAACCTCTAAAGCGACGGATCCAAAGCTGGGTGGATCGCGTTTTCGACCGGCATAAATACGACTACCGCAAGGCTCTGATCGAATTCGGACGAGGATTGAGTTCGGAGACGGACCTGACCGCGCTGCTGAACTCGATCGTGGAGCGGCTGCCGCGGACGCTGCTGGTATCGCGGGTGGCAATGTTCCTGCCCGGCGCGGACGGGAAACTCCGGCTGGCTTCCGGGCATGGCTTGCCGGCGAGGCGAAGGCGGCGCAGGACAGCAATGGCGGGCTGGACCTGGGTTTTCTGGATTTCGACAGTCAGGACCAGAACCGCTCGCATATCTTCCTGGAGAACGCGCAGCAGGCGCTGCATCTTATCCCAGCCAGCGGCGCACGGCGGCACTGCTGGACCTGAACTACTACCTGCCTTGCCGGGTGCAGGACGGCGCGCAGACGCGCACCATCGCGGTGATCGGGCTGGGGCGCACCGAGGGCGGGGATTTTCTTTCCAGCGAAGACGTGGAACTGCTGGAGTCGCTCGCCAGCTACATCGGCATCGCGCTGCAGAATGCCAGCCTGTATGCCCAGCTCGAGGAGAAGATCAGCGAGTTCGAGCGGCTGAAGGAGTTCAACGAGAACATCGTCGAATCCATCAACGTGGGCATTCTCGCCGTCGATCTGAACGGCCGCATCGAGAGCTGGAACGCGCAGATGGAAGCGATGTATGCGCTGAGCCGCGGCGAGGCGCTGGGCCAGGCACTGGGCAGCGTGTTCCCTCCCGATTTTTGCGACGCCCTAGACAGGTTCCGCAACGAGGCCGGGGTGCATCACCTGTACAAGTTCCGGCTGACCACGCGGGCGGGCGAGCAGCGGACGGCAAATATGGCCGTGGCGCCGCTGCTGTCGCGGGAGTTTGTCCCCGTGGGCCGCATCGTCCTGGTCGACGACATCACCGAGCGGGTCTCGCTGGAGACGCAACTGGCGCAGGCCGACAAGCTGAGCTCGATCGGCTTGCTGGCGGCCGGCGTGGCGCACGAAATCAATACGCCGCTGGCGGTGATCTCGTCAGCTACGCGCAGATGCTCACCAAGCAGCTTCGCGGCGACGCGCGGCTGGGGCCGGTACTGGAAAAGATCACCCAGCAGAGCTTCCGCGCCGCGGAGATCGCCAACGGGCTGCTGAATTTCTCGCGCACTTCCACCACCGAGATGCAGGCGACCGATCTGAACCAGGTGATTCGCGATACGCTTTCGCTGCTGGAGCACCAGTTCAAGACCGCGCAGATCCAGGTGGATCTGGCGCTGGCCGAGCGAACTGCCCCCCATCCACGGAAACTCCGGCAAGCTGCAGCAGGTGTTCCTGAATCTGCTGCTGAACGCCAAGGAAGCCATGCCCGGCGGCGGACGGCTGCGCATGGCCACGCTGGTGAACGGGCACGTGGAGGCGTGGTGAGCGACTCCGGCTCCGGCATTGCGCCGGAGCACCTGAAGCGCATCTACGATCCGTTCTTCACCACCAAGACCATGCCCGCCGGGCGACAGGCGCGGCACCGGCCTGGGCCTTTCGCGTCTCCTACGGCATCATCCAGGAACATGCCGGCAAGATCCACGTGGAAAGCGCGGTCGGCGCCGGCACAACATTTCATCTCGAATTTCCCCTCTTGAGGAATTCCGTCCATGCCTGAGGTCGATCTGCCCTTGAATCCCGCTTCCGCGCCGCCGGCACGGTCCACGCCACCAGCCAGCATCCTGGTCATCGACGACGAAGCCGGCATCCGCGAATCGCTCGAGGTGCTGCTGACGCTCGAAGGCTATGCGGTGAAGATGGCCGGGGACGGCGAGCAGGGGCTCAGGATTCTCGAGCTGGAGAACTTCGACCTGGTGCTGCTGGACCTGGCCCTGCCGGGACGGAGCGGGCTGGAACTGCTGCCCATGATCAAAGACCGGCAGCCGGAGATGCCCGTCATCATGATCACCGCCTACGGGACGGTGGATAACGTGGTGGAGGCCATCCGCGCCGGCGCGGAGAACTTTGTTCAAAAGCCGTGGGACAACGAGAAGCTGCTGGCCGACATTCGTTCGGCGGTGGCGCGGCACAAGGCGGAAGAAGAGAACCTGCAGCTCAAGCGCACCCTCAAGCAGCGCTACAACTTCACCAACATCGTGGGCAAAAGCGACATCATGCTGCGCGTCTTCGACCTGGTGGCGCAGGTGGCGCCGAGCCGTTCCACGGTTCTGATCCAGGGCGAGAGCGGCACGGGCAAGGAACTCGTGGCCAAGGCCATTCACGCCAACTCGCCGCGCCGCGACAAGCCCTTTGTGCCCATCAACACCGGGGCCATGCCGTCGGAGCTGCTGGAGTCCACGCTGTTCGGCCACGTGAAGGGCGCGTTCACCTCGGCCATCGCGTCCAAAAAAGGCCTGTTTGAAGTGGCCAACGGGGGGACGCTGTTCCTGGATGAAATTGCCACCATGGGCCAGGACACGCAGGCCAAGATCCTGCGCGTGCTCCAGGACCGCAAGTTCATGCACCTCGGCGGCATCCAGGAGATTCAGGTGGACGTGCGCATCATCGCCGCCACCAACGTGGACCTGCGCCAGGCGGTGCGCGACGGCCGCTTCCGCGAAGACCTGTTCTACCGCCTCAACGTGATCACCGTGGACCTGCCGCCGCTGCGCGCGCGCCGCGAAGACATTCCTCCGCTGGTGCAGCACTTCCTGGAGTTCTACTGCAACGAGAACGGCATGCCGCCGCGGAAGCTGTCGCCGGACGCCATGCGCGCGCTGATGGATTACGACTGGCCCGGCAATGTGAGGGAACTGGAAAACTCGATCGAGCGCGGCGTCGTGCTCTCCTCGGGTTCGGTGATCGGCAGCGAGCTTCTTCCCGGTCACATCAGCGGCCGCAGCTTCCAGGACGCGCTGCTCGAGC
Source organism: uncultured Acidobacteriota bacterium (assembly GCA_963771195.1). Classification (GTDB taxonomy): domain Bacteria; phylum Acidobacteriota; class Terriglobia; order Terriglobales; family Acidobacteriaceae; genus Telmatobacter. The sequence goes on from CAVYSS010000007.1 coordinate 45,399, forward strand.
ACAATCCCAATGCGTCGCTTTTCGACATCCTCGAAGATATCGAGCGCCGCATCATCATTGAGAAGCTGGAACGCTGCAACTGGAACCAGACCGACGCCGCCGAGCAGTTCCGCATCCCGCTCTCCACGCTGAACCAGAAAATCAAGCGCCTGACCATCGAAATCCGCAAGCGCAACCGGGAGTAGGACTGGTTGCGCAAAGGGCGCGTGTTCAGTCGTGCCGACAAACGCAGCAAAGACAGCCGAAGAGAGCCCGGGCCTGAAGGCCCTCAAGATTCCCACATCTCCCGGGGGCTGAAGCCCCCGGCTCCCTCCAGAATTGCAACAGAAAACTCACGGGTGGCGCGCCTCCATTTGCTACTCTGGGCACAACATGAAGAAGAAATCTGCAGCAATCAGCGCATCTTTGCTTCTGATTTGCTCTCTTCCTTTGCTCGCTCAAAAGAAGTCCCGCCCCCAGGCAATCCTCTTTCAAGGCGCACCGCAATATACGCAACAGGAACTGCTGGCGGCCGCCGGCCTGAAGCCGGGAACGCGTCTGAACCCTGTCGAACTGAAAGCCCACGCCAAGCTGCTGAACGACACCGGTCTCTTCAAGGAGATCCGGTTCAAGTCCGACAGCAAGACACTGCTGTTCACATTGACGCCTTCCAGCCAGCTGTTCCCCATGCATCTGGACAATGTGCCTCTTACGCCGGGCAAAGAACTCGACGCCACGCTCCGCGAGCGCTTCCCGCTTTATCGCGATCTTTTGCCGGCCAGCGGCTCCATGGTGGAAGGAATCTGCCGGACGTTTGAAGAGATGCTGGCAGCCAAAGGCGCCAAGGCTACGGTGAATGCCGCTCTCACCAGCGGCGTGGGCCCCAAAAAGCTCACGGCTCAAAACTTCACAGTGGTTTCGCCGGCGGTGCACATCGGCCGCATTCAGCTGGCCGGCGTCTCGCCCGCCATGCAGGCCAAGGCCGGCCTTCTGGCCGCAGGGCAATCCGGGAATAGCTTCGACACGGAGAACACGGCTATCGGACTTCAGCACGTTTTCGAGGACCTCTATCACGATCAGGGTTATGCGGCCGTCGCAGTCGATGTTGCCCAGGCGGATCCTCTCATCGTCTCGGATCAGTCCATCGATGTTCCCTTTGCGGTAACCATCAAAGAGGGCGAAATCTACAAACTCGGAACCATCGATCTTTCGGCCGGAGCGCTGGTTACGCGCGCAGAGGTTGAGAAAACGCTGGCGAAAGGACCGGCCGGTTCCGGTCGGCCGCTCGATTTATTTGTCCTGGCCGTCCGCGACGCGTACAAAGCCCTCGGCTATCTCGACTGCTCCATCGCTTTACAGCCTTCCTTTAGCGAAGCCACTCATATCGTGAACTACAGGATCGAAATCGATCCGGGCTCGAAGTACCGGCTAGCCTCGGTCCAATTCGACGGCGCTCCCGACGCGATGGCAGCCAAACTTAAGCTCGCCTGGAAGATGGCTCCCGGCGACGTATTTGACGAGAGTTACCTCTCAAGCTTTCTGAAGTTGGCACAGAAGAAAGACAAGTCTCTGTCGAAATGGATGCAGACGGTCATCGCCACTTACGACATCAAGGCCGACCCTGCCACGCACCAGGTCAACTGTATCTTTCATTTCGCTAAACCCGTTCAAGGCGTGCGATAGCTTCATGACGGCGTCAGGTGGATGGAAGCATAGCGATGCGATTTCGGCTCAGGCCGCGCGCTTCCGCGTCTCGCGCTGCAGCGCCTTGAACCAGCGCTTGAGGAACATCCGGATGCCTGAGGGCGGCCGCAGCCACGTATCGGCCGCTGTCTCCCGCGCTTCGTCGCGCATCAGCACGCTCAAGTGGGGATTCGTGATGCTGCCCACGGCTCGGAATGCGGCCTCGTCGGTGATATCGTCGCCCACGTAAGCCACGGGAGTTCCCGGCTCCGCCTCGGCAATCAGGCTTGACACTGCTCCTCCCTTGTCGCGGCCGACACGGAGCTCCAGGCCGCCCTCGAACTCGAGCAGCATCAGCCCCTCCATGCGCGCCATCGGCTCGAAGAGCTCGCGGGCGCGCATTTCAATGAACTTGGCCGTGCGCGGAGAAGCGCCGCGCCAGTGCATTACGGCGGCATTGGGCTTGTCTTCAAATTCGCCTCCCAGATTGTTGTGGCGCAGGTACTCCCGCAACTCGTCGAGCTTGCGTTGAGTGGAGGCGGGCGCTTCTTCCAGCTCGCGCCGGCCGTCGGCGTAAATTCGTTCGGCGCCGTGCAGTCCCCAGACCTCCACGGGCTGGTCGACCACCAGAGGATTGCCGCGGAGCAGAACCACAATCTCGCGCGCCGGCCGGCCGGTGATGACAACCAGGCGGGTCCGGCCCTGGTGGAGAATACGCGCGATCCCTTCGCGCACGCCGGTGTAAGGGCGCGCTTTGAATCTATCCACGCGAAACGGTGCGAGGGTCCCATCGTAATCCAACAAAAGCAGAGGCTTTACCCCGGGATGAAACGCGCTGAAGAAAGTTTGGAGCGCATTGGCGGCTTCGTCTGTCACTGTATTGGGTCCTTTTATTGCAATCTTGAAATAACCTGAACTAGCTCGGGAAACATTGCGCCAAATCTTGCGTTGCCGGTTGGGACAAGGCGGGCCTCTGTTCTTAGGCGGGTTTGCGTTCGGGCTCATCGGCGCCCTGCCACGCCATCGATTCTGCCGGTGTTCCCGAAAAGGCATCCTGATTCTCGATGCGCAGCTCGCGCAGGTCACCCAGCACGTTGGCTGCCCATCGGTACACGTTATGTTCCATGATCTGGCGACGCATTCGCTGCATACGCAAGCGGCGCTCCGAGGGGCTCATCTCCAGGGCGAGGTGGATGGCCTCCGCCACACCCTCGACGTCATACGGATTGACGATAAGCGCATCGCGCAGCTCGATGGCGGCGCCGGTGAATTTGCTCAGCACCAGCACGCCGTCCTCGTCCTCGCGCGATGCCAGGTACTCCTTGGCCACCAGGTTCATGCCATCGTGCAGAGAGGTCACAAGGCATACGTCGGCGGCTCGATACCAGGTGGTTACCTCTTCGTGATTGCATTGGCGCTCGATGAGGATAACCGGGCGCCAGTCCGCAGTCTGGAAGCGTGTGTTGATGCGGTCGACCGCTGCCTCGACCCGGCGTTGCAATTCCGCGTAGCTGGAAATGCGGGTGCGGCTGGGCGCGGCAATCTGCACCATGGTCACGCGCTCGCGATGCCAGGGATGCTCTTCGAGAAGAAGTTCGAAAGCATTGAGGCGCTCCTCAATGCCCTTGGTGTAATCGAGCCGGTCGACTCCTAGAATCAGGCTCTCCGCACGGGCGCCGAACTCGCGCAGCAGCTCGTCGCGGGTCTTGCCCCAGGCGGCGCGCTCGGCGCCGGACGGATCAATGGCCACGCTCACGGGATAGGGCCGGACGGTCGTAGTGTGGCCGCGGCGCCGCGCTGTCATGTGCTCGCGGTCGGTGCGCGACTCCAGCACGCGATCGACGGTGTCGAGAAAATTATTGCAATGGAGTGCGATGTGGAAGCCGATGAGGTCGGCGCCCAGCAAGCCCTCCAGGAGCTCGGCCTGCCAGGGGCAAATCCCGAAAGCTTCCGGGTTGGGCCACGGAATGTGCCAGAAGATGGCGACGCGGGCATCGGGACGCGCGGCTTTGACCATGCGGGGCAACAGTGCGAAGTGATAGTCCTGCACGAAGACGATGGGGTTGGGACAGTTTTCCATCTCATGCAGGAGGGCAAGCGCAAACTTGCGGTTCACTTCCTGGTAGCATTCCCAGTCCGAGGCGCGAAACAGCGGCCTGGTGTGAGCGATGTGGCAGAGCGGCCACAGGCCTTCATTGGCGAAGCCGTCGTAGTAGCCGCTCTCCTCCTCTTCAGAGAGCCAGACACGGCGCAGGGTGTAACGCGGGGCATCCGGAGGGACACGGAGCCGATCGTGCTCGTCCACCATGAAGCGGTCTTCGCTGCCGCTGCCGTGGGCTATCCAGACGCCGTCGCAGGCGCGCAGGACCGGCTCAATGGCCGTGACCAGCCCGCTGGGAGGAACCACGCAGACAGTTTCCCTGCCCTGGCGGATGTGCATGTAGGGTTCGCGGTTGGAGACGACGAAGATGCTTCCGGCGCCCGTGCGCTGCCGCACGTGGACGGTGAGGCGTTCGGCAGTCCACAGATTCTCTCCCGCCTCGCGCAAGCGGGCTTCAGCGGCGGCCGCGGCGCGCCCTCCAGGAGGCTCTCGGTAATGTTCTCCATCTCACGGGCGATGGCGGTCAACATGCTGCGATGGCCGAGCGTGGCAGCTCGGCTGGCGGAGCGGCTGCGTTTGCTGCGCATGGGCGAGCCGATCCACGAATTGAGCGGCCACGCTGAGGATCTGAGCCTGTTCACGCCCATCGCCCGTGAGATGGAGAACATTACCGAGAGCCTCCTGGAGGCGCGCGCCGCGGCCGCCGCTGAAGCCCGCTTGCGCGAGGCGGGAGAGAATCTGTGGACTGCCGAACGCCTCACCGTCCACGTGCGGCAGCGCACGGGCGCCGGAAGCATCTTCGTTGTCTCCAACCGCGAACCCTACATGCACATCCGCCAGGGCAGGGAAACTGTCTGCGTGGTTCCTCCCAGCGGGCTGGTCACGGCCATCGAGCCGGTCCTGCGCGCCTGCGACGGCGTCTGGATAGCCCACGGCAGCGGCAGCGAAGACCGCTTCATGGTGGACGAGCACGATCGGCTCCGTGTCCCTCCGGATGCCCCGCGTTACACCCTGCGCCGTGTCTGGCTCTCTGAAGAGGAGGAGAGCGGCTACTACGACGGCTTCGCCAATGAAGGCCTGTGGCCGCTCTGCCACATCGCTCACACCAGGCCGCTGTTTCGCGCCTCGGACTGGGAATGCTACCAGGAAGTGAACCGCAAGTTTGCGCTTGCCCTCCTGCATGAGATGGAAAACTGTCCCAACCCCATCGTCTTCGTGCAGGACTATCACTTCGCACTGTTGCCCCGCATGGTCAAAGCCGCGCGTCCCGATGCCCGCGTCGCCATCTTCTGGCACATTCCGTGGCCCAACCCGGAAGCTTTCGGGATTTGCCCCTGGCAGGCCGAGCTCCTGGAGGGCTTGCTGGGCGCCGACCTCATCGGCTTCCACATCGCACTCCATTGCAATAATTTTCTCGACACCGTCGATCGCGTGCTGGAGTCGCGCACCGACCGCGAGCACATGACAGCGCGGCGCCGCGGCCACACTACGACCGTCCGGCCCTATCCCGTCAGCGTGGCCATCGATCCGTCCGGCGCCGAGCGCGCCGCCTGGGGCAAGACCCGCGACGAGCTGCTGCGCGAGTTCGGCGCCCGTGCGGAGAGCCTGATTCTCGGAGTCGACCGGCTCGATTACACCAAGGGCATCGAGGAGCGCCTGAATGCTTTCGAACTTCTTCTCGAAGAGCATCCCTGGCATCGCGAGCGCGTGACCATGGTGCAGATTGCCGCGCCCAGCCGCACCCGCATTTCCAGCTACGCGGAATTGCGACGCCGGGTCGAGGCAGCGGTCGACCGCATCAACACACGCTTCCAGACTGCGGACTGGCGCCCGGTTATCCTCATCGAGCGCCAATGCAATCACGAAGAGGTAACCACCTGGTATCGCGCCGCCGACGTCTGCCTTGTCACCTCTCTGCACGATGGCATGAACCTGGTGGCCAAGGAGTACCTGGCAGCGCGCGAGGACGAGGACGGCGTGCTGGTGCTGAGCAAATTCACCGGCGCCGCCATCGAGCTGCGCGATGCGCTCATCGTCAATCCGTATGACGTCGAGGGCGTGGCCGAGGCCATCCACCTCGGCCTGGAGATGAGCCCCTCGGAGCGCCGCTTGCGTATGCAGCGAATGCGTCGCCAGATCATGGAACACAACGTGTACCGATGGGCAGCCAACGTGCTGGGCGACCTGCGCGAGCTGCGCATCGAAAATCAGGATGCCTTTTCGGGAACACCCGCAGAATCGATGGCGTGGCAGGGCGCCGATGAGCCCGAACGCAAACCCGCCTAAGAACAGAGGCCCGCCTTGTCCCAACCGGCAACGCAAGATTTGGCGCAATGTTTCCCGAGCTAGTTCAGGTTATTTCAAGATTGCAATAAAAGGACCCAATACAGTGACAGACGAAGCCGCCAATGCGCTCCAAACTTTCTTCAGCGCGTTTCATCCCGGGGTAAAGCCTCTGCTTTTGTTGGATTACGATGGGACCCTCGCGCCGTTTCGCGTGGATCGATTCAAAGCGCGCCCCTACACCGGCGTGCGCGAAGGCATCGCGCGTATTCTCCACCAGGGCCGGACCCGCCTGGTTGTCATCACCGGCCGGCCGGCGCGCGAGATCGTGGTTCTGCTCCGCGGCAATCCTCTGGTGGTCGACCAGCCGGTGGAGGTCTGGGGACTGCACGGCGCCGAACGAATTTACGCCGACGGCCGGCGCGAGCTGGAAGAAGCGCCCGCCTCCACTCAACGCAAGCTCGACGAGCTGCGCGAGTTCCTGCGCCACAACAATCTCGGCGGCGAATTTGAAGACAAGCCCAACGCCGCCGTGATGCACTGGCGCGGCGCTTCTCCGCGCACGGCCAAGTTCATTGAAATGCGCGCCCGCGAGCTCTTCGAGCCGATGGCGCGCATGGAGGGACTGATGCTGCTCGAGTTCGAGGGCGGCCTGGAGCTCCGTGTCGGCCGCGACAAGGGAGGAGCAGTGGCAAGCCTGATTGCCGAGGCGGAGCCGGGAACTCCCGTGGCTTACGTGGGCGACGATATCACCGACGAGGCCGCATTCCGAGCCGTGGGCAGCGTCACGAATCCCCACTTGAGCGTGCTGATGCGCGACGAAGCGCGGGAGACAGCGGCCGATACGTGGCTGCGGCCGCCCTCAGGCATCCGGATGTTCCTCAAGCGCTGGTTCAAGGCGCTGCAGCGCGAGACGCGGAAGCGCGCGGCCTGAGCCGAAATCGCATCGCTATGCTTCCATCCACCTGACGCCGTCATGAAGCTATCGCACGCCTTGAACGGGTTTAGCGAAATGAAAGATACAGTTGACCTGGTGCGTGGCAGGGTCGGCCTTGATGTCGTAAGTGGCGATGACCGTCTGCATCCATTTCGACAGAGACTTGTCTTTCTTCTGTGCCAACTTCAGAAAGCTTGAGAGGTAACTCTCGTCAAATACGTCGCCGGGAGCCATCTTCCAGGCGAGCTTAAGTTTGGCTGCCATCGCGTCGGGAGCGCCGTCGAATTGGACCGAGGCTAGCCGGTACTTCGAGCCCGGATCGATTTCGATCCTGTAGTTCACGATATGAGTGGCTTCGCTAAAGGAAGGCTGTAAAGCGATGGAGCAGTCGAGATAGCCGAGGGCTTTGTACGCGTCGCGGACGGCCAGGACAAATAAATCGAGCGGCCGACCGGAACCGGCCGGTCCTTTCGCCAGCGTTTTCTCAACCTCTGCGCGCGTAACCAGCGCTCCGGCCGAAAGATCGATGGTTCCGAGTTTGTAGATTTCGCCCTCTTTGATGGTTACCGCAAAGGGAACATCGATGGACTGATCCGAGACGATGAGAGGATCCGCCTGGGCAACATCGACTGCGACGGCCGCATAACCCTGATCGTGATAGAGGTCCTCGAAAACGTGCTGAAGTCCGATAGCCGTGTTCTCCGTGTCGAAGCTATTCCCGGATTGCCCTGCGGCCAGAAGGCCGGCCTTGGCCTGCATGGCGGGCGAGACGCCGGCCAGCTGAATGCGGCCGATGTGCACCGCCGGCGAAACCACTGTGAAGTTTTGAGCCGTGAGCTTTTTGGGGCCCACGCCGCTGGTGAGAGCGGCATTCACCGTAGCCTTGGCGCCTTTGGCTGCCAGCATCTCTTCAAACGTCCGGCAGATTCCTTCCACCATGGAGCCGCTGGCCGGCAAAAGATCGCGATAAAGCGGGAAGCGCTCGCGGAGCGTGGCGTCGAGTTCTTTGCCCGGCGTAAGAGGCACATTGTCCAGATGCATGGGGAACAGCTGGCTGGAAGGCGTCAATGTGAACAGCAGTGTCTTGCTGTCGGACTTGAACCGGATCTCCTTGAAGAGACCGGTGTCGTTCAGCAGCTTGGCGTGGGCTTTCAGTTCGACAGGGTTCAGACGCGTTCCCGGCTTCAGGCCGGCGGCCGCCAGCAGTTCCTGTTGCGTATATTGCGGTGCGCCTTGAAAGAGGATTGCCTGGGGGCGGGACTTCTTTTGAGCGAGCAAAGGAAGAGAGCAAATCAGAAGCAAAGATGCGCTGATTGCTGCAGATTTCTTCTTCATGTTGTGCCCAGAGTAGCAAATGGAGGCGCGCCACCCGTGAGTTTTCTGTTGCAATTCTGGAGGGAGCCGGGGGCTTCAGCCCCCGGGAGATGTGGGAATCTTGAGGGCCTTCAGGCCCGGGCTCTCTTCGGCTGTCTTTGCTGCGTTTGTCGGCACGACTGAACACGCGCCCTTTGCGCAACCAGTCCTACTCCCGGTTGCGCTTGCGGATCTCAATGTTCAGCCGCTTGATTTTCTGGTTCAGCGTGGAGAGCGGAATGCGGAACTGCTCGGCCGCGTCGGTCTGGTTCCAGTTGCAGCGCTCCAGCTTTTCGATAATGATGCGCCGCTCGATGACTTCGAGAATGTCGAACAGCGATGCGTTGGGATTGTGATCGAGCAGCGCGTCCTGAAAGCTGCGGCCGGTGATGTGACCGGGCAGCAGGTCGGCGCCGATCACCGGACCGGAGGAAAGCACCACGCCGCGTTCGATCGAGTTTTCCAGCTCGCGCACGTTGCCCGGCCAGTCGTAGTCCACCAGCGCGCGCAGCGCGTCGGCCGAGAGCTTGCGCGGCGGCATGCCGTTCTCATTGGTGTAGTAGTCAAGAAAGTGCTGCACCAGCAGCGGAATGTCTTCACGCCGCGCGCGCAGCGGCGGCAGGTCGACCATGATCACATTCAGCCGGTAGAAGAGATCTTCGCGGAAGTTGCCGTCGCGCACGGCCTGGCGCAGGTCAATGTTGGTGGCCGCAATAATGCGCACGTCCACCTGGATCTCCTGCATGCCGCCCAGGTGCATGAAGCGCTTGTCCTGCAGCACGCGCAGAATCTTGGCCTGCGTATCGAAGCCCATGGTGGCAATCTCGTCAAGGAACAGCGTGCCGCCGTTGGCCACTTCAAACAGCCCCTTCTTGCTGGCGATGGCCGAGGTGAATGCGCCCTTCACGTGGCCGAAAAGCGTGGACTCCAGCAGCTCCGACGGCATGGCGCCGGTATTGACCGGCACAAACGGCTTGTCGCGCCGCGGCGAGTTGGCATGAATCGCCTTCGCGATCAGCTCCTTGCCCGTGCCGCTCTCGCCCTGGATCAGCACCGTCGACCGGCTCGGCGCCACCTGCGCCACCAGGTCGAAGATCTTGCAGCATGAGCTCGCTCTTGCCCACGATGTTCGAGAAGTTGTAGCGCTGCTTCAGCGTGCGCTTGAGCTGCAGGTTCTCTTCTTCGGCGTGGTGACGCGCCACGGCCGAACGAATGTCGGCCAGCAGCTTCTCGTTGTCCCACGGCTTCTGGACGAAGTTCTCTGCGCCGGCGCGAATGGCTTCGACAACGTTGTCTACGGTGCCGTAGGCCGTGATCATGATGACCGGCGATTCCGGCTGCCGCTCTTTGATCTGCGGCAGCAGCTCCAGCCCGCTCTGCCCGGGCAGGGCCAGGTCCAGCAGCACCAGGTCGTAGTTTTCGAGTCGATAATGCGCAGGCCCCTGCTCGCCGTCGCCGGCCATCTTACCGCATAGCCTTCGAGCGTCAGCAGCACCTCGAGCGATTCGCGGATGGCCGCTTCGTCGTCGATGACCAGGACGCTGGCTGGCTGGTGGACGTGGCGGCTGGCGCCGAACAGGATTCAAGGGCAGATCAACCTCAGGCATGGACAGAATTCCTCAGTAGCGGAAACTCGAGATGAAATGTGGTGCCGGCGCCGACTGTGCTTTCAACATGGATTTTGCCGGCATGTTCCTGCATGATGCCGTAGGAGACGCTCAAGCCCAAGCCGGTGCCGCGCTTGTCGCCCGGCCTGGGCATGGTCTTGGTGGTGAAGAACGGATCATAGATGCGCTTCATATGTTCCGGCGCGATGCCGATGCCGGAATCGCTCACCATGGCCTCCACCTGCCCATTCACCATGGTGGCGATGCTTAAGCGGCCGCCGCCCGGCATGGCCTCCTTGGCGTTCAGCAGCAGGTTCAAAAACACCTGCTGCAGCTTGCCGGAATTTCCTTGGATGGGGGGAAGGTCGCCGGCCAGCGCCAGATCCACCTGGATCTGCGCGGTCTTGAACTGGTGCTCCAAGCAGCGACAAGCGTATCGCGGATGACCTGGTTCAGATCGGTCGCCTTCAACTCCGTGGTGGATGTGCGCGAAAAATTCAGCAGCCCGTTGGCGATCTCCGCGGCGCGGAAGCTCTGCTGCGTGATCTTTTCAAGTACCGGCCCCAGCTTGGCGTCGCCGCGAAGCTGCTTGGTGAGCATCTGCGAGTAGCTGGAGATGACCGCCAGCGGGGTGTTGATTTCGTGCGCCACGCCCGCCGCCAGCAGCCCGATGGAACTGAGCTTGTCCGCCTGCGCCAGTTGCGTCTCCAGGGAGACGCGCTCGGTGATATCGTCGACCAGGACGATGCGCCCCACGGGGACAAACTCCCGCGACAGCAGCGGCGCCACCGCCACGTTCGCCGTCCTCTGCTCGCCCGCGCGCGTGGTCAGCCGGAACTTGTACAGGTGATGCACCCCGGCCTCGTTGCGGAAACTGTCGAGGGCGTCGCAAAAATCGGGAGGGAACACGCTGCCCAGTGGCTGGCCCAGCACCTCGCCGCGGCTCAGCGCGTACATCGCTTCCATCTGCGCGTTCCAGCTCTCCACGCGGTCGTTCAGATCCACGGCGAGAATGCCTACGTTGATGGATTCGACGATGTTCTCGTTGAACTCCTTCAGCCGCTCGAACTCGCTGATCTTCGCCTCGAGCTGGGCATACAGGCTGGCATTCTGCAGCGCGATGCCGATGTAGCTCGCGAGCGATTCCAGCAGCTCCACGTCTTCGCTGGAAAGAAAATCGCCGCCCTCGGTGCGCCCCAGGCCGATTATCGCGATGGTGCGCGTCTTCGCGCCGTCCTGCACCCGGCAAGGCAGGTAGTAGTTCAGGTCCAGCAGAGCTGCCGTGCGCCGCTCGCTGGGATAGAGATGCAGCGCCTGCTGCGCGTTCTCCAGGAAGATATGCGAGCGGTTCTGGTGATGACTGTCGAAATCCAGAAAAGCCAGGTCCAGCCCGCCATTGCTGTCCTGCGCCGCCTTCGCCTCTGCCGGCAAGCCATGCCCGGAAGCCAGCCGGAGTTTCCCGTCCGGGCCGGGGAGGAACATTGCCACCCGCGATACCAGCAGCGTCCGCGGCAGCCGCTCCACGATCGAGTTGAGCAGCGCGGTCAGGTCCGTCTCCGAACTCAATCCTCGTCCGAATTCGATCAGAGCCTTGCGGTAGTCGTATTTATGCCGGTCGAAAACGCGATCCACCCAGCTTTGGATCCGTCGCTTTAGAGGTTCAAAAACCGCCAGCGCAAGGATTATGGCAATGCCCTCGCCCCAGTTCCGCGCTGACTCCGGCAACCTGTTGTGCGCTATGCCTGCCGCACCGGCAATTACTCCAAAGTACCCGCCCAGGATCAGCCCTGTCGCCACCGTATAGGCCACGCCTCGCTTGAAGATCAGGTCCGTGTCCATCAATCGGTAGCGCACAATGGCCCAGCAGAAGGTCAGGGGCAGGAAAACCAGCGACAGCCCAGCCAGCCGGTACAGAGGCGCCGGAACGCGCATATCCAGCAGAAAGGGAATGGCGCTGAAAAGTGTAAACGGCAGCACGGCCAGCAGGGCTCCGCGGGTCAGCCACTTCAACTGCTGCCGCAGCAGCGGAGTGCCCGCGCGAGCGTAACTGCGCAGGAACAGTCCCGTAGCCAGCAGGTAAAACACGGTGTCGTAAGCGGTGCCCACCTGGTCAAGGCGATGCGCCAGTAACTGCGTTGCTTCCCAGTAGTGGAAGGCATACAGCCGCAGGCCCAGTACGGCTGCGCCGGGAAGATAAACCAGCGGCAGCAGCCATGCGCGCCTCGTGCGGCTAAGCCTCTCTTCAGGAAAGCTGAGCGCAAAGTGCACAAAGAGCGCCGGTTGCAGCGCCTCCGCCAACACATTGCACCAGTACACGGTGGAGTCCAGGCTATCCATGATGCCGGTGTACTTCAGGGCATACAGCGCGAAGGAAACCAGGCAGAAAACGTAGAAATGCGTCGCTCGCGGCGCCGTCCAACGCCGGAAGAGCACGTAGATGCCGATGGCGAGGTAGATGAGCCCGATGACCCGCAGCGCCTGTTGCATGCTGCGGTTCTGCTTGTCGGGGATCACCAGCACCGGCGTTTCCAGCGGGATGCCGACGCGCGTGATCGTGTAACGCGCATCGCCAAACGGGCCTATTCGGTGTAGCTCCCGCTCATAGTCGGAGATTCGCTTCACCGGCACATCGTTGACCGCGCTCAGCAGATCGCCCGACTGCAGCCCGGCCAGCTTGCCCGGCGTGCCCGGCGGAACTCGCTCCGCAATCAGCCCTGCATGGTGGGGCGCTTCTGTCCACCATACCCCGTCAGTGGGGGGCAGCGCAGACCCTCCCTCCTGAACAAAGTTCAACACCGCAAGCAGCACCAGGCCGACCGTGAGGATGGCCAGCAGTGTTGCTTGCAAGCGGTTGGAAAGGCTCGTTTCCATTTGGGGGACACCAGTATGCTCGACTGAGTTGCACGTCCATTGCCAAGCGAAATCGGGTTTGCGGTAACTGTGGAGAACTACAACTAATTGACTATGGCGTTGAAAGATATGAGAGCGCCAGGCTCCTATTTTGCGCCCACCCCGCGTGCCACTCCGTCCCAAGAATATGACAATTCGAATATAGCTTATGAAAATCGGTAACAGATTACGCAAATTAAAAAACCATTAAACGCCGCACATTCCTCAAGTTAACACTGGCAGAGTTCCGGCATTCGTCACCGCTCATCGCTGGCCGTAGGTGGCCCGCGGGCCGTGCTTGCGCTTGTAATGATGTTCGCTAACGTACACAGGCAGTCCGGATTCGGACGCTCCCAGCAGGATGCTGCGATAGGCCAGGCGCGCCACGTACTCCAGAATGTCGGCATGCTCCACGGCCTGGCTTGCGGTGCTGCCCCACGCAAACGGAGCGTGCCCGGCCACCAGCACCCCCGGAACCGCCACCGGGTCCAGGCCGCCGCTCTGGAACCGCCGCACGATTACCGCTCCCGTGTTCCTCACGTACGCCTCCGCCACCTCGGCCTCGGTCAGCGGCTCGGTCACCGGAACCGGCCCATGAAAATAGTCCGCGTGCGTCGTTCCCAGACAGGGGATCTCGCGTCCCGCCTGCGCCCACGCCGTGGCGAACTCCGAGTGGGTATGCACCACGCCGCCGATCTGCGGGAATTCGCGATAGAGCAGGGTGTGGGTATCCAGGTCGCTCGAGGGCCGCAGCGCACCATCCACCACCCGGCCGTTTAGGTCCGTCACCACCAGGTCCTCTGGGCGCAGCTTCTCATAGGCCACCCCGCTGGGCTTGATCACCACCAGCGGTTCGGCCCCCGACCGGTCGATCCCGCTCACATTGCCGAACGTGTGCGGCGCCAGCCCGCGGCGGGCAATCTCCAGGTTGGCCTCAAGAACCTCTTCGCGTAGTGCGGCCAGCAGCATAGGGGCATTCCTCGTTCGCAGGTTGCGGAAACCGTTTTCCCCTCAAAGCGTATCAGCCCGCCTCCGTTCCAGCCAGCGTGAGCGAATCAACGCCATGCCAAACCCGGCCGGTTATGCCAAACACACCAAATCCTCGGCGTTCGCTTGTAAACTTGGTCCTGCCGCCGCCGTCTACCTGAATGATGGCAGCTGGAACCGCACTCGAATCGATGACACTTGCCACGACACCGGGGATCGTTCAACGGGAGTTCTCCCAGGTCGTCGCCGATCATCGCACGCAGATTTTCCGGTTTCTGCTGGCGTCTACGCGTGACCCGGACCTGGCCGAGAATCTGACCCAGGACTGCCTGTTGAAGGCGCATCGCAACTGGGCCCGGTTCCGCGGTGAGTCCAGCCCGATGACCTGGCTGATGCGCATCGCCATCAACGTGCAGAAGGACCACTGGCGCAACCGGCGCATTCAGTTCTGGCGGACCACGCGCACCAACTCAGTGGACGTGGACGAGGCCAGCGAATGGCTGCCCTCGAGCGGCAGCTCGCCGGAACAGCATTTGCTGGCGCGGGAGCAGGTGAAGCAGGTCTGGCACGTGGTCGACGGCTTGAGTCCGCGGCAAAAACTGGTCTTCCTCCTGCGCCACGTTGAGGAGTTGGAGATCGCCGAGATTGCCACGGTCACGGGGTTGAGCGAGGGAACGGTCAAGGCGCACCTGTCACGGGCATTGGCCAGGGTGCGTAAGGAAATGGAAGGGAAACGATGATGGATGAGGGAACAAAGGGACGGCAAACGACGGGGACAGAGGACGCGCGGCTTGAGGAGGTGCTGGGGAACTTCCGCCTGAGCGTGCAGGCGTGGAGCGAGGCCGCAATGCGCCCGTTCGCGCCGGCGATGGCCGCAACGCCGAATTCCATCGCCTGGCGCCGCACACTGGCCTGGGCAATGGGAATCCTCATCGCTGTCGGGGCTGCTTCCGGAGCCCTTTATGAGCATCATCGCCAGCAGGTTCTGGCCTGGCAGGCGCAACAGCGCCAACTTCAACTTGAGCAGCGCGCCCAGGCCGCCCGCCGCGCGGCGGACATGGACCAGTTGCTTGCCAACGTGGACCGCGACGTCTCCCAGGAAGTGCCGGACGCGCTGGAGCCGCTGGCCGAAATGATGACCGACGGCGGTAGCAGCAAATAGGAATAAATCAAGCGCGATGAAGAGATTGATGGAGTGCCATGGAAGGGCATTCACGCCCGGGGTCCGGGCCAACAGTAGATTCCCTGCGGGAATGACAGAAATAGAAGCTGGGGCAAGAGCCAGATGGTGAAACGGGGCAACCAGGGGACTTAACTCGAGGTTTGAGCAAGATGGGGGAGAAGAAGAGATGAGGAGAAACGGGATGAAGGCATTGGTAAAGGCATTTTCAGCAATGGCATTGGCCATGGTGGTGGCCGGGGCGGCGGCCGCACAACCTGGACCTGGGAATGGGCCTGGGTTCGGCATGCATCGCCCGCCGATGGAGCGGATGCTGGGACCGGTAGGCGCCGGCGGCCGCTGG
>CAVYSS010000008.1:0-243260 GCA_963771195.1 uncultured Acidobacteriota bacterium
GATCAGGAAACTGCGAGCCGCGCGGTACTCGATCAGGAAGTCAACAGGTGGCGTGTCGTTTGCGGCGCTCGCGCCAGCGCTGATTAGCTCAATGGTGACGTGCTGACCTGATTTGGTCGCGATCAGCAGATTCGACTGCGCCGGTTCCTTGGTGATGGGCTTGACGTAGACGTACTGCGGCTCGCCCTCGTTATGTTCAGCCTTGAATGTGCCAGGACTGCCCAAAATCACGGAAGTGACATCCTCGGGCATATGAATCGACGATTCGAAATCCGGCCGCAGATGCAAGATCGTCACCTCTCTTGAATCGATCGTCAGAGTGGCAACTCGCGCCGGCACAGCGTGATCCGCTGCCAACGCTAACAGTGGAAACAGCATCATCGCCAGGAACACTTCGAAATGCCTCATTGCTTCTACCTCCTTCGCGCACCTGTCGATGCGTGTTTCCGCGTGGTATATCTCAACCGGACGGCCTCAACGTAGGCCACGACGTCCGGGTTGTTGTAGCTCAATCGCTCTTTGGCAATCCAGTGATCGCCCGCGTAATAGGCGGCCGACACCAGTCTCAAGTCGCCATGAAACTCCCACATCAGCGCGGTCACGTAGCGCGTGCCCGCCGCGATGTTTTCTTCCACTTCGAAGGGATGAACGGCCCCGAAGCGCCGCGCCGTCGCTGGCATCAGCTGCATTAGCCCCATCGCGCCCTTGCCTGAAACAGCGCTTGGATTCCAGTGCGATTCGACATCGATCAAAGCGGCGATCAGCTCCGGCGGCACACCATAATGGGCTGCATACCGCTGTACGGATCGTTCTGCTTGGGCTGCGTCCGTCTGCGCGCGAGCGCAGGGCAGCGTGGCAAATAGTAGAAGAGTGAGCGAAACGATAATCCTCATCATTCCGTCGCCTCCGGAACCGTGAGCTGGGCGGCGAAACGTGTACCGTCGACGAGCAGGCTCTTGAACCCTTCGCGCAAAAGCAGGTGACGCCGGTCCTTTTCCGTCTTTGCCAGGAACGGCAGCAGCACATCGCGCAGGTCTTCGGTCACGTGATTGGCGCCGAGCAGGCGAAGCGCATTGGCGAAGTCGATCATCTCCGAGACCGACGGCGGCTTTTCAAGGGAATAATTGCGGAACGAGAGCGCGATGCCCGCCATCTCCCGGTGGAACTTCTCGTCTGCATCGGGCGTGCGGCTGGCGATGATCTCCGCTTCTCGGCTTGGCGTCGGGTGTTCCACGCGCACATACAAGCTGCGACGGCGGATGGGATCGCCCAACCGGCGCTCCTCGTTGCTCGTCAGAACGACAAAGGGAATGCTCTTCGCCTCGACCGTGCCGAACTCCGGGATCGACAACTGCCAAGCGGAGAGAATCTCCAGCAGCATGGCCTCAAAACCCTCGTCCACCTTGTCCAGCTCGTCAATCAAGAGAACGCACGGCCGCTCACATTCAAGCGCCCGCATCAGAGGACCCGCGCGGAAGAAGTCGCGCCCTTTGAGGCTCGCCTGCACGCTTTGCCAGTCCGCGTGCTCGCCCCGCGCGAACTCCATGTAGAGCCGTTGCAGTCCCTCGTCGAACCGCCCGATGGCCTGGTCCTCGGTCACGCCCCGGTAGCACTGCAACCGCTCGATATGCGTCCCGGCGGCTTTCGCGACCGAGACGGCTAACTGGGTTTTGCCCGATCCAGCCGGCCCTTCGAGCAGAAGCGGTTTCTGCATCCTGGCCGCCAAATAGACAACCTTGATCATCACCGGATCAATGAAATAGCCGGTCGCTGTAAGCCGGGCCGTCAATTCCTCGCAGGACTCGAACACCCAGAGACCTCCTTCGTAAACCGCAGTCGGAGGATCATCCAGAACCGGAACTCGGTCAAATCCGGCAACTTGATATTTGTCTGACCTGTAGAAACGAGCAGTCGGCGGATCGGATTTGACCGAGTAGAAGAACTCCACCATGATGCCGCCAGTTGCCGGTTCTTGAGACCGGACTTTCAGATGGAGGAAACGAGTGCATGTCACAGATACCGAGCAAGGAAATCGATCGCCAGCTCGCCACCCCAGCAACAGTTCTGGTCCAAGGAACCCAATTCCCCGAACGGTTACTGAATGCCCGCGAGGTTGCCGAGAGACTTGGCGTCTCCGAGCGTTTCATTCGTGACCACACAACGCGGCGCCTGCCAAGAATCCCCGGCGTAAGGCTCGGAAAGCTGATCCGTTACCGGGTCGCCGACGTCGATCTATTTATCTCGGAACTCCACAACCAGACCTCTTCCCATCGGTCTCTGTATCGTGTATGAAGGAATTGTTCTCCACGATCAGGGAAAGACGCCGGGCTACAGGAGAACAGCCATGGCAATGAAGTATCAGAAGGGCACCGTCTACCCGCGAGGGCGGAAAGTGAAGATGTGGTACGGCAAGTACACCGTGTACTTGCGAAACGAGGAAGGAAAGGAGGTTGGAAAGCGTCGCAACGTCCCGCTCTGTCCCAAAGCCGGTACGCCGAAGTGGAAAGCAGAGGAGATGCTGCACGCGCTGATTCTCCAGGACACTGGGGTTCCGGCCAAGACCTCGCCCGGTATCGTTCCCGACGAAACCGTGACTTTTCAGTGGTTTGTCGCGGAACGTTATTTGCCGATGCGGGAGGGAACGTGGAGCCCGGCATACCGGAAAATCAACACTTTCGAGATCAAGCATTACCTGGTGGAGCATTTCGGGAGAATTCCGCTGAACCAACTGGGCGCCTTTGAAATCCAAGTGTGGCTCAACAAGCTCGCAACGAAATACTCCCAATCGGTGGTTCGCCACTGCTACATCAACATTCGATCCATCCTGCAGATGGCGAAAAAGCTGAAATTCCTTGCAACCGATCCTGCGGAAGACGTGAACATGCCACAGACCAAACCAGTTGAGAAGCCGGTGATGACCCAGGAGCAGATTCTGAAGCTCATTGGCGGCATTCAGGATCTGCACGATCTGTGTCTGATGTACGTCGGTATATTCTGCGGCCCACGTGCAAGCGAGGTTCTCGGCCTGCAGTGGAAGTCCTGGACGGGAACAACGCTGGTTCCGCACGGGACGGCATTCGAAGGGCGATTTTACCCGGGTCGGCTCAAGAATCAGTCCAGTCGGGCGCCAATCGGCGTTCCGGAACAGGTTCGCCCGATTATCGAAGCCTGGCAGAGAATAAGCCCCGATCCGTCACCAGAAGCTCTGATGTTCCCAACCTTCGGGCGCGGAGAGCGGAAAGGACAGGCGGTGCCGCGCTGGGGAAAGAACTTCCTCCGGTGCCGGGTCCGCCCGATCGCCAGGAAGTTGGAGATCCCGGAGAGGCTCATTACGTTCCAAGTCATGAGACGAACGCTGGGAACCAATCTGCAGCACCACGGCACGCTCAAGGATGCTCAAGGGGCACTGCGCCACGCGAGCATCAGGACAACGGGCGATGTTTATGTGCAGACGATCGAGGCGAGCGTTCTCAACGCGATGAACTCCCGCACGATGGAGATCCTCACGGACTGGAAACCCGCCATTCTTGATGGGAAGGTGACCGTGATCAACGAATCGGTTCCGAAGAGGAGAACCGTCAAGGTCGAAACTCAATTGGACCAACTTGGACCAAGCACTGGAGGAGGGGAGGCTGTAAGTTATTGATTTATTGGCTCCTCAGGTAGGACTCGAACCTACAACCCTTCGGTTAACAGCCGAATGCTCTGCCATTGAGCTACTGAGGAGTGTCGGGCGTGTTAAGTTGTCCACTACCAAATTAGCAGAGAGCGCCGAGCCCGTCAAAACCTCCCTGCTTTGCAACAGTTACGGCCGGCGTTCACAGTCCCGCATGTGCCGGATCGACTCCTGCCGGTGCCATAATGGAAACAGAAGGAGCGGCTCATGTCCCGAATCTCCCGCCTCGACCGCAGCCAGGTTTCCCCTGAAATCGCCACCCTTTACGACAAGGTTTTTGCCCAGCGCGGCAACGTGCCCAACATGTTTCGCGTGATGGCTCACCGGCCCGAGATCTTCTCCACCATGCAGGACCACTTTGCCGCCGTCCTCAACACCGGCACCGTCCCGACCAAACTGAAGGAATTGATCATCGTCCGCACCAGCCAGGTAAACCAGACGCCCTATTGCCTGGCCAGCCACACCATTCTCGCCCGCAATTTGGGCTGGAGCGATGATCAGCTTGCGCATCTTGCCGACTGGCAGCAGCGCGACGACTTTACTCCCGCGGAAAAGGCCGCTTTGCGCCTTGCTGAAACCGTCACTCGCAACGCCAACGCCGTCACGGATGAGCAGTTCGCCGAGTTGCGCAGTTTCTACTCGGAAGGGGAGATCGTGGAACTGCTCTGCGCCATCGGGCTCTTCAATTATTTCAATCGCTTCAACAACGCGCTCAAGATGGAGCCCACCAAGCCCGGCGAAGGCGCCCCCATGACCCACGACGCGCCCACCGCATACGCCACCACGCCTCCAGACACTATCGCGGTTCACGGCCTGGAATGATCCACGCCGTCATCAGCCGCAATCCAGCGTGGAACGATACCATGGAAAACAGGAGACATCCTTCTTTATCCATGAAACTCACCCTTCCCGCGGGCAACTTTCGCGCTTACCTGTTCGACTGCGACGGCACCATCGTCGATTCCATGCCGCTCCATTACATCGCGTGGAAGACCGCGCTGGCTGAGTGGAACTGCGTCTACGAAGAGAAGCTCTTCTACTCCTGGGGCGGCCGGCCCATCCGTGAAATCATCACTTTGCTCAACCAGATGCAGGGCCTCAATATGCCGGTCGACGAAGTGGCGGCGCGCAAAGAGTCGCTCTACCTCGAGCTTCTTCCCCAGCTCAAGACGATTCCCGAAGTCCTGGAGCACATTGATGCGCAGCATGGCCGCATTCCCATGGCTGTCGTCTCCGGCAGCCGCCGCGATTCCGTAATCGGTTCGCTCACGGCCACAAAGCTGCTGGACAAATTCGATACCCTGGTTTGCGCCGAGGACTATAAGCGCGGCAAGCCCGCGCCGGACGCCTTTTTGCTGGCTGCGGAGCGCTTGGGCGTACCCCCGGCAGAGTGCCTCGTGTTTGAAGACACAGAGCTAGGCATTCAGGCGGCAACCGCCGCAGGCATGGCGTCGGTGAAGGTTCCGCAGCCGTTCGAACGCGTCTCCTGACGTCGCTCAAAAAGACTGCGGAAACCATGCCGTAGCTGCCACGGCCACATTGGTTGCGCAGAGAAGGGAACTAACGGCCTTTGCCGCGCGTACACTGGATGCATTCCCCAGTATGCGGAGGCCGAATGCTTCCCAGCGCTGCCCACGAAACGGTAGAGAACCGGCCTGCCCGGCGATCCGATACGGCTGTGCTGACCGCGATTGCGGCAGCTTTCGCGCTCGCGCATATCCTAACTAACGGCCAGTATGGATTCCACCGCGACGAGTTGCAGTTTCTCTCCGACGCCCGGCATCTCGACTGGGGCTACGTTTCGTATCCGCCGTTCACGCCGTTTATTGAGCGCATTGCCCTCGGCATATTCGGCCTGTCGCTCATCGGCCTGCGGCTCTTCTCCGTGCTGGCCCAGGCCGCCGTCATTTTTGTCACCGGGATCATGACTCGCGATCTCGGCGGCGGCCGCCTGGCGCAGATCATGGCCGCTCTTGCCGTCGCTTTGTCGGGCGTGCCGATTTTCGAAGCTACCGAGTTTCAATACACATCGTTCTCTTACTTCTGGTGGGTTCTGGTTTGCTGGTTCGTGGTTCGCCTGTTGAAGACGGAGAATCCCCGCTGGTGGATCGCCATCGTCGCGGCCATCGGGCTGGAGCTGCTCACCAAGTACTCAGTTGTTTTCTTCATTGCGGGCCTCCTTCTGGGCCTCGCGCTCACGCCCGCGCGCCGCTGGTTCCTCTCCAAATGGTTCTGGGCCGGGGTCGGCATTGCCTTGCTCCTCTTTCTGCCCAACATCGTCTGGCTCGCCCGCCACGATTGGATCTCCTACGCATTTCTCCAGCACATTCACGTGCGCGACGTGGGCGAAGGCCGCGCCAAAGGCTTCCTGATAGGCCAATTCATCGGGAACGCGAACCTGTTCGCCGCGCCCCTCTGGATCGCCGGGCTGATTGCGTGCTTCGCGCAACGCCGCTACCGCATCATTGCCTGGATGTACGTGGTTCCCGTGGCAATCTTTTGGGCGAGCAAAGGCCGCTACTATTACGTTGCAGAAGCCTACCCCGTGCTGCTGGCCATGGGCTCAGTAGTGGGCGAGCGCTCGATTTCCTGGATGCCGAAAGCGGTCCGCCGCACGCTGGTGGGCGTTTACTTCGCCTGCGTTGCTCTTGGCGGAGCGTTCCTCTGCGCCATGGTCGTTCCCATCGCTTCCAGCGGCCCGCTGCGCGACTTTGCGCTCAAAAATAACGGCGACCTGCGCGAAGAGATCGGCTGGAACCAACTCGTCCGCACCGTCGCTTCCATCCGCGATTCATTGCCCCCGGAACAGCGAGCCCACCTCGGCATCACCACCGCCAATTACGGCGAGTACGGCGCCATCGAGATCCTGGGCCGCGTCTACGGCCTGCCGCAGCCCATCGGAACCACCAACTCGGAATGGTTCCGCGGCTATCCCGATCCTTCCCCAACTACATTCATCGTGCTCGGTCTCACTCCAGAGCAGGCGAATTCGATTTTCACCGCCTGTCGCCTCGCCGGTCACAACGGCAACTCGCAGGGCATCCACAATGAAGAAAGCGATGATCATCCCGACATCTTTGTCTGTGGGCCGCCGCGGATTTCCTGGCAGCAGATCTGGAAAGAGCACAGGGATTTCGGCTGAGCGGAAGTCCGCCAGCAGCTTGGATGAAGCTGCCTGCCACCCCATGACGAGTGGAATAATCGCAGGTGTAAGGCGAAGGCAGGCCACTGCGATGGAAGAAACCGGAGAAATCACAGCACGTGGGCATTTCTGGCTTGACGATTCAGAAAACAGTGTCGCCGGGGAACTAACATACTCTCCCAATACGGGCACGACCGTTTACCTTTTTGGAGCTCTTAAAGAAATCTACTGGGAGCGTGAAGCCCCAGTCCGTTATCCAGTCGTTCGCGGGCACACCGAGACGCTCGGTTTCGTGAATTTGCTCGAAGCGGCGGTGGTTAGCCAGCAGTTCGGAACACGCCCGACCGCAAGCGAGCTGCATTCGAATCTGGTACTTCACTCTTCTTCCGCAACCGATTTTAGCCGTGCCCCCATTTTGAGGCTTACGGCGGAAATCGACTGCCTTCACGAGTGGATCGACGTATCCGGATTTACGTTCAGTTGGTCCCCCGACATGAAGGATATCCAAATGGGATTTCGCACTCCCAACGCTCTGGAATTCAAGATTGGCCAAGATGAAGTGGCTTTTGACTTTGGCAGAACTGGGCCAACTATGCGCGCGACGCAGAAAGAGGCAACCATCTGCCAGTCGACCTACGTGAGCCTTCGATTCGCCAATGGCAAGTCCCTTGAAGAGGCGATCGACCAGCTTCTCGCAATTAAGGAGCTTGTAGCGCTTGGGGTTGGTAAGCCACTTTCTTGGGAATCGGTGAATGCGAAATTCGGAGTAGTCAGTACCGAGGCCAATGGAGAGTGGGCGACTGTTCTTGGCAGGCCGATCGGAGTCTCCCCGGACAAGGCGCCGCATCCCCTTGAGATGCTATTCACCTTTAACGATTTGAGGCCACGTTTCGGGCAGGCTCTAGAAGCGTGGCTAGGAATAAGGCGGGAGGTGAGGCCTCTCTACACCCTCTATACTGCGACAGCTCGAGGTCAGAGACTCTACTCCGAGCATCGATTATTCAACTTCTTCCAGGCGCTCGAGTCGTACCACCGCGTTAGAAATAACGTCGAAACAGATGCTAAACAGAAGGTGAAGGCTCTCAAGGAGAGAATGATTTCAACTTGCACCGAGGAGGAGCGGGAATGGTTACGGGACCGGCTTCAGCACCTTGGCGACCTCACAGCCGCCGAGAGGATAAGGGCGCTAATTGAACAATTCGGCGCCCAATGGATATTCGACCCCGATTGGATCGGAGCCGTGCGGCGTATTACGAAGTTACGCAATTACTTCACGCACTACTCCAACGAGCCCGCGCCGGACGCTCTGGACCCTGCAAACATCTACAACGACGGGTCTCGACTCCAGGTTCTTTGCGAGCAGATTCTCATGGTAGAAATTGGCTTTGGACTTGGCGAAGCTGCCGAAGTGCTTCAACGACACCGTCGGCTTGAGTCCCTGATGGTCAGGTAGCGAAAAACAGCGGAAAGGCTATTGCTTCGGATAGTACGGTCTCGGCGCTGCAGCAGAGGAATACAGCAGCACCGCCACGCGATACACCGTGAAAGTGCCTTGACCCCCTTCCGCCGGGCATGCGCCCACATCGGCTTGTGCATATTCTCCTGAACCCAGCCTGTTCACAAGGTCCTGGGGCAGGTGGTCCAGGTCGGCGCCCTGCCAGCGCATGATGAAACCTGGCTCGTCGTTGAGGCCGCCGGGAACTCCATGATCCAGGGGACAGGCGAGCCGTGCGTCGTGCGGGTCCTTGCGCGCTATGATGCCGCTCATCCGGATCAGGTCGGCCACGCGGCTCTCTACCTGCGTTGCAGTCAGCACCGGGACTGCCTCGGAGTAGTCAGCTACTGCAAACAGCACCCCCTGCGTCGCCACCACTGCGATTCCCACGCGGTCGATATCGGAGTTCAGCAGGTTTGCCCGATGCCCCGGCGAGTGCATCCACCCCTCGTGAATCTGCTCCGGGCGCGAGCCCACTGCGATGTTTTCTTCAATCCGGCTGAAGTGCGCGCCCGAGGCCGCGGCGCGTCCGCCCACATCCAGCTCGCCGCCGTAGCGGTGCGATATTTCGCCCTCGCCGGCCATCCGCTGACAGTGCCGCATAGCTGCATCAGCCAGCGATGGGTCCCATTTCAACGTGCCCAACCCCGCCTGCGCCCGCGTCTGGTTGGCCAGTGCGAAGAGTTGTTTCGCCATGTCGGGCCGCGCCGCGCCGGCAAACCCCTGCTGAGCCCGCAGGCCGTTTCCAGCCGAGGCAACCACCATCAATCCGCAAAGAGACAATCGCCAGACCTGCATTATGCGCATGCTAATTGAAACGCGCCTCTGCGCAAACAGTCGCGGTTACCAAAGTTGTCGCAAATCACTGTCTCGGCGGAGGTGGCGGCATAGGGTATCCGCGCATGTAAAGCTCGCGCTGGCGCCGTGCACGGACTTCGTGCACCACAACATAGAAGATCAGGAAGAGGACCATCAGCGGACCCCAGAACAGCCAAGCCGGCTGGATCACGCGATCGCCGCCGTTCCTGGCCGTGGACGCGGAATGGAAGCTGCCGAACATCGATACCATGTCCTTGCCCACGCTCACGTTGTCGCCCAGGTAAACGGAGCCGAAGAAGTTCACCAGGTCCTCGCCGATGGAGCTGTTGTCATCGGCATGCACGCTGCCGAAGAAGGCCACCACATCGTGATGAGCCTCGCCGGCCAGGTGCACATTGCCGAAGAAGACGACGATGTCCCCTTTGACAGTGCCGCGGTCATCCACGCTGCAGAAGAAACAAACGGCGTCGTGGACGCTCTCGCCGGGGGCAATCTGGAGGTTGCTGCCAAACTGGACCATGTCCTGCTGAGCCCGTGCGGGCAGGGCAAAGGCGGCGGCCAACAGACACAAAGCAAGCAGGCGCAGGCGCATAGAGCCTCCTCATTCCGGATACGGCTGGAACCGCGGTTCGGTTCCGAAGAATATCCGGCGAACCAATCCAGTTTACGCCTGGCGTTTGCGCGCTAAATAAAAAACGAGGATGTCAAATGGAATGATGGAGTTAAGCCACAAAAGTGCACAGAATTGCGCGCCCTCTTCCCGAGGGGGAGGAGGGGGGATTATTTCTGGGATCCACTGAGGAGTTGGCGAATTTTGCTGAGCGGGAGCCTTTGCGCGCGGGGATTTCCCTGGACTTTTGCAGCCGGGTTGTGGCGGCGACCATGGAGTTGGATTCCCTTCCACATGAAATGCGAATGCCCGCCGGTGGGGCGGGCACATTTCGACTCACAAATAGACTGTAGCGCGGATTTCATGGCGTGGATGTGATGGCGGATACGGGGGAGAAGCGGAGTTAGCGGGGCTGGCGGAGTTCGCGGAGTTAGGGCTGGAGGTGATGGGGGAGGCTGCGAGGTTACCTTCGGTGGGGAGGGGTCCCCTCTAAAACGGCGGTTGGGTGGGATGCCGTATCGAGATGCGGTAAAGAAGCCGTGTTGGCGGGGTGAGAGGAGTCCTGGTGGTTACCTTTGGGTGGGGGGGCCTGGGAGCGGGAGACCCTCCGGTCGCTCAGGGCGGGATTGCCACCCCTTGACAAGGGCCCGTCGCTGGGGACGCGTCTATCGAGGAAGCGAGCATACACCCGGCACGGCTACGTATCGGCTTGCTTCCCGGGTCTCCAAGTGCGAGGGATCGGGGGCACCCCGCCTAATTGGCCATTTGCCCCTCTCCGTTTGCCCCAATCGTTACCGATCCCATCCTACGCGAGTTTTCGTCGATTACTATCAGCCGTACCAGCGCCCCGTCGGGCAATTTGGGCAAGCTCTCCTCCACTGTCAACCCGTCTTTCAGGTCGCGCTGATATGTCGCCGGCGTAAGCGCCAGCCCCAGCCGCTTGCCCCTCACCGCCGCATGCAGCCCGGAGTCGTCCCGAACCACGACAAACACATCCACCTTGTCTGTCCAGCGGCCATCCTGCTGGGCCAATTCCAGGTCCGTCGCCGCAATGTGCAGCCGGATGGCCGGTCCCTTTGCCCCCGTCGCTGTCGCTGCCGTCAGCCCGATCTCGTTTTCATCCCGAGGCTGCCATACCGCCTCGCGGAAGCGATCCTTCATGGTGGCCGGCTCTTCCGAATAGAGATAGCCGTTGCGATAGCGCAGCGTCACGTCTTTGCGCAGGCACTTAACGGTGAGCGTGTGATATTTGCCGTCAGCCTGGGTGTCCGGCGTAAAGCTCAGGAGGTAGGCGGCGCGCCCATCCGCCACAATCGAGTTCAACTCCGCGGCAATGTCGCCGGCCCGGCGCAGCGCGCGGCCACCGGTGGCCGTGGCCAGATCGCGGAATGCTCCCTGAATCGGCTTCGTATCTTCGTGCAGCCGCGCGGTGTCCCGGCCGTTAACGCCGATCGCTGCCTGATCCCCGATGTCCTTCAGGCTCAGGCCCGGGCCGCTTGAGCCGTCCTTTTCGGTCTTTCCCATCGCGACCACATTTCGATTCCCGATATCCGCCGTAACCGTGCCGGACTCAAGCTGCGAGACGTCCAGCGGATAGATGCTCACGTGCGCCTCATTTAGCGTTTCTCGGGCTTGCAGAGAAGCCTGGTCGAGGAAGCGGTTCCCCGTATCTTCTCTACCCACGGCCGCCGGACTGAAGTCCGCCAGCACGTTATCGCTCGCAATCCAAACCAGCGTCTTGTGCCCTGCAACTGCCGCCAGATGCCGGCCCACTCCCACCAGCAGATGCAGCGCAAAGTCCTCCGGCCGGTCGCCCAGGGGCCGCAGCTCCGCGTCCGACGGATAGATTAGGGCTGCCGCCGCCCCACTGCCGGAGGCGTACATCGATGGGTCGCTGCCGCCCTCGCCGTTGCCGTTCACATAGGCGAGGTCGGTGACCTGGTGCACCCAGTCGAACTGCTGCCGGTTTCGCTGCTCCTCGGCCTGCGCATGAGCCAGATCCTGCGCGCTCGGCATCCACTTCGCCAGCGTGGCGGCGAGCCCCGCGTGATCCATCGTCGGCTCATCCACCACCTGGAATCCATGCGAGCCCAGGATGTAGAGTCCCACGCGCTCATCCGCCGGCACAGCCTTAAGGAAGCGCAGAATTTCGCCGCGCGCGTAGGTCACATCGCTGAAGTCCACGTGCGCGGCGTCGATCAGCAGCACAGTTGTATTTTCGGTATCCTGCTGTGCCGCCACGGGCCGATTGGTTGTAACTGGCTCCCCGGTTGGGGCGACTGCTTGTGGCGCTGGCGCGGCCATCTGCACTCCCGCTCCCGCCTGCGCAAAGTCTTTTACTGCTTGTTTGCGCCCATTGTCGTAGATCTCCAGGTCGCCTGGTTTGAGATCTGTGATCGGCCGGCCCTTCTTATCCACTGCGGCCACAGCCACTTCCACCAAGCGCGTGGTCGTCCTCAGCGTGATGCCGGTATTGGTTTGAGGCGAAATCAGAGCGCCGGGAACATCCGCGGGGTTTGTCGCTGCTGTGACGCTGATCTCCGGTTCGGCGTTGACTTCGGCCGCTGGTGCAGGCGCGGGCGTCACCGCCGGTTGCGCTGGTGCTGCGGACGCAATTGAGGCTACTTCGGCTGGCGCGTTCGCTGGGGGAGTCGTTGGAGCCGCTTCGCCCACGTTCGCTGCGGCCGCCGTCGCAGTCGACCCAGACCCGACTTTGCCCGGCTGGCCGGGGAGTTCATTCTGCTCCTGGGTCGCCTCCGCCGTCGTCAGGACCCGCATCTCCGCCCGGAAAACGTGGTAGTCCCGAAATTCCTCATCGCTCACCGCATTCTTCAGCGGTTGTATCTGGTTCGCCAGGGGAATATTGTAGTGCTGGTTCACTTGCACAGATTGCGCCAGCGAAGCCGATACGCTGCGTATGGGACAAATGTAAGTTTTGCCACCGATCTGGACGGCGCCGTATTCCACCAGGATGTTCGCCTTTACCACGGGCTCGCCTTGTTTTATGTCCGCGATCAGGGACAATCTCCGGATCGCGCCGGTCCCCGGATCCACCGCGATTTCGCCATGATACCCGACCAGCTTGCGGAACGCGCGCAAGTTGACTGCTGTCGCCGTCGTCGCCCCGCCAACCTGAATATGCCCGGCGAGGGGCGACATCTCAATCCCCCCAGTCGTGACGCCGGGTTGGCCCACCACGCAACAGTAGTTCAGTTCGTAATGCGACTTCCCCGCAGGAACTTCGTACTGAAACACGGCAAGCGCGCCACCGGCGTCCTGCTCCCAATGGCCCCACGAAAGCTTGCTTTGCGCCGCATCCACAAAGACCATTCCCAAGATCGGTCCGAAGACGCCCCAGGTTGTCAGACCTTCAGTCGCTTTCCGATTGTCGGCGCGCATCTCGGCTTGCACCGTCTCACGCCCATCCTGATAGGTCACGCTAACCGTATTCGCGCTTAGGTGGTGAAGTGGTTCGTACGGGACAAAGCCCCCTTCGGGCATCTGGATCAGCGGCGTGTCCTCAAACTGCTCCGTGAGGCGGGTAGCCTGGAAGTTCGGCAGCTGGGGAATTGCATTCCTTAGATAGCCGACTACCAGCCCCACGATGCGCTTCTGTTCGGCCAAATCCGGAGTGGCTTTCGCGGGTATCTCGCTTGCTGGAGCCGGTTGGAACTGGGACTCGTCCGCTATCGCGCGCAGCGCCTGCCGGCTCTTGTCGCCGGGGAGGAGCCTCTCAAGTTCAGTGAAGCGCGTCCAGCTCAGTCTCTCCGATAACTCCAGGTCGCCGATATGGTAGGCTGCTTCTGCGTCCGGCTTCGCGCTTTCCGCTCTCAGTTGCTGCTCGAGATTGCTTAACTCAACGCGTTTGGCGGCGAGAACGGGCTGTGCGGCCAACACCAGCATTAGAGTTTGGGCGAGTCTGCGCATATATCAGCCTCCTTTGAAGGCGGCTGGGCCTGAGCTGCGTCCCAGGCCCAGCGAACGAGGGCGCTTGCCGCACCCCTTAACCGCCTTCGGTCGCGGGTGCGCGACGGCGCCGTGGCGGCTAGAAACTCAATCCGTTCGAGCCGCTTTGCGAATAGCCAGGCGCAGTAGCGTACATGGTGCCGGTCATGTCACCGGCGGGGTAGCATGCCCCTCCTTGGTAGCAGTTAGCCCGTCCTCCTACTTGGATTTGCCCTCCGGGCGCCACCGTTCCTTCGGCGACCACGTAGCCGTTCTCGAAGACCGTGTAGTGGATGGTCGCATTTGGCGTGTCATCGTTGACGGTCAAAGTGTAGGTGCATCCGCTGTAAAAGTTGCAATTAGTTACGACGCAGTTGGTTTCGTATGGTGTGTCGCACTGTTGTTGGGCGTGAAGGTTTGGCTTGCTCGCAAGGAGCATCAGTACGCAGAGGAGCCCCGCTTTGAACTTCTCAAACGTGAAGAGTCCGGATGGATGGTGATGAAAGTGTGTGCTGATCATTCGTTCCTCCAATTGGCGATCTCGATCCCCGAGACTTCTGGGGCCTGGGAACGTAATTGGAGTCCCGGGGGTGGGCGATTGGATGATAAGTCCATCCTTTACCGGAGTTACTAAAAAAGCGCCCTTGTCACGTTCAACTGTGACACGAGTTACATCGTGTTCTTGGCGAGCTATGCTCGCCCCATGGCGCTTGGCCTTTACTTTTGAATGAGTTATTAGGTGCGAGGGTGACTCTTGGAAAAGTCCGGGGATGGCGGTTATGGCAGGAAAAGCGACGGCGAATGCCGCATCCAAGGGTGCGCAAAAGTCCGGTCCGCGCATTCCGCCGCCTTCCCGACCTCCGGGGAAGCAGTTCTCGATCCTGCTATTGGACCGCCGCGCGGATCGGCGGTTAGGCCGAATTTCCAATTTGATCGGTCTGGCTAGGGCCCGCCGCTACACGGAGACATGGTGGCGGTGGGCTATGGGTTCGGCTTTCGATTCTAGGAACTTGTTGACGGCTGCGGCGGCACCGCGGACTGGCCCAGGGTGACGCGCGCCGTGCTGTCCGCACCCTGATCGGGCCGCCCTTGCGCTTGGGCGTCGAGAGCCGTGGCCGCCAGCAGAAACAAACACGGGAGGACACGGAGGATGGTTCGTGTCATGACTTGACCTCGGGAAAAGGGAAGGTGGCCCGGTGGCAATACTATACAGGGGCGCTGACGGGCGGTGGCGCGGTGTTTTTTGGGGCTTTTTGGGGGCATTCCGGCGGGGCGGTGGTGCAGTTTCTCAGGGGCTAAAGCCCGAGTTCTTTGTTTACGCGGCTGGCGGCGGGACTTAACTCCCGCCCTGACGCGTTTTGTCACTTTTTGATTCGGACATCGGATTCGGGGTTCTAGTGTCCTGAGTCTGAAGTTTGTTGCAATGGTGGGCGCCGAAAAGCAGGTCCTTCGATTGCGTTTGTCGCAAAAAACGCGGCAAACTTCGCTCAGGATGACGGCGGAATTGTTATTGCGAAGAATTTGCGCGCGCATCGAGTTCGTGAAGTTCCATCAGCAGTTGGTTAGAACTCGTAGCGCATGCCTAGCTGCACGCGGCGGGGCGGGTTGACTGCGGTCACTTCGCCGAAGGACGGGGAAGTCTCTACGCTGTCGACTCCGGAGGGGTTTTCGTGGTTGAGCACATTGAATGCTCCGGCGGAGAAGCCGAGGCGCGGGGCGTCGTCATTCTTGTTCTGAGTGATGGCGAAGTCGTGTCCCCAGCGCAGGTCGAGGTCCACGTAGTCGGGCATGTTCTCGGTGTTGCGGTCCGCGCCGTCAGGACGCGCGTTGAAGAGGTCGGTGCCGTAGGCGTCGGTTCCGGTGAGGATGGAATAGGGACGGCCGGAGTTGGCGAAGATGCCCGCGGACAAATTCAGCACGCCGTCAGGATGAAACATGGCGTACATGCCGAGGCGCTGGCGGCGGTCGAAGCTGGCGTTGGCCCACTCGTCGTTGGGCGCGTACTGGTTCTGCGGGAACCAGCCGATGCCGTCGGTGTTCGATTCGTAGTGCGACCAGGTATAGCGGCCCCAGCCGGTGAAGTACTTGTTGAGACGTCCACGATAGGAGACGTCGAGGCCCGATCCCTCAAGGAATCCTGCAGGCTGCATCTGGCGGTAGCGGCCGTAGGCGGGGTTGGGGCGCACGGTGTAACCGGACTGCGGCGTGGGCGCGTTGCTGTCGATGGAGCGAAAGTCGCCGATTTCGCGCATGGAGTACACGCTGACGGTGCCGGTGGCCTTCTGGCCGAGTTGCCGCTCGATGGAGAGCCCATACTGCAACTGATAAGGAATGCGCGGGTTGGGCGCGAGCTCCACGCGAGCCACGGGGGACGCGCTGACGTTTACGCAATTTGATATGGGCATGCAGCCGGTGGAGGGCAGGGTGGCCGGATTGAGCGAAAGGGTGACGGAGCGCCGGCGCGGCTGCGCGCCCGAGTAGCGAACCAGGTCCAGCAGCGGGCCGGAGCCGAAACGATCGTAGTAGACACCGCCGCCGCCGCGAAGGACGAGCTTGGAGGCAGGATCGAGGACCCAGCCGAAGGAGAACCGGGGCGAGAACGCCAGACGTTTGGTGGCCAGGAAATTCTGCCAGTCGTAACGAAGGCCCGGCGTGATGGAGAGGCGCGGGTTGACTTTGTATTGGTCCTGCACGAACGCGCCCATCTCCTGCTGGTGGTAGATGAAGTGCGTTTCGCCGTAATTGATGGAGTAGCCGGAGGGCAGGTTGGCGGCGTAGTTCTGGAGGGCGGACTGGAGAACGGTTACGCCATCGGCGGCGAGAGTGGGGCCGTAGGTGAAGCTGCCGAGGGCGTTGGTGTTGTCGTCAAAGGCGCGGCGGTTGAGGTGCGGAACGCCGGCGCCAAACTTGACGTAGTGCTTGCCGCGGGTCCACGACATCATGTCGTAGATGCGGAAATTGTATTCGGTTGAGAGTGCATCGTTCTGCGCCGAGCCGCCGCTGAAATCGCCGACAACGCTGACGCGCGGGGCCTCGGTGGCGTTCTTGTTGTGGCTGAAGTCGTGCTCGCCGACGACAGAAAACTGGTTGATGAGCGAGGGGGAGAGCATGGAGTCGGCGTGCACCACTGCGTCGTCTTCGTGGTAGCGGTTGTTGAAGCCGGCCGCGGCGAGGGTTTGGCCGCCGACGCCCTGATTCTGCCCGGTCCAGTCCTGGTAACTGTACTGCGCGTATGCGGAGTAGCGGGCGCCGAACTGATGCGCCGCGCGGATGCTGAACTCGGTGTCGCGCGTGGGCACGGGCACGTTGGCCTGGTAGAGGCCGGTGGGATTCGTGGATGTGGGCACAAGCGTGGCATCGACGACGGCGTCGAGATCCTCTTCGGCGCGGTTGAAGGTGGCGAGGAAGCTGCTCTTGGGGGCGAAAAAGATGGGACCGGTGAGGTGGCCTTCGTAGATGCGGCGCTGCTCGAAGGGCTTGGACGGGGCGAGCGCGTTCTGCGCGTTCATGGCGGAATCACGGAAGTAGAAATTGGCCTGGCCGTGATAATGATCGGCGGCAGATTTGGAGATGATCTCCATCTGGCCGCGGCCGGGCCAGTAGTATTGCGCCGAGTAGGGGTCTTGGTTGATGCGTATTTCCTGCACCGCGGATGCGGAAATGGTGGCGCGATTGGCTTCGACGCCGTCGACGATAAGGCCGGAGCCGCCGGTGGCGGTGGCGGAATCGTCAAGGAACGCGGACATGGCGGTCTGGTAGTCGTTGTCGAAGATGGGCAGCGCCTTCAGGTCTTCGGAGGTCATCACAGACGAGTCCTGGTTGGACTCGGAGGCGGTCAGGTCCTGGTCGGTATCGGCGTTGACCTGCACGCTGGTGGAAAGGGCGGCGATGGGCAGGACGATGCGGAGGGGCGCGGCAAACGCCTGGTTGGGAACATGGGCGGCGGTTGCGCTGATGGAAGGAGCAATGGTGATTGGCGTCTTGATGGTTTTGAAGCCGGGTTCGGAGACGACCAGCGTAAAGCTGCCCGGATGCGGCGGGGTGACGGTGAACGAGCCATCACCGCCGGAACGAAAGCTGCCGTCGAGGGCGCCGTTGCTTTCGACGAGATCGATTTCGGCATTGGGGACAATGGCGCCGGAGGGGTCGGCGACCACACCGGTGATGGCGGGCGCAGGAGGCGGCGCGGGTGCGCTGGTGGACGCGAGGGCCCATGCCGGGCAAATGAGAAGGATGAAGGCAACAAGGCGAAACATGCGAATCTCCGGCAAGCGATACAAGAACTGCGGCTAGGGAAAGGGTATCAATCCCTCGCCTAGCCTAAATCATAAGTTTTGCAAAGCGGACCGCACAGTGGTATTGGTCACACTTGGAGCGAGTCAGCGATTCGGTGGGTCAGCACGCCCGCTCATCGCGATAAAACCGCGATGAACGGGGCACAACTCCGGTTTAGAACGGGGCACAGGTCCGGTTCAGATTGTCCGCTTGGTTCAGATTGTGCGCTCTACTGAGGCGCCCGTAGCCAGGGCCGCGACCCACTCCGCCGGAGAATCCACCACGATGTCGGGCGGGGTTTCCATCAGGTTCTGCGGGCCGAAGCCGAAATGGCAGCCGAGCACGTGCACGCCGGCGTTGCGACCGGTCTGCACATCCACCTTGCTGTCGCCGATCATCAGGGTCTCGGCCGGGGTGACGCCGGCCTCCTCGATGAGAGTGCGCAGGCCGAGCGGGTCGGGCTTCTTCAGCGCAAAACTGTCGCCGCCGTACACCTGAAAGAAGAACGGGCCCATGCCGAGGCCATCGCAGATGGCGCGGGCAGGACGCACCGGCTTGTTGGTGAGCACGGCCATCTTGCGCTCGCGGCCATTCGGGCCGACTCGCAGGGCAGCGAGCGCGTCCAGAACGCCGGGATACGCGTAAGTGAAGTCCAGCTTGTGTTCGCGGTAATGGGCGAGGAAGAAGTTGTAAGCGGAGGCCAGCTCTTCGTCGTGCACGTCGTTGGGATCGACGCCGTTTTCGACCGCGAGCGAGCGGCGCACCAGCATGGCCGCGCCGTTGCCAACAAATCCCGCAATGATGTGGTCGTCGAGCTGCGGCCGGCCCATGTGCTCGAGGGCCGCGTTGACGCTGTTGGCGAGGTCGCGGGCCGAATCAATCAGGGTGCCATCGAGATCAAATACGATCAGCCGGATGGCTTCAGCGGGGATGGGACGCAGCACGCAAATCATGCTTCCAGTCTATCGGGCGGCGACCCCTGTCCCTGACAACTCGACTTTACCGGCACGCATGGTTCTTCGCTGCCGGCACGGCAAGGAACGTGATGCTCAGCGGCTTCAACTCCAGAGTTCCTGCGCTCTGCGCTGCACAACACATTGGGGGCAAGGCTCCGTCCGCGTCGGCTTTCAGTTCCGAACTATTCAGCTCCACCGATGTTCCCATCAGGTCGAAAGCTGTGAGCGTATACCCGATGGAAGAGGTCGGCAGTGAGATCTCGCGCGTCTGCTCGCGGTCCGCGTTGATGGCTAAAATGGCCACGCCTCCGCGCTTGCCACGGAGGCATTGGGCGAACACGTAGAGGTTCGGCTGCTTGGTGGCGCCGGGATTCAGCACCGTGGTTCCCATCAGCCGCCGCCACAGGACCGCGGCCCAATAATTCGGACGTGGCTCCAGGGTGGTTTCGTCCAGAAGGCCATAATCGCTGGCGTTGAGGGTGTTGTGCATGACCACCTGCACGTTCTTCTGGGCCAACTCGCCGAGCTGGGTGAGATAGCGAAAGGTGTCAATAAAATCCGCGGCCCAAGGATCCCCTCCGCATGCGGTTTCCGCTGTTTCCGTCAGCCAGATGGGTTTGCCTGGCGTGTACTTGTCGCGCAGCGCCGCGTAGAACGACTCGTCGCGCAGCGTCAGCGTCAACCATTGCTCGCTCAGCGCCTTTTCAGGTGTCATGCCCAGCGTCGCCCCGCCAATCCGCGCGCACCGCTGGCTCACCGCGCCGTAATAGTGATAGGAGAACGCATCCAGCCCCGGACCTTCGTCGCGCAGAATGTCCTCGCTGCGGATCAGCTTCATTCCCGGCATCTGCCCGAAGCCGCCCGCCTCGCCTACGCCGCCTGGACCTAGAATCAGCAAGCGCGGGTCCGCCTTCTTGATGTACGCGCGGAACGCCTTGAAATCCTGCGCGTACGCCTCTGCGTCATACCCCTTGGGCGCGCCGCCCATCGATGCAAAGGTCGGTTCGTTGAACATTTCGGCCGCGGCAATGTTTCCGCCGATGCTCTTCGTGTATTGCAGCAGCTTTTCGGCCTCAGCCGAAGTCCACACGCCGCTTGCGCTGCGCACGCCGGGGCTGATGGCGAACGATGTGACGATGCGCGCGTCCGCCGAATGGGCAAAATCCACTACGCCGCGCCACTCCTTGCGGGTCAAGACGCCGTTGAATCCCGCCGGGGGCTTCTCCGGCGCGGGCGCGTCTGAATTCCAGAAAAAGGTTGAGTTCGCCCACGTCCCGCTGACCCGGACATAGGCCGGCCCGAGCGCCGCAGCGAGCTTTTCGAGTTTGGGGTTGTTCAGGTCCGCCGGCGGCCGGTAGCGGTAAAGCGAAGCCGGCATTCCCGCCGGCCCAGGCTGCTGCTTTTCCGCGGGCTGGTCCCCGCCGGCCTTGTAAGGCGCCCAGAAGCGGCCGCCCGTCACCTCGATCATTTCGATGTTGTAGGACTGGAAGCGCTGGTCCACATGCGCAATCGCCGGCATCGCTTCCGGATTGAGCGCGACCGTTGAGGTCTGAGCGCATATGGCCGGAGCCAGCTCACACGCGACGGTAATGAGCGCCACAATCCCAACCTGCATTTTCATTGAGTCACCCTGAACTCGACTTGAAAGACAGAAATCACTCTAGGCGTTCGGTCAATTCTAAGCAACCTGCGGATATGGAGCGGCCAAAGCCGGCGGACAACCAGAGCGAGTCAGCCGCGGGCGGCTATTACAGCGCGCAAAGCCGCGGCAATTTCAAAGAGGCGCGGGCCGCTATCGGCGCTGGGACTGTCCTTATAGATGGACTCGGCTTCGCGCGCGAGCTCGGTTCCGGCAGTGAGGCCGAAGGTGCCGAGCGAGCCGGCGAGTTTGTGAGCGGCGCTGTGAGCTTCAGCGCATAGCGCAGGGGAGAGATTTCCCTGGCCGAGGGCCGCGGCAGCCTCTTCGAGCACATCGACGCGTTCCTCGATCTGGGGGCGGAACTTGAGCCAGTATTCATCGAGGATGGCGGAGATGGAGGGCATTGCGGGGGGCGGGGAATCGATGGGATTGGCCGGATTGTTAGAATCGATTCCCATTGGAAGAACCGTCTCTCCACGCTAAAGCCCTTACCCTTCAACCAGCCCTTTCAGCTCCAGCCTAATACAGCGGCGATCTGGTCGGGGAGGGTGAGGGGATCGAAGGGCTTGAAGAGGATGGCCTCGACGCCCAGATCGGCGAAGCGGCGCTGGTCGTTGCTCTGGACCTTGGCGGTGAGCAGCAGGACCGGGATACGCGCGGTGAGGGGATTCTTGCGCAGCTCACGGAAGGTGGTGGGACCGTCCATGCCGGGCATCATGACGTCGAGGAGGATGGCATCAGGATTGTACTCGGTGGCGCGGACAATGCCCTGTGCGCCGGAGCTGGCTACTGCTACTTCCCAGCCGGCCACGGTTTCAAGACTGAGGGCTGCTACTTCGCGGATATCGTCTTCGTCGTCAATGATGAGAATGCGGTGCGCCATGATTCGTGCTCCATCTCCAGTCCAGCGCGGTCATGGGCACGTCCGGCAAGCGACGCGAGCGAAGCCGTTGTAAAGGTACCGGTTCGCCGTCGGGGGGCCCTGGGCCAGCCGTTATAGTGTACGGTCGGCCGACAACGATGGGGGAGCTTCCTCCATCTGACGCGCATTTCGGAGCAACGTCAAGACCAGGGCCTCAAGCTGCTGGGGCTGGACGGGGGCGCTCGACAGGAAATGAGTGAGACCGAGGGCGAGCTGACGGCGCTCGGAATCGGGCAGGTTGCGGCCGGAATAGACCACCAGGGGCAGGCTGGCGAGGTGCTCGTGAGTGCGCAGCCAGTCGATGAGGTTGAAGGTGTCGCCGTCGGGCATATCAACGTCAAAAACCAGCAGATGGGGCTGAAACACGAAGCAGGTGTCGAGGGCCTGCTGGCGGGTTTGGGCCGATTGGACCTGAAAGCTCTCATGGGTAAAGACGCCGGATATTTCGCGCGCGAGATCCGCGTCTTCCTCGACGACAAGAACGCGTGCTTTGTCTCCGGGGCCACAGAGGGCGCGGGCCAATTCGCCCAGGAGCATGTTCTCATCCAGCGGTTTTGAGACCCGGTCTTCAGTTTCCGCGGAGGGCTCAACCGGATTCTGGCTGGCTATGCTGAGCAGCACGATGGGTATGCGGTGCTCGGGATCGGCGCGGCGAAGCAGGGGCAGGATCTCCCAGCCGTTCAGGCCGTTCAGAGAGGTGTCAAGAAGGATGGCATGGACGCCTTCGCGGGCGGCGGCAAGGGTCTGTTCGACGGTGGTGGTTTCAATTACCCGGCATCCTTGCCGAGAGAGCCTTTCCACAACCAGCGGGCGAGTGAGCCGGTTGGCGTCAGCGAGAAGAATCGTTCCTTGAGCCAGGATACCGGGCAGGGGCAGGTTTTGCACGGGTTCGGGCTTGAAGGGCAGAAACACGCGGAAGGTAGAACCGCGGACGGAATTGCGTTCCGCCCAGATTCGCCCGGCATGCTGAAGGACGATGGTGCGGCAGATGGCGAGGCCGAGGCCGCTGCCGCCCTTTTGACGGGAATCTGAGGCGTCCACCTGCTGGAAGCGGCCAAAGATGGCCTCCAGCTTGTCGGCGGGAATACCGCGGCCCTGGTCGATGACGGAGATGGTGACGCCGGCGGCGCCGGGGCGAACCATGATGGAAACGGTGGTGTTGGGCGCGGAGAATTTGATGGCGTTGGAGAGGAGGTTAGTAAGGACCTGGAGCAGGCGGTCGGGGTCGCCGGAGATTTCGGCCTTGGTGGTGTCGTGCAGAAGCTGGACTCCGGCGGCGTCGGCCACGGGCTGCATTCCGTCGATGGCCTGGCGGATGACCTCAGAGAGCTGCAAGGAGCGGAAGGTGATGGGTTCCTTGCCGCTCTGGATGCGCTCGAGATCGAGGATGTCGTTGATGAGGCGGACCAGCCGGTCAGAGTTGGTGACGGCGATGCGGAGGAGATTGGCGGCCTTGTCATTAATGTTGCCCAGGATTCCGGAGGAAAGCAGGCCGAGCGCGCCGCGGATGGAGGTAAGCGGGGTGCGGAGCTCGTGGCTGACGGTGGAAATGAACTCGTCCTTGAGGCGGTCGAGGGCGTAGCGCTGGCTGATGTCGCGGAAGCTGAGCACGGAACCGGAAAAGCGGCCCTGGTCGAGGATGGGGGTAAAGAAGTATTCCGCGGGCACCGGGGCGCCATCGGGGCGATAGAAAGTGTCCTCACCGGCGCAGGCTATCTGGCGGGCGGTGGCGCGGCGGAGATTGCACTCCGGCTTGCACTTGAGGCTGGCGGGAGCGGAGCCGTGGAGGATGTCATGGATGGGCTGGCCAGTGAGGCCCGCCGAGGGGGCGCCGAGCAGTCGCGCGGCCGCTGGATTGGCGAAGCTGATCTTGCCGAAGCGGTCCATGCCGCAGATGCCGTCGGCGACCGAATCGAGCAGGATCTCCTGCTGGCGATAGAGTTCCTCGGCGCGTCCGCGCTCGCGGGTGCGGGCCAGCATCTGGCCGAGCGAAGCGGCCACAGTCTCCATTGCGGCGAGGGCCTGAGGGTCCTCGCGCAGACGCTGGCGCGAGTAAAACTCGAGTACTGCCAGGCTCTTGTTGCCGACGCGAACAGGGACCGCCCAGCCGGAGGCCATGCCGTGTCCCAACGCCGACTCAACCCGGGAACTCTGCGGCGCGCGCGCAAGATCGACGATCCAGTGGGTGCGGCCTTCCTGCCAGACGCGGCCGGGCAGGTCCTCACCTGGAGCCAACGAACGGCCGGTGCTCTCCTGGACGAGGGCGTCGGCGTCAAGACCAGGAGAACTCCACGCGGTGGAGAATTCCAGCCGGTTCTCGTCTGGGTTAACATCCCACTTGATTCCAGCGTCCCATCCCTGGGAGACGCATACGGCTTCAACGATGCGCATGGCAGCCAGCTCAGGGGAGCTGCTTTCCCCCACGATCTGGCTGACCACCAACTGCAACGCGAGGCGATGCTCCCGCAGTTTCTGCTGGGTGACGTCGCGCAGCAAACAACGTACGGCGACGGGATTGCCTGCCTTCTGACGCTGGCTCAGGCTTAGCTCGAGCTCCATCACCCGGCCTTCGGCGGTGAGGTTGCGGAGGGAAGCCCGGTCGATGACTTCGCCGTCGAGCGCCCTCCGGAAGAGCGCTGCCACCTCCATGCGGCACTCGGCCTCGAAGAGCGTTTCAAAGGATTCCAGCGCCATCAGCTCGGCACGGTTGATTCCGAAGGCGCGGCGCCAGGCCGGATTGGCGTAAAGGAAGCGGCCGGAAGTGGAAAGCGTGGCGATCATCTCGTTCGAGTTTTCGAACAGATCGCGATAGCGTTCCTGGGATTCGCGAAGAGCCTGATCCTGGCGAAGTGTCCCGGTCTGGTCAAGGGCAACTACCACCAGGCCCTTCAATGCCGCCTGCTCATCGCGCAGGGCGGAAATGTGCAAAGTGACGGGGAACAGGGTTCCATCTTTGCGCCGGAATTGGCCTTCAAAGCTGGGCACCTGGCTGGGAGGCATGCGGCGGACGGTGTCGATGAGCGCGTCCAGCAGCTTGTGGCCAACCAGATCGGGATCGGGTTCAACGCCCGTCAGCCGCTGCAACTCGGCGACGAGGCGCGGACCCTCGCCCGGCGCCAGGATATCGGCGGTGCGAGGCTTTCCCACCAGTTCGCCGGCAAAGTAGCCGAGGAGGCGCTGTGCGGACGGATTGATCTGGGCAATGGCGCCGTCGAGGCCGATGGTTATCACCATCGGGCCCGCTGAATCGAAGATCTCCTGATAGGAAAAGTCCCGCGGTGCGGTTCGGCTGCGGTGCAGGGCGCGAAAGGCGAGCGCGGCAGCGCCGAGTCCGGCTATCAGGTCCATGAAGGATAGGAATCCGTGTCCGGGCCAGGCGGCCTGATCCGCGGCAAGGGAACAGGCAATCACCGCTAGAAGCGCCAGCGACGCAACAGCTTCCATTGTGCCGGGCGGCTGTGGACGCAGCCGGGCATTTGAGCCGCTCGTGGCTCCT
The DNA here is from genome assembly GCA_963771195.1 of uncultured Acidobacteriota bacterium. GTDB lineage: Bacteria > Acidobacteriota > Terriglobia > Terriglobales > Acidobacteriaceae > Telmatobacter. Next base: position 24,976 of record CAVYSS010000008.1, read on the forward strand.
GAAACCCCGTCGCTGTCTTGGTCTGGCATCAGTCCCAGGGAAACACCTATTAGCCGGCCCTTACTGCCAAGGCCCGAATCAGGCTGCTCAACCCAGGGCGCGGGCAGTGGCGCTGCCTCCTCCGCAGTCTTTCGCTTACGGCCGATGACCAAAGCATCGGACCTTCAGCGAGGAGTCCAGTGTCTCCGCTATCGCCTCCCCCACCATCTGTACAGCTAAACCGTCCTAATTCTTATCAGACAAACTACGGTAAAACACGCTTAATGTGCAGATAGAGAATCACATTCAGCACCAGCGACAGCAGCAGCAGCGCGGACAAGGTGACGGCGAACATGTTCACCTTGTTGCCCATGTTCTTCAGGTCTTCAATGAGTTCCTGCTGCTCCAGGGTGTTTCGGTCAGTGGCTTCACGGACCATTTCGAGCTGGTCCTCAACCCGCTTGATCCCGGTGGTCTGCTCCTGGACGGTGCTGCGAAGATCGTTGTGCTGCACCTGCAGTTCGGAAATCTGATTCTGCACTGGCGCCAGATCCACGCCAGGGCCAGGATCGGCCGGATGCGGCCGCGGCGAGAGCAGGTTGGCGATAGCGGTGGCAAAGTTGCCGTCAATGAGCGGCAGAAGCTTTTGCACGAAGGGAACTGCCTGCTTTAGCACGCCGAGGGCGCGCTGGGACGAAGTGCTTTCATCCACCGGGGCTGGCGCAAGTCCGCGTCCCGGAGGTGCGGCGGCGCGGTGCGATTGCGCCTCCGGAGATGAACCCAAAGGCGCTCCCATAGGCAAAGGGGAACCAAAGACCCGCGGCGGAGCGTCATGCCCGTTGCCCTGAAGTGGATTGCCGCTGGAGATAAAGTCGCGGCCGCTGCCTTCCGTGCGCATCGGCTCTGCGCGATAACCTTCGGCGAGATAAACCTCATCCCGGTTGTAATCATCCGGCTCGCTCATACCTTTATCCTTTCCAATAACTATATCGGGGTTTTGCGAAATAGGATACGCTTTCGACGATTGCGGAACCAAGAAGAAGAAGGGGATGCGAGGAGCGGGCCTCCACTATTGGAGTGGCTGGGGGTCTGTGGACAACTCGTCCCCGGCATGCTCGCTTTCCACGGTGATGCGGCGCAGGTTGACTTGATCGAAGCGAGACCAGATGAGGCCGATGGGCACGATGCCGATGAAAGTGACCAGGAGGATTGCCGCGGCGCAGGCGGTGGCGGCCTCGGGGGCGGCGCCATAAAAGCCGGAGATGGCCGCAGCGACAATGCCGATCTGCGAGAACCATCCCAGTACCGGGATCTGAAGGACGCTGGCGCCACCGCTGACCACCATGAGGAAGACCGCCTTGGGCGGCGTGGTGGCGGCGAGTGCCGGGCTGGCCACAAACGCGCGCATGGTTTGGTAATACGCCGTGGCGATGAGTGCCCACATGGAAAGCGAGAGTACGACCAGGACGGAGAAGTCGGCGAGTGAGCGGATGGTATCGAGGCCGGCGTGAAACGTTCGAATCTTATGGCCCGCCGCACGGCCAAGGTTTTTCGATACCAAGCCGAAAGCGGTCTCAAAGGCACGGGCAATCATGTCGCCTCCCAGCCGGATTCCAACGAGGAAGAGCACCCCGAGCAGGGTTAAGAACAGGCCGCCGTAGCGGAAGAAGAAGGCGGCAATCTGTGGAGACAGGCGGCTGCTCAAAAGGGAAAGCCAATGGGAGCTTTCGATGGCCTTGGTGATCTCGTTCGGCGTGACGGACAGAATGGCCAGGGAGAAGACCAACGCAATGGAGCCCATGTCCGAAAGCCGTTCCACCACGTACACGGCAATCTGGGCGCTCACCTCGGTTTGAGTCTTTCTGGCGATCAGGTAAGGGCGGACAAGGTCGGCGACGCGGCCGATGAGGCCTACGGCGGTAAAGCCGATGATCTGCGGGCCAACCAGAGAGAACCCTGAAACCTTCTTATTGTGCCGCATCAGGGCGGCCCATCGCGCGGCGCGGAAAAAGTAGCCCAGGAAGATGCAACCAAAGGCAACCAGGATTCGGTTCCAGTTGGCCCGGGCAAACTGCGAGCCGACCTCGGAGAAGTTGAACTGGAAGCGGTGGCGTGCCCAGAAAAACAAGATCACCAGCCCCAAAAGCACTGCCAACCCAAGAATCCACTGTCTCTTCTTCAAACGCCGCTCCCAATCGTTGCCGGTATAGATACAGTCTATCGTTTGCCCGGCGGCCTTTCTGCCAGTGGAATGGATGCGGACCGCGCGCGATTGAGATCAGCGGCTGGCGGCTCGCGCATTAATCGACGAGGCGCGTTCGCGTGCCAGCACCCGGCGGTTGAACTCGTGAATCACGCGGGCGATGTAAACGCGGGTTTCGCGGTAAGGCGGAATGCCGTGGTACTTGTCCACGGCGGCGGGGCCGGCGTTGTAGGCGGCCAGCGCCAGGGCAAGGTTATCGTGGTAGCGCGTGAGCAGCGCATCCAGGTAGGCCGAGCCGCCCTGCACATTCTCATTGGGTTGAAAACTGTCCTTGACTCCCAGGCCGGATGCAGTTGACGGCATGAGCTGCATAAGGCCACGGGCTCCGGCGCGGCTGACCGCGCGCGCGTTGCCGGCGCTTTCCTCCTTGACCACGCTGGCCAGGAGATCGATATCGAGATTGTGGTCCTGGCCGGCGCGGGCCAGCATCTGGTGCAGGTCCGCAGGGGTGAGACGGGCATTATGCGGCGCGGCTTTTGGCGCATTTGTGGCGCCCGTCTCCGCGGCCGGCGATGGTGGCGGATCAGGAACGTTCTGAATCGAGGCGATATCCGCAGGAGGAAACTCGATGTAGCTTTCAGCGTCAGTGCTGGTGTACAACCGCACGCGGCCATCCACGGTCGCATGATGGTTGCAGTTGAGAGAAAAGCCGTTGGCGAGGGTCACCCGCTCGGAGGCGCGCGCAGACTGCAGCGCGGCGGCGAGAGCTGCGGCGAGAGCGAGTTGGAGAATGCGACGAATCAAATAAGCCCTTGTTCCGGCGACGTGAGCTCCTGAGATCAGTTTTCCAAGATCAGCTTTCCACGCGGGCGGTTTGCTTTGCAAGCAGCCTTTCCAAAACGACGGCCACGCCATCCTGATCGTTCGGCGGAGCCTGCTTCCAGCCGCGCATTTTGGCCAGGGTGCGCAGCTCCCCGGCGGCGTTGCCCATGATGATGGCCTGACCGGCCCACTCCAGCATGTCCAGGTCGTTCCAATTGTCGCCAATTGCCATGGTTTCGCGGGCGTGGATGCCGAGGCGCGCGGCCAGGCGAGCCAGCGCCCAACCCTTGGTGACTCCCGGCGGCATCAGGTCGAGGATGGAGATATCGCGGGCGGGATATTCCGTGCGGACACACTCGCAAAGGGCGTGCCATTCACTGGCTTTGAGCGCCTTCTCGGCCTGCTTCATTGGCTCCAATCCTCCGGTGACCATGCCCTGGATGGGATCCTCGCCGCCGTCGAGCGCATGTTCGAGCGGCTTTACCACTTCAATGGCGTGGCGATTGGCTTCGACCCATGTGGAGATGCGGACGGCGGGCGTATCCATGTCTTCCAGCACCAGCTCGCCCTTCCCCGTGCGGTCAAAGGTGAAAACAAGAGTGCCGAATGGCCTCAGCAAGCCGCAAAGCGCCCGCGCCACCCGCGATTCCAGGTGGCAATGGTCCATGGATTCGCCGCCCAGCGTGCGCGTCACTGCTCCATTCGACGTAATGAGGGGCGTATCCGCTCGCAAGCCGAGGGGTTCCAGCAGGGGGGCGGTGTAGGCCACGCGGCGACCGGTGGCAACGGCGACGGTGATGCCGGCCGCCTGGGCCGCCCGGAGGGACTGCGCCGTGCGTTCGCTCACCGTTTGCGCAAAGCTGGGCAGCAGGGTTCCATCCACGTCGATCGCCACCAGGCGAACCGGAGGGTGCATGACTCCAGTTTACGAGACGAAGGCTGCGCGCATCGCCGCCCCGCGTCGGCGCCAGCAATCTGCTGGGCTGCGGCCGACTTCCGATTTGTCCTCCCGCTCAAAACCCGAACTATTCCTCCTTTGCTCGTCCATGATCCTTGAAGTTGATGGCGAAGTATGGATAGGAATAGGCGTGCCAGGTCGTCAGCTCTTGGAGGAATCCTCCAGCTTCAAACCGTCCGTATCCGCCGCCGATATTGAGGTGCCGGTTTAGCTCATACCAGGTGTAACCGTCGAACTCCTCGCCCAGATGGCTTCCAATGCTAGCTGGCACCGCGCCGTGAACAATTGCTCCGCCCGATGTGTTGTACACTGCGTCGGCCCTTGAGTCTGCCCAAAAGTCCAGGTATTGCGCCGTTACAGTCCAGCGGCGATGGGGCGTGATGGTTCCTCCCCCGCGCACCGCGCGAATGTTCTGCCAGCCGAACAAGTCCGCAATGCCAAACCGGTCGTGAGCCGTGGGGTACATGGTGTCGAATGTGCGGTGAACGCCGTCACCGGGATTTGTGTTCCCCGACGCGTAGTCATAAGTCGCAAAAACCCGCGGGTTCGTCGGCGCAGAGCGGAACAGGTACGCCGCTCCTCCGCTAAAGGCCCACCCGCGAATCCCTTCGCTGCCATCCGTGCCCGCCTGCCTTGCCCCTTCAACCGAGTAGTCTAGAGCCGCATGCACGCGGCCTTTCAGGCGCAGCCCGAAGGTCTTCACGTCCTCTTTTCCGGTTTTGTTTGAAATCCCCGGTTCAATCACCAGGCTCGGCTGCACTCTCAACAGAACAAACGGTTCCAGGGCGGAGTTGGGGAGCAGGTTGTTTACGCGGCCGTACAGGCCGTATATGTTGTTCCCCTCCTGGTGGTGGCTGATCCCGGCCCCCAGCGGCGCCACCGTCGATGCGGCGAAAACCCCGAGGTGGTAGCGCCCGCCTTGCAGATTGGCAACCGCCGCGTCGTAGGACCTTCCCTGGTTGCGCCACTCCGAGTTGGCGATGAGAGTGTTGTTGTAATTGATGAGCTGGCGTCCCACGCGCAGGCTGAACCAGTGATTTTCCGGCGCGCCGAACTCGACATACGCGAGCTTCAGGTCCCACCGGTTCTCGTTCGGCGGTCCAATGCGAGGCTTCTCCAGGAATGGCCGCGCATCCTGCACCTGCGAGACGAACTTGAACCACGAGCCAAAGCGAAGATCGGCCTGAAAGCGGAACCGGTTCAGGAAATAGCTGTCGTCGTTTCCTTCTTGGAAGCCTCCGTTTTCGTAACCTTCAGAACGGAATCTTTCTTCCGCTTCAAAATGCAGCCAATTCAGCAGGTGCGCGTCCAGGCTCGAAGCGGGATGAAAGTCGGGGAAATCGTAAGGCAATCTGGAACCGTAGGTGCGGTTCACGGGTCCGTTGAGGAAGCTGAGCGGATTGGATGCGGGTCCGGCAATCCAGCCGCCATTCAGGGCGCTGGAACCACTGCTTGTCGTCAAATCGTCCTGCGCGCGCAGGTGGGGCGCGGCGGGAAGAACGCCAATCAAAATTGCCGCGGCCAGGCCCAGATTTCCTGTGCGGCTCAAACGCTGCCTATTCACGTTGGTTCTCCTGTCCTTCAGCAAGTCACTATTTTCGAGCTGACCGGCTGACTTGGCGGCCCGTCTGCAAGGGGCCAAAGCGCGCAGTATCGCGGACCGGCATGGCTTTGGGGTTTCCGCGAATGTCGCCGACGGGACGAAAGATCCACGCCAATTTAGACCCGGAGATCAGCTACGGGTGGGTCTTCTGAATTGAGAATGCGGGAAGATCAGAGACTAGCGACAACACCCGTCGGAGAGATGCGACAGGGGACAACAACGGCGGATTTGCTGGGTGCAAATCATGAAGTTTCGTTATCGTAGCAAAAGTCCGGCCACGCCGCAACAGCGGCTTTCGAAGCAACCAGGCGCTGGATCCTGTGACACGGAACCGCCGTGACGTTATCCTCAAGATGCGTGTCCTCAGCGGTCCAACCCAGGCGTCCGGCGCGGCTGAATCCCGCGCTCGCCACACTGTCGCTCCTGATTGCGCTCAACCTGCTCAACTACATTGATCGCTACATCCTGCCCGGGGCGCAGTCGCTGATCCAGAAGCAATATGGCTGGAACGATGAGCGGATGGGCGCGCTGACCACGGCGCTCTTTTTCGTTTACATGCTGGTGGCGCCGCTGACCGGATGGCTGGGCGACCGCTACAGCCGCAAGCCGCTCATCATTGCCGGCGCGGTGCTTTGGAGCCTGGCCACGCTGGCCACGGCATGGGTGAACAGCTACTGGACGCTTTATCTGCGCCACGCGCTGGTGGGCGTGGGCGAGGCGACCTTCGGGATTTTTGCGCCGGCGGTGATTGCCGATTTCTACGACGAGCGCGACCGTAACAAGATCCTGTCCATCTTCTATCTTGCGATTCCGGTGGGTGCGGCGCTGGGGTACATTGCCGGCGGAAACCTGGGCACCATCTACGGATGGCGCGCGCCGTTCATGATCTGCGCCATTCCTGGCCTGCTGGTGGCGCTGCTTTACGGATGGATGGGGCGCGAGCCGGAACGAGGCGCCAGCGACCATGTGCGCGCCACGGCGAACCGGAGTACGTTTGGAGGATTGTTTCGCAATCCCGCGTTTTTGACCGCGACCCTGGGGCTGGCGGCCCTGACGTTCGCCATGGGCGGCATCTCCGCGTGGATTCCGGTGTTCCTGGAGCGGTTTGCCGGACTCACGACGGCAAAAGCCGGCACGCTGGTAGGCGCAATCACCGTAATTGACGGGATCGCCGGGACGGCCGTCGGCGGATGGATCGCTCAGCAATGGCTCCGGACCAATCATCGCGCGCTTTATCTTCTTTCCTTCTGGAGCGTGGCGTTGACGCTGCCCTGCGGAGCGCTGGTGTTCTTCGGGCCGGCGAAATGGAGCATTCCGGCGCTGTTCGCAGCAGAGTTCTTCTTGTTCCTGAACACAGGACCGCTGAATGCGGCAATCGTGAACGCGGTGTCGGCGCCGGTGCGCGCCACGGCGATCAGCGTGAACCTGTTCTTTATTCACTTCTTCGGCGATACGTTTTCGCCGCAGATCATCGGCGCCGTAAGCGACCGGACAAACCTGCGGCTGGCCCTGGGGGTGACGCTGGTGTCGCTGGTGATTTCGGCGGGAATCCTGCTGGTGGGGGCGCGGTTTGCGCCGGCGCTGGAAGACCGGGAAAACTAAGGCAAATTCATATCAATACATCATGATATGTTGATAATTGCATACTTTTATGCGTATGCACACTATCGTCATATCATGATATATTGATGGGTTTTTGGGAAGTTTTTCCCCACTTACTTTGCCGGCAACTTTTCCTGGTCAAGCCGGTTCATGAAAGCCCGTCCGCGACCCTGGCCGCGCAAATTGGGGTCGGCGATGGGCGGACGATCCTGCTCGGCGGTAAAGCCGCGGGCGAGGCGCGGGTTGGGCCGGAACTTGGGTGGGCCGCCGTTGAATTGCCGCGCGTGACTTAGCAGCATTCCGGCGCGGCCATGCATGGGCGTGACAATGCCGCGGATTTCGACGTTGGTGTCGCGATATCGCGTGAGTTCGCCGACAGTGTCGCGGTCCTGCTGAAGACTCACGATGGTGAACCGGCAAGCGTCATCGGAGATGTCGGGAGCGCAGGTATCAAGGAAGCGCGTACCGTTTGGAAGTTCAACCACGTCATAAACATGCGCGGAAATGCAGATGTCCTTGTTGAGGAGTTGGGCGGCTTGGCCCGGAGTAACGCAGGGCTTGGGTTTTGCGGTGAGCAGCGGAGCACCCGCGAAAAGAAGCGCCAAAACGAGCATGCGGCGCATGGGAACTCACTTTCCGGGGAATGAGAATCGTAGTCCATCCATGCTCCCCGCGCAACCTGTGACGGCTGATCAGTGCGCAGCCGCCAGCTCCTCGGTCTTTTTGCCGTAGTGACTCTCGACGTATTTGTCGAGGATCTCCTTGAACTCGGCCACTATGGTGTCGCCGTGGAGGGTTTTCAGGAGTTTGCCATCGACATAGACGGGAGCTTTGGGTTCCTCAAAGGTACCGGGAAGGCTGATGCCAAGGTTGGCGTGCTTGCTCTCGCCAGGGCCGTTTACGACGCAGCCCATGACCGCAACCTTCAGATCCTCGACGCCGGGGTAGGTCTTGCGCCACTCCGGCATAGAGGTGCGCAGGTAGCCCTGGATCTGCTCGGCGAGCTCTTGGAAGTAGGTCGAAGTGGTGCGACCACAGCCGGGGCAGCTCGTGACCTGGGGCATGAAGCTGCGAATCCCGAGCGACTGCAGGATCTGCTGCGCGGCCTGGACTTCCTCGGTGCGGTCGCCGCCCGGCTTGGGAGTGAGGCTGACGCGAATGGTGTCCCCGATGCCGGCTAAGAGCAGCGGCGCGAGGCCTGCGGTAGAAGCGATGAGGCCCTTGGCGCCCATGCCAGCCTCGGTGAGGCCGAGGTGCAGGGCATAGTGGCAGCGCGAGGCGAGGGTGGTATAGACGTCGATGAGGTCGCGCACGCCGGAGACCTTGGCGGAGAGGATGATCTGGTCGTCGCGCAGGCCGTAACGCTCGGCTGCCTTGGCGGAGTCAAGCGCGCTAACGACCATGGCTTCCATCATGACGTCGCGGGCGGGCTGGGGATTGGCGCTCTTTGAGTTTTCGTCCATCATGCGGGTGAGCAGCGCCTGGTCCAGCGAGCCCCAGTTGACGCCGATGCGGACGGGCTTCTGGTTTTCGACCGCGCACTCGACCATGACCTGGAAGTTGTCGTTATCTTTCTTGCCGATGGAGGCGTTGCCGGGATTGATCCTGTACTTGGAGAGAGCGCGCGCCGTGGCGGGGTATTTCTTGAGGAGGATGTGGCCGTTGTAGTGGAAGTCGCCGACGATGGGGACGGTGATGCCGCGCTTGTCAAGGCCTTCAACGATGGCGGGAACAGCAGCGGCGGCGTCCTCGTTGTTAACAGTGACGCGGACGATCTCAGAGCCGGCGAGGGCAAGCGCGGCCACCTGGTCGATGGTGCTCTGGACGTCGGCGGTGTCGGTATTGGTCATCGACTGGACGACGACCGGGACCTCCCAGCCGACTTTGACCTGCCCGATGCGAACAGTCGGCGTCTTCCTGCGCTGGATTTCTGGCATAGAATCCTCACATCCAGTTTACTAGGAGCGTGCAAACGGAGGTCAGAATGGCGGAGCGACGCCGGGAAAGAGGGGTATTTCAAGAGCCATCGGAGATGGCTCGGGCGTGGGCCGGAGCCCTGCAGACCGAGCTGGCGCGGTGGCCGGGCGTGCGCATCACGCGCAGCTTTGGGATGTACATGGTTTACCGCGGCGAGACAATTTTCGCCTGTCTGCCGGGTACGCGGATGATCCACTCAGAAAACGCCATCATGCTGAAATTTCAGCAGATCAAGCCGGTGACGGAGCAGCGCATGAGAGCCGATGCGCGGTTTGTCGCGGGATCGTTTGAATCCGGCAAGCGCGGAAGCGAGGGGCGCAAGTGGAGGCTGTTTCTGCTGCGGGAGGACGCCGACGTGTATGGGGCGATTGAGTGGCTGGCCGAGGCGTACCGGGCAGCAGGGAAGCGGTGGAAGTAGGCCAGGAAACCTTCCCTCGGCGGCTAAAGCCGGATTCATTTGTCTGCCTTTTCGGCACGGATAAATCCGTGCCCCTTCAAAGCCAATTTCTTACAAGGCGATCAACGCAGGGTGGCGATGGGAGCTGGATCCATGTCGGCGTAGTCCTGATATTCGCCGCCCATGCCCCAGCAGAACTTGTAGGCGCTGGTTCCCACGCCGGCGTGGATGGACCAGCCCGGCGAGGCGACCGCTTCGCGATTCTGGATGACGATGTGGCGGGTTTCATCGGGCGGACCCATGAGGTGGAAGACACGGGCGTCGTCCGGGAGATCGAAGTAGAAGTAAATCTCCGAGCGGCGCATGTGCGTATGCGGCGGCATGGTGTTCCAGGCGCTGCCCTGGTGGAGGTGGGTTACGCCCATTACGAGCTGGCAGCTTTTGACGCCCTCGGCGTGGATGTATTTGTAAACGGTGTGGCGGTTGCAGGTTTCCGGAGTGCCTAGCTCGGAGGGTTGTGCCATCTCCCTGCGGACCACGGTCACCGGATATTGCGCATGGGCCGGGAAGCTGAGCAGGTAGAAGGCGGCGGGGTGAGTGGGATCCTTCGATTCGAAGCGGATGTCGGGATTGCCGCGGCCGATGTAGACGAGGTCGAGGTTGGCGAGCTCGTGGGCGGAGCCGTTCACGTGGACGATACCGGCTCCGCCGACGTTGAGCGCGCCCAGTTCGCGGCGCTCGGTGAAGTAGGCCGCACGCAATTCTGGCGGCGCGGGCAGAGCGATGGGCTCGGCGACCGGCACCGCCATGCCCACGACAGCGCGGTCGAGATCGAGATAGTTGAGACTGAGTGCGCCGGGCCGGCTCAGACCGGAGAGCAGGAACGTGTCGCGAAGTTCTTGCGTAGTCATGCGCAGATACCGTTGTGGATCTGCCATCAGAATGGTGTTCATGGATTCCCCTTTTGCTCTGCCGGCGACGGCGGCTGCGGGCGCTGCTGGATGAGCCATCGAACAAGCTCCTGGCCGGCGGCAAAGTTATCGAACTGGCTGTAAATTGCGGCGGGAGTTTTGCGGCCGTCGGTGTATTCGTTATAGAGCCATGGATCGACGGCGGCAAAGACTGTGCCATGGCCGTATCGCGCTGTGGCCATGACCACGTCACCGCGATCACGGAGAAGAGCGACAGCGTCGCCGCGGAGCGACATGGCACAGGTGTCCTTCATGTACAGCGTAAGGGGCTGGTGAAAGAGCGGGCCGCTGACGGCGACGACGATGCGACCGTTCTCCACCTGCTCGCCGAGGACGTGGTGATGCAGGACGTTGTCGAAGTGGATTCCGAAGCGGCCGGCGAGGAGGTTCAGGTGGTCGATGTCGGCGTTGGGCGGATCGTTTTCCATGAGGATGAGGACGCCGCCGCGCCGGACCCAATTGGCGATGACATCGGCTTCGGCGGTGGCCATGTAATGGGGGTTTGGATTCTTCGCCGGGATGTCCGGCGAGACGATGAGGTAATAGCTGGCGCCGCTCAGGTTTTCGGCGGTGGGCGCAAAGGGCAGAGTCTGCGTGGCAAGGCCGGCGCTGCGCAGCATGTGGCCGAAGAGCGAATAGCCGGAATCGCTCCAGTCGGTCCACTTGTAGTGGTAGGGCTGAAGCTGGCCGGCGGCGTTTTTGCGCTGCTGGCTGTTGAACCAGGCGTCGAGAAGGACGATGGCACGGTGGCCGGCTCTGCTGTCGGGCGCGAGGTCCATCTCAGTGGACGCAAGGAGAAACGCGCCCAGGCTGGATTTCTCGGCTTCGCGCGGCCGTGAGTTGTTATCGACATTGGGAGCGCCGGACAGAATGATGCGTCCCGAGGAATCCAGCCGGACATACTTGGCCAGTGCGCCATGCCAGGCTGCGGCCGCGCCGGCACGAAAGCTTGGAGGAAGATAGCCGAGGCGGACGCTCTTCGAAAGCGCGTAGACATAGAGCCAGTTCACTGTGGGCGATGCTGCGGCGCTGGTATTTGCACGCGCATCGTGCAGGAGGCCGGATTGCGGGTCCTGATGCCGGGCAAGAGTGGCGGCGGCCAACCTCAAGGCAGCCATTGCCTGGTCGCGGGCGGGATTGTTGTTGGGAAACGAGGAGAGGGAATCGGCCAGCGAAGCCGCCATCCACGCCATGCTGAAGAGCATGTCCTCTGGCGCGGCGGATATCGCTTTGACAGTCTTGCCGGTACTCGCATTCCATGAGGCTAAGCTGCGCGTAATCGCTGCGAAGTCTTCGGGCTGCTGGAACTCGGCGGCGTACTCGGCCAGGAACGGCTGTGCCCGGCAAGGGAGCCATTCGCGCTCTGGATGTCTGTCCAGACCGCAGGCTGTGGATAGCCGCTGACGAAGCTGTTTGGCCGCCTCGTAGTATTCGGGCTTTTGCGTGACGCGGTAGAGGAGCATTAACTGCTCCCCGAGCAGGTCGTCGGCATAAGGGGAGCGGCCCGGGGCGTTCCAATTGGGATCGGCGAGGACGGCGTCGACGGTGCGGTGGGCGTAGTCGAAGTAGTCGCCGCGCGCGGTGTTGTACCACTCCGCCTCGAGAGCTTTCAGGCGAAGGCCGGTTTCGGTGTCCCATTTGCCAGCCGGCCCTGCTCCGTGGGCGACAGTCGCCTGCGATGCGATGGCGGACCATTCCCGTGCTGATTCGGCGTTCGCAGGCAAGGCTCCCGCACACGCCGCGGCCACGGCGACCAGGGCAGCGGCAGCAGCGCGAAACCGGCCCTTTGCAAGCTTTTTCAAGCTCGGCAGGCGCACGAATGATGGAGATTGGCCCATTTCAAAAGGTAGCGTTCATTTGGAGGATCGTTTCCTGTCTAACACAGGCATGAGGCACTATAATCCACAGGCTGCCGCCCGTCACATTGCAAACTGCATTTGCCGGCGTAGAATGCGCTGCGTTCCGAACCTCGCAACCGTGGCGGCTGCTTTGCGGAGCCCGATTGCGCAGAGAGGACAAAGGGGAAACGTGAACACGACTGCATCCGAGACCCAGGGGCAATCCCTTCCTGCAAACGCCTACACGCCGCTCAAGCCCGGCGAAACATACACGCCGATTGTCTCCGCGGTAATGACCCAGCCCGAGCTAACATTGCGCGCGATCTTCTGGGGTTCAGTGTTCTGCGTCATTTTTTCGGTCGCCTCGGCCTATTCGGCGCTCAAGGTGGGGCAGGGAATGGAAGCCGCGATCCCCATTTCGATCCTGGCGATCGGGATGGCGCGGCTGTTTCGGCGGCGCTCCAGTCTGCTGGAGAACATGATCATCACCGGGATCGGGGCGGCATCAGCGTCAACGGTTGCGGGAGCGGTGTTTACGGTGCCGGCGCTGTATTCGCTGCATCTTGCGCCGCATCCGGTGCAGACCATTTTCATTTGTCTGGCTGGCGGATGCCTGGGTGTGCTCTTCCTTATTCCGCTGCGGCGCTACTTTGTGCGCGAGACGCACGGGCATTTCCCGTTCCCTGAGGCCACGGCGATCACCGAAGTGCTGGTGACGGGAGAGAAAGGCGGGTCTCAGGCGCGCCTTCTGCTGCAGGCTACGGCCATCGCCGGTGTGTATGACCTGTTGGTGAGCACGTTTCACGTGTGGAAAGAGTATCTGAACTTTCAGTTCATTCCGCTGGTGCGCGGACTAGCCGACCGCGGGCGCATGGTGTTCAACTTCGACGCCATTGGGTTCATCCTCGGGCTGGGTTACGTGATGGGCCTGCGCAGCGCCATAGTGTTCTGCGCCGGCGGCATCATGGCCAATTTCATATTGATTCCGCTGATCTGGTTCACCGGTAGTCATATCGATTTCGCGGTGTATCCCGGCACATTGCCCATTTCGCACATGACGGCGGTGGACATCTATCGCAATTACGTTCGCTTCATCGGGGTGGGAGCGATTGTGACGGCGGGGATTCTCGGCGTCATTAAATCGCTGCGCGTGATCGTCTCGGCGTTTGGCATCGCGATGCATACCTTTCGCCACGGCGAGGCGCCGCAGACCGAGCGCACCGACCGCGATGTTTCCATGGTCACCATCCTGCTGGGCGTGGTGATCGGAGCCTTGGCTGTGGCCATCTTCTTCGGCAGCCTGAAGGTGTCGTTTACCGTTCTCGCGGTGGGGATGGTGCTTACGTTGGTGTTCGCGTTTTTCTTTACTTCGGTTGCAGCCAATGCCATCGCCACGACCGCAAATAATCCGGCTTCCGGAATGACGATGCTTACCGTGATCATTTCGTGCCTGGTTCTGCTCAAGTTCGGGCTCAGTGGAAACACCGGGATGTTCTTTGTGATGGCGATTGCCGGCATGGTGTGCACGGCGCTGTGCGCGTCCGGCCAGTTCATCACCGATCTCAAGGCGGGCTACTGGATTGGCTCCACCCCGGCGGCGCAGCAAAAAGTGAAATTCCTCGGAGTGATCCTTGCCGCCGTCACCGCCGGACTCACCATTATCCTGCTGGCGCACACGTTCCAGTTCGGCGAGGCGGCTGCGGGCGATACGCGGCAGGTGCTGGCCGCGCCGCAGGCATCCATCATGAAGGCGCTGGTGGTTGGATTCATGAGCCGGCAACCGGTAACGTATCTCCTGTTTGGCATGGGCGCGCTCATCACGCTGGTGCTGGAAATGTTGGGGCACTCCTCGCTTGTTTTCGCGCTCGGCATTTACCTGCCGCTGAACCTGACGACGCCAATTCTTGCCGGCGGAATTCTGTCTCACCTGGTGAACCGGCGCGCCGAGAAGACCGGCGGGGAACGCGGCAACACGATACGGGAGCGCGGGGTGATTCTGGCGTCGGGATTGATGGCCGGCGGCGCGCTGGGCGGAGTGCTGGGCGCGGCCTTGCGGCTCTTCCCCAGCTTCCGCGAGGACTGGATTCAAACGCCGTTCTACTCGAACGAACCCATCTCGCAATCGGTTTCTGCAATCTTGTTTATCGGCATTTGCGTATACGTCTGGCTATGGTCGACGAAGCGCGCGAAGGAGGAGTAATGGATCAAGCAGGGAAGTATGTGGCTGACGCTGTTCTGGGCATTGACACTCTCTGGGGCGGGGACGTGATGTGTCCCTCCGGTACCGGCCGCTTCATCGCCGATTCCTGGTTCTCCGATGAGAAATTGCCGGCCGCTTATATGCATCCGGCCGCCGCACGCCTGCGCCAATCCGCAGGCGTTTCCGGCAAAGAGATGGATGGCGAAGCTCTTGACGAGTACCTGCGCGCGATCGACCTGCCGGGTGCGGTAGCCGGCGTGCGCAAGGAAGCCGCTTCGATCGGTGGGCTTCGCGGCGCATATCTCACGGGCCTGGCCACATGCCTGGAGACCATGTGGGACCTTGCCATGGAAGTCGCCGGTCAAGGGCGATCCTGTTCCGTACGCACGAGCGGTTGAGGCTTCAACCGGCAAGCCGCCGGAGCCATCGCGCCCTGAAGCCAAGCGCGAGCGTGTCGCAGAACTCCTCGGCCGCGCGGGTTATTCGTCGAAAGACAATTCCAGCCTGCTGGCCGCCGTGGATGCGTGGCGCAAGGAACGCAACTGCCCCATGGCCAGCGTGCGCGCGCTCGGCGCCGCGGTTATTGCTGCCTTCGACAATCTCAGCGCGCGGAACCTGGTTCCATTCCTGCCGCATGAGCTGGCCACAGTCCCTCGCGCCAACATCGACTTTCTGCCCATCAAGGAGGCATGGTTCTCCGGCTCCATGAATTACCTGGGCCGTGCCCGCAATCCCGACGGCTCGCCTCAATTTGAAGCGAGCTACGAAATCAACGCCTCGCTCCGGATCTCCTATCCCGAGTTCGAGCAGCTCGTCAGTCACGAGGTTGTGCCCGGGCACGTGACCACATTTGCCTATCTGCAAAAGCTCTACTCCCTGGGCCGCGCCGGGTTTGAAGCAAGCGTGCTGACCATGAACACGCGCGCCGCCACGCTCTTTGAGGGGTTGGCAAACAACGCCATACTTATTGCGCACGG
Organism: uncultured Acidobacteriota bacterium; assembly: GCA_963771195.1. Taxonomy (GTDB): domain Bacteria; phylum Acidobacteriota; class Terriglobia; order Terriglobales; family Acidobacteriaceae; genus Telmatobacter. The sequence continues at coordinate 40,503 of CAVYSS010000008.1, forward strand.
AGTTACTGAAGTGGACCAGTTGCCGGACGAAGACGCGCAGATCGGCGTGCTGCTGGCGCTGCTTCAGGACGATGCCAAGAACCAGTCGTCGTGGATGACGTGGGGCGAGAAGCGCGCGCAGGCGGAAGTGGCTGCCGCTCTGCGAAGCGATTTTCTGGTGACCGAGGAGCGCGCGGACAAGCTTTCCGGCGCCTGGGGAAGGCATCCGCTCCTGGGCCGCATGTACCTGCCTGCCTACCGCGCCGGTACCGAGAAGGTGGCTGCGCTTCGCCGCATCCATCCGCCGGAGCGCATCCTGCCGGCACTCTACGGCTGCCGCGGCCTGGTGGATGTGGAGACCATCGATCTAGTCCTGTCGGCATGAGCAAGGCCTATTTGGCGGAAATGCTAACCTTGATTAGCTGTGTGTGGCCCCGTAGCTCAGATGGATAGAGCGTCGGTTTCCTAAACCGCAGGTCGGCTGTTCGAATCAGCCCGGGGTCACCATCCCTCCCTTCGCGCAATTGCGGTTCGTTTGCCGTCTTTGACGCGGCTCTCATCGACCGGGTATAAATATTCATGTCATCGAAAGTAGTTTGATGACATAGCGGCTGCTCTGTACGCGGGAGCGGCCAATCTCACCACAACTATCGCCCAGGATGTTCGGGAAGGCGGTTGAATTCCGCCACTGCCCCGCAACTGTGAGCGCCCCTGCTTTTTCCGCGTCAATCGGAAGGAGGCAGGCGATTCAGCCAAAACTCTCTGGTGCAGAGAGTGCAACAAAACCACTGAGGCCGAGAGGCGTTCGTCCTTGGGAAGGTGGCTGGAACAGGCGCAAGTCAGGAGACCGGTCCCCGGCGCTTCACCGCTTACGTTCCGAGGGGAACGAAGGAGCTGATATGCCCGTCAATTCTCTTCCGTCCGGTCGGCTAACCCGGCGGCTCGCGCGGTTCCTGGTGGTGGCTGCTCTTCTTGCTGCCACGAACGCCCACTCCGCATCCATCCGCGGCATCGTTACCGACGCCACCGGCGCGCGCGTTACCGGCGCCGCCATCGCGCTGGTTCAGAATGGCAAGGTGGTCACATCGGCTGTCTCGGTGGCAGACGGCAGCTATGAAATTCTGACCGGGAGCAGCGGCCGGTTCTTCCTTCTGGTCTCCGCGCCAACCTTCCGCCAATTGGAGACGCCGAGCTTCTATGCGGGCCGGCTCGACTCCATAGAGCGCAACATGGTGCTGGAACCGGAGTGGGTGCGCCAGTCCATCGTGGTGACTGCTAATGGCACGCCCACGCCACAGCCGCAGACCAGCGCGGCAACTTCCGTGGTCGGGCCATCGGAATTGGCCGACCGCACGTCGCTGGTCAGCGATCTGCGCCTAATGCCGGGAACCTCCGTGGTGCAGATTGGCGAGCGGGGATCGCAGACCTCGCTCTTTATCCGCGGCGGAGACTCCGATGACAACCTGGTGCTGATCGATGGTGTGGATGCCGGCGACCTGGGCGGGCGGTTCGATTTTGGCACTCTGCCCACCACGGAAGTCGAGAGCGCCGAAGTCTTTCGCGGCACAGATTCCAGCCTTTACGGCGCCGATGCGGAGAGCGGGGTGGTGAGCCTCACTACTCCGCGCGGCACCACCAGCAATCCGTCGTTCTTCCTGGAGGGTGACGCCGGCAATTTCAACACCTCGCACGAAGAGGCTTCGCTGGCCGGCACGCACAACAAGCTTGACTATCTGGCGGCGTACAGTTGGCTGCAAAGCTCGAACTCCGTCCCCAACGATTCCATGCATATCGCCTCTCCGGCGGCGAATGTGGGCTGGCAGCTGAACGGCAAGACACAGATCCGCGGCACCGTGCACTATAACGTGGCCTCAACCGGCGTTCCCAACGCATGGGACTTCTATCACGTTGCGGACCTGGCCACGCAGAAGGACCAGGACGTTTACGTGAGCGCTTCCATTGACAACCAGACCACCGCAAGCTTCCACAACCTAATTCGCTACGGTCTGGCGCGCAAGCGTGAGCAGTATGCGCTGTGGCAACAGAGCGGCAGCGGGGGGTTCGACGCATATGGCGATTCGCTGGGTCAGGTGGTTACCATCATCGGCGCAAACGGCGCACATGCCACCGGCCAGGCCATCCTCGATTACGCGCAGACGTATCCCTACCGCTATCAGCTTGTCTCCAACCACGACGAACTTGTCTATCACGGCGATTACACCATTACGCCGCACCTGGCGGCGCTCATCGGATTTCAGTTTGAAGACGAGCGCGGCGCGGAGGTGGTGCCGACTTACAGCACCAACGAGACCACCGAGCGGACGAACTACGTTTATCTCGCCAGTGTCCATGGGGACTACAAGAACAGGTTCTTTTACACGCTGGGCGGCAGCCTGGAGCACTACTCGTTGTTCGGCGTGGAGACCACGCCCAGTGCTGGTTTCTCGCTTTACGCGCTCAAACCTCGCAAAGGCATTTTCAGCGGTACGCGGGTTATGTTTCATTACGGCGATGGCGTGCGCGAGCCCGCGCTGACGGACCAGTTCGGCTCGCTCTACCAGTTCCTGGTCTCGAACGGGTACCAGTCCACAGCGAAGCAGTTGAGCATCGCACCGCTGGCTGCGCCGTTCGCGCGCATGTACGATGGCGGCGGCGAGCAGGCATTCCTGAGCCAGCGCATCACTCTACGCGTGCGCTACTTTCATAACGAGTTCGGCAAGCAGATTGAGTACGTCGGCGGGCACATCCTGCCCGGGCTCATCCCTAACCTCACTCCTGCCCAGCAGCAGGCGCTTATTGCAGCCCTCGGCTACTACTACACCAACGACTACGGGCTGGCGGTGAACACGCAGGCATTTCGCGCCCAGGGCATCGAGTCAACCTTGGAAGGCGGCATCGGGCGCCAACCTGTTTCTGCGCGGAGGCTATACCTATCTGGATGCCGTGGTGCAACGTTCCTTTGACAGCGACAATGAGGCCCTGGCCGGCGGCTTCGCGCCCACCTACAACGGTCAACTCCCATCGGGGCCATTTCACCGCTCGTGGGTGCGCGTCCGTTTCGCCGGCCGCCACACACCGGCTTCATCACCGCGACCTACACGCACCATCAGCTCAGCGGGATTCTGAACGCGGCGTTTGCAAGCCGCAGCGACGATTCCACCTATCTTGAGTTTGCCGATGCCAACGGCGGCAACACTCTGCTGCTGCCCAACCGCAATCTCGATTCCGACTTTGCCAAAATCGACCTGGGCGGCAGCTATCAGTGGAAGTGGTGGCTCGGCATCTACGGCATTGCGGAGAACCTGACCAGCAGCCAGCACATCGGGCCCATCGGATATCCCAGCCTTCCGTTCAATTTCCGCGCCGGGCTGCGATTTCAATGGGTCAAAGGGGCGAACCAGTAAGAGATCCTGGCGTAATTTAATAGGCCAAGGCTGGGATTACTTTCCCGGGTCGACACCTGCTGAAGTGAGGATGCCTCGAACCTCGGCAGTAAGCCGCCCATTCGGGGATAGTCTTCAAGAACTTCTTGAACGCCTCGGTGCATTCCGGCGTGAGCGTCAACTTCTGCGTCTTTGGATCGATTGTGGCCCGGGCAAGCAGCGCTTGCCCTTCGAAGTAGTACATTGAGGAACGGTCGGGATCAAGGGCGAGGGCTTGTTTGGCGGCGGTGTATTCCGCGTCGCCCTGGCCGGTCTGGAAAAAGACGATGGTCTCGTTGCCGCGGTATTGCGCCGCCTGTGCGGGAAGCGCCGCGACGGCCTGGTCAAAGGCGGCCTGTGCTTCCGCAATTTTTCCCTCATGGGCGTACACTTCGCCCAGGCTTGCGTATACCGGACCAAGTACCTGAGGCGGGCTGCTCTTTCCATCGTTAGTGGCGCCAGGGGAGGGTCGAGGGCTCGACCCGCCGCCCGCCGCCGGAGGCGGCGAACCCGAGCCTCCGGCCAGCGGAGGCAGCCCACCTGAACTGCCTCCAGGCTGTGGTAGCGAACGGATATATTGCTCAACCAGGTCCTGAGTCTTGTTGGGGGTCGGCGCAGCGGAGGCCTGGGGGCCAGCGTTCCCGGCATCCGGCTTCAAGCCAAGTGCCATCTTGAAGCTATTCTCCGCTTCGGGATACTTCTTCAGGCCCAGCTGAGCATTCCCCAGTTCCACCCACGCCAGGACCTGTTGGGGATTTGCCTGGGTGACCTGGAGCATGAGTGTTTCGGATTCCTGAAAGCGCTGCTCCGCCGTGGCCATTCGAGCCAAAACTGAGGGCTGCATTCACTTTGTTCGCTGGCCACGGAGCGGGCTTGGCTGCCTTATCCTTCTGAGCGAAAGCGGGAGCAGCAGAGGTGGACAGGAGCAGTATCCAAAGGCAGAGGAGACGGGATTTCATTTCATTCTTCCCCGATGCGAATTGTACATTTGTCCATTCGGTAGACGGCTGGATTGCGGCCTGAGTTATGCTCAAGGCCGGCGCTAGCTGGTGCTAAAATCAATCAGTGCCGGGTCCTACGCGACGTAATCCCGCCAACCCCGCCAGGTCCGGAAGGAAGCAACGGTAACGGGCTAGTACGGGCGCAGTAGGTCACCCGGTACTTTTTATGCCAGTGAGCGGTTATGGACCAGCGGGCGTGTCCGCTGCCACAGGCACTGGGCACTGCGAGGAGAATCCGTTGAGCTTGACCGTTCGTCCTGTTGTTGGCCGCCGCGCCAAAATTACTGCTCTCGGCACCTACGTTCCCCCCAAGGTGATTACCAATCAGGACCTGGAGAAGATGGTGGACACCACCGACCAGTGGATCATGGAGCGCGTCGGGATCCGCGAGCGGCACATGCTGGAAAAGGGCAAGGGCGTAAGCGACATCTGCACGGAAGCGGCAAAGAAGTGCCTGGCGGCGCGGGGCATTGCGCCAACTGAGGTCGAAGTGATCGTGGTGGGCACGGTCACGCCGGACATGATGTTTCCTTCGACGGCCTGCCTGGTGCAGGACAAGATCGGTGCCGCAGGTGCATGGGGATTCGATGTGTCGGCGGGCTGCTCGGGGTTCGTGTTTGCGCTGCAGGCGGGCGTCAAGCTGGTGGAGAGCGGAGCGCACAGCAAGGTGCTTGTCTGCGGAGCGGACGCTAACACGCGCATGACCGATTACACCGACCGCGCGACCTGCGTGTTGTTCGGCGACGGCGGGGGCGCGGTGCTGATTGAACCGTGCGAGGAGGGCGAGATCGGTATGATCGACTTCCTGCACGAGATCGACGGCTCGGGCGGCGTGAGCCTGAACCTGCCCGCGGGCGGAAGCCTGAATCCTTCAAGCCACGAGACGGTGGACAAGAAAATGCATTTCATCCACCAGGACGGGCAGGCGGTGTACAAGTTTGCGGTGCGCAAAATGGTGGAAGCGACGGCTAAGCTGCTGGCGCGGAATGGCATCACCGGCGCGGACCTGGGTTGCTTCATCCCCCACCAGGCGAACAAGCGGATCATTACGGCCACGGCGGACCGGTTGGGCTTGCCGGCCGAACGCGTGATCATCAATATCGACAAATATGGGAACACGTCGGGCGGGACGATTCCGCTGGCCATGGAAACAGCAATCGAAGAAGGGAAGCTGAACAAGGGCGACCTGGTTCTTTTGGCGGCAGTGGGAGCGGGCTTCACGGTGGGAACTACGCTGCTAAGGTGGGAAATCGACGGTTTAGGGAACAGGTAGAGATCAGGCGACAACATCACGCATCCGAAATGGAGCGCCCGGTGGAATTCGGGCGCTCATTGTGTTTGTGAGCCAGCAGTTGAATCAGAGCGGAAGTTGATAGCTGGGCAGGATACCGGCTTCTGCGGCCATGCGAAAGAAGCCGCGCATGCCTTCGACGCATTCCTGGTCGAGAACGTAGTGGATGTTCTCACTGAGATAGCGTCGGATGGTGCTTTCGGGCAACGGCATCTTGCGCGACCATTCTTCGGCGAGCGAGTCGATGTTGGCGAGGCCGTGGTCGCGGGAGCGGAGGAGGTCCTCTGCGATGTGCGGGATTGATGCGGCGGAGGGTGCGATTCCCCAAACTGCGGAGATGAAGGGAAGCCCGGTTTGCGCGCGCCATTCGTGGGCCAGATCGTGATAGGTCAGTTCCTCTTCCGATCGTTCGGCGCGGTTGGCGCGCTCTTCCAAAGCGAAGAGCGCGGGGTCGCCGATGACGATAGCTGCGTCGGCCCGCGCCAGCATGTTGTCGAGATTGGCGGGCATGGGGACAAAGTCCGCGGAAGGATTGCCCCACATTCTGAAAAGCAGGCGGGCATAAGCAATCGTCGTGCGACTGGCAATATCGGCAGCCACGGAGCGGATGCTCTGGAGTGACTGCCGGGTGCGGCGCACCAGCAAAAGCGAGCGCACGCAGTCCTTTGAGGCAATGGTGCAGCCTGGCACAACGCTTAACTCCGGAATCGTGGCGAGGGATGCGATCGGTACCAGCCCGATGTCGGCTGCGCCGGAAGCAAGGCGGTCGGCGCATTCAGACGGGAGCATCCACTCCACGTGGTACCGTTCGGCGAGCATTTCGCTTTCGGGGCGGTGATCGAAGTCCCACATGAGGGGAGCGGGATTCAAAAAGCGGATGGCGGCGATGCGGAGGCGGGACTGCTTGCTGAGGGCCACAATAATAGTTTAGCGGGGCCGGGTCACGGGGATTCGCCAGGCCGGACCAGAATGGAATTACGGCGGAGCATCTTGGGCTGATTCGGGCAGCATCGAATTGCGCTGGAGGGGAATCACGCCATGACTCAACGAATTCCTGAGCCGCCGACCAAGCGGCTGGTAATCGAAACGCCGATCACAGTGGACAACCCCAACGATCCGCAGTCCGAGCAGCAGGCCAAACACAAGAGAATGGAGCGCATGGCAGATCGCGCCGCGCGGCGCGCCACGGACACAGAAAAGCTCTATGACAAAGACCACTCAACCATCTCTGGATCCAACTGAAGTCGCTTCACCCGCCCGCCGCTTGCACCCTGCCGCGGCGGGCAGGTATTTCGCCCAAAATATCCACAACCGGCCAGCGTGAAAACGCTTGTTGATCCAGCAGCAACCCTCTGAATCGCAGGAACTTGCAGTTGCCCAGATTGCCTCAGGTCCATCGAATAACTGAACAAAAAACAACCTTGCGCCAAATCCACGCATCACTTAAGTAAGTGCCAGCGGTAAGTGGCCCGGTGGCAGCGATTCGTTGTACGTTCAGTTGTAGTGCTGGTTGCTTCGAACGTCCTCCAAAGCAGGTGCTCTATGCTTCCCCTCATTACAAAAAGGCTTGGTGAACCCATGCAATCAACGCCACACTACATTCCCCTGGATTGTGCATATCTCTGCACGGATTGCAATTGCGTAAGCAATTGCTCGCGAAGCTGCCCAGCCTGTGCTTCGGAGGCGCTGATGGGACTTTCCGGAATCCTCAATCGCGAGGTAGAGGAGATTCACCAGCCGGCCTTCGCGTACCCGACTGCCATGGTTGCCTGAAAATGGTTCTCTAAAAACTGAAGGGGGAGAACGGGTGGGGCTGAGATCGGCGGCCGCATCCATCGATACGAGCGCCGGGCGTGTGCCTCGGCGCTCGTGCTCTTCCTGAACCGTTTTTGCTTGCGCCGCTAACGGGTCAGCCCATGGTTGATCGTCCTGTGGCCTTTCTTAGATCCGCCAGCCGCCGACCGCCGCCGGTGGGGCTGGATGCGCTCAAAATGGTTCTGTGACTCTCGGCTATTTCATCGATTTCAGATCGTTCGAGTCGAAATTGGGAATGCCAAAATGGCCGCGGAGGTGGAGCAGATCCACCGGACTCAGATTGCCGGCGGCCGTGACCAACGTAAGCGATTTGGGTGTTTCGGAGAGGACCACGGCGCCACGCAGGTTCACGCCGTCCATGACTACCCAGACGTCTGTAGTTCCGTTGCGGAGCGGGCCGCCCGCCTGCGTTGTAGTCACGATGTGTTTCCACCCGCGCAGGTGGTAGGAGTCGCGGATGGCGTTGACAGCGTTTTCGTCGGGAATTCCGTTGGGGCCGAAGCGAAGCAAGTGGACGCTGATGCCGTCGAGGTGGTTGATGGCCTGGCGTGTGGGCTCGTCATCATTGGGCATCAGAGAAGCAGCAGCCTGCAGCATGTTGCGGTCGAAGGTGAAGGCATTCCGAACCGCGGCCTGGGAGCTGAGGGCGGTGAGCGCCGGAGGCGTCCAGTCCAGAACAACGGGGCCTTGGTCGTCGGGCGGAGTCACCGGTGCAGGCGCGGCCTGGGCGTAAGCGGCGCAGGAAAGCGAGACTGCTGCTGCAACGAGAAGCATACGGCGGAATATCATGCAGAGTTTGACCTGGCCGGTGCGGAAATGTCGCGAAGACGCGGAGCACAACGATCAGAGAAAAGAGACAAGAGTGGACTTGGTCCGGAGAGCGTGGTGCGTGACGAGCGAACTCCAGCGGCGGCAACTTTAACGTTCTCTCTTGAAGGTGCCAGATATGAAGCGAACATTAATTCTCGGATGGGGGCTTGCAGCGGGCTGAAATGGTTTAAACTCAACCGGGAACGTCTCGCATATAAAGCGAATTCTTCACCTCATGGAGGGTACATCGAAATTGGGAAAAAGCATGATCCCGAAGAAGCTGTTTTTCACCAAGGGTGTCGGCAAGCATAAGGAGCGGTTGACCTCGTTTGAGCTGGCCCTTCGGGATGCCGGCATTGCCTCGCAGAATCTGGTGCGCGTGAGCTCGATTTTTCCGCCACGCTGCAAGGTCCTTTCGCGCAAGGAAGGCCTCAAATACTTGAACCACGGCGAGGTGGTGTTCTCTGTGATCGCTGAGAATTCCACGCGGGAGCCGCACCGGCTGATCGTTTCCAGCATCGGAGTGGCGATTCCTGCCGATCGCAACACTTACGGATATCTGAGCGAACATCACAGCTTTGGCGAGACAGAAGAGCAGGCGGGCGAGTACGCGGAAGAATTGGCGGCCGAGATGCTGGCCACTACGCTCGATGTGGAGTTCGATCCCGACACGAGCTGGGACGAGAAGAAGGAGATCTACCGCATCTCCAACAAAATCGTGCGAACCAGCAACGTCACGCAGTCAGCGGTAGGCGACAAGCGCGGCCTCTGGACAACGACGATTGCGGCGGCGGTGCTGATCCTGGACGAAGACTAGGGCCGATTTGGAACGAACCAGAGGGGCCAATTCCGCCAGCCGGAATTGGCCCTGTTGCATGAGGAGAGATGGCGAAAGACAAGCGCAAATACAAAGTGGGCCTGGTCCAGATGAGCATGGGGCCGGAGCCGGAGGCGAACCTGGCTGCGGCAATCGGCCACGTGCGCGAGGCGGCGCGGCGCGGCGCGCAGGTGATTTGCCTGCCGGAGCTTTTTCAGGCGCAGTATTTTTGTCAGCGGGAGGACCTGCGGCTGTTTGACCTTGCGGAGCCGATTCCGGGGCCATCGACCGAGATGCTGGGTGCAGCGGCGCGTGAGGCGCGGGTGACGATTGTGGCCTCGCTTTTTGAGCGCAGGGCGCCGGGGCTTTACCACAACACTGCCGTCACGCTCGATGCCGACGGAAAGATCGCCAGCGTGTACCGCAAGATGCACATTCCCGATGATCCGCTTTACTACGAAAAGTATTACTTTGCGCCGGGCGACCTGGGCTTTCGTGCGGTGGACACGCCGCAAGGGCGCATCGGGACGCTGGTGTGCTGGGACCAGTGGTACCCCGAGGGCGCGCGGCTGACGGCTTTGCAGGGTGCGGAGATTCTTTTCTATCCCACGGCCATCGGTTGGCATCCGGCGGAGAAGGAGGAGTTCGGCGCCGCGCAATATGACGCGTGGCAGACCATCCAGCGGGCGCATGCGATTGCCAATGGCGTATACGTGGCCGCGGTGAATCGCGTGGGGCATGAGAACGGCAATGTGCGGGGAAATCGCGCAGATGGGCCGGGCCTGGACTTCTGGGGCGGAAGTTTTCTGGCCGACCCATTCGGGCGGGTAATCGCGAAGGCGTCACACACCAGCGAGGAGATCCTGGTGGGCGACGTGGATGTGTCGCTGATCGAGGAGACGCGGCGCAACTGGCCATTCCTGCGCGACCGGAGGATTGACGCGTACGCGCCGATCACGAAGCGATTCCTGGACCCGGCCATACCGGACGGAGAGCTCTAATAGGGATGGGCGAAAGTTCAGATCCAACACCGCAACAATTGAGTTACCGCATGCCCGCAGAGTGGGACCGGCACGAGGCCACCTGGCTGGCATGGCCGCACAATCCAGAGGACTGGCCCGGGAAATTCCAATCGATACCCTGGCTCTATGCCGAGATCGTGCGCCTGATTGCCGAGCATGAGCAAGTTCAGTTGATCGTCGAGGACGCTGCAATGGAGCGGCGCGTGACCGGAATGCTCCGGCGCGCCGGGGTGAAACTCGATCGGGTTACATTCCACTGCTGGCACACGGATCGGGGATGGCTGCGGGATTCGGGGCCGATTTTTGTGCGCAATCCTGCCGGCGAAGTGGGTATTACCAATTGGCGATTCAACGGCTGGGCAAAGTACGACGACTGGCACCTTGACGATGAGTTGCCGGGGCGGATCGCGGAGGTATTGCGCATGCGCCAGTGGCAGCCGAGGCACGATTTCAGCCACAGCGAGTCACATCGCATCGTACTTGAGGGTGGCTCCATCGACGGGAACGGCGCAGGTGCGTTGCTGACCACAGAAGAGTGCTTGCTAAGCGATGTACAGCGGCGGAATCCGCGGTTGACGAGAGAGGAATTGGAAAGGGCACTTCATCTCTTCCTCGGCGTGGACCAGGTGATCTGGCTGGGCCGCGGCATCGCCGGCGACGACACACATGGCCACGTAGACGATATCGCCCGGTTTGCCGCTCACGATACGATTATTACCGCCGTGGAGCACGACGCGCGTGACCCGAACCATGAACCACTGGCCGAGAATCTGCGGATATTGAAGGCTGCGCGCACTCTGGAGGGTAAACAATTCACCGTGATTGAGCTGCCCATGCCGCGGCCCATCGTGTTTCGCAATCAGCGCGTGCCTGCAAGCTATGCAAATTTCTACATTGTCAACGGCCTCGTACTGGTTCCCACTTTCCACGATCCCAACGACCGCGTCGCACTCAACACGCTCGCCGAAGCTTTTCCTCGCCGCGAGGTGATCGGAATTCACTCGGTGGATTTGATTTGGGGGCTGGGCGCGCTGCACTGCATGACCCAGCAGCAGCCTTCGGGCTGGCAGCAGCCGCTCGCCCGAGCCTCGGGAGAACCGGCATGACCGCGGATCTTGAGGCTATGGAAGCGGCATTAGAAGAAGCGCGCCAGGCCGCCGAAGCCGGCGAGGTGCCCATCGGGGCCGTGGCCGTGCACGACGGCGAAATCATTGCGCGAGGACAGAATCGCGTTCTGCGCACAAACGATCCCACCGCGCATGCGGAGATTGTTGCGTTGCGCGGCGCAGCGGCGGCACTGGGGAATTACCGGCTGAACGGCGTCACGCTTTATGTGACCCTGGAACCGTGCGCGATGTGCGCGGGGGCGATGGTCCACGCGCGCATTGCCAGGCTGGTCTACGCGGCGGCGGATCCGAAGGCCGGTGCGGCAGGATCGGTGCTGGGAGTGGTGAACCATCCGCGGCTGAACCACCTGATGCAGGTGGAGCAGGGCATCATGGCCGAGGAGGCGGGAGAGCTGCTGCGGAGTTTCTTCCGAGAGCGGCGCTAGGAGCGCGTGAGAATGCGAATGCGATCGGCTTCCTGCGGCCACTTCGCTGAAAGCTCAGCAAAACTTCCGCTGCGGTAGTCTGCGTAATCGAATCCCGGCGTGACCGTGCAGCCCAGCAGCGCGAATTCGCCATCGCCGATGAGACGTGTGCCCTGCCACACGCCGCCAGGTACAAGAAGCTGGACATGTTCTTGAGCAGACAGATTCTGCCCCATTCTTAGGACCAGCGATTCGCCGGATGGCAGGAGTTGCAGCATCTCCACCGCATCTCCGAGGTAGAAATGGAATACCTCATCGGAAGGCAGCACGTGCATCTCTGAAAACGTGCCCGGTTCGAGCAGGTAGTAGATTGCCGTCCCCGCGCAACGCTCGCCCTGCGGTGTGGGGAACCGCAGAGAGGACATGTAAGTCTGGCGAAAGAACCCGCCCTCTTTGGGGTGCGGATCGAGTTGCAGCAGGCGCTTGATTTCCTCGGCCGTCATTGGGGTGGTCATGGTTCGATGCTACCCCGGCCGCATCCGCAGGCAACGGATGAAAATGATCTCGCGCCTTACTGGGGCGGAGGAGAATGATGACAGCAAATGCGGTCCGGCCCGCATGTCGATGGAACAGCTATTAGAATTTAACGTGGTATGAATGTTCAGGTTTACACGGCCTCCTGGTGCCGGGATTGCCGGGCGGCCAAGCAGTTTCTGGATTCTCACGGGATCGCTTATACGGAGATCAACGTGGACGCCGATCCGGCGGCATCCGCTGAGCTTCTTCGTCATGTGGGCAAACGGGCCATCCCGCAGCTTGTGATCGACGGCGAATGGTTCCAGCCCTACAAGCCGGGGCGAGGTCTGCTCTACGACGAGCTGTACGCACGGCTCCAAATTCCACGGAAGTAGCGGCCTACGGAACTCCGCAAACCCGCACCTTACATTCTGTTCACAACTGATGCCGGAGAGGACGGGCCCAAAAGCCCCCCGATTTCAGCGCGCGCGGGCAATAAAGCGAAGGCGGACGTAATCGGCCACCCAGTTGCCGTTTTCGTCGCGTAAGGCCGGTTCGAGCAGCGCGCATGTCTCGTTCACGACCGTGTCGCGGAGGTCCTTCGGGAGAGTGTCGAGAACGCCGCGGCGAAATGTACGCAGCCAGCCGGCCATTTCGCCATCGCCCAAAGGCGTCGGGCGAGGGAAATGTTCCATCCGCTCGACAGTGAACCCGTTGCGTTCAAGGCGGCGGCGATAGGCGTCGGGAGCAGGGTAGTAGTTCACGCCGTCCTCCGCTTCAGAGTGGCCGTAGCGCGCGAGGACGGCCATGAAGGCCACGCGGATGGCGGCAATGTTGCCGTGGCCGCCCATCTCGGCTACGAAGCGGCCGCCGGGTCGCAGAACGCGGCGGACCTCGGCGAGCATGGCCTCCTGATCTCGAACCCAGTGTAGCGCGGCATTGGAAAAGACGGCGTCGAATGCTGCGTCGGGGTAAGGAAGCTGCTCGGCCTGGGCGTTATCGGCATTGACGCCACGGGCGCGCGCGGCTTCCACCATGGCTCTCGACGCGTCGACGCCGGTCACGATGGCTCCCGTGGCGCCCAGGCGGGCTGTGAGCTGACCATCCCCGCAGCCAACATCGAGTATGTGTTCGCCGGGTTGCGGCGCCAGCCACTCGACCACTCCACCAGCGAGCTGATGCACGAACGCACCTTCCCGTCCGTACGCCTCCGCGTCCCACGTTTGAAGCACGGCGGACCTCCTAAAGGGAAGTTTCGCGGTTCGTCCCCGCTTCGGGCAAACCGATCCCGGTTCGCCGTTCGACTAGCGATCGTTATTCGGACTTGGAGCAAGGTCAAAAACCTGCATAAGGCGATTGGACACGACCGAGGCAGCGGCCCACATGAGGCGTGTATCGTGGTATGCGGCTATCTTTTCAAGAGCCATTTGGGGGAAACGATGGAGATTTGGAATCGCAGGAGCTTCTTGCGCGCGGCAGGCTTGGTATCGGCCGGGACGCTGATGCCCGGAATACCGCTGCTGGCGGCGGAGCAGGAACCGGAAAAGCCGGTTGCGGCTAACGATCACATTCAAATAGCGTTGATCGGCGCGGGCGGGCAGGGCCAAGGCGACACTAAAACAGCGCTGCTGGTCCCCGGCGTGAAGCTGGTAGCCGTAGCCGATTGTTACGATGGCCGGCTGGCGCACGCGAAGGAGCTGTGGGGCGACGACATCCAGACCACGCGCGACTATAACGAGATTCTGTCGCGCAAGGATGTGGATGCAGTCCTCATCGGCACGCCCGACCACTGGCACAAGCAGGCGAGCGTGGATGCGATGAAGGCGGGCAAAGACGTCTACTGCGAGAAGCCGATGATTCATCTCTACGCGGATGGGCCGCAGATGATTGAGACCGCGCGGTCGACGGGGCGGATGGTGCAGATCGGCAGCCAGCGGGTGAGCTCGATCATTTATGCCAAGGCCAAGGAACTGTTGGAGTCGGGCGCAATCGGCAAGCTGAACATGGTAACGGCTTACTGGGACCGGAACTCGGCCATTGGCGCGTGGGACTACACGGTGCCGCTGGATGCCTCGGCGGAGACCTGCGACTGGCCACGGTTCCTGGGGACGGCTCCGAAAACACCGTTTAACGCCGAGCAGTTTTTCCAATGGCGCAAGTGGAAGGCGTACGGAAGCGGCGTGGCCGGCGACCTTTTTGTACACCTGTTCAGCGGGACGCACTTTATAACCGGCGCTCATGGGCCGACGCGGGCCATGGCGACGGGGGCAATCCGGTTCTGGAAAGACCGGCGAGATGTGCCCGACGTGATGTTGGGCATATTTGATTATCCCGAAGGATTCAATCTGAGCCTGCGAGTGAATTTCGTCGACGGAGGGCAGGAGAGCGAGGGGCTGCTCTTCACCGGCTCGGAGGGGACCATCGAGATTGGCTGGTCGGGCGTGACGCTGACGCGCGTGCCGCGCGAGACGGCGCCGGGCTACACGGTGGAGACCTTCCCTGAGGCGATGCAGAAGGAGATCCTTGACGCGTACGACAAGAAGTATCCGCCGCACTCGGGCAAAGAGAATATGGCGGGAACCGAGAAATTCAGTGCGCCGAAGGGATACTCCGATAGCTACGATCATTTCCGCAACTTCTTTTCGAGCGTGCGCACGCGCAGGGAGCCGGTGGAGGATGCGGTGTTCGGGTACCGGGCTGCGGGCGCGGCGCTGCTGAGCAATCTGAGCAATGAGCGGGGGCAGGTGGTGAAGTGGGATCCGGAAGAGATGAAGATCGTCAGTTCGTAGTTTCACAGGGAACAGAGAACAAGTGGCAGTCCCGCCCCGGTCCCTCCGCCGCGGCGGACGAGGATTCTGGGGCGCCCAATTCGAGTCCGGTTAATCGGGGAATGCATTTAGACTGATGCAATGGTAAGGCGGATTGGAGTGCACCTGGGCACGGCTGGAGGCGTCTCGAACGCAATTGTGAAAGCGAGGGCGATCGGCGCCAACACGCTGCAGATCTTCTCGTCGAGTCCGCGGATGTGGCGCGCGGCTAAGTTGGATCCGGCACAGTGCGAACGGACGCGGGCGCTGCGCGCGGAGTACGACATCGGACCGCTGGTGATCCATACCAGTTACCTTGTGAACCTGTGCAGCCAGACCGAAGAAGTTCGGTGCAAGAGCGTGGATGCGTTCCGCGGCGAGATGGAGCGGGCGCTGGAGCTGGGGGCCGAATACCTGGTGCTGCATCCGGGCTCGTGGAAAGGGCTGACGCGACACGAAGGGTTGAAACTGGCAGCGGAGTCGATTGAAAGAGCGATAGACGGGCTCCCGTGGCAGGGAACGTCATTCAGCATCCTGATTGAGAATACGGCGGGCGCGGAGTGCTCGCTGGGCGGCAGCTTTGACCAGGTGGCGGAACTGGTTCAATTGCTGCGCAACCATGCGCCGGTGGCCGTGTGCCTGGACACCTGCCATACCCACGTTGCCGGCTACGACATTGTCAGCGACGAAGGTTATGAAGACACCATGACGCAGATCGAGGCGACAGTGGGATTCGATTCCGTTTGCGTGTGGCACTGCAACGACGCCAAGGCTGCGCGGGGATCGAAGCTGGACCGGCACGATCATATAGGTCAGGGAACCATCGGCAGTAAGCCGTTCCTGCGGCTGCTGCATGATGAGCGGTTCGCGCATGCGGCGTTCATTGCGGAGACGCCAGTGGACGAAGAGGGTGACGAAGAGCGGAATGTGCAGGCGCTGAAGCGGCTGGCGAAATAGCCTGTTTGAATCCGCGCAGCTTAGCAAGGCCTTAAGCGGAAAATGCTCTAGTTAAAAGTTCGGGAAATGCTCTATCTTCTTGTGCAGAGGAGCTTTCGTATGAAAAGCAACGGTAGAAATCTTCTACTCATCCCTATGGCCTCGCTGTTTCTCCCGCTTGCAATTGCACAGGCAGCTCCGAAGATGGATTACGCCCCTAAGCCTCCAGGGAATCCATCGAGGGTTCTGCTTGACAATTGGAACCAAATTGGCCGGAAGCTGATTGCGATGGCCGAGGACTTTCCCGAGGACAAGTACGACTTCAAGCCGACCCCGGCGCAGCGGACGTTTGCCGAACAACTGTTGCACGCCGCCGGCGCGAATTACTTCTTCATCAACCCGGTGAAGGGCGCCAGGCTGCCCTCCGGCGACCCAAAACGATCTGACTATAAAACCAAAGCAGCCATTGTGGAGTTTGTGAAGCAGTCCTTCGCGGATGGAGCAGCGCTGATCGAAAGAAAGGGCGACGCCGGTCTCAATGACCTGTGGGTTGATCCGTTCTCGAACCGGCAAGTACGCTTTTCTGAAGGTGCCTGGGGCTTTATGGAGCATTCCGGGGAGCATTACGGCCAGCTGGTCGTCTACTATCGCCTGGCTGGACTCGTGCCACCGGAATCGCGCCCGAAGAACTGATCGCCTGGGCGAAATCCGGTCGTTCTATCACCGGGGCAAATGCCGCCGTTTACACTGAGAAGTTATGGCGGATGAGAAAGAACTACGGTACGACCCGGCGGTGATTGAGCCGAAATGGCAGCAGCGCTGGGCCGCAGACCCCGCAATCTACGCCGCGGACCCGGTGGACAGCGGCAAGCCCAAGTACTACGTACTGGAGATGTTGCCGTATCCGAGCGGTCAGCTTCACATGGGCCATGTGCGCAACTATGCCATCGGCGACGCGCTGGCGCGGCAGATGTGGATGCGCGGTTACAACGTGCTGCATCCCATGGGCTGGGATGCGTTCGGGCTGCCCGCGGAAAACGCTGCGATCAAGAATAATACGCCGCCGCGGGAGTGGACGCTTGCGAACATCGCCGCCATGAAGCGCCAGTTTTTGCGACTGGGCATCGGCATCGACTGGTCGCGCGAAATTACTACCTGTTTTCCCGAATACTACCGCTGGAACCAGTGGTTCTTTTTGCGTATGTACGAGCGCGGCCTGGTCTATCGCAAGATGAAGAAGGTGAACTGGTGCCAGGAATGCGCCACGGTGCTGGCCAATGAGCAGGTGGTGGACGGCCGTTGTTGGCGGCATGAAGAAACCATCGTGGAGCAGCGCGATCTGGAGCAGTGGTTCTTGCGCATCACCGCGTATGCCCAGGAGTTGCTGGACGGGCTGGACAAGCTGGACGGATGGCCGGAGAAGGTGCGCACCATGCAACGCAACTGGATCGGGCGCAGCGAGGGCACGGAAGTTGACTTTTTCCTGGCCGAAGACGCCGTAAAAACGCAGGAGGACACCGGAATTCCCGATGTAATCCCCGCGGGCCGGCGCATCCGCGTTTTCACCACGCGTGTGGATACGATTTTCGGCGCCACCAGCGTTCAGTTGGCTCCAGAGCATCCGATGGTCAAGGAAATGGTCGACGCAGACGCGGGGCTGCGGACACAGGTGGCGCAACTATTGGAAGAACAGAGGAAGGCACGCGAATCCGGAGATGTCGGTGGGATCGAGAAACATGGCGTGCCGACGGGACACTTTGCCATCAATCCGTATAACGGCCGGCAAGTGCCCATCTGGGTGGCGAATTACGTTTTGATGGATTACGGCAGCGGCGCCATCATGAGTGTGCCCGGCCACGATGCGCGCGACTTTGAATTTGCGGCCAAGTACGCCATTCCGATCCTGCGCGTGATTGCGCCCGCGGACCCGAACGCGGCTGAGCCTGATCTTCCATTCCTCTCCGAAGAGGGCGTGCTGGTGAATTCCGGCGAGTACAACGGCCTGACTTGCGAAGAAGCGCAGAAGAAGTTGCAGGAAGTGGCTGCGGCAAAAGGCTTCGGTGAAGCGACGGTGACCTTCCGGTTGAAGGACTGGGGCATAAGCCGGCAACGCTATTGGGGTACGCCCATCCCCATGATCCACTGCGAAAAGTGCGGCATTGTGCCTGTGCCTGACGAGCAGTTGCCGGTGATTTTGCCGGAGAAGATCGAGATTACGCAACAGGGAGGCTCGCCACTGGCGAAGGTGCCGGAGTTCGTAAATGTGAATTGCCCCAAGTGCGGCGGCACGGCGCGGCGCGAAACCGACACCATGGACACCTTCGTCGATTCCAGTTGGTACTTCTACCGCTACACGGATGCAAAGAACGTTAGCGCTCCGTTCGACTCCGCCACGGCGCAGTATTGGTTTCCCATTGACCAATACATTGGCGGTGTGGAGCACGCCATCCTGCACCTAATTTACTCGCGCTTCTGGACCAAGATGATGCGCGACCTGGGAATGATTACGAATGACGAGCCTGTGCAACGGCTTTTCACGCAGGGCATGGTGATTAAGGACGGCGCCAAGATGTCAAAGTCGAAGGGCAACGTGGTTTCGCCCGACGAAATGGTGGCACGCTACGGCGCCGATGCAACGCGAACCTACGTGCTGTTTGCCGCGCCTCCGGATCGCGACCTGGACTGGCAGGAAGACGGTGTTGCGGGCGTGAGCCGGTTCCTGGGGCGGGTGTACCGGCTGGTGATGCACCACGCAAGGACCGCGCGCGCGGGCAAAGGCCAGGATGTGGGCCAGCCCAGCGGCGTGTCGCTGAGGCTGTTGCGCAAGCTTCACCAGACCATCGCGAAGATCACGGTCGACTTTGAGGGCCGCTGGCACTTCAATACGTGTGTTGCGGCCATCATGGAACTGGTGAACGAGATCCAGGCTGCGGATGCGGATCTTGTATCCCGCGAGGTTCCAGCGCCTGTGGTCTACACGCTGCTGCATGCGCTGGTGCGGATGCTGGCGCCGTTTGCGCCGTACATTTCGGCGGAGCTGTGGGAAGAGTTGGGCGAAGATGGCGCGGTGCTCCACCCCGGCGAGAAAGACCCCTCGCCGGGGACCCCGGTGCTTCGTGCGCCGTGGCCGAAGAGCGATCCGGGGCTGGCCGCGGAAGACGAGATCGAGATACCGGTACAGATGAATGGCAAGTTGGTAAACGTGGTGCGTGTGGCGGCAGGCTCTGAGCCGGCTGCAATCGAGGCCGCGGCCCTGGCCGACGGGAAGGTGCGGGCTCGCATCGCGGGAAAGACGGTTGTTAAGGTGATCGTGGTTCCGGGAAAAACGGTGAATCTTGTTGTCAGGTAAAGTGGCGAGCGAACGGATCCGTGGCACGCAGACCATTGTGGGGCAAATGGGTTGGGTTTTCGCGCGGCCGTCGCTGACCGTCCTGGAAGTGCTCTGGAGGTGGGTGTTTGGCGTGCCTTTGCTGGCGGTGTGTTACCTCCAGGTGCAGAGGATCTTCGCGCTGCTCCCACCGGATGCGACGGGCCTTAGCGATTTCGACATAACCAACCCATGGATGTCCGCCGTAAAACTGGCCGTTGCCTGGGATATTTATCGGCCACACGTACTGGAGGTGCTGCGCTGGCTTGCGCCGGCGGCTGCGCTGGCGTGGATCGTGCTTTCGGGCATTGGGCGCAACCTGGTGCTGAAGCGCATGGAGCGCGGGTTGCCGTTCCGGCCCATGGGGATGATCGTGCTGCAGGCGGCATGGCTTGCGGTGCTGGGGATGACTTGCTGGGCGTGGTGGACGTCGATCAACTGGGCCGCGGCCACGCACATCGGCAACGGCTCAGATCCCGATCTGGTTGGATACGCGATGTGGGCGATCTTCCTGTCGCTGGGGTTCTTTGCTCTGTGGGCCGTGGTGAGCTGGTGGGTAACCATCGCGCCGATGCTGCTTCTCCTCGAGGATCGAACGATTCTTGAATCGCTGCGGCAGAGTCTGAAGTTAGGGAAGGCCTTTACCAGCAAACTGGTGGAAATCAACATGGTGATGGGGATCCTAAAGCTCTGTTTGGTGGTGCTGGCCATGGTGTTCTCCGCGGTGATGCTTCCGTTCGCCAATCAGGTGGGCCTGAGCACGCTGCATGAGGAGTGGCTGATTGTCTCGGTGTTTTATTTCATTGCCAGCGACTACTTCCATGTGGTGCGGCTGAAATCGTTCATCGAGTTCTGGCATGTTTTCCGTGAGCCCCCTCGGCCTGCCGAATCGTGACACAAGCAATTGGAATTGGCGTGCTATGCTCCGAGCATGCGAAATGCTGTCCGCGCTTTTCCTCTCCTGATTCTTCTCGCCATATCAGTTCTGCAACTGGATGCGAAGGTTCTACGCATTGAGATCACTTCCCGGCAGGACGTCCTCGGCGGGCAGTCATTCGGGAATGCGGGGCCGTACGAGCGAATTGTCGGCAAAATCTACTACGCGGCTCCGGTTGGCAACTGGCACGACACGCAGGTGTTTGACCTGGCGAACGCCGTCAACGAGAAGGACGGCGTGGTGCAGTTCTCCGCGGACTTGATCGTGATTCGTCCCAAGGATGCGAGCAAGGGCAACGGGGCTATGCTGCTGGAAGTTCCCAATCGCGGCGGCAGTCGGATTGTGGCGCTTGTGGACGGCGGTGACTGGGATCTAGCTCACAATGCGGGCGATGGCTGGCTGCTGCGCAACGGATACACAATTGCAGCCGTCGGCTGGCAATGGGATGCCGTGGGCGCAGATGCACTCCGCCTTTATGCCCCCATCGCGAAGGAGAATGGAAAGACCATTACCGGCCTGCTGCGCGGCGACATGATGCCGTCGCATGTGATGGCGGATATTTCCCTGGGGCATCTGATCCTGGGCCGGATCGGCGGCTCGGAGTATCCCGTCGCCAATCCCGACGACCCGCGCAATGTGCTTACCGTGCGGGATTCCCCGGAGTCGCCGCGCACGACAATTCCGCGTACTGGGTGGCAATTTGCGCATATGGTGGATGGCAAACTTACGCCCAGCGACCGCTTCATTCATCTCGAAGGCGGGTTTCAACCGGGCAAGATCTACGAGTACGTGTATGTGGTCGAGGACCCAGTCGTAGCCGGCCTCGGGTTTATTGCCGTCCGCGATTTTGCTTCGTGGTCAAAACACTCGGCCGATGCCATTGCCCCTGTGAAGCTGGTGTACGGCGAGGGCATCTCGCAGAACGGCCGCTGGCTGCGCGACTATCTTTACCAGGCCTTCAACGGCGACGAAGACGGGGGGATGGCGCTGGATGGCGTACTGGCGCATGTTGCCGGGGCGGGACGCGGCAGCTTCAATTATCGATTCGCGCAGCCCTCCCGCGATGCTCAGCCGACCTCCTCCATATCCTTTCCCACAGACATTTTCCCCTTTACCGATCTGCCCGAAACCGACCCCGCAATCGAGTCCAAGAAGACCAAAGCAGGTCTGCTCGACCGCGAAATCGGCGAGCGCGCCCTTCCCAAGATCTTCTTCTCTAACACTTCCTACGAATATTGGGGCCGAGCCGCCGCGCTCATTCACGTTGTGCCAGACCCGGAGCGAGGGTCGGCGTACAAGCATCTCTCGATAGATGGCATGGTGGATGCCAAAATCTCGCCCGATGTCCGCATCTACCACTTCACGGGGCTGCAACATTTTTCCGGCCCATTTCCCCCGCGGAAGGGAACCGGAGACCTGGCCGGACAACAGCCACAATCGCCGCTGCCGATCAAGTACTTCTGGCGCGCCATGATATTGAACATGGATGATTGGGTGCGCAATGGTACGGAGCCGCCGCCCAGCAGTTGCCCGCGGATTGCCGACCACACACTTATCCCGTTCGACCAGTATGCATTTCCAAAGATTCCGGGTGTCAATGTACCGCACGAAGCCAGCGCGGCGTATCGCCTCGACTTCGGCCCCGACTGGCAAAAGGGCATTCTGAGCCGTCAACCGCCCGTCGTCGGCCAGCCGTTTCCAGTGCTTGTGCCACAGGTGAATGCGGACGGAAACGAACAGGATGGCGTCCGGCTGCCCGAGTTTGCTGCGCCCCTGGCCACCTACACGCCATGGAACCTGCGCGATCCTTCGATTGGCGCGCCCGATCAGCGCGTGAGTTTTGAAGGATCGTGGATTCCGTTCCCGATGACCAAGGCAGATCGTATCAAGAATGGCGACTCCCGACTTTCAGTGGAAGAGCGCTACAAGGACCGCGCCGACTATCTTGCGCGATACGCGGTTGCTCTGGACGAGTTGATCAAGGAGCGTTGGATTCAGCCCGAGGATCGCGCCGCCGTGCTGGAGCGCGGCGAGCAGGAATGGGACCTGGCAACGAAAGGCGCAGACTGAAACGCGATTGGGCGCAGGATGCTCCCAGAGCGGTCCGCCTGCTACACTCCCTGATGGTCGAAGGGAGATCTGCTCTTATGCCTGACATTGAGACTGTCGCCGTGGTAGGCGCCGGAACCATGGGTTCCGGCATCGCCCATGTTCTTGCGCGCAGCGGATTCAAAGTTCTGCTCTGCGATGTGGAGCAGCGCTTTCTGGATCGCGCCCTCGCGCAGATCCGCACCAACCTGGGACGCGAGGTGGCCAAGGGCAAGCTCTCCGTAGCTGAAATCGGGCCCACTCTCGCGCGTATCGCGTCCACCACGGAGCGCGAATCGATGGCTCGCGCGGACTTCGCCGTTGAAGCCGCGTCCGAGCGCTACGTGCTCAAAGCCGAGCTTTTCCAGTCCCTCGACCGCATCCTTCCCGCTGAGGCCATTCTCGCCACCAACACGTCTTCCATCTCCATCACCAAGCTGGCTGCGCAGACAGGCCGCCCGGCCC
Source organism: uncultured Acidobacteriota bacterium (assembly GCA_963771195.1). Taxonomy (GTDB): domain Bacteria; phylum Acidobacteriota; class Terriglobia; order Terriglobales; family Acidobacteriaceae; genus Telmatobacter. Next base: position 63,307 of record CAVYSS010000008.1, read on the forward strand.
AAGTCATCGGAATGCATTTCTTCAATCCCGTGCCGGTAATGGCCCTGGTCGAAGTTATTCGTGGCATGGCCACCAGCGACGCAACGTACAACACGGTGCGGGACCTCGCCCTTCGACTGGGCAAGTCGCCGGTGGAAGTGAATGACGCCCCGGGCTTCGTCTCCAACCGCGTTCTGATGCCGCTGATCAACGAGGCCGCCTACGCGGTGATGGAAGGCGTGGCCAGACCGGAGGCGGTTGACCAGGTTTTCAAGCTCGGCATGGCGCATCCCATGGGCCCGCTGACTCTTGCGGACTTCATCGGCCTGGATGTCTGTGTGGATATCATGCGCGTACTGCACGAAGGGCTCGGCAATCCCAGGTATGCGCCGTGCCCGCTGCTGGTGCGCATGGTAGATGCTGGGTGGCTCGGGCGTAAGTCGGGGCGCGGATTCTACAACTACGAAAAGTAACGGACCATACTCTCTTTGCCTAACCGGTTAAACCGGCGGCAGCGAATCCACCACAGGCACGCCCGCTGGCGGGGTGAAATGGAATTCGCTTGCAGCAATTGGCGCATTGGCCTGCTCATCAGCGAATGTGAAACGCGTCACGGCACCGTCGGTCTCCTCAATCTCAATGCGTGTGATCGCGCCGTCGCGGGTTACGGTCAGTTCCACGCGGGAAACCTGGTTTTCCTGGCCCTTGGGCTGCCCGGTGATCGTGTACTCACCGTGAGCGGCCGGAGCCAGCGCCAGGTGATCCATTTCTTTTTCCAGTTGCGCATGCCCCAGCAAATAGCGGAGCGGGGAACGCAGGTCGTCAAGCTTCTTTGCCTGGATCCGCTGTACCTGGGGATCGCCCTGCTTGTAGAACCACGCGTATTTCCCGTCCAGAAGAAACACCTTGCCCTGGGGTGACGAGTAATCCCAGCGCATGCGACCGGGTTTTTCCAGCAGCAGCATGCCGCCTTCGTTCCGCTGCATACCCATTCCTGAATAGCTCTCGGTGAATTGAGCCTTCAGCGAGTGAAGACGGTTGTAATGCCGATCCACAAGCTGCGCAAGCTCATGCACGCTGGGGGTACCGGGAGCCTCAGACTTGGGTGCCCCAAGCCTCGATACTGAGACCTGGGATGGGAGCGGGTATGCGGAAAGAACCAGGACTATCGCCGGCATGGCCAGCCGCGCGCCGGCCCGTAAGAACCCCGCCATCACTGCCCCAGGTTCTGTGTGCAATTGGTGCCGCCGGTGGGATCGAACTTGATCTGTCCCGACTCATCGCTGCAGAACGTGCGGTTTCCCGACTTGCCGACGGTCAGCGGCTGCGCCAGGATTGAATAGCCCGTCACCCGGTCGCTCCCCGACGCAGTATTTTTGGTGCAATTGCTGATCGAGAACTGATATCCGGACTTGATTCCGGTGGCCAGGTCCTGCGTCAGCACCTCGGCACTGGTCGCCGATGGCGGACCCGAATGCGAATCGCCGCCCAAGGCGGTCAGGTTGCACGCGAAGCCACTGGAGGGATACATCGTGTTGTACTGACTCTGCGCCATGTTGATGGCCCGGACCGACTGCTGCGCCGATACCTCATTGGCATAGCGGGTCATATTTCCCATGGTAGGAATGGCAATGAGCATAAGAATCGCGATAACCGCCATCACAATCAGAAGTTCCATCAAGGTAAAGCCGTTGACGGTGGCGCGGCGAGCCGCGCGCTTATGTCCGTCATCAAAAACTCTGTTGCTATTCATGATTTTGAAAGCCCTCATTCGGCGGAGCACACCGGCAACCCACCCGCAGAAATCCTATAACGGATGGACGCACTTGGCCAACAAATCGTTCAAATGCAGGAACTCGGGGCCAGGAAGTCACCTGAGTAAAGACCAGTGCAGGACCAAACGCTCGGAATTCGATAAGAAGCCCGGCTGACATAGCCGGATTCACCAACTATGGAGCCACTCGTCAACGTGGCCGATGCGGACCTGGGTGTTGAAAAGTTGGCTGAGGCGGGACTCTGTGAGGAGGTCGGCGCGAGCGCCGTCGGCGACGATTCGGCCGTTCTGCATGAGGATGATGCGCTCGATTTCGGGCAAGATATCGCTCAGGTGATGAGTGACGAGGACAATGCCGGTGCCTTCAGCGACGAGGCGGCGGAGGGTTTCGCGCAGGTCGCGCTGTGCGGCCAGGTCGAGGGCATTGGAGGGCTCGTCGAGGAGAAGTTGCCGCGGACGGTGGACCAGCGCGCGAGCGATGAGGATACGGCGTTTCTCTCCTGCGGACATTTCCCCCACAAGCTGATCGGCGAGGTGAGCGGCTTCCATACGCTGAAGGGCTTCGGCGCCGCGCTCGCGCATCTCATCGGTGACGTGGAGATTCGGCCAGAGGGTGGAGGCGGAGAAAAAGCCGGCGATCACGGCATCGCGGCCGGTGGTTACTGCAGTACGCTCTCCGGGCAGGTCAAGGCCGCGTGTGCAGGCCGCCACCACGCCGAAATGGCGGCGAAGCTGCGCCAGGTCCCAGCGGTCGCGGCCGAAGATGCGCACGCACATGCCGGGTTGGACAATGGGGTAAAGCTGGCAGCTCATGGTAAGGATGAGCGTGGACTTGCCGCATCCGTTGGGGCCGAGGATGGCGACGTGCTCGCCGGTGCGGATGGAAAGATTCACATCATGGAGAACAAGGCGGTCGCCTCGGGCAACGTTGGCGTTGCGCATTTCGAGGAATTCGTGAGTCGCGTCACCAGGTGCGGAGTATTCCGGCATGTGCCCTCGTTTGCTAGATTAAATTGTTGGCGTCATTCTGCTCCGGCTAACGGTAGCCTGCCCCCCGGAGTTCAGCAAAAGAAGACAACAGGATGAGTGAGGTCTCCCGGTTCTTGATCCCTAAAGGGTTTCAATTTGGCGCGACGACTGCTGGCCTGAAAGCCAGTGGTCGCGCGGATTTTGCGCTGATTGTGGCCGATGCTCCGGCAAGCGCTGCGGCGGCGTTTACAGCCAACAAGGTGAGCGCGGCGCCGCTCCAGATCGACAAGGAGCACCTGCGCGCCACGGGCGGAAAAGTGCGCGTGGTGGCCATCAACGCCGGCAATGCGAATTGCGCAGTGGGCCAGGCCGGGCTGGATGCGGCTCGAGCCACTTGCGTAGCCGCGGCCCATGCGTTCGCATGCAAGACGGAGGAGGTGTTTCCGTCGTCCACAGGAATCATTGGCGTTCCGTTACCTGCGGAGAAGTTGATTTCGGCGCTGCCGGCGGCCAAAGCTGTGCTGGGCGCAGAATCGGATCATTTTCTCGCGGCGGCGCAGGCGATTCTGACCACCGACACGGTCGAGAAGACCGCCTTTGCCCGGTTCGACGGGGATCGCGGCGAGGTGCGGATCGCGGCATTTTGCAAGGGTTCCGGTATGATTCATCCCCAGCTTGTGCCCCGCGCCACCATGCTTGTGTACCTGCTGACCGATGCCGAGGTTGAGCCGGCTGTGCTTCAGGGCTACCTGAATGACGCCATCGGAGTGAGCTTCAATTGCATCTCAGTGGACGGCGACACTTCAACCAACGACACGGTGTTGCTGCTGGCTTCGGGCGCTAGCGGAGTCAAGATCGAGGCAAACCATGCCGAGTTTGGCGCGACGCTGCGGCAGGTTTGCATTTCGCTGGCGCGGCAGGTGGTGGGCGATGGCGAAGGCATTACGCACGTGGTGGAACTGCGGATTGCCGGCGCAGCGTCCGATGCGGATGCGCTCAAGGTAGCGAAGGCGATTGCGCACTCGCCGCTGGTGAAAACTGCATGGGCGGGTTGCGATCCGAATTGGGGGCGGCTGGTGGCGGCAATCGGCTACTCGGGCACACAGATCGATCCGGAGCGCATCGACATCCGTTTCGGCGATTTGCAAATCTGCCGCAATGGCGGGCGCGCAACGGAGTTCGACGAGGCAGCCGCTCACGAGTACCTGAAGCAAAAGGAATACGCGATCGATATAAACCTCCACCAGGGGAAAGGGAAGTGCGTGTTCTGGACCACGGATCTGACGGCGGAATACGTGCACATCAATGCAGATTATTCGACGTAAAAGGACGAGGACCGAGGGAACAACCCACCGCAGGCCGGCAGCGCGGTTGGGGGCAGGGGCGGCATGAGGCGAGACAAGAGCGAAGTGCGCGCAGGTGCAGGTGCGCCGAAGAAGGAGTGGCTGATCTCGGACGCGAAATTGCTGACCCTTCATCGCCGGCTATTAGAGGCCGTCACGCGGAGAGAGCGCGAAGAGAAGGGAATCGAACGCTATGCCGCTGCCAGGATCGCGATTTTGTTCGACCTGAAGGCCGCAGACACCGTAGTTGAGTCGGCTGCCACGCACATACGGGACGCACTCGGCGCGGCAAGAAAGAACAAAGTAGAGAAGAACCGCCGGGTGGTGGTGACGTGGACCGGCGATCCAGGCGCGGACTGGAAAGATGCGCTGGAGGAGATACGCACGCACTTGCTGCCTATGGTGTTTGTGTGCGAGGCAGGCGATGGCCGCCGAAAACTTGTGCGCGGGGCGAATGGAAAGCTGCTTCCTGGAGAGGAGCTACCCTGCATCACGGTGGATGGGCACGATGTAGTGGCGGCCTACCGCGTGGCACACGAGGCAATCGAGCGCGCTCGGCGTGATCGCGGGCCCACGCTGATCCAGTTGGCAACATATAGGATCGGCAGCAGGGCCTTTACGGATCCCGTGGCGGATATGCAGAACTATTTACGCGGGAGAGGTTTGTTAAGGAGGAACGCGAACGGACTGAACACCTGAGTGCAGTGTTCTGGCGCAACTCTATTTTGCGCGTGGATGGGTGCGGTCGTAGACCTGGGTGAGCTGCGCTGTGGTGAGCTGGGTGTAACGCTGCGTGGTGGAGAGACGTTCATGGCCGAGGAGCTCCTGAATGGCGCGCAGGTCGGCGCCCTCTTCCAGCAAGTGAGTGCCGAAGGCGTGGCGCAGGGTGTGCGGGTGGACGTCGGCGGGGAGGCCGCGCAAGATTGCGACGCGCTTCACAATCCGGGCGACGCTGCGGGTGGTGAGACGTGCGTCGCCGCCGGGCCGTTTGAGACCGCGCAGGTAAAGATTGACGAAGAGCGCGCTGGACGCCAATGAAGGCTCTGCCGCAGCCATTCGCGCGGAGCGCTCGGCCAGGTAAGCGCGAAGACCCTGGGCCGCAGCATCGCCCAACGGCACATAACGCTGCTTCTGACCTTTGCCGCGGACAAGAATCGCCTCGTCAGCCCAATGAATGTCATCGAGATTCAAGCCTGTGAGCTCGGCGTTGCGCATGCCGCAGCCATAGAGCAGCTCAAGGATTGCGCGGTCGCGGGCGGGCCAGCTCGCTGCATCGTCTGCCACGCTATCAACCACGCGATTCATCTGCTCGATTGAGGGGACGCGAGGTAAATGCTTGGGCAACCGTGGGGTGGCCACAAGCGCTGCGACGTTTTGCTTTACATGGCCGGAGCGTGCAAGCCACTTGAACCAGCTGCGGACAGCGGCCAGCGCGCGTGCAGCAGACGCCTTTGATAGACCGCGATCATAAAGCGTGGAAAGCCAGGCACGGATTTGCGTGTGCTCAATGCGATCGGGCGTTTGCCGCTCTCCGAACTCCTTCTCGATCCAGGCGGCGAAGGCCATCAGCTCGCGGTTGTAGGCTCGAATCGTATGCGGCGACGAGCCGCGCTCCGCAGCCAGGACGCGCAGATAGGCGCGGACCAAGTCGGCAAGCGGCACCAGTCGGGGTCGTGCTTCGTCCGGCGCGGCGGCCGCGTGGTCTCGAACTATAGCTGCCGTCGTGCTCATGCGGCTTCTCCTGGTGTACCATTGTTGCTTCCGTTGAACTCAGGCCCAATGCGGCGCCCGCGGGGATGATGCATGCGGTGCACTGCCTTCAACCGGCCTAGCGCAAGGTGCGTATAGACCTGCGTGGTGGAAATATCTGCGTGGCCTAGCAGCAACTGCACGCTGCGCAGGTCGGCACCGTGTTCCACCATGTGCGTGGCGCAACTGTGGCGCAGCATGTGTGGGCTGGCGCCGTCGCCCTCCGTCTTCACCAAGCGCCAAACCCAGTTGCGCGTCAGCGGCATGCCGCGAAGCGAGAGGAAAAGGCGAGCCGCGTCATTTCGGGCTCGCACCTTGCGCACGCGAGCCAGATGCGGACGGCCTTCGGCGAGGTAAACTTCGAGCGCTTCGACGGCCGATCGGCCTAGTGGGACGATCCGTTCCTTGTCGCCTTTTCCGCGCACAAGAACGCGCCCGGCATCGAGAGCCAGGTCGCTGGTGGAAAGGGAAACAGCCTCCGAGACGCGCAGTCCGCCGGCGTAAAGCAACTCGAGGATGGCACGGTCGCGCAACGCGGTCGCCTTTGCCTGCGGATGCGACGCGGCAAGGAGCGCGCGTTCCAGGATTTCCACTACCTCCGACTCCGCCAGAGACTTGGGTAGAACCTTCCAGGATTTGGGAGAATCGATGTTAACCGTAGGATCGCAATGAATGCGACGATCGAGCAGCAGCCATTTATAGAATCCCCGCAGGCAGCTCAGCTTCCGCGCAGCGGAGCGGGAATCGATGCCGTGAGCACGAAGATGTTCGAGAAACGCCGAGACATCTTCCTGTGCCCCGCTCATCAGGATCCCATCGCGCATCTCCAGGAATTCGGCAAAGCTGCGGAGATCGCCAAGGTAGGCTTCACAGGTGAGCGGACGCAGGCCCTTTTCCACGCGCAGATAGGTCTGATAATTGCGGAGAAGAACGGAGTTTGCGCTTGCGCTCACAAGCTCGATTATCGGCGTGGTGCGCTGAGCACGGCGGTAATGGACGGTCGCAGCGAACCTGGTTCATCACGGAATCAAGGAGAACAATAGAAATCGTGTCAACGGGGTTGCGTTCCAGGGCGGAACGCGAATCCCCGATCTCGATCGACGAGCTTGACGATCCGCGCTTTCATGGCTCCGAGATTGGATTCACCCTTGAAGATAGCGGCGATCTTGCCGCGTCGATCAATCAGGAAGGTGACAGGCAGGCCAAGAACTTCTCCATATAAACGCGCAAGCTGCTCGTCGCCCATAATCACGGGATAGTTGGCGTTGCGCTTTCGGGTCAGGTTAAGAACCGGCGCGGCGTCATCGTCCATGGAAATGGCGACGACCTGGAGGCCCCGCGGACCAAGTTCCTGCTGCCACCCGATAAAATGCGGCATTTCGACCTGGCACGGCGCGCACCACGTGGCCCAGAAAGTGAGCAGCACCACGCGCCCGTGAAAGGACGCAAGATCGACTCGTTGGCCGTGGATGTCGTTCCGCGCGAACTCTGGAGCGGGCTTGTGCAACATTGAGGAGGGCGGCGGCGCGGCGTAGGACGCGCAGCAGGCCCACAACACGGAAGCGACTAATGCCCCCATGCGCGTGGCAAACCCTCGGGTTCGATTCATGGAAACGTTCACTGGCTGCGATCGGTTGGATATCCCTTGGCCGCCCAGTTATCGCCGAAGTTGTTGGGCAGATAAAGGACCTTCACGCGCGAATAACCAAGGTCACGCAGGCGTACAAACGCGGGGCCGACATTGGGACAATGGTTCCATGGGCAGCATCCGCAATAGAGAACTATGAATCGATCCTTGGGTTGTTTGGCAACCGTGCTCTCCAGCATTTGAAGACCAGCCGGTTGCGATCCCGCGCCTGCGTACTGCGAGCCCTTGATATGCGCCTCGTCGAAAAACATGCGTGACCCAACCTGAAGAACGAGCGGTTGTTGTTTGCCTGAACCGAGCATCCGCACAAGATCCGTTGCCTGGATGAGATGATCCGGCGGAATGGTGGATGCGCTGACCGGTGCTGGAGAAAACTGGCTGAAGCCGCCGAGCGGGGCCGCGATAAAAGCGGCGCATGACAACAGACCAACAATGATTCCCTTTGACATTGACACCCTTTCTGGAACAAAGGAACCGGTATAGCAGGATTCGCCACTAGATGCAAATGGCTCCGCGGATTCGAGAGGCGAGGTGTTGACGCCTTGCATCCATTCAATGTCCTTTTACGTGCAAGCTGGCGCGAATACATGAGAATGGAAGGGTAGAGATCATTCAAGGGGAATTGGACACTTGGCGATATCACAGAAGGAAACAAGAGGAAAGACGGCCGCCGAGTTGCGCGCCAGGGTGATGCAAATCAAGCCGAAGGTGGCCGTGTTCGATTGCGACGGTACGTTGTGGGACGGCGATGCAGGTGAGGGTTTCATGAACTGGTCGCTGGAGCAGGGAATCGTCTCGCGTTCCACAAGCGACTGGATTGATATGCGGCATCGGGCATATCGCGCCGGACAGGTGAGCGAATTGCAGATCTGCGGCGAAATGGTGCAGATCTATGCCGGCCTTCGCGAGGAAGAGCTTCGCGGCGCGGCGGCGCGGTACTTTGCGGAGTGGGTGAAGCCGCACATTTTTGAGGAAATGAGGGCGCTGATCGAAGATCTGCATGGCCTCGCCGCGGAGATCTGGGCCGTGAGCTCAACCAACAAGTGGATTGTGCTGGAAGGCATTCGCGAGTTCGGCATTTCGCCGCAACGGGTGCTGGCGGCAGAGGCCGCGGTGGCCGACGGCGTTATTACAAGCGAACTTGTGGACGTGCCTACGGACGAGGGCAAGGCTGCTTCGCTCAGGCGGGTGGGGTTGGCAAAGCCGGACGCCGTCTTTGGCAACTCGATTCACGACCTTGCCATGCTGGAGATTGCAGCGCACGCGTTCGCCATTAATCCTTCGCCGGACTTACTGCAAGCTGCAGCGCGTCACGGCTGGACTGTCTTCCGGCCTGAAGGCTCGCACCCCATGATCAGCGATATCACCTGAATTCAGGAGATGCGGCCGTTGCCAGCCGGTATTGTTCATTCATAGGCCAGTTTCACGTCGAATTTCGCCTTTCCTTTGATTCCGATTAAACTGGAGGCGTGGACAAGTTGCCCCAGGACGGAAATGGAAAACCGGCCGCGCCGGCGCTTCGGTTTGTCGCCGCGGCTCTGATCGTGCGCGGCGGCGAAGTGCTGATTTGTCAGAGGGGTCCGGATCAACCGATGGGGCTGCAATGGGAATTCCCCGGAGGCAAGATCGAACCCGGCGAAAGCCCGGAGCAGGCGCTCAAACGCGAACTGCGTGAGGAACTTGGAATCGAGGCCGCCATCGGCCCGCTGATTACCCGAATCCGGCACAATTACCGGCATGGCGGCGCGGTGGACCTGCAGTTTTTCGCAGTGCGCGAGTTTTCCGGCGAGATGGAAAGCCGGGTCCATGCGCAGTTTCGCTGGGCGCGGCTTGAAGATTTGCCTGGGTTCGATTTCCTGCCTGCGGATCGGGGGCTGATCCGGGATCTGGCGTCAGGAAAGCTGCTTTAATTCAACTTGCGAATTGGAAACCTGCAGCCAGCCGGGAATTGCCTTCAGTACCAGAACCTTGGAGATAAGCAGAATTGGGAACAACGGCGCACCAGTTTTAGCTCCACGGGCGCAAGGCATCTGGCCCGTGCTCCGTCAATGTCCGGGGATCAGGCTCCACAGCATCACCAGGGTCATGCCGATGACGATGATGCTCGTGCCCCAGGCAATCCCGTTCCATACGGGTGAATTGCGGTACGCGCCCATCAGGTCGCGGCGGTTGATGAGCAGCAGCATCAGAATGATGATGACCGGCAGCAGCACGCCGTTCAGCACCTGTGACAAGATGGCGAAATTGATGAGTTGCGCGTCCGGCAGCACCAGCACTGTCGCTGCGCCGCCTGCAATCAGCAGGGTGTAGAGCCAGTAAAAAAATGGCGCGTCGCGGAACCCCTTGTCGACACCCGACTCCACACCAAGCCCCTCGCAGACGGTGTACGCCGTCGATAGCGGCAGGATGGATGCAGCGAACAGCGACGCGTTGAACAGACCGAATGCGAAAAGGATGAAGGCATAATCTCCGGCCAGCGGCCGCATCGCTTCGGCGGCGTCCGCGGCCACTTGGATAGCGCCCATCCCGTGCACGAATAGCGTAGCCGCGCAAGCCACCACAATGAACCAGGCAACGACATCGGTGAAAATGCAGCCAACAATCACATCGAAACGCGAAGCGCGGTAATCTTTCACCGCCACCCCTTTTTCCACGACCGACGATTGCAGATAGAACTGCATCCATGGGGCGATCGTGGTGCCAACAACCCCGATGACCATGTAGAGGTAAGCCTTGTCCCGCCACACCGATTTGCCGGGAAGCTGGACGGTGGCGATCAGTGACTCATGCCAGTTTGGCTGCGCGATCACCCCGGCCAGGATATACGCAAGATAGAAGGAGGATGCGATCAGGAATATCTTTTCCGTGCTCTTATAGCTTCCCTTCACCACCAGCAGCCAAACCAGCGTGGCGCAGATCGGCACGGAGATGAATTTGGTGACGTGGAACAGATGAAGCGAGCCGGCAATCCCAATAAACTCAGTGACCACGTTGGTGTAATTCACCACCACCAGCAGCACCATCAGGACCACCGTGAGCCGCAGTCCAAACTCTTCGCGGATCAGGTCGCTGAGGCCTTTGCCAGTGACCACCCCCATCCGTGCGCACATTTCCTGCACCACGATCAGGGCGATGGTGATTGGAATCATGGTCCACAGCAGCGTGTATCCGTACTGTGCGCCCGCCTGGCTGTAAGTGAGGATGCCGCCGGAGTCATTGTCTACATTGGCGGTGATGATGCCGGGACCGAGCACGGCGAGAAAGAGCAGGATTCGGGTTCGCCAACGCTTCCACATGCCGCGGCAGTCCTGGGGAAGGATTCATCTCAAGTTCCTCACTGACCATAACAAAGTTTCGCCGGATGCGCGAACCGGAATCTTTGCCGCCGTTGGGCCGGAACTTACGCTTGCGCCCAGGGATCGCGCAGCAGCGACGTCAGCCCCAGGTCGTTCTCGTACCACTCCACTTCAACCGCGTTCATAGAGATCGCCGAGGTCAATCCCTTGAATGCCGGCACGGCATCCGACCCCATGATCTGCGGGCTCACGAAAAGATGAATCCGATCCACCAGGCCGGCGGCCAGAAAGGCTGTGTTCAGTCGGGTACCAGTCTCAGTGAGCACAGCGCAGAGTTTCTCGCGGCCCAGTTTTTCCAGCAGCGCAGCCAGAGGCACGCGGCCTGATTCCGCGGGCAGGACCTCAACCCGTACCCCGCGCTGGGTCAGTTCCCGGGCACGATTCTCATCTTTTGATACGGTGTAGACCACCACGTCATCTTGCGCCGTGTGCACCAGCTTGCAATCGAGAGGCATCCGCAGAGCGGAATCCAGGATGATGCGCAGGAGCGGGCGCCGCCGGCGCAGGCCGCTTCGGTCGGTCAGGTGCGGGTCGTCGGCCAGCACGGTATCCACACCCACCAGCACTGCGTCGGCCTGCCAGCGCAGTGGCTGCACGGCGCGGCGCGCTGCCTCGCTGGTGATCCAATACGGCTCGCGCGCACTGTGGAAGCCGGGCGGCGGTGCAATGCGACCGTCCAGCGTCATCGCCACCTTCATCAGCACAAACGGGCGCCCGGTTTGGATCCAGCAGGCGAAGGATTCATTCAGCCGGCGGGCCTCGGCCTCACATACTCCCAGCACCGTCTCAATCCCCGCTGCCTGCAATGCCTCCATCCCGCGCCCGGCCACGTTGGGGTTTGGATCGCCGGTGGCGGCAACCACACGGCTCAGCCCCGCGGCAATCAGCGCTTCCGTGCACGGGCCGGTGCGGCCGGTATGATTGCACGGCTCCAGGGTGACGTAGGCCGTGCCGCCGCGCAGACGATTTCCCGCATGTTGCCGGGCCTCGCCCAACGCGACGACTTCGGCGTGGTCCAGCAGGTCGTACTCGTGCCAGCCCTCTCCAATCACCTGTCCCGCGCAGTCGAGGATCACACAGCCCACCGCCGGATTGGGGGCAGTCACGCCGATCCCGCGCCGAGCCAGTTCCAGCGCGCGCCGCATCCAGTAGATGTCTTGGTCAAATTGGGCGAGGGAACTCACGGCTATTCAAGGTGCCGGGGAAAGTGTAACGGATGAGGGCGCCCTTTGGCCTCCTGCGTTATTGCTGAGCGGCCAGCCTTACCACCACCCTGTCCACCCGTACCTCGCTGGTGAACGCACCAGTGGACCGCGAGTACGTTACGAAAAACGTCTCTCCGCCATTCAGATCGTACTCGGGGTGTGCATGCGCATCGTAGACGTTCCCTGATGCGGGCGCCATCGCAGTGAAGAGAAACGACGGATCGGACCACGGTCCTTGCGGTTGGGACGCAGTCCGGAACAGCACATCATTTGAGAACGGCACGCTGTTGACGGCGACATAGAGATGCAGAAAGCTGTTCCAGGCAACGCTCAGAATGTTGGCCGCGGTAAAAACCGATACCGCATTGCCTGCGCTTCCTGACCATGCGCCGTTCCCGGCGTAATAGCTCCACGCGGGGGCAGTCTGCGCCTGCGAAGCGTTGACCCGCGCAAGCCGGCAGCCTTTGTCGGTTCCGCTTGCCGGTGTGCCGCAGCCATACACGTACAGCATGCCTGCGGAGAGCACTGCCGCCGAACCGAAACCCGGGTCGTTTCGGCCCCAGATCAAGTCGGGATGGTTGGGATCAATCGGCGGCGCAAATACGGGTCGAACCGGATTGGCGGAGAGGCTGGACCACGTAGCCACGGACGAACCGTAGCCCTGAAAGTTGAAGTTTCCCGGACGCGCGTTCACGACACCGTAGAAGATCAGGGCCTGGCCGGTCGCAGGATTGGTGACGATCGATGCCGGCCACAGCGCCCATCGCGCGCCACACGGCTGTACCTGGCAGTTGTTGCCGTTATGCTTCTGGTTATAGGTCTGTTCGGCGGCTGTGAGAGGAAGCAGCATTGCCGGCGCGCCTGCTGAGTCCAGTGGCTGCTGAAAGCCTGTAATACCGCTGGCTGCGTTGAGATCGCCCGTATAGGACCACGTGTCACTGATCAGCGTATATCCCTGCGCATTGGGCTGGCTCAGAAACGTGTCACCGTAGATCCAGACGGATTTGCCCTGAAAGAGGGCGCTGTAGGCGCCATCTCGGCCGGGGATGTGCGCGTCCTGCGGGATTGTTCCCAAATCCGTTACGCTTACAACCGTGACGCCGCCTGTTGAAGTCAGAGTCGTGGAACTGCAGGACAGCAGCAGCGTCGCACAGAGAATGAGCAAACCGCGTGTGGGGGCCCGCGAATACCCGTGACTCATGACCGAGAGATTGGGCATGCAGGCGTCCTCTGAGCATCCTTGCTGACCGGTCAGGAGGACGCTTGGGCTCGCGATTCTTCGCATCCATACGACCGTAGGAGCAAATCAGCTAGTCTCTATTGTATGCAGGAAACAGCGGTGCTGTTAATTGATTGCCCCGACCGGCGCGGGCTGGTGGCGCGCGTTTCGGGACTGCTGTATGAGCAGGGCGCGAACATCCTTCACGCGGATCAGCACCGCGATGAAGCCTTGGGCCTGTTCTTCATGCGGGTTGAGTGGGCACTGGACGCGAACGGCGCAAATTTCGATCTAGAACGGTTCGAACGTGCCTTTGCGCCCATGGCCCGCGAATTGGAAATGCGTTGGTCGCTGACCGCAAGCACCTGCCGCGCGCGCGTGGCGCTGTTCTGCTCACAGCACCTGCACTGTATGGCCGACCTTCTGCATCGCTGGCACGTGGGCGAATTGCGCTGCAACATCCCGTTGATCGTCTCCAATCATCGCGACGTGGAGCGGATGGCTTCCTTTTACGGCGTGCCGTTTGAGCATGTGCCGGCAACCACGCGTCCAGAGGCGGAGAAACGCCAACCTGAACTGCTTGAAAAACACCGAATCGAGCTGGTCGTGCTGGCTCGCTACATGCAGATTCTAAGTCCGGAATTCGTAGCCCGATATCCCGCTGCCATCATTAACGTCCACCATTCCTTTTTGCCGGCGTTTACCGGGGCCAAACCATACCATGCGGCGCACGCACGCGGCGTGAAACTAATTGGGGCAACCAGCCACTACGTCACCGAGTTACTGGATGATGGGCCGATTATCGAGCAGGATGTGGAGCGGATTTCCCATCGCGACCAGGTTGCAGATCTCGTAGCGCGAGGGCGCGATCTCGAGCGGGTCGTTTTGGCGCGCGCGGTGCGATGGCACCTGCAACGGCGGATCTTGTGCTATGGGAATAAAACGGTGGTTTTCGACTGAAAAGTGGAATCTTAAGCAGGAACGATCAGAGCTCGAGCACGGTGTCTTCGATCGCTAGCCGAACATTTCCGTCGCTCTTGGCCAACCGCCGCACTGCCTCAGGCTTGTCCACCTTCGCCTTCAACATCACCAGCGCCACGGGCACGCTGCGCCCCGCGCTCTTGATGGTCTCTACGGCCGTGTGCCGGTCAATTCCGCAGGCCTTCATCAGGATGCGAATGCCGCGCTCCACCAGCTTCGAGTTCTGCATGTGCACGTTCACCATCAGGTTCTCGTAGACGTACCCAAGCCGCGTCATCGCGCCCGTGGTGATCATGTTCAGGATCATCTTTTGCGCTGTCGCGGCCTTCAGGCGCGTGGAACCGGAAATTACCTCCGCACCAACCTCGGCTACAATGGCGATCTCTGCGGCCTCGGAGATCGGCGTCCCCTGATTGCAGGTCACGGCCGCGGTGAATGCGCCGCGCGCGCGGGCGTAAGCCGTGGCTGCCACCACGTAGGGTGTGCGCCCGGAGGCGGACACGCCAACCACCACGTCCTTGCGCGTAGGCCGGCGTCGCGCGATGTCGCGCTGGCCCAGTTCTTCTGAGTCCTCGTTCACTTCCACGGCCGATGCCAGCGCCTTGGGCCCGCCAGCCATGATGTACTGCACCTGGCCGGGGGCGGTCGAATACGTCGGAGGACATTCCGAAGCGTCCAGAGCCGCGATCCGCCCGCTGGAACCTGCGCCTATGTAAATCAATCGTCCGCCGTCGCGCAGTGCGCGCGCCACCTGGTCGATGACCTGCGCGATCTCAGGCAACGCCTTCTTCACTGCGGCCGCTACCTTGGCGTCTTCGTGGTTGATGATGCGGGCGATCTCGACAGCGGACTTGGTGTCGAATCCCTGGGAAGCTTCGTTCTGGCTCTCTGTGGTGAGACCCTGAAGCAAGGACGCCGGGTCCTTTTTTGCGGCTTCTTGTATTGGTGCGGCGGCGTTCTCTTGCGTCGAGGAAGGGGTTAACATCAAAAGTGTCCTTATTTAGATTGTAGCTGGAACTTTGAGCAAGAGGAAAATATTTCTGTTGCCGTTCCACGCCGTGCACTCGGCGCGGATATCCCGGTCGGCCACTCAATCGATTCACCACAGGACTTGCGTCTATGTGGAAGATGGCGAACGACATATCACAGACCGGATACATCTAGTTTGCGGCCGCGTGATGCCGCAATCTAAAGTGCTTCGCGCACCGCGTCGTGGAACTCCGGACGCACCTGCCGTATCGCCTGATTGGCGCGATCCGGCCAGGTCCGATTCGTCAGCAGCACCACCGCAATCCCCGCCTCGCGATCGATCCACAACGAGCACCCGCTGTAACCCAGGTGGCCGATCGAGCGGCTGGAAAAATGCCGGCCCGACGACGAATTCTCCCCCGGCGTGTCCCATCCAAGCGCGCGCGTACTGCCCTCGGGCGCCTGGCGCTCGGCGAAAAGTTCCACCGTTGTCGGATGAAACAGCCTTGCATCATTCCCGACGGCCGAATCCCCGCCCGCAGCCAGAATCTCACGCGCCAGCGTCAGCAGATCGTGCGCATTGGTGAATAAGCCCGCATGTCCTGCAGCGCCGTTCAGCAGGAATGCATTCTCATCCTGCACCTCGCCCTGGATCACGCGATGGCGAAACCAGGTATCGTTCTCGGTGGGAGGAATAAGCGCGCGGTTCGAAGGGCGTGGACAGAACACGCTGGCACTCATACCCAGGGGCGCAAAAACTTCGCGCTCCGCCCATTGGAAAAGCGGTTCGCCCGCGATCACCTCAAGCGCCTTGCCCAGCAAGATGAACCCCGGATCGGAGTATTCGGCGCGCGAGCCCGGCGGCGTTTCCACCGGCAGCTCCAGGCAGGCCCGCAGCACACCCGCGGCCGTTGTGTGCTGTCGAAAAAACTCCACGTATCCGGGAAGGCCGGAGCTGTGCGCCAGCAGGTGACGCAGCTTTACATGCCGCGCAAATGTACCTGGCGCACGCCCTACAACAAAAGCAGGCAGCAGATCGGCAATCGGCGTCTCCAAATCGAGCCGTCCCTGCTGATGGAGCAGCATGGCAGCGGCCGTCGTCGAAGCCACCTTGGTTACGCTGGCCACGTCGAATACCGTCTGCGACGTTATCGCCGCCGAATCCTTTTCAAACGTGAACCGCCCCAGCGCATCCTCCAGCACCACGCGCCCATCCGCCAGCACGCCGAACGCGCACCCGGGAAAGGCCTTCGCCTCGATGGCCTCCTCCAGGACTCGATAAACGTTGGCAAATTCCGATCTTGGCTCGGCAGTGGACGCAGCAGAAGGCACAGCATCTTTCTCGGTCATCGTGACAGCATCGTAACGCCTTTACCCGCCCCAAAACTGTGATAAATGGGCGGGAATTTCCCCCCGCGCTCCCTGGCCGGGCTATCCTTGGAACTGCATTCGCCGTCTATCGCATTGAGAGGCACGGAGGCAGGTATGGTGGGTCGTTCCTGGTTGGTAGTCGCTGTCGCTGCGGTCGTCGCCCCCGTTTGGGCGCAGGCGCCCGCGCCGTCGCAACCAGCAGACACAGCGCCTCCCGCTCAAGCCACTCCCGCCCAGCAGGCTGCTCCTCCTCAGTCCGCTCCCTCGCCCAAGACTTTCACCGTTCCCGCCGGAACCAAGGTCCTGCTCCAGCTGACCAGCTCCGTGAACACTAAGAATGCGCGCCCCGGCGACGGCGTCTACCTGACCTCCATTTTCCCCACCGTAGTAGGCAGTCGCGTCCTCATTCCCGTCGGCGTCTACGTGCAGGGCGTCGTGGATCGCGTGCAGCGCGCCGGCCACGTCAAGGGCCGTGCCCAGCTTGACATGCACTTCACCTCGATGATCTTCCCCAATGCAAGCGTCGTGGAAATCCCCGGCCTGGTGGACAGCTTGCCCGGCGCCAGCAAGCAGAAAGTGGACAAGGAAGGCACCATCGAGCAGGATGCCGACAAAACCCGGAACATGGGCAAGGTGGCCGAGATCGGCATCCCCGTGGGCGGCACGGCTGGCTCGCTCGCCGGACTGGGCGCTGGACATCCGCTGGCCGGCGGCATTATCGGCCTCGCGGGAGGCGCCGCCGCCGCGGGCCTCGTCAGCCTGTTTAGCCGCGGCGCTGATGTCGACATCCCCTCCGGCACCCAGGTCGAGATGGTCCTCCAGCGCCCTTTGGTCCTAGAAGAAGGAAACCTGGGCGCCACGCCGGGGCAGGGGCCCGCCGCGCTGGTTCCGGCGCCCAATCAGCCTCATCCCATGGAAAAACCCAACCGGGTGCGCATTCTCTGTCCGCCGGGAAGCCTCGGATGCGAGTAATCTGGAGATAGAGACGCATGGTCCCCGACGATCCAAACTCCCCAACCTCACCGGCCCCGGAATCCCAGCCCGCCATTGCACCTGCTCCGGCGGCGCCCTCGGATCGCATCGCCAACGGCGTCTATCTCTGGATTCGCGACGTCCTCATCTCCGTCACCGTCTCCATCCTGATCATCATGTTCCTCTACCAGCCGGTTCGCGTGGAAGGCACCAGCATGCTGCCGCGCCTTGAGGACAGGGATCGCCTCTTCATCAACAAGTTCGTGTATCACTTTGAGGACATCCACCGGGACGATGTTGTGGTCTTCCATTATCCCCGCGACCCTGAAAAGAGCTACATCAAGCGCGTCATCGCCATTCCCGGAGACCGCCTCCGCATCGACCACGGCCGCGTCTTTCTCAACGGCAAGCTCCTCCACGAGCCCTACGTCCCTGAAAAGTACCGCGACACCCGGTCCATGCCGGAGATGGTTATTCCCGAGGACGAGTACTTCATGATGGGAGACCACCGCTCCATCTCATCCGACAGCCGCGAGTTCGGACCCGTCGACCGCGACCTCATCTACGGCAAAGCCGTCTTCGTCTACTGGCCCACGCGCGACGCCGGCGTGGTGGATTAGTCGCCCGCCAGGGCTGCCTGTCCCGACTCCCCGAGGGCTCGATGGGATTAGCGCGAAGTAGATTCGGCGCTCAAATCCGTCGCCCCGGAAAACCTCGAATATTCGTGCTTCTTTTCGCGGACATTGCGGGCGGGATATTTCACGGAAGGCCAATGTTGTTCAGGAAACCATTTGCCCTTGTCCTGCACTGCTCCCACCGCCGCCCCGCAGGCCTCGCAGGTGTAAACGGCCCAGTGGCTTCGATCTCTTGCATTACCCAGAGAAGATAAAACTTCCTCACTGAAACGGCCCTCACAGGGCTTTACCGGTATCGGCATGATTCTCCATGGATTCGAAGATTGAATTGCACTATCAGTTAGATGCGGCCAGGGGGGGAATGGCGCGGCTGAATCTGCCGGGACAAGGATTCTGGCCAGCTCAAGGACGCTTTTTCGTTGCTTCTCGTCGAGTGTCCAGATCGTCTTCAGCCGCGCCCATCAATTCGCCGCCGGCCGGCGTGGCGGACTAGTTCCCGGTGCGACGGCCGTGCACGCGGTAGACCAGCCCCACCCCCCACATCATCTCGTCGATGCCCGGATTGTTCGGCACCAGGAACCCGTTGGAGAAGTGAAAATCACTCACTCCGGCCCGCATCTCCCAGTGGCCCGTCAGCCGGATCTGCACGCCCGTCAACTCCTGCAGGCTGAAATCCTCATAGGATGCGTATGGCGAAAGCGATTTGTTCGCATACCCGATCATCCCGCCCTTGGCCATAAAGTACGGCTGCATGCGGCTTCCGTCCCGCCACAGGAATCGCACTCCAATCGGCGAAATCCCCAATCCAGGATTCGTGGTGTGCGATTTCGAAAGCGGGTCTCCCCACTGATCGGCCTGGCTCGGCTGCTCCAGGATCACCACCGGAAGAATCTCCCCAACATAATCCATCCGCGCCCCGAGGAATCGTCCCCAGCTATTGCGGTCGTACTCCACCCCCGCCACATGAAAATAACTCCACCACGTGTAGGCAAAAATATGCCAGTGGCCGAAGGAGTTCTCATCCTCCGCAATCACATCGGTCTCCGGCGGCTCAGAGTGGATTCGTCTCCTGAACCGCGTTCCTCAATACTGGCGTCCACACCACGCCTGTTGAGATCCGGCCCATGAAACGGGGCAATCCGGACGACGCGTAAGGAAGCTGATGTTCGTAGGTCTCAACCAGATCGAGATTGGTGTGTTGCATGTCGCCTTCCACGCGCCATGCAAAATGGCTGCTCACGGGAGTATCCACTCCGCCGCCCAGCAGCGCTGCAAAAGATGCCGTCATACCCGGATGGCTGTCCGGCCCCCAATTGCGCGTAATTCCCATGTCGCCCACCAGCGCATGCGCGAAGAGCCGCTCCCTCCCCAGCGCGTGCTCGTACTGGCCTCCGCCGAGAACGAAAAACGAACTCTGCGACGCGCCTCCGTTTTCTCCGGTGGTCCCGGAAACATTGATCTTGAAGCGCACATTGCGCCAGGCGGGGAACTCCGCCGACGAATCCCATCCCAGAAGCGGCGGAGCTCGCGCCTGGCACGCCGTTGAACGCATTAGAGACGTAGGTGGCGCCGCCGTAAAGCCGGTAGGGAGCCGTGGTCTTGCGTCTGGCACATTAAGCTGAATGGCCATAAGAATATACCGGCATATAAGGAGAGTTTCTTCCCGATTTCCATTCTGCTTCCGCGGCAAATGGGGATCTGGCTTTCTTGGTTAGGCTAATTGACCAACCAACTTCCGGCAACCTGCTTCTTTACCGCCCGGTTTTCCAGATTCCGGCCCTCGGCCCCATCCTTGAAACCTGCTAAAATCGATTGAATCCACTCCTCGGAGCGTCAATGAAGGCACTCCTTGCGCTCGAAGACGGGCGCATCTTTCAGGGCCACAGCTACGGACACCCCGGCGAATGCCAGGGCGAGGTTGTTTTTAATACTTCCCTTACCGGTTACCAGGAAATCGCCACCGACCCCTCCTACGCCGGCCAGATCGTCGTCCTCACCAATCCCCAGATCGGCAACTACGGCACCAACGCCGCCGACAACGAGGCTGCCAGGCCTTACATTGAAGGCCTCATCGTCCGCGAGTTCTCCGCCATCAGCTCCAACTGGCGCTCCGAGCAGGTCACCGACGAGTACATGGAGCGCTACTCCGTTCCCGTCCTGGCCGAGATCGATACCCGCGCCCTGGTCCGCCATCTCCGCACCAACGGCGTGATGCGCGGCGTCATGTCGACCGATGTTTCGGATCCGCAGGCCCTCGTTGCCCGCGCCCGCGCCATCCGCAAGATGGACGGCACGGACCTGGCCAAAGTCGTCTCGACCAAGTCCGCCTACAGCTTCGACGAGACCGACCCGCGCTTCCAAGCCAACGACCCGTTGTTACCTGGATTTGGGTGCCCCATCCTTGACGCAGTTTCACCGCGTCAAGGGTGGGAGGGAACCAATCTCCACGTCGTCGCCTATGACTTCGGCATCAAGCAGAACATCCTGCGCATGCTCGGCCGCGAAAACTGCCGCGTCACCGTGGTCCCCGCCCAAACCACCGCCGCCGACGTCCTCGCCCTCAAGCCCGACGGAGTCTTCCTCTCAAACGGCCCCGGCGACCCCGAGCCCGTCGACTACGCTGTCCGCGCCATCCGCGACATGATGGGCCGCGTGCCCGTCTTCGGCATCTGTCTTGGCCACCAGCTCTGCGGCCTCGCCCTCGGCGGCAAAACCTACAAGCTCAAGTTCGGCCATCACGGCGGCAACCATCCGGTTCGCAACAACTCCACCGGCAAGGTCGAGATCACCGCGCACAACCACAACTTCGCCGTCGATCCCGACTCCGTGAACGCCAACGAGGTCGAGCTCACTCACGTCGACCTCAACGACCAGACGCTCGAAGGCCTGCGCCACAAGACGCTCCCGCTCTTCAGCGTCCAGTACCACCCTGAAGCCGCCCCAGGCCCGCACGACTCCCACTACCTCTTCCGCGACTTCCGCCACATGATGGAGGAGTGGAAGGGATGACCCAAACCGCCAGCGCGATTCCAGGCATTCAAAGACAGCGGGGCTCTTGGCTCCGCTGTTTTTTGGGCCATGCAATCTTGGCCATGGCCGTCTCCCTCGCCGCCTCCGCCCCCACCTGGGCCAAGCCCGAATCCCAGGGCCCCATCCATCTCTGGCGTCTCCACGGCCTCCTGGTCAACCCCGAAGGCAAACCGCTCACCAACGTGCCCGTCACCCTCTCGCGAGATAACAAGCTAGTCGACAAAACCACCACCGACAGCGATGGCCGTTTCGCCTTCGACCACGTCTACGGCCACTTCCAACTCCACATCGACCGCACCAAATTCTCGCCGCTCGACCGCGAAGTCATCGTAGGAATCGAAACCGCCGAGCTATCCCGCAAAATGCTCTACGTCATCGCCGGCCCCGGCGCCTGCACTGACGATTGCTCCTCCGTCTTCACCAACAAAAACGATTTTCAAAATGCCATCCGCCGCAACGCGCAGCACAATTACTAGGAATCAGAAAAGATCAATGCCACGCAGAAACGACATTCAGGACTTCATAGCGATCGGGCTCGCAATCTCGATCCTTCTGTTTCCATTGGTGTCGCGTTCGCAGGCAATCGTTGATTGCGTATATCCCGGTCACGTGCTTGTGTCGCGTGCACAAGGGAAGGTCGTCGATCCGACCGGAGTCGCTATCCCCGGTGCCGCGGTCGCGTTCGCTGATGATCACGGTGTGACTCTACAAACCAAAACCGATAACCGGGGCATGTTTCGGCTCGCCGCCCGGCCCGGTATGTATTCATTCAAGGCTTCATTTCCAATGTTTGAGCCGGCCCATGCTGACTTGGAAGTTGGTAGAAATCTGGTCCGTTTGGTTCGTCCGAGCGATCTCCATGTGATCCTAGGCCTGGGCGGTTCGGACTGCGCGTGGGTAACAACAAGCCAAAGAAAGTTCAAACAAATCATCGAAAGCAACAAAAAGAGATCTGAGGTAGCAGTTCAAAAAGATGCCACGAAGAAATGACATCCAGAAGATCCTGGTCATAGGCTCCGGCCCCATCGTCATCGGCCAGTCCGCCGAGTTCGACTACTCCGGCACCCAGGCCTGCAAAGCCCTTCGCCAGGAGGGCTACGAGGTGGTCCTCGTCAACTCCAACCCCGCCACCATCATGACCGACCCCGAGCTGGCCGACCGCACTTACATTGAGCCGCTCACCCGCGAGTACGTCGAGGAGATCATCCGCCGCGAAGCCGCAATGCTCGCCGCGAATCCCGCCGCCGGCAAGTTCGCCCTTCTGCCCACCGTCGGCGGCCAGACCGCCCTCAACCTTGCCGTCGATCTCGCCGACTCCGGCATCCTCGACCGCTACAACGTCGAGCTCATCGGCGCCAAGCTCGATGCCATCAAGAAGGCTGAAGACCGCCTGCTGTTCAAAGACGCCATGCTGCGTATAGGCCTCGAAGTCTCCAAATCCTCGCTGGTCAACAACCTTCGCGATGGCCTCGACTTCGCCGGCAAGCTCGGCTTTCCCGTCCTCATCCGCCCTAGCTTCACCCTAGGCGGAACCGGCGGCGGCATCGCTTACAACCGCGAAGAGCTGATGGAAATCCTCGCTCGCGGCCTCGATCTCTCGCCCGTCCACGAATGCCTCATCGAAGAAAGCGTGCTCGGCTGGAAGGAGTACGAGCTTGAGGTCATGCGCGACCTCGCCGACAACGTCATCATCATTTGTTCGATCGAAAACTTCGATCCCATGGGCGTGCACACCGGCGACTCCATCACCGTCGCCCCCGCGCAGACCCTCACCGACCGCGAATATCAGAAAATGCGCGATGCTGCCATCGCCGTCATGAGGGAAATCGGCGTCGAAACCGGCGGCTCCAACGTCCAGTTCGCCGTCAATCCCGCCGACGGCCGCATGACCGTCATCGAGATGAACCCGCGCGTCTCGCGTTCCTCCGCGCTCGCCTCCAAAGCCACCGGCTTTCCCATCGCCAAAATCGCCGCCAAGCTCGCCGTCGGCTACACCCTCGACGAAATCCCCAACGATATCACCCGCAAAACGCCGGCGTGCTTTGAGCCCACCATCGACTATGTCGTCACCAAAATCCCCAAGTGGCAATTCGAAAAATTCCCCGGCGCCGACGACACCCTCGGTCCGCAAATGAAGTCCGTCGGCGAAGTCATGGCCATCGGTCGCACCTTCAAGGAATCGCTGATGAAGGCCTGGCGCGCGCTTGAAACGGGCAAGCGCACCGGCGCGGAAGTCCTGGAGCCGCGCCGCCTCACCCAGATGCTCGTCACGCCCAAGCCCGAGCGCCTGGGCTACATCCGCTTCGCATTCGAGCGCGGCATGACCGTGCGCGAAGTCGCCCGCCTCACCGGCATGGATCCCTGGTTCCTTTTCCAGATTCGCGAGATCACACTCGATCAGATGAAGATCGCCGGGACCACCCCCGACGCCATGCCCGCCGAGCAACTGCGCCGCCTCAAGCGCCTCGGCCTCTCCGACGAACGCATCGCCATCGAGTGGAAGCTCGATGGCCACGACGGCACCCAGCGCGTGCGCGAGCTGCGCGAGCAGCACGGCATCCGCCCCGTCTTCAAGCTCGTCGATACCTGCGCCGCCGAGTTCGAATCCATGACGCCCTACCTCTACTCCACCTACGACGAAGAGGACGAAGCGCCGCCGACAGACAAGCCCAAAATCATCATCCTCGGCTCCGGCCCCAACCGCATAGGGCAGGGAATTGAGTTCGATTATTGCTGCTGCCACGCGGCCTTCGCCCTGCGCGACGACGGCTACGAAACCATCATGGTCAACTGCAACCCTGAGACCGTCTCCACCGATTACGACACCAGCGACCGCCTCTACTTTGAGCCACTCGTTCTTGAAGATGTGCTCGCCATCTACAATCACGAGGCCAGCAGCGGTGCAAAAATCGGCGTCATCGTCCAGTACGGCGGCCAGACTCCGCTCAATCTCGCCCAGCGCCTCCTCGCCGCCGGCGTCCCCATCATCGGCACCTCGCCGGAATCCATCGACCTCGCGGAAGACCGCAAGCAATTCGGCAAGCTGCTTGAGGAACTCGACATTCCCCAGCCCGCCGGCGGCACCGCCACCAGCGTGGAGGAAGCTCTCGCCGTGGCCAACCGCATCGGTTATCCAGTGCTCGTTCGTCCCAGCTACGTCCTCGGCGGCCGCGCCATGGTCATCGCTTATGACGCCCACGCCGTCGCCACCTACATGCGCGAGGCCGTGGAGTACTCGCAGGAGCGCCCCGTCCTCGTCGATCACTTCCTCGAAAGCGCAATCGAGCTCGACGTCGACGCGCTCTGCGATTCGAAAGACGTCATCATCGCCGGCATCATGCAACACATTGAAGAGGCCGGCATCCATTCCGGCGACTCCTCCTGCGTTCTCCCCGCCGTCAGCATTCGTGAAGAGACACTCGAGGTCATCCGCGCTCACACCCGCAAGCTCGCTCTCAAACTCAAGGTAGTCGGCCTCGTCAACATTCAGTTCGCTATCCAGCGCGATGCCGAGGGCAACGACAACGACTTCGTCATCGAAGTAAACCCGCGCGCATCGCGCACTGTCCCGTACGTCTCCAAAGCCACGGGAGTGCCGCTGGCTAAGGTAGCCGCGCGCATCATGACCGGCCGCACACTGCGCGAGCTTCTTCCTGACCAGCTCGCCAGCGGTAAAGATCTCGAAGTCGGCGATCACTTCTACGTCAAGTCGCCGGTTTTCCCCTGGTCCAAGTTTGCCGGCGTCGACACCGTCCTCGGTCCGGAGATGAAATCCACCGGCGAAGTCATGGGTGTAGCTTCCACATTCGGCGAGGCCTTCGCCAAGGCCCAGCTCTCCGCCGGACAGTTGCTGCCCACCAGCGGCACCGTGTTTTTCAGCGTCAACGATCACGACAAACCTGCGGCCGTCGAGCTGGCCCGCCGCTATGTGGATCTCGGTTTCAAGATCGTTGCCACCGAGGGCACCGCGCGCGTGCTCGAAGCCGGCCTCGGCTTCGCCGTCGATACCGTCTTCAAAGTCAAGGAGGGCCGCCCCAACGTGGTCGACCTCATCAAGGGCGAGCGCATCCAGCTCATCATCAACACGCCCCGCGGCCAGGACACATTCTTCGACGAGAAAGCCATTCGCCGCGCCGCCGTGCTGGCCCGCATCCCCACCATCACCACCATTGCCGCCGCGCAGGCCGCCGCCGAGGGTATCGCCGCCATGCAGCGCCGCCAGACCACCGTCTACGCCCTGCAATCCCTCCACGCCGCCCGCAAGGAAGCGACCGCGTAAGAGGCAATCAACTCGTCGCAGTTGTATACTTCGGGCGAATCTCAGGGGCAACAGAATGGGCGCGCTCTATAGGATCTGCGTCTCAGTGTTGGTATGCATCCCAGGTTGGGCAATCGCGCAATTGGGCCAACCGTAGTTTGCCATTCCTCAATTCCCGCCAAGAGCTATCCTTCGACGCCCGCCAGGGAATCATAAAGCTCGACGTTTTAGTCACCGGTAAATCCGGAGCCACCGTCGCCGGCCTCGCGGAACAGGACTTTACTCTGCTGGATAACAACCAGGCACAACAGCCTGTCAACTTCGCTGTATTCGATGGCGTCAAGTCGTTTCCTGATCCGCCGGCACAGTTGGTCTTTGTCCTCGATGAGCTCCACATCGACCCCGCCCACTTGTCGGCTGCTGAGCGAGCCATCAAGGAATTTCTGCTCAAGAACGATGGCCATCTGGAACAGCCAACATCCATCTATCGACTTTCTCAAAGAGGCCTGTACGCATCGGCGTATCCGACGATGAATGGGCCGGACCTGGTAAAAGAGATCGAAAACAGCGCAGAGCCCCGCGCCGTGCGGAGTGTGTCCGACGCACCCCAGGGCTCCTCCTGCGCAGCCGTGGTGGCGCGCAAGATGATTTCTCCTGCGGTGCTGGGGGCAATCGTGATCGAGCAGAGGCGGATGCCCGGCCGCAAAGTGATGATCTGGATCGGACCGGGATGGGGATCCTCTGCGCCTTCATGCTGGCCGGGCGAATCCATCCAGGAACCGTACGACTGGGTGACGGAATTCTCCACCCGCATGCGCGAGGCCCGCATCGCGCTGTATGTGCTCAGCCCATGGGACACCGCAGGCACGCTCCCGTTCGATTATCGACAATTTACGGGCGGCGTAAGCCCGCGAGATTTTCAGCCCGCACACCTGGCACTGCAGGTGCTCGCGGTCAATAGCGGCGGACAGGTCTCCGAGGATGACAAAATCGAGAAAGCCATCGAGCGCTTTGCCGGATACGCAGGCGTGTTTTATACCATCACCTTCGACCCACCGCGCGCGGTCGGCGTGGATGAGTATCATTCGCTGAAGATCGAAGTGGCGCAACCGGGCGCGACTGCTTCCACCTCGACCGGCTATTACGACGAGCCCTCGTATTACGACCAGCAGCCAGCATTCGAGCCCATATCCGTTGCTCAACTGGAGAGCCGGCTCGATGCGCTCTCGCGCTTGCACGACGCGGATGCGGCAAAACAACTCGCGAGCCTGCAACTGACGGAACGCTTTAGCTCATCCCGGCTTGCCCAATGGGAAACGGGCCTCCACCATCGCCCAAAAACACTGCAGGCGCTCGTGGCGCTCGCCGACGAGTCGGACTTCCTGCCGCCGCCCGCGATGGAAATTCCGCAAAGGCCTGCCCCTTCGCTGGATGAGCAGCGCCAGATGATGGCGCGAACGGTGAATTACCTTACCAGCGCGATTCCAACACTGCCGGATTTCTTTGCCAGGCGATCCATCGTTTACTACGAGGAGGATCAACCGAAGGACCCTCCCTGGAAAACGTCCACCGGCGATGGGACCTTGCATCCCTCGCGCGAAATTGGCGAAATAGTCCACTATCGCAACGGCATGGAAGTCGTGGATCAGGCCGCTCGTGCCAATCACCGGAAAAACAAAGAAGTAGGCGCGCTGGAAGCCCAGGGCACATTCGGGGCCATCCTGAACATCGTTATTCCGGATGCCGCCCTCAGCGATCTGGAGTGGAGCCGCTGGGAACAAACCGCCCATGGCTTGCGCGCGGTGTTCCGCTTCGTGGTGCCGGTCGCGAAATCCCACTACCACCTGTCATTCTGCTGCCTCACCGATATGAGTGGTTCGGAATCTACGCTGCCAATTGAACAGACTCAAACAAACCTGAACTGGACCACCGGCTATCGCGGCGAGCTGATGATCAACCCCGACACTGGCGAGATCCTGCGCCTGACCTTGCATGCGGATCTCGTGCGGCTGCCGCTGGACCGCGCCGACTTGATGGTCCTTTATGCTCGGACCCAGATCGGAGACCGCACCTATATATGCCCCCGCCGCAGCGTGGCCATCACCCGCGGACGCACGCGCCAGGCTCTGTACGAGTGGGGCGATAATCTGCAGGTTCTCGGCCCGTTCCGCACCATGCTCAACGATATCGACTATTCGCAGTATCGGAAATTCGGAAGCACCATGAGGATTCTGCCGGGCTTCACTGAGGCTCCGAAATAGCGCTCTGGCCCGCGGTCGATCGCGAATTCCCCCGGCTATTCTTCCGTCTTCGCGGGCTTCACGCTGCGCAGTGCCAGCTTCGCCGCTATCGAGTATCCCAGCAGCGCCGCCGCCGGCCACGTGGCGAACAGCGGCCCGTTATCGTCGATCAGCCCGCTCGGACTGGGGATGCTGAACAGCGATCGCGTCAACTTTTCCGTCGCAGTGCAACCCAGGCACGCGTTTGGCCCGGTCGGCATGTCCAGAAGCCAGAGGGCGATGACGAGCATCAGGATCAGCCCCAGCAGCCAGATGTGCCCGGCCATCTCGTTCGGCTTCGCCCGGACAACGAAAAAGCCAACAATCCCAGGCACCAGAAGCGACAGAATCAGGATGACAAGCTGCGATGCCGAGGCCGGATTCAGGACGTATCCGGCCAGCATGAGCGCTGCCCATGCTGCCAGAGCCACGATCGCATGAAGGAAGAACGACGCCACCTGCCCGGAAAGCTTTTCGCTGCTGACGTCCACTTCATCCATCATCGTATTGGCCATGAATCACAACTCCTTTGCCGGCGTCCTGGCGAACGCGAACTTGCCCGATTGCCGCGGATATCTACCCCATAAACTACACTTCGCATCCCGAATCCACAATGGAGTACCTACGCTGGCTCAGCCGAGGGAAGCCACGGGTAAAATAAGCGCATGCTGATTGAGGGCATCTTCGCCGCCGTTCCTACGCCGTTCTACTCTGACGAGCGGGTCTATTACCGCAAGCTCGAAGCCAACATGGCTCGCTACTCCCGGAGCTTACTGGCGGGAATGGTGATCATGGGCTCGACCGGCGAAGCTGTCGAGCTCACTGACGCCGAGTCGCGCGAAGTCCTGCGCATCGCCGCCCAGTCCGCCGCGCCGGAAAAGGTGCTCATCGCCGGCGTGGGCCGGGAAAGCGTTCGCGCCACTGTCGAACTGGCCGAAGCCGCCGCCGAGGCGCAGTTCGACGCGGTTCTCGTCCGCACGCCCACCTACTACGCGCCCGCAATGTCCACTGCCGCCGTCCTGCATTACTTCCGCAGCGTAGCCGACCGCTCACCGCTGCCGGTCCTCCTCTATCACATCCCCAAGTTCGTGCCTTACGCGTTTCCCATTGAGGTTGTTGCCGAGCTCGCGCTTCACCCCAACATCGTCGGCATCAAGGACTCGAGCGGCGAAGTGAGCCGGATCCGCGACCTGGTCGCCGCCACCCGCGCTCTCCCAAAGCGCACCGTTACCGTCACGCCCATCTTTGAGGCGGTAACCGGACGCATGCTCATGGCCAAACCGGAAGCGCCCGGCGGCTTCGTTCCCGCCTCTGATCTGAGCGGGGGACTCGTCGTTGCCGCCGCGCCGCCCGCGCCGCCTCTCAAAACCCGCACCCGCGACGTCGGTTTCCAAGTCATCTCCGGGTCGCCCGGTACGTTATTTGACTCGCTCGAGGCCGGGGCATCCGGCGCCATCCTCGCCTTTGCTGCCTGCGCGCCCCAGGCATGCCAGGAGATCTACCTGTCCTGGAAGGACCATGACCTGAAACTGGCCAAGGAGAAGCAGCAGCGCATCGCTGCGGCCGGCAAGCGGGTTGCCGGCGATTTTGGCATCGCCGGCATCAAGTACGCCTGTGATTTCAATGGCTTATACGGAGGCCGTCCCCGCGCTCCGCTGCTTGGGCTCAACGCGGAGCAGATGTCCGAAGTCGAGTCGCTGATGGCCGACATCCGGAACTGAAGGGATAAAGACCGGAGCGGGGCGAAAAGGCGAGGTTCGCGCTCAATAAAAAACGGCGATGTCTTATGGAATCATCGATTTAAGCCACAAAAGTGCACAGAATTGCACGCGCTCTGCCCGGGGGGTAGGGGGGTGGGGAGGTATTAATTTTCCGAGCAACAGAGAAGTTAGCGAATGTTACTGA
Organism: uncultured Acidobacteriota bacterium; assembly: GCA_963771195.1. Taxonomy (GTDB): domain Bacteria; phylum Acidobacteriota; class Terriglobia; order Terriglobales; family Acidobacteriaceae; genus Telmatobacter. The sequence continues at coordinate 92,949 of CAVYSS010000008.1, forward strand.
GAGGGAACCCTTGCGGGCGGAGATTTCCCTGGACTTTTGAAGGCGGGTTGTGGCGGCGATCATGATTGCGGATTCCTTGTCCCTGAAATGCGGATGCCCGCCGGTGGGCGGGCACATTTCGACTCACAGATAGACTATAGCCCGGATTTCATGGTCTGGATGTGATGGCGGATACGGGAGGGAAGCGGAGCTAGCGGAGCTGGCGGAGTTGGCGGAGTTAGGGCTTGAGGTGGCAAGGGGAGCCTGCGAGGTTACCTTCGGTGGGGAGGGGGTCGCTTCAAAAGTGGCGTTCTGCTGGGACGTGGTGCCGGAATGCGGTACAGCAGCGGTATTAGCGGGGTGAGCGGAGTCCAGGTGGTTACCTTTGGGCAGGGGAGGTGGCTTGGGAACGGGAGATCCTGCGGCATCGGTCGGGGTAGGCTCACTGACCCTACGGGACGCGGGAACGATTTTGGACGCACATTCCCAGGGTTTCACCCTGGGCTATTTTCGTTCCGTCCCTACGGGACGACGGGCATCCCAGGATGACACGGTGCAAGGCGGGGCGCGGGCGAAAGGCAACCGCAGATCCTTCACTCCGCTGAGAAGCGCAGGATGACACGGTGTGGTGGGGACGTCGCAGTGGTGGTTTCCCACCCTAACCGCCCAGCCACCCCACGGACGAAGACCTGTCCGCGGGGGCTCCGAGAGTGCGGTTAGGATGGGGCGCCCAGGCTTAAAAGCAGATTCCCTTCGGGAATGACAGAAAGAAAAGCAGGTGCAAGGCGGGGCGCGGGCGAAAGGCAACCGCAGATCCTTCACTCCGCTGAGAAGCGCTCCGTTCAGGATGACCCGGTGTGAGGCGGGGCGCGTTTGGGATGGGGCAGCAGTGGTGGTTTCCCGCCCACTGAATGTTTGCGGGACTGATGATTGGGGCACCTGCGGGCACTCGCCGCCCCAATCCGAATTGGTTTCCGGTTATGGGACGCGGGGCGCCCGAACTGGAGTACCTCCGAAGTAATAAGCCGGAAGGCGTATTGCGGGCGCACATGGAGCGAGGGATGATTGCAGCCAACGAAATAAGCCGGATTGGGGATGCGACTCGACAATGGCGGGTTCCCGCAATGCCGGCAGGGAGGCTCGATGAAGAGTATCGAGGGGAAGATGTCTCGAGGAATTTTGGTTGCCGGGTTACTGGCTCTGATCTGTGGGCTGGTGTTTGGTTGCGGCGCCGGCGGCACAGGAAGTGGCACGACTACGAGCAACAGCCTTCCGACGCAGGGATGGACCCTGACCAACGATGCCGGGCAGGTGGCCTATGTCACCGTTGCTCCCTTCACCAACAGCGGGACCTTTACGGAAACAAGCAGCAGCCCCGGATGGTGGGTGCTGGATTCCTCGGGAAATCCAGCGGTACGGATTCCTGTGAACGGAACCATTTCCCACGCCGGAGAAACCGATACCTGGGACTTTACGGTTACGGTGCAAGGAGGAGGCATGCAGGTGACCGGCCAAGGCACAGGTACGGCCGACGGAAACTATCCTGCGGCCACTCAGGTACAAGGCACGCTGGTTGGAACCGTTACCTCTCCGATGGGCTCGCAGCAGACTTCAGACACGTGGACCGGAAACGACTACACCATCTGGACAACCCAAACTACGCTTACCATCACGGCTCCGTCCAGCGTCGCGGCTGGCGCCAGTGGCCTGATAGCATCGGTGCCCGTTGCGACCGGCGTCACCTATGCCTGGACGGTCACCGATGGCACGATCACCGCAGGCGGAACCACCAACCAGATCACGTTTACCGCCGGAACATCCGGCACCCTCGTACTGGGATGCACCGAGTCCAACACTAGCGGGACAGTGGGTTCGGGCACGATCAACATTCCCATCACCTCCGGTGTCACTGTTACTTCGCCCATTGTTTTGCTGAGCGGGTCGAGCACGCTTGCAACGGCTTTGGGACCCGGCGCAGCCTCCAGTTCCGTGATGACCGAACTCGAAAGCGGGTACGTTGGCGGACTCAGCTTCTCGCCCGCTCTGGTGGGTGACTATGGCTCCGACACCGCGGTGCCAACCGGCTCGCCCGCCGGGACCCAGGTCATCAACATACCGCCGGGAGATGGCGAGAGCGGCTTCTTCGAAATCAGCTTCACTATGCCTGCCTCGTTTACCTCGGTTCAGCTTTCGGGAGCCGCGAACATCGACGACGAAGGACAGGTTTTTCTGAATGGCACCCCCATCACACCATCCCTGGGAAGCCCTGGAATGATCACCGAGAATAGCAACACTCCCTTCAGCACCTCGGACGCAACCCTGTTCCTCCCCGGCGGAAACCTCATCGTCATCTCCGACGCTAATCTCGGAGGACCCAGTGCGGCTGCCTTCTATATCACCATCACATTCCAGTAGTTTCTGGATAGGACGGGGAAGTTCCGAGTATTCCATCCTGGCCGCTGAAAACGCGGTCAGGATGGGGCGCCCGCAACGGCAACCGCAGGTCCTTCGCCATCTTCGCGGCGGCTCAGGGTCCTCAGTTTGACACGGTGATGGGTCGGAGTCGGAAGAAGAGATTGGGGACTGACGAGCCGGGGACTAAGGTTGGCGTCCCAGAAGTTGGTCGCATCCGCGGGCGGCGCGAAATGCAGGTCCTTCGACTACGTTTGCCGCAAAAAGTGCGGCAAACTTCGCTCAGGATGACGGCGGCGTCTTTATTGTGAACTTCAGGGACAGGGCACTAAGGGCTGGGGACCAGGGGATGAGGGATGGGGCGTAGAGGCTGAAAACTGCAAGCCCGCCCTCTCGCTGGTATGCGAAAAGGGCGGGCCCTCCCCCATAGGTATCTTTTAGGGAAGATCTAGTTATAGCGTTCCGCGGGGACGGCGAGGGCCGCGTGGCCGACGAAGGCTCCGGTCTCTGAGAGCCGAATCAAGCGGTGCAGGTAGGCGCGCGAGATGGAGAGGCTGCGGGCGGCCATGGTCTTGTTGCCATGGTTTTCGCGGATGGCGGCTTCCGCCAGCTTGATCTTGTAATCACGGAGGAGCCGTTCGAAGCTGCCGCCGGGAGCGGATTCGTCGACCGGTTCCACGCCGGCCTGATCGCGAAGGTTCTCCGGCAGGTCGTGGGCGCGGACGGTGTTGCCGGGGGCGAGGATGATGGCGCGCTGCATGACGTTTTCGAGCTCGCGTACGTTGCCGGGCCAGTTGTAGGACTCGAGGATGGCAATGGCGTCGGGTTCAATGCGGGCCATGGGCTTGCCAAACTGCGCGGAGAAGCGGCGCAGCAGGTGATGGGCGATCTCGGCAATGTCCTCGGCGTGCTCCTGGAGGGCCGGGGTTTCGATCTTCATCACGTTGATGCGGTAGTAGAGGTCCTGGCGGAATTTGCCATCGGCGACCATCTGGGCCAGGTCGCGATGAGTGGCGAAGACGATGCGGGCGCGGAGGGGAATGAGCTTGTTGGAGCCGAGACGGCAGAACTCGCGCTGCTGGAGGACGCGCAGCAGCTTGACCTGAACATAGGGCGTCAGCTCGCCGATTTCGTCGAGGAACAAGGTGCCGTCGCCGGCCTGCTCCAGGTAGCCTTCGCGAGCGCCATTGGAGCCGGTATAGGCGCCTTTTTCGTGGCCGAAGAGCTCAGCCTCGATGAGGGTTTCCGGAATGGCGCCACAGGCAACGGCGACGAACGGCTTGTTGGCGCGGGGTCCGCGGCTGTGGATGGCGCGGGCAACGAGTTCCTTGCCGGTGCCGCTTTCGCCCTGGACCAGAACCGAGGCATCGATGGAGGCAACGCGGGCGACGAGTTCCTGTACATATTGGAGTGCCGCGCTGGACCCGATCATGGATTGCGCATTTGCGGAGGGTGCTTCCGCGGGCAGGGCGGAGGCGGGCTGCTCGCCGGCAACGTCCGGGGTGCGGTGGGCAGCGGTCGATTCGTAAGCCTGGGTCAGCATCCCGCGGAGTTCGCGAATGGAAGGAGGACGGCGGCAATAGCCGTATGCGCCCTGGGCAACCAGTTCGGTGGCGGTGGGGCGGAGAACGTCGTCGGCGAGAACGATCACGGTGGCCTGGGAGTCGATGAGGCGGGAGGCGCAGGCGATGCGCTCCTTGAGCCCGTCGTGGTTGGAATTCAGATCGAGCAGAACGACGTCGCAGTGCTCGTCGAGGGCCAGGCGCTGGATACCGGCGTCAGTGGATTCGGAAAGGAATTCAAATTCCTTGCCCAAAGCGGAGGCAAGCAGCGGCTTCAAAGCGAAATCGCGAGTATACAGTCCGACGCGGATCATCTTGGATTTACGTACCCCTCAAATGGAAGGCCTATTCAGTGCCTCCAACAGTAATATCGGCGGAACTGCGAGTACATACAACGAATAGGGAATGGGGGGTATTACCGCGGTGTCGGGGGAAAATGAGTGTCGCCAGCAGGTTGGGGAGGGTGTCGTCCAGCCGATGCATGGGGTGGGGCGGTTGTAAACAGGAGTGGACACCCGGGGGTCTGAAAGCAGCTTAAGCCTATAAAACTGAACAGATTGGGTGCCAAGACACCTTTGGAACTCCGATTGCTGGATTGGGGGCAGAAATCCGTGTGCAGGAGGGCGAGGACCATGGAGCAATCGATTCTTTACCCGACGCTGGCGCTGCTGGGAGCAGCGGCGGCCTCGATTCCGGTGATTCAAAACTCGAACAACCGGGCGCTTTTGTACTGGGCGGTTCTGTCGCCTGTGGCCCTGGGTCTGGTGGGCGCCGCAGTTTTGCTCGGAATTCGTTAAGGAGACGAGGGCATGCATTCGATTGCCTGGTGGCCCACGGTAGCGGTGTTAGCCGTGGCAACATTCACCGATCTGCGCAGCCGGCGAATCCCGAACTGGCTGGTGCTGCCGTTTCTGGCAGCGGGACTGGCAGAGTCCGCGTGGTTCCACGGTTGGCACGGCCTGGGCAAAAGCGCGGAGGGGATGGCGCTGGGGCTGGTGGTTTTCGGAGTGCTGTTCCTGATGGGCGGCATGGGAGCCGGAGACGTGAAGCTCTGCGCGGCGATCGGGGCGTGGGTAGGCCCCCATCAGCTGTTGCTGGCGCTGGTAGTGACGGGGCTGGCCGGCGGAGTGATGGCGCTGGTATGGGCTTTTTGGGGCGGATTTATGGGGGAGATGCTGAAGGGATCGGGTGACCTGATGTTCGGTTGGCGCAAACGGGGTACGGTGGCGCATCCGGAACTGGTGCTGGAGAACCCGAAGACACGGAAAATGCCGTACGCCCCGGCAATTGCGATTGGAACGCTGCTTTCGTTTTTTGCGCGTTGAGGTCGGCAAGGCGATCCGGAAGAGGAGAAAGGGCTAAGGGCATATATCGAGATGGCACAGAGCGCATGGAGTATCGGAACAGACGTCGATTCGCCGGAATCATCGGTGGGGCGGGACGGCATGCTCTCAATTGGCGTGGTAGGGCCGGAAGACCGACGCCGGGAGATGGTGGTGGCGGCGACCACGGCGCCGTGGTGCTCTGAAGCGCGGGAGGTTTCCTACTATCCCGAAGCTTCGCGTCTGGTCGAGTTGATCAACAAGGCATTCGATGTGGTGATCGTGGACCTGGACAGCGATCCGGAGAAGGCGCTGAACGTGGTGGAGCAGGTGGCCCGAGTGAGCCCTTCCACGGTGATGGTCTACTCGATGGAAAACGATTCGGACATGATGATCCGGTGCATGCGGGCCGGGGCGCGGGAGTTTCTGAGCCTACCGATCGCGCAGACTGCGATGTTGGAAGCGCTGGCGAGGGCATCGGCGCGGAAATCGACCCAGAACGGGCGCATCAAAGGGGACGGGCTGCTGTGCATGTTCTGGGGCGCCAAGGGTGGATCGGGCGTGACCATGGTGGCGACCAACTTTGCCATCGCGGCGGCCAAGGAAGCGGCGCAGAAGGTGCTCCTGATTGACCTGGATCTGCCGCTCGGCGATGCGGTGCTGAACCTGGGCCTGACGCCGCAGTACTCGACCGTGGATGCGCTGCAGAACTACTTGCGCCTGGATGGCCAGTTTCTTTCCAAGCTATTGATGCGGCACGAGCCTTCGGGGATCTGGGTGCTGGCAGCGCCGGGCAGGCTGCTTCCGGTTCCATTTTCAACCGAGGCGGTGGACAAGCTGATCAGTGTGGCGCGTCAGGAATTCGATGTGGTGGTGGTGGATTCGGGGTCGCGCTTCGACCTGACCGGGACCACGGTGTTCGATTCCAAGGCGCACATCTACCTGGTTACGCAGGTGAGCATACCGGAGCTGCGCAACACCAACCGGCTGGCGGCGGACCTTTTCGGTCCCAAGTCGCCCCGGTTCGAGGTGATTCTGAACCGGTGGGAGCAATCCGCGATGGGCCTGGATGAGGATCACATCACCAAGATCATCACCCGCAAGCCGCAGTGGAAGATTCCCAACGATTACGGCGCGGTGCGGGAGATGCAGAACAGCGCAACGCCAATTGCGATGAACGAGTCTGCGATTTCAAAAGTGATCTGCCAGATGGCACGGTCGGCGTGCGGGTTGCCGGAGAAGCCGGTCAAGAAAAAGAAACTGATGAGCCTGTTTTAAGGAACGAGGATAAAAAGCCGTGGGTGCTGCCGAGACACTGGATCTAGAAAAATACAAAACGGAAATACACCGGTCCCTGATATCGAAGCTGGATCTGGAGAAGCTATCGCGCGTTGATAATCAGCAGGCGCGCAAGGTAGTGGCGGGGCTCATTGACGAGATCATCCGCGGCCAGGGCGTGCCGCTCAGCTTCGACGAGCAATCGAAGATCCAGGCCGATCTGCTGGATGAGATTTTCGGGTTGGGGCCGCTGGAGCCTCTGCTGAGGGACGCGACCATCTCCGACATCCTGATCAACGGGCGCGACACCATTTTTGTGGAGCGGATGGGCCGTCTGCAAAGGACAGCGGCGCGATTCCGCGACGACGCGCACCTGTTGCAGATTATTGACCGCATCGTGTCGCGGGTGGGACGGCGCGTGGACGAATCGTCGCCGATGGTGGATGCGCGGCTGCCTGACGGATCGCGCGTCAACGCCATCATTCCACCGCTGGCCATTGACGGACCCTCGATGTCCATTCGCCGTTTCGGCCTGGGACCGGTGCGCAGCAGCAGCCTGGTGGAATTGAAGAGCGCCACGGCGGAAATGATGATGGTGCTGGAGTCGGCGGCTCGGGCGCGGCTGACGATCTTGATTTCAGGCAGCACGGGCTCCGGCAAGACGACCATGCTGAACATTCTCTCCCGCAGTATTCCCCAGGGCGAGCGGGTGATCACGATCGAAGACGCGGCGGAATTGCAACTCGGCCATCCCAACCTGGTGCGGCTTGAGACCCGGCCACCCAACGTGGAAGGTCAGGGCGCCATCCGGCAGCGGCAACTGCTGATCAACTGCCTGCGCATGCGGCCCGACCGGATCATCCTGGGCGAGGTTCGCGGCGACGAAGCTTTCGACATGCTCCAGGCCATGAACACCGGCCACGAAGGATCGATGGCGACGATCCACGCCAACACGCCGCGCGATGCCATGATGCGCCTGGAGTCGATGGTGGCGATGGGCGGCCTGAACCTGACGGAAAAGACGGTGCGCCAGATGATTGCGTCGGCCATCGATGTGGTGGTTCAGGTGAACCGCATGAGCGATGGAAGCCGCAAGGTCACGAACATCACTGAAATAGTTGGGATGGAAGAGAACGTGATTACGATGCAGGATATTTTCCTGTTTGAAAAGAAGGGAATCAGCGTGGACGGGCGGGTAGTGGGAACCTTTACGCCTACGCGGATCCGGCCGCGTTTTCTAGAGCGGTTGCAACGTGCCGGCATCGTGCTTCCGCCGGACACCTTCGAAACTGCAGTGGATGTGAATTGAGCGGAAAGGAGGGCGTATGTATCTGATTGTTGGTTTGGTTTTCGTCACCGTATTCGCCATCGCCGCTCCCTTGCTGATTATGGCTGGCGGGGTGGAGAAGTCGGCGCATAAGAAGAAGGTCGCCGCGGCTCTGGAAACGGCAGTGGGCGTGGCCGGAGGCTTGCCGCGCTCCGAAATGACGAGTTTTCGAATAAAGGATCACGCGAGCGCCATCCCGCTGCTGAACCGCTTGATGGCCAACATGGACCTGGTGCCCAAGCTGGCCAAGGTGCTGAAGCAGGCGGATCTGAAGTGGACGCCGGCATCTCTGGTCCTGATGTCGGTGGCGGCCATCGCGATTCCGGGGTACCTGGTGGAACTGCGCACGGGATCAATCGTTTTCGGACTGCTGATCGGCCTGGTGACGGGAATGATTCCTGCGGGCTTTGTATGGTTCAAGCGGCACCAGCGGTTTGGCAAATTCGAGAAGGGGTTGCCGGAAGCGCTGGACCTGATTGTGAGCGCGCTGCGGGCCGGCCACGCGCTGAATGCGGCCATGGGGCTGGTCTCGCGGGAATGCACGGAGCCGGTGGGCGGCGAATTTCGCGCAGCCTTTGACGAACAGAATTTCGGGCTGGATATGCGCACCACGCTGGACAATATGATCACTCGCGTTCCCTTGCAGGACCTGAAGATGGCGGTCACCGCGATCATCATCCAGCGGGAAAGCGGCGGCAACCTGGCCGAGGTGCTGGACAAGACTTCTTACATGATCCGGCAGCGGTTCCGCTTGAGGAAGCAGATCATGGTGCACACGGCGCAAGGCCGGCTGACGGGGCTGATCCTGACCATTCTGCCCATCGGCCTGGGCGTCGCGCTCTACATCATCAACCCGAAGAACATGAGCCTGCTGTGGACGCGGGACATCGGAATCAAGCTGCTGATTGCTGCCGGCGTTTCGCTGACCATCGGCACCATATTAATCCAGAAGATTGTCCGCATCAGGATTTGAGGAAGGGACTATGGCATTCGCAATCATTGCATTTGTGAGCGCATTCGTGGTGATCGGCAGCCTTGGAGTGCTGCTGTTCTACCGCGAAGCCATGATCCAGCGCATCACCGCTGTGATCAACGAACGCCAGCAAAACAAGAAAAAGGGACTGGCGGGCAAGCTGGAGAGCGCGCAGGAACAGCTCGGAGTGATGTTCGAGAAGATCGAGCGCGTGGTGCCGAGATCGCAGTCGGAGGTTTCGGTAGTCCAGCAGCGGCTGATCCGCGCGGGTTTCCGGAGCGACAGCGCGATCAAGGTCTTCTATGCCTGCAAATTGGTGGCGCCGCTGACCCTGGCCGCCGTGGTTACATTCAGCGGCCTGGCCAAGCAAAACGCATTCGTGTTTTATGCCGCGGCTCTGGGGCTGGGCTACCTGCTTCCCGACTTCTGGCTGGGACGCAAGATCAAGAATCGGCAGATAGAAATACGGCGCACGCTGCCGGACATCCTGGACCTGCTGGTGGTTTGCCTGGAAGCCGGCCTGGGCATGGACCAGGCCACCCAGCGCACCGCGTTTGAAATGGCCGGGACCCATCCCATCATCGCCGACGAGTTGGACGTGATGGTGCTGGAACAGCGCGCCGGGCGTCCGCGCCCCGATGCGTGGAGGAACCTGGCTGATCGCACCGATGTGGACGCGGTGCGCAACCTGGTATCGACGATCGTGCAGGCGGAACAGTTCGGAACCAGCATCGCCAAGACATTGCGCACGCACTCGGATTCGATGCGCACGCAGCGCATCCAGAACGTGGAAGAGATGGCTGCGAAGACCACCGTCAAACTGATTTTTCCCCTGGTCTTCTTCATTTTTCCCTGCCTGTTCCTGGTGACCCTGGGACCGGCCATCATCATCATGTCGGATGAATTCAAAGTATTGCTCGGAAATTGAGAGAAAGGAGAAGCTGCATGGATACCACAACCACGATCCGGATCGTTGCCGGCGTAATCTTCGTGCTCGTGCTCGGCGTTTTGATTCAGCGCCGCCGCTCGCGTGTGCGCTAGTTCGTTGGGGCGGCGGGCACAGCGTAAGCCGCCGCCGGAAAACGAACGGCGTATGCCAGACAACACGGCGCGCCATACAGACGAAGTTCTGTGGGTCGCGTCAAGCCTGGCCTGAAGTTCCGGGATCTTCCGGAACCGAACGGCCGCTCATGGGGACGTTAAGGGAATGCAAGGCCAAACGGTTTGCGTTTACAACCAGACCAACGAGTGCTTCCTCAGCCTCGGCGCCAGCCGGGCAGAGCATCCTTTCTCGCAGATGAAGAGAAGGATCTTTGCCCGGGGCGCGCACCATCTTCTGGATGAGGGAAGCTGGCACGCGAGTCCCTACGGTCTCCGCACCCTCGGCATTTTTGAACGCCGCGACCTGATTTACCTGGACCACCGGTTCCGGGTGGTCGAAGTTGCGGAATCTTTTCCGATTTTGCGCATGCCGCCGAAGCGGACGGGAGCGGAGAGCCTGCTGGCGCTCCCTGTGCACACCATCAGCTCCTCCCGGACGCAGACGGGAAACCAACTGGTGATTTGCCCACCGGAAGAAATGGAATCGCAATTACGCATCATCCGCGAGTCGACCCAGCGGCCGCCACAAGCGGTGGTGGATATCTCGATCCTTCCCCCAGAGGAGTACGTGGGCCGGCAGGTTCAAGGAAGCTTCGGCAACGGGTCAGCAAGGGCGCTGAAGTGCGCTACGGGGGTGCATGTAATTCGCGATCTCAACGCCAAAGGACTGTACCTGGTGACGAAGGAACGCTGGCCGGTTGGCTCGGAAGTGCGGATGAGCCTGCAGCGCACCGGTGCGGCCCCGCATGGATTTCAGAGTGCGATCACGGTGCAGATGAGAGTAACCCGCTGGGGAACGGATGGAGTGGGACTAGAATTCGCCGGCCCGTCGACGGAACACGCCGGTCTGGCAACCATGTACCCGTGCTGAGGCACCCACACCAGGAAGTTTGGAGTTTATGAACGGACGACTCGCAGAACGCGCAATTCACCGCCCTGGCCAACGCGTGCCACGGGGCCGGGTGGAGCTCGCGTCAGTCGTCTTCTTCGGGAATGATGAGCAGGATCTCCACGGGCGTGGGCTTGCCGTCCTGGCTGGCCGGGCGAAACTTCCAGCGGGAAAGGGCATTGACCACGAAACTGGCGTGCGGGAACCCTTCGGGAAACGCGACGGCGAGCTGCTCGAGTTTTCCGGAAGCATTGAGGACGCCGTGCACCATGAGAGCATCGGCGTTCACGTCCACGGCCAGCAGGTTGGGGCGGAAGATATCGAACGGCCAAGGCGCGTCGAGACGAGCTACAGAGCCAGTGCCGTTAGCCTGTGCCGTGCCGATGAGCCCGTATTGCAGGATCCAGGTTTTGGGCAGGCCGACGTGGAGATAGACCGTGTAAGCGATACGATCGCTCCAGAACTCGGCAGCTTCAGGGTATTGGCCGGACTGGGAAGAGCCGACCACGACCACGCCGAACTGGCCGGTGGGCGGAAGCTGAATGTGGTCGACGGTTTCGCTGGTGGAAGCCTGCGCACTGGTGCTGGAACTATCGGCGGATTTGGCCCCACCCGCGCCATTGGCCAAGCCGTGTCCTGTCGGCTGACCCGCGGAAGAATTGCCGTTACCTGCCGGCCGCGCGCCAGCGCCGGCGACTTTAGATCCAACCCCGGTCTGATTCACAGGGGGCAGCATGGCGATGCCTTCCGGCATGCGAACATCGGAAACCGAGAGAAGGGCAGTGGGAGTGGGCTGTCCGGGAACATCCGAATCGGTGGTGGGAGGCAGCTTGACCAGGCCGGGTCCGTTCTGCGCCAGGGGCGTGGTGGTGCTGGGCGGGGGCGTTTCGAATTTCGGCTGCAGGTCAACCGAGGACACGCTCATTTGGGACAGTTCCAGCTCCTCATTGGGCTCGACAACGGACGGAGGGACAACCGCCAGGGTGGCCAGCGTGGGCTTGGCCGGGACGATCACTTTGGTGTGGTTCAGCTCCGGCATCCACATCACGGCCGAGGGCACGGGGATCTTTTCGGCGAGCTGATCTTTGATGTGGAGTTTGGGCTGCATCAGGATCTGCTTGCTGACGCCGCCGTCAGTGGGCAGGGGCGGCAAAATCGGAGCGTCATTCTTGGCGGCTTCACGGGACGTATCGGCGGGTGGCGCCGCCGGAGTGGTGGCCTTCTTCCCGGCCGCGGGCTTCCGGATGGGATCGGGATAGAGCGGATCGTTCTCGGTGGGCACATGCTGGGGCATGTGCAGCTTGAGCTCACGCACAGCAAAGCGGTTGTTCGCGGGAACCACGCGAATCACAGGTGCGTGGATCAGTACCCAGGAGACCAAGCCAATGCCCGCTCCGTGCATCAGCATCGAGAGCGCGTAAGCAGATACGAAGCCCCGGCGCACGCGGGGCCTCTGTTCGAACAGGCTCGTCATCTCAAAACTGCTGTCCATCAGGACCTATTCTCGCGGTTACGTGTGTGTCCGCTCAGGGAGAGGTGGAGTCTTCTCCATTCTAAGGGGATTCCGCAAAAACTGGAATTACTCAGGTACCGTGAGCCTGCGGCGTTACCCCCCAACCCGTCGCGCAGTCGAGTCAAGGCAACAAATGTCCGCTCTTTGCTAGGTAGCATAGTTTCCTCTCGTTTCCCGCAAGCGTTCGAAGCCGGTACCTATCAAGTTACTAGGTACCAGGAAGTAAACAGCGTACCCTTAACTATCGGAGCAGGCCTGAAATGAATCGCAGATTGATGACCGTACTGTCGTTTGCCCTTGTGCTGGCACTCGGCGTTTCGTTCCTGGTGTACAGAGTGATGGGCAAAAAAATGGCCAATGAGAAGACGGTGCAGGTGACCCGCATCGTCGCCGCATCCACTGACCTGAAGCTCGGCACCATTATTACCGCCGGGAACTTGACCACCACGGAGATCTCCGGCACGCTGCCAAAAGGAGCGCTCACTCAGCCGAGCCAGGCGATCGGCCGCGGCGTGATCGCCGACATCTACCAGGGCGAACCGATTCTCGACGGCCGCCTGGCGGCACCGGGTTCGGGAGGCGGATTGGCCGCCACCATTCCTCCGGGCATGCGCGCCTGTGCGGTGAAGGTGGATGAAGTCGTCGGCGTGGCCGGTTTTGTCACTCCCGGCATGCGCGTAGACGTGCTGGTTTCAGGCGATGCGCCCGGCAACCCAGATCCGCGCGAGGGAACCGAGGTCAAAACGCTTTTGCAGAACATCCAGGTGCTCTCGGCGGGAACCGATATCCAGAAGGATGCCGAGGGAAAGCCGCAGCAGGTACACGTCGTGAACCTTCTGGTGACGCCGGATCAGGCGCAAACGTTGAGCCTGGCCAGCAATCACACCCAGATCCAGCTGGTGCTCCGCAATCCTCTCGATACCAAGGTGACCAACGTGGAGCAAACCGCGATGGGCAACATTTTCGGGGGCTCGACATTGCCGCCGAAGGCGGTGCCCGCGCATATCCGGCGTGCCGCCCCGCGGCCTGTCACGAAAACCGTATCCGTTGAAGTAGTAAGTGGCGACAAGCGCAGCGAACAAAAATTTGTACTTCCCGAGGCGAAAGAATGAGGCCGACCAAGACATTTCAGGCAACATGGCGCTTTCCGCTCATCTTGTTGATGGCGGCTGCCGCGCAGATGCCCGCGCAGGCGCAGTCCAGTCCTGCGTCGCAGGTGACACGGCAGGACGCCACCAACGACTTGTCTCTGGTGGTGGGCCGCTCCGTGCTGCTGGATTGCGCGCAGCCCGTGGAGCGCGTAGCCGTGGGCAGCCCCACCATTGCGGAAGCCGTGCCGACCACCCCCACCGAGGTCATGGTCAACGGCAAAGCGATCGGAGAAACCACCGTCATCCTGTGGGAGAGGGGCGGAAATCGCGAATTCTTCAACGTCACCGTCCGGCCGAGCACCACCGAGACGACGGACAGATTAGAGTCAGTGCGCCGCGAGCTTCGAACCGAGCTTCCCGGCGAAGCGCTGAAAGTTTCCTTTGAAAACGGGAATGTGTTTTTGCGCGGAACCGTGGACGACCTCACGGACTCGACCCGCGCAGCGCAGATTGCCTCGGCAGGCGGAAAAGTTGTGAATCTGCTGGACGTGAAGGTGCCCGCAGCCACTCCCCAAATCCTGCTCAAGGTGGTCTTCGCGAGCGTGGACCGCAACCGGAGCAAGGAACTTGGCATTAATCTTTTCAGCACCGGGTTCGGCAACACCATGGCCGGCGTAAGCACGGGACAGTTTTCACCGCCCACCATTGGCACTACGCCAGGATCCGGTGCGGTGACTTTGTCGAATGAGCTGAACCTGTTTGCCTTCTTCCCCGGTCTCAACCTTGGAGCCACCATCGCGGCCATGGAACAGAAGGGACTAGTGCAGGTTCTGGCCCAGCCCAACGTGCTGACCGAAGACGGCAAATTGGGCACCTTCCTGGCCGGCGGCGAGTATCCCTATCCGGTGGTGCAGGGTTCGGCCACGGGCTCCGGCCCCACCGTCACCATTATGTTCAAGGAATTCGGCGTGCGCCTGAATTTCATTCCCACCGTTACCCCGCGCGGAACCATTCATCTGCAGGTCTCGCCAGAAGTCAGCTCGCTGGACTTTTCCAATGGTGTCACCATCGAAGGCTACCAGATTCCGGCCATAGATATCCGCCGCGTGAAGACCGAAGTGGAGCTCCAGGCAGGTCAGTCCTTTGCCATCGGCGGATTGTTAGACAACCGGGTCACAGATACCTACAACAAAATCCCGTTTCTCGGCGACATTCCCATCCTGGGCAAGTTCTTCCAGTCGGTCAATCACAGCAAGACCAACACCGAGCTGATCGTTATCGTCACTCCCGAAATTGTGCAGCCTGCGTCCGGCGGATCCATCGCGACTCCGAATTACCCGGCACAATTTATGGCGCCGAACTCCAAAACGCCGATGCACACTCCGGAGAGCGGGACAGCCGCAGCGCCGGCTCCTGCCACTATTCCGGTAGAGCAGTTGATACAGAGCATGAAGCCCGGTCAGCAACTACCGGTGGAAAGTGCAAACCCGTCGAGTTCCATGGGAGCGTCCGGTGGCGGCAACAGCAACAACAGCAGCAGCAGCAGTTCGGGCACCTCTGGCAGCACAGGTCCGTAATCGGATCATTTGCAATGGCAAAACAAGAATCAAGCCTGCTTGACTCCGTCGCCGGGTTCCTGCGGCCCAAAGCCCAGGAACCCGACGAGCTGATGCGCGTCGTCAACCAGACGCGCCAAACCGAGATCGGCGCCAGGATTGCCGTGGCGAATCACGGTGCGCGCCGCCGCAAAGGCTTGCTGGGACGGAACGGCCTTGACGAGGGCGAAGGGCTCTGGATCGTACCCTGCGAAGCTGTTCACACCTTCGGCATGAGGTTTGCCATCGACCTTGTGTATCTCGATCGCGGAAAGCGTGTGGTCAAGGTTCGCCACAGCGTGGGGCCGTCCAGAATGTCCGCAAGCCTGAGGGCTCACTCCATCCTGGAGCTTCGTCCTGGCACCGTGGCGGCCACGGGAACGCAACCCGGAGATCAGATTCAGTTTCTTTCCGCGCCGGAGACTTCCCGGGAAGATGCTTCGGACTGAGCAGGGGGAAGGGAAGTCTGCCTCGACTGCAGCCAGGTCTCATTCCGCGGCTGGCGCAAGAACCGGCTGCTCTTTCGCGTCAGGCAGCCGGTCGACTGCAACGCACCAAAGCAGCCAAGCGGGCGCGGTCCAGAGGTATCCCGCGTTCTGAACCGGCACGTTCATAATCCCCTCCAGAATGGCAACGGCGTTGAGGAGGGCCAAACTGCCCAGACAAGGCCAAGACGACCTGCACCGCGCCAGGCGGGACATGAGCGCTGGCAGAGCGATGGACTCATCCCAGCTCCACGAATAGGGAGCCGTAACCGGCCCGAGCGCGAGCAGGAGCGCTCCGTGGTATTCCCAGGACCAAGCTCTACGCTTCTTTAGATAGTAGGCGATAGCAAGTACGCAGGCCACTGCGCTGGGAAAAAACTGAACGGAAGGTGACGATGCCTTCATCAGCCTGCGCAAGTAGGAACTAAGACATGGAATCGGTAAGTTTATTACGCCGACGTGCGCCATCGTTTCGGAGTACTGTTGCCAGCAACGGGGATCAAGCCACACGGAGAGCGCTAGGCTCAAGCTGACCGCACTCATGAAGCCAAGGACGATCTTCCAATGTCGCTCGAAGATAATCCAGACGATTAGAACGCATGCGAATGGCAGAAAAATGTGCGGTTTCAAAACCATGGGCGCAAGACAGGCCCCGGCGATGAATGGGCGCTGACGATAGGCCTTGAGAAAAACCATGAGAGCGAGGAGAAGGAAGATTCCCAACTGGTCGCTGCGCTCGCACAGGAGGACCGGCGCGAACAAAAAGACCATCCAAGGCAAAGGACCGAGCTCACGGCCATAGATGAGGCGAAGCAGGCGCACGGGCAAAGGAGTTGCGCAGCATACCAGAGAAAGTCGGCCATCCTGGGGCTCACGTACCCGAGAGGAAGCCAGAATGGAAGCGCAACGGGAGGACCAAAGTTAAAGTGAGGGGAATCCCCCTTCATGCCTTCCAGGCGCTCGATCTGGTAGATGCGGGATAGGTCGTAGGGGTTCTCGTGTGCCCGCAGCAGCTTGCCGGTTACCCAGAACTCCACCACATCGCTCCTTAGCCCGCCCTCCGGACGCGCCGCCCCCAAGAAAACCGTGAGGGCCTGGAACGAGCCAAACACCAGGAAAGAAGCAATCGCTATCTTACTGATGTGGAGAATCCAGGATCTCTCATGTAAACGAGCCGGTTTCAACATTGGTATTTCTCTTCCGAGCTCAGATTCGTTCTGCGAGAGAGCTGATCCGGGGCTGGCGCCGCTTGCGGAACACGCCGCCATTCGAAGGCTACCGCGCCGATCACGCAGGTCATCGTGAAGGCAGCAAAGATTCGCAGTAGATCCGGGTGATCGATCCAGTACTCGCTCGCCCAGCGAATGCTCAAAGTCCACGTGAGCACCAGGGCGAGCCAGAGAAGGGCAAGCTTGATTCTGCGTTGGCCGATGTTAACCGCCAGGCATCCGAAGGCCACGCCGCCCACGAGATCGATGACGTAATGCTCTCCGGTCGAGATCGTGGCCAGAGCAGTGGCAATGAAAAAGGAAAGAGAGAATGTTCGGCTTGCCGGCCCGGTGGAAAGCAGCACGAAAATCAGCGCTGTAGCCAGATGCAAGGAGGGAAAGGCATTCGGATTCCCGGCCATGCGGATGGCGATCGGCGCAACCACGGGCGGGTGCAGCCACTGCTTTCCGAATGCATACAAAGGTCCGCAGGCGGGCAGCATGGCGTAGAGAGTCAGACCCAGCAGCAGCACCGTGATATAAGCCAGCGTCAAAGGCCTTGTGAGACCATTTCGCCTCGCGACCAGAAACCATACCACCATCATCGGGACCATCAGCAGGTATACGATCTCGAGAGGCCACCGAGCCGCGCCTTGGAGGGACGATGCGATAGCCGCCGCCGAAATTCCCAGGGCGCCGTCAAGCCGGGCCAGAACATAGTCGTATTTCCAGGGAACCAGGCCGTTCTCTTTACCCATAACAAAGTTCAGCAGGTACCCGTAGAACATGTTCAGCACCATGGCGACAACGAGAAGAGGACGGGTGCGGTCTTTTTCGTCCAGCAGCATCCAGACAATAGCCAGGCCCAGGAAAAGCATGCTGAGG
Source organism: uncultured Acidobacteriota bacterium (assembly GCA_963771195.1). GTDB lineage: Bacteria > Acidobacteriota > Terriglobia > Terriglobales > Acidobacteriaceae > Telmatobacter. The sequence goes on from CAVYSS010000008.1 coordinate 110,569, forward strand.
ATGGATGGATCGAGCGCTATCAGGAGCAGGTGACGCATTCCGGAGCCTCCCTCTTGGCCGGGGACTCGCGGCGGGATAGCCCGCCATCCCCCGGTTCAACACGCCTTTGATTGGTACCACTGTTTTACGCAAAAATAGTTAACCCTTTCGGGTTATGTCTACGCCATGTAACCAACAGGGCCTCAAGTCGTAAACCCCTGATTACACAGGGAAGTCACTTGGGGCCGCAATGGAATTGCATGTTGTTGATTTTACTATGTTCCTATGATTGGCATCTCGATTGCTCTAAACCATGGCAAATGCCCGGCCTCGCCGGGGAAATCCAAAAATCTACGGGGAGAAAAAGTCAAATGAAGGAAACCATGTTGAAGCTTTATGTGAAGGCTCAGAACCTGCTCTGGTCCGACGAAGGCCAGGATCTGGTTGAGTATGCTCTGGTCATCGCTCTGATCGCGCTGGCCGCCACCGCTGGCATGAACACGCTCGCTACCGACATCAGCGCCGCGTTCACGAAGGTCGGCTCCACCATCAACGCAGACGTGTAATTCCCTTGTCGCGACGCGAAATCCTGGGTTGACGGATCTCAGAACGTTCCCGCCTTTCCATTCATCCCTGGCGGAGATTCTCTGATCGTAGCTGAGGCCAACGGATGCCCCGGGTTTCGACAAAGGAGTCACTGATCCCCGTTGTTCGTGGGGAGTGCCCGATACCTCGCAGTATTCGTTCACTCGGACTCCCCACGCAACACACAACCAATTCACGGTGGGCGCATCATCCTCCCCCATCCGCATCGCTAGCCGGTGCGGAAGGTTCCAGGCCCGCCGCGGAATGAGTGGGATCGGCTCCGAGGCTCGCAGATAGACCAATACCATGATCAGCCCCAGCGACCCAAACAGCAGCAGCTTTACCCTGTTGCTCATTGAATCAGGCCTCGGCGCGGTGGCGATCGCAACCTCATTCGCTTTTCCGCATTTGCTCTCGGTTCTCTTTCGCCGCTGTGAGGCGGCATTCTCTCGCCTGGCGCACAAAAAGCGCCTGTCCTGCGCCGCGGTAGGCGCTTCGGCGTTTCTCTTGCGGCTGGCGCTTCTTCCTCTGTTCCCGGCGCCTCTGCCTTTCCTGCCGGACGACTTCAGTTTTCTTCTGTCTGCCGATACGTTCGCGCACGGACGCCTGGCCAATCCAGCTCCGCTGATGTGGCCGCACTTTGAAACGGTTCACCTCACTGTAGTGCCCACTTACACATCCATGTACTTTCCCGGTCCCGGGCTCGTGCTCGCGGCCGGAAAGGTACTGTTCGGCAACCCCTGGGTTGGTCTGCTGATCGTCACCGCGCTCATGTGCGCGGCCATTTGCTGGGCTCTTCAAGCATGGCTTCCGCCCACCTGGGCCCTGCTCGGCGGATTCATCGCGGTTCTGCGCCTTGGCCTGTTCAGCTATTGGATCAATACCTACACCGGCGGGGCCAGTTTTGCCGCGCTCGGTGGCGCGTTGGCCCTGGGGGCATATCCGCGGCTCATTCGCACTGGCCGCATGCGATACGGAGTGCTGCTGGCGCTCGGAATCTCCATCCTCGTGCTTTCGCGACCATATGAAGGCATGTTGCTGTGCATTCCGGTTGCCGTGGCGCTGGGCTACTGGATCCTGCGCGGCAAAAACCGGCCTCCCGCGCTGGTGCTCGTCCGCCGCGCGGTTTTGCCACTGGCTCTGATGGCTGGTACGCTGGCCTGGCTCGGATATTACGATTACAGCGCGTTCGGCAATCCGCGCACGCTGCCTTATACGGTTGATCGCACCACCTACGCCGTCGTCCCGTTGTACGTATGGCAGGCCGCGCACCCCACCCCGGTCTACAGCACGCTCGAAATGCGCCGCTACTATATCGACCGTGAAGCGCAGGACTTCTATATGCTCCACAGGCGCGGCGGCTGGCTTCTCTTCTACTACGAGAAACTCTCAACGACCCTCCTATTCCTCTGCGGAACGATACTTCTGCCGCCGCTCATCATGTTCGGGCGCGTCTTCAGGGATCGCCGCATGCGCTTCTTTGCCTGGTCGCTCCCGTTCTGGATGGCTGGAATGGGGCTCAGTATGTACTTGGTTCCGCATTACTTGGCGCCGTTTACCGTTGCCGCTTATGTGCTGGGACTCCAGGCCCTGCGCCACTTGCGCGCGGGGTCAGTGAGCGGAGCGCCGGTGGGCCGCACTTTTGTTCGCCTCACCGTCACAGCCTGCGTCCTCATGGCGGGGCTGCGCGCGGTCTCCGTACCGCTCCACATTGCTCCGCCCGAATGGCCTAACAATGCATGGGAGGATTCGTGGATCGGCCCCGGCCACTTTGGCGCCGAGCGCGCAGCGGTTGCGCAAAAGCTCGATAAGATTCCCGGCAACCACCTGGTGTTGGTGCAATATGCGCCCAATCACGAACCGATGGACCAATGGGTCTACAACGACGCCAACCTATCCAGCTCGCGCATTATCTGGGCCAGCGACCTCGATCCCCAGTCTAACGAGGAACTGATGCGGTTCTATAACGACCGCGATGTGTGGGTGGTGCAGCCGGATGTGGACGGCGGCAAACTCACCCCGTCAGCCGCCTCGCGCTCGCTCCTTGCGGCGCGACCGAGGAAAAACACGGCTTTGTCATCGAGCGATGGCGCATCACTGGAGCGCCCGGCGCCTTTTTGGGACCATCAATAAGCGCGAGGGTCGCCGAAACCTCAGCTATGATGGTTTTTTGACAAAATGAATGAGTTAGATACCGCCGGAAAACAACTTGAGTTGTCCGTCGTTATGCCATGCCTGAACGAACGAGAGACCGTGGGTATGTGCGTCCGCAAGGCTATGGCGAGTCTTCGCGAAGCCGGCATTTTCAGTGAGGTAATTGTCTGCGATAACGGATCGACCGACGGGTCGGTGGAAATTGCCGAGAAGGAAGGCGCGCGCGTTGTTCATGTCGCAGGTGAAGGCTATGGCAACGCTCTGAAGGGCGGCATTCTTGCCGCACGCGGAGAATACGTGGTAATGGCTGACTCGGACGACAGCTATGATTTTGGCCACATTATGCGTTTTTTGGAGCAGTTGCGTACGGGAGCAGACTTGGTGATGGGCAACCGCTTTCGGGGAGGCGTTGCGAAGCATGCCATGCCCCCGCTGCATCGGTATTTTGGAAATCCGGTGTTAACAGGCGTTGGAAGATTGTTCTTTCGCTCGCCATGTCGAGACTTTCATTGTGGGATGCGGGGATTCAGGAAAGACAGTTTTTCCCGCATGGACATACGTTCCACCGGAATGGAGTTTGCCAGTGAGATGGTGGTGAAGGCAACCCTGCTGCGGATGAATGTCCGCGAGGTTCCCACCACGCTTTCGCCCGACAAACGTAGCCGCCCGCCCCACCTACGCACTTGGCACGATGGTTGGCGGCATCTCCGCTTTTTGCTCATGTATAGCCCACGCTGGCTCTTCCTATATCCCGGGATTTTCTTGATCCTCCTGGGGCTGCTCGGATGCGCCTGGCTCCTGCCCGGGCCGCGCGTTTTCCACGACGTCGTATTCGACGTGCATACACTCCTTTATGCATTCGTTTCAGTGGTCCTGGGCTTTCAGTTTGTTACCTTTGCCGTGTTTACCAAGGTGTTCGCCATCTCTGAAGGCTTGCTTCCCGAGGATCCGCGCCTGAACCAGGTCTTTCGGTATATCACCTTGGAAACCGGTCTGGCTGCCGGCGGCCTGCTGGTGGCCTTGGGAATTGGTGGCTCGATCCTTGCAGTGTCCGGATGGGCGAAGGGGAGTTTCGGAGAGCTGGACCCTGCGCACATCCTGCGCTTGGTCATGCCGTCTGTCTTTTCACTCACCCTGGGCGTACAGATTATATGTAGCAGCTTCTTTCTGAGCATTCTCGGGCTACGGCGACGCTAGAGCGAATCGCGAGGTAGACAGAGTGGACATAAACGCCCAGTACAACGTTGCTGCTCCAAACTCGATCCCTATCAAGGTAGCCGCCTACCAGCGACGGAAGATGTTTGATGTTTTCCTCTCCTCGACCGGTATCCAGCCGCAGGACGCGGTCCTCGATATCGGAGTTACAAGTGACCTGACATACAGCCATTCCAATTATTTCGAATGCTGGTATCCATACAAAAATCGTATTACTGCGAGCGGCATAGATGACGCAAGGTTTCTTGAGGAAATGTATCCCGGAGTGAGGTTTGTGCTTGCCGACGGCAGGAGCCTCCCGTTTCTTGACCAGGAATTTGACTACGTCCACTCGAGCGCGGTCCTGGAGCATGTTGGCGGCCGAGAGAAGCAGGCTGCTTTCCTTCGAGAGGCGTGGCGTGTCGCTCGCAAAGGGATATTTGTCACCACGCCCAATCGGTGGTTTCCGATCGAATTTCATACTGTAATGCCCTTTGTACATTGGCTTCCGGCAGTTGCTTTCCGAGGTTTGTGCAAAATGAGAGGTCTGGGATTCTTTGCTTCTGAGGAGAATTTGAACCTGCTTTCTGCCGCGCAATTCAGACGGCTGGCCAAAGAAGCAGGGGTGGTGAACTTCAAGGTGACATCTGTGACTCTGGCCGGCTGGCCCTCAAACTTGATGCTTTCCGCCCACAGAGCGACCTGTGCTCCTGGGTTGAAGCAGGAACAATCCCGATTCGCGAACTGACATCCGTTCCTCAACCGGCGTACACTGTCGCAGAATCCAATAGCGAAACGTAAAAGCCCATGCGCGCAAAGCTCATTTTGCCGGCCATTCTGTTCCTGTTCTTGCTGCTGCCGTCGGTCCGCGCCTCCGCGCCGCAGTGGGTCCAGGTTTCCAGCCCCAACTTCACCCTTTACACCGACGCGGGCGAAAAGAAAGGCCGTCATCTCCTCGATCAGTTCGAGCGCATGCGCTGGGTCTTCCAAACCCTGTTCCCGCGCAACAACGCCGGCGCCGCATCTCCCATTGAGGTTTTTGCCACCCGCGATGAGCGCGGCTTTCAGGCGCTCGAACCCGCGGCCTATCTTGCCAAAGGCCAACTCCATCTCGGCGGCCTGTTCCTTAAAACGCCGGACCGCAATTACATCCTCGTCCGCCTCGACATCGAAGACGATCAGCACCCCTTCGCCATCATCTACCACGAGTACACGCACTTGGAATTCTCCGCCGACGCGGGATGGATGCCGCTCTGGTTGAATGAAGGCCTGGCCCAGTTCTTCGAAACCACGGAGATTCGCGATAAGAACGTCCGCCTGGGCGTGGAGAGCCCCGAAAGCATCATGGCTCTGCGCCAGTCCGGCCTGATCCCGCTGCCCGTGCTGTTTAAGGTGGATGCCACGTCGCCTTACTACCACCAGGAGCAGAAGGGAAGCATCTTCTACGCCGAGTCGTGGGTCCTCACCCACATGCTTATGATCGACGATCGCGTGCAGAAGACCACGCACCTCGACGACTACATGCGCCTTGTCTCTCAGCACCAGGATCCCGTCGCCGCCGCCCAGCAGGTCTGGGGCGATCTCAACAAGCTCCAGACCGCGCTCGCCTACTACATTCAGACGCGCATCTACACCACCCTGATCCTCAACAGCGCCGCCGCTCCATTTGACGAGTCGTCCTACACCGTTCGCGCCGTCACGCCGGTGGAGGCAGACGCCGAGCGCGCCAGCGTGCTGGTGAATGTGGGCCGTTTCGACGATGCCCGCGCTCTTCTCGATTCCGTCTTCAAGCAGGATCCGAATAATGCTCGCGCTTGCGAGGACATGGGCATGCTGGCCCTGCGCCAGAACCAGAACGGCGATGCCCTCAAGTGGTTCGCCCAAGCCGTCAAGTTCGACTCCAAAAGCTATTTTGCCCAGTATTACTTCGCGATGATGACTCTTTCTCAGAGCGGCTCAGGTGACCCGCAGGTGGAAGCCAGCCTGCGTCAGGCCATCGCTCTCAACCCAGGCTTCGCGCCGGCTTACAACGAGCTCGCCATGCTCTACGGCATGCGCCGCGAGCATCTCGACGACGCTCTGCAACTCATCACCAAGGCCGTCCATCTCGACCCGGCTACGGTCGGCTATCGCATGAATGCGGCCAGCGTACTGAGCGAGATGGGCCGGTTCGATGATGCCGACAAGGTGCTACAGGCCGCGCTGAAGGTGGCGCGCAATCCGCAGGAAGCAGCCATGGTCGAGAGCCGTATTCAGCAGGCCATGCGGATCCATGAGGCGATGGCGCAGCGCAATCACGCGCCGGCACTGAACGAACCAGAAGGCTCGCCCCAGGTCGTCGTGGTCAACAAGGAAACCCCGCCGAAGCATCCCACCGAGCCGCCCACGGGGCCCAAACACTACGCCCAGGGAGTGATCAAAAACGTCGCCTGCGGATATCCTGCGGTTCTTGAGTTCCAGGTGGTCTCGCCCGGGAAAACCGTCTCTGTGTATATCAACGAGTATTACAAGCTTGCGGTCTCCGCGCTGGGCTTCACTCCCACCGGCAGCATCAACCCGTGTTCCGACTTCGAAGGCCGTCCGGCAAAGATCGAGTATGCCGAATCGTCCGACAAAACCATCGACGGCCAGGTTATCTCTGTCGAGCTGCACAAGTAAGCGCGATAGGATTGCCTTTGGATTATGGCCAGTCTTGAAAACTTCCGTCTCGTGGTGTTCCGCTCCGTGGCCGAGCACCTCAGCTTTCGCAAGGCTGCCGAAGAGCTGTATTTGACCCAGCCCGCGGTGAGCCTCCAGATCAAGGCCCTGGAAGAAGATCTCGCCGTTAAGCTGTTCGATCGCTCCGGTTCGCATGTCCGGTTGACTGCGGCGGGTGAAGTCCTGCTGCGGCATGCGCGGAACGTGCACGCGCTGCTGATGGATGCCGAAGCAGAGATTGCGGCGGCCGTGGGAGACCGTGGCGGGCACTTGGCCCTGGGCGCATCCACCACCATCGCGCAATACGTTTTGCCGCGCCTGCTGGGTGAGTTTCGCAAGCTGCATCCACGCGTCTGGCTGCGCATGATCAGCGGGAACACGGAGCAGATAGTGCGCGCGCTGGAGAAGGGCAAGATCGGGCTGGGCTTGATCGAAGGCCCCGCGCGCAGCCGCGAAGTGAAAACCCAGCCCTTTCTGCTCGATCCCCTGGTGCTGATTGTGCCGGTGTCCCGCGACTGGCCCGAGGCGCAGAGTATTCCCGTAGCTGAAATTGCCAGGATGCCGCTGGTGATGAGGGAACAGGGCTCGGGTTCCCGTCACGTGGTGGAAGCAGCGCTCGAGACCCATGGCCTGAGGCGTGGCGCGCTCCAGATCGTGATGGATTTGGATTCGACGGAGGCCATCAAGTCCGCGGTGGAGTCGGGATTGGGCGCGGGCTTCGTATCCCGCTCAGCGCTGGCAATGGATGCGCGCCTGGGCAGTTCGTTCCGGATCGTCGAAATCGAGGGACTACGAATCCAGCGCGAACTGCTCATTGCCAGTCATAGCGGACCGCAGCCGCAGGGTCCGGAGAGCGAGTTCAGGAGATTCCTGCTTGCACGGACCGCGGCTCTGGCTCAAGAGAACCACAAAGCGAAGCAGGCCGGGCGCAGCAGCGATAAGAAACGTAAATAGGACATCAGTGCTTCTGCTTGGACGGCGACGGTTCCGGCTGCGGACACTGGATTCATGCCGAAGACCCTGTTCTTTGTTGGCCTCATTTTGGCGGCGAGCGGGCTTGTGTCTCCTCCGCTGGCGCTCGCGCTTGGCCTGGCCTACGGACTCGTTCTCACGCATCCATTTCACGCGGAATCGCGGCACCTTTCCAAGTTTCTGCTTCAGGCGTCCGTCGTGGGCCTGGGCTTCGGCATGGATCTTCACCAGGTGATCCGCGCCGGCAGGTCCGGGTTTGTGTATACAGCGGCCAGCATTACCTTCGCGATGACGCTGGGATTGCTTCTGGGCAAGACGCTTACCGTGAAGCGCCGCGTTTCATTCCTGATCTCCGCCGGCACGGCCATCTGCGGCGGCAGCGCCATCGCCGCGGTGGGGCCGATCAGCGAAGCGACGGAAGAGGAGATGGCCGTATCCCTCGGGACCGTGTTCGTGCTCAACTCAATCGCGCTGCTGGCATTTCCAGCCATCGGCACGTTCCTGCACCTGAGCCAGACGCAATTTGGGCTGTGGGCGGCGCTGGCCATCCACGACACGAGTTCGGTTGTCGGCGCCACCGCAAAGTACGGCGCGGTAGCGCTAGGGGTTGGCACTACGGTCAAACTCGCGCGCGCCCTTTGGATCGTTCCCCTCTCAGTGGGAACGGCGACGGTACGCAAGAGTAGCGCAAAGATTCAGTGGCCCTGGTTCATCGCGTTGTTTTGCCTGGCCGCCGTGGCCAATACGTACCTGCACGCGGGGCATGCCGCGTATCCTTTGCTCAAGCATCTGGGCATCGTGGGACTGACCGCGACACTTTACCTGATCGGTACCGGGCTTTCGCGCAAAACTATCCGGCAGGTAGGCGTGCGGCCGATGCTTCAGGGCGTGACGTTGTGGATCGTGGTTGCAGTCGGGTCGCTGGCGCTCATCCGTGCGGGGTGGATCCATCTTTGATCGGGTCCGAATCGGGCCCGCGACGCACCTCGACGAACAGGCCTTTGCCGTGCGCCAGCATTGTGCCTTCGGCATCAAGGATCTTTGCTTCCGCCCAATGCTTGCGGCCCTCGTTGTGAGTCACGCGCGCTTCCAACCGGATTGGCGTTAACGATGGAACCGGTCGCAGATAATCCACCTCCATGTGCCGGGTCATACCGACAATGCCATGCGAGCGCACCGCCTTGCTCATGATCTCGTCAAGTAGCGTCGCGATGATGCCGCCGTGCAGCAGCCCGTGAGGGCCTTCGAAGACGTCGGCTATCTGGGCCATCGAGACTACCTTGCCGTCATCGGTGAGAAAGAACTCCAGATGCAGTCCGATCGGGTTGGCTTCGCCGCAGCCAAAGCAACGGTTCTGCGCCGTGTGGGGCAGCGGGGTAAGGTTCTCAATCGTGTGTTTCATGGTCGTGTGTCTCAGAATTTCCCGGCGAGAACATCGCGATAGAGATCGATGTCCACGTTGGCACCGGTGAGTACGATGCCGATTCGTTTCCCGTCTTGCTGCTCAGCCAGCGCTCCAGCCAGTGCCGCCGCACCGGCGCCTTCCGCCACGTTATGTGTGTCCTGGTAATAGATGCGCATAGCTTCCGCAATTTCGGCGTCAGTGACTTCGATGATGCGGGCGACATTTTCCCAGATCGCTTCCATGGCGCGCGGGTTGGGGACGCGGCAGGCCAGCCCGTCAGCGATGCGCGTCGTGGATGGTGCTTCCATCACCCGCCGTTCCCGGAAACTCAGAGCATAGGATGGCGATGCCGCGGACACCACGCCAACAATCTCTGTCTCAAGACCGAGCGCGTTGCGCGCCGCCGCCACGCCGCAGATCGACGAGCCAAGACCGATGGGAACATAGACCTGATCGAGCCGCGGCGCGCCATGAAACAGCTCCAATGCATACGTGGCCGTGCCCATCACGAGCCGCTCATGACACGAATCCACCATGGTGAAGCCGCGTGCGGCGGCATGGCCACGGGCGAACTCAAGCGCTTCCTGGAAATCGTGTCCATGCACGATCAGTTCCGCGCCCTGCGCCTGCATGCCGCGGTTCTTTTCCGGGCTGTTCCCGTGGGGAACCACGATCACGGCGCGGATGCCTGCGAGCCGCGCCGCCATGGCAACGCCTTGCCCGTGATTGCCGCGCGTTGCCGCAAGCACGCCGCGCAAGTCCGGCTGAGTGCGGCCCAGCCACTCCATGTACACCAGCGCGCCACGAAGCTTGAATGCACTCACCGGCGTGTTGTTCTCGTGCTTAATCCACGCTTCAGCGCCAAGCCGCCGGTTCACGAGCGGCCAGGTGTACTGCGGTGTGGGTGGCATCTGCCGGTAAACCACCCCCTGCGCCTCGTGGATCTGTTCGAGCGTGGGCAACTGCATGCGTTCAGCATAGCGGACGCGCCTCAAGATTGCGACGGATCGCCGCCTCGCCGGCGCCATGCGCCGGAAGAGGCGCGGCAAGCAGCGGTATAACTGGAGAAGTGACGTCTTCCTCCAAACGAATCCTGGCTCTTGTGGGCGCGATCGCAGCGCTCGGCTTCGCCATTCCCACCGGGTGTCGCTCGGAGCCGCCACTGACTCCTCAGCAACTGGAGGGCAAGCGGGTCTACCAAGCAGGCTGCGCCCACTGCCACGAGGAGAACGATCTTGCGCTCAAGAAAGTCCCGCCGAACCTGCACGAACTGTTTGGCCGCAAGACTCTGCCCGATGGCGAACCGGCCACGGATGCCGAAGTGGAACACGTGGTTATGACCGGCAAGGGCATGATGCCTTCGTTCGCCTACCAGATGACCCCGGAGCAACTGAACGCCCTGATCGCGTACCTGCACACCGGGTTGCGATGAGGCGGGGACGCGGACAGAATTCGATCGCTCCCCTTACTCGGTGGTGTATCGGATTTCAAGACGGCGAATCCTGACGCAGGAGTATGCGAGGACGACTGCAATGAGAGTGACCAATCCTAGAACTGCCTGCCAGCCGGCGACCGCCTCCGTCTGAACTGTAAGCAAGGCGAAGATGCCTTGGCCAGGAACAGTAATGGGCATCAGGTGACGCAGGTAGGACGCTACGCTGATCTTCTGCAGCAGCGAGGGCATCACCGGATTGAGAGCCTCCCATCCAAGCACGATCATGGCGGCAGGCGTGGGGTTGCGCAGGATCATGCTGAGAAGCAGGAAGACTGCTCCATAACCAAGGCAAGCCAGGACGACGATCAGGAGATAGGCTTCGAGCTGGGAAAGTCCGAGGCCGCTAAAGACATACTCCTGGCCGGCCGCGCCGAAGCCGGCATACACGAGGGCGAAGTCAGCGACGATGGCACTGCCGAACAGCAGGAGCGCGCTCACTGAGCCTGCGGTGAATTTGGCCAGCAGGAGGATTTCCCGGCGCACCGGCGCAAGCAGATAAAAATGAAGGCTGCGCTCGATCATTTCGCCGCGTATCAGCCGGGAAAAGATGCTGAGGCAGCCAAAGAAGATGCCGAGGCGGATGTAGTAGAACTGCACGATCCCGGCCAGCACATTTGTGTCGTCGCTCAATGCGAATGCGGGATGGGCCTCAAACAGCAGGTGGATGAGAAGGATGGCGGTCGGGACGAAAGCGAGAAAGTAGATCCACCAAGCCTTCCATGAGAACAGATTCCTGCGCAATTCAATGCGCACCAGGCGGCGCGCCTGCAGACCCCACAGGCCCCAGGGCTGAGCGAGAAGCGAATTCTTGAATGCGGCTACTCGTTCGGTCTTCATGACGGGCCCCCATCCGAACCGATCAGGTACTGGTAGATGGCGAGGGTATCGTCATCGGCGGGCGCAACCGCGTCAATGGACACCAGGCCTTCGACTGCGATCTGATTCAGCAGCCGGTAGAACTCGTCGATGTCGGCGGTGCGCACAAATACGCCTTTGCCGTCGGCGTGAAGTCTTGCCTCTACGCAATGGTCTGAAGTGAACATTCGGGAAGCGAGCAGTTCCGGCTGATCGCAACGGATGAGCACCTGCATGGGTTTGTCGCGCACCTCGCGCCGCACCTCATGGATATTCCCCTCAGCGACGATGTAGCCGCCGGTGATAAGTATGACCTGATCGGAGATTCTGTCGACCTCATCCAGGATGTGACTGGAGATGACGAGATGCATGCCCATGCGGCTCAACTCCTGGAACAGGGCAAGGGACTCGGCGCGGGCCATGGGGTCGAGGCCGTTGAGCGGCTCATCGAGCACCAGCACCCGGGGGTGATGAGCGATGGCTTGGGCAAGGCGAATCTTCTGGCGCATCCCTTTGCTGTAGCTATCAATACGGCGCGAGGCGGCATCGCCTAGGCGGACGCGCTCAATGGCTTCCCCAGCCAGGCGGAGGGCGTCGCTCTCGCTCATTCCGTGAAGCAGCAGGGAATCGAGGAGAAACTCCCAGCCGGTGAGGCGGCGGGGAAACGAATCGAACTGGGTGCAGTAACCGACCTGGCGGAAAAATCTGTCGGCATCGCCGGGGGTGAGGCCGAGAACAGAAACATTTCCTCGCGACGGCTGCACCAGGCCAGTCATCAAATTCATCAAGGTGGTTTTGCCGGAACCGTTGGGGCCGACGAGGGTTGTAACTCCAGGCGGAATGTTGAGCGACACACGATTCACGCCGAGGACTTCGCCGTAGAACTTGGAAACATTTTCGAAGAGGATGCGATCGTTCATGACTGTCATCCCCGCACCACTTCGCGTCCGCGAATGCGCGCGTTCAGCATGATGACGCAAATGCCGCACGCGACTGAAAGCACAATCAGAATTGCCGCAGTGGGCAAGTGCAGCCGGCCCTCCATGAGTTCCGGCGAGCCCAAAAGCCGCTGCCACAATTGCGTCATCATTACCGGGACATTGAGCAGGAACCCCCAACGGGTGCGCAGGACGCCGGTGATGATGCCGCCGATGCCTGCGGGAACGAACACCACCGCGAAGATGGCGCCTGTCGCCACCACTCTCCATTTGACCCAGGCCGCAATGGCCAACCCGAGAATGGAAAGGAATGCAATCCACAAAAGCGAACCCGCAAGCAGGCCGCCTGCAATTCGCATATTGGCTGCGAACCACGGTTGTGTCGAAGAATAGCCCTGGTATGCAAACAAAAGCAGACAGGGTATCCAGGTGACCGAGGAGAGGCAGGCAATGAGAGCGATGAATTTCCCCAGCACGTAACCGAAGCGCGAGATGGGATGACTGAGGAGAATGGGGAGGGCATTATCGGCCAGATCGACTGAGACCAGGCGCGGCGCGATCCATGCGGCGAGGGCGAGGGCAATCCAGCATTGCGTTGACAGGAGGTTGAGGAAAAAGCCGGCGCCGATCTGGAATTCGGAATCTCTTTTCAGGATGAGGGATCTCGCCAGCGAGTTATTGCCGAGATAAATGCCGATCAAATAAATGACGACAGGCAGCATGGACAAACAGAAAAGCCCCACGGTGATTCGTGAGGACCATGCTTCAGCCAGCGCATAGCGCACCACCACCACGATGCGCGACCAGAGCGGAGTGAGCGTGCCGGTGTAAGCCCGGTACTCGTGCTTATAGACGGACAAGATCCCTCCTCTCCGGCACGGTTTCCATGGCGCGCATGAAGATGTCTTCCAGGGAATCGCGGCGGCGATGGATGCGCCGGATCTGCATTCCAAACCGGTCCGCGACCACATAGAGATCGCGAGGCTCAATGCCGCCGGGCATCACCAGCTTGATGCGACCATCGGGGAAGGACGCGCATTCGCAGCCGAGTCCGCGCAGGTTCTCGCAGAATTCTTCGGTGGGACCGGCTGCTTCCAGCTCAATAAAGTTGCGATGCGAGCGGCGCTCCTCTTCGATGTTGCACAGCGCGGCAATGCGTCCGTCCTTCAAGATAAGTACCTCATCGCAGGTCTGGTCGATATCGCGCAGGAGGTGCGACGAGATGAGCAAATGGATGCTGCCTTCCTTGCGGATTTGTTGAAGGGTCTGGATCATGCGCTGGCGCGCCATGGGATCGAGGCCGTTGGTCGGCTCGTCCAGAATAAGCAACTTTGGTCCGTGCGCCAGTGCCTGCGCCAGCTTGATAAGTTGCTTCATGCCCAGCGAGTAAGTGCTGATTTTGCGATAGCGCACTTCACCGAGGCCCACGTAGAACAGCGCCTGGTGCGCCCGTTCCAATGCTTCGCGTGCGGGGAGGCCGGCAAGCTCCGCCATGTAGCGCACAAATCGAACACCGGTCATGCTGCCGATGAAGGAGTCGTTCTCCGGCATGTAACCGATTGCCTGGCGGATTTGAGCTCGCTGACGCCGCGTATCCATTCCAAATACGTGTGCCGATCCTCGGGAAGGAAAGTGAAATCCGAGGAGGGTGTTAATGAGGGTGGATTTGCCGGCGCCGTTCGGCCCGAGCAGCCCGATGGCCTTGCCGCGGAGATCACCGGTCAGGCCGTCGAGAACCAGCCGGCCGCCGAGCCGCACCTCAAGTCCATCCAGGTTGATCACACTCATGTCATTGCATTACGTGGTGGCCGGCTGTCTTGTTCCCTGCATCCATGATTGCGCCAAGAGTGAGGAAATCGAAGCCAAAGAGCCGGCTGTCGCTGGCCGCTTCAATGCGGTTGTCCTTGCCCCATGCGCAGATTACAGTGGGCCTTGAGTCGGCAGCCAGCTTCTGGATGGCGCTTGCCGCCTCGCCGCTGAATTGTGAAAGCAGAGGAGTGAGCACCGGGCTCAGGTTCTGGTACAGGATCGACGAGTAATTCTCGTTTTCGTCGCGCGGAAGCAGAGCCCGGAACGACGCCGAACGCACCAGGGAATTGCCGCTGACATGAGTCTTCATCGCATCCATCAATAGCGCACGGCTGGGAGCGATGATCATGAACCCGTCCGCAAAAGTATATTGCGCGACGATTGTGCCCGTCACCTGGTCGTGAACCGCGTAGTAGCGCTGGGAGTCCACGGTGCTTGGCTCGATGGTGAGCAGGTGCGCCTTGGGCCCTTGCGACATATCGCGTATGGCTTCGATCATCCGCTCCAAGGCGTTCTCAAGCGCATCAGGATTGTTGACCTCGACGATCATCTTCCACGAAGGAGTGGGAAGAACCGGGCCATCGAGCGCGAGAGCAAAGTCACCGCCGAGGTTGGCCATCAGATCGTTGCGCACGTCAATCCGCAGCTTATTGTCGATCTCGCTCCAGTTCGCGCCGCCGTTTGCCTGCGCAGTCATCGACATCAGATCGTCCGCAATCGCCGCCGGATCCTTGGTGAGCGCTGCAGCGGCAAACGCCGCATTCTGGCTTACGAAGTCCAGTGAGCCGATGGGCGCAGGACTGGCCAGCCAGGAAGCGATGCGCTGGCGCGTGCCCGAAAATTGGATGTCGAGATGATTTGCCGGCACACCATTTGCATCGCGATGTTCCGCGATCAGATACTGCACATCCTCGAGACCGCTACTGGCCATCATCTGCTGCTGGCGAGGCGCCTTCCCCGATTGTCCGGCCTTCGATTGAAGAATTGCATGCAGATTTGCGCCGAGGATGATTCCCGCGCCGCGGCCGTAAGCCGCTGCCAACTGCTTGCCGAAGTCTTCATCGCCGAACCCGCTTGAACTGGCGTTCAGCTGGGCGTTCAGTTCCTTCAAAGCCGCGATGCTGCTGGCGAAAACCACCTCGTGATCCCGCACCAGCGCATACCCGCCGTGGCCTGCATCCGGCGCTGCGTTTTGAATTGCGAGCGATGCTTCGTTGAACACCACCAGCTTGCCCGGGCCACCTGAAAACTGTTGTTGCAATTCGTCCGCAAGGCCGCTTCTGGTCACGTCTGCAACCATGGCGAAATCCGGGCGATTTCCTGTACCCCATCCAACGAAGACCACTTCGTCACCTAGGTACTGGCTTACATCGTGGATCTTTCCCACGAATTCATTCAGCTCGCCAGGATTGCGCTTCTGTCCCTTCGTCCACCACTCCTGCAGCTCCGGGCTCTGTTTCAATTGATCCTGGAAAATACCATTTGCCTGTTGGAGAAACTCACCCAGGTTGGGGATGCTGACGTAGAAGACGGTGTCGGCGGGTACGCGCGCCAGCAGATCGCTGGTGTAACGCGGCAGGGGGAAGGGAATCTGCGCGATGCTATGCGCAACATTCGCCAGTTCGGCCATCATCCCCACGTATTTCTCGCGGTCGGGACTCCAGGCAAACTGCTCGGCCAGCGGTTCGGGTGCCAGGTTATCGCTTGTCTCCAACTGCTCGCCGGCACGTAGCGCATTATGCATGCCCGCATGCGATACGTTCACCGATCCGCGCAGCACGGCAACCCGCGATCCTTTTAGTCCCGCGTCCACAGAGAACACGGTGCCGGTAACCGCGACCCGGCAGTCCGGTGTCCGCACGTAAAGATGGCCCGAATCGCGATGCGCGGCCTGCACAATCACTGCGCCCCGTTTGAGGCTCACCGTCATGTCGCGTCCGCGCGCGCCGACGTCCAATGTGCTCCGCTGATTAACCTCAACCACCGAGCCATCCGCAAGCCGCAACACGGCATGAGAGTCACCCGCCGTGCGCAGTTCCGCTCCTTCGCGCAGTTGGGTCCCCGGCGCAATCCTCTTGTCCCCGCTGGCGTCGATGAGATAGGCGGAGCCGTCAATAGTCTGCACTTCGGCGCGCACTCCCGGAGGAACTTGCCAGTACGCCTTGTAAAGGAAGATTCCCGTCACCAGCAGCGCCGCGGAAGCCGCCAGCGTCCATCCCCACGCCAGTGGCCGCCTGCGCTGGGCCGCAGCGATCTTAGGCGCCTCCCAATTGAGCGGAGCGCGTTCTCCGCCTTCCCGGAAAACCTTCAGGCACGCACCGCAGTCATGCAGATGTGTTTCGACAAGAAGCTTTCGATTCGGCGGCAGAACGCCGGCACGGAATTGTCCGAATAGCCGCTGCACGCCCTCGCAGCTTTGCACAGTTCCGTCGAGAATCTCGCGATCTGTTGCGATGCCCAGCGCCCGGGCCGACCGTTGAGCGGCAATCGAGACCGTTTCGAGATCTGGAACGTCAGCCCGCATTGCAAGCGTGGCATCATCCAACAGAGTCTTTCTGTCGCGTTTCATTGCATCCCCCGTAACAACTCGGTGAGTCGTTTCTTCAGCTTCGATCGCGATTGATAGAGGGTAACGGCCACCACGGCTTGCGACGTTCCCATCAGTTTCGCGATTTCGCGGTTGTTCATTTCTTCCAGGTAGCGCAAGGCAAACATCTCCGCGGCCCGTGGTGCCAATTCGCTGATCGCCTGCCGCAATAGCCGCGCCAGTTCCTTGTTCGCGGTCGCCCGTTCGGGCGAAGAATCCACTGCCATTGACACCAGGTCCGACGCGGCCTCGAGCGGTTCGCCGGCCGCGGTCGTTCTCTTTCGAATCAGGTCCAGAGCGCCGTTGATGGCCGCGCGGTAGAGAAAGCTGCCGGCGTTCTCAATGGCCAGGTGGCTGCTTCCTCCGAGGCGCAGAAATACCGATTGCGCCACATCCTCGGCGTCAGCCAGGTTGCCCGTGATGCGATAGCCGGCGTTGAGCACACGCCGATAGTGCTCCACAAAGAGCCGCTCCAGTTGGTCCTGGTTCTCGAGTGCCGGCAGGCCTGCAATCGCTACGCTCACGGGTCCACGCTTTGCTTTGTTCATAAGGATGACGTGCAGATTTGCAAATTATGAATGCACCTGGGCGAATCTACGTTACCCAAGCATGCAGTGTTCCCGCACACTCCGATAGTAGGCGCCCAGGCTCAACCGATCCATGAGATCGGCTCAGCCCGGTCCGGACGAGCGGCGCAGGGTCGGAGAAGAGGGTAAAGGCGTGTGAGATGGAGGGAGCCGCAGAGACAATGACAAAAACGGAGCACCCGCTCCTCGTTCGCCGCGGCGAACGAGGAACGGGCACAACCGGTCAGCGATTCGCAAACAGCGCGAACTTTATAGCGGAGGGAGACCGAGTTACATCAGGACCACTTCTTGCCGATGGCGCCGAGGTCGGCCCGGGCGAGGTCGGCTGGAGTCATGGCGGGCGAGAAGGTGACCTCAGCATTGAAGTGAAGGAACCAAGGCTCGGCTAGACGGGGAATATCCGAGGAGTGGTCGAAATTGACGACGATTACGCCGCCACGGTGACCGTCCATGCTGCTGAAATAGGCGGCCTCGGGCTTTATCTCGTCGAGGATGCGTTTCATGGTAGCGGGAGCGGAGCCATCGCGGACCATTGAGTTGAAGGGTTCGACGGGGAGCTTGACGAACATCAGCATGCGCATAGCAGACCTCTCAGTGGGGATTGGAATGGTGAAGCGGAGCCCGGGATGAGGGGAAAGTACTACGCGATGGGCAAAGCGGTCAATTGAATAAAGTCGAATGCGCCGGTAAGCGCCTGAAATCCAGATTCCCTTCGGACATGACGGAAGAAGCAAGAGCAGAGGAGTCCGCATTGCAACACGGAACCGCCGGCAAGTGACTAGTCGCAGCGCAGGGAGATAGAGGGGTCGACGGCGGCTGCGCGGCGGGCGGGGATGGCGCTGGCGAGGAGCGTGACCAGGAGCAGGGTGAAGGAAGCGGCGAGCATCAGCAGAGGATCGCGGGAGCTGGCCTGGCTCTCCGGCGACCAGTGAGCCATGAGGCGGCTGAGCGCGACGCTGAGGATGAGCCCGAGGCTGGCGCCGATGGCGACGCTGCCAATCATCGAGGCAAAAACGAGCCTGACGACGTGGGAACGGGAAGCGCCGAGGGCCATCCGGATGCCAAGCTCGTTGGTGCGCTGCGCCACGGTGTAGGACACGACGCTATAGAGGCCGACGGCTGCGAGAGCGAGGGCGAGAGCGGCGAATCCGCCGAAGAGCCACGCGACCAGATGGCCGCGAGCCCACTCGGGAGTGTCTCGGATCCATTGGGCTAGATCTTCCACACGGCCGTTGGTCTGCTGGGCGTGATCGACCGAGTTGACCTTGAGCTGGATGTCATGGAGCAGAGCGAGAGGCGAGCCCTGCGATTTGACCAGGATCTGCGTGTACATGGTGGCGACGAACGGATAGGGGACGAAGATTTCGGGCTGGATGGGCTTGGCGAGGCCGTCGTCGAGCTTGTCGCCGACGATGCCGATGACCAGGACGGGGGACGAGGCGGCGGGTGACAGCAGGACGAACGGAGGCTGCGCGGCAGAAGCCAGCTCTGGGAACCTGATTGAGTGGCCGATGGCGTCGCCGTGCGGGAAGTAGCGGCGGGCGAGGGTCTGGTTGATGACGGCGAGGGCAGCGCCCTGGTGATTCTCATCGGCGTTCCAGATGCGGCCCTGGAGAAGGGGAATGCTGAGGACGCGGAAATATTCGGGGCTGACGAGGTTGAAACGAAGGTTCTGGTCGTGGGAAGAAGGTTGGCCGACAATGTCAAAGTGGGTGTTGCGGCCATTGTCTGGCGGAGTGGCGTTGGAGGAGATGGCTGCCAAGGAAACGCCGGGGACGGCGCGGACGGCGTCGACGAGCTTTTCGAAGTAGGGGGCGCGCTGGGTCCAGGTTCCGTAGGCGCCCTGATGAACGGGAATGCCGACGGACATGACGTCGTGGGGATCGTAGCCAAGGGGAGTATTGGAAAGGCGGACGAAGCCCTCGATAGCGGCGCCGGCGCCAGCGAGGAGCAGAAGGGTAAGGGCGATCTGGCCGGAGATGAGCGCGCCGTGAAGGCGCTGGCGGCCTGAGCCGGCTGTGGTTCTGCGGGACCCCGTCTGCATGGCCCTGGCGATCTCAGGGCGCGAGAGCTCGAGCGCCGGCCAGAGTCCAAATAGGACGCCGGTGGCAACAGCGAGACCGACACAAAAGGCCAGCACCGGGATGTTGAGGTGAATGGCCGCTTCGTGCGGGAAAGAGAACTCAGGCAGGTTGGCGACGATGATCCCGATGAGCTTCCAGGCGAGGAGTACGCCGAGGCCGGCGCCGATCAGGGAGATCAGTAGCGATTCCGTGAGGAGCTGGCGCACGAGGCGAAGGCGGCTGGCGCCAACGGCGGCGCGGATACCGAACTCGCTGCGGCGGCTGGCGGCACGGGCCAGCAGGAGAATGGAGACGTTGCCACAGCCGATAAGCAAAAGCAGAGCCACAGAGCCGAACATCAGATAGAGAGTGCCGCCGATGTCGTGCATGAAGTCCTCATTGAGGCCAACGACGGTGAACTTCATTGCAGTGTCAGGGAAATGCCTGGGCGTTTCCTTGCGGAAGGCGTCAATGAGCGGTGCGAGGGCCGCGTTTGCCTGGGCGTGGGTGATGCCAGGTTTCAAGCGCAGTCCCACGTAGTAGCCGGGCATGGTTTCCTGGGTGATTTTCTTGGGCAGGTACACGTCGGCGTCGTCCCAGGTAAAGCGCGGAGCGGCGATGCCGACCACAATGTAAGCTTTGTCCACCAGATGGATGGTTTGGCCGATGATGGAGCGGTCGCCGTTGAAATGGCGCGACCAGAACTTGTAGCTCAGTTCGGCCACGGGCTGCGGATCTTGGCCGTCGACGGCGTCGGAGGGCTGGATATTGCGGCCTGCGTAGGCAGGGACGCCCATGAAGCTGAAGGTGTTGGAGCTGACGTAATCCGCGGCCACATCTTCCGGCACATCGCTGCCGGTGATGGTCAGGTTCCAGGTGCCGTCGGTGAGGAAGGCATCCTCAACAACAGGGGACTGGCGGATGCGCTGCCACTGGCCTCCGGTAAGGCCGAAGCCGCGATTGGAGCCGTCGGGAGCGCGCAGGCGCATGTGGACCATGCGATCGGAGTTGGCGTAGGGATAAGGATTGACCACGATGGCGTAGACAACGCTGAAAACGGCGGTGGTGGCTCCGATGCCGAGAGCGAGCGAAATGATCGCGGTGAGGGCAAAGCCAGGCATCTTGATCAACTGCCGGAAACTGTAGCGGAGGTCCTGGAGGACAGCGTGCATCGCGAAATCCTTTCCGTCAGGGAAGCCGACCGTACGACGCCCCAAGGTAACAACGCATTAACCGCCGGGTTGGTTCACATTTGGCCGTGGGTCGGGGCACGGTCTTGTCAGGTTGCAGCCCTGAAGGCACGAGCCTCTGC
The DNA here is from genome assembly GCA_963771195.1 of uncultured Acidobacteriota bacterium. Lineage (GTDB taxonomy): Bacteria > Acidobacteriota > Terriglobia > Terriglobales > Acidobacteriaceae > Telmatobacter. The sequence goes on from CAVYSS010000008.1 coordinate 131,201, forward strand.
CTTCAGAGAGACATCCACAGCACCGCAAGAGCAGGTGAGGGGCCACTCGCAGAAGGTGTAAGTTCCTTATTCTGCAACAAGGGAAGTCGCTTACCGGTGCGGGCTGTGTTCATTCCTGAGCGAGATTGTCCGGAGACGGACAGACCAGCGGGGTCCAGGGGACGAGAAACAAGGGAACAGGGCGTGAGATGGATCACGGTATACTTTAGGCTGTCATGGCCGCCGAAGTTTCCCCAGTGATTGCCGGAAGAACGCTGTACGAGCAGCAGGAGAAGACGTTTTACCTGGAGACCTTCGGCTGCCAGATGAATGCCCATGACTCCGAGAAGGTGATCGGTACGCTCCAGCAGGAGGGATATCGGCGGGTGGAATCGGAGGAGGAAGCCGGGCTGATCCTTTACAACACCTGCTCGATCCGCGATAAGGCGGAGCAGAAGGTTTTTAATCGCCTAAACGACTACAAAAAGCTGTACAAGGCAGGGAAGCGCTTTGGGGTGCTGGGCTGCGTGGCGCAGCAGGAGGGCGAAAAGATCTTCGACCGGGCGCCGTATGTGTCACTGGTGTCGGGCTCGGCCAGCTACCGCAAGCTGCCGGAGATGCTGTCGCGGCTGGAGGCAGGCGAACGGCGGATCACCGGCCTGGACGACCGCCAGACCGAGGAGACGTTCGAGACCGAATTCACCTCGCGGCAGAACCCCTATCGGGCGTACATCACAATCATCGAGGGCTGCGACAAGTTCTGCGCGTATTGCGTGGTGCCGTACACGCGAGGCAAGGAGCGGAGCCGGTCGTCGAGTTCAGTGCTCACGGAGGCGCGGCGGATCGCGGACCAGGGGTACACGGAGATCCAGTTGCTGGGGCAGAACGTGAACAGCTACAAGGACCCGGAAGGGAAATTGAGCTTCGCGGAGCTGCTGGCGGCGGTCGGCCAGGTGCCGGGAATCCGGAGGGTGCGGTTTACCACCAGCCATCCGCGGGATTTTACGAGAGAGATTGTGGAGGCGATCGACGCCGTGCCGACGCTGTGCGACCACGTGCATTTGCCGGTGCAGTCGGGGTCCTCGAGAGTCTTGAAGGCGATGGCACGCGAGTACACGCGGGAGTGGTACCTGGAGCGAATTGCGTGGATAAAGAGCGCGCGGCGCCAGATTTCGCTTTCGACGGACATTATTGTGGGCTTCCCGGGGGAGACGGCGGACGAGTTTATTGAAACGATGGACCTGCTGGCCGAGGTCGAGTACGATTGCGTGTTCGGATTCAAGTACTCGGCGCGGCCCAATACGCCGGCGCTGGTGATGATCGACTCCATTCCGGAGGCGGAGAAGGCGGGGCGGCTTCAAGTCCTTCTGGATCGGCAGAGAGAGATCCAAAGGGCCAATTACGCCAGGCACTTAGGGGCTGTAATGGAAGTTATGGTTGAGGGCCATAATCCGGCACGCGGACAGGTCAACGGCCGTAGCAGCCAGAACAAGCCGGTGAATTTCACTTGCGCATGGCCCATTGCGCCGGCGCCGGGCAGCTATATTCAGGTGCGGATCACGGCGGCGCATCCAAACAGCCTGGTGGGCGAGGCGGTTTAGGCGGGGAGGGTTCCGATGGATATCGAAGTGCGGGTACGCGGGCTGATGATGGACCCGGCGACCAATATGCCGATTGTGGTGCTCAAGGACACGGCTTCCGATACGGTGATGCCGATCTGGGTAGGGATTTTCGAGGCGAACGCGATCGCCGTCGAGATTGAGAAGCTATCGGCCCCGCGGCCGATGACGCACGACTTGACGCGAAACCTCATCCGTTTCCTGAATGGAAGCCTGGAACGCGTTGTAATTACGGAGATCAGGGATGATACTTTCTTCGCCAAGCTGTGGTTGAAGCAGGGAGATGACCCGGTCTTGGTGGATGCGCGGCCCTCGGACGCGATCGCACTGGCGCTCCGGTTCGATTGTCCCATCTACGTAGCGGAGCCGGTGATGCAGTCGGCTAGGCTGACCGCGGCAAATGTGACGGAGGGGCAGACGGGCGAACAGCTCAAGGGCTGGCTCGAAGGGCTGAACGACGAGGACCTCGGCCGGTACAAGATGTAAGAATTCTGGACCAAGGAATCAAGGACGCAGGGAAGGGGCAAAGTTGTCCAACTTTCAGCCAGTTCCAGCTGCATTTCCCAATCTTCAGTTTTAGTTAACAGAATATCTGTTATCGGACATTCTTTTGCAGCGGATCCAGCCGGATGAATCCACGCCGATTGAGGCGGCGCCCCTACCAGGAGTACGCTTAGGGAGCCCAAAGGATTTGCCCGAAATGCACACCCTCGTTTTGCTCACCTCCTCCATGTTCTTGTTAGCCCCCGCGACGGCTGCGATGCAGGCGCAGACTGCACAATTGGCAGGGGCAGGAATTGATCCAGCCCTTTTGGCAATGGCGAAAGGTGGCGATGCGGCTTCGCAATTAGCTTTGGCAGACTGCTACGAGGATGGAAAGTGCGCTCCCCTCGATGCCGACGAGGCGCTAGTTTGGTACCGCAAGGCGGCTGAAGGTGGAAATGCCACGGCTCAGTTCATAATTGCGTGGGAGTACTACGATGGCAGCGATATCGACCTCGCCCCCAAAAACCACCTTCCAAAGGACCCTATCCAATCAGCTGCTTGGTTCCGGAGGGTGGCCGAGCATGCCGACCAGATCGATTTTGGGCTACTCGAAGATGCTCCCCCATCTGCCAAGTCGTATGGCACCTTACCGCGTGCGATGGGCGGGCAGGCGGGAGGTTACTTTTTCCTTGGCTCGTTATTCGAGGAAGGTAAGGACCTCCCGCAGGATTATTCGCAGGCTGCATTTTGGTACCGAATGGGAGCGGAAAGAGGTCATGCTGATGCTGAGTCTTCGCTCGGCTCGCTGTATGTCGATGGAAAAGGGGTGCCACAGGATTATCGCCAGGCGGTGGTGTGGTTGCGAAAGGCCGCAGAACTGGGTAATACGGATGCCGAGGTGAATTTGGCAACCCTTTACTTCGAAGGCCACGGTGTCGTTCAAGATTATGCGGAAGCCCAGAAGTGGCTAATGAAGGCATTCGATAAAGGCTCAACCCGGGCTGCATACAATCTCGGGGTAATCTACGGCAAAGGCCTTGGAGTGCCTCAGAGCGCTTCAGCAGCCTACTTCTTCTTCGCAATTTCGGCGGCTGGGGGGCAAGGGACGGAACAGCAAGACGCGACGAAAAACCGGGACCTGGCTGCCACCCTGCTCTCTCAGGAGCGGATCTCCGAGCTGCAGAAAGAGGCGTCAGATTGGTTTGCTTCGCATCCGCCGCTGTCAGCCCCGCAGTAGCCAAGAGGCCGACTGAGGTGATGCGACGCTGCCGTCCCTGCCGAGACCACGGCGATGCAACGATTTAGAGTTGATCGATGAATCGCTTTGCTCCAGCTATTGCGGCTGAGCTGGCTGCGGCCCTAGTGGGGAATCTCCCGGGCCCCCAAAGGGCTTTAATCTCTCTGGCGGGTCCGACGTCTCTCGAAATACTTGTGTTGAGGATCGTATGTCTTAGTGCTGTATCTGGAGCGCCCCGCGACGCAAGGGTGCGCAGTTGCATGCTCTCTGGCGGGGCGCTTCGGATACAGCGACTTGAAGGAAGCCGCCCCACTTAAGCCTATGTACTTTGCATCGGTCTGAGCGGGTGCAGAGGGATCAGGAACCGACTGAGTCGGCTGGGATGCGATGGCATGAAGGCCGGATGGAGCGGCACTGTGGCTCGCCGAGGGGTGATTTGGAGGCGGGAGAGGCTGGCATCGGAGGGGTCTTGCCGAGATGAGCCAAGGAGTCCGCGTGCGCGCCGGAGCACGGTCAAAGGCCGAGGATGTGGATAGAGATTCATGCGGCGCACCGGTCTGATTGAGGTGGCGAGCGAAGCAGGAGTTGCGCGGCGGAGAGCCGTTCGACGACGCGCATGGTTGCGCCGCAGACTGGGCAGTTCCAGAGTGAGCGGGTCCGATCGGTGGACGGTGATGCCGGCGCAGGTATGTTTTGCTGTTCATCGAGCAGCCGCAGGCACAGCGGCAGGAGCGCAGCGCGGTTGCGGTTGGCCAGGAACCCGAAGTTGCGGATGCGCACGAATCCCGGCGGCAGCAGGTGAAGCAGGAAGCGGCGCAGGAACTCGTCGATAGCCAGGGTCATGAGCCGTTTCTTGTTGCCGTGCGCGGAATCGCGCCAGCGGAAGGTGACGTTGCCATCGGCGAGAGCGAGCAGCCTGGAGTTGGAGATGGCGACGCGATGGGTGTAAGCCCCGAGATAGCGCAGTACATGTTGCGGGCCGCCAAAAGGCGGCTTGGAGTAAACGACCCAGTCGTGGCGGAACAGTACCCGCAGCCATCGAGCGAACGCGCGCGGCTCGGCGAGTGGCACCAGGCTGCCGTGGAACTGGAACTCGCCGCGAAGGAAGGCGCTGCGGACTCCGGCGACGAACTTGCCGCGGAAGACACGGCTGAGCACGCCGATGGGCAGGAAGAAGGAACTCCGGGCGGAGATCCAACTGGAGTGATCCGGTGCCAGGCCACCGGCTGCAACTACGCAGTGGATGTGCGGATGAAACTGCAAGCGCTGGTTCCAGCTGTGGAGCACGCTGAAGAAACCGATCTCGGCACCGAGACGCCGTGGATCACGAGCTACTTCAAGCAGAGTCTCAGCGCTGGCGTGGAAGAGCAGGTTGTAGATGAGCCGCTTGTTCTGTAATGCGAGCGGAGCCAGTTCCCGCGGCAGAGTGAAGACCGCATGGACATAGCGAGTGGGCAGCAGTTCCCCTTCGCGCGCCTGGAGCCAGCGCCGGCGCGCGTTGCCCTGGCACCGCGTGCAGTGCCTGTTTCTGCACGAGTTGTAGGAGATCCTGGTCGTGTGTCCGCAGCCGGTGCAGCGATCGCGATGCCCGCCCAGCGCGGCGGTGCGGCAGCGCACGATGGCCAGCAGCACCTTCCGGTGTTGCCAGTTGATCCACTTGCGGCTGTGATCCACAAATGCCTGTCCCGCACAGCGAACAATGTCGGCCATCTCCACCAGAGGCCGGTTCTTCAACTGTGCTTGCGTCCTCCCTGTCGAGAGAAGGTGAGCGCATCAAGGGGGCTGGCGGTCGCGCTGAGATGGCGTTGGGACAGGTGCAGATAGATGGTCGTTACTTCGAGGTCGCGATGGCCGAGCAGGATCTGGATGGTGCGCAGGTCGGCCCCGGCTTCAAGAAGATGGGTCGCGAAACAATGGCGCAAAGTGTGGGGATGAATGCGCCTATTGTCGAGGCCGGCGCGTTCGGCGGCGATCTGGCAGGCAGACCATAGGACCTTGGTGGTGACAGGGTAACTTGCCGTGTGCCAGCGGTTGCCGGGGAATAGCCACTCCCTGGGCTTGCGCCGCAGTCCGCGCCAGTAGACGCGCAGTTCTTCGAGCAGCTTCGGGCTGAGCATGACATCGCGGTCCTTGCCACCCTTGCCCTCGTGGATGTGAACCACCATCCGCTGGCTGTCGATATCGCTGACCTTGAGGCGGGCCGCTTCTGCGCGGCGTGCGCCGGTGGCATAAAGCGTCATCAGCAGGATGCGATGAAAAGGGGTATCGGCCGCGTCGATCAGTCGCGCGACTTCTTCCTGACTGAGCACCCCGGGAAGGTGACGCAACTTCTTCGGATAGGGCGTTTCGGCGATGCTCCAGTTGCGCTTAAGCACGTGAATGTAGAAAAAGCGCAGCGACGCCAGCCGCAGGATCACCGTGTTCGGGCTGAACTTGAACTGGGTGAACAGGGCTGCCTGGTACTTGCGAATCTCTTCAGGGCCAAGCTGATCGGGCCGGCGATGAAAGTAGCGGCTGAAGTGCTCAACACCGTGCAGGTATGTGCGGATGGTAGTAGCGGCGAAGTTGCGCCGATGCAACTCCTCAAGCATGAGCTGACGTAGTTGGTTCACAGAGAATCCTCCTTCTCTGCGTCCCAAACTACCCCGGCAGCCACAACGGCCGGCTCAGCCGCACGCGGATGCGTCCGCCGCCGCAGCGGCTTCGTTCATATCCGCTTCCGTCGGCTAATTCGCTAATGGTGGGCTCCTGAATAGACCATCCCTTATATCGAATGTACATGGGCTCATTTCCATCCCGTATCTATAATTGTCCGCTGACTTGGACGTGTATAAAATAGCACGAATCGACAATGCAGCTGCGCCGTGCTTTTTGCGATGACGTTGGCAAGCGGCGCAGGCCTGCCCGAAGAGGTATACGGATGGGTGCCACGCCGAAGAAGAGGAAGTCAGGCACTTCCAGCGGCAACGCAGGCGAGTATTTCGTAGTGGGCAAGCTTCTTCGGCGCGGGCTTGATGCCCAGCTCGGGGACCTTGCTCACCAAAGCGCACAGTGGCCGTGTTAAGCAACGCTGACCGGCCGATCTGATCGATTCAAGCTTAATTAGAGCGGCTCCCGGCATTTATGATGGTCAGGAATCGTATGGATTGGCAGGCGTTCTTTCTCACGCTGCGGCTGGCGGGACTGACCACGGCGATCCTCATGCTGATCGCTGTGCCGCTCGCCGGGCTACTGGTGCTGGGGCGCGGACGATGGCTGGCAGCGCTTGAGGCCATCGCCGCACTGCCCCTGGTGCTGCCGCCAACCGTTCTGGGATTCTTCCTGTTGGTTCTGTTGGGACCGCGCACGGCTTTTGGCCGTGGAATCGCGGCGGTGCTCGGGCATCCGCTGGCCTTCTCGTTTTCCGGCCTGGTGGTTGGGTCGGTCATTTACAGTCTGCCCTTTGCGGTACAGCCCACGGTGGCTGGGTTTGCCGCGGTGAACCCGGCGCTGGTGGACGCGGCGCGGCTGCTGGGAGCCGGGTCGGCGCGCGTGGTCGTGACGCTACTGGCGCCGCTGGCCCGCCGTTCGCTGATAACCGCTGCAGTCCTCAGCTTTCTGCACACGGTGGGCGAGTTTGGCGTGGTGTTGATGCTTGGCGGCGACATTCCCGGTGCGACACGGACGCTCTCGATCGTTCTTTACGACCAGGTGGAGAACTTCGACTATGCCGCTGCCGGACGTACCGCTGCTGTGCTACTGAGCCTGAGCCTCATTGCGCTGGTAGCTATGTACTCCGTAGGCCAGGCGCGCAGGAGGCCCAGTGCTTGAGGTCGCATTGGAAGCGCGCCGCGGGAACTTCCGATTGGAGCTGGACTGCAGGCTAACGGCGAGTTGGACGGTCGTGTTCGGCCCATCTGGTGCGGGAAAAAGCACGCTACTACGGTTGCTGGCGGGGCTGGACCGCGAGAGCGTGTGCAGCGAGAAGGCTCGGGTGATTCATGAAGGAAATGTTCTAAGTGACTCATCTAGTGACATTTGGTTATCTCCTGGGCGGCGCAGAACGGCCCTGGTGGCGCAACAGCCCGCGCTCTTCCCTCACCTGAGCGTGCGCTCGAATGTTGCGTACGGGATGGCGCGTGTGCCGCGAAGCGAGCGCGAACAGCGTGTGGAAGAGATGCTGGCGCTGGTGGGCGGACTGGAGCTGATCGACCGGCGTCCGCGGGGTCTTTCCGGCGGTGAAGCGCAACGCGTGGCTCTGGCTCGGGCGCTGGCGCCGGGGCCCAAGCTACTGCTGCTGGACGAGCCCTTTTCCGCTCTCGATGGAACTGCCGCCGATTCCCTGCTCGACAGGCTGCATCCCTGGGTTCAGGCGCACGGCGTGCAGACGATCCAGGCAACTCACGATGCTACGGACGCATTCATTACCGGGGCGGACGTTGTCCTGCTGCACGAGGGACGATTGGCGGCGCAAGGCCCGGCGGAAACGGTGTTGGCGCCGGAGCGTGAGCGGTTATTGGGTTGGCTCAAGCCACAAACGCCTTAGACGGCTGCAATTACGAGCAGCGTAGCGTCGTCTCGGAAGTGGCCGCCGCAGAATGCGTCAACACGATCAAGGAGGAAACTGTTCAGCCCTGCCGCCGGCCGATGACGCTCCGACCGGGCCAATTCGGCGATTCGCGATTCGCCGAATTCTTCCAGTTCAGGATTTTCGGCTTCGGAGATTCCATCGGTAAACAAGAGCAAACGGTCCCCGCGTTCGAGCTGCACCAGCCGCTCCTGGTATTTCCATGCGGGAAATACGCCCAGAACTGCGCCGCTTGAATCGAGCGCCGCTTCCCTTCCCGATTGAATCAGGATGGGCTCGACGTGGCCGGCATTGCAATAGGCGAATGAGTGCGTCTCAGAGTCGAGGACTCCGAAAAGAAAGGTGACGAATTTGCCCACGGCGATGTTCTCGCAGAGCAGGCGATTGACCTTGTCGCAAAGGGAGGCTGGAAGGACATTTTCAATCGCGAAGGCGCGCACGGCGGCCTGGACATTGGCCATAAGAAGCGCAGCCGATACGCCCTTTCCAACAACGTCGGCGATGCAGACGCCGACTCGGCCCTCGCCGAGACGAAAGACGTCGAAGTAGTCACCGCTGACTTCGAGTGCCGGGCGCCAGGCCGCAGAGATTTCAAAACCGCTTAATTGAGGAATCACTTTGGGCAGCAGCGACTCCTGGATCTCACGGGCGCGTAGCAACTCCTGCCTCTGAACCTGAATCTCCGCCGCGCCTTTCTCCACGGTTTTCTGCAACTCCAGGTTGCGGTCCTCCAGACGTTCCCTGGTGACGCGATAAGCGAAAATGCTGACGCTGAAGACAAGGATAATCACCACCGGGAACTTCCAATTTTCGGCGAGGTATTCAGCCAGCGGCGGGTGGGTCGACGGCGCGATCCACCATACGATCGTGGTGCATAGGACGTAGATCGGCCCGACTATCGCGAGCAGCAATCCCCAGTAAGCGATCCAGTTCCACGGAAACGGCCGGCCCCAGTAAACGCCCCAAAGCGCCTGCATGGTGAGAGAGACGGTGTTCCCGAACAACAGCGCATAGAGAACAATGGTGAGTGGGTTGACTTCCTGGCCGGTGGCCCAGAAAACAGCGGCCACTATGGCAGCCATGGCGAGGAACAGCACCTCCTGATGCAGAAGACGGGTCAACGACTTGCGGCTGATTATCAAGGCGCGGCGCTCGGCCTGGATGTCTCTGGCGATGGATTCTAGGTCACATGAATCGGAAAATCCGTAACCGCTATCACGTCTGGTTGCGCAGGGTCTTTAAGATCAGAAGCCTACGAACACCGGTTCGGGCTGTAGCACCACGCCGAAGCGCTGTTCCACAGTGGAGTGTATTCGGGCGGCGAGAGCAAGGATCTCGCCGGCGGTGGCGCCGCCGCGATTGATGAGAGCCAGGGTGTGGCGCGAGGAGATGCCTGCGTTACCCTCAATTGCGCCCCTGCGGAACCCCGCCTGCTCGATTAGCCAGGCAGCGGACAACTTCACCCGTCCCTCGCCGGCGCCGTAACGCGGAGGGTCCTTTCCGGTGAGGTCGGCGACGTGCTCGGCCTGGGCCTTGTCCACGATCGGATTCTTGAAAAAACTGCCGGCGCTGCGGCAATCGGGGTCGCCAGCGACGATCAGCATTCCCTTCCCTTTGCGGATGCGCCGCACCGCCGCGGCCACCTCGGGCAGGATGGGGTGTGCCTCGGGACCGAACTCGCCCAGCAGGTCGGAGTAATGCAGTGAGAGCTTGCCGTTCCGGTTTAGCTGGAGGCAGACGCGGGTGACGATGAAGCGATCGCGGTCGGTGGAGTTGAAGCGGCTCTTGCGGTAGGAGAAGTCGCATTCGTCGGCCGAAAACTCAACCATGCGGCGCTCTTTGGTGTCGAATGCGCGCACGCGGTCGATCACCTGGGCCACCTCCTGCCCGTAAGCGCCTACGTTCTGCACCGGCGTGCCCCCCACGGTTCCGGGAATGCCCGCCAGGCATTCGATCCCAGCGCAGTTCGCATCCACGGCGAGCTGGACGAACGCGTCCCAGTCCTCGCCTGCCTCCACGCGGTACAGCACTCCGGAATCGCCGATGTCCTGCTCCTGGATGCCCTTGAGCCCCACCTGAAGCACCAGGCCCTGGAAGCCGCCATCCGCGATAAGGACGTTGCTTCCGCCGCCAAGCACGAACAGCGGGACACCGTGGCTGTGCGCCCACTCGGACGCTTCGACGATCTCGTCCTCAGAGCGCGCGGACACAAACCAGCGCGCCGGGCCGCCGATCCCAAATGTGGTAAACGGCGCCAGCAGCTTATTTTCTTCCATCTGCATCTACAATCAGGCTACATCCTCTGTACCATTAGAATAGTTGACAGGCGTTACCGCTGGAGGTTCATTCCCAATGTATCCAGAATTGATGGTGATTCCCATGCGCGAGGAACTGGTGCGCGCCGGGATCCAGGAAACAAAGACTGCCGAAGAGGTGGACGCGGCGGTGGCCCAGCCGGGAACAACCCTGCTGGTGGTCAACTCGATTTGTGGCTGCGCCGCGGGCAAGATGCGCCCGGGCGTGCGCCTGGCCCTGGCCAACTCGGCCAACCAGCCGGAGCACAAAATCACTGTGTTTGCCGGCCAGGACCGCGAGGCCACGGAGCGTGCACGGAGTTACTTTGAGGGCAATCCGCCCACTTCGCCGGCGGTCGCCATCCTGCGCGACGGCAAGCTGGTGTACCTGATGCAGAGGTTCATCATCGAGCAGGCCACGGCGCAACAGATTGCCGGCGAGTTGATCCGCGCCTTCGATGAGTTTTGCGCGAAGACAACGGCGTAGGGGCTTAGACCTTGCGGATGGGCCCAGGATACTGCGCCATCCTTTCATCCGAAGTCAAGAGCGTGATCCCTTCAACCATCGATTGAGCAATCAGGATGCGGTCGAAGGGATCCCCGTGCAGCCGGGGCAGGTTAGAAACGGCAAGGACGTGCGCTCCCGATATTGAAAGCTCCGAATAGCCATTCTGAAGAAGCGCGTCTCGAAACTCATGGGGAGACGTTTCGAACTGGTCCGGCGCTTTCGCGTATTTAATCCCATACTCCCAGATGCTTGCGACACTGAAAATTAGATCGTTCTCCGGGTCTTGGATGAGACGAATAGCCACCCGGGAAAGACTACGGGAATGCTGGGCTGTCCAAACCAACAGGTGAGTGTCGATCAAGAGCCTCATGCTTCCCCGCTGAACATCTTCTCGATCTCGTCCGCCATCATGGTGTCGAAATCTTCGGGGACCTTGATCTTACCCTTTAAGAATCCGATCCGGCGCTTTGGCCTTTGTGCGGCCCCACTGATCGGATTCAACTGAGCCTTCGGTTTGCCGGCTTTGGCAATCTGGACGGATTCCCCCCGCTCTACCAGGTCCACCAGCCGGGAGAGGTGGGTCTTGGCTTCGTGAATGTTGACGGTGCGCATCTGCGAGCTCCGAGTGAACTAAGTTCACTTAGTTTAGTCCAGTTTTGAACTGCCGTGCAACCGCCCCAATAAATACGGCCTCCCGCGAGGAAGGCCGTTTTGATCTGCTGGGATAAAAAGGGGCCTCAGTCCCCTGCCGCCACCTTCGCGGCCAAATTCCGCCGCACTTTGCTGTGCTTGCGGCTATAGCCAAAGTAAATAAACAGCCCGAACACCAGCCAGCTTCCGAAGCCGATCCAGGCAGGGCGGTCGAGCGAGACCATCAGCGCAACCGAAACGATCATGCCGCAGATGGGGACGATCGGAACCAGCGGTGTGCGGAACGGCCGCTTCATCTCCGGATGGCGCACGCGCATCACCCACACGCCGAGGGAGACGATGGTGAAGGCCAGCAATGTGCCCAGGCTGACAAGCTCGCCCAAAAGCGTGATGGGAAAAAGCGCGGCCAGCGTGGCGGCGAAGATCCCGACCACGATGGAAGTAATCCAGGGGGTGCAGAAGCGGGGATGCAGCTTGCCCACCCATGGCCACAGCAGGCCGTCGTGAGACATGGTATAGAGCACGCGCGACTGTCCCAGCATCATGACCAGCATCACGGAGGCGAGGCCGGCAATGGCGCCGAGATCGATGAGGACGACGGCCCAGCGCACGCCGATTTCGACCGCACCGTCGGCTACAGGTGCGGGGACGTTGAGGCGCGTGTAGGAGACCACGCCAGTCAGCAGGCCGGCCACCAGTATGTAGAGCGTGGTGCAGATGATGAGCGAACCCAGGATGCCAAAGGGCATGTCCTTCTGCGGATTGCGGGCTTCTTGCGCCGCAGTGGAGACGGCGTCGAAGCCGATGTAGGCGAAGAAGACCACGCCCGCGCCGCGCATGATGCCCGACCAGCCGAACTGGCCGAAGTGACCCAGGTTTTTGGGGATGAACGGGTGCCAGTTGGCCATCATGTGATGCCAGTTGGCGAAGGCAAACGTCGACGCGAGGCCGATGAAGATGAGCACCACGGAGACTTTAATCATGACCGCGGTCGAGTTGAAGTTGGCGGACTCGCGCACGCCCACCACCAGGATGACGGTGATGAGGATAAGGGCGGAGAGGGCGAAGATGTCGACCTGCGCGTGTAACGGGTGTCCGAACAGCATGAAAGCAACGTGTGGATTGGGATTGAAGGGCAGCTTGACGCCGAAGAAGCTCACCAGGTTACTGACAAAGCCGCTCCAGCCCACGGCCACGGTAGCCGCGCCGAATGCATACTCCAGCACCAGCGCCCAGCCGATGATCCACGCCACCAGCTCGCCCATGGTGGCGTAGCCGTAGGTGTAGGCTGAGCCGGCAATGGGCATCATGGAGGCGAACTCGGCGTAGCACAGACCGGCAAACACGCAGCCGATGCCGGCGATGATGTAGGAAATAACGATGGCCGGTCCGGCGAACTGCGCCGCAGCCGTTCCGGTGAGCACGAAGATGCCCGCGCCGATAATTGCGCCGATGCCCAGGGTGATCAGGTTGATCGGGCCAAGCGCCCGTTTGAGCGTGTGGCCGCCCTCGCCGTCGCCCTCCGCCTCCGCCATGATGGTGCTGATGGGCTTGGTGGCAAACAATCCATTAGCCATACGCGTCCTCCCCGAAATCAGCCGTCCGATCCCCGGCTCGCGCCGGCTTCGAGTGGCTTTTGCATAGTCTCGTAATCAACAAACGGCTCCCCCATAGTTCGCAACACATTCCGCATTCAGCTTTGCTGCTCTTGTTCTTCGAGGCGGGCCGGCTTCTGGCGTGACCATAGGAAATAGACGGGAATGCCAAGCAATACGAGCACAAATCCCGGCCAGGTGTACTGGGGCTTGTACCGCAATAATACGATACAGATCCATCCCGCCATCACAATATAGAGCGCCGGCAAAACCGGGTAGCCCAGAGCGCGGTAGGGGCGCGGCGCCGCCGGCCACTTGAAGCGCAGCACGAACAATCCCAGGATGGTGAGAATGTAGAAAAGAATCACGGAAAACATGATGTAGTCGAGAAGCTGGCTGTAGGTGCCGCTGAGGCAGAGCAGCGCAGTCCAGATGGCCTGCACCACCAGGCCGGCAACCGGCGTGTGATACTTCGGGTTCAACTTCCCCACCGCTTTGAAAAACAGACCATCGCGGCTCATGGCATAGTAGACACGCGCGCCGGCCAGGGTTAGGCCGTTGGCGCAGCCGAATGTGGACACAAGGATGGCCGCGGCCATCAGTTGCGCGCCGCCGGAGTGGAATATCTGCGAGAGCGCAGCGGTGGCGACACGATCCTCGGTAGCGTGCTGGACGCCACGAGCCAGCGCCGTCGCGCCTTGCGGGTCGCCATGGAATGGCAGCACCAGGATATAAACCAGCGACGCGAGGAAATAGACGGTGAGAACGAACCCCGTGCCCAGCACCAGCGAGAGCGGAATATTGCGTTTGGGGTTCTTCACCTCGCCGGCGGTGAAGGTGATGTTGTTCCACGCGTCTGAGGAAAACAGCGATCCCACTTGCACCACACCGAGGATGACGAACACGTTTACCAGCACGATGGGCCCGCCCATGCCCACCAGGACCGGGTGCAGCGAGTGCCAGCCCGCGTTCTGCCAGAAGTTGCTCCAGCCGGTTCCGAAATTGGCGTTCCAGGCGGTCGCGTTGAGCCCGAAAACCAGCCCGACGACCACCAGCCCGGCCAGTGAAAGCGCCTTGGCTGATGTGAAAATATTCTGGATCAACGCGCCCAGCTTGAGGCCGAAGATGTTCACAAACGCCAGCAAAAAGACGATGGCGATGGCAACCAGGTTGGCCGTATTGAGCCCGATCTCCATGTTGCCCAGCACCATGGGGCCGACGCGAATGGGCGGAACATGAGCTATGTGCCAAAGCCAGTTTGAGGTGGAGATGGACGGCAAGAAGACGCCCAGGAATTTGCCAAACGCCACGCACACGGCAGCGATCGTTCCGGTCTGGATGACGAGGAACAGCGTCCAGCCGTAGAGAAAGCCCCACACCGGCCCCAGCGACTCGCGCAGGTAAACATACTGGCCGCCGGCCCGGGGCATCATCGCGGCCAGCTCGCCGTAGCTGAGCGCTGCAATCAGCGTGAGCACGGCGGTAACGATCCACGCGCCCAGGTAGAGCGCCGGGGAGTTGGTTTCGCGGGCGATCTCCGAGTCGACGATAAAGATGCCGGAGCCGATCATGGAGCCGATCACCAGCGCCGTGGAGCTGAAGAGTCCCAGGCTCTGCACCAGCTTGGTCGCCGGTGTTGACTGGGAAGAGGCGGCCTCTGAGTGGGGAATGATATTTGGGATCGTCACTGCTGTTGATTTTTACTCGATTAATGCGTAATTGTCTCCAGAATTCTATGCAAGGCCCAACGCCGTGCACCACCGCTGAAACTCGGCCACGGGATCGGAGCTACGGAAGATGGCTGCGCTCACGGCCACTGCGCTGGCTCCGGCCTCCAGCACCAGCGGCGCAGTTTCCAGCGTGAGGCCGGCTGCCGCGGTAAGAATCACGCCCGTTCCAGCTTCGCGGCGCAGGCGGCGCACGCCCTCCACTCCGATGGGCCGCTTGTCCGTCTGTTTGGTCGTAGTGGGGAACACCGGACCGACAGCGAAGTAGTCCGCCGGCTCATTCAGGATTCCGGGCAGCAACGCGTCGCCTCCGCCAAAAGTGCCCACGATGCGGTCCGGTCCGACCAATCGCCGCGCCTCTGCGACCGAAACGTCGCCGGCATCCACGTGCACGCCGTCAAATTCGACGCCGTCGACCAGCTCAGCGCGATCATCCAGGATCAGCTTCACCTGGCCCGCGGGCATGGCGGCGCGAAGAGCGTCGGCATCCGCGCGGATTTCTGCGTCCGGGCCGGTTTTGTTGCGGTATTCCAGCAGCGTCACGCCAGCATTGGTGAGCGAGCCGCCCAATCGGCGCAGGAACTCATCGCGGCTGATCAAAGGAATCTGCGAGGCATCGAGGATGGGATAAATGCGCGGAAACGTCCAGGCCATGCCTCCAGAGTAGACGCGAATCCGAGCCACTGTCAGTGATCGCACTCCGCCGAAACCGAAAATCGCAAACGCAGTGGGTTATGTTCTGACTTCAAGGAACAGAGCCGGCGTACAGACTAAAAATACACCGGCCCCGTTCCCTTGGTCCCTTGTTGCCTCGCTCCCCTGTTCCCTCGGTCCCTGCTCTTCACATCTCATCTGCCGACGGCCCGAACATCCCCGGCACCTTTCCGCCCACCAGGCGGACGTAAACACTCAACTGCGCCCGGTGATGCGCCATGTGGCTCATTACCATCTCGCGCCACACGCGAAACTTCGACATCGAGATCCAGGTCTGTCCGTTGGCTCCGAACTCCCAGGTGCGGTTCCACTTGTCTCCTGTCGTGGCGGCCAGCGCCTTCTTCGTTTCGGCCACCTGTTTGTCAAACTGAGCCAGCACCGCGGCCTTGTTCGCCGCCGTCGGAGGGTTCATCGATGGATCCCAGTCCAGCCGGTCTTTGGTTAGCGTATGGAGCGCCCAGTCACCGGGAAGCTGTGACAGATGGTCTGCCAGCTTGCCCAACTTCATCGATTTGGCATGGGGCGCAAAGTTCCAGTCGGCGTCCTCGGGGATCGCCTCCAGCATCTTCCGCGTCTTGGCGGATTCAATCTCAAATTCCTGAATTAGTTCCGCTTGAATGTCCATCCGTGCAACCTCCTCGAGTTGCCCTGCCAGCATACCCCATAAACTTGTGAAAAGGCGAAGAAAAAGCGATAACATTTCCACAGGGTAGTCTAACTGCCTCACGGCCTCCCAACCCTCATCCATGACAAGAACTTCATTCCCGAGCCGAGATTCCAGAACCATCGGCTTGCATCGAAGTAGCTTATGGGCTTGGTCCGGCGCTCCTCTCTTTCCAGCATTTGTGCATTTGCGGCGCTTTTCTCTGCTTCTCCAATTACCTTCGGCCAGGCCAGCCCGCCCTCGGGGCCGGATATGCCCGACGCTCCTGTCCCCGCGGCTGCCATGCCGCAACCGCCTCCTGACGCCGGCCGCGTGATTACCTGGCGCAGCCTGCCGGGCGCATTCCTGCACGACCAGAAGGACATCTGGTTCGTATTTCCCGGCCAGCTTGCCCACGGCCATCACTGGGTTCCACTGCTCGGGGTTTCCGCCGTCACTGCGGGACTCATCCTTGCCGACAGTCACGCAATGCCCTACTTCCGCTCGCACCAGGGGCAGTGGGACGACACCAACGACGTTTTCGATTCCTACATCACCACCGGCGAAGTGGTCGCCTTGCCCGTTGGTCTCCTGACGGCCGGTTATATTCGCCACGATCCGCGCGAAGTGGATTCAGCTCTCCTGGCGACCGACGCGTATGGGGATAGCGCTATTGTCGATCTGGCGATGAAAGCCATTACGCGCCGCGATCGTCCAGCGGATGTGCCTGCTCCGCAGCCGTTCTCCGACACATTCTTCAAAGCGCAAGTGACGGGCAGCAGCTTTCCTTCTGGTCATGCCACGGCCGCCTTCTCCGTGGCCACGGTGGTGGCTCGCCGCTATGCCCGCAAGCGCTGGGTTTCATGGGCGTGCTATGGAATGGCCGTAGCCATAAGCCTGTCCCGCGTCCCTCAACTCGCCCACTTCCCTTCTGACGTTTTCCTCGGCGGAGCGCTTGGATACACCGTGGCGCGCTACCAGGTTCTGCGCCCGCAATAAGATGCCGTGAACTCGCCTTTACGGCAGAGAAAAAGCAAGGTAAGCGCTGCCCTGCGGCGTCCTGGGATCGCGGGCGCCGCTCGATCCAATCACAACATACTGTTTTCCATTTATCATGTAGGTGGCCGGCGTGGCCACACCAGCGTAAGGTAACTCCTTATCCCACAGTAGCTTGCCGGTCTCGGCGTCGAAGGCGCGGAACTTGCGGTCGTGAACCGTTGCGCCGATAAATAGAACCCCGCCCGCAGTAACAATGGGCCCGCCATAGTTCTCCGAGCCGGTGTCCTTCATTCCCTGCGCCACCAGCTCCGGATAATCCCCTAAGTTTACCTTCCACAGGTACTTGCCGGTCTTCAAATCAATGGCGTTCAGGGTCCCCCAAGGCGGCTGGAAGGCTGGATAGCCGTCAGAGTCGATGAACCTCCGGTATCCAGTAAAGACGAACTCCGGGGTTGAGGTGGGGGCGGAGGCGTCGGTGGCCGAGGGATTCCGATTCGCGCCGACTCCTAGGAAGGCCAGAAGGGCGGCTAGATCGGAACCGTTCAGGTCGGGCTGCCCGGGCATGCTTCCCTTGCCCTTTTGGATGAGTTCTGTGATCTGGGCGGCGGACATGCGGTTGCCCACGCCGACCAGCATGGGAATGGCCGGGGCAACGCCCTCCATGTGCTCTCCGTGACAGATGCCGCACTGGTTCTGGTAGATCTTGGATCCCGTGGCGTTCTCTTCACCTGGTTTTGGAGCAGGCACGGCGGCGTCGGAGTGCATCTCCTTCTCCATGCCGGAGGGTTTGACCGGGGTACGCAGGTAATCCACAATCGCGGCGACCCGCTGTTCATCCAGGTTGGGGAACGAGGGCATGCGGCCGTTGCCATTTCGAATCACGACAGCAATTTTCGGCGCCCCCGGTTTCTCCGTGACGCCGGCCAGCGATGGAAACTCTGGCGGCGAGCCGGCGCGGTCGATGCCGTGACAGACGGCGCACTGCTCGCGATAGACACGCTCGCCCTCGCTGCCGCCCTGAACCGCTGCGAGGCCGCCGGTCCAGACCATCTCATTGGCGTTGACGTAGAGAATGCGATGGACGGGATCGATGGCCGGCCCGCCCCACTCCGCGCCGCCGTCAAAACCTGGAAAGATTACGGTTTGCTTGTCCACGCTGAAGGGGACGAACTGGCCGTCGCTGCGAAAGTCATTGAGGGCTTTGACGGCCCAGGCGTGGGCCTCCGGCGTGCGCGTGGTGAGCATGTCGGCGGTGAGGCGCTGGCGGGCGAAGGGCTGGGGCCAATCCGGCAGCGGCTGAGTTTTGGAGGCCACTTCGCCGGGGACGGTGCTGGGCGGGTAGGGGCGCTCGGTAATGGGATAGAGCGGCTTGCCGGTCAGGCGGTCAAAGAGATAGAGATAACCTTGCTTGCTGGTTTGGGCGATAGCCTGGATGGTTTTGCCGCCGCGTTTCACCGTAAAGAGGGCCGGCGGAGAGGGAAAATCGCGGTCCCAGATGTCGTGGTGCACACCCTGGAAGTGCCAGAGGAGTTTGCCCGTGTTGGCATCGAGGGCGAGAAGCGAATTGGCGTACAAATCGTCGCCAATGCGGTCGCCACCATAGAAATCCATGACGGCGGAGCCGGTTGGCGCATAGAGGATTCCGCGCGATTCGTCGAGCGACATGCCCGCCCAGTTATTGGCGGAGCCGGCTGTTTTCCACGCATCCGGCGGCCAGGTTTCGTAGCCCGGCTCGCCCGGGTGGGGGATGGTGTGAAAGATCCAGCGCAGTTGGCCCGTGTGCACGTCGAAGGCGCGAATGTCGCCAGGCGGCGCGGGGTGGGTCTCGGGCTCGCGGCCGCCCACAATGATCATGTCCTTAAAAACAATGCCAGGCGAAGTGAGGGCGATCGACTGCTGGTCTGATGGTTCGCGCAGGCCCTTGCGCAGATCGAGGCGGCCATACTCGGCGAAGGTTCCGACGGCCTGTCCGGTTTGGGGATCGAGGCAGAAGAGGTAATTGACTATGCCGGCGAAGAGCCGGCTGTCTTTGCCATCGGTCCAGTACGCGAGACCGCGCGACAGCTGGGCAAAGCCGAGGCCGCCGGAGCCATTGGCGCCGAGGCCGGGATTGAAGGTCCACAGTCGCTTGCCAGTGGCGGCGTCAAGGGCGATGACCTTGAGGGATGGGGTAAAGGCGTAAAGCGTGCGCCCGATGATGAGCGGATTGGTCTGGATGGCGCCTTTTTCGCCGGTATCGAAGGTCCATGCCACGCGCAGGCGATCGACGTTGGCGCGGTTGATCTGGCGCAGCGGCGAGTAATGGTCGCCGTCCTTGCCGCCGTTGTAGGCGGACCAGGAGACGGTCTGGGCGGAGCAAACGATTACCGGCATAAACAGAAGAGACACAAAGCGGAAAACGGTGCGGAACGGCATGAGCGAACGACCCTCGGGGATGGCTTGGAACAGGATCAGATTGTTACACCTCCGATGGAATCGGCGAAAGTGGAGGGGCGCGCCTCGGCCCGCAAGGCTTCAGCGCGGAAATAACAGACCTGTCGGGATGCCGGTCAATCGGTCGGAATCGACCGCCGCTCAGTCGCGTAGATTTCAGTCACTCTGGCGACAGCACGAGCTTGTTATACAAGCCGCCAACAATGGCCCCCACGGTCAGCATAGCCACAGCCGCATAGCCCGCTTCCATCCCTAGCAAGTCCCGCGGCAGGCGTTCGATGCCCCACCAGCTCGCTGCCACCAGGGCTCCCAAAAGCAGCACCGACATCAGGACTCCCTGAAGCACCCCTTTGCGATGGCTCACGGCAAGGAGCCACGCGACTCCGTACGCAAAAAGAAGACAGACCGCCGCAGTAAGCAGGTGTGGCGAGTACCACCACCCGATCTCCTTGACTTGTGCATGGGAGAGTCCAACGGCGTCCATCCACCGCGTGCGGAACATAGCTTGCGAGTGCCAAATGGCGCCTATGCACCACGCAACAAAGGCGGCCAGAATGATGGGGAGGTGGTAAATCTGCTTCTTCCCCGCAGTCACTTCACCTGGCCTTTGAGATCCTGCCTGAACCGCATCGGATAGACATGCCTGATTGCATTTCGAGCGTTCCGGCCAACGCGTGCAGTCGCACAAACGCAACTCCGGCGTTCCGTCGATTGAAGACGTTGCGGCATGCCGGGCATCGATGTTGACAGCGGTTGGTTGATCGTTCTCAGGGCATGCAACGAGCCGATAGCCGGAGTATCGCGAGATAATCTCCCGCCGCCTGAGTGCGAGGGGAAGCAGACTGATGGAAACAGCGATAAAGCAAAGCACGAGCCAGATGAGAATGAGCATGGCCCACCTTCTTCTTGCCTGGAGTGTGGCCCGTCCTCGAAGCTCATTCAGTGATGTCCATCACTAGAGCCGATCCTTGAGCGGTCACCGGCTCCAAGCCACAACAGTAAGAAAGCTTGTATTGCCGGTCTATGGCGGGTTCTTTCATGAAGGTCCGGCCGGGGTCGCAACAAGCGCAGCAATGGACTGACGCAGGATGGAAAAGGTACGGAAAGCCGCGGTATCGGCAGGCGGGGTGATGAGGAAATGGTCCGCGGGCCGGCGCGACGAGCTGCGCCGGACGAGAACGCCGCGAGTGGAGAAATAGGTGCAACCTCCGGCGGCACGGAGGGATCAGCGGCAAACCGGGCGCATGGCGTAGGCCGAGCGCCCTCGCCCGTTACTTGCGCTGGCTGGAGAACATGGCGCGCAGAGAGCCGGCCAGTTCGTCCGCTTGAGGCTCGCGAGGCTGTTCCTGCTTGGGCGGCAGAGCGTTGCCAAGCGTCTCAATGGTGGTGCCGGTGGAATTAAGTCCCGAGGCCGGGAAGGCCTGAGCAGGGGCAGGGTTCGAGAACCGCCGCTGCAAACGCTCAAGGGCTGCCATATCCAACCGGTAATCTTCTTCGATCTGACGCCGCAAAGCGTCCAACTGTTCCCTGCTAAATCCTGCCATGATCTACGCTCCCTTTTTTGATCGTCTTGCTCTATCAGCTAGTGTGCCACAGTGCAAATGCATTGCAAGTGGCACGAAGGATGTAGGGGCGTATCGCTTTGGAATCAGGAGGTTCACGCCATGGTTGAATGGAGGGCCGCAGAGCGCAAGAGAACGATTTCGCCGAACTGGCAGTAGGGTTTGCTGAAACGGAAAGGCGGCAGCTTGTACACTTGAAGACAGCGGGGGCCAACGGGCTGTGGAATTCCGCAACCAAAGCGCATGTCTACCATCCAACCGATAGCAGAGACGAACGAGCAGCATCCTGACGTAGGCCTCGTGGAGAGGGTGCGTGGGGGCGACGTTTCCGCATATGACGAGTTGGTGCGCAAGTACGAGCGCCAGGTGTTTCGCATCGCGCAGCACATTACGCAGAATCGCGAGGATGCGGAGGACGTGGTGCAGGACGCGTTTCTCAAGGCTTATGAAAAGCTCAACCAATTCCAGGGGAATTCGAAGTTTTACACATGGCTGGTCCGTATAGCAGTGAACGAGAGCCTGATGCGGTTGCGGCGGCGGCGCACGGGCAAGATGGTATCGATCGACGAGGACGTGCAGACCGAGGAAGGCAGCGTTCCGCGCGACCTGGCGGACTGGGCGCCCGACCCGGAGCAGAACTATTCTCGCGCCGAACTGAATCGGATTCTGCGCAAGACCATCAAAGGGTTGCCACCGGGGTTCCGCGTGGTGTTCGAGCTGCGCGACATCCAGGGGCTCTCAACCGAGGACACGGCAGAGGCACTTGGGCTTTCGGTGCCCGCCGTGAAATCGCGGCTGCTGCGCGCACGCTTGCAGCTTCGCGAACGGCTAACCCGCTATTTTCGCCGCAAAAAAGGGGATGAGAAATGACCTGCTCCGAATTTCTTGCCCTTCTCGATGACATGATCGACGTCCCCGAGCTGCGTGCTGACCTGAAAGATCATCTTTTGTCGTGCGAGCACTGCGAAGTCACTCTCAATACGACTCGTAAAACCATCGAAATCTACCGATCCCATCAGATATACGATATGCCTGCGGGATTGCGGGAACGGCTCCACGCAGCCATCATGGCGCGATGCAGAAAAGGCTGCTGAAACACTAATCACCGATCGCTCTCTGTGAGCGCCTTTCGCAATCGCGGGCTTCCCACCTCATCCACGGCTTTAGCAATTCGCGCACGTAGTTCGTCAGTCGGCGAAGATTTATTGAGCGCTTCGATGGCGTGCGCAGCATCGCGTTCCTCCCGCTCAATGATTCCGATCAGGTAATCCGCCGCCTCGTGCAGGCGCGTGAGGGCGATGGCGCTCAGCAGCGCGCCGGTGAACCATGGCTCGGAATGCGTTGCGGTCCTGTGCGCGTCCATCAGCAGCGAAAACGCGGCAGGGCTGTGCGTTTCCGCCAGCGCAAATGCCGCTTCGCAGGCTCCATCGTCTCCCGGCGGAAGGAACCGCGCAATGAATGGAATTGCGGCTT
Source organism: uncultured Acidobacteriota bacterium (assembly GCA_963771195.1). Taxonomy (GTDB): domain Bacteria; phylum Acidobacteriota; class Terriglobia; order Terriglobales; family Acidobacteriaceae; genus Telmatobacter. Next base: position 153,688 of record CAVYSS010000008.1, read on the forward strand.
CGCGATCGATGGCAAGAAGAGCGCTGAAGCATGCGGCCAACACATCCGCTTCCTCGCCGGGGATCAGCGCGCGCAAACGCAGAACCGGAATGGCCAGCTCGCCGATTTGCGCCATGGCGCGAACCACCTCTACGCGCACGCTCTTGTCCGCATCCACCAGCAGGTCCACGAGGAGCAAAAGCATCTCGTCGTTCGGCAGCCCCTCGCAGGCCACCAACGCATGAGCACAGTTGGCGCGGAGAGTTCCGGCGGTGTCGGATTTGCCGCCCCACGTGGGTTCCCACTGGTGAAAGTTGAGCCCGCGGAGGAACACTTCCTTGTCACGGCAGCCGAGCGGCGGCAGCGCGCGGCTCAGCGCGTTCTTGGCCCAGCACTGCGGATCGGACTTCTCCGCGTTCTCGAAGAAGCGATGGAAAGCGGCGATCAGTTCGGGCAAGAGCGACTCAAGTTCGGCCTCTTCCGCCAGGCGCGCGGCTTTCGCGGCCAGATAATTGCTTTTGCCCCCCAGCGCCTTGCGGATCAGCGCTTCGGCCGCGGCATCCACCGGCTGGCCTTTGAGCGCGTCCAACGCCTCCATCTGCTGGTCGAAGCCGCGTTGCGTCATCGCTGTCCTCACGCGTAAAGTCGAAACCAGTCTACTGCCATAGTCTGCTATCATTCGGCACAAGAGCGCGTCTGAAGACAATAAGCCCGGAGGACGCCATGAGAGTCTTTGCTTTCGTCCTGGTTGCCGTCAGCTCAGCGGCTCTATCCTCGCAGACTCCGGCGCCTACGCCCTCAAGCCCAAGCCAGCTTTTTCAGTTTTTGCCGCCGCTCTCCAGCCGATCGCCGCATTTCAAGATTCAGATGGACGGATGCTCACAGCGCGTCTTCAACCCAACCAACGTGATTGTCAATCCACCGGCGCAGGATGTGCACGTGGATCCGGGCATTGTCAGGCATCCACCAGAAGGCTCGTTTGCAGTGCCGCCGTCTACTCCTGCCCTACCACAGAATCTCTACCCGGGCCTGAAGATCCAGCCCGTAGAATTGGCGAGTTTGGCGCCGCTGCCCACGCCTTCGCCTGATGAACAGGGCATCTCCATCCCCATCACGTGGCCTGCTGCGAAGATGATTCCGATCACCTGGCCAGACGCCAAGGTCATTCCAATTCCCCGGAACGTGGATGGATTCAAGGCCGTCGAAATACGATCGGCAGGCTCCGGCGTCCCCACCGGCAAATGACCCCGATGCTTGTTTCCGCGAGCGCAGCACAAGCCCGGCGCAGTTTAGATTAATTGCATGGAAACCGTCTGCACCCGCTGTCACGCGGTTCTCGCTCCAGGGACAAAAAACGACTGGTGCCCGGCATGCGGCGCCGCGCGGACCGAGCGCGAAGTCTCGCCAGCTCTAGCGAACGCTTCTGTCCCTGCGCCGGAAGTGGATCATCGCGGCATTCTACTCCCTCGCCGCCACGCGCTCGGCGGCATCATCACCCCGCAGTAGCACTCCACTTCCCTTCCCTCGACCCGCCAGTGATACACTTCTCCCCGATCAAGAGCGGACCTTAAAGACCAATTCGTGCGTACTCTAAACCGCATGTGCGGCCCGCGCAGCAGGGGCAGGTCCGCCCAGACGAGGGAGATAAAAACCGTGCACCGATTCACATCCAGAACCCATCGCATTGCGCTTGCACTTGCTTTTCTATTCATTACGGCCACATTTGCCGCGGCTCAAGCCGTCCCCGTGGTTACGGGCGATCCGCGCGTGGACAAATTGCTGAGCCAGATGACAATTCAGGAAAAAATCACGTTGATCCACGGCACAGCGGAAGATCCCAAGGAGTACCAGGGCCAGGCCGGTTACCTCGCAGGAGTCCCCCGTTTGGGCATCCCGGGATTGCGCTTTGCCGATGGCCCTCCCGGCGTGCTCACCCGCATTCCTTCGCAGGGAGAATCCGCCACCATGGCAGTGGCCGCCACTTTCAGCGTCAAGGATGCTGAAGATAACGGCATTGTGATCGGTCGCGAAGCGCGCGCCAACGGCATTGATGTTGCTTTGCAGCCGTTCGTGAACATCGACCGCGACCTCGAGTTCGGGCGCGGCTATAACACCTTCGGCGAAGATCCCTATTTGACTTCGGAGATGGGCGTGGCTGAAGTCAAGGGCATCCAGTCACAGCATGTGATGGCGCAGATCAAGCACTATGTCGGCTACGACTCCGACAACGAGAACACCTACATCGACGACCAGACATTGCACGAAGTTTACGTGGCGCCGTTTGCTGCCGCAGTCAAAGCCGATGTCTCGTCCATCATGTGCTCCTACAACCGGCTCAACGGCACCTTTGCCTGCGGCAACAAGGACACCCTGACCACCATCCTGCGCGATCAGATTCACTTCAAAGGGTTCGTCACGTCGGACTGGGGCGCGGTTCACTCAGTCGAATTCATCAAGGCGGGCCTTGACATGGAAATGCCTGGCTCCCTTGCCGGAATGGGTTCGTTCATTCCCTCATTCTTCGATTCCAATCCCCCTCCACCGGCAGTGAAGATGGACCTCAGCAACGTTGGCGACATGTTCGGCGGCCACATTCCCGAGGAGCCCGCGCCCAAGGGCAATTTCGGCGGCGGCAACTTCGGCGTCAAGCTTAACCCCGAAAAGATGGGGCAGGCGCTCAAGGATGGCAGCGTTACAGAGGCGGACGTGACCCGCGCCGCCGGCCGCGTGCTCTATGAGATTGTTCACTTCGGCTACATGAACGGGATGCAGAAGCACGACGTGACGGCGCAGCCCGTCGAGGCGAATGCGAAGATCATCCAGAAGACCGGCGAAGACGCCGCCGTGCTGCTCAAGAACGAAGGCAACGTGCTCCCGCTCAGGGCCGGCGATCTTGACTCGGTGGTACTGATCGGGCCCACCGCGGGCCAAGTGGATTCCATCGGCATCAACGGTGAGCGCAGCGTTGGCCTGCCCTGGCGCGAAGAGGGGCCGCTGGCTGCCATGCGCAAAATCTCCGGCAATGCCCATATCCAGTTCGCGGTGGCCGACGACATGACTGGCTCGCCGATTCCGGCCAGCCTCCTCACCCACGATAGCCAGCCGGGGTTGGTGCGCACCACTGACAGCGCCACCGAAACCGACGCTGAAATCAACTTCACCACCAAGGGCCACAACGCGCTGCCGCCGAACTCCGTGGTCACGTGGAAAGGCACGCTGACGCTGCCCCGCGCGGGTAATTACTGGATCTATTTGCAGGCGATGGGAACCAACGCAAGGATAAAACTGGACGGCAAGAACCTGGCCAGCACGGGCGCGTTCCAGGGCGGCGTGCACGGCGACATTCTCCAGGCCAACCAGGACAACGTGGTTCCCACGCCGGACGGACTGGACAACGTGCGCCGCGCTATAGAGTTGACCGCGGGGCCGCACCAGGTTGAGATCAGCACATCGCCGGACAGCTCCAATGCGCCGGTCCAGGTGCGACTCAACTGGTACACGCCGGAGCAGCGCCAGGCCGATCACGACGCTGCCATCGCTGCAGCGAAAAACGCGAAAGTAGCGGCTGTGTTTGCGTGGACGCGCTTGCAGCCGGTCTTCGGGCTTTCGGGCGATCAGGACAAGCTGATCGATGAAATCGCCGCGGCCAATCCGAATACGGTCGTGGTGCTCAACACCAGCCAGCCGGTGGCTTTGCCGTGGGTACACAACGTAAAAGCTGTGCTCGAAATGTGGTGGCCGGGCGACGAGGGCGGATGGTCTACGGCGAATCTGCTGCTGGGCAAGGTTTCGCCCGCGGGCCGCCTGCCCGTCACCTGGGGCAAGAGTCTCGAAGACTACCCGGCGACAGATCCGAAGCATCCGGAGCGCAGCAAGAATCCGCCCGACCACAAGACCATTTACAGCGAGGGCGTCAACGTGGGCTATCGCTGGTTCGACAAGGAAGACATCGAACCGCTGTTCGCGTTCGGCCACGGCCTCAGCTACACCACGTTCGCCTACTCCGGCCTGAAGGTGACCAAGGCCTCCGATCACGGATTGGACGTAACAGCGCGCATCAAGAACACCGGAGCCATGGCTTCCGACGAAGTTCCGCAAGTGTACCTTGGAGCGCCCAGCCAAATTCCGGATGGCGTCCAGTTCCCGGTGCGTGCGCTGGTAGCGTTCGATCGCATCCATCTCGCGCCCGGCGAAGAAAAACTCGTAACTCTGCATGTGCCGGAGCGCCAGCTTCAGTACTGGTCGACGAAGGATCAACAGTGGGTGACGGCAACGGGCACACGCACGGTTAGCATCGGCGGTTCGTCTCGCGACCTGCCGCTGCACGCCGAGATCGATTGATCCGCGTTTGACGTGAGAGAGCCCGGGCTCCGCGATTTGCGGCCCGGGCTTCCTCTTTCAGCTTGCGTGCCAATCCCTCATGCATTCAAGCCGCATGCCGGCAAGGCATACTTGCCATCAAGTTGCCGGAATGCTCAAATTCGATCCGGCCCCGACGTCACACTGGATTCGGACCAGGACCAGAAGGTCCGCATTGAGAAAGGCGACGTAGAGGCGTGGCAGGCCAGATAAGCTTGCTGAGCGTCAGGTCCTCCGATCCTCCGATAAGGCAGCGTTGAGAGCGCCAGTCCGTCATACTCAATACCGGTGGACAGACTAGGATCTAGGATCCTTCTCCATCTGCGCTTAGGTTCTCATGGGAGTTTTCGGTGTTCCGGAGCCGTCGCGCCTGCGGTTCTGCTGGCGCAATCTGGTTTCTATAACTTTACGCAGAGCCGCCCACCAGTTTTGGTTCGTATTCCATTAGCGGGGCTGGCCGTCCCAGCCTGGATTCCGCTCGAGCCCTGAGACTCAGAAAATGCGGTAGCCGACGCCGGCGCTGATCCCATAGGGAAGAAGAGCAGTGCTGTTCAGCCATTGCGGCCAGTCCTGGTATTCGAAATCACCGCGGACGGTCAGCCTGCCGTTCAGGTGGTAATCCACTGTGCCTCCGAATGCCAGCGCGGTAAAGTTACCGTATCCGTAACCATAAGGAAAGGTCATCTTTCCCACGCCGATGAGCGCCTTGCCAAAGACTTCGGTCTTTCTGCCTATTTGCACCACAGGCACGCGCGGCCCGACCAGGTAATTGCTTTCCTTCTCCCCGTCAGTCTGGTTCCAGTAGAGCCAGCGGCCTTCCCCCTCCACTTGAACCCAGTGCCGGAAGCGCACGTCCACAAACGCGCCCGCGCCAACGAGCTTGTCGTTGTTATCGTCGGATTCGAATCCCGAAGCGAATCCTCCGGCGGTGATGGACATGCGCGGTCCGCTGGCGTCTGAAGCTGCCTGCGCCCGAGCGAATTGCGCGCCCATAAACAGGAGCACGGAAACTGAACACAAGAAAAGAGCGGACTGTTTCATTGTCTATTTGCCTACCTTCGATCGAATGATGGTGGCGTCATTTTTTACGACGACCGTTCGCGCATACAAAGATGGCCGGGGAAACCTCCTCGGCCATCCTCCTCAGACCCACGGATTCATCTCATTGGTACCATTGAGTAGCTTCCGGTGAAATGTGCGTCCTCCTTCAGCAGACTGTTCAATCTGGGCCGCGAGTGGAGCAGCTATATGTGCTCCCACAAGGAGCAAGTTGCTCAAGAGTTGGTGCGCATCGCCTTTCTCCTCATTGGGCTATTGAACATCCAGAGTTACCGGAACGTTGTGTATTACATTTCCACTGGTCGCCGTCACTACTACCGAGTAGTCGTGCTCGATCAGATTGACGCTGCTTCCACAGCCAGTCACCAAAGCTCCCGCTAGTGTGCAGCCGAGAAGCAAAAGCAAGGTAACTAACCTGCTCAGTCGGCGTCCCTGCCGACGCAGCCGGCTCAAGCCAAGCAACGGGATCAGGACGAGAGCCCAAGCCAACGGAGACCGCTTGCTTCCGGTGTCTGCGGGGGCCAGGTTCGCCGAAGCGTTAGTTTTGATGGTGAGAGTCACCGTGGTGCTACCACCGTTGGCCGCAATCGTTGCGGGGCTGAATGTGACCGTCGCAGTTGACGGCGCACCAACGGATGTGAATGTGACCGGACCCGGATAGCTTCCATAGAGCGGTTTAACGGCTATCTGATAAGTGGCCGCGCTTCCTTGATTTACGTTTGCGCTAGCCGCTCCAGAGATGGCGAGAGTGAAGTCCAGCGAAGCTTCGCTCACAGAGGTTGATCCGAAGCTGGTGATGAAGTTGTCGTCACCGCTATATACAGCCTCGATGGTATTGGCTGTTCCGGCAGTCAGGGAGCTGGTGCTAAATGTTGCCGTGCCCGAGGCTAACGTTCCGGTACCCAACAGGGTGGTGCCCTCGTAGAAGTCCACTGATCCTGTTGGGGTCCCAGTGGTGGCTGAAACGACCTTAGCGGTCAGGGTGACGCTCTGTCCCGGATTTAGAGAGGAACTACTTGGGCTCACCGATGTTTTGGTTTCCGCCTGAGTGATGGTAAGCGTTCCGTTTTGCGTCGTGACGGCGTAATTAGCGAGATTTGTGCCTTTCACGCTGGGAACAATTGGGTAGTCACCGACTTTGGAGCTGATTGTAGCAACGGTGCTAAAGCTCTCGGTGAATGTATCGCCATTCACCGCCCCAGTCACACTCCCCGTGAATGCTGGGTTGGCAGTTCCATAAACGCGACTTGCATCGTCAGCCTTCACCGTCAGCACTTTGCCAGTGGCGCTGTTCACCGTAACCTTAACCGAACCGGCAAAGGTGTTGTAGTCGGTGGTATCGGTGGGCGTGAAGGTCACGCCCTCCGCATTCGCACCCGCGGGGGGGACAGTAGTCGGCGTGGTCCAGGCGAACGTGCCGGCAACGGAAGCCGTGCCGCCCGTCAGCACCGACGAGGCCAGAGTTTGACCTATATAGATGACGCCTGCTGTCGGCCACGCCGTCACCGTCGGAGTGGTCTTGTTGCCTACCCTAACCGTGACAGTACCGGTGACTGTGTTGTAGTCGGTGGTATCGGTCGGCGTGAAGGTTACGCTCTCCGAATCCGCGCCCGCAACTGGAACTGTCGCCGGCGTGGTCCAGGCGAACGTGCCGGCAACGGAGGCCGTGCCGCCCGTCAGCACCGACGCGGAGAGAGCCTGTCCGACAGCAAGAGTGCTGGCTGTCGGCCACACCGTCACCGTCGGTGTGGCTTTATTCACGGTCACCATTATCGTGCCGGTTGCCGTGTTGTAGTCCGCCGTATCGGTGGGCGTGAAAGTCACGCTCTCCGCAGCCGCACCCACAGCGGGAGCAGTTGCCGGCGTGGTCCAGGCGAATGTGCCGGCAACGGAAGCTGTACCGCCCGACAGCGTGGATGAGGCTAGAGTCTGGCCGAAGGTGATGGCGCTGGCCGTGGGCAATGCGGTCACCGTCGGTGTTGTTTTGTTGTTCACCGTGACGCGTGACAGTACCGATCAACCGTGTTGTAGTCGGTGGCATCGGTGGGCGTGAAGGTCACGCTCTCCACATCCGTACCCGCAGCGGGAATGGTCGCCGGCGTGGTCCAGGCGAACGTGCCGGGAACCGTAGTGCCGTTATAGGAAGCAGTGCCGCCCGCCAGCGTTGACGAGGCCAGAGTCTTGCCGGGGGCGATGGCGCTGGCTGTCGGCCAGGCCGTCACCGTCGGTGTCACCTTGCTTACGGTAACCGTGACTGTACCGGCAACGGTGTTGTAGTCGGTCGTATCGGTGGGCGTGAAGGTCACGCTCTCCGGATCCGCACCCGCGGCGGGAACTGTCGTCGGCGTTGGTCCAGGCGAACGTGCCGGAACGCAACGGAAGCCGTGCCGCCCGTCAGCACCGACGAGGCCAGAGTCTGGCCGTAGAAGATGGTGCCGGCTGTCGGCCAGGCCGTCACCGTCGGTGTGGTCTTGTTGCCTACCGTAACCGTGACAGTAACGGTCACCGTGTTGTAGTCGGTCGTATCGGTGGGCGTGAAGGTCACGCTCTCCGGATCCGCACCGCAACGGGAACTGTCGTCGGCGTGGTCCAGGCGAACGTGCCGGGAACTGCAGTGCCGCCGACGGAGCCGTGCCGCCCGTCAGCGTCGACGCGGACAGAGCCTGGCCGACAGAGATGGCGCTGGCTGTCGGCAAGGTCGTCACCGTCGGTGTCGCCTTGTTCACCGTAACCGTGACTGTACCGGTCACCGTGTTGTAGACGGTCGTATCGGTGGGCGTAAAGGTCACGCTCTCCGGAGGCGTACCCGCAGCGGGAGCTGTCGTCGGCGTGGTCCAGGCGAACGTGCCGGCAACGGAACGCCGGTGCCGCCCCCGTCAGCGTCGACGAGGCCAGAGTCTGGCCGTAGGTAATGGCGCTGGCTGTCGGCAAGGCCGTAACCGTCGGTGTCGTCTTGTTGTTCACCGTAACCGTGACAGTAACGGTCACCGTGTTGTAGTCGGTCGTATCGGTGGGCGTGAAGGTCACGCTCTCCGAATCCGTGCCCAACGGCGGGAGCTGTCGCCGGCGTGGTCCAGGCGAACGTGCCGGCAACGGAAGTGCTGCCGCGGAAGCCGAGCCGCCCGTCAGCGTCGACGAGGCCAGAGTCTGGCCGACGGAGATGGCGCTGGCTGTCGGCAAGGCCGTCACCGTCGGTGTCGCCTTGTTCACCGTAACCGTGACCGTACCGGCCACCGTGTTGTAGTCGGTCGTATCGGTGGGCGTAAAGGTCACGCTCTCCGGATCCGCACCCGCACCGGGAATTGTCGCCGGGTTGGTCCAGGCGAACGTGCCGGCAACGGAAGCCGTGCCGCCCGACAGCGTCGACGCGGACAGAGCCTGGCCGTAGGTGAGGCGCTGGCTGTCGGCAAGGTCGTAATCGTCGGTGTCGTCAGGTTGTTCACCGTAATCGTGACAGTTCCGGCCACCGTGTTGTAGTCGGTCGCATCGTTGGGCGTGAAGGTTACGCTCTCCGGAGTCGTGCCCGCGGCCGGAACTGTTGTCGGCGTGGTCCAGGCGAACGTGCCGGCAACCGCAGTGCCGTTATAGGTAGCCGCGCCGCCGGTCAGCACCGAAGCGGACAGAGGCTGGCCGAGGGAGATTGGGGCGGCTGTCGGCCAAGCCGTCACCGCCGGCGTGGCCAGCAGCACCGTAACCGATACATTACCGGTCGCGGTGTTGTAGTCGCTAACATCCGTGGCCGTGAAGGTAACGCCGTAAGGAGCCGTCCCCGCAACGGGGACTGTCCCCGGCGTGGTCCAGGCGAACGTGCCCGCAACGGTGGCGCCGTTGTACTTCGCCACGCCTCCCGTGAGCACCGACGAGGCCAGAGTCTGGGTGTAAGTAATGTTGCTGGCTGTCGGCAAGGTCGTAATCGCCAGCGACGTCCCCGCGGTAATCGTCAATTGGCCGGTCACGAACGTGAAGGTGTAGTTGGCGGCGGCCAGAGTGCCAACCGTGCAGGTGATCGGATAGTTCCCTGCCGGGCTCGTCGGAGTTGCCGTCGTCGTGCATTCGGGCGCGCCGGTCACCACTGAGCTCGTATCCCCGTTCACATATCCGGCGATCTGGTAGGTAAACGTCGGAATGGCCGCTCCAAAAACCATCGTCTGGGGGTCCGGCGTCACAGTTAGCGTTGCCGGAAGCACGGTCAGATTTTGCTGGGATTTCTGCACCGAGTAGGTTGTTAGATCACTGGGGGTGAAGGTCACGTTCAGGACCTGGTTTCCAGCGTCCAGCACAACCCCGGTGTCCGGGGTGTAGGCGAAGGTGCCGGGTATCGTATCGGCTGCAGTCGGATATCCCGCTGTGGCATCCAACTGCGTCGCACTCAACTGCGTTCCATAGACGATGGCCGTCGGATAGGGCCAGGTAATGATGGGAGCGTCCGGATTCACCGTCACTGTCTCGGCGAGTATCGCGCTGCTGCCCGTATAGTCAAGGTCGCTGACCGTTGGTGTATAGACGGCCCCGATGACGTACGATCCCTGAGCCGTAAGCGAGGTCGTCAGCGCAGATGAAGCTGTGTTGGACGTTATGCCCGAGATAGCCTGGGGAGTGCCCAGCTCGGTGCCGTTTGAACCATCGCATGTAGCAGCAGGGCTGGTGCATTGATAGAACGACACCGTGCCATCGGGAACGGTAGCGGTTCCGTTGATCGACGCCGCCAGCGTTATCGTCGCCGTGAAGGTTACCGATTGGCCCACATTGACGGTGGTTCCCGTGGTAGTCAGGGTCATCGACGTGCCGTCTGCGTTCACGGTCTGGGTCAGCGTGCCGGATTGCGCGCTGGGATAATTCGCATCGCCGCTGTAAGTCGCATAGATGGAGTTCTGGCCCACCGGGAGATCGGCAACCTGGAAGAACACTGACGAGCCGCAGTCAACCGGCAGGTCAATCGCCGCTCCCGATTTGCTACCGTTCACCCAGAGCTGCACCGTTCCCGTGGGGCAGGTCGCAGCACCATTATTCACATTCAGGTCAAAAGCCACTGGCGTGCCATACACGGACGGATTGGAACTGCTTTGGTCAAGAGTCAGGGTCATCGGGGCAGCGATCGGAGAGATGACCTCGGTGCCGGTCGCTGTTCCTGAATAGTTGGGATCCGTGATGGTGGCTACCACCGTGTAACTGCCCGGGAGGATCGGCGGGACCGTCGTCACCGGATAGACGGTGGGACTGATACCGGCGTAGGTGATGGTGTTCGCCAGCCCCGTTGGCGTCGTCGTTGCCGTTACCGGAACCTGCGAGCCGGTATAGGCGTAGGGCGAGTTGTTCGTGAGGGTAATGAGTGCCGTTTGCTGCGTGATCGTGAAGGTCGTCAGGGCGCTGTTGCTGCTCGCAGCATCGGTAGTGCCAGCGACACTGGCAACCGCCGACGCCGTGCCCGCGTTGGTATTGTTCGCGTACTGGATGGTCGCTACCTGGGTCGAGTCCGGCGACGTCACCGTCGCCACGCATGGCGTCATGCGCCGCGCCGGTATAGGGGAAAGTGCCTGGCGCACAGCTCAGCGTTACCGACGACGAAGCCCGGGTGATCGTCCACGTACTGTTGACGGGGGTGATTATGTAGTTCCCTGACACGTCCGTGCCATAGGTCACGACTGGCGTGAGTGTGCCCGAGCCCACATTCGGTCCAACCGTGGCTGGACTGTCGGCGCAGGTCAGATTGCTGGTGAATGCGCCCGACAGAAGGCAGGCCGGAGTCGGAATCGCTACCCCGGTGTAAACACTGTTGACACTGACCGCAGTCGCCGTTACCGGCTCGGGGCTGATCGTCAGCGTCCCCGTCCCCGTGCCCGCGTAATTGGGGTCGTTAATGGTGCCGGTTACCGTGTAGGTTCCCGCATTGGTCGGCGGCGTGGGGCTATAGGTGAGGTCTACCTCCAACCCGGAGGGGGTGCTCGTGGCGCTGCACGCCGTCGTCTGCGGCGAGCCGTTGTAGGTAACTTGCGTGCAGCTAACCACCACCGCACCGGACCCGCTGATTGCGCTAATCACGGTGGGCGGAGTAGATGTTGCACTTGCGTAATTCAGGTCGCCAGCCTTGGTCACCGTGATCGAGCAGGTGCCCGTGCTGGCATTCATCGTCACCTGGGTGCCGGAAATGGTGCAACTACCAGTGACCGCAAAGGTCACCGCGCCGGTTCCGGCGCCACCCGAGTAGCCTATGGTGAACATCGATTGGTCGGGCGCCGATCCCGGGCAAGTGCCCGATGGGGCGCACGTAACCGTCAGCGCTGGCGTCTGCGTGGCCTTGGTGGCTGTCACGGTCGAAGTGAGCGTGTTAGCGGGATAGTGAGTGGTGCTAACTGCCTTAGCCGCGATGCTCAGGGTCACATAGCAGGGACCGGTGCCGCTCGTCATCTTCACGGTGGTCCCAGCGAGGGTGCAGGCGCCGGTGACGCTGTAGCTGATCGTGCCGGTATCGCCGGCCGTCGTGGTATGCCCCGCAATGGTGAAAGTGCCGTTGTAGACCTCTGAGGGCGGGGGCGGAGTGGTCCACGCCAGCACCGGGAGAGGGGTGGTACTCACAGTTATGATTTGGACAGGACTGCCGGTGGCGCCGGCATAGGTTACGCCGCTGATCGTAACCGCTGCGGACGTTGCCCCAACGGTGTACGTGGTGCCTGCCGTAGCGCTTGAGGGAGCAGTACCGCCGCACGATGCCACGCCGCTAGCGTTTGTTGTTGCGGTGCACCCTGTCCCACCCCCGGAGATCGTGAAAGTGACCGTTGCGCCGTTAAGAGGGGCTCCTGTGGCTGTGTCTGTCAGCGTTGCGGTAAGCGTCTCCGCAGTAGCCGTACTCAAGGGAATGACAGGTGCACTCGGCGGAGCAAGTAAAAGAGTGGTCGTCGTGGACGTGAAATCCACTGTAACTGTGCCGATTGTGACGGAATCGGTCGAGTCTTTGGCTGTATAAGTGACATTCTGGACGGTCGCGTCGGTCACCGTAAAGGTGGCTACGCCGTTGCCATCTGTGACCCCTTGAACCGTAGTGATGACCGAAGCGCCGCTGCCCGCAGTCAGCGTTATCGTCTTGCCCACTACAGGGTCGTCGAGTGTATCGTTCAGCGTGACCGTAATGGTCGACATCGATACGCCGTCCGCCGGGACGGTGGTCGGACTAGCAACCACACTTGAGTTGCCCGTGCTCACCGCAGTCACATTAAAGCAAGCGTCGGTAGCGCCAGTGGGCCCAATGCCGGGCGAAGAAGCGACCAGACAATACTGGTTGGCGGTGGCCGGAGTGGCGGAGCAGCCGGCAAACGTGGCTACGCCCGCTGTTGCATTCAATGGATTGGCGTTGCAGGTGAGCGTGCCGGTCGTGCCTCCCGTGCCGCAGGTGACGTAGCCGCCGCCGAAGCCGCCGGTCTGGCACATGAGTGTCAAAGTGATCGGCGCCGTGCTGGTCGTCACGACAGTGCCGCTTGAACTTAGAACTTCTAACGCCGGCTGGACCGCAAACACCGCGCCCGGTGCGCCGCCGCTCGGGAGCACTGTCCACGCGAGCTTCGGCCCGTAAATCGTTTCGGTTTGATTTCCGTAATCCGCGAGGGGAAAACCTAAGAAGGTGGTGCAGGTGTCTTCATTTGCCGAGTCGCACGCCAAAAGGTTTGGGGTGCCCGCCGTGGTGTTCGCGTAGTAAAGGGTGACCGTCGCAGCACCCGCTATCTGAGTGATTGCAGTGGTGCAGGCCGCGTTCGAGTAAAACGTTCCCGTGGTTGTGCTGTCGTACAGGTAGATCGGGGTGTAAGGCCCCCCCCCGACAGTCAATGTTAATTTGCCGCAGGCCCCAGTTGCCTGATTGAGGGGAGGGTTGGAGAAATCGATGCTGGTGTCGCTATCTCCGAATATCGTCTGGGCCTGGTCTCCGGAGCTCTCGCCCACCGCCGTCAGATGGTACCTTGCGCCGATGTCCCCCTGGTCCGGCGAATATCCGTCATAACTGAAATCGCCGAGGGCGTCGGCTGTGACGGTGGCATCGGGAACATCTTCAGTAGACTGGTTCACCCACTCGTGGATATGAAGGTCAACCACCTCAAAGGGCTTGAACCCGGTGCCGCTCATCTCTACCTTGGTGCCGGGGGCATACTCAGGGTTCTGTGTGGAAACGGTGGGGAACGAATAGAGTTCGGCCGAAGTGGCGTTTTTGCCGGTGCCGCCGGCAGCCAGCAGCAAACCCAGTCCGGCCGGGGCGCCAAAACCGCCATCCTGATTGTTAAGAGAATCGGGAGCCGCAAGAAAAGCGCCGGCCGTACTGTTCGCCCATGGCTGCAACAAATCCACCTTGGCGCCGCCGGTGCCGCCCATGGCCAGGATGCTGCCGTTATTCGGCAGCAGCACCGCAAAGTGATGGCTGCGCGGGGTCCCGCCCGTCACAACTCGGAACTTGTTGGTCCACTGGCTGAAGATCTCAGCCGTTCCCAGATCGTTTTGCCCATTGTTGCCGCCGATTACGGCCACGCCGTCGTACGAGGTGGTCGCGGTGGCGTACACGCGGGCAGAGGACATGGAGGGACCGGCCGCTATGGTTCCGGTCATGGTGCTCTTGCTATAGGTAAAGATCTCAGTCGAGGCCAGCGCTGCGCCGTTAATGTCTGCGCCGCCCGCAATCAGAACGCGGCCATCCGGCGTACCGGCGGCCACGGCGTTGGTGCGCGACGTCAGCAATGAGCTGATCTGCGTGAAAGTCTGACTGGCAGTATTGAAGAGCACGACGGAACTGACAACCTTGGCCGTGCTGACGCCGCCGGCAATGAGGACGTTGCCGTCAGAGAGCAGGACCATGGCCTGACCGGCCACGCCAGTGCTCATCGAATTCGGCACAAGCGTCCACGCTTGCTTCTTGGAGCTATAAATTTCCGCAGAATCGCTGTAGCCTCCGCCGCTGGTCAAACCGCCCGTCACCAGGACATCGCCAGTCATCAGAATGGTGGCAGCATGATTCGCCCTGGGCACATTCATCGGAGGCAAGGCCGTGAAGACACCTGTCCCGGGATCGTAGGCTTCAGCCGTGGCTTGGGGTACTCCGTTGCCGTCGTTACCGCCGGTGATCAGAATCCGCCCGTCGGTCATTTGAACCGCGGCTGCGCCAGAGCGAGCTTGGGTCAATTGGCCGGCCGAGGACCACGTGTTCGACAACTTGGTTTGGCTATCCGCTTGAGGGATGGACAAGCCACAGGCAATCAGGCTTAGAAAAGCCACACAACTTGTTACGGATTTCATACGCTACTCCATTAATGGGGGCACAACGTAAAGAACTAAAAATCGGGGCCTTGAGAGGTTAGCAAAGCATAACATGGTGCTGAAGTTTGCGACATCTGTGGAAACAAAATTCCAAGACATCGAAAGTGCTCTCAATTGGCAAAAGGGTAATACGGCATAGACAAATAGGTAATACAACTTTAGTTACGCCGGGATGATGCGCGGGCTCGCCACTTAGTCCATGTATGTCATTAAATCTAAAGGGATAGACTGCTTAGGCAGTGCACTGGACCGAGTTGGCCTATTCCAATCCAGGTGTACCGCTTCCAGACACACAAGCTCCACGGCGGCCTTGTCTGGGCTTCGGGACTTCGGGCTCTTTAGGCTGTTGCAGTGGCCGAAAACAGGACATGCGGCCGCAGCATCAGATTACGACTGAGAAATCCACAATTGCACTCACCGCCTGAGGCGGGAGCGCAGCGAATTCCCAGTGCGCAACCGTTCTTAGTGAAGCTTGTCTATTATGCTGGTGCCCGGAGGGGGACTTGAACCCCCACGGCCGGTTAAGGCCTGCGGATTTTAAGTCCGCTGCGTCTGCCAATTTCGCCATCCGGGCGCGAAAGGAATTCGCTTTTCAATTATCGTACTTGATTTGTCGCGCCGGATCAGCGGCAGCACGGCATGGGATGGTTGCGCACAACACGCAGCCACATTCTGCAGTTTGCACGCCGCAGCAT
Source organism: uncultured Acidobacteriota bacterium (assembly GCA_963771195.1). Classification (GTDB taxonomy): domain Bacteria; phylum Acidobacteriota; class Terriglobia; order Terriglobales; family Acidobacteriaceae; genus Telmatobacter. The sequence goes on from CAVYSS010000008.1 coordinate 169,068, forward strand.
GGCTGAACGACGCAATTCTATTGTGGCTTCTTAAAGCAGATATTCTCGCCGTCCAGCTGGTATTCGGCCGAGCAGAAGTCGCCGCCGCAGATCATGGGTTCATATCCGATTAACTGCCGCCGCGTGATCAGCCCCATGGTGCCGCACCGCGGGCACGACATTACCGCGACAAATGGATTCTGCGCATTGCCCAGCGTGGTCTGGTTTTCCAGGACGAAAACCGTGCCAGGGTCCATTCTTTCCGGGATCCACTCTTCCAGAAACTGCAAGTCTGCTGACATCTTGCCCTCCACGGGTTGAGATGCAACAGAGCCGATGCGATGTTCCCGCCGCGACGCCGTTGTTGCAACAACTGCAGGCTGCGAAGCAACCCTGGGAATTGGACGCCTCAGGGTCGAAAACAGTCTTGCCCCTGCGCGTGCGTTCGTCAACCAGAATTGACGGAAGATAGTGCCGAGTCGGATTCCCACCCGTACGGTGCCGTTCCAGAGGAGACTTCCGGCATCCAACCTTGGCGCGGCGTCTCACTTACTTCTCTAACGTGGTCAGCCGCGCTGTGGCATCGCTTCTTTGCCACGCCTCCTCGCTTGGGGCCCCGCGCGTTTCCACAAGATAGAGATCGGTGCGGAGCTCGTAAGGGAGGTGGGTCCCGGGATCGAGGAAAGTCAGCTCGATGGGCGCATCCTCGGCAAGGGATGCCGGTACGTGGAAGCGCACATCGTATTCGTAGCGTGTGTCCGCCAAGGCATGGCGGATCGCCTCATCCAGATTCAGCTCGTGGAACACGCCGCCGCTGTAGGAGCGCTCCATCTTGTTGGCGGCGCCTGTAAACGGGTTGACGCCTCCGACGTTTTCTTCTTCGGTGGAAGGCGAATATGGCATCTGCGCCCTACCGCCATCGCTCACGTACACGGGCGAGAGCCGATCCGTCTCCGACGCCAGCCAACGCATAAATTTTTCATCGGATTTGCCACCAAGATCAACCAGGATGACGCGATAACCGGGCTGTGCGCGCAAACCCTCGATAGCGCTCGCGATTGTATCGAGCCCCGCATCCTCCATGGGCGCATGGGCGGACTCGGCAAGGGCGCTGCGTAAATCCCCATCGTGCGTGTACGGAGTAAACGAGCCGTCGGCGCGGCATACGCTCACCAACCACCCGGCGGCCAGCAGCCGCTTCAGCTTCGCCATCAGTTCCGTATCTTGGCGCCGCTTGATTCCAGGCGCGAACGCCACCAGAAGATGAACTGGAACCGCCCCGGACGCTGCCACCCCGCTGCCCCGCGGCTGGGACACGCGCGCCGGCACGCGCACGCCTCCGGCCGTCACGCGGATGTTACCTGCCCGCACCGGCTGCGTACATCCGTAAAAGAAGCAGCCGGGAAGCGTGTTCACCTCAATGTGGTATTCCCGTCCTGAGGGGGACGAATTCCCTTCCCGCGTGGGCTTCGCCTGCGCCCAAATCTGGATGCAGAAGCACGCCAAAAGCCAGACCGGCGCGAACCGAAGCCGAGCTACCAATGCTCTTTTCTTTTGTGACACTCCATCCCCTTGAATTCGAGCGGTTGTCAATCTATTCAAGGAATCATTATGGGGCTTTTCGAGGCTCTTCGACGTGATGGGCGCCGGTTACTTTAGTGGACCCGACTACCGTCAACGTGGGATAGAGTCCATGCTGTCTTCCTTCGACGCCCCACGCAATGGGTTGTCTCGACTTCTACCGCGATGCGATTCCCGTCCGCGCCTGCGCGCCCGCGGCCGAGTCAATGGAGCGATAAATCTCCTCGTTGCGCAAAATAGCTTCCACATACTCCCTCGTCTGCGTGAACGGGATCGACTCCACGAACTCATCCATACCGCTGTACGGGCCCGCCGCCTGCCAGTCCACTACACGCGAGTCCCCTGCGTTGTACGCCGCCAGCGCGTACTCCTGCACCCCGCCAAAGCGGTCCAGCATCTGCTTCAGATATTTGCATCCCAGCCGGATGTTCACTTCCGGATTCAGCAGCTGGAAAGTCTGAAAATGGCTCATGCCTTCTTCGCGCGCCAGCTTCCTGCCAACGTTCGGCTCCAGCTGCATGAGCCCCCACGCGTTGGCGTACGAAATCGCCGACGCATTGAATTCCGATTCCTGCCGGATCAACGATGCCACCAGGTACGGGTCGAGTCCGTTCTTCGCGCTCTCTTCTTTAATCGTGTCCCACCACGGTTCGGGGAACAAAATGCGCCAGTATGCCAGCGGGATCGACTCGATGGGCGCCGATGTGTAGTACGGCATGGCGCGCTTCAGTGCTCGCATGGCGCGGAATGTCTCCCCGAACGACGCATAAATCTGCGCCTCCGCCAGCGCGCTCCACGAACCGGAATCCGGATCGGCCGCAATCTCCTGGCCAACGTACTCGTTCAAGCCCGCGTTGGCGATCAGTCGCGCCTTGGCGATATGCGGGCTGTCCGCTGGAAATGTGTCCACCAGGTGCGGTACCGGCGGCGGCTGGAACGCGCCCATCTGCGTCTGGCTCACCAGCAATGGAAGTCCCAGCGCCTTCAGCCGTTCCCGCGCCATCTGCGCATAAAAGTAATGCTGATAGCGCCCCGCCACCGTGCGATAGTCGGTCGCCGCCATTGCCGGCTGATGATCCTGCGATTCATACAGCCGCGCGCGCCAGTACAGCGCCGCCGCGCTCTCCGTGTCCTGCGGATAGAGCCGGATCTGCTCGTCGAAAATCCGCGCCGCTTGATCAAACTGACCTTGCCGGTAACTCAGCCACCCCGCGCGCCAATGCGCCGCCGCCGCGTTCTTGTACCCGGGAAAGTGCGCAGCCAGGTAGCCGTAGTAATCCACCGCCCGCGGATAATCCCTCAGCAGCAGGTACATGTTGCCGCTCGAGTAAAGCGTCTCCGCCAGCCACGGGCTTTCGGGGAACCGCGTCTTCATCTCCTCTATCAGTTGCTGCTGCTCGCCCTGGTTCTCGTTAGAACGCGCCAGTTCCATCAGCAGGTAAAGCCGCCGCGCGCCGTTCTCGTCGTTCGTATTCGGCAGCGCCTCCGCTTCCCTCTCCGTCAGCAACTTCAACTTCAAAGCGCAGCCTGCCGCAGCCACTTCAAACTCGTTCCGTTCCGCCTCCGGCAGCGTCGTATTCCTCGCCAGCGTCCGGTATTGCTCCTCTGCCAACTGGTAGCGGCCCGCGTTGTAGTATGCGTCCCCCAGGCCGCGCAGCTCCGCCGCCGTCAGGCTCGTCTCCTCGCCCATCGCCGTCAGGCGCGCCCGCGCCTCCTCCGCTTCCGGGCTCAGCGGATGACTCAGCAGCAGTTGCTTGAAAACCCGCTCCGCTTCGTCGTTCTGCTGGATGGCGTATGCGATCTTCGCCTCCGTCAGCTCGTAGTTAGGCATGTCGCGCGCTTCGTCGGCCACCGTCTGCAGCGTCCGTTGCGCCGCCGACGCATCGCCCTGGGCCAGCAGCACGTTGGACTCCAGTTCCGGCGCTTCGATATCGAAGATCGTGTCCGGATACCGCTCGTCAAAGCCCCTCAGCAGCGCCTCGGCCGCCTTGTCGTTGTTCTCCGCGTGCAGGCACTCCGCCCCCAGATAGTCCGCGTAATCGGCCAGCACTTCGCTGTGTTGTTTCGCTTCTGCGTACGCGGACACGGCTTCGCCATATCGCTTGTCCATCTGGTACGCCCGTCCCAGCGCCAGATAGGCCGCGCCCGCCGCATCGCCCGTGTGCCGTCGTGCGAAGCTGGTCACACCCTCGTATGCAGCCGGCGTTCGCAGCGTCATCAATTGATCGGCCATCGGGCGCAACTCAGTGGACGCCACAAACGCTTTCTTGAGCCGCGTCGTCCGCGTCCGTCGTTGCGCCAGCGTCAGTCGTTGCCGCCGATGCCTGCTTGTCGCCTTCCTCGATTTGGCCGTCGTCTTAAGGTGTGCTGTCTTTTTATGTGTAGTCGAACTCGTCGCGCTCGTGGTTTGTCCGGCAATCGCTCCAGCGGCAACCAGCAAGCACAGCATTCCGCCCAGGCAGGCCTTGCATAACCTGGAGGGAATAAGCGGGGAGATTCTTACCCTCATATATTCAATGTAGCCGCAAATCCACTCCAGCGGCAGCGTCACGCATCACAAAACAGGGACCGAGGTACCAAGGGAAGAAGGGACCCAGAAAAAGCTGCCTTCGATTGGACCGTGATCTGACGTTTTTCTTGCTTTTCTTTCTGTCATTCCCTACAGGGAATCCGCTTCTATCCTTTGAGAAGTCCCGTTTAAGCTCACGTTAGTCTTCCTGGCCCCGGCTTCTTGTTCCCTTGATCCCTGCCTCTACGCCTCCACCGGCACATTCTCCATCCCCGCAGTCCCAAAGACCCTCCGGTAGCGCTCAATCTCCCCCGCCGCGCCCGTCGCCTTCTGGTAATTGTCACTCAGCTTCACTGCCGGCCGCCCATCCACCTCTGTCATTTTGCAAACCAGGCTCACCGGGTCAAAGCTCCCGTCCCCCCGCGGATTCGAGTTCCTGAAGTCGTTGGTCAAAAACGTCCCCCACCCCGCGCTGAATCGGATCCGCGGCTCTGGCCGCCATCGCGCCCCATCCTCGAAATCCGCCGCCCCGCGGAAATCCCAGGCGTTTCCCTGCACAATCGTCCCGCCAAAGTACGCATGGAGCGCCAGGATCTTGTCCACGTCCAGTGCATCGCTCGCAATCAGCCGCTTGCGCCTCGGGTCGCGTCCCCGCTCCTCCAGCCACGCAATGTACTCATCCCCCGCCGCAAACGGGTCCTTGCTGTCGATCCTCTGCCCCGTCCAATCCGCCACCCAATCCGGCGCGTGGCGCAAAAACTGCGTCGTCCCAAACGTATCCGGCAACAGGATCAGCAGCTCGCCCTGGTACGTCTGCTGCCAAAGCTCCAGCATCCGGTACTGTGCAGTCCTCAACTCCTCATCCGTTTCCGCCAGCGCCGCCATCGCCATCGGCAGCTCGTGCGCATTGGTGCCCATAGCCTCCAGGTCGTGCTTGTACGCGAGATGCGTATTGGAGCTCCCGGTAAAGCTCTTCCCCAGCGTGTCCTGCATCGCCAGCAACACGTACTCATGCCACAGAAAGCTATGCCGCCGCCGCGTCCCAAAGTCGCTCACCGCCAGCCCCGGCACGCCCTTCAGCCGCTCCATCTTTTCCCACAGCCGCGACTTCGCCCGCGCATAGAGCAGGTCCAGCTCAAATTCGTTCAGCACCTTCAACGCCGACCGCGTCTTCAGCTCGTCCACAATCGACAATGCGTAAATCTCCCACATCGTCGTCTCCGTCCACAGCCCGTCGAACTTGAGCGAAACCTGCCCATCCTCTACCCCCAGTTCGAACTCGCTCAACCGGAAATCCTTCTCCAGCCACTCCAGAAACGCCGGCTCAAACATCCCCCGCCGTCCGAAGAATGTGTTGCCGGCCAGCCAGATCAGCTCCGACTTGTGGAACCGCAATTGCCGCACCGCGTCCAGTTGCTCCCACAACTCCTCCAGGCGCACCACCTCGCCCAGCCGCACCTGTGCTGTCCGGTTCTGCACCGCAAACGTCGCCCGCGTCCCGGCAAAATGCTTCCAGATAAACTGCAGCATCAGCAGCTTGTAAAAGTCGGTATCGAGCAGCGACCGCACAATCGGATCCAGCTCCCAGTTATGGTCATGCGCCCGCCGGGCTATGTTGATGATCACAGGACTACTTTATAGGAACCAAACGGACGGAAAAGAGGCAGTGATTGGTTGTTCGATCTGGTACTCCGATTAAGATGGGTGAATGCCGCGGACATCGCCTGAGCAATACGAACTCCTCAAGGGTTTCGTCCGATACGACCACGAAAGGCGCCGCAAAATTCGAGAGCGGCTCATAACCAGAATCAAGACACCCCCAGTCTCCGAAGAATTCATGAATGAACTCGGGACGCTTTCCCTCGAAGATTTCGAAAGCGTCATGCGAGAGCATCCCGGATACCTTGCGCACCGGAAAATCGAATCCGTTGAGACAATGCTTGCGGTTTTTCGCCGCGCAATCGTTGACCTGACCAACGCCATCGCCGAGTTCCCCGCCTACGATCCGAAAATCCCACCAAGCCAACGGGAGCGCCGCGAGGCCGACGCCTCCATCAGAGTGAACAAGGAACTGCTTGCGGCTATCACCGCCTCTCAAGCGCTCGTAGATTACTGCCGGCGGATCATGGACTTCGTTGATCCGAACGAATTCTTCCTAAGAATCTCGGAGATCTTTGACGATGAAGAAAACAAATTGATAAGAGACCTCCGCGATGTATTGCTTCACGAAATTCACACAGAAGCGGGCTGGAGCATTGTTTACTCAAGCGAAGGACAATCGAAGCGCTTCGAAATCCAAATAGAAGAAATCCTCGCCGAAAGCAAAATCTCCGCGCCCGCCAAGAGATTCCTTTCTAGACAGAACGGAAAACTCGACGTCACCGAAACATTCTCTCGATATGCGGGGCGGGTCGAGCGCTTCTACGGGTGGCTCTTGCCCGCGCTGAACAAGGCGTTACCGCAATGCGTTCGCGAGTACCGCCAATGTCGTGCGCTTGCAAATGCACAGCGCGCACGGCTCATGTACAGATTTCTGATTAGCACCTGGATCCAAAACGGCGTGGACCCATATTCTCATCTTCCGAAGCATCTCGATTCAGAGCAGTTGTCCGCCGCCCTGAAGTTGCCCTTCCGTTCAGCCGAACAGGTTGATTACATTATCTCTTGCATAGACCACGACGGCATTTGTGACGCAGGACTGAGGACGCTCGTCCACCGATTCTTCCAGACGCCAGGGGCGATTCACGCTACCTGAACCCAGCGGGGAATCGGGCAGACGGCAGCCCAACATGGGCTCAGAGAACAGAACACTCCTTCGCCTTCAGACGGTCCGCGTACACGTCCCATCCGTCAAATTCGTAACCGAGGACCACATAGCCGGTCGAATCATCGATCGCATCCGCGCTTAACTGAATTGAGGAAATCGAGTCTTTCAGGGCGAGCTTGTCACTCGCAATCCAGAAGCATTCAAGCTTCCGATCATGCTTCAATAAGCCCATCATGAAGTCTTGCGGCTCGTTCTAAAGGCTCCCCGCCTTTAGATAGTCCACGTCGGTGTTCGGCAACCCGTAGCTCGTACTCAGCGGGCCCTTCAGCGAATCGTACTCCCGCCGCAGCTCTGTCCCGTCACGCGCAGTATCGATGTTTCTGCTAAAAGCCAGCACCTTGAGAAGCCCATCGGAATCGGAAAAGAGCAACAGGTACTCTCCGAACGCCTCGTACGGCTTTGGAACCGTGCGTAAGTGCAGCGCCAAGCCCCCCAACGAATCGGGCTTCTCATCGATAACAGCTTCCTTGCCCACTCGAACAATGACTTGCTGCTTAGTCATCCCACGACTCAGGCCCAACGGGCCTGCGGCGACGTGGCGAAGGTCCAACTGCGGCGGACGAGTGTTCTCAAGCGGGTTCTGTTGCCCAAGCCCAGCTGCCTGAAGGCAAAAGACGGCCACGGCCACTGCGCATCCTGGTAAGAGCCATCTCATGGTCGCCCCCCTTGATGGTGAGATACCCGACAATTGTGACCCCAAGAAACCATTGCAGAGGTGACCGGGGTCACGGTCGCACGCGACCAGAACCGCCACTCTCGCCAACCGGAAGGCCCCACCCGCCAAACGTCAACTCCAGTTCCACTCTCGAGTGATTCACCCGCGGTGCCAACCGCCGGTTCGGCCCCGCCTCCAACCGCACCAGCCCGGACCGCCGCCGCGAGGCTAGTAGCTAGAAGCTAGAGGCTAGAAGCCCGCTTGTGACCCCACGCACAGACGCAAAAAAACCACCGGTTCAACATAGTTCTGCAGGTGTGCGCCAGAAACCAGCGCATGGACTTCCGCCGCTGCTAAAAACAGATCGCCCGGAAGGAGATGGAAAGTTTACCAGATAAATAATCCCCCCCTACCCCCATCCCCGCCGAAATAATTCCGGAACTCTCTGATTCTATTCACACACAATACCAAATAGAGTGAATCCATTTCTTGCGGCAATTCGATGATTTTACCGAATGGTAAACATCGGCAGGACAACACATGACCAACGCTTGCAATCCCCTTGCGCGATGACGTCGCGCAAGGGGATTCGAGCCCGCAACCCTGAGATTAGTGGATCATCTGGATGGTTTCCTGGGTGATGGTGTCGAAGGTCGTTACGGTCTTGGAGTTGGCCTCAAACGCGCGCTGAGCAATGATGAGGTCGGAAAACTCGGCCGAGATATTCACGTTCGAGTTCTCCAGAGCGCCATCCTGCAGCGTGCCCAGGCCTGCCGAGCCCGACGTGCCGATGGTGGCGTTGCCACTGGCCAGCGTGGTCGCGTATTCTCCGTTGCCCTCTGCCTGGAGGCCCTGGAGATTGGCTACGGTGCCTAGGGCGATTTGACCCACGTTGAGTTTCTGCTGATTGGAGTATGTCACCGTCACGGTGCCATCGGAGCCGATCGTAAAGCCCTGGTACTGGCCGCTGGCAAAGCCGTCCTGGGTGGTGCCCGAGACCGCGGACTGGGCCGCCACTTGACTGATTGTGGGCGTGCCGGCCGCGCCCAGGAGGTTCCAATTCATGTTGAGATCGCTGGCCTTGTCGGCGAGGCCGGCGAAGGCGACCGGGATTGAAGACACTTGTCCGGCACCGGTGCCCACAGGCTGGGCTGCGCCGGCCCCGACGCTGACAGTAGCCAGATTGCCGCTGGCGTCAAAGGTCATGGCGCCGGTGACCGGTGTGGAAACGCCGCTGGCGAAATCCGATGCGGGCAGCGCGATGGAGTAATTCCACGCGTTGGTAGCGGTCTGGGTATAGGTGACGGTAGCCGTATGCCCCTGCCCCAGCGAGTCGAAGATACTCTCGGTGGCGGGGAAGATCTGATTGGAGCCGGCCGAGTTGAGATTGGCCGTCATGGTGAAGTTCTTGGTGGCCTGCGGCGGCAGGAGGGCGGATTCGGGAATGTTGATGGGCGACAGCGGCGAGTCGGTGTTCACCACTCCGTTCGCAGCCGGATAACCCATCACATTCAGTCCGTTGGCCGTGGTCAGATTGCCGTTGGATGCGATCGAGAAATCGCCGGCGCGGGTCAGGTACTGGCTAATCCCGTCCGATACGACGAAGAACCCGTTGCCCTGCAGGGCAACATCCGTATCGACCTGGGTGGAATTGGGCGTGCCGTCGGAGAAGTCGGTGGTGGTGGAGGCGACCTGGGTGCCCGATCCCGTCTGGATGGGATCGCCCGAGCCAGCGCTGCCGACTTGCTGATAGAATAGGTCGGCGAAATTGACAGTCTCCGCCTTGAAGCCGGTGGTGCTCATGTTGGAAAGATTGTTGGCAATGGTGTTCAGAGCGGTGGAATCGGCGTTCAGGCCGGTCAAAGGAATGCTGAAGCTTGCCATGGTTTCGATCTCCTTCGGTGATCAGCCGTAAAGGCCTGGGTTGAGAGTGAAGTTTGAGAGGCAGCTACCGTCGCGGGCGCCTCGACCCGAGAGCGCTGGCCACGCGCAACGCGGCGGGGCTGGATGAGGGAACGTTGAGGTTGCCGGAGGTGACAGAATCTGTCACTGGGGCCGGTGCGCCGGTAAGCGAGGACGCCTGCGCCGAAAGCGGCGCCGATGCCGGTTGCGTGGACGCCGCAGCGGGGCTCGACGGCGCAGGATTGGCGGCGACATTGATGCCGTGGGCCGTGCTGGACGAGCCCCCCGTGCCCGACGAGGGCGCAGGAAGGTCGGTCGTGAGCGTCTGGTTAATTTGAATAAGCTGCTCCAGGCTGTTCACGTTGACCAGCTGGTTGATGTATTCATTGGGATCGGTGTTGGCCGTGGGGTCCTGGTTCTGCATCTCGGTCACCAGAAGGGTGAGAAAGTCGTTGGCGGAGATGGTGGCGCCGTCGTCGGAAGAGCCGCTGCTGCCGGTTGACGAATCGGCCGGGTGCGCCCTGGCGAGCGAAATGCTCGCCGCAGCATGTTGCGTTGAGATCAGCGATGAGGTTGCCATTTTCTTCTCTTCCTGGCGCGGATCGCCCAGCGAACCGCGGGTTAGCCCTTCTCAGGCGATCACCGAAATGTGGCCGCCGGACCAAACCGGAACGGCCAGTGCTTCAAATCCGTTGACCGGCGGAGCCGATGAGGCATCCGCCGTGTGCGTTAAGGTTGAATCGGAACTGGACCCAACGGGAGGTTCGCCGCCACGCTGCTCCTGCCCCGCCTGCTGGCCAGAAGGACTGAAACCCGATTGGCCGGCGAACGATTGCCCGGACGGCAACGGCGCGATGGTCAACTGGGCCGCCGCGACGCGATGATCCGCCAAATAGCTGTTGAGACCGTCTAGGTGCGATCCGAGGGCCTGTGCGGCCTCTGCCGATGAGGGCAGGATGGAGGCGTGGACGGTGTTGCCTGCGACGCCGGCGCGGACCGCAACCCAACCAAGCGAGGGATCGAGGTAGCCTGCCTCGGCGTGGGTAGACCCGGCGTGAATCCAGGTTGCCGGCGGTGCCGCCGATTCAGCGTCCAGAGCGGCGAAGGTGTCAGCGGGAGCGGGGGTCGCCGCGCTGGGGGAATTCGTGGATTCGCGGGGCACACTGAGCATGGACGCATGCGCAGGCGGGGTTCCAGGCTGCGCTGCGGCCGGTGCCCCCGAGGCAACCGCGTTCTGAGCCGGCATGGATTGAGTGAGTCTCGATGCACTGGAGGCACGCGCAGACTGTCCCGCTTTCGGCTCCGCAGGCGGTACCGCGGTGGCGGCCCTCGGTGAATCCGATGGGTTTGCGACTCCGTGCGCAGCGCTCAATGAGGGCGCGGGTCTGATGACGGGCGCGGGCCCGATGGCGGACGCCGGTTGCGACTTGGTTGCGCGCTCCACAGGCTGTCTGGGAACAGGGGCGGCCGAATCGGATGAAAAAGGTACGGGATGCATGTCGTCGCGCCCATCGGAACCGGCCGCGCGCGTGGCAGCGTACTCGAGCGGCGGCAATGAGTCTGGTGTGGAGGGTAATGCCGTGGAATGCGCAGCGGAATGGGCCAAGATCGGTCTGGCTGGAGCCGAAGACGCAGGGCACTCGCGCGGTTCCTTCAATGAAGGCGGCGGAACAGCTCTTGGGAAAGCTTCCGGACTGACGGACCCCATCGCTGCCCCGGAAGTTTCAGCCAATGTCGTCTTAGAGCCACCCTCTACGCGCAATGCCGTAGCAAGTGATTGCGGGACGGGCGCCGGGGACGGTACAGGCAATGACTCCGGCAATGTTCCGGCGGATGCCAAAACAATCGATGGCAACGATGCATCGCCGCCCGTGCCGGAGTGCAAAGGCCTCTCCCGTACGGGCCGATGGGATGAAGGCGAAGAGGGGACGGACACCGGCTGAGGCGAACCGGGATCCGTTCCAGGATCCTTTCTTCGACCGGCAAGCTGCGGTGAAGCTGGAAGCGTGGGCGTTGGGGGAGGCGGTGAGAGAGTGCTAAGCGAAACGTGCAGCACGGTCCGCGCAGGCGTTGGGGGAGGTTGCGGCGTGCGGATGCCGGGCGAAACCTGCGGCGCCGGCCGCGCGGGCGTGGATGACGGCGGCGATACGCCATCGCGCGCAACAGAGTCTTGAGATTCCGGGATTGCAGGATCGATTGGGGATCCAGCCGTTTCGGAAGCCCGGATATCCGCCGCAAACATAGTCTGCAGCCGGGCGCGAAAGCTGGTCTCCAGCGGAAGTGCGGCTGCGCCGGTTTGGGCATGTGGCGTCGCGCGGGGCTTGGCCGGTCCGGCCAGCTTTCCGGGCTCGACCACGACGGGGATGGCTACGGCTAAGGGCACACCGGCGAGATAGTGCATCCGGTGTGCCAAATTCAGACATTGCGGTCTTAGAGAGTTGCGAAGTTTGGAGCAAGGATTCCGAATCGGGAAGGTGGTACGTTTCTGTGAGTGGTCTAAGGATCTTTCGCAGACGAACGAGTGGAGCGGAGTTTGGACGACGACTTGTCCCGATGGGCGCGGGATGCAATCCAATTGTCGAGTCCCTGCTGCGCGCGGCGATCGGCCTCGATGGCATCGAGCGCTTCGCGTTCGCGGATCAGCGCCTCCGCCTGGCGGCGCTCGATGCGCTTCAAAAGATATTGCCGGCGAAGGCGGCTGACTTCCTGTTCGGCGGTGGCGATGCGGGGCACGAGTGCAGCGGTGCGGCGTGCGGCCGACGAGAACTCGACCCAGGCGGCAATGCGATCGGCAGGATCGGAAGCCGGAGCGCTGGAGGCGATTCGCGCGCGCCCGCGGCGCTCCGCCGCGCGGGCCAGGACCAGCGCGTGTTCCAGGGCGTGCAGGTCAGAGAGAGCGGATTCGAGGGCGAGACGGTGCTGCTCCTCTTCAAGATCGCGAACGCGGAACAGACGGCGCAGCGCAGCCGAGACCGGCATGGGTCAAACCTCCGCGGCCAACTGGGCCAGGCGGCGCACCGTCTCCGCGGACAGCGCGCGCTCGGCTGAATCCTGGATGAGGAATGCGCGCAGGGACGCGCGCGCGCGAAGGGCGCGATCGAGTTCGGGATCGGAGCCGGTCTTGTAGGCGCCGATGCGCACCAGGTCCTCGCTCCGCGCGTAGACCGCCATCAGCCGGCGCAGCAGGGCGGCGTGCTCCCGATGAGCCGGGGCGGTGACGGAGGGCATGAGACGGCTGATGGAGTCGAGCACTTCGATCGGCGGATACCAGCCCTCGGCGGCCAGGGACCGGGAGAGGACAACATGTCCGTCCAGTAGTGAGCGGACAGCGTCCACGAGCGGGTCCTGCTGATCGTCTCCCTCCATCAGAACAGTGTAAAAAGCGGTGATGGAACCGTTGCGGAAGCTGCCGGCGCGCTCAATGAGGCGCGCCAGAGCTGAGAAAACACCGGGAGTGTAGCCCTTGTTGGTCGGGGGCTCGCCGGCGGCCAGGCCGATCTCGCGCGCGGCCATGGCAAAACGGGTGAGCGAGTCCAGAACAAGAAGGACGGTGCGGCCCTGAGTGGCAAAGAATTCGGCCAACTTGGTGGCAGCCAGCGCGGCCCGCATGCGCAGGAGCGGCGACTGGTCTGAAGTGGAGACCACAACCACGGATCGGGCACGCCCCTCCTCGCCCAGCGCATCTTCGAGGAACTCGCCCACCTCGCGTCCTCTCTCCCCCACCAGCCCGACCACGGTAACATCGGCTTCCGTATTGCGCGTCATCATGCCGATGAGCGTGCTTTTGCCCACCCCGGAGCCGCCGAAGATGCCCACGCGCTGGCCGCGCCCCACAGTGAGCAGTGCATCGATGGCGCGGATACCGGTGCCCAGAGGCTCGCGTATGGGCGGGCGGTCCAGCGGGGAGCGGACCCTTCCTTCGAGGGGCAGCATGGTGGGCTCGCACAAGCGCGACCCACCGTCGATGGGCTCGCCCACCGCATTCAACACGCGTCCCATGAGCCCGGGGCCGGCTTCGATCAGTGGGCGCTCGCCAACGGCCAGGATGGAGTCGCCGAAGCGGATGCCGTCGGTGCTTTCGAGCGGCATGGAAAGAACATTGGAGCCACGGAAGCCGATGACCTCGGCGGGATGCGCGCGGCCGGAGCGGTCGAAGATCTCGCAGCACTCGCCCACCGAAGCCGGGGGCCCGGCTGACTCGATGGTCAGCCCCACGGATTCGATAACCTGACCGGACCAGCGCCACGGCTGGCGCCGGTTGAGCGAGGCGAAGTAGGCGCCGAGCAGCGGGATCATGGCAGTGGCTCTGTATGGGTAGGGGCAGGCGATTGCGGGAGAACGGCGCTGCGGGAAAACAGGACGCGCTCGATCTCATCGAGCTGCGCGCGTAGGCCGAGATCGGCCTGGCCCAGGCTGGCCTCAAGCCGGCACTCGCCCAGGCGCAGATCGCTTTGGACGATCACGACCGGGCGCACCGGAGGATTGGGTAGAAGCGAAAGGGATTCCTTCCAGAGATCCGCATCCGCAGCGGGCACGTGCAGGCGCACCTCGGTGGCGCCGGCCAGTTGCCCCAGCGCGGAGCGAACCGCGCCCATCAGCAGCAGAGGATCCATCTGGGCCTCGCGCCGGAGAATGCGCGACGCAATGGCCAGGGCAAGACGAACGACTTCGTGCTCGACGGCGAGAAGATAGCGGTCGCGTTCGGCCCCGAAATCTTCCAGCAGCCGGCGCAGCTGTTCGGCGCGATGCATCTCCGCGGGAGCGTGCGCGGCGTGTTCGGTGGCGCGGCCCTCCTCAATCCCGCGCGCCAGGCCGGCCTCGAAGCTGCTTCGGACCTCATCTGCCAGGCGTTGTTCCATGTCTTCAGCGGCCACGGAGCCCGGGTTGAATTCGGCGCTTTCGAGAACCAGGCGGCCGCCCGAGTCGACGCAGGGCAAATCCAGGCTTGCGCAGGGCGGCGATTCGATGGGAGGAGTGTAGGGGAATGACTCCAACCTCACCGGCCTTCCCGGACGCGCCGCGGCGGGGTTCATGCTCTTCTCCATGGCGTCAGGCCAGCATCTCGTCGCCGGTTTCGAGCTTCAGGATGACCTTTCCCTCGGCTTCCAGGCGGCGGGCGAGGTTGAGAATCTCCTGCTGCGCCTGGGCCACTTCCCGCGAGCGCACCGGTCCCAGCACTTCCATGTCTTCCTTCAGCATTTCGACGGCGCGGGAGCTCATGGATTTGAAGATCTGCGCGCGCAGTTCTTCATTGGCGCCGCGCAGCGCCAGCGCAAGCTGGCGTTTGTCCACGCCGGAGACAATCTCGCGGATGGTGGCTGCGGGAACGGTGATGAGGTCCTCAAATGTGAACATGAGATTGCGGATATTGAGCGCCAGTTCGGCGTTTTTGTCCTCGATGGCCTCGAGGATGTGCTTGGATTCCTCGGCATTAAGGCGGTTAAGCAGGTCGGCAACCGCTTTGAAGCCGGAGTAGCTGCGGCGCGCGGTGGTTTCCCCCATGCTTTCGAGGCGCCGGTGCAGCGTATGCGCCACCTTCTGCGCCATCTCCGGCGAGAACTGGCGCATCTCCGCCAGCCGCTGCACACTCACAATCTTGTGCTCCTCGCTGAGGTTGTCGAGCACCTGCGAGGCGCGGCGCGGATCGAGATGCGCCAGGACCAGCGCGATGGTCTGGGGATGCTCGGAGTCGAGTAGCTTGCCGAGCTGCTGCGGATCCGTAAGCTGCAGCTTGGCCAGATTGCCCTGTGCCTCCTGCTGCGAACGGCGCACCATCAGGAGAAGGTCTTCGGCGCGTTCCTTGCCGAAGGTCTCAATCAGCAGGCGGCTGGCGTAATCGAGGCCGCCATGCACCATGAAGTTCTGCGTCTCCAGAAGCTGCCAGAATTCCTCCAGAACCTCGGCGGAAAGCTCCGGGGTAACCCCGCGAAGGTCGGCAAGCTCCTCGGTCAGCCGCTGCACATCGACTTCCGGCAGCGCGCGCAGAATCTCCTTGGCCAGTTCCTCCCCCACGGCCACCAGCAGCACCGCCGCCTTGCGCAAACCGCTCACTTGGGAACGGCTGTGCGGCCGGACGGCTCCTTCCGCCATGTTCGCTTCTGGCACGATGCCTTTCTCCCCCGCTAGTCGGAGTGAATCCAGCTTTGCAGCAGGCGCGAGGTCTGTGCCGGCTGCTTCTTCACCTGACCGGTGACCTGTTCAAAGATTTCCTGCGCACGCACGCGCTCGGCATCGAGCTGCGGCGGTTCCGGCGCGGCCAGCGGCGCACCGGATGCGCCCGCAATCTCCTTTGCTCCGCGCGTCCCATGTGCCGCCTGTACACTTGCGGCGGCCGCGCCGGCACGCTTAAGCGCCGGACGCACCCCGAACCCCATCACCAGCAGAAGCCCCGTGAGAATGGCCGCGTACTTCACCAAAACCGGCGACATCTCAACGTCCTCGAGCGCACGCGAGACGGCAGAGCTACTCACAACGGCATGATTGTCTTGAAAGGGCAGGTCCTCGACCGTGACCACGTCGCCGCGCTGGCCGTTAAAGCCCACCGCGGCCTGCGCCAGCGCGCTCAGGTTGCGCAGCTCGTCGGCCGAGCGCGGCTGCCAGACCGCCGGCTTGTTGTTGCCTGCGGGCTGAAGCTCGCGGTCGTTGACCACGATGGCCGCGGTCAGCCGATGGATGCGCCCCGGGTCCTGCGTGATGTGGCGAACCGTGTTGGAGACGCCGTAGGTTCCCGACTCGGTCTTTGCCGATTGCGGAGGCGTGGTCTCATGCGGATACACCGGAAGCGCCTGGGAGTTGGGCGCGTTCGAAGCTGTTCCCGCAACCCCTGCGGCCACCGCCTGCGGCCCGGTGGTCTGCTCCGTGCGTTGCATGGAGAGGGTGGCGGACTGGGTGGGATCATAGGTCTGGGCCGTCTCATCGCTGGCAGAGGTGTCGTAATCGAGGGTGACGGAGGCGCGCACATTCCCCGCGCCTGTGACCGGTTCGAGCGTGGACACCAGCTTGTCTTCGAGAGCCTGCTCTGCCGTTAGACGCAGGGCATCCGGTGTCTTGGGCCCCAGCGGCACGTGGCCGGCCGCATCCACCAGCACCACATGGTCGGGCATGAGCCCGTCGACGGCCGAGGCTACGAGGTTGCGGATGGCGTCCGGCTCGCCGTCGGCCAGCGTGCGATGGCGCAACTTCAGCACCACCGATGCCTTGGCCGGCCGCTCCTGGTCGCGGAAGAGCGAATCGTGAGGCAGAACCAGGTGCACCCGTGCGCTCTCAACATCGCTGAGCGACCCCACCGTGTGCTCCAACTCGCCCTCGAGTGCGCGCTGGTAGTTCACCTGCTCGTCAAACTCGGAGCCGACCCAGTTGGGCTTGTCAAAGAGCTCAAAGCCCATGCGGCCGCTGCGCACGCCGCCTTTGGCTGCAGTGGCCAGCCGCGCCTTGTCCAGTTGCGCCGCGGGCACACGGATCACGCCTCCGCTCGCGCCCAGGTCGAAAGGGATCTGCGCCTGGGTGAGGTCCTGGCCGATCTGGCGCGCATCGTCGGGGTCGAGATCCGCATAGAGAATGCGCCAATCGGGCCGGATGGCATACCAAAGGAGAAAGCCGGTCAGGCCCACGAGAAGTACGGCGGAGAAAACGGCCCACGTACGCTGCCGTGGCTGCATGCCAGCCCAGAGGATGCGGGCGCGGGTCCACAGAACGCCCAGGCCGCCGCCCGCGGCCGCCCTGGCGGGGACGGGAGTCGCGGTTCGTTCCAACTCGGTTCCGGTGGCCATCGACTCCCGTCCTCATTCCTCAAAACTGCATGCTCATGACCTGCTGATACGCCTGCACCGCCTTATTGCGCACCGCCAGCGCCAGCTCGAACGCCATGTCAGCTTTTTCCGTGGCGATCATGGCCGTATGCACATCGACACCCGTCCCGGTCATCAGCCCATTGACAGCGGTGTTGGCCTGATCCTGAAGATTGTTGACCTGGCCGATGGCGTCGGTCATCAAATCGGAAAAAGGCGTGCTCGCCGCGGCCCCGGTGGACGAGGACGAACTGAGGCCGGGCAGCGAGGATGTCGCGGCTGCCGCCACTTGTTGCACTGCGTGAATCGGACTGGCCATGCTCTCCTCGCTCTCTGCGTCCCCCGCCGCGGCGCGTTCCCACCTTCGCGTTCCCTCGCTCCTAAGACTTCACAATGTCCAGCGCCGAGGTGATCATTCCCTTTTCCGCCTGCACCGCGGAACCGTTTAGGCCGTATGCACGGGTTGCGCCCATCAGGTCCACCATCTCTGTGATGGGGTTAATGTCGGGGTACGCGACATAGCCGTCGGGCCCGGCGTCGGGATGGCCGGGGTCGTAGCGACGCAGCGGCGGCGAGGGATCTTCCACTACCCCCGCAATGTGCACGCCGCCGGCGGGCAACTGGCCACCGGGCGGGAACTGCAATCCCAGCGGATTCAAAGGAAGCGGCTGCGCCGAAAAAGTCCCGCCCCCGGCTCCGTTCAGCGCGTCCGCAAACGAGTTATCTCCCGGATTGGCCGCAAAAACCACCTCATGCCGGCGATACGGCCCGCCGGACTCGGTGCGCGTGGTCTCGGCATTGGCCATGTTCGCCGCCACCACTTCGGCGCGCATGCGCTCGGCCTGCATTGCGCTGCCAGATGTCTCCATCAGCCCGAAGAGATTCATTTCTCCTCCTACTTGTCTGCATGGATTGCGTCCATGGTCATCTGGTATTGCTGGCGCAGGAGCGCGATTCCGGTGCGGAACTTCAGTTGCGCCTCGGCCAGATTCAGGCCTTCGCGATCCATCGAGACATTGTTGCCGTCAGGGCGCGCTACCAGCCCGTCCTCAAACCGGACATGCACTGGCTGCGCGCCCTCGTCGGCTGCCGCCCTGCCGATCGCCTTCTGCATCTCGGCTTCAAAATCCATCCCCACGGCGCGGTATCCCGGGGTGTCGATGTTCGCCATGTTTGCCGCGGTCAGCTTGGTCTCTTCCGATGCCAGGTCAAGATAGCGCGCCAGGCGATCGCTCATGAGGCTCTCGATGCGCATTAGCGGCCCTCCTTACTCGTCCGCGGCGCCGAAGTCGATCTCCGCCGCAGTAATAGTGGGGCTGTCGCCGGCCAGGATGGCAGCGCGCTCCAGCACGTGCTCGAGTTCGCGCACGTTGCCCGGCCAGCCATGCTCGACGAGACGCGCCACGGCGGTATCATCGATGCGCTTGATGGGCTCGGCCCGGCCCAGCTTGTCCAGGATGTGATTCACCAGAACGGGCAGATCTTCCTTGTGGTCGGCCAGCGCCGGCGTTCGGACAAGAAACACTGCCAGGCGGAAATACAGGTCGGGACGGAACGTGTTCTCGGCGGCTTGCTTGGCGAGCTGGCGATGGGTGGCGGCGATCACGCGCACATCGACGCGCGCGGTCTCGTTATCGCCCACGCGCTGCAGCTCGCCGCACTCCACAAAACGCAGGAGCTTGGCCTGGAGCGCCAGAGGCATCTCTCCGATCTCGTCCAGAAAAATGGTGCCGCCGTCAGCGGCCTCCAGACGGCCCATGCGTCCCTGGACCGCGCCGGTGAACGCGCCGCGGGTGTGGCCAAAGAGTTCGGCCTCCAGCAGCGCTTCCGGAATGGCCGCGCAATTGATGGCGAAAAACGGCTTGCGGCTGCGCGGCGAAAGCCGGTGCAGCGCTTCGGCAACCAGCTCCTTGCCCGAGCCGGTCGGGCCTTCAATCAGAACCGGCGTATTGCGCGGCGCCACCAGGCGGACACGGCGGCTCACCTCCAGCATGACCGGCGCATTGCCGATCAGTTCCGGCAGACGCTCAATAGTGGGCGCGGTGCGCGGAGACGCTACCATGGGCGCGGCGACGAGCATCGGCCCGTGGTGCAGAACTGCGTCCGCGCGCACAACCAGATCGGGCTCCGCGCTCACCGGCGGCATCTTGGTCTCTCCCCTCACGTGGCGCGGCCCCGCGTCATCGAGATCGCAGGCCGTGTTCCAGGCGGCAGTATCCGTATCCTGGTTCATCCGAAGTGCGTACAGGAGTTCCTGGCGGTACGGGCTGCGCGGGCAGCCCTCGGGTTGCGGTCCGTCGCTGGCAATGATATCGACGCGCGGAAATGCCGTGCGAAACTCGCGCAGGAACTCGGCCAGCTCGAGGTCGGGCAGCCAGGTATCCACGATCGCGGCCTCGGGAGCCGCGGCGTCGGCCTCGGCCCAGGCCTGCGCACCCGACGCAGCTTCTCTCACCTTCCAGCGCAATCCGCCGAGCCTCTGACCGAGACGGCTGCGAAAGCTCGCGTCGGAGCTGATGAGAATGGCCGTGCGCGGATGCGTGGGAGGTGCGGAAGGCAGAGACGGAATCGGAAGAGGAAACGATGGCAGCATGGTGGATCTCCTGAAGAAATTGGTGGGGGCCCGGCGGAGGGCGTTCAGTTCATCTCAACCGCAGCGGGTTGCGATGTCGACTGGGCGGCAAGAACCGTCTGCAAGGCCAGCTCGGCCTCTGAGGGAACCACGTAACCTTGTCCGCGTACGGTGCGGATGACCCTTCCCGGCGCCGGATCTTTGATCTTGCGGCGCAGGTAGTTCACGTAGACATCGACAATGTTGGTGGTCTGCGCCGGCTCCATGCGCCAGACGGAATCGAGTAATTCCACCCGCGAGACGCACTGGCCGCGGTTGAGCATCAGGTGCTCCAGCAGGGCGAACTCCTTGTTGGTCAGCGAAACCGCTTCGCCGGCGCGCCGCGCCGTATGCTCCATGCGGTCCAGCTCGAGATCGCCGGCGCGCAATGTAAGCCGCGCTTCTCTCTTCCGCCGCAACAGCGCCCGGCATCGCGCCCTCAGTTCGTGCAGGCTGAACGGCTTGGTCATCAGGTCGTCGGCGCCTTTATCGAGGCAGCTCACCCTCGTTTCCACCTCCTGCCGCGCGGTCAGCACCAGCACCGGCAGCTCGGCGTCGATCGTGCGCATTTCTTCGAGCACCTGCTCCCCGTCCTTCACCGGCAGGTTCAGGTCGAGGATGGTCAGGTCGGGCAGATCGGCGCGAAACGCCTCCACCGCAGCGCCGCCGTCAAGAGCAACGCGCACCCGATGCCCATCTGCTTCCAGCCCGCGGCTCAGAAACTGCCCCAGCGCCCGGTCATCTTCCGCAATCAAAAGCCTCATGGTTTCCTTCCGTGTTGCCGCCCGCGCCTGGATGCGCGCCGGCAGCGGAGCATCTCAGCAGCGCCTTGTCCAATTGCGGGCCAGTTCGGTTAGCAGTCGTTAATCGAACACGGACCACTCTCACCCGAAGCGGAAAGAAACTCAACAGATTCGCGATAGAAGACGGGTCTCGATTCCCTCAACAGG
The DNA here is from genome assembly GCA_963771195.1 of uncultured Acidobacteriota bacterium. Classification (GTDB taxonomy): domain Bacteria; phylum Acidobacteriota; class Terriglobia; order Terriglobales; family Acidobacteriaceae; genus Telmatobacter. The sequence goes on from CAVYSS010000008.1 coordinate 189,869, forward strand.
AATGAGCATGGAGGGAGTTTCAGAATGGGCGCAGCCGCGCCTCATCGGCTCAACCTGCGGACCGGCCGTAAATGCCGCCCTCAGGCGGTCTTGCGCCGCTCGCGCAGAGCCGCCGCCGAAGTGGCGTCGCCCTTGGCCGCGGATTTGTGCCGGTACATGGCGCCGTCAGCACGGTCCAGAAGCTGCTCCAGCGTCTCCGGAGGAGCAAATGCGGCGAGCCCGATGGATGCGCTCACCTCTATCTTGTGCGTGCTCGCCGATCCCGGCACGGTGTAAGGGCCGCAGACCCAGGCCCGCACACGCTCGATCTGCGCTTCGGCATTGCCGAGCGGACAATCGAGCACGATCAGGAACTCGTCGCCGCCCCATCGGCTAACGATATCCGTGGAACGGCAGGCGGAGCGCAGCTCGTTGGCAAACTGGCGCAGAACCTCATCGCCGGCGATGTGGCCGTAGGTATCGTTGACGCTCTTGAAGCCGTCGATATCGACGATCGCGACCGAAAAGCTGGCGGATGCGGCTACGCGCGATTCGAGTTGGCCCTCCACCCAGAGCCGGCTCCGAAGCCGCGTCAGAGCGTCGAGCGACGCCAGCTGTTCGGCCTCGTCGAGCCGCGCCTGGAACGTGACCACCTTTGCCTGCAAGGCATCGAGCATGGTTTTGCCTTCGGCGTTGATGCGTTCGATGGAGGCTTTCAATTCGCAGGCGCTTTTCTCTATGGAGACGCGGATCTGCGAGATGTCGTCGAGCGAGGCGATGCGGCGCAGTTGCGCTGTCACTTCATCGATCTGGTGCGCGCAGCGCTGATCGCGCTCACCCACGCATTCTGCGGTCCGCGCCATGGCCAGCAGCATCTCCTTCACTTCGCTGGCCTTTTGCTGGAAGTAGCGCCCGGTCCGCCGGCCCCAATCCTGGAGCAGGGAGCGGGCGGCGTTGTCGGCCTCCGCCAGCGATGCGGCATTCGTGCCGCGGGCAAGCTTCTCGCTCAATTCGGCAAGCCGTTGCGCCAGTTCGGTGCCGGTGGCCGGACACGCATCCGTGCCGCTGCGGCCCATATCGCCCAGCGCCGAGCGGTACGCCTCCACCAGAGGCCCGGCCAGATCGCCAGCGACGCGCTTTTGCGGGCGCTGCTCCGGCGCGATCGCCTCCGGCGGAGAAGTAGCCTCAAGATATTTGCGGATGGATATCATCGATTTCCCAGCGCTCGAAACACGAACCCTCTGAAGCGGTCTATCGGCGAAAACGGCAGCGGGCATGAGCGGGCAGACGCCAAAGCTGGGCTGAGGGTGGGTCCACAGGCCCGTGCTGCCTAAATATGACCATGTTGACCGTTTGGAGACGGGCCCCGAGAATATCCCGGAAAAAATGCGTTGCGATTCGCTTTTTGTTCGCTATAATTCGCCCATGGCTGTCACACGGCGACAAAAAGAAGTTCTCGACTTCCTGGAATCCTTTGTCTCCCGCAATGGCTACTCGCCCTCTTTCGAGGAAATTGCGCGGGGAATGAGTCTGAAAAGCCTGGCCACGGTGCACAAGCACATCACCAACCTGGAGAAAAAGGGCATGCTGGACCGCGTGCACAATCGCAGCCGGTCCATCGATGTGCTGCCGCCGGGCGCGCGTTCGCGCTCGAGCGACCGCCTGCCTTTAGCCGGGCGCATCGCCGCCGGCATGCCGGTGGAGGCTGCAGAGACGTCCGAGACCATCTCCCTGCACGACGTGGTGGGCAACCGCGACGTGTTTGCCCTGGAGGTGCGCGGCGATTCCATGCGCGACGAGCACATCATCTCAGGAGATTTCGTGCTGGTGGAGCGCACCCGTACAGCCCGCCAGGGAGAAATTGTCGTGGCCCTGGTGCATGGCTCGGAAACCACCCTCAAGCGCTTCTACGCCGAAGGCAGCATGGTGCGCCTGCAACCCTCGAATCTCGAGATGGAGCCCATCTACGTCCCTGCGGTGAATGTAGCCATTCAGGGGCGTGTCCTCGGCGTACTGCGCAAATATCACTGAGCCGGCAGCGCCCGGAGGACGATCCAAAAGATAAAGGCCCGGCGCTCGGCCGGGCCCTCCCTCTCAACTCTGTCCCCTGCTTATCCGATTACGCGCCGGACCTTCTCGTCGATCACCTCGCCCGCGCTCGGCGGCAGCCCGACGATCTGGTCGGCCACCTGGCCATTCTTGAAAAACAGCAGTGCAGGAATGCCGCGAATGTTATAGCGCGACGGTGTCGCGCCGTTTTGATCCACGTTCACCTTGGCCACCTTGATCTTTCCCGCGTACGATTCGGCCACCTTGTCCACGTAGGGCGCAATGGCCCGGCACGGGCCGCACCATGCAGCCCAGAAGTCCACCAGCACCGGCTGCTCGCTGCGCAGCACTTCCTGGTCGAAATTTGCATCCGTTACTTCCAACACACCCGCTCCCGCCATGTTCCTCCTTACTTCATCTACACCGATTCAGTTTACTCGATGAATGGGATGCGTCAGGGCGCGGGAAAGTCGCAAGGGGTGTCGGGGTGGGAACAGGCCCGCCCGGAAAAGAAGAAGCGCCCGGACTCCTATAAGGAATCACGGGCGCTAGAGCAGCCCTCCCCCAGAACTGCCCACGCAGCGAATGTAGGGGTTCTGAGCGTCAGAATCAAGCTATCTTAGGTAACCGCACAAGTAATCACCAACGGGGTATTAGCCAGTTGGATAATCCAGACTCTCAAAGAGTTATGCGGATACACCATCAGTGGCGTGTAACGAAAATCTAAGCGAAGCTTTATTACCCGCGCTTCGGATCGTTCGCCGGCGCAGCAGAAAAGGATTCCGCTCCCTTCGGCTCAAACCGGCAAATCAGCAGTTCCGGCTCCTGCAAGCCGCTGAGCGCGTTACGTATAGCCGCCTGTGCCGCTGCTAAGCGAGAATCTCCTTCGACCACCAGAAGCACCGCCGGACCGGCTCCGCTGAGCGCCACGCCAAGGATGCCAGCAGTCCCCGCAAGCGGCAGCAGACGAGGAAGCTGTGGGCAAATTGCCGCCCGGTACGGCTGGTGGATTCGGTCCGCCATGGCAACGCGCAGCAGGTCCCCCCGCGCCTGTGCAAATGCCGGCCCCAATAAGCTCACAGCCTGCAGGTTGGCCACAACGTCAGACCGGGAGTAGCTGTCGGGCAGGACGGCGCGGGCATGGCTGGTGGCCAGCGGGAGGGATGGAACAACGACAATGGCTCGCCACTCCGCAGGGGGAACCACCCTTGCCACGTGAATTGCGCCGCCGGCGTTGGCTACCGCCACAAACCCGCCCAGCCAGCACGCCGCAACATTGTCGGGATGGCCTTCAAACGCTGTCGCTTCGGACAGGATCCGCTCACCGTCCCAGCCCAGCCGGCCGAAATGCACGGCCATTGCAATCGCTGCCAGCCTGCCTGCCGCCGACGATCCGCACCCCATCCCCAGCGGAATCGCATTGTCCATGCGAATGGCGATGGGGATGATCGGGCGGCCGTTCTCCGCAAGCAATCTACGGTACAGCTCAAGGACCAGGTTGTCCTCCATCTGCCCGCAGCGATCCGCGTCGCGACCGGTCGCGGTAATTAGAAAATCGTCCGCCGGTTCCGCTTCCACGTCGAGATAAAGGTCCAGAGCCACTGCGGCGGCATCAAAACCGGAGCCCAGGTTTGCTGAAGTTGCGGGAAGCCGCAGGCGCAGCTTTGCGGGCAATGCGCCGCTCATTTTTCCGCTCCCTTCATGGCCGCCAGAACCGCCTCCGGTGTGGCTTCCACCACAAGGCCATTGCTTCGCAGGCGGGCAATCTGCTTTTCGTTGCCGGCCGCCTCTTCAGCGCTCAACAGCGTGCCACGGTGGAATTCAATGGTATAGTCGGCGTCCTTCAGCGTGTGTCCGGTGAGCACCAGCACCACAGTTTCCGCGGCACGCACATGACCCTCTGCGCGCAGCTTCTTCAGGCCGGCCAGGGTAACGGCCGATGCAGGTTCACATCCAAGGCCCTCGGCGCCCAGCTCGGCCTTGGCGATTGCGATCTCAGCCTCCGTCACATCCAGACACCAGCCCCCGGTTTCAACAATTGCTTGTGCCGCCTTGCGCCAGGAAGCCGGATTGCCGATGCGGATGGCCGTGGCGCGGGTATGCGCTTCCATTGGCTCCAGCCGTCTTCCGCCACTCTCAGAAAAGCTCTTCACCAGCGGATTGGCGCTGGCCGCCTGAACCACCGAGATCCTCGGCACGCGCGAGACCAGGCTCAGCGCGCGCATCTCCCGGAAGCCTTTAGCCAAAGCTGAGCTGTTGGCCAGATTGCCGCCGGGCACAATCAGATGATCGGGCACATTCCAGTCGATGGCTTCGGCTATCTCGAAGGCCGGCGTCTTCTGCCCTTCCAGGCGATAGGGATTTACAGAATTGAGAAGGTAAATCGGCGCCCTGCGCACGATCTCAGTCAGCACTCGCGCGCAGCCATCGAAATCGGCTTTCACCTGGCAGGTCACCGCGCCGTAGTCCATGGCCTGGGCCAGCTTGCCCCACGCAATCCGGCCGTCGGGGATCAGCACCAGGCTGCGCATTCCCGCGCGGGCGGCGTAAGCGGCCATGGCCGCCGAGGTGTTCCCGGTGGAAGCGCACGCCACCCACTCAAAACCGCGCTCGTGAGCCACGCTCAGAGCAGCGGTCATGCCCGTGTCCTTGAACGAGCCGGTCGGATTCATGCCCTGGTGCTTGGCGAAGAGCTGCTCCATTCCCAGTGCCCGGGCGGCGCGCGGCAGCGGATAGAGCGGCGTATTGCCTTCGCGCAGCGAGACCGCATGGCCAAAGTTGTCCAGGATTGGCAGCAGCTCGCGGAAGCGCCAAACCCCGGACTGATCGAGCGCTTCAGAGGAGCATTTCCGCTCGCGCCACAGCCATTTCAATGCGCCCGGATTAGGGCGGTCGGTGTTGGGCAGGCCCGGGCTCCCGCGCAGCGCCCAGCCGGGATAATCCACCTCGAACAGGTCGCCGCATTCCGCGCAGCGGAAGTCGGGGCGCGCCTGGTCTCCGGAGATGCGCACCCCGCAACCGAAGCAGCGCAATTGGTGCAGATTGTCGTCCATGCCTGCTGATAGCCTAGCAGTATTGAACGATTTCTGACCGCAATGGGCTGCGGATTGCTCTTGCATTTGCCCTTGCTTTTCTTTCTGTCATTCCCTCCGGGAATCTGCTTTTGCCGAAAGAGGTTTTCATGCCCCGTTTCCTCCCCATCGCAGGATTGCTTCTCGCCGTCCTCGCGCCCATCGCCGCGCAAACGGTCCGCGTGGCTGCGGCTGCCGATCTGGAGCCTGTTCTGCCGCCCATCTTCGCCGAGTTCCAGCGCAGCACCGGCATTGCTGCCCAAGCGACGTACCGGGCCTCAGCAACGCTGACCACGCAAATTGAGAACGGCGCGCCCTTCGATATGTTCTTCTCCGCCGACATGGACTATCCTCGGCGGCTGATCGCTGACGGGCTGGCCGAGGGCGTGGGCGAAGGCAAAGCCAGCGTGCCGATCCTCTACGCCAGGGGAACGCTGGTCCTGTGGACGCGCAAGGATACCAATCTTCCGCCGCCGTCCCTGGAGCTGCTGCGCGACCCCGCGCTGAAGACGCTGGCCATCGCCAACCCCCAGCGCGCGCCGTACGGGAAAGCGGCAGTTGCCGCGCTGGAGAAACTCGGTTTGTACGACTCGCTCAAGCCGCGGCTAGTGACGGCGGAGAACATTGGGCAGGCGGCCCAGTTTGTGGATTCCGGCAATGCCGAAGCGGGCCTGATCTCGATGACGGCGGCGATGACGCCAAGGCTGGCTTCCGCGGGCAGCTACTTCTTGATTCCGCGGAATCTCTACCCGCCCATCGAACAGGGCGCGGTGATTCTCTCCAAGTCATCGCAGCGCGCGGCGGCGAAAAAGTTGCTCGATTACCTGATGTCGCCACCGGTTCAGGAGGAGCTGCGCATGCACGGCCTGACGCCGGCTGGCGGCACAAGCACGGCCCGGTAGCAAAAACTAAGAGCTGGAAGCCGGCCCTCCTTCCGGCATGGCTCCCGACTGCGAAGCCACCCACGAGCCCCAGCGGTTCCCGGCTTCGTTCAGCCGGGCCAGTCCAGCCGCATCGAGTTCCCCGCCTTTCAGCAGCGTGTGCGTCATTGCCGCCGTAAACGCGTCGCCCGCGCCGATCGTGTCCATCACCTTCACCGGAATGCCTGGATGCTCATGCCAGTCTTCGCGGCTCACCAGCACGCTTCCCTGCCCTCCACGCGTCACAGCTACCAGCTTCAGCGTGGGAAACTCCATCAGCAGCCGCTCGCATGCCCCAAGCAGCGTCCCCGCCTCGGGCAATCCCAGCAGCTTCATCACCACCGGAACTTCGGCATCGTTCATCTTCACCACGGCGGCCAGCTCCAGGGACTCCTGGATCACCTCGCTCGAAAAGAACGGCGCGCGCAGGTTCACATCGAAAACGCGAATGCAACTGGCGCGCGTCTGCGCCGCCAAGGTCTGGATGGTCTGGCGCGACTCGACCGCCCGCTGCGCCAGCGAGCCGAAGCAGATGGCATCGGCGCGCTCCGCCAGCCGAACCCAGTCATCGGTCAGCTCCATGAAGTCCCACGCAGCCGGCTCGTGGATGGTGTATTCGGGCTGCCCGTCTTTGAGGGCTACGGTTACGCGGCCGGTTTCGTGGGCAGGGTCGACTTGGAGAAACTCGGTGTCTGCCGGCAGCGGATCCAGCAGTTCCACAGCGCGCCGTCCCAGATCGTCGCGCCCGATGCGGCTGAGGATGGCGGAGTGTGCTCCCAGCCGCCCAGCCGTGACGGCAAAGTTTGCTGGCGCGCCTCCCAGTCGAGGCCCTTCCGGCAGCAGGTCCCACAACAGTTCGCCTAGTCCCACAATCAGATGCGGTTCCATCGCTTACTCCCGCCACAAAGCGGCGCATCCATCCCAGGTCTTCTGTGAACTACGAACGGCGAACTGTAAGCGGTCCGCTGACAGTTACGACAGCGCCAGATTCAGGTTGTCAATGGCTTCATCGATTTCCTGGCGATTCTTGAATCCGACGGTCACAGCGTCGACCTTGGCGTTCTGGAAGGCGAAGCGCATGGCTTCGACGCGGTCGTTGTGCTGGGTAAAAAGGCCGTTCCCACAAAGCTTCATGCTGATAACGCCCATTCCGTCCTTCTTTACCTGCTGGACGTGCTCAACAACTTCGGAAACATTCTGTGGATGATTGCTGTCGTCCAGGCCGTTGGGGCCATCCATGCGCGTTCCCTTTTGGTTCATGCGAATCATGGCCACCTGGAGCCAGGGATTGCCGGGCATCTGGCGCAGGGCGGGTAGTCCGTGCACGCTGGCCCCGCGGGAAAGGATGGACTTTTTGGCCTGGAACTGTTCCACGCCGTCCTGCCAGCGCTTGGTGGTCTCCATCCAGTCGCCGGTGTGCTGCCAGTGCAGGAGCATGATGTCGAAGTACTCGGTCTGCGAGGTTCGCAGCATGTCGTCAAAGCGTTTGGCGGGATCGGCTTTCTCATCCGTGGTCACCTTCGACATGAGAACGTAGCTGTCGCGCGGGTAGGGCTTGAGAGCTTCTCCGAGCATGGAAGGAGTCACGTAGGATTCGGCGGTTTCAAAGAAGCGGATGCCGCGCTCGTACGCGTAGGCGACGAGATCGGAGAAGGCTTTCTGGCCGATTTGGGCCTGGACGTAGCCGTTGTTGGTGCCGGTGCCGAAGGCGAGACGCGTGACCTGGACACCGGACCTGCCCAAGGTCACCTTGGAGAAAGCGGTCTGCTTCTCAGCCTGGAGCAGAGGCGCTCCAACGCTGGCGAGGGTGCCGGCGGCGATGCCGGTCTTGAGGAAATCACGGCGCGAGTAGCCGTTCATGCGGGACCTCCTGGGGTTTGGCCGGCGCATGCGCCGGATGCGTGAATGGTAGCACAGCGGAGGAATGAGAAGTGGGCCGTGAACAGAGCTGTTTTCGTTGACTCACAGGACTTACGGAGAGGCATACTGGAGCTGGATTTCAATCAACTTGGGAAAGATGAGGAGGCGCTATGAAGGCCACGATCTGGCTTCGAGTTGCGGCGGTGCTCACGCTCCTTCACTCAATCATGCACACTGCGGGAGGCGTCTTTGGCAAGGTGCCGGCGGGGCCGGCGAGCGTGGCGTTGGCGGCGATGCAGGCGAATCAATTCGTGTTCATGGGCGCCACTCGCACCTTCTGGGAGTTCCATCGCGGGCTGGGGTTGTCGGTCACCATATTCCTTACGATGGAGGCTGTGGTGTTCTGGCTGCTGGGCGGCCTGGCAAAAAGCGGCGCAATTCGCTTGCGTCCTCTGCTGGCGGTGTTCACCTTGGGTTATGTTGCGTTCGCTGTCGACTCAATGGTGTATTTTTTTACGTTCGCCGCGGTGATGGAACTGTGCATTGCGGCAAGCCTTGGGTTGGCCTGGGCTCTTGCGGGGCGCGCTAGCAGGGTGTAACCGGATCATGGGCCGCTTCGAGGATGCTATTTGACCCACGCCTGCTGTTACCCTGAACATCGGAGCTCAAGGATGGGAAGGCAATGAGCGATTGGGACCATCGTTTTCTCGACATGGCTGTGTTGGTTTCCACCTGGAGCAAGGACCCCAGCACCAAGGTAGGCGCCGTCATCACGCGAGGCAAATTCGTGGTCTCGCTCGGCTTCAACGGCCATCCGGCGGGCATCGAGGACTCGGCTGCGCGGCTTCACGACCGCGATATGAAGTACCGCACCATCATTCACGCCGAGCTCAACGCCATCCTTTCCGCGCGAGAGCCGCTCGGCGGATGCACGCTCTACGTCGTACCCTTCATGCCCTGCTCCAACTGCGGCGCAGTGATTGTGCAGGCCGGCATCAAGCGCGTGGTCACGCTGGAAAACAATAATGAGCGTTGGGCGGAAAGCTTTGAAATCACCCGGACCATCTTTGCCGAGGCCGGCGTCGACTTGGTGATTCTGCCCGCGGCTGGAGAGTAAGATGCCCAAATCCCCGGAGCCAATCCGCTGCGCCTGGTCGGTGAGCACGCCGCAAATGGCGGCTTATCACGACGAGGAATGGGGCGTGCCCGTGCACGACGATCGCATCCTTTTCGAATTCCTGATCCTCGAAGGCGCGCAAGCCGGGCTCTCCTGGTCGACCATCCTTAACAAGCGCGAAAACTACCGCAAGGCGTTTCACCGCTTCAACGCCAAAAGGATCGCGCGCTACACCGATGCAGACGCGGCGCGGCTGCTTGCCGATCCGGGTATTGTCCGCAATCGACTCAAAGTCGCGGCAACCATCCGTAACGCCGAAGCATTTCTCCAGGTGCAGAGGGAATTTGGCTCGTTCGACGCCTACATCTGGCAATTCGTGGGCGGCTTGCCCGTCCAGAATCGTGTTGCGTCCATGAAGCACCTGCAGGCGCGAAGCAACGAATCGGACGCGATGAGCAAGGATCTGCTCAAGCGCGGCTTCAAGTTTGTGGGTTCAACCATCTGCTACGCGTTCATGCAGGCCGTGGGCATGGTGAACGACCACGATGTGAAGTGCTTTCGTTACCGGGAGGTTTCCCGCACGAAGGCGCGCAAGCGGTACCTCTTACCCACTACGCGTTTTTAGAAATTGCTGGAGTTATGGTGCGCCCGGAGAGATTCGAACTCCCGGCCTACTGATTCGTAGTCAGTCGCTCTATCCAGCTGAGCTACGGGCGCACACAGGCTCAGGATTGAACCTGAACTAGACTATCAAGGATCGCGGGCTCACGCAATTACGCCGCCGTGAGCCGGCGCGGCCGCCATGTCGGAGAGCACGCCTTACGCCTTTGCAGGTTCCGCAGCGGCAACATCGGGTACCGGCGCCGGAGGCGGAATCAGCGGCAGCTCTTCGACGATTTCCAGCCCGGCGCGGCGCAGCAGTCCCGTGATCATCCCTGCATTCAGGCGGGTCGCGTCGTATTCCACCAGCACCGTCCTCGCCTCGCCATCGAAGCTAAGCTTGCGGATACCGTACACGTCGCGCGCCTCGCCAAGCGCCAGCAAGACCGCCTCGGTTGGCTGCGTGGCATAACGGAACAGGATATCCACGTTCGTCATGACCCAAGGATAGCAGTCGCACGCCAACCGATCAGTAGTCGCTGCGCACCATCGGCAGGCCGGATCCCGTATCTCCCGGGCCCGCTTCGGTTTCATTCACGAGTCCCGCCTTGTCCGGACCCAGCAGCGTGAGGTGGAAGTGCGACGGCGGATCGTTCAGCGTGCCTGGCGGATGCGCTCGCTTGTGACTCACCATGAATCGCACCGTCTCGCCATCGAACACCGGATTCAGGATCGGCTCCGCGGCGGTAGCGGGCCTCGAAGTCCATGGATCGTTCTCCGTAGCCCGCATATGCAGGAAAAAGAGGATCGCCCCGGACAGCTTTCCGCCTTCGTCCGTGATGGTGAGCGTCACCGCGGGCATGTTGTCCATCTGCCCTCGCCATACGCCGGTCAGGGCGGCCGAGGCTTTTGCGGGCGCTGTCTGTGCAGGGATGGCCGCACACAATAGCGTCGTCAATGCCAATACCGTGAATCGAGTCTTCATCGCGACCTCCTCGTCACCATTCCTTCGTGAGTGTGACCACCGGAGCGCCATTGCAACTGGTGCAATGGATGGTGGCCGTGCCATCTGCATTCAGCATCATGGTGAAGTTCATAGAGTTTCCGGGGGACGCGGGCTCTTCAGCCACAAAGGTCAGCGTCTTCTCGTTCAGCCGCGAATGCAGTGAGCAACAGCGGCTCGCTACCGACAATGCGTGTTTCGCCGCTCTTCGCTTTTGATCATGTTAAGCACCACCGTGCCGCCGGGCTGGCCTGCATCGTCGGCCAATGTCACCACCGCGGCCGTCTGTCCATCCAATTTGCTCTGCCACACGCCGAGCCAGGGCTTCTCATTGACCTGCCCCCAAACCGGTGTGCATATCGTGATGAAACACACTGCTCCCGTAAGCCATCTGAGTCTCATATCAACCTCCAGTTTGTGATTTAGCCTTGCTTTGCGATTGCCGCTGTCGCCAGCGAACCGCCGAGTCCCATCGTCTCCACCGCGGACGAGGGCACAATTACCATCGATCCTTTTTCCTTGATCGCCTCGTACAGCATGTTCATGGCGCGCAGGTGCAGTGCAATCGGATTCTCCGCGTACGCGCTGGCAGCCTGCACAAAGCTGTTTGAGATCTCCGTCTCCGCCTGGCCCAGGATGATCCGCGCCTGGCGTTCGCGCTCTGCCTGCGCCTGCCGCGACATCGCGTCCTCCAGCGCCTGCGGGATCTTCACGTCGCGAATCTCCACCGACTGCACCGTGATACCCCACGATGTGGTTTTTTCGTCCAGTATTTTCTGCAACTCGCGTCCCAGCGCTTCGCGATCGGTGATCATCTGCGCCAGCTCGTGCCGCCCGATCGACTCCCGTAGCGCCGACTGCGCGCTCATGGTGATTGCTTCAAGATAGTTCTCTACCTCGAGAATCGATTTCTCCGCATTCCAAACCAGCCAGAACACGATCGCATTCACGTCCACCGGCACCGTGTCCCGCGTCAGCGTCGACTCCGCCGTCACGCTGGTCACGCGCACCCGCTGGTCCACAAACAGGCTCATCGTTTCTACCACCGGCACAATCACGAACAGTCCCGGTCCGCGCAATCCCACATAGCGTCCCAGCCGCAGCTTTACGCCCTTTTCCCACTGCTGCACCACCTTGAGGGCGAACAGCAGGTACAAGCCGACAAGCACGCCGGCAATGCCAGGCCACGGATTTCTTGTCAGGATGCTGGGAATGGTTCCAGCCGCCGTCAAAAAAATGCACGCGGCCACTGCGACCCGATTGAATCTCTGAGTTTCGATCATCAACATCGTCTTACCTCCTGCGCGGCGCTTCCCATTGCCGCAGTTCTTCCAGCAGATTCGTAACCGTGAATCCCGCGGCTCCGGCGCGTGCCACGCAATCGTCCACAATCTGGCGCAACTGCCGCTCCCGCTCCGCGTCCGCCCGCGCCACCTTTTTTTCGCTGATGAACGTGCCCGTCCCCTGTTGCGTCTCCAGCAGGCCGCCCAGCTCCAGTTCGCGATACGCCCGAACCACCGTGTTGGGGTTGATCTGCAAATCCACGGCAAGCTGCCGCACCGTGGGCAACTGGTTCCCCGCAGCCAGCGCACCCGACGCCACTCCGCCGCGCACCTGGTCGATAATCTGCCGGTAAACCGGCACTCCACTGTTCTGGTCCAGGCGGAAGCGAAAGGTCGAATTGGCGGCTCTGCTCATGCGGAAATCAATGTACTAGACCAATAGTACACTAGAACGGAGATCTGTCAACTTCTTTTTTTCGCGGGAGCAAACATGCTGCCCTATTCCGCACCGAAAAGCGCATTGGAACGGGCGTCGATAGGAAGATGGAGAGAGATGAAAACCAGCGGCTTACCGCCGGAGGCCACGAGCAGGAAACCCACTCAGCCTTGCTTTTGCAGGTTCTGGAGAAACGCCCGCAACTCCGGGTTCGACCAGTCCGGATCGCCCACCACCTTGCGCCGGATGATTCCCTTGCGGTCAATAATGTAGGTTTCCGGCCAGCCGTCGGTGTGATAAAGCTTGGGAGCTTTCTCGTCCGGATCCATCACCGTGGGAATGTCCACGTGGTAACGCTCAAGGAAGCGATGGTAGGAATCCGCATCGGTATCGATGCTGACCCCGATGATCTCCAGGTCGGGCCGGTCATGGTGCAACTGCTCCAGCCCCGGCGTCTCCTGGATGCATGGCGCGCATTGACTCCACCAGAAGTTCAGCAACACCACCTTGCCGCGATAGCTGGCCAGATGGATGGTATTGGTTCCGTCGCTCACGGTGAAGTCCGGAGCCTTCTTGCCCACCTGTACGGGGTGGTCGCCGCGGTTGCAGCCCTGGAGAAGCAGAGAGCCGGCGACCGAGGCAACCGCAAGCAATTTTAGGAGCCGCCTTTGCACATTCATATAATACGGAGCGAGAGGGCTGTGGTGGAATGCCATCCGTCACACCTCTTTTGGGCCGATTCAATTGATTTTTGTATCTGCCACGGAAAGGCGCGCAAATGCCGAAGGATCAGGACTTGCCGGAGAGCTCAGCGCCGTCCGAATACAAGCCCCTTCTCGGCCTTTCCGACGAGCCTCCCGAAGCCCACGAGCGGCTGGTCCACGCGGGAACGGTTTTCGATCAGCCCGAGCCTGATTCGCTTATCGAGTTGACGGTTATCGTTCCTGCGCGGAATGAGGAAGCATCGATTGACGCCTGCCTCGCGTCGCTGGCGGCGCAATCGGAGAACATTTTCGAGCTCGGCCGCGACTGGGAGTTGATTGTGGTCGACGACGCATCGACGGATCGCACCGCGGAGATCGCCCGCGGCTTTTCCGGTGTCAACGTGATGGCTGCCGACAAGCTCAAGCCCGGGTGGACGGGCAAGGCGAACGCCATCTGGACCGCAGCTCGCAAGGCGCGTGGCCGCTGGCTCCTCTTCACTGACGCCGACACCATTCACCAGCCCGGCTCGCTGCGCCACGGCATCCATGAAGCCACGCGGCACAAAGCCGGAATGCTTAGCTACTCGCCGCGCCAGGTCGTCTCCGGATTCGCGCAGCGCACTCTCATGCCACTCGTCTTCTGCGAACTCGCCATCGCCTATCCGCCGGCAAAGGTCTCGGACCCGGCCGAGCGGGTGGCCGCGGCCAACGGCCAATATCTCCTCGTCGAGCGCGAGGCCTATCGCCGCATCGGCGGTCACGCCGCAGTGCACGATCGCGTCCTCGAAGACGTGGAGCTCGCATTCCTCGCCAAGCGCCGCCGCGTGGGCCTGCGCTTTCGCTACGCTGAGGACGCCGTCGCCACCCGAATGTATCGCACCACAGGCGCCATGATCGAGGGCTGGACCAAGAATCTGGCCCTGCTGTTCGCCAACGCGCTCCCTCTTGCCGTATGGCGCGCCATTGACCTGCTGCTCCTTTTTTGCCTGCCCATCGTTACCGTGGAATTGTGGGGCGCACGCTTCAATGCGCACGGCCTGGAGTGGCTTGGCGCCGGCTGGCTTCTGGCGCTGCTTTGGGCGCGCACGCTCTTCCGCTTCTACCATCGCGTGAGCAAATCAAATTTCCCTTTTGTGGACTGCGCCCTGTCGCCGCTCGGCCTCCCGCTCTTCATCTTTCTGCTCTATCGAAGCTGGTTCCAGCACCGCGTATTCAAGCAGGTGAGCTGGAAAGGCCGGACCTACCCTCAATAGCGCTGGCTACGTCGTGGCAATAAAGCTGGAGGCTGACGGCTGTTTTCACATCGCCTCCACGCACTCCGGATCATTGTTCCTCACGTTGCCCACGCGCGCGTTTACCTTCCACGCGGTCATGGCATCTGCGTCATAGGGCCGCAGCAGATCAACCGGCAGACGCTCCGGTTCGCCCGGCTCCAGCCAGTGGCCGTAGTCCTCACGCCGCAGGATGGCCGGCATGCGATTGTGCAATGGTTCCATCAGCTCGTTGGGATCCGTAGTGATCACCGTGTAAGTCTCAAGCGTCTTGCCGGTGACCTTGTCCTTCCATGAATCCCACAAGCCGGCGAAGGCAAACAACGAGCCGTCCTTCATGGCGATGGCGTACGGCTGCCTGGTCTTGGCGTCGATCTTTTGCCACTCGTAGAACCACTCGGCAGGCACCAGACAGCGCCTGCGCTTCATTGCCTCGCGAAACGCCGGGCTGCTGGTGACAGTCTCAGCCTTGGCGTTGATGGTCGAGTAGCCGATCTTCGCGTCTTTGGCCCAGAACGGCACCAGCCCCCAGCGCATCACCCTCAGTTCCCTTTCCAGGGTTTCTGGATCCAGCCGCAACACCGGTTGAAAACTCTGCGGCGCAACGTTGTAGGAAGGCGCAAAGTACGACTCGTCGAACACATTCGTATTGCGGCTCTGCATCCACTCCGCAATCCGCTGCTTGTCTGCCCGCCGTCCGTACCGTCCGCACATCGGCAGCCTCCAATCACTTCCATCTTCTCAGGCACCCGCGGGAAGGTGCGACTGAAGAATTGGTGTCATTGCCCAGGCAGCCGGGTGATTCCTGCATTGCGAAATTACTTCACTCGCCTTTGCAAGAGACTCTCGTTCCTTCGCGCTTCTGAATCGCCTGTTTCAGTGTTCGCCACTTCGGATTTCAAAAGGCGGTACTACTTGGTTTGTCTCTTATCTACATGGTCTGGTCTGAGTATTTCCAAGTTTCCCAGCATTTTCCCCTTTCCCCTTTACTCCTTCTCATCCCGTTCCCCTACCATAAGAACAGGTGATTCAGCGATATGAACCGTTTGCCGGTTCTGGGTCATCCACTCCATTGAGAGGCCTCGATGATTTTTCTCACCCGGCGCGCTACATTCTCCGCTTCGCACTACTACTGGAATCCCGCGTGGACCGAAGAGAAGAATCGCGCCGTCTATGGCCGCTGCGCCAACCGCAACGGGCACGGCCACAATTACACGCTTGAAGTCACCATTGCCGGCGAGCCCAATCCCTCCACTGGCTTCGTCGTCGATCTCAAGTGGCTCAAGGATGTCATCGAAGACCGCATCATGGCCGCGTGGGACCACCGCCACCTCAACCTCGAAGCCCCTGAATTCGCATCTGCAATCCCTACCACTGAGAACATCGCCATCGCCGCATGGCGCCGCCTTGAGCCGCCCATTGCCGCTGCAACAGGCGCACGCCTCAGCCGCATCCGAGTCTATGAAACGCCCGAGATCTTTGCTGAGTATCGAGGCGAACCCGCGGAGCCGCGCCCATGACCGCATACTTCGGCCGCCGCTACACGCTCTCGGCCAGCCATCGCCTGCACTGCGATGCGCTCACGCCGGAGCAGAACCGCGCCGCCTACGGCAAATGCAATAACCCGCATGGCCACGGCCACAACTACATCGTCGAAGTCCTCATCGGCGGCCAGGTGCAGCCTGAAACCGGCATGGTCATCAATCTCGTCGACCTCGATGCGATCGTACGCAAACAAATCCTCGACCGTTTCGATCACGCCAATCTCAATCTCGACCCCCTCTTCGCATCCCAGGTTCCCACCACCGAGAATCTATGTAGAGAGGTCTTCAACCTGATAAGCAGTCATCTGCCCGCGGGCAAGCTCGAGTACGTCCGCGTGGAAGAAACGGAAAACAATTTCTTCGAGTACAGCGAAATGGAAAGGATCGCCGCATGGCAAAGACCGTCCCCATGACAAGGCCCATCTTCAACGCACTGATGGATAAAGGATCGCTGAAGGACTTCAGCACCAAAGAACTCTATCGCGAGATCATCGCCCGCATCGGTGAGGATCCCGATCGCGACGGCCTCACGGCCACGCCCGGCCGCATGGAGAAAGCTCTGGCATACCTCACCAAGGGCTATCAGGAAGATCCCAATGAAATCCTCCGCGGCGCGCTCTTCGACGTTGATTACGACGAGATGGTCATCGTCAAAGACGTCGAAATGTATTCGCTCTGCGAGCACCATTTGCTGCCCTTCTTCGGCAAAGTCCACGTCGCTTACATCCCCAAAGGCAAAATCGTCGGCCTGAGCAAGATCGCACGCCTGGTTGAGGTCTTCGCCCGCCGCCTGCAGGTGCAGGAGCGCATGACCCGCCAGATCGCCGACGCCATCCAGGAAGCCATCGCACCGCAAGGCGTAGGCGTAGTCATTGAAGCGCGCCACCTCTGCATGATGATGCGCGGCATTGAGAAGCAAAACTCCTCCACCGTAACCTCCGCCATGGTCGGCGTCTTTCAGAAGAAGGAGACGCGCTCCGAGTTCCTCTCGCTGGTGCGCCCCTCGAATTCCGGCAGCATTTAGCACTCAATCGCGCATTTTCTTCTCACAACTTGGGCCGTGCCCTTCAAAGGGCACGACTTCAGTGGTGCCGCGGCTCTCCATAATGAAAGTTGTCATCCTGACCATGAGCGAAGTGAGGGGGAAGGACCTACGGTTGTTTTCCCTCGCATCGGCGCACCAAGTGGTCAATCACGAGGACAGGATCGATCGCACAGCACCATGCTCCTCCACGCTGCTAAAGTATTGCCGTGAACGGTCTCCTGGTTATCGATAAGCCTCCCGGCATCACCAGCCACGACGTCGTCAACCGTTTGCGCCGCATCACCCAGGAACAATCCATCGGCCATCTCGGCACGCTCGATCCCATGGCCACCGGCGTTCTCCCACTGCTCCTCGGCAAATTCACCCGTCTGGCGCAGTGGTTCGGCACCGCGGAAAAATCCTACTCTGGCGCCATCCGCTTCGGCTGGGCCACCGATACCTACGACGCCGATGGCGAGCCCCTAAGTCCGCAAACCGTCCCGCAAACCAACCCGCACCTCACGCTTGATGCAATCCGCCTTGCTGCCGCCCACTTTCACGGCCAGCTCCAGCAGATGCCGCCGCCATTCTCCGCCAAGAAGATCGCCGGCACGCCCGCCTACAAGCTCGCCCGCCAGGGCAAGCCCGTCGAGCTCAAGCCTGCCACCGTCACCATCGACTCGTTTGAAATCCTCTCGCTCGCCGGCGCCGAAGCCGAATTCACCATGCGCATTAGCGCCGGCGGCTACGTCCGTTCCGTCGCCCACGAGCTTGGGTCAGCGCTCGGCTGCGGCGCACATCTCGCCAGCCTGCGCCGCACCCAGGCCGGCGCATTCACCCTTGCAGACGCGCACACCATCGATGAGCTTCAGCCTCTCGCCGGCAATCTTCCCGCCCTCGAAGACCTCTGCATTCACCCACGCGCCCTGCTGCCGCAGATGCCGTCCGTCACCGCCGACGAACAAACCCTGGGCAGGTTCCGCAACGGCATGCAGGCCAATCTGCCTGATTTCTCCGACGCCCCGCGAGTCAAAGTCTTCGCCGGCCAGCGCGAACTCTTCGCCATAGCCCAGCGCGTCGCCGGCACGCTGTTTCAGCCAATTGCGGTCCTTGGATAAACGGAGCAGATTGATGACCTACGAAATGCATCCAAAACACTTCTCCAGCGTGGCTTCCCTGCCGCCACGCGAGCGATATGACTACTTCATCAAGAAGGTTGCAGATTGGGGCGAGCTCTGGGGCCTCTTCGACAATGGCTGGGCAACTTTAGCGGATAACGAGGAGAAGGAGTGCATGCCCGTTTGGCCTCACGAAGAGTTTGCTCGCCACTACGCCACGGGGGACTGGCAACGATTCGTTCCGCGCCGGATCGAGTTGCAAGAATGGATCTCGAAATGGACGCAGCGTCTGACGGATGATCTCCGAAAGGTCGCCATCTTCCCGGTTCCGGCTGGGAAATGCACAACCGCCGCGCCGGATCGTTTGCGGCACGACTTGGAGGAGGAACTCGACAAGTTCGAGTGAGCCAGGGTGGTTGCTACTCCCTATTCCCTATTCCCTATTCCCTGCCTTTGCGCAGCAAAGGCCTCAGCATCGGCCAAATCGTGTTCGCCACAATCCCCGCGCCCTTCGCTGTCGGATGAATCCCATCCGGCTGGATCGTTCCCGGCACGTGCACCAGGTCCTTGTAGATCATCGGCACAAAGGCCGTGCGATGCTCCGCTGCCAGCTTGCGAAAAACGTTCTCGAACCCATGAATGTAATCCGGCCCGTAGTTCGGTGGCAGCGTGATACCCGCCAGCAGCACCTTCACGTGCGCCGCCTGGAGCTGCGTAATTACCGCGTCCAAATTCTTCTCCGTGTCGGCCAGCGGCAATCCTCGCAGCCCGTCGTTTCCGCCAAACTCCACAATCGCCACTTCGGGATGCAGCCGCAACACCTCCGGAAGGCTGGCCACAGCGTCTTTGGTCGTCGCTCCGCTGGTGCCTTCGTTCACCACTTTGTAGTGGTAGCCGTTCTCCTCCAGCTTTGTCTGCAAATCGTCCGGGTAGGCCTTTCCCGGCGCCACCCCGTATCCTGCGGTTATGCTGTCTCCAAAGCACACCAGCACCGGCCGCCGCGCCCCGAAAGCAGGCCAAGCCGCCATCAGCAACAGAATTGAAACGAGAACCCGCCGCCGCACGTCCACATAATCAGTGTAAGTGCGTAGGGAACCATCCTCGCCAGAATGCGTAATTCATGAAGTGAAAAAGTGAAGCAGTGAAAAAAGTGAAAAAGTGAAGAAGTGAAAGAAACAAGGAGCGAGGTGATTCACTCGTTCACTCGTTCACTCGTTCACTCTTTCACTTCTTCACTTCGTCACTCCTTCACTCTCGCCACCGCCAATAACCGACCGGAGTCCCTTTGATCACCGTCCGCAACGCCGCTAAATCCATCCAGAACGGCGCTCGCCGCGTCGACATCCTCAAAGGAATAACGCTCGCCATTCCCGCCGGCCAGTTCGTCGCCATCGTGGGCGCCAGCGGCAGCGGCAAAAGCACCCTTCTCGGCCTGCTCGCCGGCCTCGACTCGCCCAGCTCTGGCGAAATCTGGCTCGATGGCGTGCCCATCCACAACCTCGCCGAGGCCCAGCTCGCCCAGGTGCGCGGCAGCAAAATCGGCTTCGTCTTCCAGTCTTACCAGCTCATCCCCACTCTCACCGCGCTGGAAAACGTGCTTCTCCCCTTCGAGCTCAATGTCGCCGGCTCTGGCATCAAGAAGGCTCGCGAACTCCTCACGTCAGTTGGTCTAGGGGAACGCATGGACCACTATCCCGTCCAGCTCTCCGGTGGCGAGCAGCAACGTGTCGCCATAGCTCGCGCGTTCGTCGTAGAGCCGCCCATCATCATGGCCGACGAGCCCACCGGCAACCTCGACTCCACCAACGGCCGCATGATTCTCGACCTTCTGCTCGAGCACAACCAGCGCGCTGGAACCACCCTCGTCCTCGTCACCCACGATTCCGAAGTCGCCTCCAAAGCCGATCGCCGAATCGTCCTTCGTGACGGCCTCATCGTCGAAGACACGCTTCCCTGCGCTGATCCCCAATCCGAAATGCCCGCGCCCGCGGAGGCCCCGCATGCGTGATCCCGCGCTCCCCCGCAAACGCGCCCTCACCTGCCGTCGCGCCGCCGCCATCGCCTGGCGCGACCTCAAATCCGCTCCCGGCAAATTCACTTTCGTCGTCCTCTCCGTCGCCATCGGCGTGGCCGCGCTGGTCGGCGTCCGTGGTTTCGCTGAGGCCTTTCGCCACACCCTTGGCGTCGAATCCCGCTCCCTCATGGCCGGCGACCTCAGCGCACGCATCTACCGCCTGCCCACCACCGCCGAGCTCAAAAGCATCGCCGCACTCGAACAAAAAGTCCCCGGCATCCGCTCCACCTGGATCACGGAAACCGTCTCCATGGCCTCTGTCCCCTCCGATCCAGTCCCGCTCCTCGTCTCGCTCAAAGCCGTCGACCCCGCCCAGTACCCCTACTACGGCACTGTCGACCTCGAGCCCGCAATGCCGCTCCCGCAAGCGCTCTCCGGCTCCAACGTCGCCGTCGCCGACGAATTCCTCATCCGCCTCAACGCCCACGTCGGCGGCGATCTCCGCCTCGGCGGCAAAACCTTCCATATCGCCGCCATGATCCAGCAGGAGCCCGATCGCCTCTCCGGTGGCGCGGGCATCGGTCCGCGCGTTCTCATCTCGCGCCAGGAACTCGACTCCACCGAACTCATCGCGCCGGGCAGCCGCGCCACCCAGCGCCTCATCGTCAAGCTGCCTGACCAGCTCCCCAAAGGCGTCACTCCCGAGTCGCTGCGCAAGGATTTCGAGCAGGCCATCCCCGACGCGCAGGTGATGGATTACCGCGAAGGCAATCCCGCCCTCACCACGGGCCTGGACCACGCCACCGCGCTGCTCTCCCTCATCTGTCTGGTTGCAATGGTCCTCGGCGCCATCGGCGTCGCCATGGCGATGCATGCACACCTCGAGCAGCGCATGGACGTTCTCGCCATCCTAAAAGCTGTGGGCGCGGGCTCGTCCGATCTGCTCCGCATCTTCCTCCTGCAAACCCTCGGCCTCGGCCTCGCCGGCGGTCTGCTCGGCGTCGCCGCAGGTCTCGCCGTCATGGAATCGCTCCCCGCCGTCTTCGGCAACCTGCTTCCGGTCCACACAGTGCTCGCGTTCCCCTGGCGCTCCATCGGCGCGGGCCTCGGCACCGGCCTGCTCACCACCCTGCTCTTCTGCCTGCCGCCGCTGCTTGACGTGCGCGCCGTCCGCCCCGTGCTCGTCCTTCGCCGCCTGGTCGAGTCCTCGCCCGACACCATCGCCGGCTTCTTCGCGCGGCTCTGGGCGCGCCGCCTTCAGCTCTCGCTCGCTATTGTTGTCGTCGCAGGACTCGGCGGCATCGCCTGGGCGCTCTCTGACTCTCGCGTCGTTGGCACCTGGTTCGCCGTCATTCTTGCCTCCGCGCTCCTCGTTCTTCTGGCGCTCGCCTTCGTTACCCTTCGCCTATTGCGCTTTCTCCTCAACCGCGTCCGCCTCCGCCTGCCCAGCTTCCTGCGCCACGGCCTGGCCAACCTGTATCGCCCCGGCAACCAGTCCGCCGCCGTGCTGGCCGCACTCGGAGCCGGCGTCATGCTCATCCTCGCCGTCTACCTGATGCAATCTGCCATCCTCAACGACATCAAGCAGACCGCCGCGCCCAACGTCCCCAACATGTTCCTCATCGACATCACCACGGATGAAGCCGCGCCCCTCAGAACCTTCTTCGACCACCTTCCCGGCATCATCGAACCCCTCGACCTCATGCCATCGGTGCGCGGCCGCGTTACGAAGCTCAACGGCAAGACCCTTGACCAGCTCAAAGACCAGCACCTTCCCCGGCGCATGCTGGAAGAAGTGAGCCTGACCTGGGCTGACGCGCCGCCCGCCGGCGACAAAATCACCCAAGGCAAGTGGTGGCCTGACCCCAATGTGCAGCAGATCGCTGTGGGCGAGGGATTTGCCCGGCGCCTTCACCTCGGAATCGGCTCGTCGATCGAGCTTGAAACCGAGGTTATGGGCACCCACAAGCTCACCGTGGCCGCCATCTTCCGCGCGGATGAGCAGCACCTCGGCGGCCGCGCACCTTTCGTGCTGCCCTCAGGCGCGCTCAAAGGCGAAGTAGCCACCTGGTATGGCGGCGCGCACGTCAACCCCGCCCAGGTAGCCAACATTGAGCGCTCTCTTTTCGCCTCGTACCCCACCGTCACCGTCATCAACCTCGCTGACGTCATTCAGCGCATCGAGTCGGTCATTAACCAGGTCACTTTTGTCATCCACTTTCTAGCTGGCTTCTCCATCTTCGCCGGACTCACCATCCTGGCCTCCTCCATTGCCTCCACGCGCTTCCGCCGCATGCGCGAGGCCGTCGTGCTCAAAACCCTGGGAGCCACGCGCATGCGTATCGTCCGCACCTTCAGCGTGGAATTCAGCGTCCTCGGCCTGCTCGCAGGCCTGGTCGGCGTCATCTTTGCCAACCTGCTCACGCGTGTGCTGCTCCTCTGGCTTGAAACCGCCTTCCACATCCAGTGGACAGCCACTGTCATCGCGCTCGTGGGCACGGCCGTTTTGGCCACCGCCACCGGCTGGCTGGCCAGCTACCGCATCCTCGGCCTCCGCCCGCTTGAAGTCCTCCGCGAGGAATGACGATCGAACCGATAGGCAACCATTCTGCTGCTATGTCGCTCAAACGGCATTCCGGGTATTGCGCTTTCCGCTACAATCAAATCTGTCCCCATAGCACGGGGTAGACATAGAGCAAGGTAGAGTTGTTTGGCTCTCAGGGCCCGTCCCCGTAACTACTCCCCGGAGGTACCTTTTATGCCTGACAGCGACTACAAGCCCCGTATCCTCATCGTGGACGACGAGCACAACATTGCCGACACGCTGGCCGTGGTTTTCCGCATCAAGGGACACGAAAGCATGGTGGCCTACAGCGCCGAGAGCGCCGTGGAGGTCGTCGAGCAGTTCGAGCCCGACATCGTGCTCAGTGACGTGGTCATGGGCAAGATGACCGGCGTCGACCTGGCCATTTATCTCTCCAAGGCGCGGCCCGATTGCAAAGTGGTGCTGTTCTCAGGCCAGGCTTCCACCGCCGACCTTCTGACCGAAGCCGGCCGCAAGGGCCATCACTTCCACCTGCTGGCCAAGCCCATTCACCCGGAAAAGCTCCTCGAAGACCTGATGGCGACGCGATAAGCGGTTTGCGACGCCGAAATGCGCGCAATAAAAAACGGCGATGTGGATTGGATTGTTGAAGATGAGGGCTAAAAGTGCACAGAATGTGCGTGCACCCCTGCGGGCCGGAAGACGAGTACAGAAAGACCGGCGGCGGGAGCGAAACGGGCGAAAATAAAAACGGCGATGTCGATTGGATTGTTGAGGATAGGCGCTGAAAGTGCACAGAATTTGCAGGGCTTTCGGCGGACGTGAGACGGATGGCCCGGTTGATGGCTTGCGGACCGTGGTTGCAGTTTGCATGTTGCATCATTCCGGGCTCCATTCGCGGTGGATTGCAGAAACAGAAAAGCCCGCGCGGTTGGCGCGGGCGCATTCTTCTCTGACTGTTTCTAGTATAGCACCCAGATAACTTAATACTGCTGATTCCGCCATATTTCTTTTTCCCAATGTTTAATGGGGTCCGAGTGGGTTTTCCACAGACCGTGGGGCTTGACAGATTTCGACCAGAGGCTGGAATCGGAGGAATTCCGGTTTCCATCCAAGGACCCTCCACTGCGGCAGACGAAGGGATCTCCGCGCCAGCGAGGGGACACGTTGCTGGGGCGCCGGACCTTCGGCCACCGGCGAATCGGGCCGGGGGACATTCAAGGCTCTTTCCAAGCGCAGAGAGTAGTATTCTGGAAGCTGCGGGGAGTGCGATGGATAGGCATAACGGCATGTTGAGCGAGAAAATCCGAACACTCAGCCCCGAGCAGATCGCCGAGGTTGAGAGCTTTGTCGAATTTCTTCGCCTCCGCGCACAGGATCGCGGTCTCACGCAGACTGCGGCGGCGGTAAGTGCTCCCGCGTTTGAAACTATCTGGAATAACCCCGAAGACGACGCTTACGATGCCCTTTGAGTTCGGCGATGTGGTGTTGGTGCGGTTCCCGTTTACCAGTCAGGCCGCCTTCAAGCAGCGCCCGGCCGTCGTGGTCAGCAATCGGGATTACAACATGGTGAGGCCAGACGTCGGCAAGGCGAGGGAAGGCAGGCTAGGAATGAGCCCGTTTCATTCTTCCTTCTCGCGCTTCCGGTTTTCTTCGCGCTTATTGAGCTCTGGCTTAGAGACGGAAAGAATGCTTTAACCGCTTCATCGAAGCGTCTGTAGGCGCGTGAAGATGCGCGACCTTTGATCGCTACTGCCCGTAAGCTACCTTTTGAAGCCATCTTCCGATCCTTGCCAGGGCTGGTTCCTGTAGCCCTATCTTCCTGGGGCGGTGAGCCACAATAATTGACACGGCATATTTCTTGCACAACGATGAGCTGCCCGACCCGTTTACCTCAATCTGTGCCTTTGCCATGGCTTGGGCCAAAAGGAAGGCCGCTGGAGGGTGCTTTGGGTCGTAGCTTGCTGGGGGATGGCATTCCTGTATTTCTAGTCCGGACATCATTCTGAGATTGGCGATATACACTCCGTCTTTTTCGACTAAGTTTCGGGGGTCGGGTTGCCACGGATCTACCGTCATGAAGGTTGAATCCCATTCTCCTGCTCCATTGAGGGTATTTACAATCTGGGCTGCATATTCCCTCGCCTCTTCATCGCCAGGGTTCACAATTACATCCACCATCGCGCCAGGATGCGATTCGGAAAGAAGCCGATGCAATTGGGAGGCTTGGAGCTGAGTGATATTTCTCGGCATCGCGTAGATATCTAAGTCATTCCTGAGACTGTGGAGTGAATTCACTGCATAGAATCCAGCAAGCCCGATCATGAGCACGCCAACTCCGTAGCGATAACGATAGTCGTTCGAGGCGTGCTCTATTCTGCGGAGTGGTGCCGTTGGGATTTTCGATTTAATTCTTGGCCATTTGATGCCGAGCAGAAACAGAAACAATCCCACGACGGCCCATACCGTTCCTCCCAGCCAAGCGTGTTCCCTGTAGGAATCTCCACACTCAAAGAGGCACACCAAGGCCACCATCTCGATGAAGACGTATAGCGCCTTGTCGCCGCTGGGTGCCTCGTCTGGCATGAACAGTACCTATATGAGAGATGTCATTTTACGCTCCTAGAGTGGGCGAAGAAAGTACATTGTCGCCGGTTGGCGGCGGGAATCGGAATTGGGGGAGAACCGGCAATCCGTCCCCGGAGTCTCCGCCCCGGCTACGAGGATCTGTTGCTGGCGACCTTTCCCAACTCCGAGGAGCGGTATTCTTGAAGCTAAGGGAGTGCGATGGATTGGCATGGGAACATGTAGGGGGAAAAAATCCGGACACTCAGCCCCGGGCAGATCGCCGAGGTAGAGAACGCAGGAATCTAGCGGAGAGCCAAATGGCATTAGGAGCCGGAGGTAGGACGTGACCGAAGACCCCATCAAGCTCTTCGCCAGCCGCGCGGAGCGGCTTCCGCGACCTGACGACAGTCAGACATTGCGAGAGGCGATTGAAAAAGGCATTGAGCAGATCCCGGTTGCTGGGCCGATCACGACTTTCATCACAACGCGATTCTGGGCACCCAGCGCCAGCCGACGCCTCGAAGAGTGGCTAAGGGAGTTTGCCGAAGACTTCGACAGGCACTGCAAGGACTGCAAGGTAGAGAACCTAGTAAAGGATCAGGCCTTCATCTCTGGATCGATCCAGGTGGCCCGCATCGTCATCGCCACCCATCAAGAAGAAAAGCGCAAGTTCCTGCGCAACGCGCTGCTCAACATCGCACTAGGAAAAAGTCGCGACGAGCTAAGGCAGCAGATATTCCTGAATGCGATTGAGGCTTTCTCCCCGGCCCATGTGAGGACCCTCGACCTGCTCTGGAGAGGCGCAGGGACGAAGATAGTCTGGGATCGACTCAACGTGCCAATTTATCAGAGGACCTATTTTGCGGCAATTCAAGTGGTCGCCCCTGAATTGAGGAATGCACCCGAAATCATCCAAGCCGTGCTCGCAGATCTCAGGAATAGAGGCTTTTCGAATCTGGGTACGGATACCACATTTCCCCAAGGGCCTATGGCGACGAACTTGGGTATCGAATTTCTCCAATTTGTGCGAAGTCCAGATGATTTGGGCACAGGTCAGATCTGAAATAGTCAGATTGCGGCAGTCGCTCGATTCAACATGCCCCTTTCCCCAAGAACAACAACGGCCCGGGAACCGTCCCGAGCCGCTGCCGGTGAACTGTTGGGATTGGACTAAGGCCATCGCGCTGCCGCGAGAAGCCAGTGGCCCGGCGGTTGATCTCCGCTCGGGGACAACCATGGTCTGGGGCGCGATGCCCTAGGCCTCAGTCACCTCACGTAGGGTACAACTGCAACAATCAGATTTCATTCGGCTGGATCAACCTCCTTTCCCGTGTACGCCCAGATTAATCGCAGCTTGAAAAGACGTCAAGGAGGGCGGCCCTGGCGGGTCTACGACCCGGCATAAGCCAGGAGCGATGAACGGGAAACGGACGGGCTGGTTGGTTCCATGTGCGGTGTCGCGTCCTCCGGGGCTAAAGAGGCTGCGGAAAAACTCCCGAAATCGGCTTAAATCGCTCAGTGAGCGAGGCAGGGGCTAAAGCCCGGTGCTTTCTTTTGAGCGGCATAGCGGCATCCGCCACGGCGGAAAGTCGTGCCCTGATACAAAGCCTCGCAGATGAGAGTTTTTCCGCAGCCTGTAAAGCCCCTCCTTTCCAGACCATTCGCGGCGGTTAAACAGGGTGCGAAAAAGCGGTTAAGAGTGAGCGAAAGTCCAAGATGAGAGCGCCGCAGGGCCTAAAGGGGCTGCGGAAAAACTCGTGGAAGCAATGAAGTCGATGCGAAAAACCTCAGGGGCTAAAGCCCAAGTTCTTTGTTTGCGCGTTTGCGGCACGACTAAAGTCGTGCCCTGACGCGTTTTTGCCATTTTCGGAGAGTTTTTCCGCAACCTGTAAAGGCCGATTGATTCTGCGGCAGTTTCGGCACGACTAAAATCGTGCCCTGTTACAAAGCCTCCGCAGTTTGGAGTTTTTCCGCAGCCTATTTAACCCCCGCCTCCCTCCGAGGCGCGGGACCCTCTCGAACGTCCGATCATCGCGAGAAGGGCTGCTACGTCCGCTCATCGCGGGATCCTTCCCCTTCAGTCTCCTCAGGGTCAGGAGCGATGAACGGGGCACACGCCCTCAAGATTGGGTATTCAGGGTCGGCGAATGGGCCACTGCCCTTCTCGGTCCCTTGTTCCCTTGGTCCCTGTTCTACCGCCTCCGCGGTTCCGGCCGAATGGAATCAAACAGATGCCCCATATCCATCATGTTCCAGGCCTGCGCGATGAGACCGCCGCGGATGATGCCGATGGTGGCGCCGTCAAGAGTCAGTGATTTGTTCGTTGGCGGGAAACCAAGATGCGGTCCCAGGTGCGTGCCCACAGAACTCCAGCGCACGGCCACGCGATCGCCTGCCGCAATCACGTCGTGCACGGTGAATTTCACATCGGGAAACGCGCCGACGTACATGCGCAAAACCGCCTTGAACTCTTCCCGGCCGTGCAGCACGGCATCGGGGTCGGGCAGCCCATAGGCAATGCAATCGGGAGCAAGAAGATCATCGATCGCCGCTTCGTTCTTCCGATTCCACACTTCTTCAAAGAAGCGGCGCACCAACTGCTCGTTGGCTTGGGTCTCTGACAAGAACTTGCCTCCGGGGAATGTAGCGCCACTATAGCAGGTGCGATGAATAGGCGAATACCCGAGGGGCAACACAGGCGGCGAGTCCGGGCATAGCAGACCGGAGAGACAGGAATCCATGGTCCACGGGATCGGCGGAAGCTTGGGCCCTATGATTCCAAACGCCATTAATGACCCTCCTCCCGGCAAAAAGCGCGGCTGGGCGCTTTCGTTCAGGAGCATGTCCGGTTAGACACGGGGAATTGAGGGGAGTTGCGATGGTCGCGCAGCCTGGTCAACCGCCGGACAATCCAGCGCCTTTGCGTTATTGGCCGGCTCGCAGCGTGTCTCCGTACTCCCCGATGGCGGCGATGGGAAAGTTCTTTTGCTGCTCTTTCTCACGGTAGACGAAGAGCATGGGCACCTGGTGTTGCTGGAACCACTGAGCCGCCTGGGTGGCGCGTGCCGAATCCTCCTGGGAAGAGATTTTGCGTGCGATGGCAGCGAGATCGCCGGCAAGGTAATGGCGCGCGGCTTCGCCGCCTTGAAGCGCGGCGAGACGAAAGTAATAAGACGCAAGGGCCGGATCAGCAGGCGTGGAGCGGCCGTCGCGCGCCAGGATGCCAAGCACTACGGAAGACTTCCAGCAACCAGCGCTCGATGCCTCCCGAAGGAGGGGGACGGCTTCTTGAGTTGAGCCGGCAAGCTCGGGGTGATTGACGAGCATGAGTCCCAGTTGATGAATGGCGGGGACATAACCTTTGGTGGCGGAGATACGCAGAAGCTCGACGGCGCGCACCAGGTCGTGATCGTGGTCCGGAACGACGGAAAGCAGGAAGCCGAGGCTGTAAGCAGCAACGGGATCGTGCTGGCGCGCGCCCAGCGCGAACCAGGTCTCAGCTTTAGCGGGGTCGCGGGGACCGTCTACGCCCAGGAGGTACATGTCGCCGAGATAAGCCGGCGGCGACGCCGCTCCCCTCTTGCGCCGCCTCAAGCAACAACTGGCGCGCCGTGGAGGGATTCCTGCGGGTGCCGGTGCCGTTGAGATAGGAGACCCCCATGATTACCTTGGCCTGAAGCGAGCCGGAGGCAGCGGCGAGCTGGTACCAATGAAAGGCGCGAACGGAGTCGACAGGAACTCCGATGCCGTGCTGGCAGAAGTAGCCGATCTGGTTTTCGGCGTCAGGATCACCGGCTTCCGCGGCCTTTTGAAACCAGCGCGCGGCTGTGGCCAGGTCCTGGGTTACGCCGCGTCCGGTCATGTACGCCGCGGCAAGCTCAATCTGCTCAGGGACGTGCCCCTTTTCCGCGAGCTTGCGGATATGGTCGAATTCCTTTTGCGTCTTGTTGTCAGGAGGAGTGTCAGAGAGCGCGAAGGCTGCCGTGAAAACAAGTGCAGCAAGTACAACTAGCAGAGCGCGAGAGAGCTTGCGATACCCGGTGTACATGGCCTACCCCATCCGTCACGGAGGCCTGGAGCAAGACCGGCATGGGTGGCTCCGGGGATCTGGCGGGGATTACTCTTTGTTCCGGGAATTGAGGTTACGCCTCATGCTGCACGCCCAATGTGTCGGGCGTCATATGGAAGCGTGACAAAGGCCACATTGAGCCAGATTGATAACAAGAAAGCGCGCGGTTCCCAAAACGGGCCACCGTGGGGATCAGCCTCCGGCGATGGCGCCGATGATGAGCAACGGCTCCTGGCCCTGGACTATTGCGTCGGGAAGCGGCTTGTCGACGGGGTCATGGGAAAGGTCCTCCTGGCAGGCGAAGAAACGCAGGAAGGGGCGGCGCTGGAGGGTACCGTGATCGCGAATGGTGCCGCGCAGCATGGGATAGCGGGCTTCCAGGGCGTCGAGAATGGAGCGGAGGGTAATGGGCGGCTCGACGTCGAGAGCGATCTCAGGGCCGACCTGCGCAAGGTTGCGGAGGTGGTAGGGGAGGGCGACGCGGATGGAGTGAGTGGGCATAAAGCGGAGTTAGCGGAATTAGGGTACCCCACCCATCGCACGATGTAACTGTGCGATGGATGGGGCACACACGATACGGTGAGGTTTATGGCAGCGTCTGCACTTCGACACTGAGCACGGCGGGCAGGTCGTGAACCACGGTGCGCCAAGTGTCGCCACCGTCGGGTGAACAGTAGACCTGGCCGCCTGTTGTGCCGAAATAAATGCCGCAGTCGTCGAGACGATCAACGGCCATCGCGTCGCGGAGTACGTTCACGTAGCAGTCCTTTTGCGGGAGACCTCTGGTGAGGGCTTCCCACTCGTTGCCGCCGCTGCGGCTGCGGTAAACCTCCAGCTTGCCGTCGATGGGGAAATGCTCGGAATCGCTTTTGATAGGGACAACGTAAATGGTTTCGGGCTCGTGGGCGTGGACGTCGATGACGAAGCCGAAGTCGGTGGGGAGATTGCCGCTGACTTTGGTCCAGTTGTCCCCGGCGTCATCGGAGCGCAGGACATGCCAGTGCTTCTGCATGAAGAGAGTGCCGGGCCTGGAGGGATGCAGCGCGACGTGGTGGACGCAGTGGCCGACTTCGGCGTCCTGGTCGGGCATGTAAGGGGATCGCAGGCCCTTGTTGATGGGCTTCCAGGATTTGCCGCCGTCGTCGGTGCGGAAGGCTCCGGCGGCGGAGATGGCGATGTAAATGCGATCGGGGTTGGCGGGGTCGAGGAGGATGGTGTGGAGGCACATGCCACCGGCTCCGGGCTGCCACTTGGGGCCGGTGCCGTGACCGCGCAAGCCGGAGAGTTCGTGCCAGGACTCGCCGCGGTCTGTGGATTTGAAAATGGCGGCGTCCTCTATGCCGGCATAAACCACGTTGGGATCGTGGAGCGATGGCTCGATGTGCCATACGCGCTTGAATTCCCATGGGTGCTGGGTGCCGTCGTACCACTGATGGGTGGTGAGGGGATGGCCGGATTCCTCGCTGGTGTCGTAGAGGAAGCGATTGGGCGCTTTGGCGGGGAAGGCCGGCATGGCCGGCTCGCCGGGCTTAAGGCCAGGCTGGTGCCAGGTTTTGCCCCCGTCGTCGGAGCGCTGGATGATCTGGCCGAACCAGCCGCTGGTTTGCGAGGCAAAGATGGTGTTGGGATCGGCGGCCGAACCCTTCATGTGGTAAATCTCCCAGCCGGCAAAGTGCGGGCCGGAGACGGACCAGTTGTCGCGTTTGCCGTCGGATTCAATGACGAAGGCGCCTTTGTGGGTGCCAACGAGGAGACGGACGGAACTCATTTTTAACCTCCGGCGGCCGGCATTCAGGGGTGCGGCCGCAGTCGAGCGGTTGGGATGTTGCCCTGCCATTGTGACGTGAGGCGCGGGGATGAGGCAAGGCGGGACCGGTGAAAAAGTGCTACGGGCGAATAATAGTTGATATCAACGTTTCTTGGCAAGGGGCATAAAGATCGCATGTGAGATTTTGACCGCGGAGAGCAGATTCCCGCGGGGAATGACAGGAAGAAATGCAAAAGCAAAAGCAAAGGCAACCGCGGATCCTTCGCTCTGCTCAGGATGAAAGCCTCAGTTTCAGGATCCGGCTCGGGCGGTTGCTCTTGAACTAGACTTAGATTGAATATGTCGTTTATTAGCTTATTTGGCAGTTTGAACGAGGAGCCGGAAGAGCCTGAGGAGCAGAAGGCTGGGTTTTTCGGCCGGATGAAGCAGGCGGTTTCGCGGACGCGGGAGTCGTTCGGATCGAAGATTGAAGGCATCGTGGCGCTGACGCGCACGGTGGACGAAGCGGCGCTGGAGGATCTGGAGTCGGCGCTCTTGACCAGCGACCTGGGCGTGCAGACGACTACGGAGATTATTGATGCGCTGCGGGAGCGGGCGAAACGGCAGGCGATTGAGGGCGGCGCAGAGTTGCGGGAGCTGCTGAAGGAGCAGATCAAGGCGATTCTGGAAGCGCCGCAACGTCCGGTTCCCTTCCCAGCCGAGCCACCCAAGGTGACGTTCCTGGTGGGCGTGAACGGGACGGGCAAGACGACGACGAGCGGGAAGCTGGCGGCGTGGTCGCGCGGGCAGGGACGGACAGCGATGCTGTGCGCGGCGGACACGTTCCGCGCGGCGGCGATTGAGCAGCTTGAGGTGTGGGCCTCGCGGTCGGGCGTGGAGATGATCAAGACGCGGCAGGGCGGCGATCCGGCGGCAGTGCTGTTTGACGCGATGAGCGCAGCCAGGGCGCGGGGGATTGCCGACCTCTACGTGGACACGGCAGGGCGGCTGCACACCAAGACCGGGCTGATGGATGAGTTGGACAAGATGCGGCGGACGGCCACGCGGCAGATTGCCGATGCGCCGCATGAAGTTCTGCTGGTGATGGACGCGACAACAGGGCAGAATGGGTTGCAGCAGGCGCGGCTGTTTACAGCGTCGGCGGGCGTCACGGGGATTGTGCTGACCAAACTGGACGGGACGGCGAAGGGCGGGATCGCGGTGGCGATTGCGCGGGAGTTGAATTTGCCGGTGCGGTTTGTGGGCGTGGGCGAAAAGATGACGGATCTGCTGGAGTTTTCCGCGGAGGCGTTTGTGGATGGGCTGCTGGGGTGAAAGAGCAGGGACAAGGGATAAGGGATAAGGGAAAAGCGGGTTCCTTTCGGGAATGATAGAAAGAAAAGCAAGTGCAACAGCAAAGACAAGAACAGAAGGAAGTGCAACAGCAAACACAAATGCAACAGCAAAGACGAATGCTAGAGCAAATGCAGGTCCTTCGCTGCGCTCAGGATGACGGCATCGTTTTTGGAGTGAATTGATGTTTTAGGAGGGAATTGATTGGATAAGTTTCTGGTCACAGGCGGATGGCCGCTGATGGGCACGATTCACGTGTCGGGAGCGAAGAACTCGGCGCTGCCCTGCATGGCTGCGGCGATTCTGACCACCGGGGACGTGGTGCTCGAGAACATTCCCCAGGTGCGCGACATCGATACTGAGCGGAAGCTGCTGGCGGCGATGGGTGCGGAGGTGGAACTTTGGGACGACGGGACCACGCGGCGCACCAGGATCAATTGCGCCAGTTTGCCCGAGCCGGTGGCCAAGTACGAAATCGTGAAGACGATGCGGGCAAGCAGCCTGGTGCTGGGGCCGCTGGTGGCGCGGTTTGGGGTGGCACGGGTGGCCATGCCGGGAGGGTGCGCGATCGGTGGACGGCCCATTGACCTGCACATCAAGGGCCTGGAGAAGATGGGCGCCAAGATCGAGCAGGAACACGGGTACCTGGTGGCGCGGGCGGAACGGATGAAGGGCGCACATATCGTCTTTGACAAGATCACGGTGACGGGGACCGAGGATTTGCTGATGGCGGCCACGCTGGCCGAAGGCGAGACCTTGATGGAGAATTGCGCGCGGGAGCCGGAGGTGACGGACCTGGCGGCGCTGCTGACGGCGATGGGGGCGAAGATCGAGGGCGCGGGTACGGCGACGATCCGAGTGCAGGGTGTAAGTAGCCTGCGCGGGGCGACGCATCGGATCAATCCTGACAGAATTGAAGCTGGGACGTTTCTGATTGCCGGAGCGATCACGGGGGGCGATCTGATCGTGGCCGACTGCAACACCCAGCACCTTGGCGCGCTGATCAGTAAATTGCAGGAGACAGGCGTGCGTGTGGACCTTCTTGGGCGCGACGCGGTGCGCGTGCGCTGCCACGGGAAGTTGCGCGCGGCCGATATTTCCACCGAGGAGTATCCGGGATTCCCCACCGATATGCAGGCGCAGTACATGGCGCTGGCCACGCAAGCCGAGGGAGCAAGCGTTTTCGAGGAAAACATCTTTGAGAACCGCTTCATGCACGTGCAAGAACTGGTGAGGATGGGGGCGCAGATCAAGGTGGACGGACGAACGGCGACGGTGCAGGGACGAGCGAAGCTGTCGGCGGCGAGCGTGATGTGCTCAGACCTGCGCGCCTCTGCCAGCCTGGTGCTGGCGGCTTTGGTGGCGGATGGGCAGACGGTGCTGGATCGCGTGTACCATATCGACCGCGGCTATGAGCGGATTGAGCAGAAGCTGCGCGGGGTGGGAGCGAAGATTGCGCGGGTGAGCCAGGTGCCGGCGGGAGTGGCGGAAGAGGCGTTTGCGTAAAAGCAGTGAAAAAGTGAAGCAGTGAAGAAGTGAAGCAGTGAAGAAGTGAAGCAGTGAAGAAGTGAAGCAGTGAAGAAGTGAACTTCAGCGCCAGCTTACGGCCAGATGCCAGCGGAGGTTGCGCCTGGCAGTTTTTCTGAGGACGCACTCGTATTCGCGCAACTCGGAGAGGACCTGGGCGGTTTCGGAGCCGAAGGCGGCCTGATTTTTGAGCAGGAAATCAATCAGCGCGCAAACGGACAGGAGGCCATCGGCTGGGGAAAACCATTGCGGGCGGGGAAGATGACTGGCCCATTCCGGATCGCCGGCGCCCTGTTCGAGAAGGAGGGCCATGGAGTTCTCGTCGGCGGAGAAAAACTCGAGGAGCGGCTTCACCTTCAGGCGGTCGGCCAGGCGTTCGAGTGCATCCTCGTTTCGGGCCAAGGCGTGGCCATTGACAAAGATGTCGAACTCGGGGTCCTCACCCTCGACCACAATGTAAAGACTGGCAGCCATTTAGGTCAGTGTAGCGGCGAACGAGCCACATGGGCGACCAAAATGGGACAAGGCATCTGAAATATTACGGGCGATAATCTCTACCACTTCCGTCACATTGCCGAGGTACTAAAGAAGGAGTCAGAACGACTAAGGCACTCCTATAATCGTCTGTAAGCGTCGTACAGTGGACTGGGGAAGCGCGACAAAAAGGTCAAAAAGAGGTGGTCTGCGTTGGATTGGAGTAAGCTCCCAGATCTGATTGCCTTTGGACTCCTTGCGGGAGCGTTCGCCTCAGTTGCGCGCAATAGCCACACTCCGGTCTCGCGCCACTGGCTCACGGCCTGGCTGTTGATTGTGGCGCACTTCGGGGCGTTCATGTTTGCCTCGTTGCCGGGGTTGGCAGGCGACCTCTCCGCCCTAGCGGGACTACTGGCGCTGATTTGGGCCGGTGTCCTGTTCATGCGCGCGGCCGTTCCCTATCGCACAGAAAATTCGAGCCGAGCGATGCTGATGGTTTTGCTCGCGGCTTACACTTTTTACGCGACGGCGCTGAGTTTCAATTCGCCGCAATGGCTGCTGCGCACGGCGGCTCTAACATTTGCAGCAGGCCCGATTGCGGTCACGTTGCTGAGTGTCAGATCGTTCTTTCATCCTCTGCGTTGGCTGGTGGTGGCGCTACATTGCGGGCTGGCGGCGTTCCTGCTGTATGCCGAAGGACGCAATGACGGCGGCAACATGGCTCTGAACGGAATCCTGTTTACGGTTTACATCGGAGCCACAATCCACTTCTGGTACATGTACAGGAGGGCTTCGGCGGGCGCATTCACTACCATCAGCGGGTTCTTCCTGTGGGCCAACGTGTTTACTGTGGGGCCCATCACCCAGGCGTGGTTGCCCAACCTGCACCTGGAGAACGAGGTCTGGAACCTGCCCAAGTACGTAGTCGCGGTGGGAATGATCCTGATCCTGCTAGAGGACCAGATTGCGCACAACAAGCACCTGGCGCTGCATGACGCGTTGACCGGCCTGCCCAATCGCCGGCTGTTCCAGGACCGGCTGACCCTGGCGCTGGAGCGGGCGCGACGGACGGGCACGAGGGCGGCATTGCTGGTGCTGGACCTGGACCGGTTCAAGCAGGTGAACGATACGCAAGGGCATCATTTCGGGGACTTGTTACTGCAGGCCGTGGCGCACCTGTTCGAGGGGCGTATACGGCGATCTGACACGGTAGCGAGGACGGGCGGCGACGAATTTGCGGTGATCCTGGAAGGTCCGACGAGCATGACCGAAGCCAAGCACGTGGGGAACTCGCTGATTGAGCTGCTGAAGGAACCCTTGCGGCTGAAGGATCGGCTGGTGAAGGTTGACGCGAGCATGGGAGTGGCGGTTTTCCCGGATGATGCCGAAGACCTGGAACAACTGTTCATCAAGGCTGACTTGCGGATGTACGATTACAAGCGCAACGCTACACCACCTGTGGTGATATTGGAACCGGAGCGGCCGGCGCGCGCGGCGCAATCGGCATCACAAGCCCGCAACGTGCCGGTGTCGTAGAAAACTGGTTCCATAAATGATCGCGAATCCTGAAGGAACGTCCCTCAGGGGCTAAAGCCCGTGGTTGTATTGGTCTTTTGCGGCACGACAAAATTCGTGCCCTGACTTAAAAACCAATCAAGAACCATTGCCAAATCAGGCGCATTCACTGGGCTCTGGGGTTTTTGTGCTAATTCTGTGTTACGCCCGGCCACCCGGACAGTGGGCACGGACGACTGCAACCGAGACTTCCGCACAGGTGGTGATACGCCAGCAATCCAAGAAATTTATCCCCTTGGGCAACAGACCGGTCCGACCGTAGGAAGACGCAGACGGTTAAGCATTAGGAAATCCAACAAAGGACTGCTTGCGGAATGATCCTGACGAAGCGCGCCGAGCAGTGGATCAATAGGGGTGAAGTCAACAGAAAATGGACGATCGGTGAAGGGGCTGGCTCGTGCTCGTAGCGTGACGAACCGGAGGCTGAACAACTGGAAGTCGAAAAACTTCCCCATGCTATTCTGGTGAGAATTTCCATGTCCCCGCTCCAGGAACAATTCGGCCAAATCGACATTTATCTTTTCGATCAGCTTCTGAAAAATCGCATCTCCCACGGGATGACGATTCTGGACGCCGGATGCGGTTCCGGCCGGAATCTTGTCTACCTGCTTCGGGAGGGGTACGTAGTTTTTGCTGCGGACACGGACGCCCGGGAGGTGGAATGCGTGCGCAATTTGGCCCGCACGCTGGCCCCATCACCGCTTCCGGCGTCGAATTTCCGAATTGAGGCGGTCGAAGATATGTCTTTTGACGATGCCTGCGCCGATGTCGTTGTCTGCAACACCGTTCTCCACTTTGCTCGGGACGATGCGCACTTCGAGTCCATGTTGCACGGTTTGTGGCGGGTCCTGAAGCCAGGAGGGCTGCTTTTTTGCCGCCTGGGATCCTTGATCGGCATGGAACGCCATGTGGAACATATTCAGGGGCGACGCTACAAGTCCCCGGACGGTTCAGAACGGTACCTCGTGGATGAAGAGTTGCTCGTCTCACACACCCAAAGACTAGGTGGCGAACTGGCTGACCCGCTCAAGACTACGGTCGTTCAAAATCTTCGCTCAATGACAACGTGGGTTCTCCGCAAGACCGTGCCGGTATTCTCGGCATAATCACTCTATTTACTTCGCTCAGGATGACGGCGGCATTTTTGTTGCGAACTTCGGAGACGGGACACGAGAGAAAACAGAAGGCCCGGAAGCGATTTCCGGGCCTTCAGCATTTTGGGATCCGATGCGTTCGGAATCAGCCCTGGCCGCCGCCGGGGCCGCGTCCACCGCCGCCACCGGGACGACGACGGCGACGCCGGCGATTGTTGTTTACGCCTCCACCCTGGGGACGGTCTCCGCCGCTGGGCGCGGCCGCAACGGGGGCACCGTCAGCGCGGTTGAAGTTGGGCTCGTTCTCTTCGTCGAATTCCTCGGTCCCTTCCTCGAAGTCGTCGCCGCCCTCGATAAGGATGGTGCTCTGGTTGGATTGCGGCTGACGCTCGTCAAACTCATGGCGCGGAGGGCGAGGAGCCTGCGGCTGAGGCGCACGCGGCGGCGGCTGCGATGGCGTCTCTTCCTCCCCTTCAGCGGCCGGCGCGGATTCCTGCTGCTGCGCCAGCTTGGCCTTCTGCTCACGGATGAGAGCCTTACGGCTGAGCTTGATGCGGTTGCCCTCGATGGCGAGCACCTTGACCATGACCTGGTCGCCTTCGCGCAGCTCGTCCTTCACTTCCTTCACGCGATGCTCGGCGATCTCAGAGATGTGCAGGAGGCCGTCGGTGCCGGGGAAGAGCTCAACGAAAGCGCCGAATTCCGCCAGGCGAACAACTTTGCCCAGATAGACCTTGCCGAGTTCGGGCACGGCGGTGATGTCGCTGATCATGGCCAGAGCCTTCTTGAGCCCTTCGGCATCCGCCGAAGCCACAGAGACGCGGCCGGTATCGTCGACGTCGATCTTGGCGCCGGTCTGCTCCACGATGCCGCGGATGGTGGCGCCACCCTTGCCGATGAGGTCGCGAATCTTGTCGGTGGGAATCATCACGGTCTCAATGCGCGGAGCGTACTTGGAACGCTCGCTGCGCGGCTGGGCGAGTACGGCCTCCATCTTGTCCAGCAGGAAGAAACGGCCGCGACGGGCCTGATCCATGGCCTGCTCGAGGATCTGGCGGGAAAGGCCGCCGATCTTGATGTCCATCTGGAGGGCAGTGATGCCGTCGCGGGTTCCAGCCACCTTGAAATCCATGTCGCCGTAGTGGTCTTCGGCGCCGGCGATATCAGTGAGGATGGCGTAATCTTCGCCCTCCTTGACCAGGCCCATGGCGATTCCGGCGACGGCGCTCTTGATGGCGACGCCGGCGTCAAAGAGGGCGAGGGAAGCGCCGCAGACGGTGGCCATGGACGAGGAACCGTTGGACTCCAGAATGTCAGAGACGATGCGGATGGAGTAAAGAGACTCCTCGAACGAAGGCAGAACGGCGGAGATCGCGCGCTCGGCGAGAGCGCCGTGGCCCACTTCGCGGCGGCCCACGCCGGTCATACGTCCTGTTTCACCAACGCTGAACGGCGGAAAGTTATAGTGAAGCATGAAGGGCTTCTTTTTCTCGCCCTCATAGCTTTCCATGCGCTGGGCGTCGTCCATGGTGCCCAGGGTGGCCGTAACCAGGGCCTGAGTTTCGCCGCGGGTAAACAGAGCCGAGCCGTGAGTACGAGGCAGGACGCCGGTCTCGATGGTGATGGGACGAATCTCGTCGAAGGCGCGGCGGTCAGGGCGGATGTGCTCCTTGGTCACCTGCTCGCGGAAAGTGCGCTCGCGGAGAAGCTCGTAATAGGTGGCGAGCTTCTTTTTTGCGGCGGGGTCGTCGGCGGGAAGACCGGCAGCCAGCTCATCCTTGATCTGCTTGAGGAGCGCGTAGCTTTCGGTTTTGCCGTGGGTCTTGGTATCGAGCGCGTCCTTGAGCCGATCGCCGATCTTCGCATTGAGGTCGTTGTAGTAGGCCTCGTCGTGCTCGGGCGCGGTAAACGCACGCTTGGGCTTGCCGGCCTTCGAAACGAGTTCCTCGATGGCGGCGACGATCTTCTTGATCTCGACGTGCGCGAACTCGATGGCGCTGATGATAACGTCTTCGGTCTCCTGCTTGGCGCCGGCCTCGATCATGACGATGCCGTCCTTATGGCCGACGACCATGATGTTGAGCGTGGTTTCCTGGCGCTCAGCATAGGTGGGGTTGATGACGAACTCGCCGTTCACGCGGCCTACGCGCACGGCGCCGATGGTGGCGCTGAAAGGAACGTCAGACAGCGCGAGCGCGGTGGCAGCGGCGTTGATGGCAACCACGTCGGGGTCGTTTTCCTTGTCGGCGGAGAAGACCAGGGCGATGACCTGGGTCTCGTTGCGGAAGCCGTCGGGGAAGAGCGGGCGGATGGGACGGTCGATCTGGCGCGAGGTGAGGATTTCCTTTTCGCTGGGACGGCCTTCGCGCTTGATGAAGCCGCCGGGGATGCGGCCGCCGGCGTAGGTGTACTCGCGGTAGTCGACAGTGAGGGGGAAGAAGTCGATGCCCTCGCGCGGGTCGGGCGATGCAACGGCGGTGGCCAGGACGACGGTTTCGCCCAGGGTGATCAGGGCAGCGCCCGAGGCCTGCTTGGCCATGCGCCCTGTTTCAATGGTCAGGCGCTTGCCGCCAGCCAACTCAATGGCGACTTCATGCTTGGTAGACATAGTGTCCTCTTTTCTGTTTTTCGCTTGGGAAACTTGGGTGCGGCGGTGCTCCGTAGGCTGCCGACGCGGCAGGTGCTGCCGGCGCGGCAGACGCTGCCGGATGCGGCCAATGCGGTACGGGCCTCCGCGGCGCGGAAAGCGCCGGCGGCTCGGTCGCCGCTGCCGGGGAAGGTGCGGACAGGCCACAGTCTGGCGCGGGCCCTGGCTGCCAACGGGGTTCGCCAGATGCACCATGGCCCCCGGTACCATATACGACAGGGGCCTTGACCAACCTTCGGTCTGGGCGCTTCCGATTCAAAGATGAGCTTTCCGAGTGAACGATTACTTGCGGATTCCTAATTTGCCGATGACATCGCGGTAGCGATCGGCATCATGCGTCTTGAGGTAATCCAGCAGGCGGCGGCGTTTGCTGACGAGCATAAGCAGGCCACGCCGGGAGGCGTGATCTTTCTTGTGGGTCTTGAAATGCTCGGTCAACTCGCCAATCCGCGTACTCAGAATCGCGATCTGGACCTCGGGGGAACCGGTGTCCGAATCGTGGGTGCGGAAGCGTTGAATCAGGTCAGTTTTTTTTTCGGTCGCCAGCACGGCGTGTGTTGCTCCTCTTGCTTTCTCAAGTCCACTCTCAAGTGTCTGAATTGAGATTAACATGAACGGGCGCAAGGGGGAACTTTCGCGGGCCGATGGGTTGTGGTGGAGAGCGGTCCAAATGGATCTCCGGAGGGATTTTATTGCGCTGCGCCGTCGGGCTCCTCTTCGCCGATCCAGTAGTTGGCGCGGGCGACGATGCGGGCGTTGTAATCCTGGGCCAGGTGCACCCGGATGGTGTGCAGGCCGGGCGTGGGATCTGAGGGACTGAAGGTGAGCAGGTAGCGATTGCGGGCATCGCGGGCCGCGGTCAGGACGCGCTGCTCGAATTTTTTGTCGG
This sequence comes from uncultured Acidobacteriota bacterium, assembly GCA_963771195.1. GTDB lineage: Bacteria > Acidobacteriota > Terriglobia > Terriglobales > Acidobacteriaceae > Telmatobacter. Next base: position 230,350 of record CAVYSS010000008.1, read on the forward strand.
TGATGAAGGTAGTGTATTCGCCGCCGCTCATCAGGGCGATCTCCTTGGTAATGTTTTTGCGGAACGCCTGAATGAGGGCGACCAGCGCCGAGATCGGGTTCAAGGTGCGGTTGTCGCCGTTGTCCTTGAGGTCGTGAGTGAACTCCGCCATGATGGGAGAGAACTCGACGGTAAGGACAAGGATGTCGGACTCGCCGATCTTCTTGATGAGGTGCTCGATCTTCGTATGTTTGGTGCCGTGGTCGCGGGCCTGGCTGATAAGCAGAAGGACGCGACGGTACTCCTTGGGCTGGGTTTCCAGCAGGTCAACGGCGTAGCTTACGGTATCGAGGATGGCGTCGCCGCCATCGCCCGGTTGAAGCTGGTGGAGGTCGCTGGTCAGCTCATCTTCCGAGCGGGTGAAATCGTGGGTGAGGTGGGGCATGGAATCAAATTCAACCAGTGCGGCCTCGCTGCGCGGATCGGAGAGGAAGAGATCAAGCAGGGGGCCGAGCTTGGTGAACTTGTCAAACTCGAGCGCGCTGGCGCCGCCTTGTTCCACAGCAACCACAAGCGAGACGGGAGCGGAATCCAACTCTTCCTGGACCCGGACCTTCTGCGGAATGCCGTTGTCTTCCAGCACGAAATCGCCGGACTTGAGGCCGTATAGAATTCTGCCATCGTGCTTTTCAACCAAGGTTGGGACGAGGACTTCGCGGGTTGTGACGCGAAGAGTGGGTTGGTTCGGCGAGCCGGGCATGGGCTGGGGCGGCTCCGGTGGAGGAATCTGCTGCTGCGCGGGAGGCTGCCGGGAGCCCGGAGACGGTGAGGATTGCGCAGGCTGCGACGGCGCGGAGGCGGGCTGTTGGGCGAAGCCGGCTGCGGCGACTGCGCCTGAGGAGACCAACAGGAACATGGAGGAGATTTTCAGCCAGCCTGAGAACACATCTTGATCATAACGGCGTCGCGGCGATTTCCGCCTTGGCTTCAAGGGGGGTGCTGGATTCGGTAACTAAAGATCGAGCTTGCTAAGTCTATGTTGGTCTGCGTGCTAAAAGGTCATTAGACTAATTTTCACAACGAGGGCTCCAGATGGAGAAAATCGTCTCCGACCTGAAGTTTGCGATCCGCCAGCTTGGAAAGGCACCCGGCTTCTCCCTAACAGCGGTGCTGATGCTGGCCTTCGGCATCGGCGCCACCACGGCAATTTTCTCGGTTGTGGAGGCGGTTCTGCTGCGGCCTCTTCCCTTCCCGGATTCGGAAAGGCTGATGGTGGTTGGGGATCATCTGGAGGGCACCAAGGTCGACTTTTTGAGCGTTACGGTGCCGGACATCAAGGCCTACACGCGCGAGACGCACGGATTCAGCGCGCTGGGCGGGTACCAATTCGCGCAATACGAATTGTCCGGCAACGGCGAGCCGGCGCAGGTGAATGCTGCACGATTGACCGCGGGGGTATTTCAGGTGCTCGGGGTGCAACCGGAGCTTGGGCGCATATTCAATCAGGACGAGGTGGATCATAACCAGCTACTTGCCGTTTTGAGCTACGGGAGCTGGGTGGAGCGATTCCATCGCGACTTCAAGGTGGTGGGCACCAAGATTCTTCTGGACCGCAAGCCGTACATCGTCGTCGGGGTGATGCCGAAGGGGTTCGAATTCCCGCTGGTGACAGGCCAATTGAACCGTGTGGAAATGTGGGTGCCGATGAGCTATCGGCCGGAGGAACTGGCGCCCGCGGCTGCAGCGAACTGGAGCTATAGCATGGTGGGCCGCCTGAGGCCTGGCTGGAGTCCGCAGCAGGCGCAGGCCGATGCCGAGGTGGTGGCGCAGGAGATAATGCGCGGCTACCCGGCAATGATTGCCAGCATCCGTATCACGGCCCAGGTGAGGCCGCTCCAGGAGGACACAGTAGGGCAAACGCGGCCGATGCTTCGGATACTGTTTCTGGCGGTGGTGGTGGTGCTCCTGATTGCATGCGTCAACCTGGCCGGACTCATGCTGGTCCGCGCCATCCGGAGGCAACGAGAGATGGCCGTGCGGCTGGCCCTGGGCGCCCGGGCGGCGGAACTGTTGCGGCAGGCCATCATGGAGAGCCTGGTGCTGAGCGTGAACGGCGGCATACTGGGGCTGATTCTGGCGGCGATCGGGCTGGAGGCCGTCATGAGCGTGTTGCCGGAAACGCTGGCGCGCGTAGACGAGATCGGGCTGAACTGGTCCGTGGTGGGTTTTGCGCTGGCTTTGGGAATCCTTACCGGTTTGTTGTGCGGGCTGGCGCCGGCATTTGCCGCATTGCGAACCGATGTAAATGCGAATCTGAAAGAGGGCGGGCGCTCGGGCTCGGAGGGCGGAGGTACTGCGCGGCTGCGATCGGCACTCGTTGTTGCAGAGATCGCCATTGCGCTGGTGCTACTGACGGCCTCAGGCCTGCTGCTGCGTAGCTTTAATAAAATGCGAGATGTGAACCTTGGCTTTCAACCCGAACACGTAACCACCGCAAACTACGGGTTGCCGCAGCAACAATACGCGAAACAGGACCGGATTGACGAGTTCAACCAGGAGCTGCTGCGGCGGCTGAATGCACTTCCCGGGGTGACGGCGGCGGGCATTATCGATCTACTGCCTGCCAACGGAGTGAGTAGAAATGCGACGTTTGTGGTGGACGGATACAACGCCCCGGCAGGCGGGGACATGAACCTGGCATCGGAATCGGAGGTTTTGGGAAATGCATTTCAGGCACTGGGAATTCCACTGCTGAAGGGCAGGTTTTTCACCCCGGACGACCGGCATGGATCGCAACTGGTGGTCATTGTGAATCACAAATTTGCTCAGCGCTACTGGCCGGGACAGGATCCCATCGGTAAGCGGCTCCGAATCGGCTCGCCGGAACTGCAGACGCCGTGGATGACAGTGGTCGGCGAGGTGGCGGACGTGAAGCTGAAATCTCCGGATCAGCCATCGATCGAGCAGTACTACGAACCGGAACTGCAGGGGCTGGACGATGGAGGATCCCTGGTCTCGCCGACAGACGTGGACGGCAACGGAGGATATATCGTTCTTCGCTCCGCGCTACCGCCGGAACAGATGGAGAATTCGCTTCGCGCGGTGGTGCGGGCCCTTGATCCGCTGTTGCCGTTAACGCAGGTGCAGACCATGGAGCAGGCCGTCTCATCCAGCGAGGCGCCGCGGCGGTTCAACACCGTGCTCATCGGCGGATTTGCCGCCGCAGCGGTCCTGTTGGCGGTGCTGGGCATTTACAGCGTGATCGCGTTCAGCGTGGCTTCGCGGGTGCAGGAGATGGCGATTCGAATGGCGCTGGGCTCGCAACGCGGCTCCATTATCAAGCTTGTGCTCCGATCCGGCGTCAAGCTGGGGTTGATCGGTTGCGTGATCGGATTGGGCGGAGCCGCAGCGGTATCCAGCCTGCTTCGTACACTCCTTTTCGGCGTGAGCCCGTTCGATCCGATGGTGCTGACGGCAGCCGCGATCGGCGTGCTGGCGCTGGCGCTGGCGGCCTCGGCGCTTCCGGCGCTGCGCGCCGCATCCACCGATCCAATGGCAGGGCTAAGAGGAGAATGATTCCCTACTGCTGTCTGGGTGTAAGCGAGTCTCCTGCCGGAGAAACGGGCGCCGGGGAAAGCTTTTGTCCGCTGGGACTGCCCGGCACGCGAAACGGCTGGTACAGGAGCGCGGGGTCCAGTTGGTTCGGCTTATCCGTTGCCTGCGCCAGCGGGCGCGCCGCATCGAGTGCCTGCCGCGCCGCCTGGAAAGCGGGCGTGGGTTGAAGGTCGGCGTCGAACGGCAATGGCCTCTGCTCGGCGCCGTCTGAGCGCTTTGCCCAATCCCCGTGGCTCGCATTCAACCACGTATGCGCATCGGTGATGCCCCAGGTCAGCGCCACCGAAGCATTCGGTTCCTCAAGCACCAGGCACAGGTAGCTGCCATAAACCTGCGCGACGGCCTGGTCCTGCACATCGGGCTCACCATCCACGCCGCGCGTGTTCACATCCATTTCGGTCACGTAGACTTCGAGTCCTAATGCTTTCATCTCGCGGATGAAAATCCGCAGACCCTCTCCGGGCTGCGGTCCCGCGGCCTGAAGGTGACTCTGCACCCCCACGGCATGGATGGGAATATTGCGTGCCTTCAGCCGGCGCACCAGCATCAGCACCTGGCCGCGCTTCATGGCGTTGTCGTCGGTATCGAGCTCGATACCGTAATCGTTATAGGTAAGTTTGGCTGCAGGATCCACCTCGGCCGCGGTCTTGAAGGCCAGCTCGATGTACTCAGGCCCGATGAGGCCCAGCCATGGCGAATTGCGCAATCCGTCGGCACGCCCGTCCTTGAGTTCGACCGCTTCGTTCACCACGTCCCAGCTATGGATCTTCCCGCGGTAACGGCCGGCGACTGTCTGAATATGATCGGTGAGCAGTTTGCGTGCATTGTCGCTTGTCGCTGTGGTTTTGAACCACGAGGGCAACTGCTCATGCCAGCAGAGATTGTGGCCGCGAACGCGCTGTCCGGCGAGCGCGGCAAAGCGCACCAGGCGATCGGCCTGGGTAAAGTCGTAGGTATCGGGAGTGGGACGCAGCGGACCCCACTTCATGGAGTTCTCCGCCACCACAATGTTTGCCTGGCTGGCAATCAACGTCGTGTAAGGGTCGGTGCTTTTCCCGGCGGCGATGCCGTCCATGTCCAGTAATGAGGGATCCACGGCGCAGCCAAACAGCAACCCGCGTGCTTCGGCGTGAGAGCGCAGCGAGTCAGTGCCGGTGAAGTTCAGGCGAGAGCCCGTTTTGTCGAATGCGCTTGCCCAGCGCGGCATAGCCCCCGCCGCTCCGGCTGCAAGCGAGGCCTTGATCCAATCCCGCCGCGTCCAAATCAGCTTTCCCATTGGGTTACCAGCCCTTCCCCATCCCGCCCAGACAACGCCGGAAGCTCAGGACCTGCGCCGCGCCTCCCGTTGAACTTGCCCGGTCCACCGGAGGAAGCTCAGCAACTCCCAGCGCGAATTCCAGAAGAACCCAAGCACTTCGCGGATAGACAAGTCTCCGGCCCATTGCCCGGAGTAAGTTTCCACCCGCCACCGCAAATACTTGCTGCGCCACGGCATAAGCCGCGACCCACGCGTCGCGTTCCAGACAAAGCGGACCGGTTCCAACACAAATAAGTCCTGTGGCTCCAGTATACCGAGACCGGCAGCATGGGGAAATAGAACTCTGGTGCTGAAATGGCGATCATCCGCCGATGGGAAGCTTGTTGAACAGGCTGTCGGATCCGATTTGCGCGATCACATCTTCAAGTGCGGTCTGCTGAGTCTCAGAGAGCGACAATTGCGTGGAGACCTGGGCCAAATCGGCCTGCATCAGGTTGGTCTGCGCCGCAGTCAACTGCGTCTGTTCGCTGCTTACCGCGTTGGAGGCGGCGGTTAGCTGGGTCATGGAATTGTCGATCGTGACTCGCTGCTGGGAAACATAGTTCAAGGCAGTCCCAAGGGCAGTCGTATCGTTCACCGCTTGTCCGGTGTTGACCGTACCTGCCGAGTAGTCGGCAATCAGGTTATTGAGCGCGGCAAAGACGTTATTCGCACCCGCGGCGGAGAAAATCTGATCCCCCGGAACATTCAATTGGATACTCTGGCCGTTGGGCGTCTCCAGGTAGTTCACATCCTGGTCGCCGTAATAGGTCACCGTGGCCGGCGAGGTGGCCGTTGAAAGCGTGAAGGGCGTGCTGGCATTGCTGGCTCCGGCAAAAATGTATTGCCCCTGGTAATTCGAGTTGGCCAGAGAAAGTACTTCCGCCTGAATGCCCGAAAGCTGGCTGGCAATCGATCGTTCATCGCTCGCGTTCATGGTGCCGTTGTTAGCACTGGTGGCTAGCGATATAGCCTGAGTGAGTTGCGTTACCACTTGCCCCAGCGCCGAATCCGCCACCTGCAACTGCCCCGTCACCAGGCTGGACGACTGGGTGAAGGAATCGTCCTGCTGAATCTGGTTGAGCAGAAGCACGTTCTCCCCTGCGGCCACCGGATTCGAACCGAGAGAAGTGACGCTCACGCCGCTCGACAGCTCGGAGGAAAGCTGCTGCGAGTTCGACTGCGCCTGATCGAGCGCGCCCACAAGATTGCTGGTGTAGCTGGGATCGACTCGCATGGCCGTCTCCGTTTCTTCTCCGCATGAAGGTTTATGACACTGTCGACTGTTCGCCCAGGTTGAGCGCCGATGCCAGGATGGTATTGAGCATTGAGAACACTTGCGAAGCGGCCTGGTAGCTGCGCTCGAGAGTGGTCATGGCCGAGGCTTCGTCGTTCAGGTTAACCTCAGAGAGCGCGTTGTTCTGCGTCTGCAACTGCGACACGGATGCATTCTGGGCCGTGTTTTCCGTTTGCACCTGGCTCACCGTGGAGCCAAGCGTCGAAACGAAGTTCGAGAAGAACTCCTCCGGTGAGTCGGCGGTGGCGTAACCGTTCTGGCTCTGGGCGGTCTGCGCAGAGGCGGAAGCGGACTGGGCAATGTACGCGGCGCCGTTGCTTCCGTAGAGATTCCAGGTAAGGCTCAGCGGGGCGGCGCCGTCGCTAAGTCCGGAAAAGGTAATTCCGCCGATGTCTGCTCCCGGGCCGACCAGACCGCCACTCGCGTTGAACTGGAGACTTCCAGTGGCGTTGGTTGCTGCCGCGTCGGCGATCACACTGCCATTTGTGGAGGTAGCGCCGGAGATGGTCAAAACACCATTGTTGGTGTTGACGTTGACGCTGGTGATCCCCGCCGCGGAAAGTGCGGTCTCGAGCGCCCCAACGTAGCCGGTAGCCGGCGGTCCCGCGCTGCCCAGCAGCTCGCCAGCGGTCACTGCGGGTGCCGTAATGATGGCCGTAGCCCCCAAAGCCGTAGTGCCGGTGATCGTCAAATTAGTCGATGGATCGACGGTCTCCCCGCTGCCGAACGTGTAGCTGACCTGGCCGGAAACGGAGGTGTTCGCATTCAGCGTCTCCGGCAGAGAGATGGAATAGCCCCAGTTGTTGCCGCCTTGGTTGGTATAAGCGATTGTTGCCGTGTAGGAATTTCCCAGGGAATCGTAGAGCTCAATGCTTCCGGTAGCGGACGCGTCGCTGGAATTGAGATTCTGGGTCACGCTGAATTGCGTAGTAGCCGAACGGATGGTTGCCTGGTTGCCCAGATTCGACAGGGCAATCGCATTGGAGTCGTCGTTCGCGCCCGCTCCCGATGCTGCCGCCGCAATGCCGCTGGGATCGGTCATCACGACGCCCATTTCTAAAGCGCTGCCCGTGGTCTGGGTAGGCTGGTAGAAGATGTTTCCTCCCGGGCTGCCTTTGAAGTCTGAGCCGGCGGAGTTCTGCTGATTGACTTGGGTGGAAATGCCATAGGCCAGCTGATCGAGCGCGTTGAGCGCCGTGGGAATGTCGTGGTCGCGCGCCGTAAGATAGCCGCCGAGCGATCCGCCCCCACTCGCGAGTTGCGAAGTCACATCGGTTCCGCCGACAAAAAAGTCGGTGACGCCGTTCACCGTGCCGGCAGCGAGCGCCGTGCTCGTCCCTTCCGAAACCAGCGTCTGCCCCGCAGTTGTGTTGATGGTCAGCCCGTTGTTCTCGGTTGTGATCTGGTTGATGCCAATCAACTGCGAAAGCTGACTCAAATCTTCCTGCCGCTGATCCTCCAGCGTGCCAGCGTCCGCATCGGGCGAGGTGGACTGGATCTGCTTGTTCAATTGCGCAATCGAAGTGGTAAGCGCATTCACCTGCGTGGCCACGCCGGTGGCCTCCTGATCCAGTGCCGAACGCTGCTGGTTCAGGCTGGATGCCGCGTTGGAGATGTCGCCGGCCAGGGTGGCGGCCGAGGAAAGCACCTGCTGCCGCAACGCATCGTTACTCGGATTGGCCTCAAGGGAAGAAAAGGAATCGAAAAAACTGGTGATGTCGCTGCCGATGTCGCCGGCCGTCGAGCTGGACGATCCCGAGTCCGGCGTGAACAGAGTCTGAAGTGTATCCAGCGCAGCCAGCCTCGTAGTCGAAGCCGAAGCCAGTTGCTGCTGCTGATCGAGCCGCTGTTCCAGCACCCGGTCCCGCACGGATGTTGCGCCCGTCTCCGTCACACCGGTTCCGTAGGAGATTCCGTTGATGGTGACCGGCGTGTTCTCCGCCCAGTTGGGCTGCTCCTCGGTGTAACCGGGCGTGTTGGCGTTGGCTACATTGCCGGCAACGATGCTCAACCCGCTCTGATCGGCGTCGAGAGCGCCGGAAATGATGCTGAAGGCGGAGCTAATGGTTCCCATCGACGCCTCCGTTCCAGCCGCGCGCTCCCTTGGGCTCTCCATATTCCGCCGTACTCTGGCGCAGGTCGCGCAACCGCCGCATCACATTTAGGTTGGCGCGCGTCGCTTCGAGGACATGCCCAAAGATGGCCATATCGGTTCGCGCTTCCGCCGCCTGCCGCTCAAGATCCTTCCCCGGCGGCAGATCGCGGTTCAGCGCCTGGCAGCAGCCGGCAAGTTCCTCCAGCCGGTCCGCATCAAGACATGCCAGCGCCCGCGATGCTTCCGCGATGATTTGCTTCAGCTCCGGTGCGACCCGGATTCGGGTGAATGCCTGCATGATTCGATTCTCAGAAATCCTGGTTTCCGGCAGACGGAATTACTGGCCCGCCGCGATCATCGCATCGACCATCCGCGACGCCACCGCGGAGGCCGGAACGCTATACGTCCCCGCCGCCAGCGCAGCCTGGATCGACGCTACTTTGTCCATGCGCACGCCGCTGTCGGCGGCAGACTGCGCCACTCCGCTGCCCGCGCTGCTTAGGGTGGCCCGGTCGGACGTTTCGGCATTCGTCTCCTTTGCCGTGCTGCCGCTGCGTACAGGTTGCGCGCCGGACTGCGTAGCCGGTGTAACCCCCAAAAGCGATTTCAATCCATCCAACCCGCTGCGAATATCCATCAAACTGCTCCTCGCCGTTTTTATCGGCGCTGTCTCCAATCACCTTAGTCATTTAAGGCGGCTCATGCTGGTATTAAGGTGTCCATTTGTGGTTACCGATTCCGTATCGGACCGGTTACCGGAACGGGAGAGCTGGGCAATGATCTGCTTCGCAATTCCGAACCCGCCCTGCTCGCTCAGCGCCTTCCCCAGCGCTTCGGAGCTGAACTCGCTCAGAACTTGCGAGCCCTGGTCCGATCCGCCCAGCCCATCGGATGCCGTCATCGGCTTCAGTAACTCCTTCAGCATCTGTCCTTCGAACTCGTGCGCCGCGGAAATCAGGCGTGGCGAGGGCAGCGCCGTGCTTTGATCCGCCACCGTTGTCTTCGCACTCATTGCGGCTGCTTGCATCTCCATGTCATCTCCGTGACCCCGTTCTCTGCTCCCTGCTCCCCGTTTCCCGCTCCCAGCTCCCTGCCCTTACAACACCTCAAGGTCCGCTTCGAGAGCCCCGGCTTCCTTCATGGCCTGCAGCACGCTGATTACGTCGCGTGCCGTTGCCCCTGTTCGTTGCAATTCCCGTACCAGATCCTCAACCGTAGCGCCTTCTTTCAGGTCGATGCGGTTGACCGGTTTATCCTGTGTCTCCACTGTTGTCTGTTGCACCACCTGGGTGGTCCCGCCGGACAGTGGATTGGGTTGAGACACCAGCGGCACCGAAATCACATTCACGGAAAGCCCTCCGTGAAGGATCGAAACCGGCTGCAGCCGTACGGTTCCGCCAATCACCACTGTTCCCGTGCGCTCATTCACCACCACCCGCGCTCTCGGCCACACTTCGATTTCGGTACCTTCGATCTTGTCCAGCAATGCGGCGCGGTCTTCACCCTCAACCGGCGCGATCTCCACCCGGCGGCTGTCTACGGCGTGCGCCCGCGCGGCCCCGAGCGTCTGGTCGATGGCCGCGGCCATTCTCTCCGCGGTGTGGAAGTCCGCATCGTCCAGCACCACGCTGATCGTCTGCAGCTGCTTCAGGTCGAATGGCACCGCCCGTTCCACCAGAGCACCGTTGGGGATTCTCGCGGTGGTGGGGTGATTCACCCGTTGGGTGTTGCCCGCCGCCGTCACCGAGTATCCTCCCAGCACCAGCCCCCCCTGCGCCTGGGCGTAAATCTGGCCGTCGGGCCCGTAGAGCGGCGTCATCAAAAGGATCCCTCCCTCGAGCGACCGCGCATCGCCCGCCGACGAGACCGTGATATCCAACTTGTACCCGGGTTGGCTGAAGGGCGGCATAGTGGCCACCACGAACACCGCCGCCATGTTCTTCACCTGCATGTTGGCCGCGCTGATGGCGCCCGATTGCGGCACCGTGATACCCATCCGCTCCAGCGCAGAAACCAGCGTTTGATAAGGGAAAATCGTCTGCTGGCTGTCACCGGTTCCGCGTAGTCCGACCACCAGCCCGTATCCCACCAGCTGGTTGTCGCGAATGCCCCCGATGGAGGCGACATCCTTTATCCGCGCCTTCTCGGCCGGCCCGTTCTGGCCCGGCGCCGCGGAAACCAGCATTGCCGCCATTACCGTTGCTATACCGCTTATCCGCGCCAGCCGCATCCCCGCCCCGCTCCGAATTGCAGCACTTTTAGCTCTTACCGGTCAGCCTTTAACTCCTGCCCGGTCCCTTGTTCCCTGGTTCCCTGGTTCCCTGCTCTTAGAACACGAGCGCCCGCTCCAGCCACCGCACCAGCGGATTCTGCCGGTAGGTGGAATCGTTCACGATTCCCTTGCCCGTCACCTCCAGCTCCAGGTCGGTCATGGCGTTCGACATCACCTGGTTCTGCGCGCTCACATCTTCCGGCCGAACCAGGCCGCGCAGCCGGATCAACTGCGTCTGCTGGGAGAACGTCAACTGCCGCGTGGCCTGCACCACCAGCATCCCGTTGGGAAGCACGTCCACGACTTCGGCGCCGAATGCCGTCTCCAGGCTGGAGCTGGTCGTGCTCTGCCCCTGCGCGGTCAATCCCGATGCCGAGGTCTGATTCACCAGGTTCTGCAGCGCATTACTCGCTTTCAACGCCCCGAACAGCGACGTCAGACCCGAGCTCGCGTTCGAGGCGCGCGCGTTCTTCACCTGTCCGTCGGTCGAGGCCGCCAGGCTCTCACTCACCACAACCTGCACCACGTCGTGCACGCGAAACGCCTTCACATCCGTGCCCAGACGCACCAGTTGCCCATTGGGACTCCAAATCGAGCCCGGCGTGCGCACCTCTGCCGCCTGCTGCGCCCGCACCTTCTCGATGTAGGCGCGCAGCGAAGCCTCGGGAGGCGTGCCCTTGGCCGTCTCCGGAGTTTTCGTTTTTTTCCCCGCACCGCAGACAAACAGGGACGCGAACAGCAGCATCAGCGTCGCTCCCACCGCGCGTCTCCCCACCATGGTCATGGCCTGTCTCCCGCGGGCTCCAGCACCGCACGGCCGACCCCGAGCGCGCGTGCCTTCACCACCCGCCCGCCAATCCGCAGCCGCACCCGAAGGATGCAACCAGGTTCAGCCGAACCGAGCGCCACCGCCTGCAAACTCGCGTCCACCACCGCCGTGTGCTCCTCTACCTGCACCGCCTCGCCGGCGTGAATCACCGGGTTCGCTCTGTCAACCCTGGCTGCACTCTTCCCCGGTTTGGCTTTCGTTTCGTCGGATCGCAACGAAACCAGTCGCCCCGGCCCGCCCGGATGCACCGGATCCTCGACGAGCAACCAGCGCAACCCTGAGTTGGGGTCGTCGATCTCCTTGAATACCGCGCCGGCGGCCAACTCCGGTTCGACGGTCGTAACCACCGCCAAGGGCGCCGGACTGGTGTTCTGCGCGGTTGCGGGAATCGCCAGCGCGATTGCTGCGATACCCCCCGCCAATCCCGTCCAGAGTTTCTCCATCCCTGCCGCCTGCTGCCTTCTTGTTCCCTTGGTCCCTTGTGCCATTGTTTCCTTGGCCCCTTGTTCCCTTGGCCCCTGCCGGGCATCACTGCGTCATATTATTGACCTGCTGATACATCTGATCCGCGGCCGTCACCACCTTCGAATTCGACTCGTAGGCCCGCTGCGCCATTACCATCTGCACGAACTCCGTCACCACATCCACATTCGAGTTCTCGAGATAGCCCTGCTGCAGCGTGCCCAGGCCTTCGCTACCGCCCGGGTTGCCCAGCACCGAATCGCCCGAGCTCAGCGTGGCCGTCAGCAGGTTGCCGCCCATGTTCTCCAGACCCCCCGGGTTGGGAAAGGTGGCCAGCTGAATCTGTCCCAGCTGCGACGGGTTCTGCTGCCCCGGCAAAGTGGCGTTGACCACGCCGTACTGCGTGATCGTCACCGCCGTGGCGTTGGGCGGGATGGTGATGGTCGGGATCAGCGGATCTCCGTCCGCCGTCACCATGGTGCCCTGGTTGTTCAGGTGAAATTGCCCCGCTCGGGTGTAGGCAATGGTCCCGTCCGGCCGCTGCACCTGGAAGAATCCAGAACCCTCGATGGCCACGTCGAGCGGGTTGTCGGTCTCGTTCAGCGAGCCCTGGGTGTTGATCACCTCGGTGGCCGCCGACCGTGTGCCCAGCCCGATCTGCAAGCCCGCTCCCACCGTCGACTGGCTCTGCGCCGCCCCCGGCGTCACCAGGTTTTGATACACCATGTCCTGGAACTGCAGGCGAAGCTGCCGGAAACCGGTGGTCGACGAGTTGGCCAGGTTGTTGGCGATCGTGTCCAGGTTCATCTGCTGCGCGCTCATGCCGCTGGCTGCCGTGTACAAAGCTCGAATCATTTCGCTTCGCTCCCGTTCTCAGTTCATGGTTCACAGTTCACAGTTCGGAGCACTTCAGAGGACTCTTTGACGGCGCTGGAAATTCCGTCTCCAAAACGGCGCTGTGAACTGCGAACTGTGAGCTGTGAACTCATGGTTAGATTTTGGGCAGGTCCTCGGTGGCAAATTTATTGAACTCGGTGTGGAACACCGTCAGCGCCTTCTGCATCA
>CAVYSS010000009.1:0-161540 GCA_963771195.1 uncultured Acidobacteriota bacterium
CGACCTCCGCCCGCAGTTGTAGCGCCGACCTCCCGGTCGGCTGTAGCGCGGGCCTCCTGGCCCGCGCCCGTCTCCCGCAAACTCCGCCAGCCCCGCTAACTCCGTTGTCTCCGCCCCGCACCTGTGATGCCCAACACATTCAACCGACCCTCCCTAGGATTATTCCTGTTTCTGGCTTTGTAGTACCCGCGAAGCGTGTCCCCAACGACGGTTGACCCGCACGCGCTCAGTTCGGAAATCTGCTCACCCCGTCGCCCGCCTGAGCCTCCGTCCTCTCCGCCCTCGTTGCCTTCCCTCTTCCGGCATCTCATCATCGGAGGCATCATCCCATGGCGCAAGGCGTGGTGGATAAGGGGCTTGCCCAACCCGCAGGCCAAACCGCAACTGCAGCAGCAATCAAGTACGTTTACTTCTTCGGCGGCGGCGCTGCCGACGGCAACGGCCGCATGAAAGATACCCTCGGCGGCAAGGGCGCGGGACTGGCCGAAATGACCAACGCAGGCCTGCCCGTTCCTCCCGGCTTCACCATCCAGACCGAGGCCTGCCGCGAGTACATGCGCGGCGTCGTCAGCCCGCAGATGGACACCGAGATGCACGCCGCCCTCGAGCGGCTTGAACGCCTCCAGAGCCAGAAACTCGGAGCCGGCGAAAACCCGCTCCTCGTATCCGTCCGCTCCGGCGCCAAGTTCTCCATGCCCGGCATGATGGATACCATCCTCAACCTCGGCCTCAATGACCAGGCCGTCGAGGCCCTCGCGCGGCGCAGCAACAATCCGCGCTTCGCCTACGACTCCTATCGCCGCCTCATCCAGATGTTCGGCGACGTCGTCCTCGACATCCCCAAGAAGAAGTTTGAGCACATCTTCGACTCGATCAAGGAGCGCGAAAAGGTCCATTTCGACTATGAGCTCCTTCCCGCGGCCCTGAAAGACATCATCGCCGAGTACAAAAAGCTGGTGAAGAAGGAAACCGGCAAGGACTTCCCGCAGAACCCGCTCGACCAGCTGGTGCAGGCGCGCGACGCCGTGTTCCGTTCCTGGCAGAACGAGCGCGCCAAGACCTACCGCCGCATCAATCACATCGATGACTGGCTGGGCACCGCCGTCAACGTGCAGGCCATGGTTTTCGGCAACCTGGGCGAGAACTCCGGCACCGGCGTCGGCTTTACCCGCAACCCCGCCAACGGCGAGCGCCAGTTCTTCGGCGAGTACCTGATGAACGCGCAGGGCGAAGACGTGGTTTCCGGCGTGCGCACACCGATGCCCATCAGCGAGCTCGAGAAGGCCATGCCCAGCGTCTATGACCAGCTCCGCTCCATCACCTGGAAGATGGAAAAGCACTATCGCGACATGCAGGACTTTGAGTTCACCATCCAGGACGGCAAGCTCTACATGTTGCAGACGCGCAATGGCAAGCGCACCGGCCTCGCCGCCGTCCGCGTCGCCATCGACATGGTGCGCGAAGGCCTGATTACCCAGGATGAGGCAATCTTCCGCGTCGAGCCCAACCAGCTTTACGACTTCCTGGTTCCGCGCCTCGATGAGAAGGGCGCCAAGGTCGAGGTGCTCGCCACCGGCCTGCCGGCTTCACCCGGCGCCGCCGTCGGCCAGATCGTGTTCACCGCCGAGGACGCCGTAAAGCATCACCAGAAGGGCGACTACACCTCCATCATCCTTGTCCGCGGCGAAACCACTCCTGAGGACATCGGCGGCATGGAAGTAGCAGCCGGCATTCTCACCTCCCGCGGCGGCATGACCTCGCACGCCGCTGTCGTCACCCGCGGCATGGGCAAGTGCTGCGTGGCCGGCGCCGGCGACTGCACCGTCGACGAGAATCGCAAGGAACTGCGCGTCAAGGGCAAGACCTTCCGCGCTGGCGACTGGATCTCCCTCGACGGCACCACCGGCCGAGTGATTGAAGGCAAGCTGAAGACCATCCCGGCTCGTCCCGACGATCCCGAGCTGGTCCACTTCATGAGCTGGGTCGATCCAGTGAGGAAGCTCCGCGTGCGCGCCAACGCTGACGTGCCCCGCGACGCCAAGCAGGCCCGCGCGTTCGGCGCCGAGGGCATCGGCCTCTGCCGCACCGAGCACATGTTCTTTGCCGAAGGCCGCATCGAGCACATGCGCGCCATGATCCTCGCCAGCGACGAAAAGCAGCGCCGCGAAGCTCTCAAGCACCTGCTGCCGCTGCAACGCCAGGACTTCATTGGCCTCTTCAAAGCCATGGAGAGCCTGCCCGTCACCATCCGTCTGCTCGACCCGCCGCTGCATGAGTTCCTGCCCCAGCGGGAAGAGCTCCTCGTCGAAATCCAGCACCTCGAAGACACCAAGCCCCGCTCCCCCAAGATCAAGGAGCTGAGTACGGTGCTCGCCCGCGTGCAGGAACTCCACGAAGTTAATCCCATGCTCGGTCTGCGCGGCTGCCGTCTGGGAATCGCGTTCCCTGAGATCACTGAGATGCAGGCCCGCGCCATCTTCGAGGCGGCCGTCAACGTGAAGAACCACGGTGGCGATCCTCACCTCGAGATCATGGTCCCGCTCATCGGCACGGTCGAGGAGATGCGCAACCAGGCCGCCATCATCCGCCGCGTCGCCGAGCAGGTCTTCAAAGAGAAGAACGCCAAGGTCGACTTCATGGTGGGCACCATGATCGAACTGCCGCGCGCCGCTCTGGTCGCCGATCAGATCGCAGAAGAAGCCGAGTTCTTCTCGTTCGGCACCAACGATCTGACCCAGACCACCTACGGCATCTCCCGCGACGACATCAACCACTTCCTGCCTGCGTACCTCAAGGCCGGCATCTTCAAGCAGGACCCCTTCGCCACCCTCGATCAGGCCGGCGTGGGAGCCCTGGTGAAGCAGGCCACCGCGAAAGGACGCAACACCCGGCCAACCCTGAAGGTCGGCATCTGCGGCGAACATGGCGGCGATCCCGAGTCCGTCAAGTTCTGCCACAAGATCGGCCTCAACTATGTTTCCTGTTCACCCTTCCGGTTGTTGACGGCAAGGCTTGCAGCGGCGCAGGCGGCACTTCTGGAGAAACAGACCGGGCCAGACCTGCACAGCTCCACTTGCTGATGACTTAAACCGGACAAACAGCGGGGCGCAGCCATAACGGCTCATGGCTGCGCCCCTGCTGCGTTGCTCCCTCGCTCCGTGGCTTTACGCTGCCCGCCTTATCTCTACCGTCTTCGTCTGCACCATGCCGTCGAAGATAGCGCGGTACAGGATCATCGCCGTGCGCAGTTCCTCGGTGGTGGCTTCGTTTTTGGCCGAACGCACGGTGATGGCGTAGGCCCTCCGATAGGAATCCACCAGCCGGGGATGATTCACTGAAAGATCGTCGGCGCGTTGTTCAAAGTGGGTGCCCGGATAGCCGCAACTTTGAAACAAGTTGTTGATCAGCTCATCGGCTTCAGTAACCGCGCCGCGCGGATGATCCACAAACCGTGCCTGGATGGCTTCCCATTCAGAGTGGAACCAGTTGCACTCATTCTGCGAAGGCGACCGCAGCGGGTAGCGCTCAACACGCTTCAGACGTGCCTCCAGCGCTTCCTCCGCGCGCCTGCGCGAGTGATACCTTGACACGGTGTAGTCGTATTCGGGGCCGAAACGCAGGCGCAGGTCTTCCGCACGCCTTCTCCCACGCTGGCGGCTGATGCCCCAGGCGATGAGCAACATGACGATGAGAACGACGACGCACGCACCAATGATTATCTGGGGACTGTATGCATTTATATTCATGACCCTGCTCCTGTCTGAAAGCAACGGCTGCCAGCGGCTCCCCCAGCCTGCGGCCAGCTGCGCATCACCCTCCACCTTCGTTGTGGGATGGAAGGCGTTGCAGAAGGTTTGCTTTCCAATCAGGATTCAGCGATCAATGTTCCGTGAAAAGATAATGAACTCGCGCGAAGTGCTGACGGGCGCATTGAATCATTGCCCACTGTCTTTGCCGTAATAGCCTTCGCGTGCGGACACGGTGTAATCCTTCTTGTCCGTTGTGATCGCCACCTTATGGAAATCACCCTCGGTATCCGGCTTGTCGGGAGTATAGGTCAGCAGATATTGGCCGTTCATCTCGTCGTCGATCAGCTTGTAAATCGGGGCCAGATCGCCGGAGTGCTTGGCCTCAAATGCGTGGCCGCCCGTGCGCTGCGCAATCTCCTGCATCACCTTCTTGCCGTCGACGCCGTTGGCGCTGGTTGGCTCGGGCTGGCGCCGTCCACCGCCCGGATACCCGCCGCCGCCTGGATACCCCCCGCCACCGCCCGGATATCCCCCGCCGCCCCCTGGATAGCCACCGCCCATGCCGCCGCGCCGGTTGTTCCCCGGCATGGTCGACCCCGGCGTGCGTTCTGTATCGCCTTTCATGAAGATGGTGTAGATCTCCACGCCAGCGTGATCGGCCGAGTCGATGGCGTCGTTCATCGTTTCCTTGCTTCCGTGGTCGGCGCCGTTTGAGAACACTACCAGCACCTTGCGGCCCGGCCTGTTTTTCATCAACTCGTCACAGGCCAGGTAAACGGAGTCATAAAGCTGGTTGGCGTCTCGCGGGCTGTTGTTCAGGCTCGGCGTGTCGTTTGTCTCCGGTCCCTGGTCATCGGAATGCTGTGTCCGTGTGGGCCCTATCTGCTCCAACTGCTGGTCCAGGACGGCCTTGTCACCGGTGAAGTCCTGGAGCAACTCGACTTCCCGGTCAAAGTGGATGAGGAAGGCCTGGTTCTTTGTTCCCGTAGGCAGGACCTGGTCCAGAAAGCCCTCCGCTGCCTTGATGAGCGCGCTCTGAGCGTTGCTCACCGACCGGCTGGTATCCACGATGAGCCCGATCTGGAAGGGTTCGTCGCTCTGCCTGACCAGGCCGGTGATGGTCTGGGGCCGGCCATCCTGGGTCAGGGTCAGGTCAGTTTTTTCGAGATCGGTGACCAAGTCGCCTTTTTTGTTGCGCACAGTTACGGGGAGCACAATCTGCTGCGCCGCGCCCGTCGAGGTGGCAGAGGTTCCGGCCGCCGCGATGGCCGGCTGCTGGGCTCCCGCGGCCGCCACCAACATGATTCCGCAAATACAACCAGCAATGTAAATCCGCATAGTGATCCTGGATGCCATTCTGACACTGTTTAGACGTAGCCGATCCATTGGAGTTGTACTGGTTGTGACCGGCCCGGGTTTGTGCGAAAAATAAAACGGCGATGTCGAGTGAAGTGTGAGGCTTAAGGGCTGAAATTGCACTAAATTGCGCACTGGTTCGGACCCGGCCCTTGTTCGGATGCGGAAAGGTGAGCGCGAAGGGGGCGAAACGCGTGAAAAAATAAAACGGCGATGTCCAGTGGATTGTTGGGGATGCGACCGAAAATTGCACACATTTGCATCCGTGTTCCGGGTGGGACCGGATAGGTTTGCGGCCAGGCTGACGGTTTGGGCGGCGGTTGTGCGAAGCTGGGGCGCCCACTCATCGTTCGCCGCAGCGAACGATGAATGATTCACAGGGCGGCGATGATGGGCGAACATTGAGTTTTCCTTTTCTGTGCTGCAAATGGAAACGCCCGCGACCAATCGCGGGCGTTATTCCTGCTACTGTTTATAGCCTAGCAGATTCGAATCTGAATACTGCTGTTCCGGACAACTTTATTTTCTCCAGTGTTCAATAGGGTCAAAGTGTGTTTTCCACAGACCGTTGGGCTTGACATGTTGTCGCAGGAATGGTGCAAGCGCCAGAGGCGGTTAGGCATTGCGGCCCACTCATCGCGATAGCAGGAAGCGGATCAGGTGCAGGAGCCTACGCGGCCCGGTCTCTCGGCTTTACCTTGCTCCAGGAGCCTTCCTGCGCGGCTTTCCAAAGGTCGTAGCCGCTTTGCAGCCCAATCCAGAATTCCGCGGAGTTGCCGAAGTAACGGCTAAGGCGGAGGGCCGTATCGGCCGTAATGCCGCGCTTGCCTTTGATGAGGTCATTCACACGAGGGGCGGAGATTTGAAGTTCTTTGGCAAGCCGGTATGCGGTCAGCCCCAGCGGTTCCATGAATTCCTTTTGGAGGATCTCGCCGGGATGGACGGAAAACGCGAAGGGGATGTTCTTCATTGCTGGTCCTCAGTGGTAATCCACAATCTCAACGTCATATGCGTCACCGTCTCGCCAAGCAAAGCACAGCCTGTATTGATCGTTGATGCGGATACTGTGCTTGCCTTTTCGGTTCCCCGCAAGCGCCTCAAGCCTGTTTCCGCCGGGAGTCGCGAGGTCGCCCAAATTCCGCGCCCAATGCAAGGTGAGCAGTTTTCGCAGCGTGGCCTTGCGGATATTGGCAGGAACTCGACGCGATTTGCCGGTTTCCCACAGAAGCTTCGTGTCGTGGTCCGTGAAGCTTTTGATCACCGACGATCATAACGGGTTCCGTTATGAACGTCAACCGTTCCTATCGAGTTACTCGGCGTGGAAGACTACGTCGAAGAGGAGCCAGCTTGTGGTGGTGAAGATGATGTCGTAGCCGATGAGGAGCTTGATCCAGAGGCCGGGGTCGCTGTCGCCGGTGAAGATGGATTTGCAGGCGACTACCATGGCGAGCAGCGCAGGGATGAAGATGGGGAAAAGGATGATGGAGAGGAGCAACTCGCGGTTGCGGCTGGTCATGGCGAGGGCGGCGAAGAAGACGCCGTTCGAGACCAGCGCCCAGGTGCCCAGGGGGAGCACGGCGAGGAGCAGCCATCCCTGGCCGGCGACGTGGAGGTTGTAAAAGATGAAGAAGAACGGGGCCAGCGCGGCCTGCACGATGGTGACAAAGAGGAAGTTGACGATGACCTTGGCGAGGTAGAGCTCGGAGGCGGGCGAGGGCGCCATGCGTTGCGCGTCCATGACGTTGTGGCGGATTTCGCGGGCCCAGGCCTGGTTGAGCGCGCTGAGCGAGGCGAACATGGTGGCAACGCAGAGGACGCCGCCGGCGATTTGCTGGGAGAAGGCGCCGCGGGGGTCGAAGGCGATGGAGAACAGGACCACTACGAGGCCGGAGAAGAAGAGCATGGAAATGAGCGCGTCCATGGAACGCCACTCAATGCGCAGATCCTTGACGAGATGGGTCCAGAGGGCGGGCATCAGGAGTTGGCCTCGCATCGAGGTTTTGTGTTTCCCACCCTCGCGCCAGAAACAAGGCGCGAGGATGGGGCACGGGGGCTGTTCCGGGTGTCCAAGCAGGTCATGACCGGGCCTCCGGAGGGGCGGATTTGGTGAGGTCGGCGGTGGTTGCGGGCTGGCCTATGGCCTGGGCGGCGCGGAGGTAGTCGTCGGGGGAGAGGATGAGCTGGGCGCCGCGGGTTCCAGCGGAGACGCTGATCTTGTCGAATAGGATGACGGTTTCATCGACGAAGACGGGGTAAGGTTTTTTTGCGCCGAAGATGGTGACGCCGCCACGGATGTAGCCGGTGAGGGGCTGGA
Source organism: uncultured Acidobacteriota bacterium (assembly GCA_963771195.1). Classification (GTDB taxonomy): domain Bacteria; phylum Acidobacteriota; class Terriglobia; order Terriglobales; family Acidobacteriaceae; genus Telmatobacter. The sequence continues at coordinate 7,420 of CAVYSS010000009.1, forward strand.
CGTCTTTTAGCGGAGCCATTTCGAGCTTGCGCAAGGATGCGGCCTTCGCGAGTTTCTTGAAGTCGAGTTCGGCGTCGCCGGGGACTATGGCGAAGAGATAGCTGCCTTGACCGTCGGTTGTCCACCCCAGCGACGAGGACCTGTCGCTGGGGACCCCGGTGGTGATGAGAGTTTTGAAGACCTGTTCGGGAGGCATGCCAACTTTTCTCGCGACGGCGATTGCGGAAAGATCTTCGGGGTCGACTTCGTACTCGCGAAGCTCGAAGGGAATGCCGAGGCTTTCAAGGAAGCGCGCGCCGTTGGTCTTCATCGGGTTGGGCTCCCGGGCTCAAAACTTGCTACGCGGCCGGCCTTGAGCGCCAGCACGTAGTCTGCGATGGGGGCGGCGGCATCTCGCTGGTGAGTGGTGATGACGATGGTGCGGTTCTGATGGCGGAAGCCGGAGAGCAGCTCGACCATCTGGCGGACGGATTCGACGTCCATGTTGGAGAAAGGCTCGTCGAGCAGGAGCAGCTCGGGCTGGGGGAGCAGGACGCGAGCGAGCGATGTGCGCTGGCGCATACCCTGGGAGTATTGGCCAAGCAGGCGGTTCAGCGTGGGATCGAGGCCGACCTGACGGAGGGCATCGGCGGCCGAGAGGCAATGGCGACCGGGATAAAGGCTGCCGAAATAGCGCAGATTCTCCACGCCCGTGAGCTCGTCGTAGAGCATGGGGGCGTGGCTCATGTAACCGATGCGCTCGCGGGCCTGCTGCGGCTCTGAATCCCCGAAGAGTTTGACGGTGCCGAAGCTGGGGCGGAGCAGTCCGGCGAGGATGCGCAGGAGGGTGGATTTGCCGGCGCCGTTTTCGCCGATGAGGACGTAGCACTTGCCGATTTCGAGCTCAGCGGAGACCTGGCGCAGTGCGGCGAAGGTGCCGAAGAGGCGCGAGACCTTATCGACTCGGGCGCAGAGGGCCGCGCTTGCCTGGCCGCTCATCTGGGGCTCAGTTGGCAGCGCCCGAAGTGCCGGCGGCGGCGGCCGGTGAACTGGCGGCGGGAGCGGTGGCGTCAGCGCGAGGATTAGCAGTGGCCGGAGGGGCGGACGTGCTGCCAGGCTGAGTTGATCCGGGCTGGGTTGAACCGGGGACGACAGGAGCGTACTTGCTGGCGCACTTGGCCTGGAGCACGTTGGCGTGGAAAACACCGTCGCGGCCGTAGATGCCTTCCGCCAGGGCCTGGGAATTGTCTTTGAAGGTGTCCGGAGGCGGCTCGGAGCCCTTGTAGGACACCTTCAGCAGGTGGCCGGACGCGGCCTTGGACGAGTGGCTTTCAAACTCGTTCATGACAAAGTCGACGTGGGTGCCGTCCTGCTGGATGGAGCCGGGCTGGACGAAGCCTTCGACGCGCAGATTGCTGGTGTAGGCCTTGTTGCCCATGTGGCCGAGCTCGGCAATGGTGACGTAATAACTTTTGGCAGAGCCGTAGCCGGAGTACGCCAGCCAGCCAATGGTGCCCAGGATAATGGCCACCGCAATGCCGATCCGCAGGTTGCTCGAGGAAATCTTCATCTTCTTCAAGCATAGGAGCGGCGGCCGGGAGGGTCAACAGCCAAACGGGTGATGCACGTCACACATGTTGCCGTTGAGGCTCCTAGATTACGGTGGCCGTTCTTTCACTCAGTGCAGAATTCTCCGTTCGCGGAGGGCTTTGGGGTCAGGTTTGAGGTTGTCCTTTCCGATTTCCGGGGTGTTTTTGGCTGCGGCGATTATCGGCAGAAGAAAGATGCCGACATAAGCGAGTCCAATTATGACGTCATGCATGGGAGAGGTTGCTCCTAAAAAAAGAGAACCGGCCGCTTTAAGCGGCTTTGGGCAGTATGAGATGCGGGAGGATGCGGGTTGGGGTGCTTTCCGGATCAGAGTTCCAGTGACTCGTTCCCCCTCGAAGAATCCCGTCCCAGAGGGGTTCGAGAGCCCGCAACGCCTTAAGGCAAGGAAAGTCCGGCAATCCGGCGACGCTCGCCTAATTTCAGATTCCGGTTTTCCGTTGTGTTATCGGGAGGATACGAAGTGTCCTATTTTGGGTCAGTATCAACGGTCACAACGATGAGGAAATAATTGTGGATTTACGACTGCAATCGTGAGTCGAGTCACAGCCAACTTATGACCGCTTTCACTGACGACTTATTGCAGATGTCGAGTTAGTGCTAACTCATAACAGGGATCCGTCTCAGACAAAGCTATTGCAGACCGGCGAGAGTCTGGGCGGCGTGGTCGAGGGCTGTGATGAGGACCGTGAGCTGCTGGGCGGCGCGGCTGGTGTCTTTGGCGTCGATAGCCTCATTGACGCCGGGAATGACTACTGCGGCGTAGCCGGTGTATTCGCCGGGTGCGTAGATGAGGTGCTTGTACCAGGGGCGGTTGGGAAGGCCGTCGGCGGAAGTGAAATCGGCTTCGACGGCGCGGAGAGCGTCATTAAGGCTATTCACGTCGGCGGAGGGGTGGTCCTCGAGACTGAGGGCGTGTTCAGCGGCGGTGGCGAAGCGCCCGGCGGCGGCGAGGGCAGGAGCGAAGTCGAGCGGGAGCTTTGCATCGGAAGCTTTGCTCTGGGCCGTTTCGAGATAAGAGGTAATGTCGCGCGCGTAGTTGGTGTAGTCGAGGGGAAGGACGTCAGTATCGGCCATGCGAATGGCTTCGAGGCCGAGGACCTGGGCCATCTCCTGGAGATAGTCGAAGTGGGGATCGGCATTCATGGTGTACCAGGCGTAGTTATCGAAGACGGAATGATAAACGCCGTAGGGGCCCTCGGAGCCAATGTCAGTTGAGGGCACACCGATGTGCTGCAGGAAAGGGGTAAAGTCGGAGCCGGAGCCGAGGTCGCCGACGCGAACATCGCCGGTAGGCGGGGAGCTGGAGGGACGGTGCTCATTGGTCTGGTTGTGCGTGCGCCAGGCATCGAAAACGGAGCCGCCGCTGGGGCTGGGAACGGATTGGGCGATCTGGCGAATGAATTTCTTGAGCGAAGGAACAGCGGCGGCGGAGAAGTTGGGTCCGGAGACAGCGACATCTACGTTGAAGTAAGCGACGGCCTTCTGGAGCGGCTGGGCGTGCTGCTCGACCCACTCGGTTGAGCCGATGAGGCCTTCTTCTTCGGCGTCCCAACTGCAGAAGCGGATGGTGCGTTTGGGACGCCAGCCGGTCTTGAGGAGATCGCCGACGCCGTGCACGGCTTCAAGCAGTGCCGCGGTGCCGCTGTTGGGATCGACGGCGCCGTAAACCCAGGCATCGCGATGATTGCCGACGACGACCCAGCCGTCGGGGAGGCTGGAACCGCGGACGGTGCCGATGACATCCCAGATGGTGCGGCGCCGGTAATCCTGCTGAGAGACGAGATGTACGCGGACGCCTCCGGGGCCGATGTGGTAATGGAAAGGGAGCGCGCCCTGCCAACTCTCAGGAACTGCCGACCCTTTGAGCGCCTTGAGGATGGGCTCGGCATCTTCGTAGCTGATGGGGATGGATATGATGCGGGGCTGATTGCCGTCAGGGTTGACGCGCGAAGAGTCAGGCAGGTCAGGCGTGGAGGCTACGCCGGGAGTCTCCGGATCGCCGGGATACTTGAACAGGTACTGGACGGAGCCGCGCTGGACGCCGGTGGCTGGACGCCAGGGACCATCGGGCCAGGCGTCGCCGCGGAAGTAGCCGTCGTCCTGGGGATCGGAGTAGATGAGGACGCCGGCGGCGCCGCGCTGCTCGGCGATGTAGACCTTGACGCCGCGGAAGTTGGCGCCGTAACGGCAGATGACGATTTTGCCGTGCAGGTCGACATGGTCGGCGGCGAGCTTGTCGAAGTCCTCGAGACGGCCGTAGTTGGCATAGACTACTTCGCCGGTGACATCGCCCGAGCCCGAGGAACTGTTGTACGGCACGATGACGCGAGGATCGTCCTCGTAGGGATCGCCGGGAACCGATTCGCGCTGGGGCCCGGTCATGAGTTGCTTGCCGTCGGCGCTGAAAGCCTCAACCTTGACGGCGGTTGGATAGTCGAGGAGCACGCGGTAAGGAACGATCTTTGTATCGAGGCCGGCAGCGCGGAATTTTTGCGCGACGTATTCGGCAGTAGCGTGGTCCTCGGGCGTTCCGGCCACGTGCGGCGCAGCGGTGAGAGTCTTCAGTTCCTCGCCGGCAAGTTTGGCATTGGGAACGGCGAGGAAGGCCGATTCGGTTTTGGATTCGGCGGAGAAGTTTGGATAGCCGAAGACGGTGTTCGGGGGCAAGGCTTGCCCGAGGGCGAGGCAAGCAGGCAGAGCCAGAAGCGCGGCGGGCGCAATCGCCTTGAAAGGGTTCATGGGGCTGTATCCTTATGAGTGACTGGCGCAGAAACGCATGAAGAACCAGTGTAATGCGCGGGGGCGAAGAATGCAGGGACAGGGAGACCGGGCGAACAAGGCCGAAACGGCGCGCAATCCGCTCCGTTCCAAGGCAGTTCCAGAAAAGGTGTACCCGTCAATCTCGGCTTCCCACCCTTGAACTTCAGTCGTTTGCTTTGCCCGCTCCGTGCTCTTATGTCTTCATGTTCCCATGTGCTGACTTTTTCGTTGTTTTCGCGCGAAAAATTAAAGCTGCAACTAATTGAAACCGCACATGTTAACAAACGTGAACGAGTGTTTACGAATCAGTGCCCCGTTGGGGATGAGGTGTCAATTTTTCGCCCGCTGCGAAGCAGCGCACTCGACGCTTAGCAGTCTTCGGGAAGTCCGAACCACCGCCAAGATCGATGAACTTATCGTCTAGCAAAGATTTTCACCGAACGCGCGGAAGAATCAGGCTATGATGCTGCCAGCCCATGTGGCACAAAACAATCCAGGCTCAAGGCCTGTATCGAGGGAGAGAAAGTGAAGACAGGAAAGAGAATCGGAACTTGGACGGGATGGTCGGGTCTGCTGGCCGCAGGCCTGATGTCGATAGCCATTTCAGCGCACGCGCAGCTACCAGGCTCGCCCGCATACCTTCACGCCATGTCAGACCTGCGCTCGGCGCGATCCTATATTATGGCCGATCCCCGGCCACAGAACGGCGATGAGAAGCGGCACGAAATCGATGAGATTACGGCGGCCATCCGGGAGATCAGAAAGGCCGCCATCGACGATGGCAAGGACGAGAACTACAACACGCCAACGGACTCCGTAGGCATGGCAAGCGGACCGCTGCACGAAGCCGTGCGCCTGCTGAGGAAGGCGCACGAAGATTGTAGCGGCGGCGCGGACTTGCCCAACGCAATTGGCATGAAGCTCCGCGCATTGCACCACATCGACGAAGCGAGAGACACGTTGATCCGGTTCATACATGAGAGCGGAATGTAGGCGGGCGATCTTCGCGGCGGTGAGCCTGAGCCTGGCGGCTTCAACTACGCCGGGGCGGGCGGTGACGGTTGCAGCCAGAACCGGCATGGCGTGAAGCCCGGTTCTTTGTTTGCGCGGTGACGGCGGGACTGGAGTCCCGCCGTTTGCGCGTTCTTGCCTTTTCCTGAGGGTTCTTTCACAGCCTGTGAAATCGTGCCCTGACACGTTTTTTGCACTCCCGCCGGAGTTTTTCCTCACCGTGCAAAGCCCATACCGTGCCAACTGACCCATTGTTGCGGGTGAGGGGTCAGGCAGCTGCGGGAGCGGGCTGGACCGGTTCAACGGGCTGTCCGCAATGGGCGCAGCGCCTGGCGGCTACGGGGATATCGCTGAGGCACTCAGGGCAACTGCGCGTAGCGGGCGGCGGCGGCGCCGCATGGCTGGCCTTTACGCGCGCGAGAAACCAGTTCAGCGGCATGACCACGCCAAAATAAACGACGCTGGCTACGATGAGGAAGGAGATAGCGGCATTGAGAAAATTGCCGTACTTGATTTCTCCGCCGTGGAGGTGAAGGACAAGATAGGAGAAGTTGGGTTTGCCGACGGTGGCGGAGATGAGGGGATTGAGCACGTCGGTGACGAGCGAATTGACTATGCCGGTGAAGGCCGCGCCGATAATGACGGCGACGGCGAGGTCAACGACATTGCCGCGCAGGATGAAGTCGCGAAAGCCTTTGAGCATGTTCGTTCTCCGTTCGGGTGCCAGCGTAACAGGCAGGCGTGGGGGAAGACAACAAGTGCAGGGACCGAGGGACAAAGGGATAAGGGATAAGGGAGCGGTGGACGCCCAGGCAGTTGGGGTGTCAGGGGAAGAAGAAAAGGAAGATGGACATGGCGAGGATCATGAGCGAGGTGTAGAGGAAGATGAGAACGCCGGCGTGGTAGAGGCTCCAGCGGCGGCCGAGACAGCGGGCAAGGTCAAACATGCCGGCGCAGGTAATGAGAACAGGGACAAGCTGCCAGTGCGAGGAATGGAGGGCATTGATGTTGGGGAAACCTCCGAGGCGGAGACTGAGGAGGAAGGCGAGGATGGGGAGCAGGATGCCTCGGGCGAGCGACGGCCGGCGCGGGTGGAAGAACGCGATCGGGGAAAGCGCCACGGGTCTCATTATCGCAGTGGAAGAAGATGCGGTATCGCATGGCGCAATAGAGCATAGGGCCGGGGACGCGGCGCATCAGATGAATTGGAGGGATGCGGATGCAGGCGATCGATAAGCTTTCGACGGTGACGATTGCGGTGCGGGACCAGGACGAGGCGCTCCATTGGTACGCGGAGATGCTGGGATTCGAGAAGCGGATGGATCAAAGCGGACAGGGTTTCCGATGGCTGACGGTGGCGCCTCCGCAGCAGGCGGAGGTGGAATTCTTGCTGGCGTCGTGGTTCCCCGATCGCGTGGGGAAGAACGCGACGTGGGTGCTTTCAACGCGGGATTGCCAGGGCGGGTACGAGGAGTTAAAGGCGAAAGGGGTCAGTTTTGAGCATGGGCCGGAGGCGCGGCCGTGGGGGATCGAGGCCGTGTTTGTGGATCTATACGGGAACAAATACGCGCTGGTGCAGGAGAGCGCTCAGGTGGTGACGGACGAGGCGGAGCAGCAGGCGCTGGGAATGCCGATTGCGGCGCGGGGGACGGGGCTGAAGCCGGCGTAAATTTACATCGTGAGCAGGCGTTCGAGGACGGGGCCAATGTCCTGCCCGCCATGCAGGATGCGCAAGATTTCGACGGTGTTTTTGGTCACTTCGAAGAGGATGCTGGCGCGGCGTTCGAATCCTGTGATGCGCAGTCCGGGCACGGGGCCTGAAACCAGTGTCCCACGGTTGGGAAATGTTCTGAGCGAGAGGCAGAGCTTCTCGATCCGCTCCAAGTAGCGGTCTGCAGCTTCCCAACTGGATTCGCGGGCGATCTAGACGAAGAGCTCGTCAAGATCAGCTAACGCCGCCGGACGGAATTGGACTGTGTAGGACTTTACCACTCGGGTTTTTGAGCGGGGCGGCCATGCCTAGAACGCAGCTCTCGAAACGCCTCCCCAGCCGGGACGGACGGCCGCGGATCGGCGAGCGAGGATTCGGCGAGGCGCGTAAGCCACTCGTTTATTCCAGCTTCCTCGCGTTCGAGCGCCTGCAGGCCGGCGCGAATCACCTCATCGGCGCTGGCGTATGAGCCGGACTGAACGCGATCATCGACTGACTGGCGCAGCGGGCCGAGATCGACGACGATCGTGTTACGTGCTGCTTCCATGGCGTACCCCTCAGTTGATTTTAGCGCGAAGTTGCGGCGACTTCCATCTCGCGAAGCGATTCGGCATAGGGGGCGCGCAGAATGCCGCGTTCCGTGATGATGGCAGTGACATAGCGGGCAGGGGTGATGTCGAAGGCTGGATTGCAGATGCCCACGCCGTGGGGCGTGAGCTGCTTGCCGCCGTGGTGGGTGACCTCGACGGGCGAGCGCTCCTCGATGGGAATGGAGTCGCCTGAGAGCGTATCCATGTCGATGGTGGACCAGGGAGCGGCACAGTAAAACGGGATGCCGTGCTCTTTTGCCAGGATGGCGACGTTGTAAGTTCCGATCTTGTTGGCGAAGTCGCCATTGGCGGCGATGCGGTCAGCACCGACGACGACGGCGCGGATTTTGCCGGCGCGCATGAGGCTGGCGGCCATGTTGTCGCAGATGACGGTGGTGGGGATGTGGTCGGCCATCAGTTCCCAGGCGGTGAGGCGCGCGCCCTGGAGGAACGGGCGAGTTTCATCGGCGTAGACGTGAATGCGCTTACCCTGCTCGACGGCGGCGCGGATGACGCCGAGGGCGGTGCCGTAGCCGCAGGTGGCCAGCGCGCCGGCGTTGCAGTGAGTGAGGACGCCGCCTTCTTGGGGCAGCAGTTCTGCGCCAAACGCGCCCATGGCCTTACAGGCGGCGATGTCTTCGTCATACATGGCGTGGGCTTCGGCCAGGAGCTTTTCGCGGACCTCGTTCATGGGGGCGTGGGCGCTGAGCAGGCGCGCGAAGAGGCGTTTCATGCGATCGATGGCCCAGAAGAGATTGACCGCGGTAGGGCGAGTGGCGGCGAGGCGGGCGCAGATCCTGTCGAATTCGGGCGCGAACTCTTCGATAGTGGCTGCGGAGGAGCGCAGCGTGCCGAGGGCAACGCCGTAGGCCGCGGAGACCCCGATGGCGGGAGCGCCGCGGACGACCATGGTTTCAATGACCACGGAGACGTCTTCAAAGGTGTCGGCGAGGACGTAGCTTTCCTCAAGAGGGAGCTTGCGCTGGTCGATGAAGCGAACGCCTTCGGGGGTCCAGGTGAGGGTGGGGATCATCGCAATTCCAGTGTAATGGGCGGCGCATTGGGCTGCACAGTTCACAGTTCAGAGTTCACGGTCCACCCTACCGGCCGGGGGTGTTTTCGTGCCTTGCTGGACGCGGACTCGCCTGAGTGCGTAAAGTGGTTTTCGACACTTCTATCAAGCTTGCAATAGCTGAAGGAGCCCGCCTTTGAGACTGACCTCTGTCGACTGGATCATCATGATCCTCTACTTCGTGTTTGTGCTGGGCATTGGCGTGGCCCTGAAGCGCTACATGAAGACGAGCAAGGACTTCTTCCAGGCGGGGCGGGCGCTGCCGGCTTGGATCTGCGGCCTGGCGTTCATCAGTGCCAACCTGGGCGCGCAGGAAGTGATCGGGATGGGGGCTTCGGGCGCGAAGTACGGGCTGGAGACAGCGCAGTTTTACGGCATCGGCGCCATCCCGGCCATGATCTTCGTGGGCATCTTCATGATGCCGTTTTATTACGGCTCAAAGGCGCGCAGCGTGCCGGAGTTTTTGCGGCTTCGCTTCGACGAAAAGACGCGGGCGCTGAATGCATGCTCGTTTGCGGTGATGACAGTGTTCTCGTCGGGCATCAGCATGTATGCCATGGCGCGGCTGATCCAGGCGCTGCACGTGTTTGACGCCATGTTCCTGCAGTTCGGCTGGAACAAGGACTGGATTTTCACCGTCTCCATCGTGATGTCGGCGGTGATTGTGCTGGGGTACATCTTTCTGGGCGGTTTGACCAGCGCGATTTACAACGAAGTGATCCAGTTTTTCCTGATCATGGCGGGATTTCTGCCTCTGGTGCTGCTGGGTCTGAAGAGCGTGGGCGCCTGGGAAGGCATGAAGGCCAGCGTGTCGAAAATCGATCCGCGCATGGTGCACGAGTGGCACGGGATCATGCACGCGAGCACCAACCCGATGGGAATCGACATTATCGGCATCGGGATGGGATTGGGATTCGTGCTGGGCGCGGGTTACTGGTGCACGGATTTCCTGGTGATCCAGACGGCGATGGCGAGCCACAACATGGACGCGGCGCGGAGGGTACCGCTGATCGCGGCGGTTCCCAAAATGCTGTTTCCATTCCTGGTGATATTGCCGGGACTGCTGGCCATCGGGATGGCCACGCCGCACACGGTGGAGACCGTGATCCACGAGCCGAATGGGGCCATTGTCCACAACATACAGGTGGTGTCACCGGAAGCGGAAAAAGGCGAAGGGATTGTGCCGGCGAAGATCAATCCGGTGACGGGCAAGCCGATGCTGGACGCGAGCGGCAAGCCGCTGATCGACTACGACATGGCGACGCCGATGATGCTGCTGCATTTTTTCCCGACAGGGATCCTGGGGCTGGGGTCTGACGGCGTTGCTGGCGAGCTTCATGAGCGGTATGGCGGGCAACGTGACGGCGTTCAACACGGTATTCACCTTCGACCTTTACCAGAGCTACATTCACAAGGGCGCGAGCGACCGGCATTACATGACGGTGGGCCGCTGGGCGACGGTGGGCGGGATCCTGCTGTCGATTGCGACGGCGTACGCGGCCATCAGCTTCAACAACATCATGGACACGCTGCAACTGGTGTTCAGCTTTGTGAATGCGCCGCTGTTTGCCACGTTTTTGCTGGGCATGTTCAGCAAACGAACAACGGGGCATGGCGCGTTTTCGGGGCTGATTGCGGGCACGGGCGCGGCCATTCTGCATCACGGACTGACCCTGCCCCTCGAGGCTCGGCCGGGCATTCATGGCGGTTGGATCACGGTGCTGCACCACTACCCCAGCGACATGGCGCAGAATTTCTACGGGGCGATTTGGGCATTCAGCGCGAATTTCATCGTGGCGGTGGTGGTGAGCCTCCTGACCAAACCGCGGCCTGAGTCGGAGCTGGTGGGTTTGGTGCACTCGCTTACACCGAAGCCGCCGACGCATCACCTGGTGTGGTGGAAGCGGCCGGAAGCGCTGGCGGTGGGAATCCTGATCGGGGCCATTGCGCTGAATATTTTCTTCGCGTAAGAGACGCATTTTGCACACCGCGCCGGCATGGCCTGGCTCCGGGAAAATGGTTTGCGGATGTGTTATATTTTTGAAGTGCGCACCGAGTTTTTCGAGGTCGAAAGGCGCGGTATGCGTGGATATCCAATCTCATGGACGCGTAGCTCAACTGGCAGAGCATTCGGCTCTTAACCGACAGGTTGAAGGTTCGATTCCTTCCGCGTCCACCAGCCCAACTAGCAAAACTTTGACGGCGAACGCGTCCGGAAGCCGGCGCGCAGACCGGCATTACTGCTTCGTCTGAACCACCGGAAAGCGATACACGTTGATGCTGATGGGAGCGACGGTGAGCGAATGCGGCGCGTTCCCGAGCGAGATATCCTTCACCTCGACCTCTGGCGGCTGGCCCAGGCGGTCGACTGCGTCGAGGCTCTTGCCCGTCAATAACCACTCCGTGGAGGGCCCGGCGATTTGCGTGCCGGCCACGTTCAGGTCAAGCTTTTGCTCGGAGTCCGTCGCGTTGACCACGGCCACGGTGAGGAACTTGCGATCGGGCGTGAGCGCCGCGAACACATCGAGCGGATAAGTCGGGCTGCCGGAGCTGTTCTTCGGCTGATCGGGCGCCGGAGGAAATTGCGGCGCGGGCTGCGGCGAGTTGCCCGTGATGGCGACCGGAATCGTGCCCGGAAATTGGTTGCTGTAGAGCTTGAAGACCTGGCCGAGCGTGTTCAGAGTGGACGAGGTCTGATTGAAGTCGATGGTGGAGGTGCCCATGGTGTGCGCCGCCATGGTCAGGAAGTCGGTGTGGCGAAGCATCTCGTTGAAGAGCATGGCGTAGGCCAGCGCCTGCTTGAGGGTGGCAGCGCGGCCGAAGCCACCGCCGAAGTAGGCGTATTCGTCGATGGACAGAAACGTCTTCCTCTGGAGGGTGGCCGGGAAGCGCTGCTGATAACCCTCCCATTCCTCGGCTTTGGAGCGTACGACGTTGGCGGGATAGCGCGCGTACTGGAGCGTGGTCTGGTCGATCTTGTCGAAAGCATCGTCGTTGGGCTTGTCGGGCGGAAGGTTTTTCGCCTTCTCCACGTTGTAGCGGCGGTTGGGTTGCGCATACCAGTGCTCGGCCATGCCGTCAAAATTGCCCCAGCAGTCCTTCAGGAAACGTCCGGTCCAGTCAAAGTCGCTGCCGTACGCGCCGGCGAGATTGCCCACGTATTTTGAGCGCAGCTCCGGGGGGACCTGGCCGTCTTCAAGCATTTCGCCTGAAGCGATGAGGATGATGGACGGATCCTCGCTGCGCATTGCCTTGGCGAAATCGTTGTGTTTCTGCATAAAGTACTTCAGGTCGGTGCGGCCGATCTCCCAGGAGCCCCATGGCTCGTTGCCGATGTTCCAGTAACGAATTTGCCAGGGCGCGGGATGGCCGTTCCTGGCGCGCAGCGCGCCCAGGCGCGTGGTGAGGGCGCCATTCATGTATTCGACTTCTTCCGCCGCCGAATGTTCATCGCCCAGGCCGGCATTGACGCTGATGTACGGCTCGACGCCGATTAGCTTGCAGAACTCCGCGAATTCGTCCGGGCCCAGATCGTTGGTTTGCATCTGGTTCCAGGCATGGTCCCAGGTTGGCGGGCGCTTGTCGGGATTGCCGATGGCGTCGTACCAGGTGTAGTTGGCGGTGTAATTGCCGCCGAAGCGCCAGAAACCGGATTGGATTTGCTTGAGCAGCGCAATCGTGTCTGGCCGGAAGCCGTTGATGTTGTCGACGGGCATAAGGGAGACGGCGCCGATGTGGAAGTCGCCCTTGCCTGTGCCGGCGATCTCGATGGCCGCATCGCTGGCGTCGGTCTTTGCCGTGAAATGGAGCGGATACTTGGCGTAGTTGGCGGTGATGGGAATTGTGATGGTCTCGCGATCGCTGGCGCCTTCACCCCAGACGAGGGCGACTTTCACCTTGCCTCCGGGCGTGCCGCGCAGCCAGATGCGGCCGGTGTATTGCTTCCCCGTAACCAAAGCAAGACCCGACTGCCGGATGCCGCGCGGAGCGGACGCATCCAGCTCGATACGCGGACTCTGCTCGCCGACAAAGGGCTTCTCCTTGTCCAACGAAACGACGTCGTCGCCGCCGATGGGACGCCACCTGCGCATCTGCATCCCGGGGAATCCGCGCCGCTGTCCCAGTGCCGCAGGCTCCGCGGAGGTGATGGGAAAGTAGAACTTGCGATCGTCGAGCATTTCAGCCCAGAGCGGGCCATACATGGTTTTTCCGATGTGCTCGATGAACATGCCGAAGACATACTTGGAGACCGGCGGACTGACTTGCTGGGTGTCTATGGTTGCCGTGATACCACCGGCAGGGGCGGTCTCCGTCTGCTGTCCCTGAGCTGCTCCGCAAGAGAGTAATAGTGACGCGGCGGCAACAAACAGTGTTTTTGAGTTCATCGAAGTTCCCTTCCCTGATTCACCATTCCGGGTTGAGATTGCACGCCATGTGATTCGCGGGCGCGAATCACCGGCAGCCAGCGGTAAAGCACAGGTTTTTGCTGAAGTACGGCAGCACGTGGTTCTGGAAGCGGTCTGCGACCGCACTGGTGTGCGTGCCGTGGTAGATCTCAAAGCCGTTGGCAATGCCGTAGTTGTCCAGAATGTTGTGGAGCTTGATTGCGTCGAAGCGCAGGCCGTCCTCGTCGCCTACATCCATTGAGATAGCTCGGTATTGCTTGAGATTGCCGATGTATTGATCGACGAAAGCCAAAGGGGAATTGGCCGTAAACTTGGCCATGATTTCCGGCTGCGGCACACCATCCTTGGTGGGCAGGTCAAAGTAAAGCGGAGGGTTCTTTGGGTCAGGGGCCCAGGCCGCTGCCGTGGCATATTGCGCGGAGGCGAAGCCCGGCGACTCGGCCGCGAGCTCGGCCGGAGACTTTGCCGCGGCGACCTTCTTTTCGTTGGCAATCGCCCGCTCCTTCATGGCGTCAGGGGTCGCGCCCGGGGGTCCACCTCCGGTCATGGGCGACATGCAGCAGGGGCTCATGATGTAGAGGGCGCCGAAGACGTCAGGGTGCTTCATGCCGATGCGGCTGGCGCCGTAGCCACCCATGGAGTGGCCAACGAGTCCGCGGCTCTGCCGGTCGGGGATGGTGCGGTAGTGGGCGTCGATGTAGGAGATGAGGTCGTGAGCGATGAAATTCTCAAAGTCGCCGGTCGTCTCCGAACTCGAATACATGGAGCCGTTGTAGATGGTCTTGGAGTCGGGGAGGACAACGATCATCTCCATGGCGCCCAGTGCGAATGCGCCTTCGATGGTCTGGGGAACGTGGATCTCGTGGGTCCACTGTTCGGCGCCAATGGAGTAACCATGCAGGGCGTAGACAACGGGGTAATGGCGGTGTTTGTCCTTGAGATAGGAGGGCGGCAGGAATACGATTACATCCCGGTCGACAGCTTCCCCCTCCAGGTTTCCTTCCAGCGATGCCCCGTGCACTTTGATCTGTTCCACCGTGACCGACTTGGCGCCGGGGACCGGAGCCGGAACCACAGTCTGCACCTGCGCCAAAAGCTGCATTCCCAAAAGCGCCGGAAGCAGCGTGGCTGCCCCCGCGTTGATTCGTTTCAGGCTCATTCCCGGCACCCCGTTGAAGTCCAGAACACTATAAACATGCGATCGGCAGGAGACAAGCAGTAAATCGCTTTCCTTCGGCCAAAATAGCGCGGCACGCAAGCGGACGGCTAACCAAAACGGAGACGCGCGCCTAACGGATTAGGGGCTATCCCGGCCCAATCTGCAGGTAGGTTGTGCAACCGTGAACACAAACCATGATGCAGCGCGCAAGCCCTGAGGGAGTTACAGGTTGCACTCCGGCTGCAACAGAACCCGTTCGGTTTCATTCTTGACGTTTAAGGGAAACCGGCATTCAATAGTTGTGGGACCTTCTTTCGCGCATTGAGAAAGGTACGACGGGTTGGCGCATTTATCGCCATCGACGAACGAAGCGAAGGCAGGCGGCAATGTCGGCAGGCTTGGTTTGCTGCCGTGGAAATTGCAGCCGGGCAGGCTTGGTTTCCTGGCGCTTGGCCTGGCAATCTTTCTCTGGGGCACTGCGTACAAGCTTTCTCTCTATCAAGTTCACCAGGATCACACTGTTCGTGTTTCCGCGGCGAGGCTGTGGGAGGACACGCGCAGTACGCGCACAGTAATCGACGAGTTGCGCAAGGGGCGCACCGAGCTGACCCCAGGTTTCTCAGTTCTTAGCGCAGCCGGGCACCGGATGAATCTGGTGGATCTGGGCCTGGTGGAAAAGTCTGTTCCGCGGCTTCCCTTCCTGGCCCCCGTTTTCCCAATTCTTCCGTCGCGTGCGCCTCCCCTGCGGAGCTTCTGCCTGGCGTAGTTGAAGACCGGCCGGCCGGAGCCCCTGTTCCCTGGTAGCCAACTGCTAAACCGCCGTCCGATCTCGCTGCTATCGCAGACGCGAATGGGAAACGTGTTTGGCGGAGTAGCCGGGGCCGTCTTCCATTCAACTCTCCAGGACCAGAAGCTCTCACTCCCGCAGGCATTAGCTGCCGCAACTTTTGGCAGTCCCTAAATGCAGTTCAAGATCAGGGAGCAAGATATGCAACTGAATACAGACGGAGAGAGGTCGAATAGCTTACTGGATGGCGATTTACGGGACACGGTCAGTGTGGCCCGGGACGCATATCTGCTGGCGCTGACCTCACAAGAACGCCGCGCGCAACTCTTATGGGATGTGCAGCGGGTGACCAAGAGCAGCGAAGAAGCAGAAGACATTGTTCAGGAAGCACTGCTGCGGGCATGGAGGAATTTGCAGCAGTTTCGTGGAGACGCGCAGATCTCGACCTGGCTGCGCGCCATTGTGAGGAACACGGCGCGGGAGTGGCTGCGCAATCGCGGCAGCCGCATCAATGTGCCTATCGGAGTGATGCAAGCGGATGAGGACGAATTTCCGGTGCTGGAACTTATGGATTCCCGTCCCGATCCGGAAGAAACATGCGTGCGGCGCGAGATGGAACAGTTGCTTCGCAGCGAGATCGAGGCTCTCGCCATGATTTCGCGACGGGCCATCGAGATGTGCGCGCTGGAAGAGCAATCGTTGCGCTCGACAGCGCAGGCGCTCGACGTGAATGTGGTCACGGTGAAATCGCGTTTGTTTCGCGGCAGGCAGCTTCTGCGGCGGAGCCTGTGCGAGCGCACCGGCGGTCGTGAGCGCTGTTACGTTCCTTAAGACGTCACAAGAAACAAAACCGGCGCGGCCAAGCTGACCGCGCCGATTTTTTTGTGCCCGCCGCCAACTGGGCGCATTCCCTCTAAAACAAGTTCCAGAGCGACTGATTGTAAACTTCGTGATGAAACTGGACTTCAGAGGGCTTGACGAAGGTGCCCAGTTCGCGCGGGCAGCGATCGGCCGACGCCTGTTTCAGGTCGGCATAGCGGCCCTGCACGTCGGAGCCCAGGATCTCCGCGATCCACTTCGACGATTTGAAGTCCTCGATCGCCGTGTAGATGTTGTCCGGCAAGTATCGTCCGCCGGCGCGCAGGTTGTCCACCTTCGCAATGTCTCCATCGATGCCGGTTTTGAAGATTCCATACATCGACAGGTAGGGATTGGCATCGGGCGCCACCGCGCGCACCTCCGTGCGCATGGAACGCGAGTTGCCGATGGGCACGCGGATCATGGCGCCGCGATCCGTTGCCGAAGCGCGAATCTGATTCGGCGCCTCGAAGTGCGGATCGAGACGGCGATAGGCGTTCACGCTGGAGTTGAAGACCAGGCACAGATCAAGCGCCTTGCTCAGGATGCGATCGAGGAAATCCCAGCCGAACTTGGAGAGCTGCTCCTCGCCCTTTTCGTCCCAGAACAGGTTCCTCTTGCCCTCCGAAACGGACACATTGGAGTGCATGCCGCTTCCGTTTACACCTACTACGGGCTTGGGCAGGAAACTCGCCGTGTATCCGTAGTTGTTGGCGATCTGGCGGCAGAGCAGCTTGTAGAGCTGAATCTGGTCGGCCGCGGCCACCACTTCACTGTATCCGAAGTTGATCTCGAACTGGCTGGGCGCCACCTCGGGATGGTCCTTCTCATTCTGGAAGCCCATGGCGCGCTGCACTTCCGCGGCCGTGTCAATGAACTGGCGCAGCGGATCGAGTGGCAGGACGTGATAGTAGCCGCCGGTATTGATGAATTCGAATTTGCCCGTCTCGTGGAACTTGCGTTCGGCGTCTTTGCCAGCGAACAGGAAGCCCTCGATTTCGGTGGCTGCATTCAGGGTATAGTTCTTTTCCTTGTTGAGCTTCTCGGCATAGTTCTTCAGAACGCCGCGCAGATCGCCCGAGTAAGGCGTCCCGTCTTTGTCGATGACGTTGCCGAACACCAGCACTTTGCCGTTGCCGAACACGTCGGAGGGGACCCAGTAGAACGCGCTCCAGTCGATGCCCAGGCGCAGGTCGCTCTCCTTTTGCGCGGTAAAGCCGCGAATGGAGGAACCGTCGAAGGTCAGATTCTCGTAAGCGCCCAGCAGGAACTTCTTGTCGTAATCGAGCAGATGCAGCCGTCCCTCCAGATCAGAAAAAAGGACTGTGACGGCTTTGATCCGTTTCTCGTCCGTGAGGTACTTCAGGCGCTCTTCGCGGACCTTGTCGATCGGAACGCGATTCAGGCGTTCGGATTTGGCTTGCAGGTTCTTCTCTTCCAATTCCTCGTACGAGAGGGCCAAAAAGTTGCGTAATTCTGTCGACATGTATCTCCTTTGAAGGAAAGACGGTTATTACTGAAAGTGTACGGGGGCCAACGTAAAAATCGCGTGAGGATTCTCCCGCGCCTTACGCGATCAGCGGTGAGCGAGAAAGATCATCAAAAGCAGAATGACAATGGGAATCAAAGCTAATCCAGAATAGTATGCAATCTTCCTGGGCAAATAGGAGCGCCGTTTTTTCCACAACTCCAATTCAGGCCGGTTTTCCACACCCACCTGGTCCAGATGCTCCAGGTCATGTGCAAATTCCGACGCCCTTGCATATCGGTTTTTAGGATCGCGCTCCAGCGCCCGGTAGATAACTTCCTGCAGTTGCGGGCTGATCGTGGGATCAGCTAAAGACGGAGGCATGGGATAGTTGATGAGGCGATCATTGATGACCTGCATCGGATTTGAGCCTTGAAATGGCAGTCTTCCGGTCAGCATCTCGTAGAGGATGATGCCCATGGCGTAGATGTCAGTTCGCGCGTCGCCGCGTTTGCCTTTGGCCTGCTCGGGAGAAATGTAATTGGGGCTTCCCAGTGCGGCGGTGATATTGGCATAGGTGAGTCGCTTGGCGGACGCGTCGGCGGCAATGCCGAAGTCGATCAGCTTCACGCGGTCCTCGCTGTCCACCATGATGTTTTCAGGCTTGAGATCGCGGTGCACCACGCCGTTCTCGTGGATGTACTCGAGCGCTTCGAGGGTTCTCACGGCGATGCGGAGCGCCCGATCGGGCGCCATCCGTCCCTCGTCGAGGATCTCGCGCAGCAGGCGGCCATCGCACCACTCCATTGCCATGTAGACGCGGGAGCGCGGTTCGCCGCCGAAGACGCGCATTACGCCGGGATGGATGAGCCGCTCCCCGATAGCGGCTTCGCGCTGAAAACGGTCGAAGAGCACGGGATCGGCTTCCAGATCGGGGTGCGGGATCTTGAGCGCAACCACCCGGCCGTCCCGGCTGTCGATGGCGCGATAGATCGATGCCATGCCGCTGCGCGCCACCGGGGCTTCAATCACGTACGAATCGATTTGGGCTCCGGCTTCGAGACCGTCGAAGAAACCCATTCGGAACTCTTCTCCTGGGGAAACTCTCTCTTCACTCTATCGGGAAACGAGACCGGAATGCTAAGGAAACCATAAAGCTTCGGCTTGGCATGACACTTTTCATGCGGGCAGCCGGTATGGCCGCCCGCGGTACATTCCAACCTGTTCGATGGAGCGCACGCGTATGACCTGCGCGGTCGTATTGTCGTTCCCATCGTTCTCAACGCCGCGGGCCACCAGCTCGCGGGCAATTTCATCCATCTCTTTCCGTGGCTGAGAGACAATGGCAGCCATCTCCTCCGTGGGCAGCTCATCGTGCAGTCCATCGGTACAGAGGACGAGCACGTCGCCAGGCTGGACCGAGATGGCCGTGGTATCTGGAGAAATAAACATTTCCGGGCCAAGGCTTTTGATGAGAACGTGGCGCGTTTCGGATCCGGCGATGTCATCCGCGGAGATGAGCCCCAGCTTGCGCTGCTGCGCCACCCAGGTATGGTCCTCCGTGACCTGGCGTGCCTTGCCGTTGCGAACCAGATAGCAGCGCGAGTCGCCCACGTGCGACACAACAGCCTGATCGTAGCGCAGCGCGCAGGCAACCATGGTCGTCGCCATCTGCTTTCCGCGATATTCGCGCTCCAGGCGCAGATCATGAACGGCTGCATTGGCATGTTGGAGCAGCCGTGGCAGCAGACCCGGCAGCAGGGACCCAGCCTGCGCCTTTGAGAATTCGTCGGTAACGACCCTGACGGCGGTAGCGGATGCCACCTCGCCTAGGTCCATGCCGCCAACGCCGTCGGCGACGGCAAAGAGAAACCCGTGGGAGCGCGTCTCCTGACGCGATTTAGGCAAAAACGATCCCAGCGCGTCCTCATTGTTGGTGCGGACTTTGCCGGGGTCGCTTGCCTGTCCGAACTGAATATCGAGCATTCGCCTTGGCGGCTCAAATCGAGCCGGTACCCTTCAAGGATGCTGAAGCAATGGCAAAAAACCACGGGCGGCCGATCGTGTGCAACGACCACCCGGGGAGCCACATGAGAATCAGTTGCTGGCGGCCGCCTGCTTTGCATCCAGCAGAATGGCTTTGCCCTTCTTCTTGGAAGATCTGACGAAGTAGTAGGCACCGTACAAGCCCCAGACCGCGGAGATACCCAGGGCCAGCAGCGGCTCCTTGAACGTGCCCAGGCCAAAGACCGGGCTGATAAGGTAATACGCCATCAGAACCAGGTTGGCGATCAAGCCAAAACCCGGAATCAGCAAGTGCAGCAACACGTTGTAGTCGGGGCGCTTGTGGTAGGCCACGATGCACAGGAAGCAACTAAGGGCGTAGAGGATGAAAGTACCGAAGTTCGAGGTGAGGGTGACGGTGAGCAGCGAATTGGGCATTGCGGCCAGCGTGGCATGGGAGGGATAGCCCCAACTGGAAAGGATGCCATGGGGCAGAGCGGCGATGGTGGCGTCGGAAACTGCGCCGGCGTCGCCAAAGACCAGCGTAACAGCGACGACGCCGATGACCGCGGAGATGATCGCCAGGGTCCAGATGGCGCGCCGCGGCGAGAGCGATTTGGCGTGCAACATGCCGAAGTGCTCCGGCGCCTCGTCGTCCTTGCCCATGGCGTAGGTCACGCGGGCTCCGGTGTTCATGCAGCTCAGGGTGGTGCCGATGAGCGCGAGGAACACGGTGATGGCCTCGGCCTCCATGAAATATTTGCCATGACCCTGGCCAAGGAGCCAGTCGCCGACAATGATCATCATGTCGCCGACGGGCGCCGCGGAAGATGTCGCAGATTGCATCGTATACCCGGAGTTCAGGAAGTAATTTGCCGCAAAATACTCGAAGAGGTAGCAAACCAACCCCTGGATCAACAGCGAGGCGATGACGGCGATGGGGATATGCTTGGTTGGGTTTTTGGCCTCCCCACCCAACGATGTTACCGATTCGAAGCCGACCAGGATGAGGATGGCAACCGTCGCCTGAATGAACATCCAGTTCAGATTGTGCGGCACGACCACCGAGGCCGCGTTCTTGTGGGTGAGCATGTTGCCCGAAGCGTCCTTATCCGGATAAGTAACGACGTAGGGCACTGGTTTACCAGCCAAATCCAGCAAAGGCTGAGGTGTGCCGCTGGCATCGCGTACGATTGCGCCGGTCTTGTCGGTCGCAAACTGATACGTATAAGTGGAAAGCGAGGTCGTGTCGTATTGGAAAGCCGTGGGTCCGGTCGTACCGGTCGGGTGATTCGCCCGGTAGCCTAACGCCAGGACGCTGAAGACCACCAGCGCGGAGATTTGCACTACGTTGATGGCGAGATTCACTGCGGTGGACGCGCCGGCGCCCTTGGAGGCGATCCAGGCCACAAAGAAGGAGAAAACCACGGCCACCAGCGCCATGAACACCGGTCCCGGGTTGGCTCCGCTCATGAAGCTGGGGAACAGGAAGCCCACCACGTAGCCCACAAAGATGCCCGTGGTAGCCACCATCACGCCTGGATACACCCAGTAGTAAAGATGGGAACCCCAGCCCACAATGAACTTGGCCAAACGGGCGTACTTGAAGGCCTTGTCTTTGGAGAGCATGGCCTGCTCGGCGTAATAGTAGCTGGAGCCGGTGCCGGGATAGAGCTTGGAGATCTCAGCGTAGGCGACGGCGGTGGCCAGGCAGAGGAGGAGGGCAGCAAAGATACCTGCCCACATGGCCGGGGCGGTTGAGGGCTGGCCGGCGGTACCGGTAGTGGCCTGGATGAGGAAGGTGAGCCAGAGGAACGCGCCGGGAGCAATCAGGGCCATCGCGTTGCTGGTCAGTCCGGTTAAGCCCAGTGTGGCCTGCATCTGCGGTGCTTTTGTTTCCGCCATTTGAAGTACTCTCCTGGTAGTGGATTTCATGATTCCGGTTTGAATCCGGATTTATGGAGTGGCCATGGCCGATGATTCCCGGCCCGCGCGTTGGGTGTGTTTCTGGATCGTAGCTGCCGGCCAATGAGGATGGAATGAGGACGCCGGTGGAACTTCATTCCATGCTTCAATCAGCGTTTGGGAGTAAAGACCCAGATGATCGCCGCGCTCGCCGTCGATTGCGCGTTCGTCGTGCCGCTCTCGGTGTGGAAAAACGGGGTGTCCGACCAGTCGCGCCGGTATTCCATGCGGCCCAGCAACCCCAGCTTCCACTTGTATTCGTAAGTGCCGGTGAATTCCTTCAAAGTCTGAGCAGTTCCGGTCGAGTAGCCTTCCTGGTCGTCGAAGACTTCAAGACGTCCGGAGAAAGCTGTTGAGGCGGTTACCTGCTCATGCGCCGCAACCGCAATTCCGTCCCAGTAGTTCTCGCCATTCGCCCCAACTCCATTGGATATGCTGTTCTTGTTGTTGGCGAAGTCAAGGTTGATGTAGGCGTTGAACTTTGTATTCGGGGTTAACAGCAGCGTGGCATCCACCAGGTTGCGATAAGCGTTCTGCCCGGGCGTGTTCTCGGCTCCTGTGTACACGTTCAGGTCCAACGCGTACTTGGGCTCGGTGAGCGCGCTGGTAAAGCCCACCGTTACCCCGCCCGTGTCGTGGACCATGTTGTTCCAGCCGTTGACCACCTGCACTCCGATCGTCTCCGTCTTGGTCACCGGCATCGACGTGCGCAGACCGAAGTGCCAGTAAGGAATGGCCCAGGCAAACAGCAGCGACCGCGAATAGTTCCAGTTGTCCTTGGCCTCAATCACTTCGGCGCCGGCCGATGTGACGAACTTACCCAGATCGAGTTCCAGTCCCTTGGCTTTTGCAGGCTTGGCGCTGACAAATGCCTGCTCCACAAAATCGAGCTGGTTCGGCGCATTGATGAGACGGTTGGTGCGGCCGTAAAGGAAGTCGAAATGCGCCCCGAACGGCGCCGGGTCGTGATTCAGCGTCAGCTTGGCCGCGCTCAGCCCCGGCTGATTGGCATCATCGTTAAAGTTATAAAGGTCGTTGGTCTTTCCGTTCGCCCCTTCCGTCGGATCGTTGGCATTGTAGGTGTAGTAACCGTCGACAAATCCGGTCACGGCCAAGGGGCCGATTGACCAGGGCTTGGGGGGGTCCGCCGGAGCAGGCGCGGCAGCCGGGGCTGCAGCGGGCGGTGTGGCCGGCGTTTGCGTCTGCGCCGCGGCCAACATCCCAGTCATTGCGACGCCAAGAATTAGTGCTTTGCGTACACTCCCTAAGTGGTCCATACAGGTGCACTTTCTCCACGCTCATCGGTGGGGTGATACATCCGTTTTTTTGGGGACAAAGATTCCCGTAGCCGCCGTCAGGGCAGTTCATTGCGGCAACGTTAAGGAATCAGGCAATACAGGTGCGCAACCGTGCGACACTCGCCACAGGCTTGCGCTTATTCGTTCCAGGCCACATTCAATCTGTGGTCGTTGAATAGAAGAGGCGGCTCATCTACAGATCGCTTGCGGTTCCTCTCGCCCGCGGGTCGATTGTGAGGAAGTAACTGCAGTTGACCAAGAACGACCTAAGGAAGCAATGAGAAATCGGGTCGCACAAGTGATGTTTGCGTAAAGATGAAGTAAGGACTCTGTTAAAATCCCCTCAAGTTCTCTTGCCCGGCACCCCCGTAAGAAAACAGTTGAAACAAAAGCTCTTCTCTTGCCGCATCTCACTCTTTTAGGCGGATTCGTTCGCCGGACCCAACCACATTCGCCACGGTCAGGTGAGTAGCGCGAGAGGATTGCATCATCGGCAGTTTGAATTCAGTCCGGACACGGCAACAAACTCGGAACAGATTGCGGGAACGCAGGATCGGAGTTTGCAGGTGACGGAGATGGACAGGTCGGGCTTCCTCGGCGCCATTCGCCCTCGCCGCATCACGCCTGTTTTGCGTCGCGCCCTGCGCGCCGCCCGGCGCGCCAGCTCCTCTGAATCGGAGATCCGCAACCTTTACGAATTTACCCGCCGCACTCTGCAAATGAATTTGAACGAAAGGCCGGGGCCGCAACTCGCTGGCGCCGTCCTGGATCTATTTGGACTGGAAGCAGTAGCCATTTTCGATGCCGACCTCGAGGAGGTGTACCAGGCCGGCCGGTGGTCCCTGGATCCGGGTGAAATGGCACAGAACGTCTATCACTTTGAAACCTCCGACAACGATCGGCATACAGGCATCGGACGCCGCGTGATCCGCCTGGGCACTGTGCCCGTAGGCAGTCTCGTCATTCGCGGAGACTTGAGTCCGCTCACCAACAACGCGCTTGCGGCGCTTATCGCAGTCACATTCGATCGCTATCGCGCCACGGCCAACGAGAGCCGGATGGAAGCCGAGCGCGAAGCCGAGCGCATGCGTTCCACCGTGCTGGACAGCCTGGCGCATGCTTACAAAACTCCACTCACCGCGATTCGCGCCGCATCCAGCGGTCTGGCCGAAATGGGCCATCTTTCCCCCGCACAGGCCGAGCTTGTCGCGCTCATCGATGAGCAGGCCAGCCTGCTGAACGAACTCACGACACGCCTGCTGACGACCGCAACCCTCGGAGGAGAAACTTCGGCCGGCCCGTCGCTATCCCTCAAGCTCGAAAGCGTGAATGCAGCAGCGCTCATCGGAGACGTTGTCTCCGCCGGCGAGCGTTCCGGGGGAGCAGCAATCCGGATCGAAGTCGATGCTGGCCTTTCGTTTCCCTGCGACCTTCGCCTCACTTCCATGCTGCTGGCGCAGTACCTTGATAATGCCTGCAAGTATTCCGATTCCGGATCGGAGATCACTGTGCGCGCCGAACGGACGAACTCGGAGCTTTTATTTTCCGTGCACAGTTATGGGCCAGTCATCCCGCCGCAGGACCGCGAACGAATCTTCGATCGATACTTCCGTTCCAGTGCGGCTTCAGAGCGGGCGGCGGGTACGGGCATCGGCCTCTCCATCGCCAAACGCTCTGCGCTCGCCCATGGAGGATCGGTTTGGGTTTCGAGTGACGAACACGACGGCACCACGTTTTACGCCTCCATTCCCTGCCCCTCAGAAACGCCTCAAGACCAGACCACAGACTCCGGGAGACTCTCATGACTCCGATACGCGTGCTAGTCGTTGACGATGAGCCGGCCATCCGCCGCGCCTTGCGCCCGCCGCTGACCGAGCTGGGCTTTGAAATGACCGAAGCCTCGCGAGGTGAGATGGCCCTCGAAATCCTGCGCACGGAACCCTTTGACGCCGTCCTGCTGGACGTAAACATGCCTGGTATCGGCGGGATTGAGACCCTCCGCCGCATCCGCGCGTTGGCGCCACGCCTGCCCGTCATCATCCTTACCGTGCGCGACCGCGAAGAGGAAAAGGTGAACGCGCTGGAGCTGGGCGCGGACGATTATGTCACCAAGCCATTCGGCGTCCGCGAGCTGGTGGCCCGCATTCGCGCCACGGTCCGCCGCGTTCACGCCCCCGCCGTTCCCGACGACCAGCCTATCGTCATCGGCGAAATCGTTCTGAATCCATCCCGCCGCAGCGTAACCAAGCGCGGCCAGTCGATTCATCTCACGCGCAAGGAGTTCGATATTCTCCATTGCCTCATGAGCCGTGCCGGACGCGTCATCACCTATGCCCGCCTCCTCACGGCCGTCTGGGGTGCTGAATCCCGCGAGGAGGTCGAGTACCTGCGTACCTTCGTCCGCCAGTTGCGCAAAAAAATCGAGGATGACCCCGCCCACCCCACTTACCTTCTCACCGACATCTATGTCGGCTATCGCTTCGCCGATCAGCAAATGCTGGACGAGGCGTCGGCCGTGGGCGGCGCATCGGACGATCCTATCGCTGATGCAGGCACAAAAGACGCTCCCCTTGACGGGGAAGGCGCCGTTCAATAGCCACGTAAGTATCACGCTTGACCCGGCTTGCATCGAATTCCCTTGCTACGATGAAGCTGCCGGGCTATGCGCCAACACCTCGCCACACTCGTTGAAGACTTCCGCGGCGCAGGCGCTGAAATCGCCGTCGTCCGTTACCAGGGCATCCGCCGCCGCGTGGCCACCTACGGCGACGTCGCTCGCCTCGCCGGGCGATTTGCCGCACTGCTGGATGCCCATGGCGTCGCCATCGGAGATCGCGTCCTCATCTGGGGCGAGAACGGCGCCGAGTGGATCGCGGCGTTTCATGGCTGCATCCTCCGCGGCGCTCTCGCAGTTCCTCTCGACGCCTTCGGCAGCGCTGAATTCGCAAAGCGTGTCGCCGCCGACGTAAAACCAAAACTCGCCGTCGGCGATGCTCTGCTTCTCGACAGCCTGGGCTCGAATTCGGAAATCAGTTTCCCTCGCATCAAGTTTGAGGACTGGCCCTCCGCATTGCCAGATAAGGAGGCCTCTGCCATCTCCGGCATTGGCCGCGACACGCCTCTGCAAATCCTCTTCACCTCCGGCACCACCGGCGAACCCAAAGGCATCGTCCACACCCACGGTAACGTGCTCGCCAGCGTGGATCCCATCGCGCAGGCCGCCCAGGGTTACATGCGCTATGAGAAACTCATCCACCCCCTGCGCATTTTGCACACGCTACCTTTGAGCCACGTATTCGGCCAGACCATGGGCATTTTTGTCCCTCCCATCTTTCGCGCCGAGGTTCACTTTGAAAGCCGCCTCGTCGCGCCCCGCCTGGTTGAGACCATCGAGCGCGAACGCATCTCCGTCCTCGCCGCCGTTCCCCGGGTCTTTGCCTTGCTCAAAATGCATCTCGAATCCGCCGACCCGCAGCTAACCGCTCGGATCGCAGCTTCCCAGTCCACACCGGCGGGCAAGTTCGGCTGGAAGCGCTGGTGGCGTTTCCGCGATATCCATCGCGCATTTGGCCTTAAGTTCTGGTCGCTCATCTCCGGCGGAGGCGCGCTGCCGCCGCTGGTCGAACAGTTTTGGAATGCGCTCGGCTTCGTCGTCGTGCAGGGATACGGCATGACCGAAACCACTGCACTCATCACCCTGAATCATCCGTTTCACGTGGCTAGCGGGACCATCGGCAAGCCCCTGCCGGGCCGCGAAGTCAAAATCGGCTCCGACGGCGAAGTACTTGTCCGCGGGCCAATGATTTCCACCGCGACCTGGTCCGGCGGCCAGCTCCGCCTACGCCAAGACGACTGGCTCGCTACCGGCGACCTGGCGGAAAAGCAGAACACCGGAGAATTACGCTTCCTCGGCCGCAAAAGCGAGGTCATCGTCACCTCCGCTGGCGTCAACATTCACCCTGAAGATCTCGAAGCGGTCGTCGAGGAGCAGTCCGGCGTCGCGGCCTGCGCCGTGGTGCCCGTCGAGACTCCCACCGGCCCCGAACCGTGCGCGGTCCTCGCCATGCGCGGCTCTGAGGATCCCGCGCCCGCAGCCATCGAGCGTGCCAACGCCCGCCTGCCTGAGTTCCAGCACATCCGCCGCTGGGTCCTCTATCCCGAGCCCGACCTGCCTCGCACCTCCACCGGGAAAGTGCGCCGCAAAGCCGTCGAGTCGTGGCTCTCCGGCATCCAGGCCTCCTCCAGCGGCGCGCGTCCGCATGCTGAAGCATTCAGCACGAAGGCCGACTGGCTGCTCGTGCTCATTGCGCAAATCACGGGCGAAAGACCTCCCGGCGTTGGCGGCCAGCTGCGCCTGAGCGAGGACCTTCACCTCGACAGCCTCGGCCGCGTGCAACTCGCCGCGGCCATTGAGCAGAAGCTGGGCATGCCTCCCGAAAGCGGCCTGCTGGATACCGTCGAGACGTTGGGCGAGCTGCGCGCCATTGTCTCCGGCACTGCGGAACCTGTGGCTTTCCAGCCTGCCGCGGCGCCACCGCCGAGCCATACCACCGCGGAACAGCAGGGCGCGCCAGGTGCCCCGGGGCTGGCTCCTGACACCCGGGAAGCGCAGACTCCCGAATCACACCTTTCCGTGTCAGTCGAACCCTCGCGCCGCAACCACGTCTACCCGCATTGGCCCTGGCATGCTCCCTTCACCTGGATTCGCAACGCGTTCATTGAAGCCGCCATTCGCCCGCTGGTTTGGTTCCTCGCCGGCCCGCGCGTGGAACGCCCGGCGGACATGTCGCAGCAAATCCAGGAACCCATCCTGATAATCGCCAACCACATCACCACGTACGACGGCCCGCTGATCCAGTACGCGCTGCCCGGCCCTCTGCGCCGCCACATAGCCGCCGCCATGTCCGGCGAGATTCTCGACGACTATCGCCATTTCCGCAATCCGGAATGGCCGCCCGGCAAACGTGGCTTTTACCCCGTCGGCCCGCTCGCGTGGTTCCTCGTCACCGCGCTTTTCAACGCCTTCCCGCTGCCGCGGCTTCGCGACTTCCAGCGCAGTTTCGCCCACGCCGGTGAAGCGCTTGACCGTGGCTACAACGTCCTCGTCTTTCCTGAAGGCACTCGCTCCGCCGCCGGCCAGCTTGCCCCGTTCCGCCCCGGCATCGGTCTCCTCGTCCGCCAGGCCCATACCGCGGTGCTTCCCGTCGCCCTTCGCGGCCTGGGCGAAATGAAAGCCCGAGGCCGCGGATGGTTCCGCTCCGGCAAGCTCGAGGTCCGCGTCGGCCAGCCCATCCGCTTCGCCCCGGAAGCAACGGAAGCGGAGATCACCGCCCGGCTGCACAACGAGGTGCGAGAATTGCTGGAAGGCTCGAACTCTTAATCGCTGTTTACTGGGGAACTCGTTTTGCGCTATGCCTGCGGGACGGCGCGCGTGAGAACAATTCCTAACTCAGCTAGCCCCGCTAACCCCGCTAGCTCCGCTTCACCGGCCTGAAAACGCACGCCCCGGCCACAATCTCCGCCCGCCA
Source organism: uncultured Acidobacteriota bacterium (assembly GCA_963771195.1). Lineage (GTDB taxonomy): Bacteria > Acidobacteriota > Terriglobia > Terriglobales > Acidobacteriaceae > Telmatobacter. Next base: position 35,627 of record CAVYSS010000009.1, read on the forward strand.
CATCTCCTTGTCTGCCGGTTGTTCCGTCGCGCCCATGATCAGCACCCCGTCCGGCGCCAGCAGCCGATGCGCTTCCGCCATCACCGCCCGCCGCACCTGCGGCCCGAAGTAAAGCATCACGTTGCGCATCAGGATCAGGTCGAATCGCTGGCTGAAAGGCAGCGGAACATCGCACAGGTTCATCTGCCGAAATCTGCACATCGTGCGAATTTCCGGCTTCACCACCCAGCTTTCGCCTGCTCGCTCGAAGTATTGCGCCAGGTATCGCGCCGGCAATCCTCGGTTCACCTCGATCCGTTCGTAAACTCCAGCCGCTGCCCGCTCCACCATGTTCTTTGAGAGGTCGCTTCCCTCCACATGAATCTTCCATCCCGCCAACAGCGGAAAGTTCTCGCGGATCAGCATGGCCACGCTGTACGTCTCCTGCCCGGCGGAACAGGCCGCGCTCCACAATCGCAATGTCCGGGTTTTTCGCCGCGCTGCAATCAATTCCGGAAGCAGCTCCGTCCGTAGGAGTTCGAACGGCCGGCGGTCGCGGAAGAAGCTCGTCTCATTCACGGTCATGGCTTCGGCCACCGCTTCCTCAAGCTGCGTGTCCCGAGTTCGGCGCATCAGCTCCACAAGCTCGCACACATCGCGCAATCCGCGCTTCTGCGCCAGCGTCGTCAGCTTGGCCTCAAACACGAAATCCCGCGCAGGATCCAGTACGTTTCGCGACTGACCCAGCACCACCCGCCGCAAGTACGCGTAATCCGCGCTCGATCCATGATTTGCCATGGTCAAACCACCGCGTCCCGAAGCTTCTGCGCCTCGTTCCATCTTCCGCTGACCATCCGAACCAGCTCTGACGCCATCTGATCCAGCGCTAAAATCCGATTCGCCAGACCCGCCTGCACCACCGCGCCCGGCATTCCCCACACCGTGCTGCTGGCCTCATCCTGCGCCAGCACCGTTCCGCCCGCCTCGCGCAGCGCCCGGCAACCTGCCAGCCCGTCCGATCCCATTCCCGTCAGCACCACGGCCACTGTGCCGGCCCCGTACACCGCCGCGCAGGACCGGAACAGAACATCCACCGATGGCCGGCAGTGGTTCTCCGGCGCATTTCTCGTCAGGTGCTGCTTCGCCGTTCCGGCGCTGTCGCACTGCACCTCCAGGTGCCAGTCGCCACGCGCAATCACCACCTCTCCGGCGCGCACCGCCGCCCCTTCCGCGGCTTCGCAAACCCGGATTTGGCAAGCGCCGTTCAACCGTTCCGCCAGAGAGCGCGTAAATAGCTCGGGCATATGCTGCACCACAAGCACCGGAAGCGGGAAGTAGCTTGGCAAACCCGGTAATACGCGTTCCAGCGCGGCCGGTCCGCCGGTGGAAACGCCGATGGCAATAATCCTCGGAGCCGTCTCCATCGCTGCCGGAGCCGCCTGCAAAGGCGCCAACGCCGCACGCCTGACTTCCCGTTGCCGTCGCGTCAGCGCAGCGATTTTCGGCAATAATTCCGCCGTCAGCCTTTCCAGCGCCTGTTCGCGGCTGGCCGATTGCGCAGGCTTGGCCACGTAATCTGCGGCTCCGCCTGCCAGGGCTTCGATCGTCACGCGCGCGCCGCGCTGCGTCAACGCGCTGCACATGATCACCGGCAACCGGCTGCCCTGCGCCTGCAAACGGCGCAAAGCCTCCATCCCGTCCATCACCGGCATCTCCAGGTCCAATAGCATCACATCCGGCTTGACCGTCGCCAACGCCTCCAGCGCATCTGCGCCATTGGCCGCGGTCCCCGCCACTTCGAGCTGCGGATCAGCCGCTATCACTGACCGCAACAGACTTCGCATCACCACGGAGTCGTCCACGATCAATACCCGCGTCCGCGCTGTCACCTCGCCACCCGCTCCAATCCCATCAGCCCCAGCTTTTCCTTGAGCGCATCCGCGTCAAAAGGCTTCATCAGAAATTCGTTCGCGCCCATCTCCAGCGCCTGCGCAATGCACTCGCTCTCCTCCACCGTGGTCACCATCAGAATCTTCAGTTCGGCCATCCCTTCCTGTCGCACCAGCGCAATCATCTTCGGCCCGCTCATACCAGGCATGTTCCAGTCCACCAGCATCAGGTCAAACGCCCCACCCGACCGCAATCGCTCCAGTCCCTCCTCGGCGTCAACCGCTTCCTCGCATTCCGCGCACTCCCCTTCGAGCATCTTCCTGAGATGAAACCGTGAAAACCGTGAGTCGTCTACGATCAGCGCTCGCACGCATTGCTCCTTCGTTGCTCAACTGGCTCGCGCCAGCTTCATCGGATCCAGTTGCTCCGGGTCCAGCATCGCCATCAATCCCTGCGTCAGCTTGTAGGCGCCATTGAAGATCGCTTTCCTGTTCTCAGCCATCGTTGAAGGGTTGGGCTCATAGTTCTCTTCTGAGAGCTGCAGCACTTCCACCACAGAATCCACCAGCAACCCAAAGCATCCCCCGGCGCCTTCCATCACCAGCAGATCCTGCGCCCCATCCCGCGGCGGCATCTCCAAAATCCGGCGCAGGCTTACCGTCGTCAGCACGTCGCCGCGGTAGTGCACCAGCCCACCCACAAATCCCGGCGCCAGCGGAACCGGCTGCGGCCGCACCTTGCCCATGATCTCCAGGATCGGCCGGATCGGAATCCCCAGCAGCCGCTCCCCCAGCCGCACGCTGCACACCTGCCGCAGCCCATCCTCGGCCTTTCTTTGCTGCTTCGCTTCCATTCCCCTCACCCGCTCAGTTCAATAACGCCAGACCGCTCTCCGGCTCTGGTACCTTTCCATCTTCGCCATCGCCGTCCGCATGCACCATGCGTACAACCTTGTCCTTCATCAGCGTCACTCCGGCTGAGTGAACGCCCGTGCCCGCGTCGAACAACTCCCCGCCCGCAGCCACATCCAGCACGTGGGAAACCGCGATCCCGGCCTGTCTGCCGTCGTCGTGGCTTACCACCACCACCGGGATTGTCACATCCTTCCGAGCGCTCTCCAGCAGCCCGCCCGGATCCTCCACCGGCAGCAATTGGCCCCCCAGGTTCAACACCGGCCGCCTGTCCACGTACTCGATCCGCTGCAACGGAATCTGCTCGATGCGCAACACCTTCTTGAGCGGCACCGCCGCGCTCTGTCCCCCCGCCTCCACCAGCAGGTACTCCATCTTCTCCGCTTGCCCGGCGCTCTCGTCTTCCGTCGCGCCGGCTTCGTCTTCTTCCCGCAGTCGCACTCCCGCCCGAGCCGCAATCGCCGTCGGATCCAGAATCAGCGCCAGGTCCGCGCTGCCCAACACGGTCGCTCCCGAGTACAACCCGATCTCCTTCAGCACCTGGCTCAGGGGTTTCACCACAATCTCTTCCGGATCGGCCAACCCATCCACCACCAGCCCATAGCGCCTCCCATCCGCGTCCAGCACGGCAATGAACAGATCCGAATCCTCGCTCCCGCTCCCGGTCCCCGGCGCCAGCATGCGATCCAGGAACACCAGCGGAAGCAACTGTCCCCGCAAACGATATAGCGGCGCATTCTCCATCCACTCGATTTCGGCTCTCACCTGCTCCGCCGGCACGTGCACCAGTTCCAGCAGCGCTCCCTGGGGAACAGCAAAGCTCTGTCCCAGGCTGCGCACAATCAACGCCGGGATAATCGCCAGCGTCAGCGGGATCCGCAGCCGCAGCGTGGTCCCCTTGCCCACCCGCGACTCGATCTCCACCTTGCCTCCGATCCTCTCCACGTTGGTGCGCACCACGTCCATCCCCACGCCGCGCCCGCTCACGTTCGTCACCTGCGCCGCGGTTGAAAATCCCGGCACGAAAATCAGTTGCAGCAACTCCCGTTCCGTCATCGACGCGGCACGCTCGACCGTCACTATGCCCCGTTCGATCGCCTTTTGCCGGATCCGCTCCACTGAAATTCCCGCGCCGTCGTCGGAAATCTCCACGATTACGTGGCTGCCTTCCTGCACCGCCCGCACCTTCAGCGTTCCCATCGGCTCCTTGCCCGCTGCCGCGCGCACCTCCGGCGCTTCGATCCCGTGATCCATGGCGTTCCGCACCGCGTGCATCAACGGATCTTTGATCGCCTCCAGCAGGCTCTTGTCCAGTTCCGTGTCCCGCCCCTCGCACGCAAGCTGCACCTGCTTCTTCAAGGTCTGGGAAAGATCGCGCACCATCCGCGGCAGCTTTGAAAACACGTTCTCCACCGGCTGCATCCGCGCCTTCATGACGCTTTCCCTCAGGTCCGCCGTCACCATGTCCAGCCGCCGCCCCAGCTGCGTCATCCGTGGATCCGCGGCCGTCGCCTGCAGCACCTGGTTGCGCGTCAATACCAGCTCGCCCACCAGGTTCATCATCTGGTTCAGCAGGTGCACATCCACGCGCAAAGTGCTTTCGGCCGCACTCGATGTCCCCGCCGCAGCCTCCGCCGGCTCAGCTTCCTTATTCGTGCCATGCTTCTCTGCCACCCGCTCTTGCGTTACAGCCTCCGGCGCCGGCGCGCGCGTCGGCTGTTCACACGCCGCATCCGCAAGCACTGTCACCGCGGCCTTCGCTGGCTCCGCGGTTGCGCCATCCGCTTTCTGGGCCGCCTTCGCATTGATTCGCCTGGTCCCGCTCGTCCGCTTCGGCTTCTCCGCCTGCAGCTTCTCGAGCGTTCCAATCAGCTCCCCGTCTTCCGCCGAGCCGATCTCGCCGCCGTCGTTTCCGTCTGCCTCAATCGCCCGCAAAATCCCGCGCAGCCGGTCCAGCAGCGCCAGCAGCCCCGTGATCATCTCCGCGTTCGCCTTCAGCTTTCCGTCGCGCAGCAGTCCCAGAAGGTTCTCGCCCGCATGCGCCAGCTTCTCCAGCCGCCCGAACCCCAGAAAACCCGTCGTTCCCTTGATGGTGTGCACCGCGCGAAAGATCTCCCCGAGCAGCCCCGCATCCTCCGGCCTGCCTTCCAGCTCCGTAAGGCAGTGCTCCATCCGGTCCAGCCCTTCCTGGCTCTCGATCAGGAACTCCCGAATCAGATCGTCCATCGGCACACATCCCACCGGCCCGCCATCGCTTTCGCGCGCCCGTAAGGCTCCCGCATTGGTTATCGGTGAATCAGGGCCATCCTTGAGGCGCATTGGCGTCCACAGAAGCTTCGCCAGTCCCCGCATAGAACCGTTTGCACCGTCCGTTTCCGAACATCCGGTTGCGATTCCGCACATCCCGACCCACCTGCCGGGCCCCAAAGCCTCACTCTCCGAGCACCGGGTTTGGCACCCAAAATGCTCCCAATCCGGCAGTTCTGCCATCATCATTTGGTTGTTCAGGGACGAAGGAGACGCACGATGATCCACTTCCTTCCTGCTGTTCGGTTCGCCCTCCGTAGATATCGCCGCACTCCGGGCCCGGCTCTCGCTGCTGTCCTGACCCTCGCCCTCGGCATCGGCGCCAACTCCGCCATCTTCTCTCTCGTTGACGGAGTCACTCTCCGGCCGCTGGACATCGCCGATCCCGCGCACCTGGTCAGCCTCGCCAGCGTCAAGGAGCATGTAGCAGCCGACTCGGAGCGCGACACAACTTCCTCGATCGCCGAGTACCAGGACATCCGCACCGGCATCCCCGCCTTCGCTGACGTTGCCGGCGTGGACCATCGCGGAGTCGCCCTCAAAACCGCCGACGGCATCCAGCTCCTCACCGCCGAGGTCGTCACCGACAACTTCTTCGCGTTCATGGGCGCGCGTCCCGAGCTGGGCCATCTGCCCACTGAATGGGAACTGGCTCACACGCAAAGCCCCGTTATCGTCCTTAGCCACGCTACCTGGCGGCGCGTCTTCGGTGGCGATCCCACCGTCATCGGTCGCACCGTAACTGCCACCGGCGGTTCGGCCACTGTCGTCGCCGTACTTCCCGCCGCTTTCCGCGGCGTCGAGCGCATCATGGACCCCCAGGTCTATGTTCCGCGCTCGACCTGGGATGCGTGGTTCCACGAGGACCAAAGCAGTCCGCGTTCCTTCCGCAATTACGATCTTTATGCGCGCCTGCGTCCAGGCGCCACCCTCGATCAGGCCCGCGCGCAGCTTCAGTCTTTGGCTGCAGCCCTCGCCTCCCGGTTCCCTCAATCCAATCAAGGCCGCATCTTCTCGGCCGCTTGGGAGCAGAAGTCACAGTTCTCTCAGTTCAAGATTGTGTCCATCCTGCTTCTCGCCCTGGGCACAGCGGTGCTCCTGCTCGCGTGCGTCAACATTGCCAACCTGCTGCTGACCATGAATGATGCCCGCCGCCGTGAGATCGCCATGCGCATCGCCCTCGGCGCCATGCGCGGCAGTCTGGTCGGCCAGCTCGTCACCGAATACGCCCTGCTGGCCGTCGCCGGCATCGCTCTGGCCCTCACCCTGGCGCAATGGCTCATCGCGGCCGTCCCATCGTTCATCCCCAACGTGGGCTTTCCCATCGGCCCTGACTTCCGCATCGACTTGCGCGTCATGACCTTAGCCATCGTTGCCGGCGCGCTCTCCGTCCTTGTCTGCGGCCTCATTCCGGCCATCGTCTCCACGCGCACATCGCCGCTTGAAGCCATGCGCGACCGCGCGGCCTTTCCCCGCCGGTTCCGCATGCCCGCGCGCAAGATCTTCGTCATCGCCCAGGTCGCCGTTTCCATGGCGCTGCTGGTCGTCACCGCCTTGTTTGTCCGCTCGCTCTTGCGCATCGAGTCCGCGGACCTTGGCTTCAGCTCCCATCAGAACGCCGCCATCCTCGAAATGTCCGTCAATTCCGACGGCCCGCAGCGCCAGGCCGAACTCGCCGCGATGGCCGCCCGCGTGCGCGCGCTTCCCGGCGTCAAGGATGCGACTGTATCCCGTGTCGTCCCGTTTAGCCTGATCGGCGGCGGAGGTACCAAGGTTGTCCTGGCGCCCGGCGAGCCCGTCACCGATACTGCCGGCACGCAAGTCTGGTTCAACCAGGTCGACAACGAGTATTTCCACGTCATGGGAGTCCCCATGCTGCGCGGCCGCGACTTCGGCCCCGTCGATACGCCCGCCTCCATGCGCGTCATCATCATCAACCAGACCTTCGCCCGGCGTCTCTTCGGCACCATTGACGTCGTCGGCCGCCATCTGCGCCTTGGCCGAAAGGATCCCACCGACGTTGAGGTCGTCGGCGTCGCCGCTGACGGCAAATACAGCGACATCGGCGAGTCCCCGCAGCCCTATCTCTATCTCCCGCTGGCCCAGGAAGCCTGGAGCGACATGACCCTGATGGCGGCCACCGCCGCCGATCCCCGCACTCTCCTGCCTGCCATGCGCAGCGCCGTCCGTGCCGTTGACCCCGGCACCATCATCATCGGCGGCGAGACCCTCACCGACCACATGCGCCTGGCCACCTACACCAACCGCGCCGCCGCATGGCTCACCGCATCGCTCGGGGCTCTCGGCCTCCTGCTCACCCTCATCGGCCTCTACGGAGTCATCGCCTACTCCGTCTCTCGCCGTACGCATGAAATCGGCATCCGCATCGCTCTCGGCGCGCGCCGCGCCAACGTCGGCGCCGCCGTGATGAAAGACGGCCTCCGCCTGGTCCTCCTCGGCATGGCAATCGGGGTCGCAGGAGCGTTCTTCGCCGGACGCGCCATGACCAGCATGCTTTATGGCGTCGGCCCTGCAGATCCGTGGAGCCTTGCCACCGTGGCTGTCATCATGCTCGCCATCTCAACCGCCGCGCTGCTCATCCCCATGCGCCGCGCCCTCCACATTGACCCCGCTGACGCGCTCCGCGAGGAATGATTCGCACATCACGACCACTTTCACTCATTCACTTACTTCTTCACTTTTCTTCACTCTCACTGTTCACTGTGTTAGCCTCAAAGGTTCATGAGCCCCGGCATGCCAATCGATCCTGCTCTCCAGACCCTCGTCGCCGCCGCGCGCGAAGCCGCACAGAACTCCTATTCGCCTTATTCCCGCTTCCGCGTCGGCGCTGCCATTGAGCTCACCAACGGCGTCATCGTTACCGGCACGAACGTCGAAAACGTCAGCTACGGCCTCACCATCTGCGCCGAAGCCGCTACCATTGCCCGCGCCGTCGCCGAGCACGGCCCCTCCATCCGCATCTGTGCCGTCGCCGTCACCAACCTCAACAACGCTCCCAGCCCACCCTGCGGCGCATGCCGCCAAATCCTTTCCCAGTTCATCGAGCCCGATGCGCCCGTCGCCTTCGCATCCGAAGACGGCCTCCGAGTCATGCCCTTCCGCGAACTTCTGCCCCTCGTCTTCAACACCACAGTCAAATGAGACCTGGATGCGTGAGATGAAGCGCGGGCGAACCATTTTTGCGATTGTGATCTTGGCTGCTGTCCTCGGCTCTGTAGCATGGCTCGCTTGGAGCCGCCACCAGAGGTCTGAGCAGTCTGGGCGAGAGGCAAGCTATCGTAAGACTCTTGATTCTTATAAGAGGAATCTGCCTCCCGGAACGCCGCGAGAGGCCGTCGAGCGTGCCTTGCGATCGCAAGGATTGAACTTTGATTCATTTATCGAGAACCAGGCTGACCTCGACACATTGCTCATCGGAAATGAACACCCTCCGTGGTATTGCAGCCGCTTGAGCGTTTATCTCACTTTCGAGTTTTATCCGAAATACGGCAATTCTCCATCAGTCAGTCCAGACGATCCGCTAAAGGGCATCTCAGTTCGACGGCGGTTCGAAGACTGCTTGTGATTCGGCCCCACCCCGCACGTTGCCGCGCCTCACACGAGTTCTATTGATACTCGTTTGCCCACCATCGCTGCAGCCCGTTGCAGGCTCAAAAGCGTGATGTCGTTCTTTGGATCGAGAAGGCGATCCACCTGCGAGCGGCTTGTCTTCAAGAGGGTTGCCATTTTGCTTTTGGAGATCTTGCGCTTCTTCATGGCCTCGCCAAGTTGCCACGCAACCACCTCCTTGATGGCCTGCGCCTGAGCTTCCTCAAAGATTCCTTCGTCCTTGAGAAAATCGTCAATGCTTGACCCCAATCGCTTTCTGCTCATCGCTCCAACTCCATTTTCCGTTTGCGAGCAATCTCCATATCCTCGTGCGGCGTCGTACGCGTCTTCTTGATAAACCCGTGCAAGGCCACGAGATGCTCGCGATAGTGACTGATCAACACTCGCGCAGTGCGCCCCGTCGGAAGACTAGTCCGAATCTCCCACAAACCATCCCGTAAAGGCCTGCACAGCGGCATTCCAACTGGCCATCGCCATTGCGCGCGTAGAAGGTCTTTTCCAATTTCCTGCCGCTCGATTTCGGGCAGTTCCTTCAGCCACTCTCGCACAGGCTCAGCCCCGTTCGCCGACCGATAGAAAACAAGCGGTATCTTGTTAGGCTGAGCGTCTTCTACCATTCCGCGACCTGTTATGGAGTGTACCATTAAAAGTACATAAGGGCGACCGAATACAATAGTGGATTCCACCGTGCTTGGCTGTTACCGCCGCCGCCCAAAGTGAAAGTTCGACTGAAAATGCCAGAATCCGCCTCCGCCCCCATTCACATGGTCGACCTCATCCGCCGCAAGCGCGACGGCGCCGCCCTTACCGAGCGCCAGATCAACTTCCTCGTCGCCGGCGCCACTTCCGGCTCCATCCCCCACGAGCAGCTCGCCGCCTGGCTCATGGCCGCCTGCATCCGCGGGCTCACCCTCGATGAAACCCGCCTACTCACACTCGCCATGCGCGACTCCGGCGAGCGCTTCGATCCCTCCCGCCTCGGCCGCCCCGCCGTCGACAAGCACTCCACCGGCGGCGTCGGCGACAAAACCAGCCTCCTCATCGCACCGATCGCTGCTGCCTGCGGCCTCACCGTGCCCATGATCAGCGGCCGCGGCCTCGGTCACTCCGGAGGCACGCTGGATAAGCTCGAATCCATCCCCGGCTATCGCACCGCGCTCTCGCTCGCCGAATTCGAATCCGTCCTCGCCCGCTGCGGCGCTTCCATGATCGGCCAGACCCCCGCTCTCGCACCCGCCGACCGCGTACTCTACGCCCTCCGCGACTTCACCGGCACGGTCGAAAATCCCGGCCTCATCTGCTCGTCCATCCTTTCCAAAAAACTCGCCGCCGGCCTCGATGCCCTCGTCCTCGACGTCAAAACCGGCTCTGGCTCCTTCCTCCGCGAACAAGCCGCATGCGAATTCCTCGCCGCGCTCCTCGTCGCTACCGCCGAGGCCGCCGGCACGCGCACCGTCGCCCTGCTCACCAACATGGATCAGCCCCTCAGCCTCACCGCCGGCAACTGGCTTGAAGTGGCCGAGTGCGTCCGCCTCCTCCGCGGCGAACAACCCGAAGGCTCCGAAGACGTCCGCCGCCTCTCTCTGCTCCTCGCCGGCTGGATGATCCACCTCGGCGGCAAAGCACCCACTCAGGAAGCCGGCTTCGTCCTCGCCGAAGCCGCCCTCACTGACGGTTCCGCCCTCGCCGTCTTTTCAAAGATGGTCGATGCCCACGGCGGCGACCTCTCTGTCTTCGACGACCTCGACGCTACTCACAAGCCCGGAGCCACTCACGTGCTCTGTGCCTGGGAATCCGGCTATGTCTCCCGCATGGACACCACCGCCATCGGCTGGGCTGTTCAACGCACCGGCGCCGGCCGCGAGAAATCCGGGGTACCCGTCGACCCCCACGCTGGCATCCTCTTCCACGCCCGCCTGGGCTCTTTCATCGAAGCCGGCCAGCCCCTCGCCACCGTCTACGCCACCAGTCCCGGCCTCCTCGCCGAACCCATCGGCCTCCTCCTCCAGTCCATCGTGATCTCGCCCGATCCCCCGCCGCCCATCCCGCTCGTCTCCCGCATCTTTACCCGCGAATCCGCTGAAGCCCACCTCGACAATGCTGTAATGTAGTTCACAGTTCAAAGTTCACAGTTCACAGCGGGTTGGGGACTAATGTCCCGCCACTGTGGAACTCCGAATGCAGGGCTCGCTCCTGGAGCTTTGAGCTGGCTGGAAATCGCAAGTCATGAAATGACGACTGACAACTGGGAACTGTGAACTGTGAACTTCGAACTCTCTCGCTTTACTGGCATTCTCGGCATTCTCTCCGTTCTGGCCGCCGCCTGGTTGTTCTCCACCGACCGCCGCCGCATCCGCTGGCGCACCGTCTTCTGGGGCATCGGCCTCCAGCTCTGCTTCGCTTTCCTGGTCCTGCGCTTCAGCTTCGGCCAGCTCGCCATGCGCCACGCCGGCGATGCCGTTACCCAGATGCTTTCCGCCACCTTCGCCGGCACCCAGGTCCTCTTCGGCGAGCTCGGCCTGCCCAACTCCGGCGCATTTGGCCGCGTCATCTCGCCCAACTCCGGCGCCATCTTCGCCTTTCAGGTCCTGCCCACCATCATCTTCATCTCCGCCTTCTTCGCCGTCCTCTACCACATCGGCCTCATGCAGCAGATCATCCGCCTCTTCGCCTGGATCATGCTCAAAACCATGCGCATCTCCGGCGCCGAATCCATGAACGTCGCCGCCTCCATCTTCATGGGCCAGACCGAAGCCCCGCTCACCATCCGCCCCTTCCTCAGCCGCGCCACCCGCTCTGAGCTCATGTGCATCATGACCAGCGGCATGGCCCACGTCTCCGGCGGCATCATGGCCATGTACATCGCCCAGGGCATTGAGGCGCGCCACCTCCTTGAAGCCGTCGTCATGACCTCGCCCGGCACCATCCTCATCGCCAAAATGCTCGTCCCTGAAACCGAAATCCCCGACACCGAAGGTAAGGTCATCATCCCCAAGGACGAGCTGCATAAGGACGAGAACCTCATCGGCGCCATCGCCCGCGGCACCATCGACGGCGGCAAGCTGGCCCTCAACGTCGCCATCATGCTCATCAGCTTCCTCGCCCTCGTCGCCCTGCTCGACATGATGCTCGCCTGGGTCCACGGCGGCATTCCCTGGATTCCGCCATCGCTCGGCCAGATCCTCGGCTACGCCTTTTGGCCCGTCGCCTGGGTCATCGGCATCCCCGCCCACGACTGCGCCGTCATTGGCAACCTGCTCGGCACGCGCATGGCCCTCAATGAGGTCATCGCCTACATCGCCCTCGGCGCGCACAAGGCCACTATCGACGCGCGTTCCTTCACCATCGCCACCTTCGCCCTCTGCGGCTTCGCCAACTTAGGTTCCATAGGCATGCAGATAGGCGGCATAGGTGCATTAGTCCCGGAACGACGAAATGACTTAGCCAAGTTAGGAGTAAGAGCCATGTTAGCCGGCACCATGGCCAACTTAATCAGCGCATCCATCGCCGGCATGTTTTTGGGGTGAATTATCCGCGCATGCAATATTGGTGAGGGCGTAGGCTAATGAACTAAGATCGACCCCCTTAGGCGAGAAACCTAGAACAAAGCGACCACTTCCCCCGTTTCCCACTATCGAGCGGCGTGTTAAAATTCACAACCAATGTCAACGAGAAGGAATAAGTCCTCTGCTGGCCCTCCGAGGAGGCCTCGCGGTGTGCGTCGAGAGGTGTCTCCCGAGGAGGCTGTAGAGTTTGCCCTCGCGCGTTTCGCCCCGTTGCGAGACGGAAAAACCTCCACAACTTTTGACGATCTTAGTTCGCGATTCAACCGCGAGAGAGGCGTTATAGAGGACGGAATTAAGAACGCCTTTCTAAATAGGTGGGTAGAGCTCAAATCCAATATGCCTCCCACAATCGAAACAGCAGATGAACTGGAAGCGAAGATCGTTGAGAGTTTTGCAAGGCGCGCGACCGTGGTTCGACCAGGAAGAGTCCCAACGAATGAAGACGGAAGCGATGAGTGGAGGAGATTCGATGATGACGTTCACCGCAGAGTGGGTTACGCTCTTGGATCAAGCCTCCTCCGATGGCAAATCGGGCATGGGGCAAGAATTGGCTTCGGAAGCGGTCGAGGTGTGTATTACACGGTTGAAGCAGCGATGGGTCTCGGCCGTCCCAATTACGTGCAACCGACGGGAGTTCATCTCGTCTCTCTGACAGGATCCATAGGTGCGCGCGACTACCAGAATCGCGTGAATGCGCGGATGGACGCCGATTTTCGCGTGGGGCTTTTCGGGTCGTTTTTAGCCCATACTGCGACATTGCATCTCGTTTATTACCCAATAAGCGAGCGCGGTCAGCTCCAAATGACATGCCTTGGAAGGGAGCATTGGCCACACCACAACCCCTCACATGCGGTTGTCGGCATCGGTGTACTCGCAGAAGGTCATCGATTCTGGGAGCAAGCTCAACAGTGGGAGAAAGCGCAAAAGGAGGAACAGTCCGGTCGGGCAAGCCCGCTCTTGAACCCCATATTCGACAAGATCATTGTGAAGCTTAATGAACTTGTGAAGTTATGCAAACGTGTGTACGAGGATTATGGTCATCATTCTGTCGCCGATATTTGCAACCACCTGTTCGTGGTTAACCATCCGAGCGTTCCTTTGGCACTGGAAGACCAGATCGCCGCCTTGAAGGACCAAGTAAACGGCCTACTTCTTAATGTCAACCTGGATCAGCTCAGAGACATTCCGCATTTGATGATCGTCGCTGCGGGAGCTCGTAAGGCTCGTGCACTATGCAAGGTCCTCCGTTCACCAAATTTCCACGTCGATCACATCTGCATTGATCAAACCCTGGCGGAAGAATTGCTGCGTGTTGCGGACGAACCAGTGCCGAAGAAGAAGCTGGGGCCCCCGGTTCCCAATGGGCCGAAAGCCCCCCGTCGCTAATTGCGGCACTGGAGTGCATATAGCCATCCCAGCCGGTAGCTCTCCTGATACGAATACGGATGGTCGCCGTGAGGGATCGGCGGGACGACCACCGTCATTTTGAATGGAGTCATGCTCCCGTCAGAATGGGGGCGATGTCGCACACAATCGGAGAAACCAATGGCAAAGGCGCGAATGTCGAAGCCATCGTCAATTCCGAATGCGAAAGCCAGGCCGCTGAATTCAACCGTGCTGAACATGCAAGCTCCTTTTTTGATTGTCTGACTTCTCTTGATTTCAGATTGGACCCAGCGCAGCCCCTATTGCATACGCCCGACGCACTCCGTTCGCCTATGCTGAAGTTAATCGTTTGACTAAAACCCATTCTGCGGCTTCGAGGACCATCGCTTGCCACAAATTGCCAGATCCTGAAAGATCTCCCGATTGGCGGTGACCCTATTTTCGCGAAGTTGGTTCGACAAAGAAGTTGGTTCGACAAAAGTGAATGGGGTGCCCCAGATCTCCCGGTGTTGAAGATCCGGGAAACGAGGATGCTGACTCACGGGGTCCCAAGCCGGGTGCACCAGGGGCTGGTCCGCCGGGCGGATGAGATCTGGGAAACCAGAAGCCCTCACCTCGCCGCAGCTTCCCTCCGCACCCTCTTCACCCGATAGAACACGGTCAGCGCCGTCACGCTCCCGCACGTCAGCAGGCTCGCCGCCATCCCCAACATCAGCGACCAGTCGTGCTGATACACCCCGTGCACAATCCCGATCGCCTGCAGCACGCTGAACCCGCCAAACGTGATCAGCGAAATCCCCTCATCCGTCTTCTTGCGCCACACCGCCACCACCTGCGGCACAAACAGGAGAGCATTGCACCCCAGTCCCAGCCCAAATATCACCGCCACAATTTCCTTCATCTGCATCGTCAATCCAACTCCGGCTCACGCCTCGCACAGCACTCTTCATCCTCTCATCCGGCTCGCCAAGCCCCTCGGCGAGCAGCCACATCTCGAGGAGTTGGCTCTACAGAGACGAATGGGTGCTCCGAAACCTGCCCTGAGCGTAGCCGAGGGGTCTCATGGTATTGGAGACCGGGGAAACACGGACGATAGCGAACGTCCCGTCCCGCGCCGTAGGCGCAGCGTTCGTTAGCCCCGCGCTTCCCGGGTCCCCGCGGACAGGTCTTCGTCCGTGGGGTGGAGGAGCGTGGGGAAGGCCGCCCAAAAATGAACCCCGGAGTCCCGTAGGGACGGCGCAAACGGGGCAGGCAGCCGCCGTCGGGCGAAACCGGTTCGACAACGACGATTGGGTGTCCTGGATCTCTTGATGCTGGCTGGGATAGGAGAATGCGGACTCACGCACCGTCCCAGTCTCCGCAGGAGTGGCGTTCCCGGGAATCAGCCTTTGCTTTCCGCCCGATTTACCGGCTTCCCATCTTTCAGGTATGCCAGCAGCCGCTCCGGATCGATGGGTTTGGGCAAGAGCTCGAACGCCTGCCCTTTCGATTCGGCAATCTGCAGCAGAGGCTTGATGCCCGCCTGCCCTGAAAACAGAATCACCCTGCACTCCGGCAGCGACCGGCGAATCATTATGCCGGCCACCACACCGCTCATCAGTCCCATCACCACGTCGGTCAGAACAATGTTCGGCTTGGTGCGCATGGCCGCTTCCACGGCGTCCTCGCCGCTATACACCGCAGTGGCTTCGTAGCCGTTGTTGGTGAGGATCTTGACCAGCGAGTCGGCTATGACTTTCTCGTCATCTGCAATAAGTATGCGGGGCATATTCTAATCAAGCACCTTTTCGAATCGGCACTATGATTCACGCTATCATGTCTCCTTCATTCCCCTCGGTCCCTTGGTCCCTCGTTCCCTGGGTCCCTTGGTCCCTCGTTCCCTTGGTCCCTCGGTCCCTGGTTCCCTCGTTCCCTGCCTCACCCAAACCGCGCCGCTCCCCGCGCCCGCGCCTTGGCGGCTTCTTCCTCGCGATCCCGCTTGGGCGCGGTGGTCTCCATCTCTGTCAGCAGCCGCGAAGAGGCCGCCGCAACCTCCTCCACCGCCCGTGCAAATGCCGGCTCGTTCGCCTT
Organism: uncultured Acidobacteriota bacterium; assembly: GCA_963771195.1. Classification (GTDB taxonomy): domain Bacteria; phylum Acidobacteriota; class Terriglobia; order Terriglobales; family Acidobacteriaceae; genus Telmatobacter. The sequence goes on from CAVYSS010000009.1 coordinate 51,366, forward strand.
CGAGGGCTTCTGAAACCCGCTGATCTTCCTCACATACTGAAGTGACGCCTTCAGTATCTCCTCCTCCGTCACCGGCGGATCGAAGTTGAAAAGCATTTTGATGTTCCGGCACATCTGAATCGCCTCCTTGTCCTTCCCTCGATTACCGTATTCCCGTCCCTTTATCCCCGTCGTCTCGTCTCCCGATTGCACCATTTTCGCAACAAAACGGCGTCCGATCTGGAATATGTCAATAGTCACTGCCTGTGGAAATCTCTGCACTAATCTGATTACAATAGAGAAAAAGTTTTTTGAAAAATCAGCAGTATTATATTATTTAAGGAGTAAGATGGCATCAGAGTGGTAGAAAAAGGCCCGGCGGTCGACCGCGGGGCCTTTTCCCTGCCCGCATTCCGAGCATTTCATCCGAATTGGCTGCCTCAGCCGGTTGGCGATCGCAACCAGCCATGGGTCCGAATCGGATGTTCACAAAGGAGCCGTCATGACCGCCATACCGCAGTCGAAAGCCAGCCTGGAAACAAGCGTGCAATCTAGTGCAGTTTCAGCATGTAATTCCATGAATCCATTGGACATCGCCGTTTTTTATTTTGCGCGTGCCTCGGCAGGCCCAGCCGCCACATCCCGGCCTCAAGTTCCCGCCGCTCATTCATCGGCGAATTCTGTGCACTTTCAGCGCCTATCCCGCAGAATCCGCTGGAGATCGCCGTTTTTATTCTGCGCGCTTTACCGCAGAATCGCTACGCCGTTCTCGTCCACCGGCGGCTTCACCACTGGCGTCTCTTCTTTCTTTACGTAAGCAATCTTGCCCGCCTCGATTTCGTCCTGGGCGATCTTGCAGGCCTTGGATGAATGCGTCGGAACCAGCGCTGCAGAGCCGTTCTGCAACTGCCGGGCTCGCCGCGCCGCGACGAGAACCTTGCGGTAGTTCGAGTCAAACTCCGTCTCAATCTTCATCGGGATCCTCGCTAAAGTTCAACTGCTGCTGCTCTGGGGGACTGCCAATCCCAAACGCTTCCAGTACGGGCTTCAACCGCTCCTGCGAATTGGACTGGCGGCAGGCCGCTGCAACTTCCAGCACACGGCGCGAGTTCAATGGGATCGTCTCGCTATTGCGGTAGTATCGCTCAGCCAGGACAATTGCTTCAAGCTGGGCTACCGCCCGGTCAAGAATGTCGTTGATGAGGATGTAGGTGTAATCGCGATAATTCTCTATTTCTTTGCTGGCCTCAGAGAGCCTCCGGTAGAGTTCGGACTCATTCATCTGGCCTTCAGCGCGGAAGCGGTTGCGCAGGCGGGTGCGCAGCGCCTTGGGGGTGGGCGGCAGAACGAAGATGCTGACCGCCTCGGGCATGGATTTGCGCACCTGCGCAGCTCCCTGCACGTCGATATCAAGGAGAAGATCGTGGCCCTGGCGGCGAGCGTCCTCGAGCGACGACTTGGCGGTGCCGTAAAGATTGCTAAAGACTTCAGCGTGCTCCAGGAATGCGCCTTCCCCGATCATGGATTCGAACTGCTCGCGGGTGGTGAAGCGATACTCGCGGCCGTCTTCTTCAGACCCGCGCGGGGCGCGCGTGGTCCAGGAGATGGAGAAGTCGATGCCGGTGACCTGCTTGCGCAGCTCGTTTACCAGCGTGCTTTTGCCGGAGCCCGAAGGCGCGGAGATGATGAAGAGAATGCCTGCCATAGTTCAGTTCGCAGTTCTTAGTTCGTAGTTCACAGTTCAAAGTTGTCAGTTGTCAGTTATCAGATGCCAGTGATTCGTGGGTCGTGGGTCGTGAGGTTCGCCGATTGCCGTTTGCAGCGCATCGTTTTGACGACTGAAAACTGACCACTGACAACTCACGAGTCATTCTACGTTTTGAATCTGTTCGCGAGTCTTTTCGATTTCGGATTTCATGGACAACCCCAGCTCGGTGATACGTGTGCCTTTGCCGGCCACGCCGCCGGTTTTTGAAAGCAGCGTGTTGGCCTCGCGGTTCATTTCCTGGAGCAGAAAATCAAGCTTCTTGCCCACCTCGCCGCCGGCGGTGAGCAGCTCGCGGAAGTGGCCGATGTGGGTGGCCATGCGCGCCAGTTCTTCGGAGATGTCGCTGCGGTCGACGAGCACAGCCACTTCCTCCAGAACGCGCTGGCGGGTGAAGTCCGCGCCAACCGCGGCCGTCAGCCGCTGCGCCAGACGTTCCTGGTAACGCTGCTCCACTTCGGACCGCAACTCGGCGACGCCCTGCACCGCTTCGGCCAGGCGGTCGAGCGAGGCGTTCAGGATGGCTTCGAGGGCTTCGCCTTCGCGGGCACGCATGGTCTTCAACTGGCCCAGCAGCGGGCCCATCTCGCGGAGCACGCTCTCACTCAGCGCGGCCGGATCTTCGTCACTGCGATTCTCGGCCTGCAAAGCACCGGGCAGGCGAAGGATAGTGTTCAGGTCCGGCTGGCCGGTCAGCGCATGCTCTTCGCGCGCGGCGTGGAAAGCGGTGAGATAAGCCGCCACCAGCTCGCGGTTGTATCCAGCCGACTGCTGGCCGGTGCGCTCCACGCTGAGCAACAGGTCCACGTGACCGCGAACGAGACTCTCCTTGAGCATGCGGCGCAGCTCCATCTCCAGCGCGTCCAGGCCCGATGGCATGCGCAACTGTAAATCGAGGAAGCGATGATTCACGCTTTTGAGGCTGAGGGTGTAGCCGAGTTGCTCATTGACCCGCGCCTGAGTGCGGGCAAAACCGGTCATGGAGTAGATGGCCATGGTGCTAGTCCTCACCCTCGACCCATATCGTGGGTTCAAGCTGCAGTTCGAGTTGTGGCGTTTCCGGTTCCAGTTGCCCCATTTCGCGTTCGACCAGGGCGTCGTTCTCCGCTGGGTCCATGAACTGGAGCTGGTAGAGCCGGCGGTAGGTAGGCGACGTGATGAGCAGCTCGTCATGGGAGCCAATGGCGGTGATGCGTCCGTCTTCCAGCACGGCGATGCGGGTGGCGCGACGCACGGTGCTGAGGCGGTGGGCGATGACGATGACGGTGCGGTTCTGCATCAGGTTGGCCAGCGCCGCTTGGACCAGAGATTCGCTCTCGGCGTCGAGGGCCGAGGTGGCCTCGTCGAGGATGAGGATGGGAGAGTTCTTGAGGATGGCGCGGGCGATGGCGAGGCGCTGGCGCTCGCCGCCGGAGAGACGGAAGCCCTTCTCGCCGATGACGGTGTCATAGCCCTGGGGCATGCGCTGGATGAAGTCGTGGGCCAGGGCGGCGCGCGCGGCCTGTTCCACCAGCTCGAACCTGGCTTCGGGTTGGCCGTAAGCGATGTTGTTCCGAACGGTGTCGTTGAATAGGATGGTCTCCTGGGAGACCTGGGCGACCTGACGACGCAGCGAGGCCAGGCTTAGCTCGCGCAGGTCAACGCCGTCGATGAGAATCCTGCCCGAGGTCACGTCAAAGAAGCGGGGGACGAGATTGGCGATGGTTGTCTTCCCTGCTCCGCTGGGGCCGACGAGGGCCAGGACTTCTCCAGCTGCGACATCGAGGTCGATGTTGTGGAGGATCTCGTGCTCGCCTTCTTCGTTGGAATAGGAGAAGCCCACACCTTCAAACCGCAGGAATGACCGGAAACCGGCGAGCGTGCGGGGGCGCGCGGCCTCTTTCACGTCGTCGCGATGCTCGAGGAAACCGAAGATGGAGCCGGAAGCGCCCATGGCCTGCTGGAAGCTGTTGTAGAAGTATGCGAATTTGCGGACTGGATCGTAGAGCTTGAAGAGCAGGATGATGAATGCCGCGAACAGGCCCATGGTCATGCGGCCATGATTGATCTGGTCGCGGCCGATCCACAGGAACATAGCGATGGCAATGGCGCCGATGGTGTCCATGAGCGGGGAGCTGATGGACTGGATGCGTACGCTGCGCAGGTTGGCCTTGAACAGGCGGCGGGCCGCGCTGCGGAAGCGCAGGATCTCCCACAGCTCGGTGTTAAAGGCCTTGACGATGCGATGGCCTGTGACGGTCTCGTGGAGGATGTTCTGGATTTCCGCCAGCTTGTCCTGGCCGGTTCGGGTGCGGGTGCGCACTTCGCGGCCGATTTTGCGCGACGAAGTCATGACCACTGGCACAAACAGGAGCAGCGACCAACTGAGCTCGCCCCCTAGGCGAATTACGAAGACGATACCGACAAGAAACGTGAAGAACTGTTGCAGGAACTCGCCGATGACGGAGCTGACCGCGAACTGCACCCGGTCCACATCGTTGATGAGCGTGGAGAGGATGGTTCCAGTGGCGTGCTTGTGAAAGAAGCTGGCGGACCGGCGCATGGTGGCTTCGTAGAGGTGATTGCGCAGGTCGGTGATCAAGCCGAAGCCGGCATAGTTCACCAGGTAGGTGCCGAGATAATCGCACAGGCCCTTGACGACGGTGGAGAGGATGAGGAAGACCGCTACGACGGTCCACGCATTGTGAATGTGGATGGAATGAGGAATCAGCGCGCGAAGATCGAAATGCCACTTTGAATTCTTGAGGCCAAGGAGAATAGGACCTTCGGGCGCGTCTGGGCGCAGGACCTGGTCAAAGATGGGCTGGAAAAGAAGGGTACGAAACGTGTCCAGCGCGCCCACGGCGGCCAGCAGAATGACCCCGGGCAGCCAGGTGAACCAGTAGGGCAGCCCAAACCGCAACAATCCCCAAACACGCTTCATGCCTGGGAGACCACCTTAGCGCAATTTGGCGGCCTGCACGGCACAGTTCGGCTGCATGGTTCCATCTCCATATTGTAATCGTTTAGATTTCGCGCCGACCCTACGGGGCTGGGGCCGTTGTTTTTGCCCCCATTCCCGGGACTTCGTCCTGGGCTATTTTCGTGGCATCCCTCCGGGACGACTTGGGCACGCCGTGCTGGTGGCAATCCGTGCACTTGACCCAATGGATGTTGTGAGCGCTCTTCGGATCGGCGAAGGTGGTGTCCATCTTCTCCACGTCCAGGCCGCAATTGGAGAGGGCCGGGTGGCAGGTGGCGCAGGATGCGCGGGCGCTTTCATTGTGGCCGGTGTGGCAGGCAAGGCAACTCAGGCCTTCATGGACGCCCATGGGAGTACGGTCGTCGCCGGAGCCGGCCTGGGGTCCCCAGCGATTGACGGCGGCGGAGCTGGCGGGTTCGGGCTGGCGCGGCGCGTGGCACTGGTAGCAGACGCCCTGGCGCGGATCGGGGCTAATTTTGACCGGGCGCGGGCCGTCGTAGAGCGCGGGAATGGCGAGGGCGGCGGCGCGGAAATGCAACTCCTCCCGGCGATCGTAGAAGGCCAAGGAATCGCGCACCGGAGGGCCAGCAACGGAGATGCGCGACGAAGGCTTCGATTGCGGCGAGCCCTCGCGATGGATCCAGTGACAGGCTAGACACGGGATGGTGGGCTCATCGACTAGACCGGCGGGCTGGAGACGCCACGGTCCGCGGGTGTCCTGGGGCTGGACCAGGTCGCGCATGGCGCCATCGAAGTACATGCCGTGGCAGCGCAGGCAATCGTCATTGAGGCGGCGGCGGGTGTTGTGGCTGGTGTCGAGAAAGATCTGGCGGAAGGTGGCGGAATGCGGCCCGGCGTGCCAGCTTGCAGCCTCATGCTGGTGGCAGCTTTGGCAGTTCGCGATCATGGATTGGGCATCGGCCTGGCGCAGGTGGATGCCGTCAGGGAAGGTAGTGGTGAAGTGTTTGGCAACGTGACGCAGCTTGTCGCGGACGCCGGCGTTATGGCAGTCAGTGCACTGCGCGTTGTAGTGCGGAGAACCGTGGACAGCACTCACCTGCTCCGCCATCTCGTGGCAGTCGGCGCAGCCGGAGCCGTGGCCTGCGGCGTAGTAGAGCGACGCGCCGTAACCGCCTGCGAGCACCAGGCACGCCACGGACAAGACGGCGACGATGGCGAGAATTGAGAGGCGCCTCATGAACGGAACCGCGTTCCCTTCCAATTGCGCACCAGCGCATCCGACGCGTAGTAGGCCACGGCCATAATGGTGAGCGCGGGATTGAAGCCGCCGTTGTTGACGTGCACGCTGCCGTCGATAACGAAGAGGTTGTCGATGTCGTGCACCTGGCAAGAGCGGTTGACGACGGAGCCGCGGGGATCGTCGCCCATGCGGCAGGTTCCGGCCTGGTGCTGCCCCGCGCTCACGGTTTGGCCGCGGTAGGACATGAGCGAGGTGCGGGTGGCGCCAGCCTCCTTTAGCCAGGCGTCGGCCCGTTTTGCCTGGACTTCGCCAATGTCGTAGGTGTGGGGGTGGACGTTGCCCTGAATGCGAGCCACGGGCAGGCCCCACTGGTCGCGCACGCCGGGATCGACGGTGACGCGGGCGGTGGCGGTGGGTATCTGCTGGGTGGGGCCCATGACGACGATGCTGCGCTTGTGCCACTGGCGCATGGCCTGCTTGTGCGCGAGGCCCCAACGCGGAGTGCCGTCGGGGAGCCGGTCCACCATGTGAATGGGCAGGCGAATGAACTCATTGGCGAGCATGCCGCCGCCGCAGAGGCCCGGCGTGCCGTGGTTGTAATCGGTGATGGCGATGCTGGCGCCGGGGCCGAGGTCGTCGTAAGTGTCGCAATCGAAGTAGCCGGTGGCGCCGGTGTAGTGATGGCCTTGCAAGTGGCGGCCGACCTGGTCATAGCGATTGCCCAGGCCCTGCGGGAACAGGCGAGACTTCGAGTTCAGCAACAGGCGCGCGGATTCGATGGCGCAGGCGGAGACGATAACGAAGTCCGCGGGCTGCTCCTGCCGTTTGCCGTGCGGGTCCACGTAGAGCACACTGCGCGTGCGTCCGCGATCGTCGGTGACGATCTGGGTGACCACGCACTCGGTGCGCAGTTCGCAGTTGCCGGTCGCCAGCGCCACCGGAATCACGGTGTTTTGCGAGCCGTTTTTGGCGTCCGCTTCGCAAGCGAATCCGCAGCACCAGCGGCAGCGCATGCAGGGGCCGCGGCCGTTGTAGGGGACGGAGTTGCGCGCCATGGGCAAAGGGAAGGGATGGAGGCCGAGGCGGCGAGCGGCAGGCTGTAGAATGCCGAACTCGCGGTTGGGCGGCAGCGGCGGCATGGGCAGCGGGCGGCGGCGCGGGCCTTTGAATGGCGTGGGGGAGTAGTCGCCGGAGATACCGATTTCGTATTCGGCCCTTTCATAGAAAGGCTCGAGATCGTCGTAGGAGATGGGCCAGTCTTCCAGCGAACTGCCTTCCGGCGCGCCGTAGGTGGTGCGCATGCGGAAGTCCTGCGGCATGTAGCGCCAGGCCTGCGCGCCGTAGCTCAGCGTCCCTCCGCCCACGCAGGCAGCGTTGTTCTGGTAAGCGCCTTCGCTGGGCAGGACCTGGCGGGCGATTCCCTTGCCATCGACAATTACGCGGGGATTGCCGTCGTCATCGGGACCAAAGGCGTTGCCGAGCGATGTGGTGCGCTGGTTGCGGAGATCGTCTTTGCGGCAATCGTGCGGCGTGTACCACTTGCCGCGCTCCAGAAGGACCACGCCGAGGCCGGCGACGGCCAATTCCTTGGCCACGATGCCGCCAGCAGCTCCGGCGCCGATAATGACCGCGTTCACGCTCTTCATGATTTGGGGCCGGTGGTGAAGTTGTATTGCGCGCGGCCGCGCAGGGGCGGCTCGTCCAGGCCGAGCATGCGCCAGCTTACGGCGTCGCGATTGCCGCCGTGGCGCGGCGATCCGTAGAAGCTCTCCATGGTGTGGCGGCGGACGAGCTCGAAAAACGCTGGCTGGCTGCGTTCGAGTTCGCGGGCGAGCTCAAGCTGCTGCGTGGGCGTGGCGTGGGCGGCATCAATGCCGAATCGCGAGCGGCAGAGTTCCTCGGCCGTTCGAATGCCGTCATGATAGGCCCGGCGATGACGGCGATATGGACCGCCAAGCTGGCGGTCAAGGTAAACGACGGCGCCGGCATCGGAGGCGGAAGGAAAATCGTCTGCGGGAATGATCTGGCCGCAGAGCGCGGCCAGAGTGGCGGCCTCATCTTCGGAGAAGGATCCCCAGCGGCTGCGGCTAGTCAGACATCCGGAAAGAACGGCGGCGCCGGCTGCGGCGGTGCCGGCTAGAAGCTCACGCCGGTTGAACACTCGAACCCTCATTCCCCGCGTGCCCGCCGATTGCGCGCGACTGCGAACAACAGGCCTGCGGATTGCGATCCATGGTCGGCGGCCGGCGGCGCGCCTGTCCGTGATGACAGTCACGGGTTGGCTGGCAGAGACGAAAGCGGCGCGGCAGGGTGGGCCGCGCCGCTTCGAGCTATTTATGGATCAATTGGCGGAGATGGCTGGGGCCTGGAGGTTGAGGCGGCTGTTCAGCGAGAAGATGAGCACCGTTCCCGGGTTCAGCGTGGCCTGGGGATGATCCATGAGCAGGTGCACGGTGATGGCGCCGCCGCCGATGATGCCGCCGGCCAGCGCGCCAACCGGCCCACCCAGCACCGCTCCGGTAACGACGCCCGCGCCCACGCCGCCGCCATACTCAAGGCCGTCCTTCTTAAATCGCGAGCCCGCGGCGATGGTGCCTTCGCTGCCGACGCGGGTGTTGGAACCGGGCGTGCCCGTCACTTGCGCGTCCAGGCGGTACCTTGATCCATCAGCCAGAACCACCCAGTCGGGGCGCAGGCGCATGGTGCCGTGACCGCCGGGGCTGCCGCTGGAGACCTCGACTACGCGGCCATCAATCTCAGAGCCGGCGGGGATCAGGACCTGGCTGTCCTGCAAGACATCAGAGGCCACGCTGGCGCGGAATTCGTCGCCACGCTGGCTTTGCGCGGTGGAGAGCCGGGTGAGCAGATGCACGCGGATCATGGCGCCTGGAGGCAGTTCGCCGGGTGCAGCCGGATTGGGATGCACGATGTCGCCGTCGGGATCGGGGGCTTCGCGCGCGGAGAGACCGGGCGCGAGGGCGACTGAGGATGGCGCCACCGCAACAATGCCGTCGTCATTTCCAGCTGCATCGGAATTGGGATCGTTTGCGCGGGAATTCATCGATGCGGGATGCGGTTGTGCCGGCTGCGCGGGCTGGGCGGGCTGGGCCGATGCAGGTTCCGCAAGTAGCTTGCCTGCTCGAGGCTTAGCCGGGGGCGGAGTGGGCTGGTCGGGCTGATCTGGCTGCGTCGCATCAATCGTGTAATCCGCCGGGGGATGGGAGATGCCCTGGTAAGGGTCTGAGGGCGAAGTCTGCTGCGGATCCTGCTGCGCGCTGAGGGAAGCGCAGACAGCAGCTATGAAGACACACGTCAGAATGGACCGATACATGGAAACTCCTTCAGGCGGCCGCAACTCCAGCTATCTGTTTGGACCCGGCCTTGGGCGGAAAGTTGTCTTCGGACAGCGGGCACCCTGTAACAACCTCGCCTAAGCTTCAGCGTATCGCGGGGTTGAGGGTAGGCAGACGGCCGGCCGGGCAATGGGTGCCTTGGGGGGTACGAATCTTGTTGGATAACCCAGTGCACCGCGTCTGGGGCAAATTGGATTCGTGATTGCCAGACGCATACTGCCTGTGACCGCCGCCACAGGGGCTTGCGGGGACCACTTTGCTAGAATCCCCTTGGCAACATTCGCCTTTTTTTAGGGGACGGAGACTTGAGTGCGCAGCGAGCAGGAGCTTCTGACAACCATTCAGAATGCCGCCGGTGAAGCTCTTTCCGTGGATCGCCGTCCCCGATTGAACGACCGGCTGCACCACCGCATTGCGAGGACAGAAATGACCGAGATTGTTAGTATCCGTGCGCGCGAAGTGCTTGACTCGCGCGGAAACCCGACCGTGGAAGCCGACGTGATTTTGGAGAGCGGCGCACAGGGCCGCGCCATTGTTCCTTCCGGCGCTTCAACCGGCGAGCTTGAGGCTGTGGAGCTTCGCGACGGCGACAAGAGCCATTACATGGGCAAGGGCGTGCTGCACGCGGTGGAGAACGTGGAGAGCGTGATTGCGCCCGAACTGGAAGGTATGGACGCGGCCAACCAGCGCCTGATCGACTCGACCATGATCGCTTTGGACGGCACCGCGAACAAGAGCAAGCTGGGCGCTAACGCGATTCTGGCAGTCTCCATGGCTACGGCCCGCGCGGTGGCGCAGACGCTGGAGATCCCGCTCTACCGTTACCTGGGCGGCGTGAACGCCAGCATCCTGCCCACGCCGATGCTGAACGTGCTGAACGGCGGCGCCCATGCTGACTCGAATGTGGACTTCCAGGAGTTCATGATCATGCCGGTGGGCGCCTCAGCGTTCAGCGAGGCGCTGCGCTGGGCGGCAGAGACGTTCCACACGCTGAAAAGCGTGCTGAAGAAGAAGGGCTACAACACGGCGGTGGGCGACGAGGGCGGCTTTGCGCCATCGCTCAAGTCAAACGACGAGGCCGTGGAGCTGATTCTGGAAGCGATTGAGCAGGCCGGGTACAAGCCCGGCGAGCAGATTGCCATCTCGCTCGATCCGGCGTCCAGCGAGTTTTACGACTCGGAAAAGAAGAAGTACGTCTTCAAGAAGGGCGACAAGAGCGAGCGGTCAAGCGAGCAGATGGTCGAGTTCTATGAAAACTGGATTCGGCAGTATCCGATCGTGTCGCTTGAGGATGGCCTGGCCGAGGATGACTGGGAGGGCTGGAAGATCCTCACCGACAAGCTCGGCAGCCGCATTCAGCTCGTGGGCGACGACATTTTCTGCACCAACATCAAGCTGCTGCAACGCGGTATTGAGGAAGGCGTGGCCAATTCGATTTTGATCAAGGTGAATCAGATCGGCACGCTGACGGAGACGCTTGAGGCGATCGACCTGGGCCGGCGTTATGGTTACACGAGCGTGATCAGTCACCGCAGCGGCGAGACTGAGGACACGTTCATTGCCGACCTGGCCGTGGCCACGGGCGTGGGCCAGATCAAGACCGGATCGGTGAGCCGCACGGATCGCATTGCCAAGTACAACCAGCTGCTGCGGATCGAGGAAGAGCTGGGGTCGGGCGCGGCGTTCCTGGGGCTGGAAGGCTTGAACTACAACGACTAGCGGGAGGTGGTGAATTGAGAAAATGGGGCGAAGCGCCGGGGATCGGTGCTTCGCCCCAATTCATTTGTGACCTCACCGCACGGCGTCGTCTGCTTTATTCCCTGCTCGGGTCTGCCACGCGGCCAAGGAAGAGGATGCTGCCAGATTTCATGTCGCGGATCATGAATAGGAAAGGATGATCGGCATTGAAAACGATTGGAGGCGCCTCCATTCTCATCGCTGTCGCCGCGGTCATGATGGTGGAGGTGGCTGCTGCGGCCTCGGTGCCGGTTTCATTCACGTCGATGAATGCCTTGTGAATGGCCGCGGAGATCTTCAGCCCGGAGTTGGGCGACATGGCGGAGAAATCGGCCTGATTGGTGAATGCCTGGGGCATGCCCATCGCGGCCAGGGTCTTGCTCAGCTCGAGTTGCTGGGTCATGGTGAAGCGCGGCAGGCTGAGAATGACCTTGTTCTCAAAATGGAAACTCCGCATCCACTGGCTGAAGGCCGATGCGGTGAAGGATTGCTCAAGGGCGGCAAGGCCGTCCGTCTGCTTTGGCAGCAGGATTACCATGGAGAGATCGTTGCCCTGGTAGGGCAGCTCGATGGCCTGGAACGAGCCGCCGTCAAGGTAGTTGTAGCCTCCGGTGCGGTGCATGAACGGGGCCTGCACGGATTGCGACGGCATGACTTGAAACGCGTCAGGCTGGGTGGCGCGCTGCTGGAATGGATGGACCCAACTGCCTTTGAAATAGATGGCGTTGGTGAGGACGAGGCGAGTGAGCGGCGTGATGGAACCGGGCCCGAGCATGTCCTTGATCTTGTCGTTGGTCTGCTTTTCGATCCAGTGGTTGATGTCTTCGCGCACGGCATCGGGAGCCGTACGGAAATCGACCTGGTGAAAGCCGGCGGCGTAATCGGACTGGACAAGCGAGAGGAAGCTCTGGCGGAAGTTCTCGTCCTGCTGCCCCCAGAGTGCGTCGGCCACGTGCAGATCGTAGCCCGAGTGCGCGGAGTTCATCTGGGCCAGCAGCGCGCCCATGGCCGGATGCAGGCGATCGGGCTGCAGGGTGAAATGGAAGACCTGCGCCATCTGCGTCGCGGTTTCACCCGACGCGCCGAGTAGGTCATGGCGAACGCCGTGGAGATGCTCTCCGGCGAAAAAAAGAGATTGCCGGGCTGCGCGCGCAGGTGGGCGTAGAGGTCGGCGGCGAACTGGTTGCTGCCGCGGGCGGCCTGCGCTTGATCGGCAGCAGGGGCGGCTGGGGCCGCCGTAGGCTGAGGCGCGGCCAGGGTTGCGCCGCAAATGCTGATGACGAAGAACGCGCAAAGCACGGGCCTCATGGGAGCTCTCCTTCCCGTCGCGCGGGCGTTTCCGATTGTAGACGCTCCAGCGCGGGCAGGCGCCTACTTCGGTATTGACGCGGATTGCCAATAAATGACGCGGTGCAGAATGCAGGCACGCGCCGCATGGGGCAGCCGCCGTACGCTCGTGAGTGGCGACGGACCGGCTGTATCAGCCGCAGAAGGACTGAAACCAGCGGCTGACGTAAACCTGCGCGTGGGCTTCGCCGCAGTAGTGGCGCGCGCCTTTGGCGTCGGCTGCTTCTTTGGTCCACTTGAAGATGGTCAGTTGCGCATCGCTGCAATGGATCACAATCCAGTGCGCGGGGGCTTCGCTCTCTTCGCCGCAGATTTCACATCGATAAATGGTGTCGATCATGGTTGCAACGGCCTCCGTGGGATGATCGTGGTTCGTGGTTCGTGATTCGTGGGTCGTGGGTCCGATCACGAACCACGGTTCACGAATCACGGTTACTCCAGCATTTGCAGATCCAGCGGCGGTTCCAGGAGGTAGCTCGCCTGCTGGATGCTTTCCAGCGCGCGCTTCAGTGCCGAGGACTTGCACGGTTCCACCGTAACAACAAACGGCAGCGAGTGCTGCGGATAGCCCGCCTTCTGCACGATGGCGCGGATATTGATGCGCTCGCGGGCCAGTGCGCTGGTGATTTCAGCCACGATGCCGGGACGGTCGTTGACGAGGAAGCGGATGTAGTGAGGGACTTCGAACTCGGCGGCGATGCTGGCCTTGGCGCTGGGCAACTCAACGCGGCGCGAGCCGTGGGCCAGCGCCATCAGGTCGCTGACGACGGCAACGGCGGTGGGATGACCGCCGGCGCCGTGGCCGCTGAAGACTACGTCACCGCCGTAGTGGCCGCTGAGGATGACCATATTCTCAGTGTCGCGCGACCAGGCTAGAGGCGACTTGAGGTCCACCAGCGTGGGACCGACGGCAGCGGCGACTACGCCCAGAGTCGTTTCCGCGCGAGACACCTGGCGGATGGTGCAGCCGAGGTCGCGAGCATAGCTGAAATCGATGGCGGTAACTTCCGTGATGGGCCGGGGGACGATGGCTTCGGGATCGACTTCGACGCGCAGGGCGAGGCGCATGAGAATGGCGAGCTTGGCGCGCGCGTCGAAGCCGCCGACGTCTTCAGTCGGGTCAGCTTCGGCGTAACCCTTAGCCTGCGCGGCAGCGAGGACGGTGGCGTACTCGGCGCCCTGCTCCATGCGGCTGAGGATGAAATTGCAGGTGCCGTTGAGGATGCCCTGGATGCGCTCAATGCGGTCGCCGGCCATGCCCTGCTCCAGGCCGGGGATAACGGGGATGCCGCCGGCGACAGCGGCGCCGTATTTGAGATGGCCGCCGCGAGCCGCGGCCAGGCGCTCCAGCTCCACGCCGTGAAAGGCGATCAGTTTCTTGTTGGCGGTGACAACGCTTTTGCCGGCGTCGAGAGCCTTGCGCACCCATTTGCTTGCGGGATCGAGGCCGCCGGCTAACTCGACGATCACATCGACATCGGAGGCGAGGACGGCGTCGGAATCTTCAGACCACTCGACGGAAGGGCCGGTCCATCCGACGCGCTTGCGGGCCACGTTGCGATTGAAGACGTGAGTGAGGGCGAGGCCGTCGGGCTTTGACTCGGCCAGGATGCGCGCGACGGAGCTACCCACGGTTCCAAATCCAAAGATGGCGATGCGCAATGGCTTTACGCCCCGCGCCTCCTCGATTGCTGCTTGATGCGCCTCAGACACAGCCGATTCCCCTTGAATGAATGCATTGAAGAAAAAATACAGCGATGCCCCGATGATACCTGAGCTAGGGGTATCGGACGGTAAAGAAGGTGGGGTTTCAGCGCGCCGTGGAATCTCAATTTGCTGTGGGAAGCTTCAAGGCGTCGTCTACGACAATCATTTCTACATCACTCTTGCGGCTCTCGATGTTCAGACCAAGCTGATCTTCGAGAGCTCTCTTCCATGCGGTAAATCCATCGGTTCCCAATTCGGGTCGCATATCCACGCCGAAATCGTAAATGCCTTGCAGTCCTGTCTTGTCCAGAACGGGGATTTCGGAACCTCCGGCCCGGACCGGCACGCTGGGGTCGTTTGCGGCAGGGATGGAGAATTGGAGGGCCAGCAGGTCGGCAAACTGGCGCATATCCCCGTGAAAGTGGAAGCCGGAGCCCGGAGTTGCCGCGGCTCCCGGCGCAAACGGATGAATTGCCAGGCCCTTCTGGCTGACGGTCAATTCGTAAACACGCATCGGGCGAGTTTCGCTATGGACCTTCAGGCGGAAGCGGCTGGAGAGAAGGCTGCGCAGCATAAGGGACACCTGTTGCCTGCTCGCGCCCTCAGGCATTCGCGCAGCAATGTCGAATTCGGAACGGTTGAGCCAGGGCGGTCCCAGAATCTGATCGAGCTGGCAATGCCATGCTTCGGCAATGAGACGTTTCAGGGTGACGTTTCGGCCGGTAAATCCATCCGGCGAATAGGTCATTTGGTTGTTGTAGTCAGGGCCCACCTCTTGTTGGCTCGGCCTGACGGAAGCGACATCGAAGGATGGTTGCGCGGGAGGCGGGACGAGGTTGTCGGCGATTTTCTCCAGTGCCGGAATCATCGCGTCTCCATCCGGCGTTCCCCACTTGCCATCCTGCTGCACCATGAAGATGAATATCCTGCCGATGGTGGTGTCGATGTCCATCTCATTTTTGTCGGCGCCGCCGTGGCCGAAGCCGGTTTTGGAAATCCCCCAGCCAAAGCCGTAATCGTGTTTCTCCATTCCGCCGTTTTCCACGCTGGTCATGGCGTGGAGCGAGGCTGGCGAGATGTATTGCTTCCCATTCAGCGTGCCGCCATTCAGAATCATCCGGCAGAACGTCGATACATCGGCCGCGGTGGAGAAAAGGCCGCCCGCGGGCATGGGAAAACGGTGCTGGCGGTCGCTGAGCGGATAAGTGAGTTGGCTGATGGGGACTCGCACAAGGTCTTTTGTGCCGGCATCAACCGTGTAGACTTGCGCCAGCCGAGCCAGTTGTCCCGCGTTGGGCCAGAAGGTTGTGTCCTGCATGCCCAGTGGATAGAACAAGCGCTCCTGCATGAATTCTTCATACGGCATGCCGGTCACCACTTCAATGATCCGGCCCGCGGTGTCGATGCCTTCGTTGGAATAACTCCAGCTTGTTCCCGGTTGAAACATCAAAGGCTCCGCGGCAAAACTACGCACTGAATCTTTCACCGACAAGGTATCGAGCGCGCCCGGCTGAGCCGCGGATTTGAAGGGCAGGCCGCTGGTGTGGCTCAGAATTTCGCGGATCAGAATCGGATGGTTTGCGGGAACCAGCTGGGAAGACGCGGACGAGCCCTGGGCATCCTTCGCTGCTTTAACCATCTGACCGTGGAATTCGGGCAGATATTTCTCCACGGGATCGTCGAGGCTGACCTTGCCCTCATCCACCAGCATCATGAACGCGGTAACGGTCATGGGCTTTGACGTGGAGGCGATCCAGAACATGGCGTTCACCGGCATTGGCGCCCTGGCTGCAATATCGCGATACCCCACCGGCTGCAGATACTCGATGTGGTCCCGCGTGGCGACGAGCGTGACGGCACCAGCCAGCGTGTGATTGTCGATTAGCGGCTGCAGGTAAGACTGGATTGCATCGGGATGCTGGGAACTGGCGGACGCTTGGGCAATTGCCAGAATGCCGGCTGGGATGGCGAGAACAAAGAGCAGTTTTCCGGCAGCCAAACAAAACCTGCGCATCGCCCCAATCTTTCCAAATCTAACCTTCACGTTTGCCCCCTGTGTGTATTCCGCGGATCAACCCTTCGCAGGATACTCCCGGCGCCGCGGCATCTGGGTGAGGCGGCGCAAGCGACTGCGGATTTACGGTTGCATCGCAGAGCGCGGCTCGACGCCTGGAGGCGTTGGCATCGCGAGTCTTCCGTTCATTTAGAAACCGCGTCGATGAGTCTCGTTCCCGAGTTGCCGGCGGAGGTCGAGTGCTGGTTCAATCGCTCATATTTCGACGATGACGGTTCCGAAATACCGTCCTTCCGCGACCCGCTCCAGAGTCTCCGGAGCCTTGTCGAGGCCTTTTACCATGACGTGCGGGAAGACAATGCTGCCCGACCTGAGCCAGTTGCCGAATTTTTGCGTCCATTCGTTGCGGGCGTCCGGATCGTCGTCGGCGCTGTAGCCGCGCAGAGTCAGCTTCTTCAGCAGAATGGCGAAGGAGTCGAGTGTGACAGGAGCGGTTCGGCCCGAGCCTTCCGGTGCGAGCTGGCCGGAAAGAGCGCCAAGGACGACGATGCGCGCGCCTTCCCGCGCCGCGCCAATTGCCGCTTGTAACTGCTCTCCACCCACATTGTCGATGATGAGGTCCAGTCCTTCGGGCGCAACTTCGACAAGTTGCTGCGCGATGGTCGCCGAACCGCGGAGAACTGTGGCGTCGTAGCCCAACTCCCCTACGAGCCGCGCTGATTTTTCCGGCGAACCCGTACTGCCAATCACCCGCCCGGCGCCGAGGAGCTGGGCTATCTGGCCGGCCATGGAACCGATAGCTCCCGCCGCGCTGGTGATGAAGACCGTGTCTCCCGGCTGAACGTGGGCGGCGCGCGTCAGTGCGGCATACGCGGTCCAACCCTGGGAAAGATGGGCGGTCAGCACCGGCAGGTCGTTTTCAACGCGCATGCAGGCAAGGATTGGAACTGCAGCGTATTCGCGCCATCCGAAATGGTGCAGCACAAGATCTCCGGCGGCGAACCCACTGTCCGCCGGCGCGGAAATCACCTCCCCAATGCTCTCTTCCGCCAGGAGATCGCCGGGGCGCAGCGCGGGGAACGGAACGCCTTCAACATCCTCTGCGCCCTCGCTGATCATCATGCGCAAAGAAGCTGAGGCGCGGGTGCAGCGGTTGCGAACCAGTACTTGATTTCCGGCGGGCTTCGGCACAGGCAGGTCTGCCACTTCGAAATCACCTGCTTTAGGCAGTGCGCGCGGCCGCGTTTTCAGCCGGAGCGCACGGCTTGTTTGGGGAATTGGCATCAATTCGTTTTCTCCTTCACAAATGTGAGCATCATGTTTATATTTTGATTGGAGATCGGCTCATGTCTACTCGCATTCGCAAAAAGGCCCATGAGATGCGGAAAATGCCGTCACAAGAGCGTTCCCGTGCGACTGTGGAGGCGATCGTTGACGCGGCAACTCACGTTCTGGGTCGGCGGGGGTGGGCAAAATTCACCACCAACGAAGTGGCGGGCGTCGCAGGCGCCAGTATCGGGTCGTTGTACCAGTATTTCCCGAACAAACTCTCACTCATCGAAGCGATTCGACGGCGTCATTTCGACGGCGTGATCGTCGTCCTCGAAGAAGCATGCGCCGAGCCGGCCGAGTCGAGCGTGGATTGTCTGATTCAGGGCATGCTCCGCATACACAACTCCAACCCATCCCTGCACAAAGCGCTGCTGGAAGATGTGCCACGATTCCGGACAGGATCTGCGATGCACGAAAAATTCGAAAAGGAATACCTCGAGGGCTATTGCCGGTTTGTTGCAAAACATTTAAGCGGTCGTAAGGCTGTTTCTCATCGTGTCATCGCGCAGGTGCTGGCGGGGGCGATTGAGGGGACGGTGCACTACGCCGCGACGCACGGTTTCTCTCAGGTTCCAACCTTCAAACGAGAGATCGCGCGCATGGTCGAGTCCTATTTGAGCGCTTGAAGCCAGCCGGACGCGCCCAGCGGCTCCGGCAATTTAGCTTTCAGAACCGGTTGGATCGGCAGATTTGCCGCGGCTACGCCCTTTGGCCAGCCGTGCCAGTACCGCCTGCTCGCGCAGCACCTGCTTGAGCGGGCGGGCGGGCGTGCCGTAAAGCACCGTGCCCGGCTCGGCGGTTGCGGTTTTGCCGTTGAAAACGCCGGACTGGCCCCCGAGGATGACGCCGGGAGCGACGCGGGCATGGTCGCCGAGGCCGACCTGGCCGGCGAGCACCGCGCCCCTGCCCACGGAGCTGGAGCCGGAGATGCCGGTGAGCGCGACCAGGATCACGTCCTCGCCGATGTCGCAGTTGTGGCCTACGTGGACGAGGTTGTCGATCTTGACGCCGCGGCGGATGCGGGTTTCGGCCAGCGCCCCGCGGTCAATGGTGGAGTTTGCGCCGATTTCGACTTCGTCCTCGATGACCAGCGTTCCCTGCTGCGGAAACTGTGTGTAGGCGCCGGTGGCGGGATTGCGGACGTAGCCGAAGCCGTCGGCGCCAAGTACCGCACCGGCATGGACCACGACCCAGTTGCCGAGCGTGGTGCCGGGGTAGAGGACGGCGCGGGGATAGATATGGCAGTAGTCGCCAATGCGGACGCCGCGGCCGATGACCGCGCCGGCCTCAATGCGCGTGCGCGCGCCGATGCGGGCGTTGTCTTCAATCACGGCGCACGGGCCGATGGTGATGTCGTCGCCGAGCTTGACATGGGCGCCGATGACGGCGGAGGGATGAATCCCGGTGACCGGCAGCGGAGGCTTGAGAAGCTTGCCGGCGCGGGCAAACCAGAGGCGGGGCTGGGGAGTCTCGACGACACATTTTGCGTCGGGATAGGTAATGCCGAGGCTGGGACGAAGAACAACCACGCCTGCATTACTCGCGAGGGCCTCGGCGGCGGCGCGGGCGTCCTCGGCGAAGGCAATATCGGTTGGGCAGGCCTGGGCGGGCGAGCTGACGCCGCGCAGGCGGTGGTCCGGGCTGCCCTGGACTAACGCGCCGCCGAGGCGTTCGATGAGTTCGCTGAGTTTCATTCGCTTACAAGATTACGTCAGGTTGGCGAAGAATATGCGATCAGTAAATGCTCGGTTCGCCGGGCGGCCGTGTCTTCCAGCGGCGATGGATCCAGAGCCACTGATCGGGATAGCGGCGTATCCAGGACTCGATCACATCATTGCATTGCTGCGTGGCGGCCAAGATGTCGGCTTCGCGATCCCCGGTGCGGGCAAAGTCTAGCTCGGGACCGAAATGCAGCACGTACTGTCGCTCCTTCTCTTCCCACAGGCAGAAGCCGGGCAGGACGGCGGCGCCGGTGCGGAGGGCTACGCGAGCCAGGCCCGAGGCGGTGCAAGCTGGTATGCCGAAGAACTTCACAAACTCGCCCTGCGGCGGGGTCATGTTGGTGTCCATTAGGATGCCGACGGCGCCCCCGCGGCGCATGGCGTGGAGCAGGCCGCGGGCGAAGTCGTCCTTGTGCAGTACCTGGTTGCCGTGGAGGCAGCGAATGGAGTTGACGAAGTCGTCCAGCGGGCGGTTATCGAGGCGGCGGATGACCATCCCCATGGGATGGCCCATAAGCGAGTGGTAGAAGCTGGAGAGCTCCCAGGCGCCGAGGTGGCCGGTAAGAACGAGAACGCCTTTGCTGCGGGCCTGGGCGGCGAGGAAATGCTCGATGCCCTCGGTGTGGATCCAGCCGCGGGTGTTCTGGGGAGTGTAGCGAGGCATGCGGCAGAATTCGACGAGCTGCCAGCCCAGGTTGCGGAAGAGGCGGCGGAGGATTCTCTCTCTGGCTTTGGGCGAGAGCTGGGGAAGGGCCAGCTCAAGGTTGCGCCGGCCCACGCGGCGCAGGCGCAGCAGCGCGAGATACGCCGAAGCGGTGATCAGGCGCACCACGACACGGGCTATCGGTCGCGGCAGGCGGCCGAGCACGCGCGCCACCGCTGTTACCAGCCAGTACTCAATCCTCTCCCACATGGTCAGGGCAAAGGACAAGTGTAGAGCAGACGAGCGGGTCAGGCGCGGTCATGGGCCATCCCACGTTAACCGATTCACGAAAAGCGCGAACCGGCGAACGAGGGGCGCCCGGCGTTCTTGTTGCCAAGGCACCAACGTCGGGAGACCTGAGGCTTCCGGCTTTTTGGGAGAGCTTACTTGCCGTGTCTGGCGGCGACGAAGTATTGCGCCACATCCTTGACGAAGGGTACGGCCCCCACGGGGACGCCAACCTGGCCCTTGAGGATTTCTTCGAAGCGATCTTCGTGGCCGTAGTAGGTGGTGGTGTCATCCTGGTTCTGGCTCACGGAGGTGCCATCGAGATCGATACCGGCGAAGAGGCCTTTGGAGCGGGAGTAGGTGAGCAGCTCCGCGCTCATCTTCCAGTCGGTGGCGGCCTGGCCGTTACGGCCCACCGGGCCCGCGGAGGCGGCGGCATCGGCGCCGATCTTGAATTTGTCCTTGAGCAGGTCCTGGAAGCCCCGATCGTTGACTGCAATCAGGACCAGGTCAGTGGACTGCGCGCCGAGTTGAAGACCCCACGATCCGCCGGCCATGCGGATAAACACGGGCGCGCTCCAACCATGGCCGGTGCGGCAGGTGACCACGCCCTGGCCATATTGCCCGCCAAAAACGAAGGCAGCCCTTCTTGAGCCCCGGCACCACGCCCACGCAGGTGGCGCGGGCCAGAATGTTGGAGGGAATGCTGCGATCCTGCGCGTTCATGATCTGGTCCAGCACCGTCTTGGCGGCATCAATGCGGGCCTGGAGATCGTCGCGGGAAGAAGCCGCGAAAACTGCGCCGGGAGCAAGCGCAGCAATGCAGAGGGAGATAATCCATTTCTTCATTTTGAATCCTTTCCGGAGTTGATGGACAGCTCGGGGCAAATGGGTCAGGACCGGAAGCCCGCAGAGACAGCCTACCGCATCCGGCGCGGGCGGGGGTACGGGTGGTACCCAAAGTCATCAACACGGGCCGACGAGTGTAGAAGCTGGACTGGGAAGGGGGGGATGGCTTCGGAGGGTAACAAA
Organism: uncultured Acidobacteriota bacterium; assembly: GCA_963771195.1. GTDB lineage: Bacteria > Acidobacteriota > Terriglobia > Terriglobales > Acidobacteriaceae > Telmatobacter. Next base: position 72,447 of record CAVYSS010000009.1, read on the forward strand.
AGCAAATCACAGAAAAAAGAGGAGTTCCATGGCGACGAGCGTCAGGGAACTCCTTTCCCCAGATCTGCGTTGTTTCTGGGACAAGTGTGATGTGGATGGGGATTTCCAACAAGAGTACGGAAGGACAATGGTTTTTAGTAACCTATTGGCACGCACAAAGGTAATAGAGATAACCAGGGATAGGTCATTGCCGGCTTGAGCCGGCGCCCAAAAGCGAGCGATTGATGGCTTGCATGGTCAGCTCGACGCGGCTGTCAGCGCCGAGCTTGCGCTTCATGCGGGCCACGTGAGCCTTCACGGTGCGTTCCTCGATCCCGAGCTGGACAGCGATTTCGCGATTGGACTTGGCCGACATGATCAGTTTAAGGACCTGGAGTTCGCGGTCAGTGAGCAGGGGCTCGGCACTCAGTGCGCTGTTCTGAGGGACACCCAGGAGGCGGTCAATAAGGCGGGAAAGGAGGCGGCGCGGCGCCCAGATCGATCCGCTGACCACAACGTCGATGGCCTGGCGGATCGTCCCCGGGCCGGCATCCGAATCGAGATAAGCCCGCGCACCGGCGACCACGGCTTTTAAGACCAGTTCGTCGTCATTCTTGGGACCGATAACAATCTGGCGGAGGCCGGGCCGGGCCCGTCTCACATTGTCAAGTAACTCGAAACCGCCGGAGGTCGAGTTCAGGTCAATGACGAGATAGTCTACGTCCGGATTGGCTATAAGTTCCGCAAGCGTGCCAACTACCGGCGAGAGTTTGGGCCGGTTCGGTTGCGGCATTTCTTCGAAAACCATGGTAAGCCCTTCCAGCCGGATAGGCTCGCCGGCCAGAACGCCGATGTGGATAGCTTGCAGATTCTCGCTTACAGGCAATTCGAGCCCCCTTGGGAAATTCGAGCAGATTCTCAAGACGCCGTGCGGTTGAGTGCCTTTCCAAGCTCCTGTTGCAATCCTCGCGCGGGGAGCTTCCGCCGGGCGGTCTCCAGCTTGCCTCCAGGAGAAGCGATGAAGCTGCCCCGCTAACTCGCAACGCCCGGATTCACCGATTGGTTGAGGTTCTACTCCGCTATATTCCCCCGCACGGAGTAAAGCATCCCCGATAACTCGAACCTGGCCATTCATGAACGTGTCAAGAGTTCTTCCGTCAACAAGTCCAACATGGAGTTAGTTCGATCATGCCACACCAAACAGGCAGGTACGCCAAAAGTGGCGCGGTGCACCGACTGCTCATCGTTCCCATTTGGTCCTCCGATGGGCAAGCGCTTTCTGCTCCAGTGTGTAAACCTGCGGTGAAAATCCCATCTTACGGGAAAATCCGGAACATCCGGTGAAGAACATGCCCTTGGCTGAGGAAAAGGCGCAGATGTGGGGGTCTGAGGCCCCGCCGGGGTGAAAGACCGGCTTCAAAAGCGGCCAAAAACCTGATGGACGAGATTTCCGCTGTTTCCCAAATGGCGCAAAACCTGTAGTATCACTAGGGTAGAGTGGTTGAGAGAAGTTCAAACCATCGGTCGAGCGAGGTTCCCCTTTGATTAAGCAGGACATCGTGCATCAGGTGATTGAACGAACTGGCCTGCCTCGGACCAAGGCGGAGGCGGCGGTGGACACGGTCTTCGAGGGTCTGAAACAGGCTCTGGCGGCCGGCGAGCGCATCGAGCTGCGCGGCTTCGGCGTGTTCAGCGTGCGGGCGCGCAAAACCGGTATCGGCCGCAATCCGCGGACCGGCACTGAGGTCAGCATCACGCCGGGCAAAGCTGTCCGATTCAAGCCGGGCAAGGACCTGCACGCCCTGGACGGCAATGCCCCCAGTGCGCAGAACACCACCAGCGCGGAATAAGCCAGGCTGCCGCCGCACCGGGTTCCGCTGCGCATCTGCGTGGAGTGTGTCGCGGGAGGCATCGGCAAAACAGGGGCTGGAATCTGCCTGACTACCGAGGCTGGCTTTCCTGCTCGGCTGGCTACTTTCGCCGCCAGCTCCGCTGGCACCTCACATCAGCCTTTGTGCATCCACATCCACCACCACATTCCGTCGTGGCACGTTCGCCGCGTCCGCGTGGGCCAGCATGCCGCGCAGGGCCGCGTTCAGCAGCTTGCGCGAGGCGGCCTTCAGAATTAAATGAAAACGGTAGATGCTTTTGATACGCGCCAGCGGCGCCGTACACGGTCCCAGCACGCGCACGCCTTCCGGCGCCGCCTTCTGGAACCAGCGGCCCAGCTCCGCTGACCAGGCAGCCGCTTCCTCCAGTTTGGCCGATTGCACCAGCACATTGGCCAGCACGCCAAACGGCGGGTAGTGCATCCATCGCCGGTACTTGAGCTCGCGCTCGGCAAAGCTCAAGTAATCGTGCTGGGTTGCCGCTATGATCGCATAGTGATCCGGATAATACGTCTGCACCACTACGCGCCCGGGCAGTTCGCCGCGGCCCGCTCGCCCGCTCACCTGTGTCATCAACTGGAACACCCGCTCCGCGGCGCGAAAATCCGGCATGCTCAGCGCGTGATCGCAGCCCACCACGCCCACCAGGGTTACGCCGTGGATGTCGTGCCCTTTCGCGATCATCTGCGTGCCCACCAGCAGATTGATCTCGCCGGCATGCAGACGCGCCAGGAGGCGCCCCAGGTCGTACCGGCCGCGAACCGTATCGCGATCCATGCGCCCGATACGCGCCGCGGGAAAGATCTCCTGCAATCGCTCCTCGCCCTGCTGCGAGCCGGCCCCGAGGTAATAGAGGTGCTCCGATCCGCACTTTGGACAGCAGTCCGGCACCGCACGCCGATAGCCGCAATAATGACACTCCAGCCGCTGTCCCTCGCTGCGCGATTTCCTCTTCACCAACCGCTTTGTGATGGGTGAGGGCGATGGCGCAGTTCTGGCAATCGAGCTTGGCGCCGCACGCGCGGCACATCGCCACAAAGCTGTACCCGCGCCGGTTCAGCAGAATCAGCGCCTGCTCGCCACGATCGAGCGCGGCTCGAGTCTGCTCAATCAGAGAGCGCGAAAACAGGCTCTCCTGCCCCGATTGCTTGAACTCGACGCGCATGTCGACCAGCTCAACCTCGGGCAACGGCCGATTCATCACCCGCTCTTTCATCTCGATGCGCGTGTACTTGCCCTGGGCGGCATTCTGCCAGCTTTCGAGCGACGGCGTGGCCGAGCCCAGCACCACCAACGCGTCCGATAGCTTTGCCCGCATCACGGCCACGTCGCGGGCGTTGTAGCGCGGCGTTTCCTCCTGCTTGTAGCTCTGGTCGTGCTCTTCGTCCACCAGAATCAGGCCCAGATTGGGCGCGGGCGCAAAAACGGCCGAACGCGTTCCCACCACCACTGGCGCTTCGCCGCGCCGGATCCTCCGCCACTGCTCGCTGCGCTCCTCCGGCGTCAAAGCCGAATGCAGCAGCGCCACCTTGTTGCCGAAGGCCGCATCCAGCAGGCCGACGGTCTGCGGCGTCAGCCCGATCTCCGGCACCAGCAGGATGGCCGACATGCCGCGATCGAGCGCGCGCTGCATGGCGGCAAGATAAACCGCCGTTTTGCCCGATCCAGTGACGCCGTAAAACAGAAACGCGCGGAACTGTCCCAGCGACGAGGCGATCGACGCCAGCGCGTCCATCTGCGGCTCGTTCAGCCGGTCCGGCGCCGCGCCCGGCTCAATGCCGCCCAGCCGGAACGCCGCGGGCCGCTCGTCAATGCGCACCAGGCCGCGCCGCACCAGTGTTTGCAGCGTGGAATGCGGCAGACCCTTGGCGCGCAATTCCGTCAACGGCGTCTCGCCGCCGCATGCCGCCAGCTCCGCCAGGATCGCCTGCTGCTTCGCGGTCAGCGCCGGAATGCGCGCCTCCGGCACCAGCACGGCGAATCGCTCCATCCGCCGGGCATCGCGTTCCACGGCCGAAGTCTCGCGCGCAATCCACTTTTTGCGCAGCATGGATGCCAGCACCGGCAGCCCAGCTGACGTTGCGGTGCGCAGCGTGGACACCTTCACCGGCTCTCCCGAGGCCAGCCTTTGCAACACGCGAAATTGCAAGTCGAGCTCTTCCCGCGAAAGCTTTCCGCGCCCACGTCCGGCGCCGCGCCCGTCGCCATCCAGGCTCCCAGCCAGCGCATCGCGGCCCAGGTCGGTGATGCGGTAGTAGACCGTCCGCTTCACCTCGGCCATCAGCGGCAGCATCCCGCGCAGCACCTCGCCCAGCGGAGCAAGATAGTAGCTGGCCATCCACTCGCCCAGTTTCAGCAGGCCTTCGTTCAACACCGGCTCGCCGTCCTCCTCGTCGAGCACGGCTTCGAGGTAGCGCAGTTCGAAATCTGCTGATTTTTCGGCCGGCTCTCCGGAAGCTGTGTTGCCGGGGCTCCCGTCGAATTCGAGCGAGCCAGATCCGCTGCCGTGGCCCACTCCCACCACGATCCCGATCAACTTCTCGTTGCGGAACGGCGCAACCACCCGCGACCCGCGCTCCACCCGCTGCCCATCGCGCAAAGCGTAGGTAAACGTCCGGTCCAGCGGCACCGGCAACGCGACTTCGCAGGTCTCATCCATGTGCGGCAATCCTCAGTGTAGGAGATTCGGCCGCGTCTCCTGGCACTGCTGGCGCCGCACTTCAATCGCTTCCGTTACAATTCTCCACGTGAAGCCCAAATCTGCTGCTGCCACACCTCCGTCCCAAAAGGCCGCCACCGGCCGCCATCCCATCACCATGGCAATCGATATCGGTGGTTCCGGCCTGAAAGCCATGCTGCTCGACCCCAACGGTCACCCAGTGAGCGAGCGCCAGCGCATTCCCACTCCCGCCATCCCCACCCCGCGCTCATGCCTCAATCGCCTTGAAAAGCTGAAGGCCATGCTGCCCGCCTTCGATCGGGTTTCCGTCGGCTTTCCCGGCGTCGTCAAGCGCGGCACCGTCTGGACCGCCGTCAATCTGCATCCCGGATGGGTCGGCTTCCCGCTCCAGCAGCAGCTTGAGAAGCGCTGGCACAAACCCGTGCGCGTGGCCAATGACGCCGCCATCCAGGGCTACGGCGCCATCAATGGCGTCGGTCTGGAGATGATCATCACCCTCGGCACCGGCATGGGCTCCACGCTCTTTACATCCGGCCGCGCCTTCCCGCTCGAGCTCGGGCACCACCCCTGGAAAAAGTACACCTACGAGGACTTCATCGGCCGCCGCGGCCTGGAAAAATATGGCAAGAAGCGCTGGAACAAGCACCTCCTCCAAGCCATCCAGCAGACCGCAGCCACCTTCAACTGGGACCATCTCTACCTCGGCGGCGGCAACACCAAGAAGATCGACTTCGAGCTCCCCGAGCACGTCTCCATCGTCTCCAACGAAGCCGGCCTGCTCGGCGGCGTGGCTCTCTGGCGCGACGAAACCCTCAGCGGCAAGCGCAAGTAACGCCCGAATCGGAGCCGTTCCATAAATCGTGCCGCTGACTCCTGGCTCGCCATCGCCACGATGCTTGTTGCCCGCATTCAATCCCCAAAGAACCAGCGCAAATAAAAACGGCCAGCGCTCAGCGCCAGCCCATTCACTTCTTCACATCTTCACTCCTTTACTCCTTCACTGTTTTTTCAGGCCCAACTCCCGCATCGCAATCTGCAGATCCGCCCAAGCCTCTTTCTTCTGCCGCGGATCGCGCAGCAAAAACGCCGGATGGTAGGTGACGATCAACTTGGTCCCGCGGAACTGGTGCACGCGTCCGCGCAGCCCCGCCAGCGGCTGGCGCTGCCCCAAGAGATACGTCGCCGCTGTCGCGCCCAGTGCCACAATAACTTCCGGCCGCACCACCTCAATCTGCTTGTTCAGGAACTGCACGCAGGTGTTCGCCTCCTCCGGCTCCGGCGTGCGGTTTCCCGGCGGCCGGCACTTCACAATGTTGGCGATGTAAACCTCTTCGCGCTTCAACCCCATCGCCACAATCATGTTGTTCAAAAGCTGCCCCGCGCGCCCCACAAAGGGCAATCCCTGCGCGTCCTCGTCGGCGCCCGGCCCTTCGCCCACAAACATCAGCCGCGCGTCGGGGCTCCCATCGGCAAACACGATCGTGTGCCGCCCCTTGTGCAGCGCGCAGCGCGTGCAATCCCCAATATCCTCCCGGATCACCCTCAGCGCTTCCACTTTATTCTCTGGACTGGAAACCGCCTTGACCTTCGCACTCTGCGCAACATTCGACTTCCGTCGCGAAATACCTTCCTCCTCAATTCCCGGTTCTAACGGAGCAACATCCACCCCGGCGATATGGGAACCATCCACCGGCCTCCGGTACAACTCCCCAATCCCCAGCTCGCGATAAAACCGCACGCGCGCCGCCAGCGCCTCCCGCATCTCCGCCGTCAATCCCGCCATTTCGCTTATTCCACAACCATTTTCTGCCGCGCATTCAAGCTCTGCTTCAGCACCTCGTCCTGCGCCGACTCGCCCTCGATCTCCAGCACCATCGACTTCGGCCGGCGCAGCGCCAGCACCTCATCCAGAATGCGGTCCGCCAGCTTCCGCTTCGGCATCCGCGGCATCTCCACGGCTGTCTGCAGCGTCAGAAACGTCACCGCATTCTCGTCCGCATCCATGCCCACGCCATCGCGCGACACGTCATTCACCACAATCGCGTCGGCGCCCTTCTTCAGCAGCTTGGCGCGCCCGCTCTCCATGATGTTCGCGGTCTCCGCGGCAAATCCTACAATCAGCTGTCCGGGACGCCGCCGCCGCACCACCTCCGCCAGAATGTCCTCCGTGGGCTCAAACTCCACCGTGATTGGCCCCGTGCGCTTCAGCTTTTCTCCGCTCACAAACACGGGCCGGTAATCCGCCACGGCCGCGCACTTCACAATCATTGTGGCCTCGTTCATCCGCTCCAGCACCGCTGCCCGCATTTCGTCGGCTGTAGTCACCTTCACCGTGTCCACCCGCGCCGGCGGATACAGCGCCGTGGGCCCGCTCACCAGCACCACGCGTGCGCCGCGCGCCTGCGCTGCCTCCGCAATCGCATATCCCATCTTCCCGCTCGATCGGTTCCCCAGAAACCGCACCGGGTCCAGCGCTTCCCGCGTTCCCCCTGCCGTTACCAGCACCAGTTCGCCGGCCAGGTCGTACCGCCGCCCCAGCGCGTCCAGCACTGCCTCGGCAATGGCCTCCGGCTCCGCCATCCGCCCCGCGCCCACCATCCCGCACGCCAGGTCGCCTGTGCCAGGCTCAATCACCCGCACGCCGCGCTGCCGCAGAGTCTCCATGTTCGCCTGCGTGGCCGGGTGCTCCCACATGTTCACATTCATCGCCGGAGCCACCAGGACCTGCGCCGGAGTCGCCAGGTACATCGTGGTTAAGAAATCGTCCGCAATCCCATGCGCGAACTTCGCCAGCACATTCGCCGTCGCCGGGCACACCACCAGCGCCTCCGCCCATTGCGCCTCGCCGATGTGCTCAATTGAAGAGCCGTCGCCGTCGGCATTCCCGGCATCCTCCCACAAGCTGGTGATCACTTTGTGTCCGGAAAGCGCTGCAAATGTGAGCGGCTGCACAAACTTGCAAGCCGCCTCGGTCATTACAACGTGAACCTCGGCTCCCTGGCGCTGCAATTCCCGCACCACCTCCGCAGCCTTGTACGCCGCAATCCCTCCCGACACCCCAACCGTAACCCGCATACCCAGAATTCTAGATCAGCGGTCGCCCGTTCTACTTGCCGCCCAGTTGCCGCAGCCAGTCCGAGGCAAACGCCCGCGCCGCCTCCACTGGCTCCTTGCCCGCACGATAGTAGAGCTTCCACCGCTCCGGCTTCGACTCCAGGATGTTATCGGCGAACCGCATTTTGCCGGCGCCCGCAGGCACCAGCTTTGCGTCCCAGTCAATGCCGTTCGTCTCGTCCAGAAATTCCCGCACTCTCCTGTCGATCAAGACCTTTGGATCGGCCGGCCAGCGCTGGTCGTATTCCGCCAGGTCTTTTTTGTGCTGCTCCACGTCGCTCGCCGCCTCCTGTGTAAAGCCCTGCTTCATCATGGCTGCCATCTGCGGGTCCTTCGACGTCTTGTCAATGCTCTCTTGCATTTGCTGCAGCACCGGTTGCATCTGCTTCTGCATATCCGGGCTCATGGCGGCGACGCTTTTCTTCATCTGTTCCAACTGCTTCTTCTGTTGTTCGATGTAGGCCGAGTACTGGGAGTCAGCCGACCCTTTGGCCGCCTTTTCCTCGGGCTTCGCGTCCGCGCGCCGCTTCGCATAATCCGACTGGAACGCCGCCGTCTGTGTGTAAGCCTTGAACCAGCTCAGCACGTCCTTCACAAACGCCACTCGCGCCGCCGTTGAAGCCGCCCGGTACGCCCGTGAATTCGGATACCCGGGGAAATTCCCGTTCGTCAGTGACTCCACAATTTGCGGTTTCAGCCGATCGGCACTCAGCCCGAAATCGGCCAGCTTGCTTTGCGCGCCCACAAGTCCCGCTCCCGCGGCCACCGTGGCAAGGCCCCAAACCACTACCTGCATGCGTTTGCGCATGAAAACCTCCATTTTTTCCGTGACGGGACTTCCGGCCCATGTCTGCGTAGGGGCCCGTCAACGCATGGGAGAAACTGTCGGCTCAGCAACGCCGGACGTTGCGACAGTTCCAGGAATTCCTCGAATTGAGTCCGAGAGCGCGACCAGTATACCCACCGAATCGCAGCTTTGCACGCTGCAATCCTTCCCTCGACACCCCAACCGTAACCCGCGTGAACTCAGAAAGCTGCCTGGAAGTGGGATGCGTCGCGGGACGCATGACCAAGCAGCTTGGGGAGACCTTTTGGCAGATTAGAGCGGTCGGCGTTTTGGAGGACATGATCCGTCGCGCTCAGAAGGCGTTGGGAATCATGATTTCATTTCCGTGAATGGAGATGGGGACACCAGCCGTGCCCCAGCAGGATTTCTATATCACCGCAGCCACGCATGACAAGCATCCCAGGATTTCCGTCCCTGTCCGCTCGGGTGGGAAGGACAATTCGGCACTATCGGCGTTAATTTATCTTTTTAGTTCTCGTCTTCTTTGCCCGCGTCGCAGGGTCGCTGGCGGCCGCACGAACCGCAGCCGGGGGGAACAGGATTGTTAAAAAATGACAGGGAAGATAAGCAGGCAGCCCTGCGAACACACCTACGCGGCCGCGCAGGTGTTCTGGACCGGCGCCCCATCCTTGGCCATGAGGATGGGCGCCAGCCCTACCACCGTAAGTATCTCCGCCACATGCGCGGAAAGATTGCAGACTGTAAACGCGTGCCCCGACTGCAGAGCATCCGAGTAGAGCGTGATAAGCGCGGCTACGCCGGCGGCGTCAATGCGTTCGATTTTGCCCAGATCGAGAGCAACGCTCTGCCGCTGCACCAAGGGAGTAAACAGCGCAATGAGCCTCTGTTCGGCGCCGCGCACCAGTTCGGTAAAGCCAGCCGGCTCGACCACGAACATTTCATCGGGCCGGCAGTAACTTGAATTCATAAGAACCTCCAATCCATTTCCCCGCATCCCGAATGGTGAAAGCCATTCGCAATGCGCTGCATTTTGTTTTGCACGCGGCTGGCCAAACAGCCATGCCGGGGAAATATGCTCAAAGCAGAGGGGATAAGCAAATCCCAATGGCAAATCCCCGTGATGTACCCCTGTCCGTTTGCGCGCCCACTGTCCGCATTCGGACATTCCTTACTACGCAGAAAGGAGCTCCGGCGTTCCATGATTTCGCACAGCGAAGATTCACCGGCTCTCCTTAGCTACAACGGCGTGCGCGTGCTTGCGGTTAACGCTGGATTTACAGAAGCAGGTGTAGTGGCGCTACCGCACGCAGAAGAGGCGCGCGATGCAAATAGGTTTACTACCTGGATAGATGCTGGAAACGCCGGACAGATGCAATATCTTGGGCGCGCGAACGAGCAAGGCCAATTGGTGCGCGCGCGTGTGGCCATTCCCTTCCCCTGGGCGCGCTCGGCAATTGTGTGCATGGCAAACTACAACAGCGCGCAACCGAAGTCGACCGGCAACGCCCCTCGCGATGCGGGATGGATTGCTCGCTACGCGTGGACCGGTCGCCCATCCACTCATCCAGCCGACCGCGGCCGGCGCGTTCCCAGCGATTACCACAAGATTCTGCTCAAGCGGCTGAAGAAGCTGGAAGCGCGCCTGCATCAGGAACATGGAGATTTCGAATCGCGCGCATACGTGGATACCGGGCCGGTGATGGAGCGGTCGCTCGCAACTGCCGCGGGCCTTGGATGGACGGCAAAGAACACCTGCCTCATTCATCCAAAAATCGGTTCGTACGCATTTCTTGCCGTGCTCATCACCTCGCTCGGGATTGAGCCGCGAGCGAACGCGCTCACCATTCCGGATCGGTGTGGATCGTGCACGCGTTGCATTGAGGCATGCCCCACCGATGCGCTCATTGCGCCCTACCAGATGGATGCGACGCGCTGCATTTCGTATTTGACCATCGAGCATCGCGGAGCCATCGCGCCGGAGCTGATGGAAAAGATGGGCCGGCAGGTATTCGGTTGCGACATCTGCCAGGACGTGTGCCCCTGGACTCGCAGGGCTCCGATTGCGTCCGACGAGGAGTTGGCGGCTCGCGAGGAACTCGTCAATCCGGCGCTGAGTTGGTTGAGTTCTCTTGACGAAGAAGCCTTCGAGCGCCAATTCAGCGGCTCCCCGGTGCGGAGGGCGCGATTCGACGGCCTGCGGCGCAACGTTGCCATCGCGATGGGGAATAGCGGACAGATGCGTTACCGGGCGCTATTGCGCGAATGGGCGCGCGCGGCGGATATAGGACTGCGCGCCGCCGCGGCTTGGGCAATCGAGAAACTGGAAGATCGAGGAAGTACCGCAGACGACCGCTGACTACCGAAACATCAGACGAACTCTGGTAGAACTTGCTCCCTTACGAAACGCGGAGGACGTTGGCCGCGCTCAGGCCCTTGGGACCCTGCTGGCATTCGAACTCAACGTTCTCGCCTTCATTCAGCGTCTTATAACCCTTCTCCTGGATCGCGGAGAAATGGACAAAGACATCTTCGCCCGTAGAGCGCTGGATGAAACCGTAACCCTTGGCCCCGTTGAACCACTTCACAACACCCTGTTCTTTCATCGAGGTTCTCCTCTAAGGGTAAGGCACAGCTCAAATGCCGGCCGACTCATGGCATTTTGCAATTTCTCGCGGAGCGAAGGCATGCAAGGGGGAAGACCGATAGGCGCTCAAGAGACTGACCCTGCCGCGCCGTGCCTCAGTTATGACAGGAATTCAGATACGATGCAAGAAAAAACTATGCAGCTAGCACTCACCAATTAGTGCCATTGCGGGCAATGGAGTTCTGGAAAGCCGTATCCTATGTGTACATACTTTCTTTTCAAAGATGGACTTTGAAAGCTGCTGCACGCTATTGCATAGCGAGTTTGGCAGAGAGGACTTGCGATGGATATCGTCTCAAATTCCGGTACGAATACGGAGCCGGGAGACGGAACTCCGGTGCCGGAGGCGAATCCGGGAATGGTGGCAACGGCCGATGCGCTAACTCCCCTTCCTGAGGATGGGAACGCACCCGCCGGGGCGCCAGCTTCCGCGCGCGATCCCAATGCGCCCGTGCAACAGACCAAATGGTTCCGGCTGCGGCAAAACGGCGCGGCCATGGCGCGATACCTGCTCGACAGCGAAGTGCACACTTACGCCTTCAGCGTGGCGGCGAATGCAATTCTCTCTTTCATTCCCCTCACAGTTCTGCTGTACACGCTGGCTCTCTCGGTTTTTCATTCGCAGGCCATGGCCGGCGTGGTCAACGACATGGTGAATTATTTTCTGCCCTCCGTAACCAAGCAGCCGAATTGGCTGGCCAGCAACCTGGAATTTGCCGCCACGCTGTCTTCTCGCCACGGCGTGCAGGCACTCTCGCTGTTGATGATCCTGATCTCCTGCACCGGCATTTTTCTCCCCCTTGAAGTGGCGCTGAACCAGGCGTGGGGTGTGCGCAACAGTCGCAATTACCTGTTCAATCAGGCCATCGCCTTTGGCCTTGCCATCTGGATGGTGGTGCTGGGAATGACGGCGATGCTGCTCAGCGCCGGACAGCGGCAGATCCTGAACTTCCTCTTATTCCATCCGGCCAAGCCTGGCTTCAGAATGTGGACGTTCGATGCCGTCAGCTACGTTTGGCTTGCCATCTGCACCGGCCTGGCATGCATCCTGTTCTTCTTTTCGATTTACTGGATCCTGCCTAACTGCAAGGTTCCGGCGAAGTCGGTTATGCGGTCCTCGATTGTAACCGGACTGGTCTGGCTCGGCGCAAGGATCGTGTTCGTGGATGTGCTGCCGCACCTGGACCTGAAATCGCTGTACGGACCGTTTTCCGTGTCTGTTGGGCTGTTGTTCTGGGGTTATATTTCCGGGCTGATCCTGTTTGCCGGCGCCCAGGTGAGCGTGGCCAGGATGGGGCAAAGAGGGCGTGGCGCTACTGCGCGTTGAACGCCTTCACCGCAATGGCGTTGGGACCGCGGCCTACGGGAAGCATGGTGAAAAGCGAGCGGGTTGAGGTGCGCACCACCGCCACATCGCCGGAGCGCGAATCCACCACAAACAGCAGATGGCCGTCGGCCGCAAATGCCATGGCGGATGGGCCGTCGCCGACGTGTATCCAGCCGGAGCGCTTGCCATCGTCGATGGAATAGATGTTGACAAATTGCGAGTGAAGGCTGGCGACGTAGAGGATCGAATTGTCGGCGGTGACAATGCCGTCGACGGGGGTGTCGCCCATCAGGTAGGCGCCGCCCACTTCGTCGGTGGTGGCATAGACCTCGCTTACCGTATCGGACAGCGAATTGGAGACGAAGATCTCGCCGCCATCGGGCTTGAGCGCCAGATGGACCGGCGCTCGGCCCACGTCCATGAAGCCTTCAAGACGATCCGGGCCGCCGGGATTGAACTTGGAATCGGCCAGCGCAATAGCCATCACCTGGTGGCCGGCGGAGCAGGCGACGAAAGCCTTCGACGAATCGGGGAGGATGACGGCGTCGCTGGCGCCGGGGCAGTCTTCAAAGATGGCGCGCACGCGGCGCGTTTGGGGGCTGAGGATGGTGACGGAGTTGCCGCCGCGATTGGGGACGACGAGGCTCTTGCCGTCGGGCGAGAGCCGCGCTTCCGCGGGCTGCTCGCCGACGCCGAGTTGCATGATCTCGCGCCGTGCAGCGAGATCGACGATGGAGATGGAGTTGGAGCCGGAGTTGGCCACGTAAGCGAGCTTGCCGTCGGCATCGACACTGACAGCGACCGGCTCGCGGTGCAACGGGATGACCGCGGCGATCGCGTTCTTCTCCGCGTTCAGCACAACCAGCGATCCCTGGCCGCCGGGAGCGCCGGAGACGACCAAGTAGACCTCGTTGCGCGTGGGACTAGAGGCAACGGCAATGGGGTTCAGTCCGACTGGGATCTCGCGATCGAGACGCATGTTGACCGCGTCGAGCACGCTGACGGTGCCGCTCCCGCCATTGGTCACATAGACGAATTCGCGGTAGTTGGGCGGGTACTGGGGAAAGTCGCTCGATTGGCAGCCGGTGAGGAGCGCGAGAATCAGGAGAATCGCCGGCACCGTCCCAGGTCCCAAAATGCGAGGGATCTCCACCCCGTCGACCAGGACCTCTCGCCGGGGTCCCCGGACCTGGGGCTACCCTTCGAGTTCCCTGTCTGGAACGCGCTTACTTGATGCGTCCGTCATGGGCTCCAGTTGCGGATTCTACGTGGATGCCGCGGGGGAGCGTGCGGTGGACCACGGGCGCAATCTGCTCGATCTCGCTCATCATGGTTTCAAACTGCTCGGGGTATATGGATTGCTGGCCGTCCGATAGCGCTTTGTCGGGCTCGTGATGCACTTCAACCATCACGCCGTCGGCGCCTACCGCAACCGCAGCGCGGGCCATGGGCAGAACCTTGTCGCGCTTGCCTGTTCCGTGGCTGGGATCGACCAGGATGGGCAGGTGGCTGAGGCGCTGCACCGCAGGCACGATGCTCAAATCCAGGGTGTTCCGGCTGTGGTCGGCGAAAGTGCGTACCCCGCGCTCGCACAGCGCCACTTCGTAGTTCCCCTCGCTCATGATGTACTCGGCGGCCATCAGAAACTCATCAAGTGTTGCGCTCATGCCCCTCTTCAGCAGAACGGGCTTGCGCAGCCGGCCGGCGTGCTTGAGCAGGGAAAAATTCTGCATGTTGCGCGCGCCGATCTGGATCACATCGGCCCATTCGGCCACCAGTTCCAAGGTTTCGTTGTCAATGGCCTCGGTGACTATGCGCAGACCAAAGCGGTCGCGGATTTCCGCCATGATTTTGAGCGCCTCCACCCCCAGTCCCTGGAAGGCGTAAGGTGAGGTGCGCGGCTTGTAAGCGCCGCCGCGGAAAAACTGGGCGCCGGCCGCGGCTACGCGCTCGGCGATGGCAAAGGCCTGCTCACGGCTCTCAATGGAACACGGACCTGCGATGATGGCAAGATTGCGGCCGCCCAGGGCGGCGTCGGTGCCTTCAAAGCGGATAACCGTATCCTCTTCCTTGACGTCGCGGCTGGCCAGTTTATAGGGCTTGCTGACGCGGATCACTTCGGCGACGCCGGAGAGTTCTTCAATGTTGCCGCGATCCACTTCACCCTGGTTGCCGGTGATGCCGATAGCGGTCCGCTGGGCGCCGGGCATGGGATGCGCGCGGTAGCCCAATCGTTCAATGGCGTCGCAAACTGCCTGGATTTGCTCCGGCGTTGCATGCGCCTTCATCACTACAAGCATGGGAGGCCCTCAGACCTTGAGTGTACCGTTTGGAGGCCTGAAGGGCAATGAAATGAGGGAACGCAAGGCAACCAATCGCGGCCAGCCGAGGACCTCAAGTTGGGTAAACGGCTTGTCCGAACAGTGAAACCGGATGAAACAATCAACGCAGATCGGGGGCAGTTCTGAGGAAAGGCGCAATCTACTCGCTGTTCACGGTGTCGGTTGTGGCTGCAACAATGGCGGGTGCTAAGACCATACCTACAAATGCCAGGGCAATCAGAAGGTCGTACATTGGAGGAATCTCCCGGCGACCCTCGTCTGAAGCTCAGGTTCGCCTATCCGGGCAGGAAATTGGTCCTTGCCACACTTGAATCATCGCCAATAGCCGATCTTCCTTGAATCCCCAAAGAGCGGATAGTAATAGGAATGGCAGTTGTATGGGATATTACACAAAGGTTGTATAACTGGCTCAAAAGTCCCGGAATAACTGGATCTGACTCGTCCCTATATGAGTTAATGACTGCTCGGTGACTGTTCCGATTCGATGCAGTACATCGCGCTCGCGACCGAAGCGGGCTTTTTAGCTCTATTTGCCGGCGCCGCGCTCCGCCGCAAGCCATTTCAGGCCCAACCGCGCCAGGTAGCCCAGTTGAATGGCCCAGGTGATGGCGTAAGCCGCCTGCCGGAACATGTGATTGAGCTGGGCCACGATGGCATCGTGATTCGCAGCGCTGAGCGCCGGTTCTTGAGGGCTGGCGATAACCAGGTAAGCTACCCGCACAAACAGAACGGCTGAGAAGAGACCGAGCAGAATGAAGAAATATCGTTTCATGTTTCTTGCCTCATTTTTCGAATTCTGGCGCCTAAGCCCGGAGCGCTTCCTGGGCCTGGCGTTCGGCCACCCTCTGGCTTCGCCGTTCGACGAGGTAGCGCAGGATGAGAATTAGAACGCCCCACGCGAACCATGCCAATATGTTCCAGAGCAGCGGAACGGCCATGGACTTCGCCATACCGGATCCCTCGCTGCCGCCAAAAACCGGGCCGGGATGCTGGGTGCGCCACCAGCGGTTCGACATGTACACGATGGGGACGTCGAGCGCGCCGAAGATGCCCAGCACCGCGGCCTGCGTCTGCATCTGGGGCCCGGCAGCGAACCGGCGCAGCAGCAGATAGCTCACATAAATCAGCCACAGGACCAAAGTCGTGGTCAGGCGCGGGTCCCACGCCCACCACATGCCCCAGGCGCGGCGTCCCCACAGCGGGCCGGTGGTCAGGCCCACGGTGCAGAACACCACACCGATCTCCGCGCCGGCAAGAGCCCAGGCATCGGCCATCTGCGCGCGCTCGGGATGGCTGCGCCGGAAAGCGAGGAAGCAGATGGAGCCGGCCAGGCTAACGGCAAAGGCAAAAAACGCCGTGGCGAACGACGGCACGTGGTAGTAGATGATGCGGAAGATCTCGCCCTGCATGGCGTCTTCAGGCGCGACATAGATGGCCTGGTAGTAACCCCAGGCAAGAAGCGCGACCACAATTACGGCATAGAGGGTGATGAAAAGCTTTTTCATGGGTGCGGGTTCCGTTCCGGGCTGAACCAGGGAAGCAGCCGGCAACACCTTCAGTGTACGTCCCGGACGGCGGGAAGGTCTCCATCATGAGGTGGATGGAGAGAAGTAAATCACTCAAGACCGTGGTTCGTGGGCCGTGGTTCGTGGTCCATGACGGATCTCAACACGAATCACGAGTCACGATCCACGAATCACGACTCCGCCAGCCGCTGTGCCCGCCAGATCGCCCCATCAATTCCCCTGATCTCCTCGCCACGAATGGGCATCCCAGGCGCAGCGGCGCGCAAGCCGCCGAAGAACCCATCGCGTACCAGCCGGGATTTGCCGATGACGCTGCCGATCCAGGCAACGGGCACTTCCTCAGTGAGGTGGTGCTTGCGGTGAAGCTTGTCACGCACCAGCAAAACCAGGCCGACCAGGTCCGCCGCAGCTTGTTGCATCACTCCCAGCGCCACCGGATCGCCCTCCTCGGCCAGCTTGTCGATGGCTGGGGCGAGCGCGGCAAAATCCGGCGCGGGCGTGCCATCGCCGATGTTGATCAATTCGTCCAGATCCGCAGCGCCCCAGATCTGGCCCACCACGTCGAGCACGCGCGACGGTTCTTCGCGGTCGTGCGCGCTCAGGGCACGGCGAATCGCATGCAGCCCGATCCAGTAACCGGAGCCCTCGTCGCCCAAGCGCGAACTCCAGCCCCCTGCGGTTTCGCGGCCGCCATCGGGCGCGCGGCCAATGGTGTTGGTGCCGGTCCCGGCAATTTGCAGGATCCCCGGCCCGCCGCGAAACGCCGCATCCAGCGCGATGATCTCGTCGCCGACAACTTCATGCCGCTCCACGGCGAAATCGGCGCAGACGGCGCCGATCCACTCGCGCACCCCGGGCATGGCCGCGCTCGCCACCCCGACGCAGGCCGCGCACACAGTTCTGACCCCGGCCTGCCGGTACGCCTCAGCCAATAAAGATCTCAGGTTCTCTTCCGCAGCCGCTGCTCCCACGCGCAGCCTCTTGATGGAGCCTGCCTCGGCAAACGCCAGCACATCGTCACCATCCACAATGGAGGCGCGGGTGCGCGTGCCCCCTCCATCAATCCCCAGCACCACTGCGCTCATTCGTTCCCTTAGTCTCCGGTCAAACAGCTTCCGTTTTCGTGGCTCGTGGCTCGCGATTCTTGCTTCGCTTCACTTCACTTCTCTTCTTCACCACTTCACTTCTTCACTTCTTCACCGCCCCCGTTATCCCTCAGCGTCCCGGCCAGAATATTCAAATCCCCGTCGTTCTTCGCCGGCGTCAGCCCCAGAATATGCGCCATCCACGGGTACAGGTTCACATTCTCGAATGGATGGACCGTCTTCCCGGGCGCGATATCCGGGCCCTCGGCAAAAAATATGGCCTTCATCTCAGGCACAAGTTGCGGATCGAAGCCGTGGTTGCCCTTCGCAGGCGGCTCGTCGGGCTGGCCCTCCGCCGTCTTCTCAGCACGAATCACATACGGGCCCGTGGCAACGATCACCGGATCGCCCTCGCGCGCGTTGCTGTTGTAATGCAGCCCGGCGGGCACGTCCTTCCTGCGATACACCTTGAACTCCGCGGTCTCGTGCTTCAGCTCGTCGTAAAGCTTGGCGCGATCCTCTTCGGTCTTCCCGTAGAGAAGCTGGCCGGCGGTTTCGAAGTTCTTCAGGTCGGCGTAATCCGCCAGCGTGATCCAAGGCGTATCGATCTTCGCCATGCCGTGATCGCTGACAACTACCAGATCGATCGGCAGGCCAGTCTTGTCCAACGCTGCCTTCAGCCTGCCCACCATCGCATCCATTTTTAAGACCGCGGCGCGGGTCTGCGGCGCGTCGGGGCCGTAGCGATGCCCCACTTCGTCCGTGTCACTAAGGTAGATGGCGATAAAGTGCGGGCGCTCGGCCGCAGGCTTTTTCAGCAGCGCGACGGCCTCCTGAATGCGCGCCTGCTCGGCGGCCTCGGTATACTCCGCTTCGGCGTAGCGCTGGTACCAGGTCGGGCGCTTGCCGGCAATCTCAGCCTCCGATCCCGGCCAGAATAGGCACGCGGTTCGCATCCCCTGGCCTTCGGCAAGGCTCCACAGCGGCACGCCGGAGTACCAGGTTCCATCGGCTACGGTCTCCTTCGGCGAATAGCGCGCATGCCGCGCCGGATCGTAAAACGTGTTGGCGACAATGCCGTGATGCTCGGGATAGAGGCCGGTGACGATGCTGATGTGGTTCGGATAAGTGACCGAGGGAAAGCTGGGAATCATGCCATCGGGCGCCCACGCTCCCTGGCGGCCGATGGCCAGCAAATGGCGTGCGCCGTCCCGTTTGGCATATTCCCAGCGAAAGCCGTCGAGCGAAACCAGCACCAGGGTATGCGCCTTCTCGGCCGCGGCGGAGTTCGCGCCGTTTTCAACGTGCACCAATGGCAATGCGGGATCCGGTCCCGGCTGCGCCCGCGCCACCAGCGCCAGGCCCAGCGCACCCACCGCCAGCACCGCTCGCCAGCAAACTTGCAACCGCATCGAAATACCTCCGGATCAGCTTACCTTAGGGACGCGCGGCCACAGGGTCCGGTATCCGCCCGCTCGCACCGCCCCAACCCGGCCCGGCCGGTTCTCAAAAAAATCCGCTTGACGGCTCACCCCTCTTGTGTGTTACCGTCAGTAACACTATGACGGGTAACACTGAATCCGGCCACGATCCCGGCGAGCTCGGCCAGCTCGAACGCGACATCCTTTCCATCGTCTGGCGCCTCGGCAACGTCACCGCCGAGAAGGTCCGCGAGGAAATAGACCGCCCCCTCAAAGACTCCACCATTCGCACCGTCCTGCGCCGCCTCGAAGAAAAAGGCTACCTGGCGCACCAACTGGACAACCGCACCTTCGTTTACAGCCCCGCGGAATCCCCCCAGCGCGTGGCGGGCCGCGCCGTCAAGCGCATCGTGGACTGGTTCTGCGAGGGCTCTGTCGAAGCTCTCCTGGTGGGCATGGTCGATTCCAAGGTCCTCGGCCGCGAGGAGCTGCGCCGCCTGGCCGAACGCATTGCCAAAGCGCAGAAATCGCCCAGCATGGAGGCAAAATGATTCCCGCTGCATCCTATCTGGCTTCGCTCGGAAATGCCGCCGCGCGCTCGCTGTTGGTCGCCGGAGCCGTCGGCTGCGGCTTGTGGGCCTTGCGCGTACGCAATGTGATGGCCCAGAAAACTGCATGGATCCTGGTGCTCGTTGCCAGCCTCACCATGCCGTTAGTGGCGCACTGGGCTGCGCAAATTCCATGGCTGCCTGACAAAGATACTTTCGTAGTGACCGGCAGCATGTGGTCCAGCCACATCGTCCGCGATAACGCGCCGCCCGTCTCCATCCGCGCCAGAGCCTATGTCAGCCGCCAACCCGATGCGGAAGTGCCGCCCCAGGCCGCCCCTGATCCGCGGCCCGCGCATTCGTATGGCGTGAGCCGCTTCCCTGCCCCCACCATCGCTCACACAATAAGTGACACCGCACCAGCGCCGGCAGCTCCCGCTCGAGCCTCCACTCCTTTGTTCGAGCGCGTTCGCGACCGAATGGCCTGGCCAGGCCAGGCCAACGCGCTGCTTCTGCTCTACCTCACCGTCGCAGGCGTGCTCCTGTTTCGCATTTGTTTAGGCGCATGGGCCGCGCTCCGGTTGTGGTGGCACGCGCAACCGGTCCGCTTCGACGTCCCCAGCGGCGTTCGGGTTCGCAGCAGCCGCGCCATTGCTTCTCCGGTCACCGTGGCCGCTGGCATCGTCTTGCCCGCCGACTACACCGGCTGGGACACGGAAAAACTCCGCATCGTTCTCGCGCATGAATGCTCCCATGTCCGCCAGCGCGACTTCATCCTTCAGCTTGCCGCCGCCCTTTACGTCGCCCTGTTCTGGTTCAACCCCCTGGGGTGGTGGCTCAAGCGCAAACTCACTGATCTGAGCGAAACCATCAGCGATGGCGCGGCCGTTCACCAGGCCGCCAGCCACGCTTCTTACGCCCAGGTCCTGCTTGAATTCGCGGCGCTTCCGCGCCCCGTCACCATAGGAGTCGCCATGGCACATCGCGGTCATCTCCGGTCTCGCATTGAACACCTTTTGAACGAGAACAATTTCCGCCAGGCCTTCAGCGGAGGGCGCGCGCGCCTTGCGGCAGCAGTGCTGCTGGTTCCGGTGGCGCTTTTCGGAGCTACGGCAATGGTGCGCGTCCACGCCGCCGCCCAGCAGACGCCGTCCGCGCCGGCCACAGTGCCCGATCCGGCGCAGGCTCCGCAGGCCGCTCCTTTGGCTCCGCCATCGCCGGACTCACCCGCCAAGCCTCCCGCCGCCGGATCCACCTTTGTGCCGGACGGCGCGCCGCCCATGCCCCCTCCGCCGCCCCCTCCCAGCGATGACAATTTCAGTCAGGGCCCGGGTTCCAGCGTTGGCCCGGGATCCGTTTCTGCTCAGATCGACGGCGCAATCGCTCCGTATGCCATGCCCGATGTGGTAATGCTCGCAAACGGGAGGGCCATGGTAGCTAATGCGCAGGTGCGCGCGATGGCTAAGGCGGATATGGCGCGAGTCATGGCGCTCAAAGGCCGGGGATTCGCCTTCGACTTCGGCAACGACGGCAACTCCTATGCCTACGTGACCGGCGAGGGAGAAAAGGGCGTCCACTATTCTGGAGGTTGGTTCGACGGCTCCCGCGACGAGATCGACAAAGCCCGCAAAGTGGCCCGCGGCGACTTCCTCTGGTTCGAGCGCGACGGCAAGTCGTACGTGATCGACGACGCTGCAACTATGGCCTCGCTCAAGCCCATGCAGGATCAGATGGACGACCTGGGCAAGCAGCAAGAGGCGCTGGGCAAGCAGCAGGAAGAACTGGGCAAGCAGCAGGAAGCGCTCGGCAAGCAGATGGAGCAGCTCAAGGTTCCCACTCCCGATATGCAGAAGGAGCTCCAGAAGCTCCAGGCGGTGCAGGCAAAGCTGGCTGCCATTCAGGGCAAAGATGCGTCGCGGCAACAGCTCGGCGAAATCGAGAGCGAACTTGCTGAAGTTCAGGGCCAGCTCGGCGCTTTGCAGGGCCAGATGGGCGGCCGCGAGGGCGACCTGGGCGGCAAGATGGGTGAGCTCGGCGGCCAGCAGGGCAAGCTCGGCGCCGAACAAGGCCGCCTGGGCGCGCAGCAGGGCCGCATCGCAAGGGAAATGGACGGCAAGGTCCTCACCATCATCGACGAGAGCCTGAAAGACGGCAAAGCGCGCCCCGTGCAGTAGTCGCTCTATCAACAGTCCGGGCGCCCCATCCTAATCGCGCCTTCTGCGGTTAGGGTGGGATGCAACGCAGTATGGATTAAATCAGCAAATCGCCGCCTCAAAACCTCGTCGTCAACCGAAGCATTCCGCTTCGCGGCGGTCCGATTGCATTCCCTGAGAACAATCCCCCAAAATCGATCACGTCCAGCACGTTGTTCAGGTTCTGCCCATCCGCCTGAAGCTGCACATTCACTCGTTCCGATTTGTAAACATCGGCGCCCGCGGAGGCGTTTACCTCGAACGCAGGATCGACCCGCCCGCGACTGAAGTTGATCCGGTCCAGCACCTGCTGCCCGTACTCCTTCAGCACCGTCGACGGCGTCCCGTCGAATTCGAACGGAAGCCCGGTGTCGTATTCAATTCCTCCCGCTACCCACAAGCGCGGATGCACCTCGTAGCGCACGCGCCCGCGCACCGTGTTGCGCTGATCCTGTGAATCCGGAAAGTGCCCGGAGAGCTGCGTCTCCGCCTGGGTCGCGTTGTCGCCCAGAAACAGCCCGCCAGTCACCGGATTCCACGCATTGCCCACTTCGTAGGAGTAGCTGAGAAAGCCGGAAAACTTTCCCCATACCGGCACGTCGAGCTTGCCCTCAGCGCCATAAATAATCGCTTTCCGGAACGCGATGGGAAAACTGATCGTCGTATTGTCGATCTGGTCATCGTCGGCGTAATTGTCCACAACCCGCCGAAAATAATTGATCCCCAGCCTCGCCTTGCCATGCAGCCCTTGCGTCAACCCGCCTTCGAAGTAATCGCCCACTGAGGGTTCCACCGGTAAACGCAAAAACGTGCTGGGGTCCAGCGATTCAACCTGCGTCGAACTCGAGAGCAGAATGTTTTCAAACGACGGCGTCTGAAATACGCGGTCGTAGGAGAAGTGAAGAACGGAATCGCTGCCTGGAAAAAATCGCGAGATCGCAAGTCGCGGTTCCACAGCCTGCTTGTTTACTAGCAACTGGTAGTGGTCCCAGCGAAGCCCTGCGTTCATCGACCATTTGCCCATGTGAACCAGGTCTTCAACGAACGCCGCCTGCTCCAGGTCGGCTTTCTCTCCCGTAAACGCAAACTTAAGGGGCGTCCCGGCGTCGAACTGTGTCGGATCCGTGATGACGTAGCTTGTGTTTTCGTGCACGGATTTGTTATCCGATTCCACTCCGGATTTCCACTCGCTTCGCCCGCGATCGGCAATGATCACGGCCTTGAAGTAGCCATCGCGGAACCAGTTGTGCTGAAACACCTCAATCGGCGTCGACTGCGCATTGGAACTGAAATCGCTCGCCGTGTTCCGCACCATCCCCGCGAGCCTCGCCAGCATCTTCGCTGAGAAAGTGTGTTCATAGGACGCGGTTCCCATGGTCTCTATGTTGTCCGCCGTTTGCCGCTGCCCCGCGGCCTGCTGCACTTGCTCGTTGGGAATGTCGTAGCGCGACAAGGCATGGCTCGCACTCAGTCTCATGCGGTCGCTCTCGCTAAGGTCGCGCTCGTATCCGCCTGTAAAGTCGCCCCCCGTTCCGGTGTTGGAGAAATTCTGCGGAACCACCGGATTCAGATAGTGTGCCGTCATGCTGCCGCTGGCGCTGCCACTGAAAGTGTTCTTATCCGCTGTGTATTGGCCTCTCGCGAAGGCGCTTCCGGTATCAAAACTGCCGCCCGAAAGCGTCACCTCGCCGTGAAATCCAGGCTGCGGATTCTCCCCCGTGTTCACTTCCACCACTCCGCCCATCTTCCTGCCGTATTCGGCCGGTATTCCCGCCGTGTAAATGCTCAACGACTGAATATCGTCCGCTTCAATCTCCGGCCCGAAGCTCGGCGAGCGGTTGTCGGTCAATGGAATTCCATCCACCACAAACTGCGTCTGGTATTCAGAACCGCGCGGATGAAGCACCGCGTTCCCTTCATACAGCCACCCCGGCTGCGAATTTACAATATCCTGCACCGATCGGCCGGGAATCGAGCTCAGACGATGCTGAAGAAACGACGAGCCCACCTCATCCACATTGCCGGCCTTCTCGGGATCGATCAGGGTCTTCGCTGCCTCCACCTTCACACTCTGTTGCACAGCGGCAAGTTGCAGCGCAATCGAGTGCTTCACCGGCATCGATGAGCGGACCGCAATCGTCTCCGCCATCGGCGCGAATCCCTTCTGCTCAACCTCCAGGCGGTAAATCCCATACGGAAGCCTCGCCACGTCCAGGAATCCCTGCTTGTCCGTAGCAAGATTCACGCTGTATTGGTTGGCCCGGCTGAGCAGATGGACCATTGCCGGCATGCCGCGGCCCGACGGATCCACCACATGGAGCCGCAATTCCCCGCTGTTGCTCTGGCACAATGCAGGCAGCGTCCAAAGCAACACGATAAGGAGGAGGTGGGGTTTCAACAGCATTGACTCACAAATCCTGGGATCTTCGTTCAGCGGCTATCGAGCGCGCCCGGCATCTAGGAAAAAGTCTATCCGGAAATTGCTCGACTGTTCGCAAGCTGGAAGCCTCATTTCGCCCAACATCCCCGCTTCTTTAATCTTCGCGCATCGTGGACTCCTCTGTCCCGTCGTCCCTGCTTTTACAATCGGTAAGATGACTCAACCCGCGCACGCGCAACAACTGCTCTCCATCCTGGCCCGGTCCAGCTTCCGGTTGGGCCAGTTCAAGCTGTCGTCCGGAGGCACCAGCGACTACTACATCGATTGCCGGATCACCACCCTCCATGCAGAAGGCGGCCGCCTGACGGGGCTGGCCATCCTGGATCTGCTCGATCAGCACGGAATCGATGTCGAGGCCGTCGGCGGACTCACCCTCGGCGCCGATCCGATCGTGTCCAACGTCGCAACAGCGAGCGCCTGGCGGGCTCTCAACAACACCGCGGCGCCGCTCATTCACGGGTTTCTGGTGCGCAAGGCGGAAAAAACGCATGGGACCGGAAGGCGCATCGAAGGGTTCTGCCGCGAAGGCGCGCGCGTGCTGATCGTGGATGACGTCTGCACCACCGGAGCCTCGACGGTCGCGGCCATTGAGGCGGCGCGGGATGCGGGAATGGTGGTGGCCGCCGTGGTCTGCATCGTGGAGCGCGAGGAGGCAAACGGGCGCCCGGCAGTGGAAGCCGCGGCGAAGGGAGCGCCCTTTCTGCGGCTGTTCACGGCCAGCGACGTGAGGGCAGAGCATTTGCGGCATCAAGCCGGCGAGTGAGCAAGTTGCGCTCCCCGCGCCCCCAAATCGGGAAGAGCGGCACCTGGCGCCTGGAACCAGTTACTCCAATGCGGATATAGTTCATCCGTCACTGCGCCGGCTCTAACTTGTGTGAAACAATGCACGGATGGTAACCCTTCCCAGAATCATTCAGGGCGGCATGGGCGTGGGTGTCTCCAACTGGAGGCTGGCGCGCGCCGTGTCTCGTATCGGGCAGCTCGGAGTGGTTTCTGGAACGGCCCTGGACCAGGTGTTTGTGCGGCGGCTCGCGGATGGCGACCCAGGCGGCCACATGAGGCACGCGCTGGACTCATTTCCCTTCCCTGAGATGGCCCGGCGGTTGTGGAATGAGTACTTCGTCTCCGGGGGCAAGGCCGCCGGCGCACCCTATCGGGCGACGCCCATGCATCAGGTGCGTGAGCCGAGGAAGCTGATCGAGCTGTGCATTGCAGCCAACTTTGCAGAGGTGTTCCTGGCACGCGTGGGCCACAGGAACCCGGTGGGGATCAATTATCTCGAGAAAGTGCAGCTTCCTCACCTGGCGTCGATCTACGGGGCGATGCTGGCTGGAGTGGGTTATGTGCTGATGGGGGCGGGGATCCCGCTGCACATTCCGGGGGTGCTGGACGCGCTGGCGCAGCAAGTGGCGGCGGAATACAAGATATCGGTAACGGGCGCGGTCGCGGGGCAGGGAGAAGACGCAATCATGCGGCTGGACCCGGCGGAGTTTGCTGAGGGACCGCTGAGGCCACTGGCGCGCCCGCGATTTGTGGCCATTGTCTCGTCCCACACGCTGGCGGCAACGCTGCTGCGGCGGGCCAACGGGACCGTAGACGGATTCGTGGTGGAAGGTCCCACGGCCGGCGGCCACAATGCGCCTCCGCGGGGCAAGCTGCAACTGAGCGAATCGGGCGAACCGATGTACGGCGAGCGGGACAGCGTGGATGCGGCGGGATTCCGTGCCCTGGGCGTGCCATTCTGGCTGGCGGGCGGGTACGCCAGCAACGCCAAGCTGAAAGAGGCGCTGAGCGAGGGCGCTACGGGCATACAGGTGGGAACTGCATTTGCGTTCAGCCGGGAGTCGGGATTGAGAGAAGACCTGAAGTCGTGGCTACTGGCGCAGGCCAGCGAGGGAACCGCCCGGGTGTTCACGGATCCGCTGGCGTCGCCGACCGGGTTTCCGTTCAAGGTGGCGCAGGTGGAGGGAAGCCTGTCAGACGCGGAGACGTATGCGGCGCGGACGCGGGTTTGCGACCTGGGTTTTCTGCGCGAGCCCTACGCGCAGGAGGATGGCGGGATCGGATACCGGTGTTCGGCCGAGCCGGTAAGCTGCTATACGGCCAAGGGCGGCCTGGCAGAAGCGACGGAAGGACGGAAGTGCCTGTGCAATGCGCTCCTGTCCAACATCGGGCTGGCGCAGGTTCGGGCCCACGGGGCCCTGGAGGCTCCGCTGGTGACGCTGGGAAACGATTTGAACATCGTGCGGCGCTTCCTGCCAGCCAAGGGAACAAGCTACGGGGCGGCGGATGTGGTCCGGACCATTCTTGGACAGCGGGAAGAGGCGAGAGTTGAGAAAGTGGAGCACGAAGATCGCACATTCTCCTCGATGACGCTGTAACCAAGATGCGGCGCGCACAAAGTTAAGGGCAGCCTTGTGAGGCTGCCCTTCCCATTCCCAGGAGACTGATGGTTGTCCCGGACGCTGGTGCGTCCGGGATTGCCGGATTAGTGAGCCGGCCGGTGCGCTGGAGCGCGATGAACCGGCGTGGGCTTTTTGGATTCGCCGGGAATCACCTGACCATCGCTGAGCACGATCTCGGCCGCCTGCGAAGTGGTCGACGTGGCCGGAAGCTGGCGGTAGGCGCTGTAGGTACCCACCAGCTCAGCCGAACCCGGGTTAGTGGTGAAGTCGGAACCCACGGCCGGGAGGTCCTTGCAGGACACCGGCTCCTTCATGTTGACGATGAAGTCCGCCACCTTGGCTGCCTTTGCGTCCTGGGTCACGGCTATCTTGATGGTGGGAACCAGGCCGACAATGGAGATGCGGCGAATATGGGCGCCTTCCTTATCCAGCAACGCGCTCAGCTTGTCGTCGGGAGTGATGTTGTTGGTGATGAAGTCCTTGCCCGCGGCTGCTTCCTCGCCCTGGGGCAAAGCACTGCACGCGGCAGGCGACTTGAGCGGCTCGGTGAACTCCTCGGCCTTGGGACGCCCGACGACCGTAATGCTGATCTTCGCGCTGGTGGCGTTGGCCTCAAGCACGGTTCCGGGAACCTGGGTCTGCTGCCCCTGGAGTACGGCCCACATGGCATCCGCATCGGTCTTGGCGCCCATGGCCAGGATGGTTTCCTTGTCGGCAAGAGCCAGGGTCTTGGGATCGGTGGTCTGGAGCAGATTGTGAATCGTCTCCTGCGGGCTCGGCGCCGGGGTAATGGTCCAGCCGGCCGGCGGGAACAATGAAGCCTGCGCCTGCTGCTTGACCTGATCGAGACCGTCGAGTTTGCCGTGGTACTTCTTGTAGTAATACTCCAGCTTCGGCTCGATCTGATTCTTATAAGCCTGGGGCGCAAAGTCCCAGACGCGGGAATAGAGCCAGCAGGCAAGGGGAAGATCCTGCGCCGAGCCGGGCATTGAGTAGGCCTGAGCGAGCAGCAGGGTGTCCTGGAGGCCCATGGACTTGCTCTGCTCGTCGTTGTACATCTTCAGCTCGTCCGAATATGCCTGCTGCGCGCCCTTGTAGTCCTTTTTGGAGATTACGTCGTCCAGCGCAATGGCGGAGCGGAAAACAGGGAAAGCGCCTGCGGTCAGTTTCTGCCATTCGTCCTGGGACTCAGCAGCGGGCTTGGTAACCTGGAGACCCTTCTGAGCCAGCGCCGCGGCGTCGTCGCAGGTTTGAGCATCGCTCGTCTTGCCGCACTGGGCCTTCTTGATGGCCACTGAGAAATAGATGGCCTCAAGATTATTCGGGTCCACCTGAAGCAGGCGGGTAGCCGCGCTGAGGGCTCCGTCCTGGTCTCCGGCGGCCTGGTAGGCCTCCATCATCTGTTGCAGAACGGTCTGCTTGGCCAGGCTCTGAGGGTACTTCTTGAGGAATTCCTCGCCGGCATCGGTCTTGGCCTTGGGACTCTGCTGAGTGCTGAACATCTCGTAGGCGTTGTACTCGGCAGGATCCTGGATCGAGAGCGATTTCTGATCCTGCTGGGCTACCAAAGTGGGCGCCAACACGAGGCCAATGCTCGCCAGCGCCATCATGGACGCGAAGACTAACTTCTTCATTCAGTGCTCCTGGGAAAAATCGGAATCGGAATTGGAATCAATCGTCAAGCATGCGATGGCCCGAGGCCCCCGGTTCAGCATTTGCGGCCCACCGCCCCCGCGCGGGTGTGTAAGCGTTGCCACGGCTACCATTTCAGTGTTGCAAGGATTATAGAAACCCCCGCGCCCTCTGACAAGCAAAGTCGAACAGGGGACGGAATACCGCGACCGACCGGCCCGGAGCAGGCACCAGTCGGAATTGTATCCTGTCCATCCGGCCGCAGTGCGTTTCAGCAGACCCGCAAGCCGATTTCCCCCGGCCCGATCCGATGAGTGCGACCCTTTCCGCGGCCCCGCACCGGCTCTACCGGCTTAGACACCGCAGCCCCCAGAACTGTTCCAGCAAGGTTGGATGCACGCCAGCAAGCATTGTTACCCGGATCCTGGCGGTGGAATTTTGGAGAGCTGGTTCTTGCGTTCTCCTGGCTGTGGTCCGCGGATATGGGGTTACAATCCGGCCGTATGCGATATTCGCTTCTGCTGACAGCGGCGCTCACCGCAGGCCTGCAACTTGCGGCTGCGGCGCAAACCAGCGGCCCGATCATGGATAAGAGCCTTAGCCAGATCGAGGTGAACCGCGACCGCGTGGCCTGGGCCAGCCCGGAGTCGGTCCTCAAGGGCCTTCGATCCAGTGACGACAACGCGCGGCTGGCGGCGTTTCATGCCATGGGGTTCGCGGACAGGCAAATCTATCAGCAACTCTGGTCGCAGGGGACGCCGGCGGCTGTGATCGGGAAACGTCTCCTCATGCCGGGCCAGGTGCGCCTGGACTACGCCGCACTGGGCGAGAACGGCGAGAAACAGGCAATCCTCTCTGCGTTCCTCGCCGACGCCCAGATCTCGGCTTTAGCGGTGGCCGTCCCGGCCGAGCATGGCTGGACCCGGGTTGCTTATATCGATTGCTGGTGCAAGTACGACATGGGACCGGACCCGCTTTCGGGATTTGTCCAGCTCCAGAATGCGCCCTGGGATAGCCGCTGGCCGGAGCCACAGCCGTTTGAGTTGGTGGTGCGTGCGAGCGGCGGCGGGACAGGTCTGTATGACCAGACCGAAGCGCGATTCCGGGTGCGAAAAGGCGAGCTGGTGGAAGTGGCGTTGTTCGACAGGCGGCATCGGAATTGCGGCACGCGCGATCCGGACAGCAAATTCAGGTGCTCTCTGGACCGGCGGTGGTTCTACACCACTGAGCTTGAGCAGGGGCCCGGCGCGGTCCTTGTGAGCGCGCACGGAAAGTATGCATCGGAAGGTCAGCCGAAAGCATTTTGGGATCTTTGGGAGTTGCAGGTTCAGGAACTCCACATGATTCAATGCAGGAGCTACCTCTGGGATCGGCGAGCCTTCCGATACAACGAAGTGAGCGAGGCAACGAGCCCCTGCACCCCGATCAAGGCGCAATAGCGAAATTGCGGGACGGACTTTGCGGTCGCGCACGGAAGCGATTTGGGCCATTATTGCGGATTTGCGCCGACCACCGACGCGGGAGTTTGCGCCGGTCAACAGGAGTTGCATCGGACCGTCACTGAGAAGTACGAGTTTGCGCTCGCCGCAGGAGTTGCGCCGGGCACGGTGGCGCCGTTGATGGTATAGGTGTAGGTTCCAGGGGTCATCGCTTCCCCTCCGCTTTGAACGCAACCGGCTATTCCAAATGCGAATGACAAACAGGCAGCCATGACAATGACGCTCATCGGCGGCAACTTCCTGAGCCGCAGCCGAAGCAAGCCAAGACCGAAAAAGATGCAGGCCATCAGCGGCACGGAGGATGCCGTCTGCCGGGGCGACCGCGAACGGCTCGTGGTCTGCGGGGTGACCCAGGGGGGATAGAAGGCGATGGTACCGGAGGCCGAGCCTTTCGCGGGGACATCGACATACTGGGTGGGGTGGCTGCATTGGGGGAGCACATCGAAGGGCAGCAGATTCGGGTTCGGCTCCTGGCAGTAGACGCCGACCTTTCCCGCAAATCCATTGGTTGAGGTCACAGTGAACTGCGTGGACGCGGTTCCCTGGTCATCGAGGGTCACGTTGGTGGATGAAATGGTGAAGCCGGGAGAAGAAGAAGCAGAGAGTGTGCCCGGCAAGCCGAACGCCATTAAAAACGCGACGATGCGCAGTCTTGCCAAAGAGAGAATCATGCGTAGGTTCGATCTCCCAATCTGATTTTGGCTGCTATCGGATTAGACTGACCGGACGGCGAATCGGTAATTGCGCAAGGGCGCTGGCGCGGAATCACCGCACCGGCAATCGCGGTAGCGAGCGCCAGCGGCTTGAAAATCCGGCACTCACGATCAAAAACGCAAGACGGGCCCGGTGGAGATACGCGGATTGCTATTGACAATGTCGTTGGTGTGGTTATGGTCGTTGGTTCCAAAACCATTGAAAAACCAATCGAAGTTGACACGCCAGGAGAGGCGGGAGGAGATCGGATAGTCGAGTCCGGCTCCGGCTGCGCCAATGGGAATGCTCTGAGAACTGGTTTGCGCCACCACTCCTGTGGTAGCGAACATTATGCCTCCCAGGCCATGCACGTAGACGCGCGAGCGGCCCAGGCTGCCGGAGAATTCGGGACCTCCCGCGACGGAGTAAATCTGCGGCTTAAGGCTGCCGCTAGATTGGTAATGCCCGGAAAAATCGCCGACAATGCCGATCCTGTGAGATAGGACGTGTGGAACGGAGATAGCGGAATCCCAGCCGGGCATGCCGCCGGAAACGGGATTCAGCTGAGTGTGCGCATAGCTACGGAAGAAGTAAGAAAAGCCTGCGAACAGAACAGGCCCGGAGCCCGACGAACCCGTGTCGGGTGCAGCCTGGGCGCATAGGAGCGGGGAAGCGCAGAGAGCGGCAAGCAGAAGGGCGAAGGCGGCACGAGTCATTCCGTCACCTCGATGAATGGGATTCCAAGCCACTTCGACACGTTACAGAAAACGGCTTTACAGGCACAGGGAACAAGTCAGGTAGATTCGGATCCTGCTTCGTTCGACCCGCACCCTGCGCCATGGTAAGCGAAGGATCTTCCTGACCGCGGAAGATGACCATCTCTTCATGCGATGCTCGGGGAATAGCACGTCCCATCAGGTTCGCGGCCCTTACTTCACCATTACGGCGCCCGCAATGGCCGCGGCGAGCGCCAGCGGCATGGCCACCGCGCCCACTTTCAGGAAGCTGCCGAATCCCACATGCACGCCTTCGCGGCGCAGCGCGATGAGCCACAGGATGGTGGCCAGCGAGCCGGTTACGGAGAGGTTCGGCCCAAGGTCCACGGCGACCAGCACCGCATGAGCAATCAATCCGTGCGCGTCCATCAGCCGCAAGGTGCTGCCGGCGATCAGGCCCAGGGGCAAATTGTTAACCAGGTTGTTGCCCACGCCAATGACGGCAGCGGCCAGAAACGCGCCGGCGTCGGCGGGCAGATGTTCCGCGCGGATGAGGAGGCGCGCGGCCACTTGCATCGCGCCAACCTGGTTCATCGCCTCCACCAACACAAAAAGGCCGGCCACCAGCGGCAGAACGCTCCACGCGATGTGCCGCGCAATGCGCAGCGGATTGGTGCGCGTAGCGGCGATGACGACGGCGGCGATGACAAGCGCGGAGATGCAGGTGGGCAGGCCCAGATCCCTGCCCAGGGCCGACGCAACCAGCAGCACGCCGGCTGTAATAAAAATCCCGGCCAGCACAAACTTGCCGGCCGGGGTGAAGGCTGGATATTGCTGATGGCCCGGCACGGCGCATCGCAGGTCGCGACGGTAATACCAGCGCAGCACCAGGTAAGTAACGGCGATGGACAGCACCGAGGGCAAGCCGAACGCGGCCATCCATTGGGCCAGCGGCGGCAGGTGCGCCCGGTAAACCACCAGGTTTGCGGGGTTGGAGATGGGCAGCACAAATGACGCTGCGTTGGCGATCATGGCGCAGGCGAACAGATGGGGCAAGGGCTCGGCGCGCGACCGGCGCACGGCGCTCAGCACCGCGGGCGTAAGCACAACGGCCGTGGCATCGTTCGACATAAAGACAGTAACCAGGATGCCCACGGCATAGACAAGCGTGAACAGGCGCGCGCAGGAGCCGCGGGCGTGCTCGACGGCGACAGAGGAGACCCAATCAAAAACGCCATAATAGCGGGCCAGCTCAGCGAGCAGCATCATGCCGGTGAGAAAGAAGTAGACGTCCATTCCTTCGGCGACGGCGTGCCCGGCGACACGAAGCGGCATAAGCCGCAGAACAACCAGCAGCACCGCCCCGGCGCCAATCCACCACACCTCCGCAATGCCGCGCGGCCGCAGCAGCATCAGCACGATGCTGGCAACCACAATGGCGATCAGAAGCAGATGGGCTGGGGAAATGGCGTAGCTCACAGTTCGCAGTTTCCAGCTCGCAGTTTACAGTTTGCCGTTAGCGCCGGCGCACCGGGAAACCGTCGACCAGTTTGACGCTCCCGCTTCGCCAATGAAAAACTCTCCCCATGCGCTACAGCGGCAGAGTGGAATATGCGGACGCCCGCAAAATGCGAACCCGCAACAAGACCTATTACCGGTTCCTGCACTGGCCCATCTGGATCTGGGTGTTCTTTCTCGCGCCGGGGCCGCTGACGTTCTCGCTGTTCGCGCGCGGCTTCAGCGTGGCCAATTCCATCTGGCTGGCGGTGGTGCTCGCGGGCACCGGCATAGCGGGCTACTTTGGCCAGATGCCCGGCGTGGAACCGGCGCCCTACATCATCCGCTTTGACGAAGACAAGCCGAACCCGCTCTACCGCAAGGTTTGCTACACGTTTGCCTGGAACGCGGTCCTGAATTTCGCGCTGCTGAACCTGGCCGGGCTGGTCATCGCGACCATCACGGGCGTTTGGACCATGAAGCAGTTGTACCAGTACGTCTATTTGCCGCTCTGCGCGGTGATTCTGCTGCTGGGCGCGGCGGGACTGCTTCCGCGCGTGGGGCGCTCGACAAAAAACGAGGGCACGGAGCGACGCTACTTCTACGGTTCCGTTTGGGCGGTAACCACGGCACAAACAATCCTGCTGGTGCTGTGGAAGACCATTCCGGCCCCGGAGCTGCACACGCGCGGGGGATCGGCAATCGAGCTGGTGGTGTACATGGGCGCGCTGGCAGCGATGGGAGTAGCGGCGTGGCAGGGCGCGCTGCCGCGCACGCGGCCGATCCTGCCCGGCGAAGCGGTGATCGATTAGCCAGCGTTTGAAAACGCGGGGAATAGGCACACTCCCGCGCCAGCGCGATCCCTCAAAAAAATTCGCGCCGTCGAAAGTTCCGCGTGAGATTTCGGCGGTTCTAGCTCCGCACCGGCGTGTAATTCGACCCCGCCGCCTTCTTGGCGATCTCCATGCCTTCGTCGGCGTTGAACAGCGGCGTGGTTTTCGTGCTCCTCAATGAGCCGCCCGCCGCCGCCGCAATCGCCATGGCAGCCGCCGAGGCATTGTCGGGCATGTCCACAATCAGCACCACGTCCTGGTCTCCGAACGACAACCAGGACCCGATCAGCTTTCCGCCGAGGCTCTTCACCGCCTTGCGAATCACTTCGGTGCGGTTTTGCGGGTTCTTGACCAGAGCAGCGAGCGCTTCCGCCGTATAGGAAGCTTGCAGCAGATAACTGGGCATGGCCGTTTACCTTTCCAATGCAATTTTGGGACTGGGGAAATAGCCGGTCGAGTATACACCTGCTACACTCTCCCCGTGATGTCCCTTGCAAGTGTCTTGGTTGGAGTCATTTCGTATCTTCTTGGGTCGATCCCCACGGGGTACCTGCTGGTGCGCGTCTTCCGCAAGCAGGACATCCGCACCGTGGGCAGCGGCAACATCGGCGCCACCAATGTGATGCGCTCGGGGAGCAAGGGTCTGGGAGCGGCCACATTCGTCCTGGATGTGGCCAAAGGCGCCACGGCGGTTCTGCTGGGCGCCTATGTGTTCGCTCCCATGCTCCCGGCCTGGCCGCAGCGTAATGTGGAGGCGCTGGCGGCGCTGTGCGCGGTGCTGGGGCACATGTTCTCCATCTGGCTGGGATTCAAGGGCGGCAGAGGCGTGGCCACGGGATTTGGCGTGTTCCTGGTGGCGGCGCCGTGGGCGGCGCTGGCAGCCATCACGGTATTTGCGTTGGTAACGGGATTGACGCGGTACGTCTCGCTGGGCTCGATCCTCGGCGCAGCCAGCTTTCCGGCCTTCGCCTGGTTCACGGTGCGCGGGGACAGGCCTGCATTCTTTATCGCCGTGCAAATCGTGGTGGCGCTGCTCATCATCGTCAAGCATCATCCCAACATTCGCCGGCTGCTCACCGGCACTGAGCACCGGTTTGGAGCGGCCAAGACAGCATGACAGTCATACCGATTTCGCCGCGCATTGTGGTGCTGGGCGCCGGCGCCTGGGGAACGGCGCTGGCGCTTTCGCTGGCGCGCAACGGGCGCCATGTAACCCTGTGGGCGTTCACTCCGGAGCTGGCCAAAGCCATTGGCGACGCCAGGGAGAACGTGCAGTTTCTGCCCGGGTTTCTTTTGCCGGAAGCGGTTGCGATTACGGGCGACGACGGAGCTGTTTCCCACGCCGACATCCTTTTTTCCGTCATCCCGTCGGAGTTCCTGCACGCCACCATGTCGCGGCTGCGCAGCCAGATGCACGCGGGCCAGATCCTGGTAAGCGCCACCAAGGGCCTGGAGGTCGGCACCAACCTGCGCATGACGCAGGTGATCGCGAATACGCTGGCGGAGGCCGGGCTTACCGATGTTCCCGTGGGTGCACTGAGCGGGCCCAGCTTCGCCAAGGAAGTGGCGGAGGGCCAGCCCACGGTGGTCACAGTTGCATTCGCGGATCACGCGGTGGCGGCGCTGGTGCAGCGCGAGGTTTCGTCGGAGACGCTGCG
This sequence comes from uncultured Acidobacteriota bacterium, assembly GCA_963771195.1. Taxonomy (GTDB): domain Bacteria; phylum Acidobacteriota; class Terriglobia; order Terriglobales; family Acidobacteriaceae; genus Telmatobacter. The sequence continues at coordinate 107,375 of CAVYSS010000009.1, forward strand.
CTTGTACACGTCGTCCGACGTGGTCGGCGTGGAACTCGGCGGCGCGCTCAAGAACGTGATTGCGATTGCGGCTGGCGTTGCGGCGGGCGTGGGGCTCGGTCACAACTCGGCGGCCGGGCTCATGACGCGCGGGATTGCCGAGATTACGCGGCTGGCAGTGGCGTGCGGCGCGCGCCGGGAGACGCTGTCAGGGCTTTCCGGCCTGGGCGACCTGGTCCTGACGTGCACCGGATCGCTGAGCCGGAACCGCACCGTGGGCATGGAGTTGGGCCATGGGCGCGCCCTGAAGGAGATCCTGGATTCGCTGGGCGGAAAAGTTGCCGAGGGCGTGTTGACGACCCGTGCAGCGCTGGAACTGGCCCGGCAGCATCGCGTGGAGATGCCGATCGCCGAGCAGATGCAGCTGATCCTGGAGAAGGGCAAGGACCCGCGCGAGGCCATCCGCGACCTGATGCTGCGGCCAGGCAAGCACGAGCACTGAAGAACGAAACAGTGAGGGCTGAATTAGCGGAGCCGCCTGCTCGATTAGCCAATGGCGTAGGGAATCGCGTCAGGGCATGACTTCAGTCACGCCGCTAGCCACTCAAATAATGGACTGGGCTTTATCGAGGGCTGCACAAGAAATGTCCTTCCGAGCGCGCCGTAGGCGCAGTGGTCGTTAGCCCCGCGCTTCAGCGTGGGGAAACAAGATTCCATGATTTTGCTTCGGGGTCCCGTAGGGACGGCGCAAGGACCATTCTTTTGCAGGAACCAATAGCCCCTGAGGAAACGCTCCTCAACCCTGCACTTTTCCCTCATTTGTCTGGCCGCCCTCACGCAGGCTCAACGGTTCAATGCCCTCCACGCCGCCCAGCCGAGCGCCGCGGCCGCCACGATCCCCAGCCCGGCAACTTTGCGGACGTTCTTCCTCGAATCGAACCCCCGCGCCCGCTCACTATCGCGCACGTGCTCCGGGCGGACGCCAATTCCGATGCCGTATCCCAGCGCCCGATGAATGCCCGGAATGTGAGTGATGACCTTGGCCTGCCACGGCGCATGGATGGGGCCAGGATTCTTGAAAATGCGCGCCATGCCGTTGTGAGCGCGCAGTTGCACTGCCTGGGTATTAAAGCGGGCTCGAATGGAGGATCTGGATGCGCAGCCTATACTGGACGACGGAAACCGGGGCGCACCTGAGCTCCGATTAAAGGAGCAATGAGGATGAACGAGATCAGCCGCCGCCGCTTTCTTGCCACTGCCGCCATGAGTGTTGCCGCCACCAAATTGAGGGCGCAGGGAACCGCGCAAGTCACATTGCAGATCCCCGCCGAGGCCAACGGCCCGCACATGCCCCAGGACTACATCGGGCTTTCCTACGAAGTGCAGCAGCTTCTCGATCCCACATTCTTTTCCGCTGCGAACACAGGCTTGATCCACGAGTTCAAGGCCCTCAGCGCGCATGGCGTTTTGCGCCTCGGCGGCAATACCAGCGAGTACGAGTGGTGGAAGCCCACACCCGATTCCAAAGAGCCCGAGCATCCGCAGGTGCGCGAAGTGGTGGGCCAGCCCAAGGCTCAGTACTATCCGGTGACGGCGGAAGCGGTGCGCAACCTGGCCGCCTTCCTTCGCGACGCGGGATGGACTTGTCTCTACGGCATCGGCATGGGCACCAACACCCCGGACGGCGCCGCCGCGGAAGCAGAGTACGTGGCCAAAACGCTGGGCAGCCGGCTGCAATACTTCCAGATCGGCAACGAGGTGGACCTTTTCGGCAGCCACCTGCGCGACCCGAAAACGTGGAACGCGAAGACCTACCTTGACCAGTGGCTGGCGATGGCGCAGGCGGTGGCGAAAGCGGTTCCGGGAGCGCGCTTCGGCATGCCCGACGTGGCGGGAAACATTTCCTGGCTCACCGAGATTGCCGCGATGTGGCCGTCGATCCAGAATCCTCCGCACGTGACCACGCTGACCCACCACTACTACTTCGGCGGCCCGGCCACGAATCCGGCCGTAAGCATTCCCAACCTGCTGAAGCCCGAAACCATGGCGCGCGTGCAGAAGACAGCGGACACCGCCACGGCCGCCGCGGACAAAATGGGCGCCCGCGTGCGCATGACGGAGGGCAATACCTGCTATCGCGGCGGCAAGCCGGGCGTTTCCGACGTGTTTGCGGCGGCGCTGTGGAGCGCCGACTACTCGCTGCTCTTGGCCAGCAACAACTACTCCGGCGTGAACCTGCACGGCGGAACAGGCAAGTCAGTGGCGAATTCCGTGGGCGGATTCCTGCCCGGCGACGTCATGCTCAAAGACGCAGGCGCAACGCCGGAACAGATTTCGAGCCACCCCCACCCGTTCTACACGCCCATTGCGACCTTCGGCGACAAATACACGCTGGAGCCGGTGGGTTACGGGCTGAAATATGCCGGCGCGCTGTGCGGGGCCACGGCGGTCAAGGCCGATCTGACCGGCCAGATCCAGGCCACCGGCGTGGATGCGACGGCCTACGCGGCCAAGCTGCCGGACGGAGCGACAACTGTGGTAATCCTCAACAAGGATGCGGAGCGCGATCTGGAGCTCACGCTCGACTTCGGCTCCGGCAAGAGCGGCGCGGTGGAGATTGAAACCCTGAAAGCGCCGGCGCTGGACGCGCGCGAAGCGCATATCGCGCGCGAGGCCAGGCACGGCGCGCTGAAGCAGGGAAAATACGCTGTGACGGTGCCGCATGCATCGGGAATGCGCGTGACGGTGCGCTGATTCGCGCTTCGTCAGATTTTCTCGCGTAGAAAAGCGATCACGTGATCGGCGTGGACTTCGCCCACCATGCGGCCCTGCGCATCCACCACCGGCAGGGAGTGCAGATTGTATTTGTCGAAGAGCTCGGCCAGCTCGTTCTGACGAGTGTTTGCGGGGCAGGAGAGCACGCGCGGCTCCGCCAGCACACTCAAGCGCGCCTCCGGCTGCGCCATCACCAGGCGCGCCAGTGACACCGCGCCGCGCAGCACGCGCTTCTCGTCGAGCAGATAGATTTCGGTAATGGATTCAGGGTCGCCGTCGAAGGAGCGTAATGCCTGGACGGCCTGGGCCACCGTCGAATCCGCGCCGACGCATACGAAGTCAGTAGTCATGGAGCCGGCGGCGGAGTTCTCGTCGAACTCGAGCAGCTCCTCCACCTCGTGCCGCTCTTCGGGCTCCATCTCCTCCAGAATGGCGTCGGATTGTTCTTCCGTCAGCTCGGCCAGCAGGTCCGCGGCCGCGCCTGGATCCATCTCCTCCACAATGTCCGCGATTCGCTCCTCGTCCAGCTTTTCCAGCAGAGACTTCTGCATCCGTGGCTCGACTTCCTCCAGCGCCTCCGCGGCCACTTCTTCGTCAAGCGAATTGAACACGGCTTCGCGCTCCGCGGCCGGCAGATCCTCAAGGATGTCGGCCAGGTCCGAGGGATGCATGTCCGCCAGCCGCTCGTAGGCAATGCGCAGCTTCACCCGCCGCGCGGGATCCACTTCGATCACGTCCACAAACTGCCAGGGAATAATCTTGGGCACGAAGCGGCGGGAGAGCGCCTCAAGCTGCGCCCGCGGCAGCAGCCCTTTCAACACGCGCCGCAACGCCCCGCGCAGGCCCACTTCCACTTCCGCCACCCGCAGCAGGTGCGCGGAGCCGTGCCCGGTCCATTCCAGGTCCACGTCGTTCACGCGCACCACCTTGCGCCCATGCACGTCGATAATCTGCCGGTCGATAAGGTCCTGCTGCAGGAAGATGAAATTGCCGTCATCCTCAAGCGGCGTCATGGCCTCGGGCGTGCGCAGCTCCAGCGTTCCGGCGGGCGTTTCCATCACTTCCTGCGAAGGCACAAGGAAGCGGCCGCTGCGCGTCTTCAGCACCAGGCCGGCAACTTTGCCCGCGTCTGGTCCGGTGGCCACGGCTATATCCTTCAGCCGCCCGCGCAACACGCCCTTGGCGTCGGTCACAGGCATGCCCAGCAAGGCGGTAAGGCTCACACGGGTTGGAGCGCCGTTCTCCATCACGAAGAGTGTAGCCCGTCAGGGCACGAGGCAGTCGAACCAATTGCAAACAAGGTTCGAGACCGCGCGTCCAGCCTCGATGTCAAAGTTTGACATCCAATCCGCCGCCCTCCTACCATGAGGATGCGAGGTGCGCCCATGGGCCAGATGAACGTCTCTCTTACTGATCGCCTGGCGGAGTACGTGAAGGCCAGGGTAAAAAGCGGACGATACACGAGCGCCAGCGAGGTGGTCCGCGAGGCCTTGCGGCGTATGCAGCAGGATGACGAGCGCGCCGAGCGCCTGGCAGCGCCCACCGCGGAAGATGTGATCACAAATCTCAGCGCAGCCCAGACCGAACAGATTCGCCGGCGAGTGCTTCAGGGTATCCAGGACATCGAGGAGGGCCGGTTCCTCGAAACGAAGGACCGGCAGGAACTGCGCGCGTTCTTCGCCGATATCAAGGAACGAGGACGGCGCCGCCTGCGAGAGCGGACGGAATAAGCATGCGAATCCGCTTCACGAAGGCTGCCCAGCAGGATCTCGATGGCATCTTCGATTACTGGGCACAACGCGCTGGCGTGGATATAGCGGCCCGCCTTCTGGATGAAATTGAAGAACAGACGGCGCTATTGCGAGAACATCCGTTCATGGGCCGCCAGCGAGAAGAGGTTTCCGCGGGCGTACGTAGCTTTCCGGCAGGCGATTACCTGATCTACTACCGCAAAGCAAAAGGATGGGTGGAAATCCTTCATGTCTTCCACGGCGCACGGGATCAGCCTCGCGCATGGCGCCCCAGTTAGCCAGTGCCGGTTCCGATCCACCGCATCCTCGAAGCGGTTTGGGCCGTTCCTCCATCACCGGTTCTTGACACAATCCCTTCCAACCATGAAACTTCCGAACAAGGCTCCACAACATGCGCGGCCGTCTCCAAACACGGTCCGCTACCAGATCAAGCGGGGTTTCAAGATCGATTGAGCGGACCAGACAGAGGACGGCAGACCATCTCGCTCAGTTCCACCATGGAGAGCGTAGGCGAGATCGAAGCCATAGCAGAGAAGATGGCGGCGCAGGCTGGGCTGGACGAGGACGAATGCTTCCGCGTCACCATGGCGGTGCGCGAAGCCGCCGTCAACGCCGTTCTCCACGGCAACGAATACGACCCCGCCAAGTGCATCACCGCCAGCTTTGAGAACACCGGCAAATCCCTCGTTTTCGTCATCAGCGACCAGGGCCGCGGCGTCGATCCCGACACCCTCCCCGATCCCCGCGACCCGGAAAACCTGCTGCGCGGAACCGGCCGCGGCATCTTCCTCATCCGCTCCTTCATGGATGAGGTACACTTTCGTCAACTGCATCCTGGAACCGAGCTGACGCTGGTCAAATATCTGGCGCCGCCGGGCGAATCCCAATAGGCGCCGCGGACATCGGCGCCGTCAGCCCCGGCATCTCCGCTGCGGCCCCTGTCCGGTAAAAGGTGCTATAACCGTAGTACCCGAAAAAGGAGGAATTTCCTGTGGCATTGACTATTGCTTCCCGTGAAGTGGACGGCGTCACCGTTCTGGACCTGAGCGGGCGGATCACCCTCGGCGAGGGCAGTGTGCAGTTGCGCGAGGCCGTCCGTGACCTCATCAGCAAGGGTTCCCACAATATCCTGCTGAACATGGGCGACGTGAATTACATCGACAGCTCCGGCCTGGGCGAGCTCGTCAGCGCCTTCACCACCGCCAAAAACCAGGGCGCAGGCGTCAAGCTGTTGAACCTGACCAAAAAGGTCAAGGACGTTCTCCAGCTCACCAAGCTCTACACCGTCTTCGACGTCTACGAGGACGAGGCCAGCGGCATCGCATCCTTCAAGTAGTCCGCAATTGCAATCGGCGCCAAAGCAAAGGCCATCCCGATCGGGATGGCCTTTCCTTTATGGCCAGCGAGGACGATGGCGAGTGTAGCGCCGGCCTCCCGGCCCGGGCCCCCAGCGACAGGTCCTCGTCGCTGGGGTGGTGGAACGGCTGTAGCGCGAGCGTCCCCGCCCGCGCTGGCCTTTCCTTCACGGAAAAGCGCTTTGTATCAGGGTACGACTTTCCGCCGTGGCGGATGCCGCTAACCGCAAACAAGAGACCCAGGGCTTTAGCCCCTGCTATGTTCGTTGCGCGATCCAGCCCCACTCCAATTCGGAAGGAGCAGCGGCCTTCAGGCCGCTGAAGAGACGCATAAAGCTCTGCCCGGCTTTAGCCGCGGGCTCCACGCCTGGACTCGGGCATTTCCGCAAGAGGCGCTTTGCAACCGGGCACGGCTCAAATGGCCATCGAAAACATTTGAGTTATTGAACCTGGAATGTCCAACATGTCCAGGAAGTCCACATCCTCAGCACAAATCAGCACAGATTCGGCAGCGCAGGCACATGCCAACCTCAGCCGAAACTTCCCCATTGGCCACAATTGGATAAGAACGCCTCACTCGTTGTTGAATTCCTGGCTGCGTCATGCGTTCTTCGTCGCCGTGTGGCTCGACGGCAAATTTGCAACTTCCCGGAAAAGGGCCTTCAGGTCCGCTTACGGTTGCGAGGCGGAGATGCTAGTCAGAACCGCCTGGACGAAGTACATTAGCCGTGTCTTGAAATAGTTTACCGAGCCCCGTCCGAAACCATTTCGAAGATCGCTGATTTCCGCTCAAGGCGGCCCGACCCACCCGAGATCTGAATTGCGAAAGGAATTCTATGTCTCTGCGCCCAGCACTTTCCGCAGCCATGATTGCGTTCACCATCGTCCTCTCTGGCAGCGCGGCAGCCGAGCAGGCTTGCGAGGCATTGAAGAATCTCAAGCTCGATCACGCCACAATCGAGACCGCCGTATCGACCGAACCCAGCGTCCTGAAACCGCCCCCCGGAATGCCATTCACTGACGTGACCGTGCCGCGTCACTGCGAAGTGACCGGCACCGCGCGGCCTACAGCGGATTCCGAAATCGGCTTCGCCCTGTGGCTGCCTCCCGTCGAAAGTTGGAACGGCAAATACATGCAGCGCGGCAATGGGGGATGGGCGGGATCGATCCAGCCGATCGTGCTGGCCGCGCCCCTGATGCATGGATATGCAGTGGCGGCCACCGATGACGGCCACCGCGGCCAGGGCATGATGCCCGATGCAAGCTGGGCCATCGGTCATCCGGAAAAGCTCATCGACTTCGGGTATCGTGCCGTGCACGAAACCGCAAGGCTTTCCAAAACCATCCTGCAGGCGTATTACGGAAAGGCCGCGGGACGCGCGTACTTCTCCGGATGCTCCGACGGAGGCCGCGAGGCGCTGATGGAAGCCGAGCGTTATCCCGAGGATTTCGACGGCATCATCGCTGGCGCGCCCGCCAACCACTGGACCCATCACTTCGCCGGCTTCCTCTGGAACGAGATCGCGTTGAACGGAAAACCGGAAGGCAAAATCCCGCAGGAAAAGCTTCCCGCAATTGAAAAGGCCGCCCTGGCCGAATGCGATGCTCGCGACGGTGTGAAGGACGGCCTCATCCAGGATCCTCGCCAATGTCATTTCGATCCTTCCGTCCTGTTGTGCAAGGGAACCGAGAATGCGGAATGCCTGACCGAGCCACAGATCGATACCCTGAAGAAGATCTATGAGGGTCCAAAGGATCCGCGGAGCGGTCAGCAGATCTATCCGGGTTACGAGCCGGGAACGGAAGCCGAGCCTGGGGCCTGGTCGATATGGATCGTGGGAAACTCCGTGCAATCCCTGTTCGGCAATACCTTCTTCGGGCAGGCCGTGCACGAACAAACAAAGTGGGATTGGCGGACCATGGACTTCGTCCGTGATGTAGAACTTGCAGACGAGAAAACGGCATCGATCTTGAACTCCTACAATCCCGATCTGCGCAGTTTCCGCGATCACGGGGGCAAACTCATCCAATTCCACGGTTGGGGCGACCCCGCCATCGCCCCGCGCGATTCCATCGCGTTCTACGAAGAGGTCGAGACGTTTCTCAAATCCTACCCCGATCCGAGGTCGTCAAGCCCCGCCGATATTCGCGGCTTTTATCGCCTCTTCATGATTCCCGGAATGCAGCATTGCACCGGCGGTCTCGGACCAACGAGCTTTGGCAACGATGAGCTGGCCGCAGGCAAAGAGTTTCCCGATGACGCCGATCACGACATCACCCTCGCCCTGGATCGCTGGGTCACGGAAGGAGTCGCGCCCGAAAAGCTTATCGGTACGGGCAAAATCGGAGCCGATGCTAAATCCGGCAACCAGGGAGTCCGCATCACCCGGCCGCTTTGCCCTTACCCTTCCGTCGCCCGGTACAAGGGCCAGGGAGATACCAATGCCGCCGTGAATTTTGATTGCGCCGAGGGTGCCTCCCGATAATTTCACTAGCGCGCAGACACTACCAACCTGGGTGCCCCAGGTCTCCTGCTTTTCGACACCTGGATCCGAAATGCTTCAATTACTTGGTTGCGGTCGAGTCACCGGCAACTCTGACCTTTGCAATCCATTTGCCTCCCAGGGCGCGGCCCGGCTGGCGCCTCGTGATCTGGCTCCCGCGAAGTTTCCGCATCCGACCACCCGCCCGCAACCCGTGAGGTCTTGGAGACGGAATCGGGACCTACCCCGAAACCTTACCGTCAGAATGCATGCCGGAAGGATCGCGAGTGATGGCAGCAGGGCTATATTGAATCGTAGCGAGTCGGAAAAATGGAAATTCCGGCTCCACGGAACGAGGATTCGCGGAGATGGCTTTTCTAAAATGGACAGCATTCGGTGTCCTGGCCCTCATGGCAACCTCCGTTTGCCCGGCGCAACAGAAGTTTCCTTTGCGCTCGGGCGAATGGGCAGCGACAACCCCGAGCCCCACTGCGGGGCAGGAGCCTACGGTTCTCCTCTACTGCCTGAATGACGAGATGTGGACCAGGGCCCTGACCCAGGATAAACTCTGCACCGTAACCCAACTCAGCGTCACTTCCAGTGGCGCAACTTACCATGTGGACTGTCAGATGAAAGTCATGCAGATGAAGGGTAACGTCGAGATGAGATTTGATGGCATGGAACACATGACCGCTAAAGGCTCGATCGACATAACCCTCAACGGAAAAACTACCAGTTCCGTGACGAACTTGGACTATCGCTGGAAGAACACCAGTTGCAGCCCAAGCGACTTGAACCTGAGGCCAAAAAGGGAAAATTAGAGTGCCGCTTCCGTCTGCATGGGACGTCCGGTTACAGAAAAGAAGCCCGGACAATCAATGCCACTTACGGGCCGCACCTTGTTTCAGGGCACGACTTCAGTCGCGCCGCTAGCCGCACAAAAAAGGCCCGGGCTTTAGCCCCTGCCACTCCCATCGCGCCATCAGGCTTCGCTCCAACTCGGAAGGAGCAGCGGCCTTCAGGCTGCTGAAAGGACGCATAAAAGCCCAGTTCGGCCTTAGCCGCGGGCAAACCGTATCCGCGTAGCGGGAAAGCACCCCGGAGGGGTAGCAGGATGTTAGCCCCGGATGGAGTCCTTGACCGCCGGGGCGGGCAAGGACTTGAATCCGGGGAACCGGGCACTAGGAATCAGGAGCCCCGTAGGGGCGATGGAAACCACTCACCAGGGCTACACGCCTCAGGAAAGCGCGCGCGATGATCAGTTCACACCCAGGCTCCTTAGCCCCTGAGGTCCTTTCCATCGCGCCGCATCGCCTTTTTGCTGCGGGCTAATAGCTAATAGCTAAAGACTGCTTTCAGAACTTCACCTGCGGTGCCTGCCGCGAGGCCTCGCTGGCCTGGAAGTAAGCGTTATTCCGGCGGAATCCCAGGATGTTGGCCCAGATGCTGTTGGGAAACTGCTCGATGAACGTGTTGTAAGCCTGGACCGCCTCGTTATAGTACCGCCGCGAAACCGAGATGCGGTTCTCCGTGCCCGACAGTTCATCCTGCAGCCGCATGAACTGGTCGCTGGAGCGCAATTGGGGATAGTTTTCCGTCAGCAGCAGCAGCCGTCCAATGGCCCCGTCAAGCTGATTATTGGCTGCGATCTTGGCCGCTGGACCCTGTGCGTTCAACATTCCTGCCCGTGCGTTGGCAATATCGCCAAACACCGTGCTCTCCTCCTTGGTAAACCCCTTCACCGTCTCCACCAGGTTGGGAATCAGGTCGGCGCGGCGCTGCAAATTCACATCCACATCCGCCCACTTCGAGTTGACATTCTCCTGCAATTGCACCATCTGGTTCTGCGCGCTCTTGAAGCTGCCATAAACAAACATCCCCGCCAAAACAATCACCGCGATCACAACCAGAAACACCATCGATCCACGACGCATAAAATCCGTTCTCCTCCGGCCTTTTTCAGGCCCCATTTGTTCTTAGTCCCTAGTGTCACGTCCCTGAAGTTCCCAACAAAAACGGTGCCGTCATCCTGAGCGGAGTTTGCCGCGTTTTTTGCGGCAAACGCAGTCGAAAGCCTGCCCTGAGCTTGCCGAAGGGGACCTGCTTTCCGGGTGCTCGCGGATGCGACGAACTTCTGGGACACCACACTAGTCCCTGAGTCCCTACGTCCCTTAGTCCCTTGTTCCCTGTTCCCTACTCCCTACTCCCTGTCCTTACCAGCTTCCCCCCGCTCCGCCGCCGCCAAACCCTCCGCCGCCGAAGCCGCCAAATCCTCCACCACCTCCACCGCCGCCGCCCCAACCGCCGCCGCTGCCCCAGCTTCCGCCGCCCCAGCCGCCGCCGCGCCAGTTATTGAACAGCATGGCTCCGAACAGCAGCCGCCCAATCCACGACCCGCCAAAAAGCAGGAAGAAGATGAGAAAGAAGATGAGCCTTCCCAGCGGAAAGCCGCGATGCACGCTCTGCGGGGCGGCCTGTTCCGCGGGCGGCTGCTCCTCCAGCGTAACGTGGGCATCCTGCGCAATCACCTGCGCAATCGAGCCCACCGCCTCCAGCACCGCATCGTCATAATTGCCTTGGCGCAGATAGACCCGCATCTCCCGGCCGATATCGCCCACCTTCCCGTCCGGCAGGATGCCTTCCAGTCCGTACCCAACGTCAATGCGGTACTGGTGATCGTCCACGGCCAGCAGCACCAGCACGCCGCGATCGGTGCCCTTTTTGCCCATGTGCCATTTGTTTTCGAGCTCGTTCGCAAAGTCGGCCGCATCTTCGCCGTTCAGGTTGTGGACCGTGACCACCGCCACCTGCGCATTGGCCGCCGTGTGGTCCAATTCGCTGCAAATCCCATCAATCCGCGCAATAGCATCCGGCGAAAGCACATGCCCCAAGTCGCTCACGTAGTCGGTGGGGTTGGGGAGGTCCTGGACGCGCTCGGCGGAGGCCCAAGCGGCACAAAAGAGGAGGGTTGACACCAAAGCCAGCCGCAACCCCGCCGCCGCCAGTCGATTTAGCCTGTTCACGCTAACTATTGTACGGGGCGGGGAGGGGGCAGGTTCCCTGGTGAGCGAAATCGGCGCAAACACAATAGACTTAATGCGATGAACGAAAATCAGGCTGCTATGCCCCCTAGAGCACCCCAGAAGCAACTCGAAACCGAGGTTCACGGCGTGACCCTCAGGGATGACTACGCCTGGCTGCGCGATAAGGCCAATTCCGACACCGCGGCGTACCTGGAAGCCGAGAATGCTTACGCCGAAGCCGTAATGGCGCCCGAGGCCGCGCTGCGCGAGCAGCTCTACGACGAGATGCTCAGCCACATCCAGCAAACGGACGTTTCCGTGCCCTACCGCGACGGCCAGTACTGGTATTACACCCGCACCGAGGAGGGCAAGCAGTACGGCATCAGTTGCCGCAAGATCGGTCTCTCGTCCGGCCCCCTCCATAACGCGCCGGAAGAAGTGCTGCTCGACGGCAACGTCATGGCGGAGGGTCACCCGTTTTTCGCCGTCGGCGCCGTGGATGTGAGCGACGACGGGCGCTGGCTGGCTTACACCGTGGACTACACCGGCTTCCGCCAGTACAGGCTTTTCATCAAGGACCTGGAAACCGGCGACACCCTCCCCGGCTCGGTGGAGCGCGTGGGTTCCGTGGTGTGGGCCGCCGACAGTTTCAGCCTTTTCTACACGGTGGAAGACGAGGAACAGAAGCGCCAGTTTCAGCTCTGGCGGCACATGCGGGGCACACCGTACCCCGCCGACGTGCTGGTTTACCAGGACGACGACGAACGCTTCAACCTTGCGGCGGGACGCACCCGCGACGGACAGTTCCTGGTGATGGAATCGGGCAGCCACACCACCACGGAGTGCTGGTTTCTCCCTGCCCACGATCCCCAAGGCGAGTTCACCGTGATCTCTCCGCGGGAGGACGAGCACGAGTACAGCGTGGATCATCGCGGCGGGCTCTGGTTCATCCGCACCAATGACCGCGGACGCAACTTCCGCCTGGTTACCGCGCCGGTGATCGCTCCGCAGCGGGAAAACTGGGTGGAGCGGATCCCGCACCGCGACGGGGTGATGCTGGAAGACGTCGATCTGTTCAACCGCTTCTTTATTGCCTGCGAACGGGAGGGCGGGCTGCCGCGGCTGCGACTGTGGAGATTCGCCGGCGACTCGGCCGAGGCCAAACACCTGGGCGAGATCGCCTTCCCCGAGCCCGCCTACAGCGCGCATCCGGGCATGAACCGCGTCTTCGACACGCGGAAGTTCCGCTACGCCTATCAGTCGCTGGTCACGCCCAGTTCCGTTTTCGAATACGACTTCGGCACCGGCGAAACCACCTTGCTCAAGCAGGTGGAAGTGCCTGGCGGGTTCGATCGGACGCAGTATGCCAGCGAGCGCATCAACGCCACGGCGGCGGATGGCACCGCGGTTCCAATTTCGCTCGTTTATCGGCGCGACAAACGCAAATCCGGCAAGAATCCGCTCTATGTCTATGGCTACGGGTCGTACGGGTACTCGCTGCCGCTCGGGTTCGGCGCCAGCCGGCTCAGCCTGCTCGACCGCAGCATGGTGATGGCTTACGCGCACATCCGCGGCGGGGGCGACCTGGGCAAACCGTGGCATGACGCCGGCAAGATGCTGGTGAAGCGCAACACGTTTACGGATTTCATTGCGGCGGTGGAACACCTGACCGCGAACGGCTACGGCGATCCCTCGCGCGTGGCCATCGAAGGCGGATCCGCCGGCGGACTGCTGATGGGCGCGGTCGTCAATATGCGCCCCGATCTTTTCCACGCGGTCCTCTCGCACGTGCCGTTTGTGGACGTGATGAACACCATGCTGGACGCTTCCCTGCCCCTGACCGTGCCGGAGTACGAGGAGTGGGGCGATCCGAACAATGAAGAGTATTTCCGCTACATGCTGAGTTACTCGCCCTACGATAACCTGAAGCGGGGGAATTATCCGGCCATGTTAATCAAGACCAGCCTCAACGACAGCCAGGTAATGTACTGGGAGCCGGCGAAATATGTAGCCAAAGTGCGCACGCTGAAGACGGATAACAACCCGCTGCTGCTGGTTACTAACATGAAGGCAGGCCACGGCGGGGCTAGCGGGCGGTATGACTACCTGAAGGAGATCGCGTTCGATTACGCGTTCTTGCTGCGGGAGCTTGGCGTCTCGTGATACCGTGGTTCCGCAATGAATCCACAATGGAAGCGGGCCCTCATGCTTGCGTTGGCCTGTTCAAGCACGGCGAGCGGTTTCGTGCGCGGCCAGACGTCCCCTGGAACAGAACAAACGCCGGTCCGAGTTTATAAATCCACTGACGGAGTTTCCGCGCCGGTTCTGGTCCCGCCAAACTTCACAATCAATGCGCCGGCTGATTGTCTTAATCCTGTTTCTGGAACTGTGACATTGGCCGCAGTTGTTGATCCGGCCGGCCAGCCACGGAACATTCAGTTCGTTCGGCCCCTTGGAAACGACCTGGACAGGCTCGCGGTGAAGATCGCTGGCGCGGACCATTTCAGCCCTGCGATGCACGAAAATGCCGCAGTTCTTACAGGCGTCAGCGTCGAAGTGACACTTGAAGCGTGCAACGTGGCAGTCCAGGATGCGCAAGGCAAAGAAAAGCACCAGTTGCAGCTTCGGGCGCAGCCGACGCAGACGGTCTCCAGCTACGATCGTTTCCCTGACAATGTGATCTACGCGCCGCCCGACGAGGACCTCATCGCAAATCCGCCGAGGATCTACCGCGTAGCGGGCGATGTAAGCATGCCCATCGCATTTGTCCCACAACAGCCAATTTCCATCGGGAACGGCCAGGGCAAAGCTAAATATCAAGGCGTTGTCCTGATTTCGCTGGTGGTCGACTCGCACGGGCTCCCGCAGAATCTGAGGGTGGTCCGGCCGCTCGGAATGGGCCTTGATCAAAAAGCTGTCGATGCGGTCACAAACTATCGTTTTACGCCAGCGTTGCGCCACCACGTCCAGCCGGTACCCGTGATGATCACAGTCGAAGTAAATTTCCGGATCAATTGCGACATCCGCGCCACTGGATGCCTGAATTAGCTGGAGGAAATGGCGTTCGCCGGTTGGGCAGCCGAAAAGCAGATTCCCTGGGGGAATGACAGAAAGAAAAGCAAAGGCGAAGGCAAGAACAAGGGCAAAAGCAAAGGCAACCACGGATCCTTCGCTCCGCTCAGGAGATTCCCTGCGGGGAATGACAGAAAGAAAAGCAAAGGCGAAGGCAAGAGCGAGTGCGTCTGGTGTCCCAGAAGGTTGGTCGCACCTGCGAGCGGCGCGAAACGCAGGTCCTTCGACTCGTTCGCCGCGGCGAACTCGCTCAGGATGACGGCGGTGTTTTTTGGTGCAGTTCTAACCCAATCTTGACCTATGCGCCCACAGGCCCAGAGCCGGGTTCGCGATATAGAAGATATCTTCCCCATCTAACCGGTTATAGCCGTGGTGTAACTTGGCTGGGTCGTACTTAGCCAGCATGTTATTCAGGTCACCGTACGCAAAGCCGACGCCTTCGATCTCTTCGCGCGTCAGCTTGCCGGGGCACCACGTTATCTGGAAGCGGCCTTCGGATGAGGCGTGGATCAGGTGCGCTGCTGCGCCTAGCTCGCCGGCTAAATCCTCATTCTGCTCGACAGCGCGAATCGTGGCCGGCGTGCCGCGGTAGCCGTATTTGCGAATTAACTCGTCGATGCGCTGGTCTTCGCCAAACTCCTTGACGCCCGGCGCGAGGATGATTAGCTCCGCGCCGTCGGCCAGCGCCATGCGGGTGCGGTACACCGCCTTGTTTCCGATCCAGGTGGAGTGATATTCGTGGGGATCGAGATAGACTACGGCCTTCGAGATCGGCTGCTCCACAAGCTCGAAATTCACTTTCGCGCTCAGCTCGGCTGCACGCAAAAAGCACTCCTCGTTGTCGCCTATGTAGAGGCCGCGGACTACGAGCGCGCCGTCTGGATTACGTCCGACGACGGTCTGCACATAAACGATTGGAATCTGCTTCAGGAATCGCTCGCTGGCGTAATTGAGCACCGCGCGGACGGGGTTCTGCGCCTTGCCCATGATGCGCTCCATACCAAAGACCGCGCCCAGGTAGTGGCTGCGGTTGATGCCGTCACGGCCGCCGGTGCCGACGAGAATGTTCTTGTTGTAATTGGCCATGCCGATGACTTCATGCGGCACTACCTGGCCGATGGAGAGCACTAAGTCAAATCCATCCTCGACGATGTGGCGGTTGACCTGCGCCGGCCACGAGTAATGCAGCTTGCCCTCGGAGACGCTCTCAATAAACTCTGCCGGAACCTCGCCCAGCGTAACCGGGTCAGTGCGCCAGTTGTGGACTAGGAACAACTCCTGCGGGACGTCCGCGAACATTTGCGCCATCTGGTCGGGGCGCATGGGCGTGTGAGTGCCGAGCGCGGGCAGCACGGCTTTGAGGCGGGGGCCGTAGTAGCGCCAGACGCAATGGGTGAGGAATCCAGCCTGCGAGTAGAAGCGGGTCATGTCCGGCGGCACGGCCAGCACGCGCTGGCGCGGCCCCAGACGACCGAGCGCGCCGGCCAGAAGCTGTTCCAGCTCCGGCGGCGACAGTTCCCGGTCTGCCCCGCCCTCTGCGCAGTAAAGGCTCATTGCCTGCTTCCTCTGTTTCATTATTCATCCCGGAGGGGCTCAGCGGGTTGAGGAAAAAGGCCAGTTGTGGCCCTGATTCGCGCAGGCGACGGTGCGGGGGCTAAAGCCCGGATCTTTGTATCATGCGCTGATCGGCGTCCGCCACGGCGGAAAGTCGCGCGATGATACAACGCGACTTTCGGGGAAATGCCCGAGTCCGGGTGGAAGGCCCGCGGCTAAAGCCGCCCGGAAGCTTTTGTGCGTCTCTTCAGCGGCCTGAAGGCCGCTGCTCCTTCCGAATTGGAGCGGGGCCGGATCGCGCTATGAGCGCGGCAGGGGCTAAAGCCCGGATCTTTGTATCATGCGCTTATCGGCGCGACTAAAGTCGCGCCCTGATACAACGCGACTTTCGGGGAAATGCCCGAGTCCAGGTGGAAGGCCCGCGGCTAAAGCCGCCCGGAAGCTTTTGTGCGTCTCTTCAGCGGCCTGAAGGCCGCTGCTCCCTCCGGCCCGAGATTTCTATGCGTCTCTTCAGCGGCCTGAAGGCCGCTGCTCCTTCCGAATTGGAGCGGGGCCGGATCGCGCTATGAGCGCTCCTTCCGAATTGGAGCGGGGCTGGATCGCGCAATGAGCGCTCCTTCCGAATTGGAGTGGGGCTGGATCGCGCTATGAGCGCTCCTTCCGAATTGGAGTGGGGCTGGATCGCGCTATGAGCACGGCAGGGGCTAAAGCCCGGATCTTTGCATCATGCGCTTATCGGCGTCCGCCACGGCGGAAAGTCGTGCCCTGATACAAAGCCTCGCACCTGCTCCATGACTGATACAGGGCCTCGCACCCACTCCATGAGTGACACAGGGCCTCGCACCTGCCCTACTACTGATACAAAGCCTCGCACCTGTCCCGCTACTGAAAAATTTCTTGTTTGCGCGGGAAACTCGGGACAACTTGCGGCGCCCGGGGTGCATCGAACCTCACTCAGAGCATTCCCCTGACCGTGCACCGCGACTCGTGAAATTACCCGCGCTTGGGCTTTTTTGAGGGATTCACGATCGGGGCTTGCCTCAGTTTTCTGAATAGCTTGCGCGCAGGAGCAACATCAAGATGGCTACTTCAATTGAGCAGCCTGGCCTCGGCCAAGACGATCCGAATCACCCTCCCCTTGAACAATCCAATGGCAACGGACTGGCCGAACCCGAGTACCTTGCGGCCATTCTTGAGTGCCTGCAGACGATGAAGGACGGCAACTTCAGCGTGCGCCTGCCGGTTACGTGGAGCGGGATGGCGGGCAAGATTGCCGACACCTTTAATGAGATTGTGATCGCCAATGAGCAGATGGCGCAGGAGCTGAAGCGCGCGGGGCAGGCCGTGGGCAAGGAGGGACGGACGCGCGAGCGCATCCGCTTTGAGCGGCACCGCGGCGCGTGGGACGAGATGGAAGTGTCGGTGAACACGCTGATTGAGGACCTGCTGCGGCCGACTAACGAGGTGACGCGCGCGATTGCCGCCGTGGCCCAGGGGAATCTGACGCAGACCGTGCGGCTGGACGTGGACGGGCGGCCGCTGGAAGGCGAATTTCTGCGGTCGGCGAACATTGTGAACACGATGATCCAGCAGCTTGGGGTGTTTACTTCGGAAGTGACGCGCGTGGCGCGCGAAGTGGGCACGGAAGGCAAGTTGGGCGGGCAGGCTGTGGTGCCGGGCGTGGCTGGGACGTGGAAGGATTTGACGGATTCTGTCAACGCGATGGCGTCGAACCTGACCAGCCAGGTGCGCAATATTGCGGAGGTGACTACGGCGGTGGCGTCGGGCGACCTTTCGCGCAAAATTACGGTGGACGTGCGCGGCGAGATTCTGCAGCTCAAGGAGGCCATCAACACGATGGTGGATCAGCTGCGGTCGTTTGCATCGGAAGTGACGCGCGTGGCGCGCGAAGTGGGCACGGAAGGCAAGCTGGGCGGACAGGCCGTGGTGCCGGGCGTGGCCGGAACGTGGAAGGATTTGACAGATTCAGTGAACGCTATGGCATCGAACCTGACCAGCCAGGTGCGAAATATTGCGGAAGTGACGATTGCCGTGGCGCGCGGCGACCTTTCGCGCAAGATTACGGTGGACGTGAAGGGGGAAATTCTGGAGCTGAAGGACACCATTAATACGATGGTGGACCAGTTGAACGCATTTGCCGGCGAAGTGACGCGCGTGGCGCGCGAAGTGGGCACGGAAGGCAAGCTCGGCGGCCAGGCCAACGTGCCCGGCGTGGCCGGAACCTGGAAAGACCTTACCGACAACGTGAATTTTATGGCCGGCAACCTGACCGGGCAGGTGCGCAACATTGCTGAAGTGGCAACTGCGATTGCGAACGGCGACTTGAGCCGCAAGATTACGGTGGACGTGCGCGGCGAAATCCTGCAGCTGAAAGAAACGCTGAACACAATGGTGGACCAGCTCAACCGGTTCGCCGGCGAAGTGACGCGCGTGGCTCGCGAAGTTGGTACCGAAGGGCGGCTCGGCGGACAGGCCAACGTGCCCGGCGTGGCCGGAACGTGGAAGGACTTGACCGACTCGGTGAATTCCATGGCCGGCAACCTGACGGCGCAGGTCCGCAACATTGCTGAAGTGACTACAGCCGTGGCCCGCGGCGATTTGTCGCGCAAGATCACGGTGGACGTGAAGGGCGAGATCCTGGAGCTCAAAAACACCATTAATACGATGGTGGACCAGCTCAACGCCTTCGCCGGCGAAGTGACGCGCGTGGCTCGCGAAGTGGGAACCGAGGGGCGGCTGGGCGGTCAGGCGGTGGTGCAGGGCGTGGCCGGCACCTGGAAGGATCTTACCGACAACGTCAACTTTATGGCGTCAAACCTCACGGGCCAAGTCCGAAACATTGCTGAAGTGGCCACAGCCGTGGCCCGCGGCGACCTCTCGCGCAAGATCACTGTCGACGTGAAGGGCGAAATCCTGGAGCTGAAGAACACTATTAATACGATGGTGGACCAGCTCAACGCTTTCGCGGGCGAAGTGACCCGCGTGGCCCGCGAAGTGGGTACCGACGGCAAGCTCGGCGGCCAGGCGGTCGTGCCCGACGTGGCCGGCACCTGGAAAGACTTGACCGACTCGGTGAACTCCATGGCCTCGAACCTCACCGGCCAGGTTCGCAACATCGCCGAAGTGGCTACGGCTATCGCCAACGGCGATCTCTCAAAGAAGATCACCGTTAACGTCTCCGGCGAAATCCTGCTGCTGAAAGAAACCATCAACACCATGGTGGATCAGCTCAACCGGTTTGCCGGCGAAGTGACGCGCGTGGCTCGCGAAGTGGGCGCCGAAGGCCGGCTGGGCGGGCAGGCCAATGTGCCGGGCGCATCGGGAACATGGAAGGACCTTACCGACTCGGTGAACTCCATGGCCGGCAACCTCACGGCGCAGGTCCGCAACATTGCCGAAGTTACAACAGCCGTGGCCCGCGGTGACCTCTCGCGCAAGATCACCGTGGACGTGAAAGGGGAAATTCTCGAGCTCAAAAACACTATTAACACCATGGTGGACCAGCTCAACGCCTTCGCCGGCGAAGTGACCCGCGTGGCGCGCGAAGTGGGCACCGACGGCAAGCTCGGCGGCCAGGCGCAGGTGCCCGGCGTAGCGGGAACCTGGAAAGACCTTACCGACTCGGTGAACTTCATGGCCGGCAACCTGACCGCGCAGGTGCGCAACATCGCCGAAGTGGCCACCGCGATCGCCAACGGCGACTTGAGCCGAAAGATCACAGTGGACGTCCGCGGCGAAATCCTGCAGCTGAAGGAAACGCTGAACACCATGGTGGAGCAGCTCCGCTCGTTCGCTGCGGAAGTGACGCGCGTGGCCCGCGAGGTGGGTTCGGAAGGCCGTCTCGGCGGCCAGGCCAACGTGCCCGGCGTGGCCGGCACGTGGAAGGACTTGACCGACTCAGTGAACGCCATGGCCGGCAACCTCACGGCGCAGGTGCGCAACATTGCCGAAGTGACAACCGCCGTGGCCCGCGGCGACTTGAGCCGCAAGATCACCGTGGACGTGAAGGGCGAAATCCTGGAGCTGAAAGACACGATCAACACCATGGTGGACCAGTTGAACGCCTTCGCCGCCGAAGTGACGCGCGTGGCCCGCGAAGTGGGCACCGAAGGCAAGCTGGGCGGCCAGGCGCAGGTGCCGGGCGTGGCCGGAACCTGGAAGGATCTCACGGACAACGTGAACGTGATGGCTGCCAACCTGACCGAGCAGGTGCGCGGCATTGTGAAGGTGGTAACGGCTGTGGCCAACGGCGTGCTGACCAACAAGCTGACGGTGAACGCCAAGGGTGAAGTGGCCGCGCTGGCGGAAACCATCAACAACATGACGGATACGCTGGCCACCTTCGCCGACCAGGTGACCACGGTGGCCCGCGAAGTCGGCGTGGAAGGCCGTTTGGGCGGCCAGGCCAACGTGCCCGGCGCCGCCGGCACCTGGAAGGACCTTACCGGCAACGTGAACCTGCTGGCCGACAACCTTACCAACCAGGTTCGCGCCATCGCCGAAGTGGCAACCGCCGTTACCAAGGGCGACCTTACGCGATCCATCCAGGTGGAAGCCCGCGGCGAAGTGGCGGAGCTGAAGGACAACATCAACACGATGATTGACAACCTTCGCCTGACCACCGACCGCAACACGGAGCAGGACTGGCTGAAGACCAACCTGGCCCGCTTCACCGGCATGTTGCAGGGGCAGCGCGACCTGGCTACTGTCGGCCGCATGCTGCTCTCCGAGCTCGCGCCGCTGGTCAACGCGCAGCAGGGTGTCATCTACCAGATGGAGTCCGACTCCTCCGCCCAGCGCGAAGGCACTCTCCTTCTTTTGTCAACCTTCGCCAATAACCCCGAAGGCCACCTGACTGAAATTCGCCTCGGCGAAGGCCTCATCGGCCAGTGCGCGGTGGAGAAGCGCCGCCTGCTGATTACGGAATTGCCCAAGAAGACCGCGCCCATCCGCAGCGGCCTCTTCAAAGCCGTTCCCAAGAACGTTATCGTGCTCCCGGTGTTGTTTGAGGACCGCGTGAAGGCCGTCATCGAGCTGGCCAGCCTGAGCGCCTTTACGCCCTCGCAACTGGCCTTCCTCGATCAGCTCACCTCCTCCATCGGCATCGTGCTCAACTCCATTGAAGCCACGATGCAGACCGAGGGCCTGCTGAAGCAGTCGCAGCAGCTTGCCACCGAACTGCAGACCCAGCAGAAGGAACTGCAGGGAACCAACGAGCAGCTGGCGCAGAAGGCTCAGCAGCTGGCGGAACAGAACTACGAAGTGGAACGCAAGAACCAGGAAATCGAGCAGGCCCGCCGCGCTCTCGAAGAAAAGGCCCGCGAGCTCGCCCTTACCTCCAAGTACAAGTCGGAATTCCTGGCCAACATGTCGCACGAGCTGCGCACTCCGCTCAACTCCATCCTGGTGCTGGGGCAGCAACTGGCGGAAAACCCCGACGGCTCGCTGTCGCCCAAGCAAGTCGAATTCGCCCGCACCATTCACGCCGCCGGAACCGACCTGCTCAACCTCATCTCCGACATTCTCGATCTCTCCAAGATCGAGTCGGGCACGGTGTCCATCGAGGCCGAGGAGATCTTCTTCGGTGCGCTGCTTGAAACCGTCGCGCGGCCGTTCCGCCACGAGGCAGAGAATCGCAAGCTCAGTTTCGAAGTCTCCGGCGATCCGGCGCTCGGCCGCAGCCTTGTCACGGATTCGAAGCGCCTGCAGCAGGTGCTCAAGAACCTGCTTTCCAACGCCTTCAAGTTCACCGACCAGGGCAGCGTCAAACTCTCCGTCACCTCCGTAACCGGCGGCTGGAGCCCCGACCACCCCATTCTCTCCGGCGCCGGCTCGGTTATCGCGTTCAAGGTTTCCGACACCGGCATCGGGATCGCTCCGGAGAAACAGCGCATCATCTTTGAGGCCTTCCAGCAGGCCGATGCGGGCACCAGCCGCAAGTACGGCGGAACCGGTCTGGGCCTGGCCATCAGCCGCGAGCTGGCCAACTTGCTGGGCGGAGAAATCCAGCTTCGCTCCACGCCTGGCGCCGGCAGCACCTTTACGCTCTTCCTCCCCCAGACCTACGTTGGGGCCACCAACGCAGCCCTCATCAAGCCGGACAAGTCCGGCTACCAACCGCAGTTGCCGCAGACACCGGTCTTCATTGCCGCTGCCGCCGTCACCGAGCAGGAAGCCCGCGTCGATGACGACCGCCGCAACATCATGGAAGGCGACGCTGTCCTTCTCATCGTGGAGGACGATCCCCACTATGCACGCGTCCTCTGCGACCTTTCCCGCGACAAGGGCTTCAAGGTTCTCTGCGCCTTGACCGGCGCCGAGGCCCTTTCACTGGCACGCGAATACAACCCCACCGCTATCTCCCTGGATGTGTTCCTGCCCGACATGCTGGGCTGGACCATCCTGAACCATCTCAAGCAGGATCCGCGCACCCGCCACATCCCGGTGCAGATGCTCACGCTGGACGAAGACCGCCATCACGGGCTATCGCGCGGCGCATTTTCCTTCGTCACCAAGCCCACTTCGACCGACGAGCTGGACCAGGCCCTGACGCGGATCTGGGATTACTCGCAGCCGCGCCGCAAGCGGCTGCTGGTGGTGGAGGACAATCCCGCCGAGCAGATGTCGATCCGCGCGCTGCTCGACCACAAGGACATCGACATCGACACCGTCGACAACGGAAAGGACGCGCTTGCATCGCTTGAGTCCGGCAAGTACGACTGCGCGGTGCTCGATCTGCGCCTGCCGGATATGACCGGATTCGAGGTCCTCGAGAAGATGCGCGACACGCCTTCGCTGCACGACATGCCCGTGATTGTGTTTACCGGTCGCGACCTTACCGCGGAAGAAGACACGCAACTGCACACGCTGGCGCGCAGCGTAGTGGTGAAGGACGTGGAGTCGCCGGAGCGGCTGCTGGATGAGACCGCGCTGTTCCTGCACCGCGTCATCTCTGACCTGCCCGAGGAAAAGCAGCGCATGCTCGACCGCCTGCACAAATCCGACGACGCGCTGATCGATCGCAAAGTGCTGGTGGTGGACGATGATGTGCGCAACATCTTCGCCCTCTCCAGCGTGCTGGAGCGCCGCGGCATGCACGTGGTTACCGCGGGCACCGGACGCGAAGCCATCCACATCATTGAAAACACGCCGGACCTGGCGATCGTGCTGATGGACATCATGATGCCGGAGATGGACGGATACGAAACCATGCAGGTGATCCGCCAGAATGCATCTCTTCGCCGGCTCCCCATCATCGCGCTTACGGCGAAGGCCATGAAAGGCGACCGCGAGAAATGCCTGGAGGCGGGCGCCAGCGAATACCTGGCCAAGCCCGTGAACACGGAACAACTGTTGTCAGCGCTGCGCATGTGGCTGCACCGGTGATGCGGCGGCGGGCAGCAAAGGACAATGGAGTGAATGAGTGAAGGAGTGAAGGAGTGAAAGAGTGAAAGAAAAAATACGCCGTCTCCACAAATTCACTTCTTCACTTTTTCACTTCTTCACACTCACGAACCATGATTCACGACTAGAGACCAGGAGCTGGAAACAGAAAAGGGACCCCGATAATGAAGGCCGATGAGAAGGTGAACATCCTGATGGTCGACGACCAGCCGGCAAAACTGCTGAGCTACGAGGTCATCCTTGCCGATCTGGGTGAAAACCTGATCAAAGCCACCACGGCCAAAGAAGCGCTCAACATCCTGCTGAAGACCGATGTGGGAGTGGTGCTGATGGACGTGAGCATGCCCGACCTCGACGGCTTCGAGCTTGCCGATGTCATTCGCCAGCACCCACGGTTTCAGAAGACGGCCATCATCTTCATTTCCGGCGTGCACCTGACAGATGCCGACAAGATCCAGGGGTACAAATCCGGCGCTGTCGATTACATCTCTGTTCCCGTCGTTCCCGAGGTTCTTCGCGCCAAGATCAGCATCTTCGTGGAACTGCACCGCAAGACGCGCCAGCTGGAAGCGCTGAATACCGAGCTGGAACGCCGCGTGGCGGAGCGCACTGAAGAGCTGCGCACGCGCGCCGACCTGCTCGACCTGGCCACGGAGGCCATCCTGGTCCGCGACCTGGGAGGCCGCATCATATTCTGGAGCACCGGCGGGGAAACTCTCTACGGCTGGTCCCGCGAAGAAGCCATCGGCAAGGACTTGCACAAGCTCCTGCACACCATTTTCCCCGTCTCGCGCGAGGAAATCGAGAGTGTTTTGAAGGAGCAGAAGTGCTGGCAGGGCAATCTGACGCAGAAGACCCGCTCCGGGGCCGAGATCGTCGTCTCCTGCCGCAAGATCATGAATCATGAGGGCAATGCCGTCCTTGAGGTGAGCCGCGACATCACCCAGCAGCTTCAGGCCGAGGAAGCGCTGCGCGAAACCGAAAAACTAGCCGCCATGGGCCGCGTGGCCGGAATCATTGCCCACGAAATCAACAATCCGCTGGCCGCCATCACCAACACTCTCTACCTTGTGCGCAATCATCCGTCCCTCGACGACACCGCGCGCCACTTCGCCGATGTCGCGGAGCAGGAGTTGCAGCGCGTCTCCCATATCACCCGCCAGACCCTCAGTTTTTACCGTGAATCCAAGCAGCCCATCGCAGTGAGCCTGGCGGAGCTGCTGGATGACGTGCTCGAGCTTCAGGATCGCGCCCTGGCCAAGAACCGCATCCGCCTGAGTAAGCGCTACCTGGTCACGCCGGTAGTGCAGGGCTTCCCCGTGGAGCTGCGCCAGGTGTTTCTCAACCTCATCGGCAACGCCATCCAGGCCATGCCCGACGGCGGCACCCTGGGCGTCCACGTACGCGAGGTGACGCACTGGACCGGCAATCGCCGCGGCACGGCCATCTCCGTCATTGACACCGGTATCGGCATCCATCCCGACGATGTCCGGCGTCTGTTCCAGCCCTTTTTCTCCACCAAATCCACCAAAGGCACGGGCCTCGGCCTGTGGATCAGCAAGGGCATTGTGCAGAAATACGACGGCACCCTGACCTGCCGCACCCTCCACAGTCCGCGTGGAAACGTGACCTGCTTCCGGGTCTTCCTGCCCGTCACCGTAACCGCCGCAACGGCATCGCACGCGGCCGGCGAACCGCCGCGCCAGGCGGCAGAGCTGTTGCCGCAGCGCCCCGCCATGCAGCCCACCAACTAGCGTGGGCTCCCAGAAGTTGGTTGCCTCCGCAAGCGACCGAAATGCAAGTCCGCGTTTCCGCGGCTAAAGCCGCTCAAGGTTTTATGCGCCTCTTCAGCGGCCTGAAGGCCGCTGCTCCTTCCGGGCCGCGCCGCCCCGGCGCAGCCTGGCCAACGTCCGGCAACGTAACCGGGGGTTTACTCCGGCACGAGGCCGAAGGCGTCGGCCACCTCCCGAAGATCCTCGAAAAACCTGTGCAGCCCGCGGAATTTGAGAGTGCTCTATGTACGGGCTAAAGCCCGTACCCTTCAAACTGACCCACTACCTGTTTTACCCATCCCTTGGTTTCGAGCGGGCAAAACCGTACCATAGAGGCACAGGCTCCGTGCGCGACGCGCTGCGATCCATTTCTTTTCCGGCACAGCGTCAACCATTCTGTCCATGCGGTTGAAAACAAAACTCGTTTTGGCCATCACCGCCCTGGTGTTGCTGATCTCGGGGCTGCTGTCATTTGTCTACGTCTCCCAGCTGCTGCACGCGGCCGTGCAGCAGACCTACGACACCAATCGCATGGTGGCCGACCAGGTGCGGTACGCGCTTCAGAACGCGCTGGAGACGGGCCTGGAGGATCGCAAGGTGGACCCCAACCAGCCGCAGCAGTTGCGGGACCTGGCTCGCGAGGCGGTGCGCAACAACCCATCGCTGCAGGCGGTGGTGACCAGCATCAACCGCTATTCGCTCACCGTCTACGACATCAACATCGCCGACTTCGATGGCCAGACCCTGCTCAGCACCAACCCCGACAACGAGGACAAGCCGGCGCCGCTGCGGCCCAACTACAGCCAGCTTTTGAACGCCGATCCCATCGAGCTGATGCTCAAAGTGTTCGGCCCGCCCACGGTGTTTGAGATTGTGGAGCCACTGGAGCGCAATGGCGCTCCCTTTGCCACCGTGCATGTGGGAGCGCGAACCACCCTGCTGCGCGCCGTGTATGCGCCCTGGCTGGAAGAGGCGTTCACGCTGATGGGGTTTGCGCTGGGTACGGCGCTGCTGGTTGCCCTGCTGCTCTCCAATCTGGCCCTCCGGCCTCTCGAAGAGATCAGCATGCAGCTCGACTACTGGAACCCCAACATAGAGGAACTGGTGGAGGAAGACGAAGAGGGGCAGCCGCGGCAGGACACCGCCAAGAGAGTGTCGTACCAGATCGAGCGTATCGGGCAGAGAATCCGCAATGTCGAGGAAGTGTTCAGCGCACTCAAGGAGAATCTGGACCAGATCCTTTCCAACCTTCAGGATGGCATTCTTCTGTTCACGCGAGACGCGCGCGCGGTACTGGTTTCAGAGGCCGCCCGGCGGTTCCTCCAACTCGATCGCGGCCGCGTGCTGGGGCTGGATGCCTCTGAGCTCTTCGACAGTTCCACCATCCTGGGCCGGACGCTGCGGGATGCATTCCAGACGCGCACGCCGCTGGTAAAGGAGGAGATCCGCACTGAGAACGGACGGCGGATTCAGGCCTCAGTGGATTTCATCCAGGACGATCAGACGCGGCAGGGGCTGGGAGCGCTGGTTACGCTGCGCGACCTTGACTCCATGGAGCGGATCGAATCGGAGCTGGAGGTCTCGCGAAGGATGTCGGCCATCGGGCGGCTGACTTCCGGGGTGGCGCACGAGGTGAAGAACCCGATTAACGCCATCGTGGTGCACCTGGAGCTGCTGAAGAACAAGCTGGAAGGGGCCAGTCCTTCGGCCACCCGGCACCTGGACGTGATTGAGATGGAGATCAAGCGGCTGGATCGCGTGGTACAGACGCTGGTGGATTTCTCCCGGCCGGTGGAGTTGCAGTTGCACGAAGGGGACTTGCGTGGAGTGATCGGGGACGTGCTGGCGCTGGCGGCCGAAGAGCTTTCCACGCGCGGAGTGAGCATGCACAGCCAGCTTCCCGCTGAGCCGGTGATGGTAAACGTGGATGTGGACATGATGAAGCAGGCGGCGCTGAACGTGATCCAGAACGGCGCCCAGGCCATGCCGGAGGGCGGACGCCTGGACGTCATCCTCGATTGCGAGGGCAAGTTCGCCGTCCTGAAGATCCTGGACGAAGGCGTCGGGATTCCCGAGGAAATCCGGGAAAAGATTTTCGATCTGTACTTTACGACCAAGGCGGAAGGCAGCGGGATTGGGCTGGCAATGACCTACCGAATCTTGCAGTTGCATCACGGCAGCGTGGAAGTACAATCGAGGCAGGACCGGGGCACCGAGTTCCGGTTTCGTATTCCGCTCTCGGCGAACTGGGGACGCCGGCATCTTCAGCCGGCCGTGTACGGGGAAGAAAAGGGGATGGGGGAATGATTTCGCGCACAGCACGTGTCGCGTTGGTGCTGGTTTTGGCGCTGACGGCGTGCCATAACAAAAACCAGGTGCAGAACCAGCCCCCCCTGGCTCCGCCCATTTTGGACACGCCGCCTCCGCCACCGGAAAAGGCGCCGATCAATCTGCCGCCGCCTGTCATTACCGTGCCCCAGCCGCAACAACCCGCCGAGCAGGTGAAGCTGGCCCCTCCAACGCCGCCGCCCAAGCCCAAGCATCACAAGCCCAAGCCGACTGACCAGAAGAGCGCCGAAGTGGCAGAGAACAACGCCCCGCCGCAGGTGAGCGCGGAAGGCAACTTTTCGCCCATGGAGTCAGCAGACGTGCGCAAGCAGACCTCCGACTCCCTAGCGGATATTGAGAAAGGACTGAACGCGATCACACGCAATCTGAACGACCAGGAGCAGAAAACCCGCGACCAGATCCGAGAGTTTCTGAAGCAGGCCAAGACCGCGCTGGCCTCCGGCGACGTGGACGGAGCGCATACGCTGGCCGTCAAAGCCAAGGTGCTTCTGAGCGAACTGAATCAATAGGGGAATAGGGGATTAAGGGAATAGGGGAATAAGGGAATAAATCTCCACTCTCCTCCACCGACTATCACCGAAACTTCGTCACAGCCGGTTTGCGTTTCCTCAGCGTGGATAGAGACGAAAATCGCGCACGGCGATGCGCGGGCCGCGAAACACGCCTTCGGTCTCCGGCAACAGCATCAGCGTGATTCCGTCGAAGCGGCGGAGTTGCGCCTGCTGCGGCAGCTTGAAGCGCAGTGTCTCCAACGGAACCTGGTCTGGATCGCCGGTATAAATGCGCTGGCGGCCGGCGTAGATCTGCTGGCGGGGCAAACTCGAATCCTCCAGAATCAATGCCATCCCAATCACACCCAGGTTGTGATCGCGATTCTCGATTTCCACGTCGATCTCACCGCAACGCGCGAGGGGAATGCTCGTGGCCAGCCGTTGGCGCGCTTCCATCACGATGGGAACTGAGTTATTGGCTTCAATGCGTACGCCGAGTGGCGAACCGCGCGCGTGGTGCGCATCGGGGCCCGGGCGCTGATCGGGCGGCTGCACATACCAGTAAGGACCGTCAAACTCGACCACAAGCGGCTGGCGGGTTCCCGGCGCCAGCGGGCCGGTGTGGAGCGGCATCGGGGCCACAATCTGCTTCTTCTCCGGGTAGGGCCAAAGGATGACGCTGTCATAGCCGCCGAGGCCGTGCGCAGCGGACTTGGCCGCTGCTTTCTCGGCGCCGTTTTTCTCGCCCTCGAGCGATTGCGCTGCCGCTTCGGCCATCAAGCGATTGCGGTGGGCAACGCCGGTGAGCAGCGCCCACGCTGTAATCAGGACCGCGGGCATGGCAAGGATTGCAAGGCGGAATGCTGCCCGGGGAATCTCATGCCGTCGCGGCTCCCTCCGCTGCACCGTCCGCCGCCAGCCGAGCAGGAATGCGGCCAGCCCCAACGTCAAGCTCGCGCCCAGATAAGAATGCGTGGCGATGGCAAACCCGCCGGCGTAGATGGAAAACGCGATGAGCATGCCGCTGCCCTCCGATCGCGGGCGCAGAAACGGATCGGCGAACAGCTCGGCTTCTTCATATCGCCCGAATGCGAACGATGGCTGCGCCGACGCAAGGTCCATGGGAACCTGGCGCAGGCCTGCGGCGAGGGCAAATGCGGCGATGACCGCAACCAAGGCGGTCAGGAATGTGACCTGCTCATAAAGAATGATGGCCGCAGGTACCCAGATCCAGCCAGCCGCACTGGCCAGCGCGAACAGGCGAAAGTCTATAGGCGCGCCGTCGCGATACGGGCTCGCCGGATTGTTCCAATAGATCCACGCGCCGGCGCTGCCCGCGACGGCTCCCAAAGCCACGTAGATGGCGGCTCTCAGCAACAGCGCAGAGAGGCCGGGCGAATGGGACTCCGGCAGGCGGCAGAGCAGAATGCCGCAGATGAGCGCGTTCGTCAGGCCGGCGGCCACCACGAAGACGAAAAAGCGGCGGTACGCCGATGGAGCTTCTTGCATGTATGGCGTCGAACCGGTCCAGGACCCGCCCGTGGCCAGCGATTCCGCGGCAACCATGCGCAGGCGCGGAGCAATGCGCCACATGGCCGCCACCATGGTGAGCAAATACGGAATGCGGATGATCATGGCCCAGCGGTGTGCATCCGTAATTTCACCCAGGATAGTGAGCGTGCGGCGGTCGATCACAAGCCCCGGGAAGGTGACCAGGTTCATGACCACGAAGGTGGCAAAGTGGACCGGGAGAAAGACGACGGGAGCCAGCAAGATTGCCTGCCTCACCCGCTGGCGTTCAAGGCGAGAGGCGAAGCGCGCCTGCCATGCCGCGAAGAGGAGTATCCCAGCCCAGACGAAAGCCACGTTGAGGATGATCCACACGCCGAAGTTGGCCAGCGTGGAAAACGGCCAGTCCATCCGCCAGAGCGAACCGATGACGCTGGAGCCGTTTTCCGTGCGATCAATGAAGACCACCCAGGCGGGCGCGAGCATGGACCAGAGCAGCGCGAAGACAAGCATGCCGCGGCGGCGACCCAGGTATTTGGCCCAGGCAGTGGCCACGGCCACCGCAGCCTGGCGCCGGTACCATGCATCCGATCGGCCGGCGCGGTAGTGTTCTTCCAGGTCGCCCGTCAGCGCCTCGTCGCGCTCCGCCGGCGGAATCAGATGCACCAGCATCCACTCAGCCAGCCTCGGAGGTTCCATGCGCGCCATCAGGTCTCCCCTGCCCTACACCCGTTTCAGATCCGGCAACGCCTGCCACAGCCTTGTGAGCACGCGGCGGGTTTCCTGCGCCTGCCGCAAGCCTTCCTTGGTCACCCGGAAAAATCGTTTGGCCTTGCCGCCACGCTCTGGAGTGGGATCGCCGAGGCTGGATGTGACCAGACCCTTCGCCTCCAGACGTTCCAGCGCCGCGTAAACGGTGCCCACGCTCACGCTTCGCCCGCGCTCCACCTCCAAACGGCGCGCGATGGGCACGCCGTAAGCGTCGTCGCCAAGCTGGATGACGGCGAGAAGGAGCAGGAGTTCGAGTTCGCCGAGGTAAGCGCGGCCGTTCATTAGTTCAATAATAGAGAGGAAATGAGGCGCGTCAAGCGGGAACTTCAACTGTGATTCCCAACCCTGGCTAACTGCTAATGGCTGACGGCTGAAGCCTTCGTTTTCAGCGTTCGCCCCAGCTCAACTTGGTGCGGAGGGCCTCAAAAAAACCGCCGTCCTTCAGGCGCACCAGGTTGACGGTATGCGGCGAGCGATGGCAACGGACTTCATCGCCAAGCTCGAATTCGACGGCGCGCTGGCCATCGACGGTGAGCAGAGCCATGTTGGGAATGCCCTCGACGCGCACCGTGAGCCTGGCATCGCCGCGAACGACGATGGGACGCAGGGTAAGCAGGTGTGGGCAGATGGGCGTCACCACCATTGCGTCCACATCGGGCGGCAGGATGGGGCCGTTGGCGGCGAGCGAGTAGGCCGTGGAACCGGTGGGCGTGGCAACGATAACGCCATCGGCGCGGAAATGGGCGACCAGCTTGCCTTCAAGCTCCACGGCGAACTCGCCCATGCGCGCGATCTCGCCCTTGGTGAGGACGATGTCATTGAGCGCGTCGAACGTGGAGTGGAGCACGCTGCCGCGCCAGAGCTCGGCCCTTAGCATGGCGCGCTGCTCGGTAAGGTGGCAGCCGTCGCACCAGCCTTCCAGCGTGGGGTAAAGCTCGGCCAGGCGAACCTCGGTAAGGAAGCCCAGCGTGCCCAGGTTCACGCTGAGGATAGGCGTGCCGGTTGCGGCAAAGATGCGCGAGGCGGCCAGCAGCGTGCCGTCGCCGCCAAGAACGATGACCAGCGCGGGCTTCTGATTCGGCAGCTCGGAGCGCGGAACGGTGGGCGCGTCGGCGGCGTAGGCAGCGCTTTCCGCGTCCAGCACCGGCGAGAAGCCGTGCTCGCGCAGCCAGCGGACAAGCTCGGGCAGCAGCCGGGCCAGCTCGTCCTTCTGC
Source organism: uncultured Acidobacteriota bacterium (assembly GCA_963771195.1). GTDB lineage: Bacteria > Acidobacteriota > Terriglobia > Terriglobales > Acidobacteriaceae > Telmatobacter. Next base: position 138,898 of record CAVYSS010000009.1, read on the forward strand.
GGCTTGGAAACAATGGCGACCGAGGTCATGCGGGATCAGTGTAAATGACAGTGGTCAGTGAACAGTGGTCAGTGAACAGTGAAAGGGTGAAGAAGTTAAGAAGGTGAAAGGCGCATTGGCCGGAAGAACGAACAAACCTGGAGAGTGCGGCTAGCTCTGCTGTGGTTTCGCGTACAGCAGGAACTCCCGATTCCCTTCCGCGCCGGTAATGGGCGACGGGATGGTTCCGGCCACCTCCCAGCCCTGAGCAACAAAGCATGCGGCCACGCGGTCGACCGCGAGCTGATGCGCTGCGGGATCGCGGACGATGCCGCCTTTACCCACATACTCGCGTCCAGCCTCGAACTGCGGCTTGACCAGCACGACGGCTTCGCGCAGATGGGGCGCGGCCTCAAGCACCGGCGGCAGAACCAGCGTGGCCGAAATAAACGACACATCCATCACCAGCAGCGTGAGTTCCGGAGAACCGGCGAGCGAGCCGGGTTCGAGCAATCGGGCATTCGTCCTCTCCATCAGGCGCACCCGCGGGTCGGTGCGCAGCTTCATCGCGATCTGCCCAAAGCCGGTATCGACCGCGGTGACATGCGCGGCGCCATGCTGGAGCAGGCAGTCGGTAAAACCGCCGGTGGAAGCGCCGACGTCGAGGCAGGCGCGGCCGGCAACGTGGATCTGCCAGTGCTCGAACGCGGCAGCCAGTTTGAGCCCGCCGCGGCTCACATAGGGCAGGTCTCCGCCCAGCAGCCGAATGGGCGCGTCGGGCGAAACGGCAGAACCGGGCTTGTCGATCTTCTGTTCGCTCACCAGCACGCGGCCCGCAAGGATGAGCGCACGCGCGCGCTCACGGCTCTGGACGAGGCCGCGATCGACGAGGAGCACGTCGATGCGCTGCTTGGTGGGCATATCTCCCTAGCGTAATCGTTCCAGCCCTCTGCCCTCAGCCGCCAGCCTTCAGCTACCTGTCCGCAGCCACTCGCCATCCCAAAAGCAAAGGCCGCTCCACTGTGGGAGCGGCCCTCGTTCCAAATTTCCAAGACGCTAGATGGCGGGGAGCGTGGAACAGCTTGCAGGATTCGCCTGAATATCGGCGGTAGTGAGCGTCGTCAGCGGCTGATAACACGGCTCGCCGTAGCCTGGCTTGCGGCTGTTCACCTGCGCGTTGCCGCTGAGGCCATTCTGGCTGGTTGTGCGCACGTCGATGATGTTGCCCTGCAGCAGCACGTTGGCATCGATGATGTCCTGGTCGGTGCGGATGATGGTCAGGTTGGGGCTGTCCGGCGAAGCCGCGTAGACCTTTCCGTATAGCGAATTCTGAGTGGACACGACGGTTCGTGGATGGCCGTTGACGGGAACCGTCTTCTCCAGCGTGTGGCTGGAAAGATCGACTATGCTCACGGTGCCGTCGGCCTGGTTAGCCGTGTAGGCACGGGAGCCATCGGCCAGAGCCGTGACGCTGGCCGGGTTGGTTCCGACGGGAATGCTGTAGGTGGTCCCGAATGTCTGGCTGTCGTTGCCGTACTCGTCCAGGCTCACGTCAATCACGCTGATGGCGTTGCCGTCGTAGTCAGACACAATGAGCTGAGCCGTGGTGGCGTTGTACTCGGCGTAGACGGGCCCGGCAATGGCGGGCATGCCCGCAGTGCCGTTGGGCGGAGTGATGCCCGTAGCCGTGACTGCAGACGTGGAGAGCGGAAGAGTGGGATGGCACGTAACAAGCTGCCCGCTCTGGTTCAGGAACGGGGTGCAGGCGTCAAGGGTGTTATCGGCGCTGTTGATGACCGTGACGGTGTCGTCGCCCCGATTCAGCACAAAGAGACGCTGGCCGTTGGTGGTCTCAAGGCCGAAGACAGGGCACTTGCCCAGGGGAATGCGCGCGGAGACAGAGTCAATCGACTGCTCCACGGCATCGGCTTCGCCCAAGGCGGTGACGGTGCGGGGCGAAACGTTGCAGGCCACGCCGGTGGAGTCGGTGAAGTTCTGGCTGATGACGTAATCGCGCTCCATGACGGTGATGGGTCCTATCACCTGGATGGGCGTAGGCGCCACCGGAATGGCCAGCTTGAAAGTGGCGGGAAAACCGCTAAGCACGTCGGCAACGTTACCATCGAGATCCGCCGCCCACAACCCGCCGGAGGGCGAGAAGAGGTTCACGACGTTGGCGGTGGTGGGCAGCGTAGTGAACTGGACGTTCCTGGTCTGTAGCTGTGAGCTGATGGGGAAGTTCGTAATGGTTCCGTCGCTGTTGACGGTGTAGCCGTTGGACCCGGTTTCATCGGCGGAAAAAGAGAGCGGCCCGGGACCGATGGTCGCCTGCGCCACGATGGTGTCGCCGGAGTAGTCAATGATGGTAGCTACGCCGGGCGTGGTGGGCCCGGTGGAGGTGACAATCGCTACCAGCGAATTCGGCTGCGGGGCCGGGCCGGTCGGGTTGATCGGGGTGATAACGGGACGATACCCGTTCCCGCAACCCGCGGCGAAGACTGCAACGGCGAAAACAGCGCCTGCCTGCGCCAACCGCGCACGCGCCTGGCCTGAACGCAATAGAAAAAGACTCATTCAGTATCGATCCTGCTTACTCAGGTGATTGTAAATCAGACGGGCGGCCGTGCCGCAGCCCGCGACTAGCGATGGGGGTACACGGATTTAGACGGGGCGTGGGCCGATTGGGCGTGAAGGGACGAACCAGTCGAACTGGTGATGAAGTTAAGAAGTGAAAAAGTGAAAAAGACTTGCCCTTCTCACTTTTTCAGTGATCCAATCTTTCACTCCTTCACTCTGACCTCACTGGCCCACGATCTCCACCATGGCCGAATCCGGCTGGGCCCAGGCCGCGGCGCCCTCGTGCGTGAACTTGTGCTCCGCGTCGTTCCAGTGCATGCGCGTGATGGAGCCGGCGCCGTTCTCGTACGCGTACGTCGTGCCGTCGTCATTGAACAGCGTGAATTCCGCATCGGCGCCCGGATACACGCGCACCTTTACGATGCTCTGCTTTTCGTGGGTGCTTTCCACCTGGGAGCCTGACGGGACGATCGATCCGGCTCGGACAAAAAGCGGAATGGTGTCAATCGGCGCAGGCGCGGTGATGGTCTGGCCGCCCTTGAAACGCTCGCCAGTCCAGTAGTTGTACCAGTCGACGCCGGCGGGCAGGTAGACCGCCCGGCTGGTCGCGCCCTGTTCCGTGACCGGCGCCACCAGGAACGCCGGACCCAGCATGTACTCATCGCGCAGATCCGCCACCTTGGGGTCGTCGGGGAAGTCGAGCGGCAACGCGCGCATAAACGGCGCGCCGCTAAGCCAGGTATGGTAGCCGAGCGAGTAGATGTAGGGCATCAGCTCGTAGCGCAGGCGAAGGTATTTTTCCAGGATGGGCTCGGCCTGCTTGCCGTAGCTCCAGACCTCATTTTGCGGGCGGCTGCCGTGGGTGCGCATGATGGGCAAAAACGTGGCGTACTCAAACCAGCGGGTGTAGAGCTCGGGGTAATCGTCGTAGCCGCCGACTTCGGCGCGCGCGTCGGAGGGGTCAAGCAGCGGCGGATGCTGGGGATGGTGCACCTCCGGCAGCCACTGCCATCCTCCGGTGTCGTTGGACCAGTATGTGAGGCCCGAAGCAGCGAAGTCGAGGCCGGTGGGAATCTGTCGCCGCAGTGTGTCCCACGTGGGGTAAATGTCGGACGACCAGAAGATGGCGCCGTTCGATTGCGCGCCGATGTAGGCATCGCGGGAGAGAATCAGGGCGCGCTTTTTGGGCTCGTCCTTGCGGTAGCCGTCGTAGAGCGCTTTGGTGTGGAAGTACGGATACACGTCGAAGTATTCAGTCCCGGGCCCGACATAGAGGAACGCGCCATTGGGCGGCAGGTCGGGCTCAGTCTCGTCGGCCCAGAGGGAGTCGAAGCCGAGCGAGAGGATGTTTTCGTGGATCACGCTCCAGTACCACTTGGCGGCATCTGGATTCGTGGTGTCGATGTCGGAGCCGGCGCGATCATAGGGCAGGCCGTTTTCAGGCGTGCCGTCGGCCAGGTGCTCAAACCAACCTTTGTCCTTGATGAAATCGTAGTAGCGGTCATCGGGCGTAAAACGCGGCCAGACGCTGATCATGGTCTCGAAGCCCATCTGGTGCAGCTTTTCGTTCATCGCCTTGGGATCCGGCCAGTACTTGGGGTCCATGTCCATCTGCCCCATTTTTGTGTAGTAGAACCAGTCCACGACCAGGACATCGGCAGGAAGATGGCGTTCGCGGTAGCCATTCGCCACGGCCATCAACTCAGCCTGGCCTGAATAGCGCTGCTTGCACTGGATGTAGCCGTATGCGGCTTTGGGCAGCATGTGCGTGGGGCCGGTGAGGAGCTTGTAGCCGGCGTAGATTTCGTCGTCGTCCTTGCCGGCGATAACAAAATAGGAGACGCGGTTCCCGGCTTCCGACTCCCATTTCGTTTGCTGGTTGAACCCAGCCTCAATGGTCGTCTTGGAAGGGTTATCCCACAGCACGCCGTAGCCTTTATTGGTGATCATGAGCGGCACGCAGGTACTCGGCGCGGCGGCAGCCAGGTAGTCGTTCCAGCAGCGCACGGTGTGGCCGCGGTGATCCAGGAATCCTTCCTGGTTCTGGCCCAGACCGTAATAGTGCTCGTCGTCCGGCGAGGCGAATGTGGCTCCCACCACGAAAGATGGCGGGTCGCTGGGCCGAAAATCGTTGGCCAGCGGCGCCGTGCCGTCCTTGTGGTTGTACTGGGCCTGTTCCCAACCCTCCATCTCCAGCAACCGCTTGCCGTCCGGCGTCCAGATGGAGATATTGGCCCACGGCGCGGAGCCGCGGAAGTACTTCGACGTGCCGGTGGTGCCGAAAAGCTCCTTCGGCGGCTCGCCCTTGGCGCGATGAACCACCACAACCATGCGGTCCGATTTGTATGTGTCCTGCGCCGTGGATTGCTCGTCGGTCCAGCCGGTGGCGTCGGGCTTGGCTATGATGCCGTAGCCGGGAGCAGCCTTGGACGCCGCGTCATCCAAGCTCAGCGTGACGCGAAGGATGTTGGGCGCATAGGGCTCCAGCACGATGGTTTCGCCGCCGCCGGTGAGGACGAGGCGCGAAGTGTCGCTCTGGGCAAAGGCGCCGACCGCAAAACATATCGCGGCAAAGAGTACAAGGACCGCCGAATACTTTTTCATGGTTGCTCCCAATCGAGCCAAAGCGGATGAGAATTGCTGGCGACAATGAGTGTATATCGCGAGAGTTGAAGAGGGCTGGTGCAAAACGATTCAGCGTGCAATTCAAAGATGGAGGCGAAAGGGAAAACGACGCCGAGAAATCAACGCCGCTCAGGGCCTGCTTCTGGAACCGACACGCTGGGCAGGATCTTCAATTCGCCCGCGTAGCGATGACAATTCGAATAGATCGCAACCATCCGCCCCATTTCGTCCACGTCGTGCGCCTCAAACCGCGAGGGAAGCCAGAATGTCTGATCTCCGAGTTTCCGTGGCGCGTAATCGATACCTCCGAAATAGACTCCATTGCTATCTATCGCAACTTCCGGCGCGATGGTCCGCTCGGTGTGAAGAATGCGCCCAGTTGCGGGATCGGCAATCACGATACGGTGAAGGCCTGCCGGAAGCTTCGCGCATGAGGGATTTGTGAACCTCGCCTTTAGCGTCATCTCCAGCCGCACGGTCTGTCCGTTGTTTCCGGACGTGACAACGTAGTCAAAGCACTCCCTCTGCTCCCATCTCTTGAAACCAACAAGGCCTGCAAAGCCACCCTCGGCAAAGTACGGCAGGAAGGACATTTGGAAGTTCCGGCGGGGACGGCGCCCGTCGATGGCTTTAATCTCGCGCCTCTCAAGAAAGGGATCGTAGGAATCGTCCGTGCGAACCTCGCGAAGAATCGACTGGACCTTCACCTCCCTGGTGATCCTTCCTTTGCTGTTCAGATCCTGTGAAGCGATCTTTTCGTCGCAGGACAAAGACGGCAGCGTCGCCTGGTACTGATTAGCGTACGCATCGAGACGGTCAAGGAGACCATTCAGCGAGGGGATCTGCTGGCACCCAGCCAATGCAGGAAAGATGAGGACCGCCAGCGCAAAGAGAGGTTTCATCCGATGTAACGCTCAGATTACAGCAAAGCACGCGGTCACGAGCCGCTACTATCGTTTTGTGACCCGAACGAACCTCTCCTGGCAATCGAAGCTGGTTCTTCTCCTGGTGCTGCCGTGGATCGCGGTGGAAGTCGCTCTGCTGGCGCAGGACTGGTTCGCGACCGATGTGCGCGCGGCGGCATGGGTGGTGGGGCTGAGCGCGGCACTCGGTCTACTTGCGTGGGCAGCGCGCGCTGCCACGCCAGCCGCGGCGGCCACCGGCTCTGTCCTCGCCGCCAGCCTGATGTTCTCCACCGCCGGTGAACCGTTCGCGGCATGGCGCACTGCGTTGATCTCGGTCCTGGTTCTTCTCGTGCTCACCTCGGCAGCCACTCGCTTTGGCCGCGCGCGCAAAGAACGCCTGGGCACGGCAGAGACGCGCCGTGGCCGCGTGGCCGCACAGGTGGCAGCCAACCTCGGCATCGCCGCGCTGGCGGCCTCCCGAATGGTGCAGATGGGGATGGGCGATGGGCTGGCGCTTCCCTACTCTCCCGCGCTGCCGCTGTTTACAGTGGCGCTCGCCGCGCTGGCCGAAGCCGCCGCAGACACAATATCGTCGGAAATCGGCCAGGTCCTTGGCGGCTGGCCGGTGATGGTGACCACGTTGCGGCGTGTTGAGGTGGGCACCGACGGCGCAGTGAGCCTGGTTGGCACTGTGGCCGGTGTGCTGGCCGCTGGAATTGCGAGCGCCGCTGGCACGCTGGCGCTGAGCGGAGGCCCGGCAATGCTGGCGGTGAGCTGGTCTGGCGGAGTCTTCGGGCTGTTCTTCGACAGTCTGCTGGGGGCCACGCTGGAGCGCCGCGGCTGGCTGAACAACGATGCAGTGAATTTCCTTTCCACGGTGAGCGCCGCCGCGTTTGCGGTGGCGGCAATGGTAGCGACGGGGCGCTGGGGATGGCTGCGGTGACCTTGCTCAGCCCGCCTCGCTGAAAACTTGCGGCGGCAGACTGACTGTGGAGTATACTGTGGAGTGGAGTCAACAGTCATGGAGACCATTCAGATCGTCCTCGACAAGAAATTGCTGCAAGCCGCGGACAAGGCCGCACGCCAGACGAAACAAAACAGATCTTCGCTGGTGCGCGAGGCTTTGCGGGCTCACCTGCACCGAATCGAAATCCTGAGGAAGGAACAGCAAGATCGCGACGGCTACGCCAGGCAACCTCAAGACCTGGACGAAGTGGCTCGATGGGAAGCGGTGGCAGCGTGGCCGGAAGAATAACTCGCGGAGACGTTCGATTGTACGAGTTCGCCTCGCCTGACAAGAAAAGGCCTGTCGTAGTGCTGACGCGTGATAGCGCTCTCCGCTACCTTTCATCCGTTACTGTTGCGCCAATCACGTCCGCCATTCGCGGCACTCCGTCTGAGGTTGTCCTAAATGAAGAAGACGGCATGAAGGGTCCGTGCGCAGTGAACCTGCACAATACGATCACCGTCAAACAGAATCAATTGGGCAAGCGAGTGGCACAGTTGGGCGCTCCTCGCATGGCGGAGATTTGCGTTGCAGTACGCTTTTCCTTGGGTTGCGAGAGCAGTTTGTATTAGAGTGCCGGGTTCACTCCTGCGCGCGCATCCACTGGAGAAGCATCTTGTATCATCGTTAAGGCCCTGAAGCGCGCTTCGCATCGTGCAGGGGCCGGCACAGGAAGACGATGAAAACCGGCATTATCGGCCTGCCGCAGGTGGGCAAGACCTCGTTATTCAGGATTCTGACCAAGGCAAAACTGGAGGAGCGCGGCTACTCGAACCCGCGCGAATCGCACATTGGGGTGGCGCGCGTTCCCGACGAGCGCCTGGACAAGCTCTCCGCGCTTTACTCGCCCAAGAAAACCACCTACGCCAGCGTGGAATACGCGGACGTGGCGGCGATCGGGCAGGAGGCGCTGAAGGAGACCGCATTTCTGACCAGCCTGCGCGGCGTGGACGCGCTGATCCACGTGCTGCGCGCGTTTGAAGACGACTCCATCCCGCACGTCGGCCCCATCGATCCGCTGCGCGACATCAAGAGTGTCGAATTCGACCTGATGGTGAGCGACCTGACCCAGGTGGAGAAGCGGTTGGAGCGCGTTGAAAAAGACCTGAAGAAAGCCCGAACCAGCGAACTGGAACGCGAACACGCCTTGCTGCTGAGGGCCAAGGAGGCTCTGGAAAAGGAGCTGCCCCTGCGCGAGCTGGAGATGACGCCGGAAGAGAAGAAGCTCATCAAGGGCTTCATGTTTCTTTCGCAAAAGCCCATTTTGTATGCGGTTAACATTGGCGAAAGCACGTCGCTGGGCGTCGACCTGGATGCCGCGGTGAAGCGCTACAGCCTTGAGGAAGTTGCCCATCGGCCCAACGCCGGCGCCACCGCCATCTGCGGCAAGGTGGAAGCCGAGCTGGCGGAGATGGACGACGCGGAGGCGGCGGATTTCCTGGCCAGCTACGAGCTGCACGAGAGCGGCCTGGTGCGGCTGATTCGCAAGAGCTACGAGCTGCTGGGACTCATCAGCTTTTTCACCGCGGGCGAGGACGAATGCCGCGCGTGGACCGTGCCCGTGGGCTCGCGAGCGCCGGCTGCGGCAGGGGCCATCCACACTGATCTGGAGCATCATTTCATCCGCGCCGAAACTATCCGCTGGGATGCACTGCTCGATGCGGGATCGGAAGCTGCGGCGCGCGCTCGGGGAACGCTGCGCCTGGAAGGCAAGGAATACGTGGTGCAGGATGGAGATGTGCTGCACATCCGGCACAGCGGGTGAGATGCAGTTCATAGTTCAAAGTTCACAGTTCGCAGTTATCTGTGGACAAGGAACAGTTTTCCTTCGTCAGTGGTCAGGGGATAGCATTGGAACGCTCTTGATCGATTGCAAACATCGAGGCAATTTGTCTGCGAACTTTGAACTATGAACTGCGAACTGTGAACTGAATTCACCATGCTCAAGCTCTCCATCATCCTCGGTATCATCGCTGCTCTGGCCGATGTGGCCGGCGGCCTGGTGCTGGTCCGTGCGCGCGGAATCGAGCGCTATCTTCGCTACTTTGTCGCACTGGGCGCGGGCTTCCTCATGGCCGTCGCGGTGCTGGAGATGACGCCGGAGAGTGTCCGCCTGAGCCCGCGCCTGGGGCCAATACTCATCATGGTTGGCTACTGCGTGGTGCACCTGCTGGAGCACACCATCAACGCGCATTTCCACTACGGCGAGGAAACGCATCACGATGAGTTTGTATCGCGGCACACGGGAGATTCGGTGCTGATCGGCCTCAGCGTGCACGCTCTCTTCGATGGCATCGCCATCGGCTCCGGGTTCGTCGTTTCCAATGGGCTCGGCTGGCTCATCTTCCTCGCCATCCTGCTGCACAAAGCGCCGGAAGGCTTCACCATGGCCTCGGTCATGCTCGCCAGCGGTCGCAGCCGGAGCGTGGCATTCGGCGCCGCCGTGGCCCTCGCCGTGGCTACGCTCGCCGGCGTCCTTGTCATCGAACTCGCGCCCCAATGGCTTCCCTATGGCCTCCCTGTATCCGCGGGCGTAGCGCTCTACGTGGGCGCAAGCGACCTGGTGCCCGAGGTCAATCGCGAACCCGGCATTCGCATGGCACTTGTGTTTTTCCTCGGAGTCGGAATGTTCCTGCTGATGCGCTCACTGCTGCCCGCTGTTTGAGGGATGCGCGAGGCTGGGCTCAATTGGAACTTTGCTCTGACGAACCAATGGCCTGCTAGTCGCGGCAGGCCATTGGTCTTCGTTGCGAAGTAAGAGTCCGTACGATTACGCTTTGAGTTCTTCAAAATGCTCGGCCGGCGGTTCCGCTGTTTCCGGACTCGCCGCTTCGGATTCTGTTGCTTGCGAAACTGAAGAATCAGCCACAGCGGCCTTTCCTTCGCATTCCGCACTGTGTTCGTGGATCGACGAGTGATCGTTCGGGATAACAAAATGCTGAAGGCAGTTCAACAGCTCTGCAAGCTGCTTCTGTTGGGCGTTTAACCTCTCGAGTTCGCGATCGATCCATGAAAGATCGTTCCTGGCTTGCTCGAAAGCCAAGGCATATGCATTGATAGGCATTAGAAGTTTCCTCGAAGGAATTTGATTTTGGCTGAAATCCTATCACGTGAGGTTGCACGCCGTGGATTAGGAGTATATGAAATCTGAAGCAGGATCCCCGCTACCATCCGTCACGGTATCTTTCCGGTTATCCCCCAAATGCCGCGCCGTCGTATCATAAACAAGAGATTTAAGCGCGAATGATCAACAACAAAAAGGTCGTCGCCGTGCTCCCCGCCTACAACGCGGAGAAGACCCTGGAGCGCACGGTCAATGAGATTCCGCTGTCCGTGGATGCGGTCATCCTTGTTGACGACCACAGCACCGACGAGACCGCAGCCCTGGCGCAAAAACTTGGCCTTCAAGTCCGTATCCACGATCGCAACCGCGGCTACGGGGGAAACCAGAAGACCTGCTATGCAGCCGCGCTTGAAGCCGGCGCCGACGTGGTGGTGATGCTCCACCCCGACTACCAGTATTCGCCTTTGCTGGTCGAGCCCATGGCCAGCATGATCGCCTGCGGCATCTATGACATCGTTCTCGGCTCGCGCATTCTGGGCGGCGGCGCGCTCAGCGGCGGCATGCCGGTTTACAAGTACATTTCCAACCGTTTGCTCACACTGTTTGAGAACGTGATGCTCGGCGCTAAGCTCTCCGAATACCACACCGGATTCCGCGCTTACAGCCGCGAACTCCTGCTCAAGCTGCCCCTCGATGCCAACTCTGACGACTTCATCTTCGACAACCAGTTGCTGGCGCAGTGCATTTACCTGGGCGCGCGCATCGGCGAGCTCTCCTGCCCCACCCGCTACTTCCCTGAAGCCTCGTCTATTAACGTGCGGCGCAGCATGATTTACGGATTGGGCGTGCTCGGCACCACATGGGAATGCTGGCTGGCCAAGCGCGGCATCCGCACCTCGCCGCGATTCCAGTCTGCGCCAGCAGGCAAATCCGCCCAACCCGCCGTCACGGCTGAAGAGCCGCAATAGGACCGAAAAGCAGCTTTCAGCTCTCAGCCTTTAGCTCTCGTAAGGAACCAGGTCGCTCGCGTCCGTGCATCCCCCAGCCGAAAGCTGATGGCTGAAAGCTGACGGCTGATTTCAGGGAATCCGGCACACCATCACGACATTGTTCCGGTAGGGACAATCGAGTCCCACGGCATCGCGCTGGCGCAGAATCACCCAGCCGGCGCCGAACTCATGCTTGAGCCGCTCGAAATCCGCCGTCCCGAACCCGTCAATCCCGCTCTGCGCTTTCACCTGCGCATTCCACGAATCGCCGATGTAGGGGAACATCTCCACCACCCCGCCGTCTTTCAGGCCATCGGCAAGCTGGCTGCGCTGGGCAATGGCGCGGAATCCATTCTCGTCTTCGCCCGGAATCGACATGTAATACGGATCGAGGGCGAATATCGCATCCTCGGGCGTGTTCTGGCGAACCCACGCAAACGCCTGCGCCCAGGGGTTGCGCGGCTGCACTCCTGGCCACTCAATGTGCTGGCTGGCCGGAAACAACGCCCGCTGCGCGTAGGCCATGCCGCCGGCCAGGGGCAGGAACAGCACTGCCCACCGCCAGGCCTTGTTGCGCAGCACGAATTCGCCCAGCAGGCCGCCCCCGAACAACAGCATCAAGACGTACATCAGTTGCAGGCTGCGCATGGGCTGAAGCAGTGCCAAAACTTCCAGCCGCCGAGGGATCGACACCACCAGGCCCACCACCAGGTAAATCGCCCCGTAGATTGCCATGCCGCGCGACAGCAGTTCAAAGCTGCGCATTTTGCGCGCGCGTCCCACAAGACTGAAGAGCCAGAAGATCCCCAGCGGCGCCACCGCGCCGATCAGCTCATACCACCTCCAGTGCGTCAGCAACTGGTACCGGTGAGACAACATGACCTTGTCGTATGCATGGTCCGGGGCGTCCAACAGACCCCCAATCGGCTGGAAGAGCAGCCCCGCAGGGACCGCCATGTCCCGTTGCGGCGCCCCGGCTGCGATTACCTCATCCCGGCCCCATTGCCGCTGCCGCACCGGCCATCGCTCCATTACTACCATCACCACGCAGAACGACCCGGCAAAGGCCGCCATCAGGGGATGGATGGAGGCGGCGAAAACTAGAAACAGCACTGCCTGAACGTATTTCCGCTCCATTACCTTCAGCACCGCGAACACCTGCGCGAACGCGATGATGTTGCGGGGATTCAGGAACGGATCCATCAGGTAGAGCGCCGTGCCCGCCACCGGCATGGTGAACAACGCCGCTACCAGCGCCACCCCAGCCCAACAGGCCCGGCGATCGCTGAAAACGTGGCACATCAGCTTCCAGCACGCCAGCAGGAAAAGGAAGAAACTGGCCGCCTGCCAAAACAGAAGAGCCCACGGCAGCGGCATGTGAAAAAGCCGCACAGTTCCGGCAATGAGTTGCGGAAACAGCGTCAAATCCGCGTGGAGCCGGAAGTATTCCGTGCCGACAGGGAAAAGATGCGGGTGCAGCACCTTTTCGATGCCTGGCAGATACGTCTCGGCGTCCTCTGAGAACGGATGATAGCCGTGAATGACAAAGGCAGCAGCGGCAAGCGCACCGAGCCCGACAATTCCCTTCCCTCTGAATCTCACTTCTAAGCGACTCCCCACCCATACTCGGAACCACCGGTCACGTGCTGCCTTCAGCGTCGCATACCCATTTGATTGTACAGTGTGAGAAGGCCCCGCAAACATCCCGGCGCCGGGTTGAAACGAGAATCAGGGCCATGGAGCGGCGCAGCCGTGGGACACCGATTCTGGCCCGCTGTCGTATATTCCACAATGAACAGCATTCCCTCGAAACGCGGTCCATCGCCGTCCTGGAGGCGGCTGCATGGTTAATTTAACTCAGCGGCTGGTGCTCGGATGTGCGGTACTTGCAGGCCTCACCGTCTGGCTCGCTGTGGCGGCGCGCCGGCCGCTCCATGCCGCCGGTCACCCTTCGCTGGCCCTGGCCCTGGGGGTCGCTGCGATCATCGCCGCCGCCATCACCGTCATCGCTGTCCTCTGGCCCATCCGCAACCTGGCGCGCGATACCCGCCGCATCGCGGAGGGCAACCTGGAGCACCGCTCCGCCTGGACCAGCCGCGACAGCTTTGGCGTCATCGCCGCCGAGCTGAACCGCGTTGCCGTGCATCTGCGCGACCTCCGCGAATCGGAAGCCGGACGCCGCCAGATGGAGTTTCAGCTCTCTGACGCCGTTCTCCAGTCCCTCTTTGAGCCCATCATCGTTACCGACGCCAAGGGCCACATTCTCAAGGTGAACCAGGCCGCAGCGGAGCTCCTGGGGCAGAGCGCCACCGACCGTATGGCCCTCACCAACACGCCCGGCGGGGCCAAGATCTTGTCCGCCATCCGCGACGCCATGGCTATGCAGAAAGCCGTGGCCGGAGAAGGCGAGGCCGCCCTGCTTCCCATGCGCTATGGCAACGCCGACCGCAGCTATCGCCTGCGTACCACGCCGATGCGCGATTCCGATGGCCGATTGCTGGGCGCCGTCACCACCCTTGAAGATGTCACCTCGCTCCAGGCCACTGACCGTTTCAAGACCCAGTTCATCGCCGTCGCCAGCCGCCGGTTGCGCGATCCGCTCGTTCAGGTCCGCCGCGGCCTCTACGCCCTGTGCCACGGCTATGCCGGCGAACTCAGCCCGCTGCAGGCGGAACTCGTCTCTTCCGCCGTCGAAGACTCGCAGAAACTCGACGACCTCATGGCCGACCTAATTGAAGTGGCCGAGATCGACACCGGCAAGCGCGAGCTCAAGCTAGAGAACCTCCAGCCGCTCACGCTCTTGCGCGAGGCCGAGGACCGCTTCGCCGATCAGGCTGCCGAAAAACGCATCCGCATCGAGATCAAGGCCTACGCGGACCTCGCCTTCGTGCGCGCCGACCGCCGCGCCGCCCGCTCCATCCTCGACAACCTGCTGTCGAACGCCATCCGTTTTACCCCGGATGAAGGCGAAATCCTGCTCGCCGCCGAGGAAATGAAGAACTTCGTCCAGTTCACCGTTCGCGATACCGGCCGCGGCATTGAGGCCGACCGTCTCAGCACCATTTTCAATCGCTTCGCCAGTTATTCCGAACAAGGCACCGGCCTCGGCCTCGCCCTGGTGCGCCGTCTGGTCGAATCCCTCGGCGGCCAGATCGCCGTCGAGAGCCGTATCGGGAACGGCACCACGTTCCGCTTCACTCTTCCCGTGGCCACCGTAGTTTCCGATCGCCATCCCGTGGAGGTCGGCTGACCCATGGCGGAATTGAAGCTCGAACGCCGCGAGGATCAGGGCCGTCTGCGCATCTACATCGGCGCCGCGCCCGGCGTGGGCAAAACCTACACCATGATCAACGATGCCTACAACATGAAACATCAGCAGGGCATCGATGTGGTCATCGGACTCGTGGAACCGCACGGACGCCAGGAAACCGCCAACCGTATTCGCGACCTGGAGATCGTTCCCCAGCACGTCATTCCCTATCGCGGCGTCGAGCTGAAGGAGATGGACGTCGACGCCATCATCGCCCGCCATCCCCACACCGTGGTGGTGGACGAGCTGGCCCACACCAACGTCCCAGGCAGCAAGAATCGCAAGCGCTACGAGGATGTGCTGGAGATTCTCGAAGCCGGCATCAACGTGTTGACCGCCGTGAACATCCAGCACCTTGAAACGCTGAACGATGCGGTCAACCGCTCCGCCAACACCGTCATCCGCGAAACTGTACCCGACAACTTCTTCAAGCGCGCCGATGAAGTGGTCAACGTGGACGTGACCGTGAACGAGCTCCGCAATCGCCTTCGCCAGGGCAAAATCTACGCGCCGGAAAAGGTGGAGCAGTCGCTGGCCAATTTCTTCCGCATCGGCAACCTGAACCTGCTGCGCGAGCTTTCCCTGCGCACCACTGCCGAGCAGGTCAGCGCCCGCGAGTCGGAATTCCGCCGCGCCCAGGGCCTGGAACAGGCCGCCCCGCCGGAAAAGGTCATGGTCTGTCTCAGCACGCGCCCCGGCACTGAGCGCCTTATCCGCGTCGGCTCACGTATCGCCGGCCGCCTGGCCTCCAACTGGTACGCCGTCTACGTCACCCGCCCCGACGACGACAAAGGACACGGCGACCCCGAAGCCCATCAGCGCCTGGAAGAGTATCAGCGCATGGCCCGCGATCTCGGCGCCAAGGTCGTCAACCTCGTCGACAAAAACGTCTCCGACGCCCTCGTCCGCTTCGCCCAGCAGGAGAGCATCACCCACGTCGTCTTCGGCCAGCCCGCCCGCTCCCGTTTCGACATCCTCTTCCGCGGCTCCGTCTTGAATCGCTTCCTCTCTGAGGTCCGCGACGTCACCGTCCAGGTCGTCCCCATGCAGAAACCGCTGCCCGCCCGCCGCTGATCCTTACATCGCAACCGAACCCCACACCCCATCGCGCCGTCATCCTGAGTCCGCCGCGGCGGACGAAGGATCCGCGGTTGTTCTTCGGCGCTATTATCCGCAACGCCGAATATCCGCCGACAGTTCTCAAATCAACACCAGCGTTTTCAATCCAAACCATATCCCGGATTTCAGAACACTTGCACACATCTGGGGACTAATCGGGTCCCAGTGAGTGACTTGGCGGATGATGAGGTTATTGACAGCGATCCTGGCCCGCACCGTTCCCGGTAGTGACCAGGCACGGCACATCCGTGGAAGGGTCTGATTCTGAGGGAGCCACCGGCAGGGTGAATTGGAATGTCGCGCCGCGCCCGCCGTTGCCGTCGGCCCATATGCGGCCACCGTGCGATTCGACGATGGACTTGCTGATCGCCAGGCCCATGCCGCTGCCTTTCGGCTTGGTAGTGAAGAACGCATCGAAGATTTGATCGGCCTTGCCCGGCGGCAGCCCGGGCCCTGTGTCGTGTACGGAGATCTCAATTTGGCCGTCCTCCGCCGGTTGCGATTTGACCGTAAGAACACCACCGGTGCCGCGCATCGCCTCAATGCCATTCAGCATCAGGTTCATGAGCACCTGCTGGATTTGCACACGGTCTGCAATGACGATGGGGAGACTGTCGGCGAGATCCGCACGGACAGAAACTGCGTGCCGGGTAGCCTCCCCGCGCAGCAGCGCAACCATCTCGCCGATCACGTCGTTGATCGTTAACGGCTCCCGTTTGGGCGGCTCTTTCTTATAAAGCGAGCGCAAACGGTCGATGATCTCCGACGCCAGGGTGCCCGCTTCGATGATTCGCTCCGCCCGATGACGAGCTTGCGCCAGGTCCGGCGGGTCGTGCTCAAGCCATTGCAACGCGAGGCTGGCGTTCATGATTGAGGCAGCGATGGGCTGGTTCAACTCGTGCGAAATGGAGGCGGTCAGTTCTCCGAGGATGCTCACTCGATCGATGTGGGCAATTTCAGCCTCAAGCTGACTCAGCTTGTCCCGCCGTTCTTCAGACCGCAAGCGTTCACTGATGTCGCGGGAGACATGCAACAGGAAGCGACGACCGCCATACCAAAACGAACTCGTGTTTGCTTCGACAGGAAACGTGGAGCCGTCTTTTCGCCGATGGTAGTGTGTCTCGACCACGGCTTCCCCCGCAGACGCTCTCTCCGTAGAGGATTTCATTTTCGATCGGTCCGAATCCAGGTGGAAGGTCAGCGGCGATATCCCGATCAATTCCTGTTGCGTGTAGCCCAGGCTCTTGCACGCCTGGAGGTTCACATCCACGATGGAACCTTGCTCGATATCCACGACGAAGAGGGCGTCGCCGGCGTGGTCCGCAAAGGTGCGAAAGCGCGTCTCACTCTCGCGCAGCGCCTGTTCGGAGCGTTTGCGCTCGGTGATGTCGGTAATCCCCTCCAGCACATTCACCACACGGCCGGACGCGTCCTTGATGGGTTGGGAGATAATGGAATACCACCTGTCTACGCTTGGAACCAATTGCTCGCTTTCAACAACCTTTCCACTTAAGAAAGCCTGCAATGTTCCACACCCCTCACAGATGGTTTCCCTGGATTCATAAAAAGCATGGCATACCTGGCCTACGGGTTCTCCGACCGGGAACATCTCGCGAATTTTCTGGTTGACCCAGGCGATGGTCATATCAGGATTAATCAGCGAAAGTCCTGTATCCAGGGCAGAAAGGATAACTTCCATTCGTATCCTTTCCTTTTCCAGCGCTTCTTCGGCACGCTTGCGCTCGGTGATATCTATCGACGTACCGACGTATTCAAGAAGGTTGCCGGCGCTATCGAATACAGGATGGCCGATCACTCGAAGATCCCTGACCTCGCCGCTCGGACGTATGATCCGGTATTCGGTTTCGTAGTTAGCCTTTTCGCCGATGACTCTCTGCAATCGCTCCCGCAAACGTGGCAGGTCCTCTGGATGGACTGCCTCCAGAAATCGTTGCAGACGCGGGACACCTTCGGCTGGATCGAAACCCATAATCCCGTAGCATTCCGTGGACCAGTATTGGATACCGCTGGCGGGATTCCAGGCCCAAGTGCCCGAATGGTTTATCCTCTCCGCCTCCGCCAGATACGCTTCACTCTGCCGCAGAGCTTTCTCGCTTTCGCGCAGGCTGCGGAACATCAACAGGCCGGTGAGCGAGTCTTCCAGCCGCTGGGCGAACTCCTCCAGCAGCTTCCTTTCGTCCGGCGTCCAGACCCGCGGGTAAGAGCACTGGTGCATCGCCAGCACCCACGGCTTGCCCGTTTTCGGGTATAAGGCGATCCCAATTGAGGATTTGTGGCCGGAACGCTTGGTGAAGTCTCCTATCAGGGGGCGATCGCATCCGGGACCAAACGTTACAACGCCGCTTGACGCACGCATTATTTGAAAGCCCCTGGCCGTATCCGGGGTCATGGGAATTACGCCTCTTGCTTCCGGAAATCCCGGCCGGGTCCGCTCCATGACCACCTCAAAGGAAGGGGCATCCGGATCGCACGGGTAGTACAAAAACGCCCGGTCGCTGTCGAAAATGGACAGCATGGCATCGATGGCATCGCTCATCATCTGTTCGAGATCGTTGGTGCCCTGCATCGCCCGGTTGATGCGGTCCATGCTTTCCAGGAACCAGACCCTGGCTGTGTGCTCCTCCTCGGCGCGCTTGATGTCTTCGATGTCGGTTCCGGAGACATACCAGCGCGTAATGCCCCCCCCTTGATCGCGCAGGGGATTCTCCCGGACGAAGAACCAGCGGTATTCGCCATCCGCTCGCCGCATCCGTGCCTCGTACTCGCGCGGGAAGGCGCTTTCGGACTGGGCATAGATTCTCTCTATGCGTTCCCGGTCGTCCGGATGATAGAACCGGGAAGGATCGGTGATGTTCAACCATTCCTCAAGGGTTACGCCGAAGTAGTCGAGCGTTGGCCGGTTGGCATAGAGACGTTTCCTGTCTGCATCGAACTCAGCCACCAGATCCGGAATGAAATCCAGAACCTGCCGCAACTCCGCCTCCTGCCGGCGGATGGTTTCTTCAGCCAGTTTGCGCGCGGCCCGCGAACGCAGGTTGACGATGCCGAAGGCCATGTCGCCAGCCAGTTCCTCGAGCAGCCGAACCTCTTCGGGCGTGAAAGCGCCGGGTTGTGCGGAATGAATGGTAAGACTGCCAAAGGCGCGGCCCTCTTCGTCTTTAAGCGGCACGGCAATGCCGGAGCGAAAACCGCGCTGCAGGAGGTCTTCCCGCCAGGGCGTGAGCCGAGGATCCGTGGCGATATCCTGAATGCAACAGGTTTCCCCGCTCCGAATGGCGGTTCCGGTTTGGCCGTTTCCACGCTCCGTGTCAGCCCAGGTAATGCCGGCGGTGGCGAGATATCCTTCCTCGGCTCCGCTCCACGCGACAGGACGCATGCTTTTGGCCTCGTCGTGCTCGGCGAAGGCCACAAAGGCCATCCGGTAGCCAGCCTCTTCGCAGACAATCCGGCAGATTGTATCGAGCAAGCTCTGCTCATCGGTGGCACGGAGGAGGGTCTGGTTGCAGTTGCTGATCGCTCGCAGTTCGCGATTTAAACGGCGCAACGCGTCCTCAGCGCGCTTGCGCTCGGAGATGTCGTTGTTGGTCTCCAGGATGGCAAGGGGCGCACCGCGGCCATCTCGCTCCAACGACCAGCGGCTGGCCACCACCAACTGGGTTCCGTCTTTCCTGGTGTGACGCAGCTCGCCTTCCCAGCGGCCCGTACGGGTTAATTCAGCTTTCAGATCCTCAAGCGGGGCCGGGAAAACCGTCTCCAGCAGGCTGTGAACGAATCTGCCCACTGCTTCCTCACGCGGCCAGCCGTAGCGGTCCTCGGCGCCGCGATTCCAGTACTTGATCACCCCGTCCATATCCATGACAAAGACGGTGTCGTGGGTGAGATCGAGGAGAGCCGCGCGCTCGCGCAGACCGGCCTCCGCGCGGCGCCGGACCGCACCGAACCACGACAACAGCACAGCGAGTGCCACAAAAGTGACGAAGTTCGGGATGTCGGACCAATAAATGTAAATGGTGCGGACTGGCTCCACGAAGTACCAGTAGCAGGCAACGGTGGAAAGAATGGCCGCCATAACGCCGGGGCCGCGCCCTCCATACCAGGAAGCGATCGCCACAGCCAAAAGCAGCAAAAGCGTCGCAGGAGCCCGAAATTGGAAGTGCTCAAGGAGTAGCGCCACGCCCAAGGCGATGCCGACAGAAAGAACGGCAAGCCCATATCGTGGGAGGGATCGATGGACCACGAACTCATCTGTCGACGGTTCCATTTGGTCCTCCGGCGCCGATTGAAGCGACGGGGCTGTGAATGTCAGGCCAGGTGGCGGTGCCCCTAAATGAGCAGTTCTGGATTGTACAAGCATTGTACCAAGCCGGGGCTCCCGTTTTGCCTTTCGGCTGCGAACCAATATGTCCGCCGGTGGCCCCGGTCTCAGCGCCCTTTCCAGACAACGGTGAGGGTGCCCCCGGTCCCTCGTCCGCCGCGGCGGAGGGACCGGGGAGACTGCGAACCTCAATTCGCAGCAAGAAGCCCGCGGTCCAGAAGGATCGGTCCCGACAAACACCCATGAACGAAGCCGCTGCGGCGGCGGACGCATCCGCGTGCGGCTGAGCCGGCCGTTGTGGCTGCCGGGGTAGTTTGGGACGCAGAGAAGGAGGATTCTCTGTGAACCAACTACGTCAGCTCATGCTTGAGGAGTTGCATCGGCGCAACTTCGCCGCTACTACCATCCGCACATACCTGCACGGTGTTGAGCACTTCAGCCGCTACTTTCATCGCCGGCCCGATCAGCTTGGCCCTGAAGAGATTCGCAAGTACCAGGCAGCCCTGTTCACCCAGTTCAAGTTCAGCCCGAACACGGTGATCCTGCGGCTGGCGTCGCTGCGCTTTTTCTACATTCACGTGCTTAAGCGCAACTGGAGCATCGCCGAAACGCCCTATCCGAAGAAGTTGCGTCACCTTCCCGGGGTGCTCAGTCAGGAAGAAGTCGCGCGACTGATCGACGCGGCCGATACCCCTTTTCATCGCATCCTGCTGATGACGCTTTATGCCACCGGCGCACGCCGCGCAGAAGCGGCCCGCCTCAAGGTCAGCGATATCGACAGCCAGCGGATGGTGGTTCACATCCACGAGGGCAAGGGTGGCAAGGACCGCGATGTCATGCTCAGCCCGAAGCTGCTCGAAGAACTGCGCGTCTACTGGCGCGGACTGCGGCGCAAGCCCAGGGAGTGGCTATTCCCCGGCAACCGCTGGCACACGGCAAGTTACCCTGTCACCACCAAGGTCCTATGGTCTGCCTGCCAGATCGCCGCCGAACGCGCCGGCCTCGACAACAGGCGCATTCATCCCCACACTTTGCGCCATTGTTTCGCGACCCATCTTCTTGAAGCCGGGGCCGACCTGCGCACCATCCAGATCCTGCTCGGCCATCGCGACCTCGAAGTAACGACCATCTATCTGCACCTGTCCCAACGCCATCTCAGCGCGACCGCCAGCCCCCTTGATGCGCTCACCTTCTCTCGACAGGGAGGACGCAAGCACAGTTGAAGAACCGGCCTCTGGTGGAGATGGCCGACATTGTTCGCTGTGCGGGACAGGCATTTGTGGATCACAGCCGCAAGTGGATCAACTGGCAACACCGGAAGGTGCTGCTGGCCATCGTGCGCTGCCGCACCGCCGCGCTGGGCGGGCATCGCGATCGCTGCACCGGCTGCGGACACACGACCAGGATCTCCTACAACTCGTGCAGAAACAGGCACTGCACGCGGTGCCGGGCAACGCGCGCCGGCGCTGGCTCCAGGCGCGCGAAGGGGAACTGCTGCCCACTCGCTATGTCCATGCGGTCTTCACTCTGCCGCGGGAACTGGCTCCGCTCGCATTACAGAACAAGCGGCTCATCTACAACCTGCTCTTCCACGCCAGCGCTGAGACTCTGCTTGAAGTAGCTCGTGATCCACGGCGTCTCGGTGCCGAGATCGGTTTCTTCAGCGTGCTCCACAGCTGGAACCAGCGCTTGCAGTTTCATCCGCACATCCACTGCGTAGTTGCAGCCGGTGGCCTGGCACCGGATCACTCCAGTTGGATCTCCGCCCGGAGTTCCTTCTTCCTGCCCATCGGCGTGCTCAGCCGTGTCTTCCGCGGCAAGTTCGTCGCCGGAGTCCGCAGCGCCTTCCTTCGCGGCGAGTTCCAGTTCCACGGCAGCCTGGTGCCACTCGCCGAGCCGCGCGCGTTCGCTCGATGGCTGCGGGTACTGTTCCGCCACGACTGGGTCGTTTACTCCAAGCCGCCTTTTGGCGGCCCGCAACATGTACTGCGCTATCTCGGGGCTTACACCCATCGCGTCGCCATCTCCAACTCCAGGCTGCTCGCTCTCGCCGATGGCAACGTCACCTTCCGCTGGCGCGATTCCGCGCACGGCAACAAGAAACGGCTCATGACCCTGGCTATCGACGAGTTCCTGCGCCGCTTCCTGCTTCACCTGCTGCCGCCGGGATTCGTGCGCATCCGCAACTTCGGGTTCCTGGCCAACCGCAACCGCGCTGCGCTCCTGCCGCTGTGCCTGCGGCTGCTCGATGAACAGCAAAACATACCTGCGCCGGCATCACCGTCCACCGATCGGACCCGCTCACTCTGGAACTGCCCAGTCTGCGGCGCAACCATGCGCGTCGTCGAACGGCTCTCCGCCGCGCAACTCCTGCTTCGCTCGCCACCTCAATCAGACCGGTGCGCCGCATGAATCTCTATCCACATCCTCGGCCTTTGACCGTGCTCCGGCGCGCACGCGGATCCTTGGCTCATCTCGGCAAGACCCCTCCGATGCCAGCCTCTCCCGCCTCCAAATCACCCCTCGGCGAGCCACAGTGCCGCTCCATCCGGCCTTCATGCCATCGCATCCCAGCCGACTCAGTCGGTTCCTGATCCCTCTGCACCCGCTCAGACCGATGCAAAGTACATAGGCTTAAGTGGGGCGGCTTCCTTCAAGTCGCTGTATCCGAAGCGCCCCGCCAGAGAGCATGCAACTGCGCACCCTTGCGTCGCGGGGCGCTCCAGATACAGC
>CAVYSS010000010.1:0-51913 GCA_963771195.1 uncultured Acidobacteriota bacterium
CCAGCGATTCCATCCGCGACCCCAAAGTCCCGTGCATCCGCCCGCGATAAAGCGCCGTAACCAACCCCACCGGCCGAGATCCCTTTGTCCCTTTGTCCCTTTGTCCCTGACCCTGAAATTCGGCGATGACCCGCTCCAAATAATGCGGCCCCACCGTGATGTCGGAATCATTGATCAGCAGGTACTCGTACCGCGCGTGCGGTTCAAGCTGGATCAGCGTGCTCACTTTCCCGTTCGTCCCCAGCCGCTCCGGGCACTCCAGCAGCCGGATCTCCCGCTCCGGAAACTCCCGCTGCAACTCCCGCACCGCCGCCGCCGCCGGATCATGCTTTGACCCCACCCCAAACACCAGTTCGTAGTCGCCCGCGTAATCCTGCCGGCAATGGGTCCGGAACGCCTCCAGCATCCCCGGGTCCAGCCCTTTCAGCGACTTCAGGATGCTCACGCCCGGCCGCGCCCCCGCCGCCCGCGCCCTCCGTTGCCCCAGAAACACAAAGGCGGCCAGCAAGGCCGCCACGTAATACCCCATGCCCGCCACGGCCAGCACCGTGGTTACAACCTCCACAGCCTCAGCCCAAGCGTGCAGCATAAGTGCCAGTGTACAAGGTCCAGGGATCAGGGGTCAGGGGATAGTCCCTGGTCCCTCGTCCCTAGTCCCTCGTCCCCGCCCTTCACCTGTGCTTGATGAACGTCCCCGACTGCAGCTCGCGCATGGCCGTCTGCAACTCAGCCTGCGTGTTCATCACGATGGGCCCGTACCACGCCACCGGTTCCTCCAGCGGCTTGCCGCTCACCAGCAGGAAGCGAATCCCCTCCGGACCCGCCTCGACCACAATCTCGTCGCCGCGGTCGAACAGCACCAGCGAATGGTTCCTGGCGTCATAGACCGGCGCCGCATTCGGGTCCGCGCCGCTCTCGGTCAGCACCGCCTGCGGGTCGCTGGCATCGCGGAACGTTCCCGCTCCGGCAAAGACGTAGGCAAAGGCGTTGCGCGTCGTCTCCATCTGGATCCGTTTCTTCCTGCCCGGCGGCACGCTGATATCCACGTAGCGCGCGTCGATTCCAAATTGTCCTGCCGCCACGCCCTCCACCGGCCCCCGCTTGCCCCAGAACTCCCCGCAGATGATCCGCGCCCGGGTTCCATCGTCTTCCGTAACCTCGGGAATCGCGCTCGCCGGAATGTCCTGGTACCGCGGATCGGTCATCTTCAGGCTCGCCGGCAGGTTCGCCCACAGCTGGAACCCGTGCATCCGCCCAAGTTCATCCCCTTTAGGCATTTCCTGGTGTAGGATGCCGCTTCCCGCCGTCATCCATTGCACATCTCCAGCATTCATAAGGCCTTTGTTGCCCAGCGAGTCTCCATGCGCCACCTCCCCAGCCAAAACCAGCGTAATGGTTTCGATGCCGCGGTGGGGGTGCCAGGGAAAGCCGGCCAGGTAGTCGGCGGGGTTGTCGTTGCGGAAGTCGTCGAGGAGGAGGAAGGGGTCGAAGTCCTTTGTTTTGCCGAATCCAAAGGCGCGCTGGAGCTTGACGCCGGCGCCTTCGATGGTGGGTTTGGTGGAAAGAATCTCGCGAACGGGGCGAAGGGACATGAGTTGAACTCCTTTGGACCTGGTAAGGCCAGTGTGCACCTTATTGGATTCGCGGAGACGATATTCGTTGCAACAACTATCGCTGCGCGGAAGTCCTAGCGCGGGCTTTCAGAAGCAGATTCCCCGCCGCGGCGGGGGAATGACAGAAAGAAAAGCAAAGGCAAAGGCAAAAGCAAAAAGGCAATTGGGCCTCTTCTATTTCCAGAGGCCGGCGATGAGCAGACCGGAATAGAGGATCGACAGGGTAAGAGCCTGCAAGCCAACCGTCTTCAGGGGCATCTGCAGGGAAACAGGGCGTTTCTGCCGCATCAGGTCGTAGGCGTAGCCAAGGGCGGCCAGGGCGAGGGCCAGCGCGATCCAGGCATTCTTGAGGATGGCTGCGGCCAGGGCTGCGGACAGGAGCAGTACCACGGCGGCCTGGGCCGCGCGGCGAAATTGCAGGCTACCGGCGATGGACTTGCGTTGCGCAATCCGGGCATCGAGGCGCGCATGCACCACCAGGATTCCCGCGCTCGCCTGCATCGCGATCAAAGCCCAAAACCACCAGCACCAGGGCGCAATCGACCCGGTGGCGGCGATGCATGTCGCGAGCGCGGTCGAGGTCAGCGCAGCGGCGCTCAAAATCTGGAACAACGTGGAGCGCTGGCGATTCTTCACGTTGACGAAGACAGTAACCAAGCCAAATGCCGCGATGCCCGCGCCCATGGCCAGAAAGGCTTTGAGAGGCCAGGTCGCCAGCAGGAACGCGACGCTCGAGATCAGCACCACGCTCCAGCCCGTAAACCAGCGCGCGGCGGCGGGCAGCTCGGGACTTCTTTGCTTCCACACAAGGCGCTGCCGCACGAGCAGAACAGCAGGGTCCTTTGCGGCCATGGCGGCAAACGCAGCCGCGAGTACGGCCAGCTCGCTCCAATGCCAGCTCCGCGCCAGGATGGCGACGCTGACAATCGGCGTGAGCAGCATCGCCGTGGCCCCGTGCTCGCGGGGAAGATAGACCTTGCCGCGATTCGATGCCTTTGCCCCAACTGCCTGCGCGACTGTTTGCATGGCTGGCCCTCTCGAGTACCGGACGCGCGCCGCGCTTCATTGCCCGCGCGCCCGATGCTTTGAGAATAGCGGCCACGCGATCCCATCGCAGCGACTTTCGTCACTCGATGCAGCCGTGGAGCGTGCTTGACTCGCCTGTTTTCTCAACGCGGGCCGACCTCGCAGCACTGATCCAAATTTCGGGGTAACTTCCGGTTTGCCCACAATAGACCCAGAACTCCTGAACTCTCATAGCGACAGCTTCGAAAGTGTCACATCTTCTGCCGGTGAGTCGCGGGTTTGGAATACTCTTACGAGCATGAAATCCGCCATCGTTCTATTGATTCTCGCCACAATTTTCGGCGCTCAATCCTCGTCGCAAAACATGGTGGCACAGGAGACAAAGGCGCAAGCAATCTGGACCGACCCGTCCACGGCTCTGACGTGGGCTGGTAGGGACAACGGTAGAGACGTGAGCTGGAAGGGTGCGGCGAAGTACTGCCGCGATCTCCGGTTGGCCGGTTACTCGGACTGGAGGCTGGCGACACTTGCTGAGTTGGGGGCGATCTACGACCGTAATGCCAATTCTCCAGGATTAGCTGGTCCGGGCAAAGAAAGTCCCGATACCTGGCACGTGAAGGGCAATCTATTCCTTTCCGGTAATGAGTGGAGCAGTGAGCGCCGGAAAGATGATCGCGGGCATCCTTCGGGTTACGACTGGTACTACGACTTCAACGAAGGAAGGTCGGATAATGAACCAAGTGGGTTCCCCTACTCCTCTTCCTTCATGCGCGCGCTGTGTGTACGCGGCTCATGAGCGTGATGTGGGCGTTTTGGACTCCGTGATCGCGATTGCGGTCGAATCACCGCCCATGCTGAAGCTTGGGCGCTGGAGCCGGTTCGAACGGCCCGTCCGAATGTTCCGCATCGGCCACGATAGGGCCAGAGCGGGTGTGGGAGTTTAGGAAGTGTCACAATCGGCGCACATTACCCGGCGAGCAAGCAGAACAATAAACCACATGAAGGTCTATCGGTGCCTTGAACGATTTGCGCTCGTCTTCGCTGCATTTATTTGTGCTTGTGCGATAACAGGATGCGTTGAGTCAAGCTTTACCTTAGCGAATGGGTCAAGACTGCCTAAATCAATAACACTGCCGCCTGGCGTCTCACGTACAGAGGTGTCAGTAACGTTAAATCTCTACTCGCCGCTGTTAGGTGGCTCTGATGCAAAGCTCGTAGTTAAAGACAGAGCAGGGAAAACGCTGGCAGAGGTGAAAGGCAAGACAAAAGAAATAAATCGATTCATGTATTACCAAATTGTCACTGAAAAGGGCATAACCGACACAATCAAATTGAAGCCATATATGGAACATGAAAACATGGAGCAAAATGGGAGAGCAGTTGCACTATTCTCTGTCATTGATGATCCCGCCGTAGTGAAAGAGGAGAGTCCGCAAAAGAAGTAGATGCCTTTCTGGCAGTGAATAGCGCAGTTCCTGTCGAATAACCGCCTAATCGGAAGTTGCCCGATTTTTGAATCAATCCCCGTAAACGCCGTTTGCGCTACCGAAAAATGACGTCGTGGTCGCATCACTGGCGAACCGTCAATTACTGGATCGACACAAGGCCCGGGTCATTTTGGAGGGAGCAGGGGCCTGAACAGGCTGCGGAAAAAGTCTCTTTGTAGGTACTTTTTCTGCACAGCAATTTGGGTTAGTAAAGAGACATGCGTGGAGACGATGAGAAGCAGTCGGCGATGTATAGCTACGTGACGATGGCACAACGGATTCCGGCTGGTCATCCGGCGCGGCAGATACGGGCGATGGTGGACCGGGCTTTGGCACGGATGGATGCGCAGCTGGACGAGCTTTATTCGACTACCGGTCGCCCATCGATAGCGCCGGAGCGGTTGTTGCGATCGTCGTTGCTGATGGTTTTGTACTCGATTCGTTCGGAGCGTCAATTGATGGAGCAGCTGAACTACAACCTGCTGTTCCGCTGGTTTGTTGGTCTTGAGATGGACGACCCGGTGTGGGACGTGACGGTGTTCACCAAGAACCGGGAGCGGCTGATTGGCGGCGTGGTGAGCCAGCAGCTACTGGAGTCGGTGCTGGTGGAGGCGCGGGCGCACGATCTGTTGAGCGAGGAGCATTTCACCGTGGACGGGACGCTGATTCAAGCCTGGGCCTCGGCGCGCAGCTTCGAGGATAAGTCCGATCCGCCGTCTCCGGGAGCAGGCTCGGGCTGGGGTGGCGAAGTGCTGCTGCGCGACAAGGTGGAATCGAAGACCGACCCGGATGCGCGTTTATACAAGAAGGCGACGGCGGACAAGTCGGTGCCGTCTTATCAGGGCCACGCGTTGACGGAGAACCGCAACGGGTTGGTGGTGGCTGCCGAGGCCACTCTGGCGGCAGCCGATGCCGAAGCTCAGGCGGGGATCCAGATGCTGGACCGGGCGCTGGGTGCGGCGGCCGGAGCGGCAGAGGAGCAGGCGATCACGCTGGGCGCGGATACGGGTTACCAGCAGGAGCGGTTCGTCGAAGCGCTGCGCAAGCGCAAAGTGGCGCCGCACGTCAGCGAGTATGTGAAGGGGAATCTGCAGAAGAATCGCCTGCGCCCGGAGGAGCGATCCGATGTGCGAAGTGCGATCAGTCAGCGGAAGCGCAAGCTGATCGAGCGAGTTTTCGGCTGGGCCAAGTTAAGCGCGGGACTGCGCCAGGTGAAGTTGCGCGGGCTGAAGCGAGTGGATTGGTTCTATCGGCTGGCGATAACGGCTTATAACCTGGTGCGAATGCGACGACTGATCCCGACTGCGGCGCTGGCCGGTTAGGGCCGAGGTGCGTCTGCAGGCCGATGAAAGCGGCTTGCAGGGGCAAGACAACAACAGAAACTCAGCAGTAGCGCAAGACAAAAGTCACCAAAAATTTCACCCAGGCGCAACCGAGCAAGGAAACACTAGTTTTTCCGCAGCCTGTGAAGGCCCCTGAACGCAGCAGCCGGATGAGTGGCCTTCAGGCCCGGCCTCATTTCCCCGCAAAATGCGTAGGCATGGCGTCAAACGGCCCACCCACGGCCGAACTGAAGGGATATATTTCCGGCGTTAAAGCGAGCCTCCGTCGGACCGGGTTGTTCTCGATACACAGCGAACACCGGACGAACTTTTCTTTGGTCATGATTTGCGTCTCATTGAAACTCCGCATCCACACGTCCAGCTTGCTCTTCAATCGAAAAGAAAAGCCGCCCTTGATAAACTGCATGCTCTTTTCAGGCGAAACTTCCGGAGCCGGGGTGATCAGGGCATGAAAATGTTCAGGCATGATGACGAATGCGTGCAGGAGGAATCTTCCCTGGCTACGGTAATCGAGGATGATTCGCTGAAGGAGCTCCGCGTTGGCCGTCACCTGAAAAAGGCTTCGGCGTTGCGCCTTTACCGCGGTCACGAAGTAGGTACGAGTTTCTTGCGGCGCCAATCGCACCTGAGAAGCATAAACGAAAGGCCCGTGGCTAAAGCCATTTCCATCGCAAGAGCTATTCAGGGGCCTGAAGGTCCCTGCTCCCTCCGCCGCCGACCTGTCGATTCCTGTCATTTCGGGCGGTTGACCGGCCATGCGGGAAGTTACGAAGGACATCCGCAGATCGACGCAATAAGGCAGGGACCGAGGGAACAAGGGAACAAGGGGCCAAGAAAACAAGGGCGCGGACAAGATCCGCGCCCTTGTTTTCTAAGAGTTATTCCGTGCGGAGAGCCTGCATGGGATCGACGCGCGAGGCGCGCCAGGCCGGGAGCAGGCAGGCGATGGCGGCGACGGCCAGCAGCAACGCGGCCACGGCGGCGAACACCCACGGATCGAGCGGGCGGGTTTCGTAAAGCATGTCGCGGAGGACGCGCGCGGCTTCGGCTGCGGCGGCCAGGCCGAGCACCAGGCCGAGGGCGGCGGGACGAAGGCCGTCGAGCAGAATGCGGCCGAGCACTCCGGAGCGCGGTGCGCCCAGCGCCATTCGGATGCCGATCTCCGCGGTGCGCTGCGCGACCACGTAGGAGAGCACGCCGAAGAGGCCGACCGCGGCGAGCAGCAGTGAGAGCGCGCCGAAACCGACCAGCAGCGTGGTGTTGAAGCTCTGGTCGAGCATGGACTTGCCGAGCAGTTGATTCATTGTGAGGATGTCGGCGACGGGGACGTCATGGTCCATGCCCTGGAGGACCTGCTGGATGGGAACTGCGAGCTGTTCCACGTCGCGATTGGAGCGGATGACAAGCGTTCCGTAATTCTCCTTGCCTTCGTTGTAGGGGAAATACTTCATCGCCTGCGGCAGTTCGCCGATGTCATAGCGCGTATCGCCCACCACTCCCACGATGGTGTAGACCTTGCCGCCGCCTTCCTTGATGTGCTTGCCCAGCGGATCTTCGCCGGGAAAATATTTTTTGACAAAGCTGTCGCTGATGACGGTTTCGTTGGCCTGATCGAGGCGCAGGCCCGGGGAGAAGGTATTGCCGCGCAGGAGCGGAATTCCCATCGCTGCGAAGTAGCCCGGATCGGCAGTGCGGGTGATCGCGAATGTGCCAGTGCCCTGCGGCAGCGGCGGATGTTCCACGATGGTGAATCCTTCGTCTTCCCAGTAGCCCTGTCCCGGAACGGCTGTGGCCAGGCCCGCGGCTTCCACGCCGGGCAGCGCGCGAACGCGCTCGAGCAGCGTGCGGAAGAAATCCGCCGGCGCGGGCCCAGGTGTCTTGTAGCGCGCGCCGGGAAGGCCGATGCGCATGGTGAGCACGTTGTCGGTGGCACAGCCCATGTCCGCGGAGCGCATATGCTCGTAGCTCTTCAGCAACAGACCCGCGCCGATGAGGAGCATCACGGTGAGTCCGACTTCGAAGACCAGCAGGGTGCGGCGGAGGCGGGTGCGCGCGGCGCCGCCGGAGTGCGCGCGCGAGGACTCGTGCAGCGTGGTGAGGATGTTGCGGTCGCCGGCGCTGAGCGCGGAGATGAGCCCGGCGAAGAGCGCGCAGAGAGCGATGACGCCGACGGTGAATAGAGCTACGATCCAGTCGATGTGGATGGCGTTGACGCGGGCCATGTCGTGGCGCTCGCGCAGCAGCCACTGGAGCGCGGCGGCGGCGAGAAGCAAGCCGAATGCGCCGCCGGCTCCCGAGAGGAGCAGCGATTCCATGAGACGCTCGCGCAGCAGGCGCAGCCAACCGCCGCCCATTGCGGTGCGGATGGCCAACTCTTTGCGGCGGGCGGCGGTGCGAGCGATGAGCAGGTTGGCCACGTTGAGGCAGGCGATGAGCAGCACGCATCCGGTGGCGGCCAGCAGCACGAAGAGCGGGCGGCGGAGATCGCCGACCATGTGCTCCAGCAGCGGCCGGACGTTGGCATTGTGCATGATGAACGGATCGTCGGGATGCGCATTGTGGATCTGACGCGATATCACGGTCAGGTCAGCACGCGCCTGCGCCTCGGTCACGCCAGGCTTGAGGCGGCCAACTACGCGGAACATGTGACTGTCGTACATGGCCATCAACTTTGCCGGCTTGTCGCGGTAGACCGCGGTCCAGATTTGCGTTTCGGGTTCAGGAAAGGCGAAACCCTCCGGCATGACGCCGATGACGGTGTAGGGCTTGGCGTCGATCGAAATCGTCTGGGTCACAATTGCGGGATCGGCGCCGAAGCGGCGCTTGAAGAAACTCCAGCTCAGGATGGCAGTGAAGTTGGAGGAGGGAGTGTCGTCGGCGGCGGTGAAATCGCGGCCCAGGGCTGGCTTTACGCCGAGAGTGGTGAAGAGATTCCACGAGATCTGGGCGCCATCGAGGTTCTCGGGCAGTTGTCCGCCGGAGCCGGAGAGCGCAAACTGCGCATCCTGCATAAGGGCGAGGCTCTCAAAGGAGCGGCCGTGCTGCCTCCATTCGTTGTAGATGCCGCCGGCAACAACGTTGTAGCCGGGCGGATCGGTGTCGCGCAGGCCGCTCTCGTAGACCATCATCAGCCGGTTGGGGTCATGGAACGGCAGGGGCCGCAGCAGCACGCTGCGCACCACGGTGAACAGCGCCACGTTGGCGCCGATGCCGAGAGCCATGACCAGAATGGCGATGAGCGTGAAGCCCGGGGTGCGGCGCAAGGTGCGCGCGGAGTAGCGCAGGTCGCGCAGGAAGGACTCGGCGCTGGACCAACTCCAGGTGGCGCGCGCCCGGTCGCGAAGCACGGCCGGATTGCCGAAGAGGCGCAGCGCGGCGGTGCGCGCATCTTCGGGGCTCATGCCGGCGGCGCGGTTCTCCGCGATTTGGCGCTCGAGATGGAAGGCCAGCTCGTCATCGAGCTGCGCGGCGGCGCGGCGGCGCGTGAACAGCATGCGGATGCGCATCCAAAAACGGTTGAGAGCGTGCATGATGGGCTCCTTCAAATAAGATGCGTGCGGCTTGCGCTTACTCGCAGCCCCGGGAGTTTACGCGCCTTCAAGAACCAGGTCGATGGCCGCCGAGAGCCGGCTCCAGTTGGCCTGTTCGGCCTCCATCCAGCGCCGTCCGGCCGCGGTCAGAGCATAATGTTTTACCTCGCGTCCGCTTTCGCTCTCTTTCCACTTCCCCCGGATCCAACCCTGCTGTTCCAGCCGGTGCAGCGCCGGATAGAGCGAGCCCTGCTGCACCTGGAGGACCTCTTTGGAAACCTGCTGGATGCGCTTGCCAATGGCCCAGCCGTGCATCGGCTCGTTGGCCAGCGTCCTGAGGATGAGGAGGTCGAGCGTGCCCTGGACGAGATCGCTTGGTTTACCCATACCTAGATTATCTACAACAATCGTTGTAGATAGTCAAGGTATCGGCTCGGATGGGATGTTTTGAAAGGGCACGGCCCCTTACGCGCGCAAGCACCGCGCTGCATCTTCGAGGCCCATCTCATGGCCGGCGATGATTTTGTCCCATGCCGCGTTCGCCTCTTCGTCGATGATGCGGCGGCTGGGGTCGGCATCGAACCAGGCAATCGTCTGCGCGATGCCCTCGGCAAATGGAACGCGGGCGCTGAAACCGGGGACAAAGCGCTTGATTTTGCTGTTATCGAAAACCACGCTTGAGGCTTTATCGCCGGTGAGACTGCCGACGAGATTGGGCTGGCATGCGCCCAGGAAATCGGACGCGATGTGAACCAGCTGCGGCTCCACGCCCGCGGCGTGCGCGGTGAGAGTGTAGATCTGGTCCCAGGTCAGGACTTCATCGCTGGTGATGTGAAACGCTTCGCCGATGGCCTGGCTTTGCCCCAGCAGGCCCACCAGTCCTTGAGCGAAATCGCTGTTGTGGGTGACCACCCAGAGCGAGGAACCGTCGCCGGGAACAATCACTTTTTTGCCGCGCCGCATGCGGTCCACCGCGGTGTAGGACTTCTGCCAGCTATTCACCGCGAGCACGATCTGGGTGTCGCCGTAGGTGAGCGAGGGGCGAACGATGGTGACGGGAAATCCGCTTTTGCGGTGCTCCCGCATCAGGCGTTCTTCGCAGGCGATTTTGTCGCGGGAGTATTGCCAGTAAGGATTCTCGAGCGGCGTCGACTCGGTGATGAGGTAGTGAGCCACCGGACGCTGATAGGCGCTGGCCGAGCTGATGAAAATGTACTGCCGGGTGCGGTCGCGGAAGAGACGGATGTCGCGCTCGATCTGGTCCGGGGTAAAGGCGATCCAGTCGACCACGGCGTCGAATTGCCGGCTGCCGAGCGCCTGCGCCACCGCGGCCTCATCGGCAATATCGGCGGTGATGGCGTCCACCGAGTCGGGAATGATTGCGGCTCGCTGGCCGCGGCGCAGCAGAGTCAGCTCCATGCCGCGTTCCACCGCCAGACGGGTGCAGGCGGTGCTGATGTTTCCGGTGCCCCCGATAAACAGAACGTTCATTGGGTCCTCCGCGGGACGACTTGCGCGAAGAAACAGATTACAGGTTCGCGACGGAACCCGCTCCGCCGGAAACCAGTCACGACGACAGGCGCAATCGAATGAGTTTTGTCTGGCGAGGAAATGCCGTTTTCTGCTACGCTCTTTGCGTACCTCGGCAGTCCGCTTGCGGCAAGGAATCGGCGGACTCTACCTGCAGTCTTCCGCTCCTGGAGGATTGCGGATGGAGGCGACAGGAGCACACCGGGGAGGTGTGCCTGCGCCAGTTACCGAGGCGCCGCGCCCGCCTTCCACGCTTCCACCACAACACCAAGGAGAGAAACCATGAGCGCACCGGCGCAGCATCACGCCATCAGCTACATCGAATTCACCACCTCCGACATTGCGCGGGCGAAGAGGTTCTACGGCAGTGTTTTTGGCTGGAACTTCCAGGACTACGGCCCGGACTACATCAGCTTCGACGCGGCCTCGGCCGGGACCAACGGCGGCTTCATGAAAGGCGAGCCAAGGAGCGAGAAAGGCGCACCGCTGATCGTGCTTTACTCTGCCAACCTGAAGGCCACCGAAGACGCGGTGGTTGCTGCGGGCGGCGCGATCGTAGTGCCCACCTTCGAATTTTCCGGCGGGCGGCGGTTCCATTTTTCCGACGGCTGCGGCAATGTGCTGGCGGTGTGGTCGGAATAGAGACAGTGGTCAGTGCTCAGTCCGTCATCCGGCCATACGCCTTGGCACTGACCACTGATCGCCGGTCACTGAACGCTATTGCGGCGGCGGGGGCAGGGCGCGTTTGCGCTGGAGCTCGTCGCGAACCAGCGTCAGGCCGAGGATGCAGCGCTCGAACCAGTCGCTGAGCCGGCCAAACAGCGGCGCCTCCTGCTCATACTCGAACAGGTTGAACTGGCTCACGATGTAGTAGCTCTCCTTGCCGGCGTGCACCAGCTCCTGCAGCGAAGGAAGACGCCGGCGCCGGCCCCCGGGCTCGACCGCCTGGGGGTACATGCCGCCGACAAACAGCGCGTAGTCGCCGATGTGCTTGCGCATCAGGCGCTCGGCGTCGAACGAAGGCGCCGTGCCGTTCACCGGATCGGCGGCGGCAATCATGGCCTCAAGATCCGCCACCGGGCGGCCCTGCTCGTCGCGCACGCGGTAAAGCTTGTCGGAGCGCGAAAACTCGCACAGCACGCGGGCCACGTAGCTGGTCACATCCGGATCGTTCAGTCCCAGCTTGCCCTCGTAGCTGTTGCGCACGGCGTGATGGAAGAACTGTTCGAGGGGATTATTGACCGGCTGCATGGTGGCCTCCGGCGAGCGCAATCAAGGAAGGCGCTCGCTACTGTGCGCGCAGGGTCCCGTCAGCTTGCAGGCGGTGGCTAGCTGCCCGTTGCGCGCAGCCGGAGCGAAGCCAGCCACAGCCCGTGCCGCGCGGAAAGCCCTGATGCAAGGCTTTCTGCGGCTCCTTCTATCAAGATTTGAACAAGAGATTATCGGATATGTTGTGTGGGTCAAAGAGGGGTGGGGCCAGATAGTTAGCAGTGTCGCAGCAAGAGTGCAAAAGCCGGGTCATCCGGCAATTGCCGCTTGCACCACAAAGCGGCCTCTGCCAATCCGCGCCATCTCACCACGATAGCCGCAGCAATTCCACTGACTGGCGTGGAAGCTGGTCGCTTACTAGAATTTTCCCATCGCGCACGTCAAGCCATTCCGGCGAGGTGAGAGTCTGCAACTGCCCGGCGGCTTTCAGTTTTTGAAATTGGTCGGGCGTAGGCTCTTGCGGCGATCCCATTTGCATCCAGACCTTGTAAGCGTCGCTGTGGGTCTCGTCGATGCGCTCGCGCTCAACGAGCACGCGCTTTGTGCCGGCGGGAATGCCGGCGATCGCGATCTCAGTCTGCGCCGGCGCGGCGGGCACATCGTCATCGTCGTAGTTCCACAGCAGAACCGCCGCGCTGTCTGCCGACCGTGTCGCCAGCACGTCGATATCGGGTGCGCTCCGCGCGCCAGTTGCGACAAGCTGCCGGAGCGCGATGCGGCCGGAACTCAACGCCCACACCCGTTCCCTTTGCATCAGGCCCGCCATGCGAAAGAAATTCAGGATGGGCTTATCGATGCCGCAGGACGAGAGCGTGCGCAGCCCCTCAAAGCAGCTGCCATTCTCGAATTCGAACGCCCAGGTAACCATGCCGCGCAAATTCACTTGATCCTCAGCCTCCAGGTCTAGCATGGATTTAAGCGCGGCCGCGGTGTAGGAGGCATAGAGCGGGCCGTTGCGGTAAGCGTCGGCGGGATGCTCCCGGGCCGAACACGCGGCGCAGCCCTCGGGATCGGCTTCGCTCAGGATGATGGGCAGATGGCGGAAACGCGGATAGCCGGCCACGATCCGGAATCCGGCCTCAACCGATTGCAGCTCCTCGGCCAGCCCCATCTCGACGTGGCCATCCACCAGCCGCGTTCGCCCCTTGGGGTGGTAGGAGATGAAGTCGAGCGGCACCGGCTTGCCGTTGGCGGCGCTCGCGTCGTCCCGGCAGTGATCAAGAAAAGCGCGAAGATATTCGGCCGCCTTCGTTGATGCCGGCCCCGTGGTGGCGGGCCCGCCCACGCTTGCGCCGGGCAATGCCGCTCGCACCCCATCCACGGCGTAGTCGTAGAGCTTGAAATATTCCTGCCGCGTCCCATGCCAGTAGATGATGTCGGGTTCGTTCCAGACCTCGAAATACCAGGTGCGGACTTCATCGGCGCCGTAGCGCTGGACCAGGTGCGCCACGTAGGTGCGGACTAGGTCGCGCCACATGCCATAATCCCGCGGCGGATTGTTCACCGAGCCGCCCATGGTCGGCTGGGGATAGTGGAGCTGGTACTCGGTGATTCCCGGCACGCTTGCGGCCAGGTCCCTGGGCATGAAACCAAGCTCGACAAACGGGCGCACACCGGCCTCTTTGTAGGCGTCGAAGGTGCGGTCGGTGATGGTGAAGTCGTAAACCGGCTTGCCGTCCGGCCCGATTCTGAAGACGTTCGACGAACTCCACTTCAGCTCCGGCACCCCGTTGCCCGTGGTCAGCAGATGATGCGAGCGGATGTAGATGGGCGCGGGACTCAGGTCGTGAAGCTCGCGCAGCAATTGCTGTCCGCGGGGCATGGAAGCATAATTCGACTCGTCGAAGCCGAACCAGTTGGCGATGGGCGGCAATGCGCCGATGTTGCGCGAAAGATCGACCTGGATGGTCACGGGCGGCGATGGAATGACCGCAGAGGATGGGGCCTGCGCCTGCGCGGCGGGAATGGAGCCAATCGACAGCAGCAACCATGCGAGTCTACGCATGATCGAGACTGTATCAGGCCGGCGGCGGCGCCTGCGCCATCCGTTTGCCCAGCTCTTCCCGCACCAGCGCCAGCCCCAGAACATAGCGCTCAAACTGATGGTGGAGCCGGGCGAACATCGCCGCCTCTTTCTTGTACTCGAACACGTTGAACTGGCTCACGATGTAGTAGCTTTCCTTGCCCGCGCGGATCAGCTCTCCAATGGTGGGCCGGTTGCCGCGGCTGCTGGGGTCCTCGCCGATCGCCTCCGGCAGCATGCCCGCCACAAACAGCGCGTAATCGCCGATGTATTTCCGCATGGCGCGCTCGGCGTCAAACGACAGCGCCGACCCGTTCACCGGGTCTGAGGCCAGCATCAAATCCCGCAGCTCTTCGCGCGTGTGGCCGGCCAGTCCCTGGCGAAGAAACAGCCGGTCGGTCTCAGAAAAACTGCACAGAACCTTGGCAATATAGTTAGCGATCTCGGGATCGTTGAGGCCCAGCTTGCCCTCGAACGTAGCGGTCACTTCGTGATGGAAAAACGGTTCGAGCGGATGAGCCGGAGCTGGCATCGACGTCTCCTCGGGGCGCATATGCGTGGGTACAGGCAGAAACCCGTGCAACTTGCGCAGCGGAGCAGTCGCCCGGCCATGCTTTTCTATGCTTGCTATGGGGGATAGCTTACCTCATTCTACCGAAAACTCCGTGACCTGAATCACACCGGAGTACCGTAAATGAGCTGTTACCGAAAGTGTAACGAGCGGCACCATCCTTGCCGCAGCTGCGCAATCACGTCCACCTCCGCCCTGGAAGGCGCGGCCATGCCGACGGACGCCCCCGCTGTCGATCGCGCAGAATTCACTGTTTTTTGACGCGCCGCAATTCCCCCTGCACCCATAATCCGGAAAGTATTTTCCCCATCCCCGAAATCACCGCCGAGGAAATCCCCAATGACTGATCTGTGCCGCAGGATTCTCGTGTCGTCTTGCCTTTCAATCGCGCTGGCTTTGGCTACGGCCACCGCCGCGTTCGCGCAACAAACTCCGTCCTTCACCCCGGGCAATTTGGTGGTTGTTGTGGAAGGCTGCGGCGTCCATGGCGGAACCTGTACATCGGTGGCCAACGGCACCGGGACCGGCGCGGGCAACAGCTCAGCAGGCGGGTATGGAGACAACCAGGCTGCCCCGCTCACCCTGTTCCAATATTCGGTGAGCGACGCGTCCACCGCCTCGTTTTTGAATTCTCTGGCTCTGCCGCAGGCGACAATGAACGCCAATTTCCCGGTTTCCGGGGAATACGGTTCTTCGTCTGAGGGTACGCTGCAACTATCCGGCGCCGGGCAGTACCTGACCCTGATGGGTTACGGAATCGACGCGCCGACCTTCGACGCCGCCTATTATCCGGGATTCACAAACGATCCCTTCGGCGCCGCTCCTTCGGGTTCACTCGCGCAGTCCGGAAGCCTGACCGGACAAAGCTACACAGCGATTCCGCGCGTGATTGCGCTAATCGATCCCTACGGCAACGTGAATTCGGCGACGGCGCTCTACAACGTTTTCAACA
This sequence comes from uncultured Acidobacteriota bacterium, assembly GCA_963771195.1. Taxonomy (GTDB): domain Bacteria; phylum Acidobacteriota; class Terriglobia; order Terriglobales; family Acidobacteriaceae; genus Telmatobacter. The sequence continues at coordinate 15,345 of CAVYSS010000010.1, forward strand.
CCAATAACCCGCGAAGCATCTACACCGTCGATGGCGTCACGTCAGCCTATGTCTCCGGCCAGGGCAGCGGCTGCGACCTGACCGGCGGGGTGTTCTATACCCCGCTGGGAGCGCCCAACACCGCGCCAACTGCGATCACGGGCGGTGACGCGGTTCCCACCAGCACCTGCGTCTCCACCGGCTACTCCGGCTCCTACATCGCGCAGGATACGCGAATGGTCCAGGTTTACAACAACACGTTGTATATCTCCATCGACAGCACCGAGGGCAAGAGCGATAACCGCTCCCTGATCGGAACCCTGGGTACGCCACCGGCGACCAGCAAGTTTACTCCAACTGCTCCTCCCACGGGATACACCACCGGCCCCAATATCATTTCCGGTTTGGGCAATACCGGCGGCACCGGCAAGGAAACCATCACCAGCGGACCAAGCAGCAACGGCAACGCCTTCAACTCCGGCGTGCAGATCAACATCAGCCCGGTGAATTACTTCTTTGCCAGCCCGTCGGTCCTCTACGTGACGGACAGCGGAAACCCCAAACAGTCATCCGCCACCAGCAATCTGGGCGACGGAGGCCTGCAGAAGTGGGTTAACAGCCAGTCGAATGGATCCGGCACCTGGTCGCTGGCGTACACGCTCTACCAGGGACTGGGCCTGGTGAAGAACCCCACCAACAGCCCCGGCGACACTTCGGGGTCCACAGGCCTGTACGGATTGGCCGGCGTGGTTTCGAGCGGCACCGCCTACTTGTACGTGACCAACTACACCATCAACGATCTCGATCCCACTTACCTTTACGGGATCAGCGATACGCTTACCACCACCACCAATCCGGGGACATCGTTCACGCTGCTCGATAGCGCGCCTCAGGATTCGAACTTCAAGGGTGTCTCGTTTGCGCCTTCGCTCCCCGCCGGCAGCGCAACGATCACCACATCGCCCTCTGGCCTGGCGGTGACCACCGCCGGCAGCGGCTGCGCGCCTGGAACTTACACCACGCCGGTCACTTTGATCTGGACTCCGGGCAACAACTGCACCCTCAGCGTGGTTTCGCCGCAAGGGACGGGAGGCACGCAGTACACGCTGACCCAGTGGCAGGACAGCACCACCTCGAACACAGATTCCGTGGTGGCGCCTTCCACTTCCGCCGAATACTCGGCCACGTTCGCCACCAACTATCTGCTGACCACCGCGGCGGGAACGGGCGGCACAATCAGCGCCGGAGGCTACATAACCGCCGGGACCGACGCCACAGTGACGGCGACCCCCGACACGGGCTATTACTTCGTCAATTTCACGGGCTCCATCGATTCCACCACCAACCCGCTGACGGTTCCCATGGATGGGCCGCAGTCGATCACGGCGAACTTTGCGCCGCAAGTGGCGCCGACCGTCACCTTTATCGGCGCGCCGGCAACGGCTCCGGAATACTCCACCTTCCCGGTTTCGGCTACCACGAACTCGGGAGCGACGCCCGTGATCACCGCCACCGGCGCGTGCAGCATCATGGGCACGACGGTGACCATCACCGCGTCCAGCGGCACCTGCATGATGACTGCGACCTGGCCGGCGCAGGACACTTATCTTGGCGCGACCCTCACGCAATCCACCACGGCGGAACTTCCGGCCCCGGCGATTACCTGGGCCACACCGGCGGCCATAACCTACGGAACGGCGCTGAGCGGCACGCAGCTTGACGCCACCGCTGCATACAACGGTGAAAAGGTTGCAGGAACGTTTACCTATACACCGGCCAAAGGAACCGTCCTGACCGCGGGCGCGCAGACGCTGAGCGTCGTTTTCACGCCGAACAACAGCGCGGCATTCGGTCCGGTGACCGCATCGGTCACCCTCCAGGTGAACCAGGCCACGCCGAAGATCACCTGGAACAAGCCCGCCGCCATCACTTATGGAACGCAGCTGGACGGCACGGAACTCGACGCAACCGCTTCAGTGTCGGGCTCATTCCTGTACTCGCCCGCTGCAGGCGCGATCCTCACCGGTGGGGTGCAGACGCTCTCGGTCACGTTCACTCCCACTGACTTGACTGACTACCAAAGCGCCAGCAGCACCGTGAACATCACGGTGAACAAGGCGACGCCCACCATAAGCTGGACCGCGCCGGGACCCATTTCTTACGGGACTCCGCTGGATGGCACGGAACTCAACGCCACCTCGACGATTCCGGGCACGTTCTCGTATTCGCCGGCCGCCGGCGCCGTGCTGGCCGCGGGAACCCAGACCCTGAAGACCACTTTCACTCCCACGGACACAACCGATTACGACACCGCCAAGGATTCGGTCTCGATCCAGGTGAATGCGTCGACGCCGAGCATCAGTTGGGCGACGCCGGCGGCCATCACTTATGGCACAGCACTTACCGGAGCCCAGCTCGACGCCCAGGCGACCTTCAACGGCGCGAATGTAGCCGGCACCTACGCCTACACGCCGGCCAAGGGGACGGTGCTCGGCGCGGGCGTGCAGACGCTGAGCGTGGTTTTCACGCCCTCGAACACCAGCAACTACAATTCGGTGACAGGATCGGTCACCCTCCAGGTGAACCCCGCGGCCCCCAAGATCACGTGGCTCAAACCGGGCGCGATTGAATACGGGACTGCGCTCAGCAGCGTGCAGCTGGACGCCACTGCCGCCGTGGATGGCACGTTTGTCTACACGCCGGGAGCGGGGACGGTTCTGCCGGGAGGCAGCAACACGCTCTCCGTCACCTTTACGCCCGCCGACACAACGGATTACACCCCGAACACCGCGACCGTCACCATCAGCGTCAAGCCCTGACCCTGTCCGGGCAGCGCGATTCGGCTCAACGCAAATCCAGAAGCCCAGCCGGCAAGGCTGGGCTTCTCATCCTATCCACAAGGCACGCAGCCACCGACGCCAATCGAAGCGCATCGGGAGGGCTAGCTGGTCAAGGGCCCTTGTGCGCGTCGCGATGGGGCTTTCTCTGCGAAAGGCGCGCGATGAATGCGCTGTCTTTGTCCATGTCGAAAGGCAGCTTTCCTTTCTCCGTCAGCGCGCCTGTGGGGCACACCTGGACGCACTTGCCGCAGCCCGTGCAACTCTCCGCCGATCCCCACTCCGCCGAGAGGTCGCTCACAATGTGCGAGGTGATGCCCCGCGACGCAACCTCCCACACGTTGGCGCCTTCAATCTCTGCGCACACGCGCACGCAGCGCGTACACAAAATGCACCGGTTCGGATCCAGCACAAACCGGGGATGCGACATGTCCACGCGGAGCGGCGGATTCCTGTAGGAATAGCGAACGTGCGTCACGCCAAGGGAGCGGGCCAGGTCCTGCAGCTCGCAGGCGCCGTTGGACGCGCAAACCGCGCAGGTATGGTTGCGTTCCACCAGCAGCAGCTCAACCGCCATGCGCCGGTAGAGCGTCAGATTGGCGGAAGTGGTGCGGATTGACATGCCCTCCTGCAGCACCGTGGTGCAAGCGGGCAAAAGGCGCTGCGTACCGGCAAGCTCCACCATGCATAGCCGGCATGCCCCCGCGGGCGTCAGGCCCTCCAGGTGGCACAGGGTTGGAATGGATTTGCCAAACGCGCGTGCCGCGTCCAGAATGGTGGTCCCCTCCTTCACGACGACCAGTTCCCCTTCAATGCGCGCGGAAACCATGTGTGTGGCCACGGTTTGCTCCTTCATTCTTCCACCGATACGGCGCGCAGATCGCAACGCAGGCATCTGCGGCATTCTTCCAGCGCTTCTGCTTCGCTCAGTCCGCCAACCACTTCTTGCTGGGAACGGATGCGGTCGGCCGCGGACAACCAGGCCGCATGGTGCCGCCGGCTCAGGCTCGGCTCGCCCGGCACGGTGCGGATGGGATCGAGTTCGGGGAAGAGCTGCTCCCAGCGCGACTCATTCATCAGGCGCTCGTCGATCGATCGCGCCGCCTGTTTGCCGCCGGCCATTGCATTGGAGACGTTCGAGGCCCCGGTAATCACGTCGCCGCCGGCATAAAAGAACGGACGGCTGGTCTCCAGCGTGAAGCGATTGACCTTGATGATGCCTTCGTCTTTCAGCTCCAGGCCGGAGGCGCGGCAAAAGTCCTGATCGAAGGTCTCGCCCACGGCCAGGATCACGGCATCGCAATCGAAGCGCTGCACCTCATCCGTGGGTACAGGGCGGCGGCGTCCGGAGTTGTCGTATTCTCCCAGCCGCGTTTTTACAATCTCCAGCGCTTTCACAGCTCCCTTGGCGTCGCCGAGGATGCGGTGGGGCGCGGCCAGAAAAACAAAACGCACGCCCTCTTCTTCCGCGGCCAGAATCTCCTCGTCGATGGCAGGCATATCCTTGCGTTCCCGCCGGTAGAAAACCGTAACCGCCGCGCCCATGCGCAGCATCGTACGCGCGGAATCAATGGCAGCGTTGCCGCCGCCGATGATCGCCACTCGCCGGGGTTGCAGCAACGTCTTCGCCTCCGACGCCGCTTCAAGAAACGGCAGTGCCGGCTCCACTCCCTTCAATTCCGTTCCCGGCAAATAAAGCCACGACTCCTTCCACGTTCCGATGGAAAGAAACGCCGCGTCAAAGCGCGCCGCCAGCTCGTTCAGCGTCACATCCACGCCTACACGGGATCCAAAGATGAACTTCACGCCGAGACGCTCAATCAGTTCCAGTTCGCGCCGCAATACCGCCTTCGGCAGCCGGTATTCCGGAATCGCGTAGCGCAGCATCCCGCCTGCCTCCGCGTGTTCCTCAAAGATGGTCACCTCGTGTCCCAGCAGAGCCAGGTAGAACGCAGCCGTCAGGCCGGTGGGACCGGCTCCCGCAATGGCGACCTTGTGGCCGGTGGGCGCGAATTTGCGCGCCACCACCCGCTCCACAATCCGCTCAAAGTTCTCGCTGTTGAAAATGGTGTCCGCAATAAGGCGATGCACTTCCCGGATGTTAACCACTTCATCAAACCCCTGGCGGCGGCAGCGCTTGTCGCACGGATGCTGGCAAACGCGTCCCGTGGAAGCGGGCAGCGGGTTGTCCAGAATCACCGATACGAACGCGTCCTCCACCCGGCCTTCCTGGTACAGCTCAAGAAAACGCGGGACGTTCATGCGCAATGGGCAACTGTTTTCGCAAGGAGAAATGGCCAGCTCCTGGCAGATGCCCGCACGGCAACGATGCGCCAGGATGTGATCGTCGTATTCCTCGCGGAAATGCCGAATCGTGGTCAGCACCGGATTGGGCGCGGATTGCCCCAGGCCGCACAGCGAAGTATCGCGCACCATGCGCGCAAGCTCATCCAGCAGCGTGAGCTGATGCAACGTTCCGCTCCCGCTCGTTATCTGGTTCAGAACATGCAGCGCCTGGTCCAGCCCCACCCGGCAGGGCACGCATTTTCCGCATGACTCCGAGTGCGTGAACTCCACAAAGTAGCGCGCCACATCCACCATGCAGTTGTCTTCATCCATCACCACCATGCCGCCGGAACCCATGATGGAGCCAATCTGCGCCAGGCTTTCGTAGTCCACCGGCGTGTCGAACATCTCCGCCGGGATGCAGCCGCCCGATGGACCGCCGCTCTGCACCGCCTTTACCCTGCGCCCGTTGCCCGCGCCCTCGCCAATGTCATACACCAGCGTCTTCAGCGGCGTTCCCAAAGGCAACTCCACCAGGCCGGTGTTCTGCACCTTGCCCACCAGCGAAAAAACTTTGGTGCCGGGGCTCTTCGCGCTTCCGGTTTCAGCAAACCACCCGGCCCCGCGCGCGATGATCGGCGCAACGTTGCACCAGGTTTCCACATTATTAATGTTGGTCGGCTTCTCCCACAGCCCGCGCTGCGCGGGAAACGGCGGCCTCGGCCTCGGCCGTCCCGCGGCGTCTTCGAGCGATGCAATCAATGCCGTCTCTTCCCCGCACACAAACGCCCCGGCGCCCTGCACCAGCTCAATGTCGAAGTTGAAACCGCGATTGAGAATGTTCGCGCCCAGCAGCCCGTACTCGCGCGCCTGCTCAATGGCGTGGGTCAGCCGCCGCACCGCCAGGGGATACTCGGCGCGCACATAAATAATGCCGTGCGTCCCTCCGGTGGCGTAGGCGCCGATCACCATCCCTTCCAGCAGCGCAAACGGATCGCCCTCGATTTCGTTGCGGTTCATGTACGCGCCGGGATCGCCTTCATCCGCATTGCAGATAATGAATTTCACATCGGACTTCGCGCGCGCCAGAAAATCCCATTTGTTGCCGGTGGGAAATCCCGCGCCTCCGCGCCCGCGCAGCCGCGAGGCCTTCATCTGCTCAATCACGGCATCGGGCCGGCCATCGATCAGCACTTTGTACAGCGCCTGGTATCCGCCGGCCGCAATGTACTCTTCAATGTCCTCGGGGTTAATCAGCCCGCAGTTGCGCAGCACGATCTTTTTCTGCGCATGGAAAAACGGCACCGCATTCCAGGGCGCGATTTCCGGATAACCCTGCCCATAGCGGATCTGCGCCGTGATGTGGTCCCACTCCTCGATCTTGCAGTAGATAAGATCCGGCGGCAGGCTGTGTCTGCCCAGGCTCTCGAGGATCCGCGTTCCGTCCTGCGAGCGCACGCGATGCAGCATCACCAGCGGCGCGCCCGGAGTGCGCACCGTTACCAGCGGCTCCTGAAAACATGCTCCGAAGCATCCCACCCCGGCCAGCAGAACCTCTTGCCCGCTGCGCCCAATGGCATCCTGAAAAGCGTGAAACAGCTCCTCCGCTCCGTTGCCGCGGCCGCAAGTTCCCATGCCCACGGTGATGCGCGGAATGGGCGGCAACAGCTTGGCGGTGCCCGCTTCGCGAACTGCGTTGAAGACGCCAATATCCTGGATCCGCGGCATCAGGCCCTCCCACGCATCAGCGCCTTTACCTCGCGCTGCAACGTGCGCTCGTTCACATGGCTGAGGATGTGGTGATTGATTTCCACCACCGGCGCCAGCGCGCACTGGCCGAAACAAGCCACGGTGCGAATCGTAAACCTGCCGTCCGGCGTCGTCATTGACAGCTTGTCCGCCTCGCTGAGCGCGTGCGCATCGTTCCCGGCCACGCCCAGATCCATGCACAGCTTTTCCAGCAGGTCGCGCGAGTTCCGCGTGTGGCACGCCGTGCCCCGGCAGATGCACACCACGTTATCGCCCTGTGGATCCAGGTTGAACAGCGCGAAAAACGTCGCCGCGCTGTAGATCCGCGCCGGCGGCAGCCCGGTTTTGTCGGCAATGTACTGAAGCGCCCGCGACGAAAGATACTTCCGCGGGTTGGCCTGCTGCACGCTTCCCAGAATCCCCAGCAGCGCGCCGGGGCGGCTTCCAAACGCAGCCACTGCGTTTTCGATTGCCAGCTTTTCCTGTGGGCCCAGAACATTCTCTAAAGGACTCTGCATGAGCCCTCCTTGGCGAACTAATCACGGCGCACACTCCAACCGCGATGGCGGAGTCTCAGACCGCCCAAGGAACATTGCGTCAGAATTCTCGATTGCGATGTGCCCACGCTCACACTGCACTGTGACGGGCAGCAAAGCGGCGGTCCCGATTTCGTTACGAATCCGGTCAGCGAGCACACTCCAAAAACACAAACTCGCATTAGAAAACGCAAAGATGCGCGCGAAACCCCTTGAGTATGTTTGTATGCCGTGATGATTGTCACGAAAACCTCTCGGCCTGTGGTGCTAGCGTGCGTACGTGCTTGCCCGGCGGAATGCCGCCCGCACGCAGACTTGTTTGTAGTTGTGCCCGGCTCTTGAGATTGCCTGCCACGCCTCACCCGCAGACGGTCTGAAGCCGGGCGGTTCCACCGGTTTCGCGCGTAGCGTGCCCATGCGGTCGCATTCGCGGATCAGTTTCTTGGGCCCATACCGCAATCGGGTGAGAATGGGGGATCTTGGTGCCGGATCTCAATAATTCCGTCCTCCTGCTGCTGGCTCCAGGCGCTCTTTTGGCCGGCGCGCTGCTGCAGATAGCTCTGGCCCGCGTTCTTTCCTCCCGCGGCAAAGGCATGGTCGCCTTCGCTTGCGCGTTGCCGGCTCTCGTCAGCGTGGCCGCGCTGCTGCCCGCCATTCGCGCGGGACACGTTTTCGATGTAGCTCTGGGAACGTGGGACGGTCCCCTCGCCATCGTGCTTCACGTGGACGCGCTCAGCGCCCTGTTTGCGCTCATGGGCACGCTGCTCGGCGCCCTCGTCCTCCTTTATTCCATCGGCTACATGGCTCACGATCCCGCCGCCACGCGCTTTTACGCGACAATGCTTCTGTTTATCGGCGGCTTTGTGGGCCTCGTCTACTCCGCCAATCTCTTCCTCGCCTACCTGTGCTGGGAAATCATCGGCCTGTGCTCCTTCAGCCTCGTCGGTTTCTGGTATCAGAAACCGGAAGCGGTGGCCGGCGCGCGCAAGGTGCTGTTGATGACCCACGTGGCCGGCTACGGTCTTCTCGCCGCCATCGTCATCCTCTATCTGCGCGCAGGCACGGCCATCTGGACCGATCCCGCCATCGTCCACAGCTTCTCCACCAGCATCTTCCTGCTGATGCTCGTCTCTCTCGTAGCCAAGTCCGTACAGGTTCCGTTGCACACCTGGATTCCCGACGCCATGGCCGCGCCCACTCCAGTCAGTTCGCTGCTCCACGCCGCCTGTTATGTCACCGCCGGCGTGTACCTGGCCGCGCGCATGCACAGTTTCGGCCCCTGGCTGCCGGCGTGGAACGCCACCCTCATTGCCATCGCCACCGTCACCATCGCCGTAGGCGTCATGTACGCCCTCGTTGAGAGCGACCTCAAGCGCATGCTGGCTTTCTCCACCGTCAGCCAGATCGGCTACATGCTGCTCGGCATCGGCATCGGCACGCCGCTCGGAATCATGGCCGGCCTCCTGCACTGCCTCAACCATGGCTTCTTCAAGGGCGGCCTGTTTTTGAATGCCGGCGCGGTGCAGCACGCCACCGGCACCCGCGACATGAACCAGCTCGGCGGTCTCGCGTCGCGCATGCCGCGCACCACCCTCTTCTGGTTCGTCGGCGTCGCCAACATGGCGGGCATTCCGCTCATGAGCGGATTCATCAGTAAGTGGATGCTCTATGCCGCCGCCCTGCAGGCAGGCTGGGCCATTCCCGGCGTCGTCGCCTGGATCGCCAGCCTCGGCACCGTGTTTGTGTGCGCCAAGGCCACCTCCGCTGTGTTCCTGGGTCCGCAGACTGCGGCAACCCGCGACGCCCACGAAGCCAACTCCCCCATGAAGTGGGCGATGGGCCTCATGGCCGCCGGCAGCATCGTGCTCGGCGTCGCTCCGCAACTTGCTGTCATCCTGTTCTTCCAGCCCATGTTGAGCGGCCTTGGACTGGCCAGTTCCATTCGCGTCTCCTGGCTGGGAATGTTCTCCGGAGCCGGCACATTTTCGACCGCCGGCGGATTGATCCTCGCCATCGTATCTCTGGTTGTTGGCTTGGTCATCTTCGTCCTCGCGCGCGGATCCCGCACCGTACAAGTTGTCGGCGCCACGGGCGGCGCGGCAACCCTGTCCATGGGCGGCGGCGTGTTCACCGGCGGCGAGCCCCTGTGGGAGCAGGATCACCTCACCGCGCAGGACTTTTCCCGCATCTTCGAGCAAAACTGGCAGAGCTTCTTCCGCTGGACCAACGTGGACCGCGCCTACGCCTTTGTGCTGCACCAAACCAGGGCCACCGCGCGATTGCTCGCCCAACCCGTGGCCTGGCTTGAGAAGCATGCGCTCAGTTCGCTCGTCGTTTTTTCCGCGGCCATCCTTCTCGCCGCACGCCTCATCGGCCAACCGTCGGTCTTCAGTGAGCGCATCTCCGGCCTCTCCGTTCCGGAGTTGCTCACCGCCGCTCTGTGCCTGGCTGGCGTAGCCCTCATCTGCGCCGCTGCTGAAGCAGGCAAGGACTCTTTTCTTCCCCTGCAACTAGCCCTCTGCGGCGCTCTGTGCATCTCCGGCTGCATGGCCTCGGGCGAGTGGTCCCGCCTGGCGCTGCTCGAGTCGGCCTCTTTGCTCACCGCCTTCGTGGTGTGGATTGAAGCGCGCTCCCGCGCCGCGGCCGTCACCTATCTGGCTCTAGTCGTGCTCTCCGGCGTCTGCTTCACCGCGTCCACCTGGCTCAGCATCTCTCAGGAGACAAATTGGAGCCGCGCCTGCCTGCTCACCGGCGTTTGCCTCAAGCTGGCTCTGGTCCCGCTCCTGTTCTGGCTTCTCCGCCTCGCCGACGAACTCCCCGCGCCTCTGCTCGGATTCATCCTCGCCGTGGTTGACATGGCTGCGGTGGGCGAGCTCTATCTGCGCAGCCAGTCCGATCCGGGCCTCTTCACTCCCGCCGGTCCCTGGCTCGTCATCGCCGTGTTGAGCAGCATTGCCGCGGCTTTGCTCATGCTCGCCCAGCACAGCCTCAAACGTCTTCTGGTCCTTTCCAGCATTGAAGACTGCGGATTCCTGATTCTCGGCGTCGTCTCCGCCAGCACCCTTGGCCGCCAGGGCCTGCTGTTCGCCGCCGCATCCCACGCCCTCGCCAAAAGTCTGCTCTTCGTCGCCCTGGCCGCGCCCGAACGCGACGGCGCACTCACTCATCCCCCCCACGCCCTCGCCAGCCGTTACCCCATCAGCGCCTTCGGATTCCTCATGGGCATGCTGGCCATGCTCGGCATCCCTCCCATGCTCAGCTTCGCCGGGCGCTGGCGGCTCTACGCAACCGCATTCCAGATCCATCCTCTTCTGTTCGCCGGTTTCGTGCTCGCTTCCGTGCTCGCGCTCTTCGCTTACGCAACCATGTTCACAAGCGCCTGGTGGGGCAGCCCCCGGACGGCGTCCCAAACCCCACAGGTCTATTCCCCGCCGCCCCGGCATGAGCCCTTCATCCTGCGCATCGCCATCGTCGCTCTCTCTTGCTGCCTGCTTCTCGCCGGGCTCTGGCCGCAATTCTTCCTCCAGGGTTTCCCAGGAGGCCGCCCATGAAGCTCTGGAATCGCCTGCTCTGCTATTGCCGCCGCCGCAGTCCCTGGATCTTCCACATGAATTCCGGCAGCTGCAACGGCTGCGACATCGAACTCATCGCCGCCATCACCCCGCGTTACGACGCGGAACAGCTCGGCGTCCTGCTCCAGGGCAGCCCGCGCCATGCCGACATAATCTGCGTCACCGGCCCCGTTACCCAAATCTCCGCGCCCGCCATTCGCAAGGTTTACCAGCAAACCTGCGGGCCCAAGGCCGTCGTCGCCATCGGCTCCTGCCCCGCATCCACCAACGTCTTCATTGAAAGCCGCGTCCTCGTCGGTCCCCTCGACAAGCACATCCCGGTCGATGTCTTCGTCCCCGGATGCCCGCCTCGCCCTGACGCCATCGTGCGCGGTATCGCCGCCGCCGCCAACCTGCTCGCCGAGCGCAATTCCGGCAACGCCTCGCAGCCCTCCCCCAACTCCACCGGCTCCGCGGAGGTGCATGCATGAATCTCTTCGCCGCCCTCGCCCGTCTGCTCATCTTTCCCGGTTTGCTCTTCGCCGTTCCCTGCGCGTGGCTGGTCCTGTGGACGGAACGCAAGTCCGTCGCCTTGCTCCAGCAGCGGATCGGCCCTCCCTTCGGCCAGCCGTTTTTTGACTTCGTCAAGCTGCTCGGCAAAACCACTCCCTCCCGCGTCGGCATTGACGGCTGGCTCATGCGCGCCTGGCCCCTGGTAGCTCTTTCCGCCTCCCTGGCCGCCGTGGGCATGCTCCCCGTCCTGCCCGCACGCGGCGGCTTTCAGGGCGACCTCATTCTCCTCCTCGCATTAATGGAGATTCCCGCCATCTGCACCATCGTCGCCGGCTTCACCTCGCGCTCCATCTTCGGCCAGATCGGCTCCGCGCGCGAAGCCATCCTCCTGGTGTCTTATAACCTCGTCTTTCTCATGGCTGCGGTCTCCATCGCGGTCGCGCAGCATTCCTTCCGCCTCGATCGCATTGCCACCGAGCCTCCAACCCTGGTGCGCTACCTCGCCCTCGTCGCCATCCTGGTCTGCCTGCCCGCGCGCCTCCACATCAATCCCTTCTCCCTGCCCAACGCGGAACAGGAAATCTACTCCGGCCCCATGACCGAATACGCGGGCTTCGAACTCGCCGCCTGGCAGCTATCCCATGGCCTGGAGTGGATCGCCGGCATCGGCTTCGTCGCTACCCTCGCCATCCCGCCCTCGCTCCCCGGCTGGCTCGGCATAATCGCGATCCTTGCCCTAGGCCTGCTCCTCGTCCTCCTTTTCTCCGTCGTTGCCGCCGCCACCGCCCGCCTGGCCATTGACACCTCCGTCCGCTTTTACTGGCAATGTGCGCTCGCGTTTCTGGTGCTGGTAGTCCTCGCCACATCCTTCCTGAGGGTCCGGTCATGAAGATACTGGCGCTGCTCTCCAAAAACCTCCGCCGCGGCATCGCCACCCTGCGCTTTCCCGCCGCCCCGCCCGTTGCCGCCGGCTTCCGCGGCCTGGTCTGCTTTGACCCCGCCCGCTGTACCGGCTGCGCCGTCTGCCGCTTCCGCTGCACCGCCCATGCCATCACCTTCACCTCCGCGGGCAAGGAGTTTACCTGGGCCTACAACCCCGGCCAGTGCACCTTCTGCGGCCGCTGCGTTGAAGGCTGCAAGGATCACGCCCTCACCCAGGACCCCAACTGCCCGCCCATCTATCTCGCCGCTGGAGATCTGACCCGCAGTTACACGGTGGCGCGCAAACCGCCTCCAGCCCGCCCCCGCCCCGCTGCCGCCACTGAAGACCCAGGAGGCAAACCATGAAGCTCATGGATCGAATGCCCGCCGAGCTCCAGAACGCCGTTTCATGGACTGAGGCCGGCGGCGTCACCTGGCTCGCGGCCGGCCACCTCGACCTTCGCGAATTTGCGCAAGTTATGAAGCAAGCGGAGGCGCGATTCATCACCATCACCGCCACGGAGCTGCCCCGCAATGAGGGCTTCCGCCTGGAATACCTCTGGGATTCCGAAGGCCAATTGTTCGGCTTTGTATTTTCTCCTCCCGCCGCCGCCGTGCCCAGCATTTACTCCATCTGCGAAGCCGCCAACTGGATCGAACGCGAGGTTCACGAGGAATACAACATCGAATTCACGGGCCGCGCCTATGAGCCGCTTCTCCTCCGCGAAGGCGACGCTCCCGGCGTCAACCTGCATGAGGTCACCAAATGAGCTACAGGCTGCCCATGGGCCCCTATCATCCCGGATTAGAAGAGCCCTACAAGCTGGAAATGATCTGCGAAGGCGAAACCATCTGCGACGCCAACCTGCACATCGGCTTCAACTTCCGCGGCATTGAGCACCTGGCGGAAACCCGCAATTACGTCCAGGTCATCGCCCTAATGGAGCGCGTCTGCGGCATCTGTTCCTTCATCCACACCCTTACCCTCAGCCAGGCACTTGAAAAACTCACTGGCCTGGAACCGCCGCCCCGCGCCCTCTACGTCCGCGTCATCATGGCCGAGCTCGAACGCCTCCACTCCCACGTGCTCTGGGCCGGCATTGCCGCCAAGCTCATGGGATTCAAGACCATGTTCATGGCCTGCTTCGCTTACCGCGAAAAAGTGATGGACGTGCTCCAGGCCATCTCCGGCAACCGCGTCAACTACTCCATGAACCGCATCGGCGGCGTCAATCGCGATATCGAAGATCCGGCCGCAATCCTCAAAATGGTCAATGAGCTCGAAAAGGGCCTCGCTCAAGACCTCGTTCCCGTATTCACCACCAGCTTCACCGCCCGCTCCCGCTGCGCCGGCGTCGGCGTTCTTGACCGCGAGCGAGCCATTGACTGCGGCGTGGTCGGGCCCACCGCGCGCGCCTCCGGCCTCGCCCAGGATCTGCGCCGCGACGCACCCTACGCAGCCTATTCCGAAATGGAATTCGACGTCCCCGTTGAAACCGCCGGCGACGTGCGCGCGCGTCTCCTGGTTCGCGCTTACGAACTGCTGCAGAGCTGTCGCATCCTCCGCCAGGCCCTCGCCAAACTGCCGCCCGGCGAGTTCAACTGCGGAGAGCCCAAACTCGTCTTTCCCACTTCCACCGCCATCAGCCGCGTGGAAGCGCCGCGCGGAGAGGTCTTCTACAGCGTCAGCTGGAAAGAGAACTCCCGCACCCCCAGCCGCGTCCACGTCCGCACGCCAACCTACGTCAACATGCCTGCCATTCGCTGGATGGTGCAGGGCGCCCGCGTGGCCGACGCCCCCCTGATTCAGGCCTCCATTGACCCCTGCTACTCCTGCACCGATCGCTAGCCGCCGCTTCATTGAGAGCTGTGTAAAAGGGCACGGCTTGAGAACTTATCCGTGATCCTGGGTCCAGGTACCGCCGCTCTCCAGAGCGGCTGTACTGGCGGCGTCCACGCCGCCAGCAAAAATGCGCGGGCCAGGAGGCCAAGCACCCCGGAGGGGTAGCAGGAAGTTAGCCCAGGATGGAGTCGTTAGCCGCTGAGGCAGCCAACGACGGAATCCTGGGAATTGGCCAGTAGCGTTCGGGAGCCCCGTAGGGGCGATGGAAACCCTCCACCAGCCCTTCACGCCGGGCGCCCCATCCTCTTCGCGCCTCTTGCGGAAAGGGTGGGATGACCCGCGGCGCGCTCACCATACTTCGCCGTCATCCAGCACGCAGCGAAGGATTCGCGGTTGCTCCACAATTCAGGAAACGCAGCGCCCGGACTGCCCCTTTTGCCTTTCATTTTCGCGTTACCATGTCTTATCGGTTTGCGCAATGAAAGACCACAATCACGTGTCGGACCAGCAAGACCTTATCGACGAAATCAAGGCGAAGCAGAGCAACACCGTTTGGCCTGACACGATGACCAACAGCCGGGGCGTCGATGAATTTCTCTGGAAGGGATCGCCGGATGCTCCGCTCGTTCAGCGAATCGGAGCGTGGATATTCGGCGTCACGTTTGTACTCCTTGGCATTGGCTTTGTGGAGGCTGACCGGGAGATAGCGCCAGACCGTAAGTCTCTGGCGTTTGTGATCCTTGGTGTTGTTTATTTTTTGATCGGAGTGAAGGTGTTCCTGAATGGTTTTCGGCGGCGGAAGAAAACTGCTGAGAAGACAGACTGAATGCCGCTTTGGCGCCGATCACCCCCGATCTGCACGTTTGCCGAACCTTCGCCAGGCGGGACCGGCCCCGTTCGCGGTCAGTCGAAAGCTTTGCGATCAACGGTAGATTCGCAGGCGTTACCCTGTTTCGAAATTGAGACCTTTGTGCAGAAGTGATCTTGATGAGGAGGAGGCCGTATGGCACTGAGACGCAGGATGGCATTGGCAGCGGGTGTTGTTTTCGCGTCGGCGATGTTCATTGGACAGGCAGCGTGGGCGGTTGATCCGTGTTCGCTGCTCTCAACTGGGCAGGCTGCGGCGGCGCTGGGCGTGCCGGACGTCAACGCGGGAGCGGGCCTGAACAGGTGTATTTGGACTCCCAAGAAATATCAACGGGGAGCGGGAGAGCTTACGGTGCAGTTCGAAGGCTCGAACGACGGCGCAAAGATGATGGGGCTGGGGACCGCTGTGAGCGGAGTTGGCGATGAGGCGATCCAAACCGTCGTAGGGAACGGTGCGGTGCTGCACGTAAAGAAGGGGAATACCTGGTTTGTGGTGAATGTCCACGGAGTTCCACAGGCCCAGGCCACGCAAGTGGAGCAGACCGTGGCGAAGGAGATCGTCGGGAAACTTTGAGGCTGTGGCCACGCTCAGGGCGGAAAAACGGGTGTTCGGCGGCAGGCTGTTGGACGGCTAGTCGCAATCCTGGGAACCGGCCAGCAGAATCCGGGACTCCCGTAGGGGCGGTGGAAACCCTCCACCAGCGCTCTTCGCCCCAGGAATACGCGTCCGATAGCCCCGAAAAACTCCAACCAATAAGCGCTTTGTAACAGGGCACGGCTTCAGCCGCGCCGATAAACGCCTGAAAAAAAGCGCCGGGCTTCAGCCCCTGCCGGGTGCATCCTTTCCGCGCTTCTTGCGGAAACAGCGGCAAGACCCCCCACCCCGCGCACCACACTCGCCGTCATCCGGAACGCAGTGAAGGACCTGCGGTTGCTTCTTGGCCAGTCCAGGCGATGTTATTTCCGAATTGCCCGCCCCACGTCCAGAACCACGTAAACCCACGGCGAACGGAGCAAGAATCCCGGCCCATGAAGAGCCTCTCTTCCGGCCCAGTCAAAGCTTGTCCCACGCCAGCCGCCAGAGAGACAATGGATGCGCTTCCCTGGGAAGGACACGGTCAGAAGGATGCAGGAGCATCTGCGCCATCCATGGCGAAGCGCAATCTCTTCCGCCCTGTTCGTCGCTGTCGCCATTGCCATCGCAGCGCAAGAGCAAGCGAAGCAGCCTGAGGCGTCAACTTCACCGGCGTACGACGTCGTCTCGATCAGGCCGCACCTCCCCGGCGAACTCGGGATGGGTTTTGGATGGAGAACAGGGCCTGAGGGCTTTTCCGCCTTCCAGATCAAAACCCAAATGCTGATCGTGCTCGCCTATGGCCTGCATACACCCGAGCAGATCGTGAACCTTCCCTCTTGGGCCTCCAGCGACGGCCTCGATATCAAAGCCAAGGTCGACGAGGAGACTGCGGCCCGATGGCGGAACCTGCCGGATGCGGAAGTCGACCGCAGACAGCTACCCATGATCCAATCCCTCCTCGCCGACCGATTCCAGCTTAGGGTCCATCGCGAGATACGCCAGTTGCCCATCTTGAGGCTCGTGGTCGCTAAAGGTGGCCCGAAACTCAAGGTCTCTCCTGCCGACGCCTGGCCCGCGTCGGGAATGAGCAACCGATACATCAGTGGCGAAGCAACTTCGATGCATACATTCGTCTTCAATCTGTCGCACGAAATGGGCCGGCAGGTCGTTGACGAAACCGGCCTCACCGGCAGCTACGACTTCGAGCTCAGATGGACCCCGGACGATCAGCAGGGCACGCCCGATGCGGGGCCGACGGTTTTCACTGCCCTCGAAGAACAACTTGGGCTAAAACTCGTCTCGGCCAGGGGGCCCGTCGAAGTGATTATTATTGACCACATTGAGCGGCCGTCGGAGAATTAGCCGGCCAAATTCACCTCATCATGTTGACTCGCTGATCCGGAAGCGACGTAAGCGAGATCACGTGATGGAAGCATCGGCCGCGTGCCCCATCCCTTCCGCGCTTCTTGCGGAAAGGGTGGGATGAGGAGTTTGCAATCGATGCTCGGAATAAAACCCCCGGTACTCTCGGGCTGACCGCGAAGGGTCCCAGCCGTCAGTCTGAACCGCGTGTAAAAGTTCTGTGAATCCCCTGCGGGCCGGATGCTGCTCCCGACGATTAGGTCAGACGCAGCTGCGATGGAAAGGTTCCGGTTCGTTTTCCACAGGCAATCCTATAAGAATGTGACGGGATTCACAGACACGGCGCTCCGAGGCTGTCAGAGTGAGGAAGGTGTCCCCACCTCCGCGAAGAGCGGCCCCTGCCAGTTGTGACGCAAACCCCGGAGGTTGTACGGCCCGGTTTCTCGATGGGACGCGTTGTCCACTCAGTCACTCAGAAGTAGGGTGCCCCTTCCGACTGCTAACCACGTTGGTAGCTTGACGGCAGGAGGGCACTAAGCCCACTCACACGCTGCAGCGTCGCATTCAGCGCGCAGAACGAACGGGAAGAACAGGTGGCAAGATGAGTTGTATACGCTGTCAGGACCTGGAACGAGCACTTGACGTCAAGGGAAGCGAGTACAGTGAAGCTCTTACTTCTCCGTATTTTCGGGTAAGCAGGAAATTCGCGGCCTATTTAAGCGTGGAATTGGAGCGCGCAAGGAACGAACTGGCGGAGCACCGGTTGATATGCACCTCCGCCGTCAAGCAGCCTGCAGTCTTCCCGGCTGCAGCTCGCCCTCGCTTTGCGCAGGAAGAACCCCGGGGCGTTTTGACCGAGACGGCAGCCTGACTGCTGACTGCGAAAGACGCGAGATACTTCTCGTCCCGGGCCGTGTATGGGGGTTGTCATGAACGTTCTCAAGAAATGCGATGCAGAGAATCGTCGAATATTCGTTCGGGTCACTGGCCTGCCTGCATTAAGGCCCGTGATCCAATCCGAGCGCCCCGGTTGCGCAACAATCAAGCTGGAGTCAGCAAGGAAAAGCACGACTCGTTTTGCCGAAGACTATTACTGGGAACATTTTTCGGCAAGCGTAGCCGACAGTCCGGTGACGATTGCCAATAGTTCAGGCTCCGTCGGGCCCGCCACTTCCCGAAATCACCATGCGAACAATACAGACTCACCGAACTGCATTTACATGGGATAGACCTTTACGAAGTCCCACACGATTTGCAGCAGTTATAGATGGGCATTTGTGTCAGGGCACGGCGCCACATCTTGGTGAAGAACTCACGGCCAGATCGATGAGAACGCGTCAGGGCGGGACTTTAGTCCCGCCGATAACCGCAAACAAAGGAATCGGGCTTTAGCCCCTGAGGTTCCTAGCTCATGTTTTGATGAAGCCGCGTGCCCCATCCTTTCCGCGCTTCTTGCGGAAAGGGTGGGATGCCCCCACAGCGCGCACCATACCCGTCGTCATCCTGAACGCAGTCAGGGATCTGCGGTTGCTCCCTGGCGAGTCCATGCGGCGTTATTTCCGAATTGCCCCCGATACAACCGGGGCGGAACAGGAGCGCAATTCGCTCTACCATGCTCTTGACGGCCGGCTCAATTCACTGCGCGCATGCGTCTACGGCATGATCGGACACATTCCGATACCGCCGCATAAGCAGCTCCCACAAATCTGCTGTCGCATCGTTTGCGCAGTCATCTGAGAACGTGAAGCCGTTACAGCCACATCCAGTTTGCAGGCAGGAATGCCCCTCGGAGTAGAGGTGGATATCGGCTCGATGACCACACATACAGGGCAAATGAGGGTAGTGAGCCTTTACTTCCCAAAATGACATGCTTTGAACCACCCCTTTCTCTCCGAATGCGCAATAACAACGCAAACCTGGGGTCGCGAAATGCTGCCCGGCCCATTTAGGAAGGGAACGCAGACAACGCGAAAAGTGCCTACACTGTAGCACTGCTTTTGGTGCATAAGGAACGTCACTGAAGTCGGTTACTTAGGAGTAATCGACATGTCTGACAGCGTCAAACGCGTGTCGAGGAGGGTCTTGGGCGGCCTCGTTCCGTTATGTGCTCAGGGGAAATTCTGCGAATCATCGGTATGTCACCGCCTGCGCGGCATCTAGGCTGCAGGGAACCGTTGCCCCCAGTGTTGACGGGAAACGGCCCGGTGCCCCATCGTTTCCGCGCTTCTTGCGGAAATAGCGGAACGACCCCCACCCCGCACACCATACCCGCCGTCATCTTGAACGCAGTGAAGGATCTGCAGTCGCTTCTCGGCGAGCCCACGCGGTGTTATTCCCGAATTGTCCACCACTCGCCCATGACAAAACTATTCGCCGATGGCGTTCAGATGCCCAAGTTGCCGGAACATGCCGAGGTCATCACGAACGGCAAAATGCTCGACGATCTTCGCGTCCTTCAAACGGAAGCGATGGATGTGCTTGACGGTGAATTTCCTCCCACCGGGAGCCAGCGTGGGTCCGTGCAGCGGGGGAATTTGGGGGAAGTCGCCGAGGTGCGTCCCCGACAGAGTGACCTCGCACATGACTGTATCGCTTTCCTCGACGAGCGAGTCAATTTGAAAGACCAGATCCGGGAAGGCGCCGCGCCATGTGCGAATGATGTGCTGAATGATTCCCCGAACATCGGAATACTGCACGCCGAAGTTGGTAAACTCCGGGGAAAAGAACTCGTCTATCTTTTCGACTTCCCCGCGATTCCAAAGTTCCTCAAAGTGGCGTTTGACGCAACCCTTGTTGGCACTCTCAGTCATGCGGACCTCCCGAATTACTCTGCGCAGCATGCACCTGTTCGCAGCCGCCAGCGTAGCCAAGAATTCAGTAGGCTCGTGGATATGTGGGATGATTCAAGGCGATTCTGATAACACAGGGGAGTTCCGGTCGTATCATCGCCTAATCGGACAAAACTTCAAGGTCCGTGCGTGCCCCACACCTGCCACGATGAGGTTGCGTGAAGGATGAAGCACGCACAGTCGTTGCGGGTTGGGTTATTTCCATTCCCACATTTTGGATACGGTGGAGCCGGAGGGGTCTACTTCGTATTCGAAGGCGACGCAAACGTTGTTGAGCTTTGCAAGTTTTGGAGAGGCGCTCCGGAAAAAGAGCATGCCGCGGTAGCTGACGGAGCCTCCGGGGCCGAATTTGCCGACACCCGTACCCTTCCATGTGGCCGCTTCTCCATCGGCTGTCATCTCCATGCCCTGGCCTTCGCCATGAAGGGATCCATCTGCACCAACCACCGATGTGTATGTGCCCATGCCGCTGACGGCGACTCCGCATAAGGTGCCGCTGTCTTCAAACGAGACTTCCGCCGTGGGGGGATCGGTGGAGAGAACCCGCCTTACGAGCCTCTTGCCTGTGGTGATGCCTACTTGTTCTCCTAGCACGAAATCAACCTCCTCTTTCAGCGCGGTCTGAGCTGCGGACCTCGCGGTGCGCAAAGGTATACACCGTGAGGTGTGCATGCGTCGAGTGATCTTACGAAGAATTCCACGGGCATGTCGGCGAAAGTGCTTTGAGTGGATAGCGGGCGGTTGACCGGCTATAGGGAAGTTACGATCGCAGGGAACCCGTTCTCACGACCCTGGCGACCATGGCCTGGCGCAAAATCAGCACAGAATCCTGAAGCGCACCGCAAGCCGCTGGCGGCTGTGGGTCAAGCACCCCGGAGGGGTAGCAGGAAGTTAGCCCAGGATGGAGTCCTTGGCCGCATGGCGGCCAAGGACTCCATCCGGGGTATCGGCCGCCGGGAGTCGGGAGCCCCGTAGGGGCGATGGAAACCCCACCAGCGCTCCAATCGGTCCATCAGCAAGCGCAACTTGTCTACCTCGGTACTGGAAAACCCTTCATACAGACCACCGTGCGATCTGCCTCCTCGGGCTTTGCGTGGGTAAATCCAAGGTTGGCTGTGCACAGAACATCGCCCTTCAAAACCAGGCTCGTGTTGTTGTCCAGCGGCGCGTTCCTCTTGCTGGCGATCAGAATGCGTTGCGAACCGTCGGGCGACAGCACCCAGATCTCACTGCGAATAATCTCGGAGACGTAGATGTTGCCCTTTGCGTCCAGCTCGACTCCATCGAACTGAGAGTATCCGGATGGGCCGACCGGCTGCGGATCACCCGCCGATCCGTCCTCCTTGATCGGGATCCTGAGCACCATGGGGTCGCCATCGGTGACGGCGTAGATGTTCTTCTCCTGTTTGTCGAGGACGAGATCGTTGACGCCGATGGGAGCCCCCGAATAAGGCTTGGATGACCAGTTGAGCAAGGCGTGCGCCGACCACAAATCTACTTTCTTTCCGTCCGGCGAGATCTTCCAGATACCCGAGTAGGTTAGGTCCGTTACGTACACATTGCCTTGAGAGTCGATGGCCACGTCATCCGGATAACAGAACGGCCAACCTTCCGCTTTGGTCGCCAGGGCCGTAACCGCTCGTGTCTTCGCGTCGATCTTATAGACCCCGGTGCGAGTTGCGGTCGCATCGCGACAGGATGGATGAAATGGATTTGCCAGGTCCGTTGCGTCATATTTCGAGTGAGCTTTGTACGCCACAAATAGATTGCCGGCCTTGTCGAAATCGAGCCCAATCAGGTCTCCGCTTCCGCTTTCTTCCTTCGACGGCACCCAGGCGACGTGATCATAGCTACCGTCCTCTTTGAGCATGATCACTTCATCCGTGTGCAGCAAGGTTGTGTAGAGGTTGCCCTTCGAGTCGATTGCCATGCCCTCGGGTGTATCGGGGAGCTTGACCATGACCCAAGACTTGAACTGGGCCGAGGCGGGCGGCGCAGCAAAGGCCAGCAACCAAGCCAAGCCAATCAGACAAAACATGAGAGGTTTCAGTTTGCGCATTGCTGGTTTTGACATCTCTCCTCGTTCCTTTTGTCGCCTCCATCGAATGGATCAACCAGGCTCGTCTCAGAGGTCGGGAGACAAAAGCAGAATACCTTCAAAGTCCCCACCTCGGGCGAGCCACTGGCCACTCGGCAATCACCTTTCGATCAATAGCCAAGCGTGAATACCGGTGCAGGGCGGCTTTGTGTGCCTCTATCTCATATCCCGACTCCAATTTTGCCCCATTTTTGGTGCAAATCGCCCATCCCTCCGAAAAAGGTGATAACATATTTGACTGACTCGACCCAATCCGAGCATACTGAGGACGCCGTGACAGGGCAACAAAATGGAGTTTGTATCCACTATTTAGATTCGGTCATTGTGGATGCTAATTCTTGGGCGAACGATCCGTATGAATATGAAGGCGAGTCTGGTTTGCCTGAATCCATGCGGCATATTGAGCCGCTGAAATCGCCCTAGCAAGGACGCGCATCCCGGTTCCCTTTGGTGCGAGATGTGTACAGTTGGCACACTTTAGCGGTATTACTGGGGCTGCTTTCACCGCCTCGGCTGTATCTGCGCTCTTATTTTCCGTAACGACTTCCAGCCGATTTCTCTTACCGCACGAAGGGCAAGAGAACTCTATCCCGAGCTGGAAGAAGTTGGGCATAGTGCCAAGAATTATAACGGCGGCGGATCGTCTGGTTTCAGGAGAAGATAGAGGATTCCAGCAGCCAAGAGGATGCCGGCTGCAATCTCAAAAATAAGGGTCATAGTATCGGCCCCCCTTCTTTCCAGAATAGTGCTGAGAATTATACAGCTGGGGGATCGTTCAAATACGCTTTTCCTCTTGCGCGATCTTTTTCTTCGACCTGTTCTTTCCATTCCAACACTTTTGCGGTCGGGATCTCCATACAATCTGCTCCCACGGTATCAATATCAAGAAATGCCCTTAAGCTAAGCCTCCTATCTCGATACTTTAGTCCAGGCCGAAGTCTATGAGTTTCTTTCATGGCCTCATATGCCACAAAGTCCGCGGGCTGCAAAGGCACGCAATTCTGCCAGCTCATAGGAGCAATGCTCCTGAAAAGAGATGCGCAGTCAGGACGAACTTTCAAGAAATGATTGAATGCCGAGAGCAGCACGCCGTCATATGGACATCGGTCGTGAATCAAGATAATTTCAGTCCCCGCACCATATGCAACGGGAACATATTCGACGAGCTTGAGCATGATATAGCGAAGCATGGCATGATACCCAAATTCAATAATGCCCTCACGCATAACGCGCGGCCATGCCTCTGCGATCTCCTTTAAGTTAGCGGTAAATCCGACCGACAGCAGCCAATTTCCTCTGATGGCGTGCTGGAGCAACCTGTCTGTAAAATCTGTCCGCTCAGGACCATCCCAGTCCTTGAAGTCTCCGGCGAAGTTGCTAATGTCAACGGAATGATAGCGAGAAATTCTATGGCGCCCTTGAGCCTCTAATTCTTTGTTTTTCCTTGCGAGCACTTTATTCCACGCATTTTCGATCCAGAACCATTCCGATCCGGCCGCAACGACGCAGTTCAGCCCAAACGTGAGAGGCGGTATTTCGCCACTGTAGCTTTCGTCGATATATCCGACCACTATCACAAAGACGCTCCTTCTCAGGTCATTGCAAAGATGCGGCCATATCTCGAGAACACATGAAGATTGACTCTGAACACACATCAGCTCTATCCTCCAAGTGGAGGACTACCGTTTATGCCGACCGATCCCGCGAAGAACGTGACCGGCAATTCGGAGAACTTCACCAATTTCATGCAGCGACTCATGCGAGTGCCGCATTCGGAAATCAAAGCCCAACTGGATGCTGAGAAAGCGGCGAAGCGAACGTCTAAATCCGCTTCCCGCGTCTCTGCCGTTCAAACCACGCGGCCCTAGAACGACGTTTCCGGCACCTTGCCGGTCAGTTCTGCATAGGTCAGCCTTTTCCCTGAAATCTGCGATACTGCCAGCGTAAAGCGATCCGCATCAGTCAGCGGATTGTCTTTAGTGGTGCGATTGTTGAACCGGAAAGCCTGTTCGTCAACGTAGCGGCTCAAATGGAACGGCTCGACGGCCACGTAGGTTCCGTTCAATCCCCTCTTGAGCAGTGACCAGAAATTCTCAATCCCCTGAGTATGAACCTGCCCGCGCACGTATTCTTCGACGTGGTTCACAGTTTCATGCACAAATTCCTTTTCAGACAAGGTGGAATAAGAAGCCAAGGAATCAGTGTAGACGGTTGAGAAGTGCGCCACGTTGTCCAGAATCTCTTTTTGGAGCACATCGCGCCGCGCGAAGGGGATCACCTTGGCCCGCACCTGGCGGGTTTTCCGATCCAGCATCCCCATCACGATAGCCTTTTGGGGCAGTCCGCAGTTCTGAATCTGCTTCCGCTTCGCAAGGTGCATATTGCTCTGCTTGCCGCCGATGTAGGTTTCGTCCACTTCGACAGGTCCGCCAGTGTTGCCCAGCCTGAGAAACGATTCGTTCTGCATGGCGAGGCGAATCCGATGGAGCATGAACCAAGCGGTTTTCTGGGTCACGCCGAGAGCGCGATGCAGCTCATAGCTGGAAATCCCATTCTTGCAGTTGGAGAGCAGCCATACGGCGGGAAGCCAAGTCTCAAGCCCAATCGGAGAGTCTTCAAAAACAGTTCCAACCTTGAGCGAAAACTTCTGCTTTTTGTGATCCCCGTAACAGCGATACACCTTCGCCTTTGCCAGCCAGGTCAGCTTGGACGAGCCGCAATAGGGGCAGCGAGGCGTTCCATCCGGCCAGCGCACGAAAACCATGAATCGGCGGCAGTTCTCAGGATCGGCAAAGTATTGAATCGCTTGAGATAGAGTCTTGATCTGTTCCATAACAAATACAGATTAGAACAAAAAGTGTGGTCTGTCAAGTATATTATTACCCCGAAAAAAGTCAATAGGCACTGTCTGTGGAAATCGCTTCACATATAAGAAAACAATAGAGAAAAAGTTTTTGGCAAAAACAGCAGTCTTAGATATTTTGGGGAGTATGCTTTAGACAGATGGGAAAGATGCGGGCGGAATTGGCAACCGCAGCTTTCCCGGTACTCTTGTTTTTGCTGAAGGGCACGGCCACCGGCCGTGCCCTTAGCATTTCCGGGCGCTCCTCCCGGCAGCATTCGATCCACGCCGGAAACACCGCGCGAAACTGTGCACTTTTAGGGCGTAAGTCCATCAATCTGCTTTACATCGCCGTTTTTTTAATTGTGTGTACGTCACCCGGACCGCTGGACCAGCCTTTCTGGTACTCCGGCCTTTGGAATTCCTTGGGGAAAGGCAACGAGTATGAGCCGTGAAACTTTAAAACCGACAACTTCCCTGGCGCGCAGGTCCGTTACCCGCCGCCGGGTCGCCAATCCTGGCGTCACCAAGCTGCGCAAGGACGCCGATGAAGTCGTCCTGAAAAACAGCGAAGTAATCGCCAAATCGCTCGGCGAGGAAGCCGTAAAAGGCAACGCCAGCAGCGCGCGCCTTCTGGTCGACCTCGCCCAAAACGCCAACTGGGTCGAGCAATCCGACTCCGTAGCCGAGGTCATGTCGCTGGCCAGAAACGGATGGAAGGCGGATCCGCCCGTCATCGAGCTTCAGCTCACCACCAACCCGCCCAAGCTGAAGCCGGGTGATCCGCGCCAGCTCACTGACGGCGCCTCTGAAATTCCCGACGCGGAAGTGGTTGAAGACGAACCCAAATCGTGATTCTCTGATTCTGTGCACTTTTAGCATGCAACCGGCTGATCCCAAAAAGGATCGCCGTTTTTTATTTCGCAATCAAAAAAAGGATCTCCAATGAAGCGCATCGGTCACATCGTTCCTCGTTCCGTCGTCCTGCTCGCCCTGTGTGTTTTCGGACTCGCCGCCGCGGCAACCGCCGCGGGCGCTGCGCAGTCCTTTACCACCACCACGGTGCAGGGAACGGTGTATGGAGCCGGCGGCGCGCCCGTCTCGGGCACCCTGCAGATCACCTGGCCGGCCTTCACCACCGCCGCCGGTCAGGCCGTGGCCGCGGACAGGACCACCGTCACCATCGGCGCCGACGGCTTCTTCAGCGTCAACCTTGCCCCCAACATCGGCGCCATGCCCGCCGGGCTCTACTACACCGCCATCTATCACCTCTCCGACGGCACCACCTCGACCGAATACTGGCAAGTGCCGGCGGCGACAACGGCCACGCTCTCCCAGGTGCGCGCAACCGTCATGCCGGCGGCCCAGGCGGTGCAGGCAGTCAACAAGGCCTACGTGGACCAGAGCGTTGCGGAAGCGTTGCAGGGGCAAGTGACCGTGACCGGCGGTACGCTGACCAGCCCGCTCTTTCTTTCCGGCGATCCCACCCAGCCCACGCAGGCGGCGGACAAGCACTACGTGGACGACTCCGTTGCCGGGACGCTGCCTTTGAATGGCGGAGTGCTGACGGGGCCGGTGACCGGACCGCAGATAGGCGCTGTCTACCAGGCAGACCAGTTTGCCGGAGCGGACTTTGGCGCCCGGCTGCAGGCGTGCATCAGCGGGCTGAATGCAAGCTACGGCGGGACCTGCGACGCGCGCAATTTTGCCGGCGCGGTTACCATGGCGGCAAATCTTACGGTGAACGTGGCCAACGCCACCATCGACCTACCCTGCTCCACCATCACCACTGCGGCGTCGATCGTGATTCCGGCGGGGGTGCGCAATGTGACCCTGCACGGCTGCGCATCGCAGGGCACCAGCGCGGCCAGCGGCAGCCAGGGCGGGACCGTGATCCTCTACTCGGGCAGCGGCTCGGCCATCAAGGTTGGAGACTCGACTTACGCCGCGGACACGCCGGGCTTTCACCTGGACAACGTGGTGGTGAACACCACCGCGGCAACGGCTTCGACGGCGCGGGCGATCACGGTGTGGCGCACGCAGGAGATGACGCTTTCCGGCCTCTACCTGCTGGGCAATGCGAACCAGACCGCGATAACGCTGGACGGCACCGGGAACTACGCCGGGGGCAGCATCGCGGACACGCACATCAGCGGATTTCAGACGGGGGTGAACGCGATCGGGCACCAGGTGACGAACCCGGCCACGACCGACTGGGTGAACGCCAGCACGTTTGTGCGGCTGCACATCGATTGCCCGACATCCAGCGGGAATCCGATTGCGGGAACGTTCGGAATCAATCTGCAACAGGGCGATGGCAACACATTCACGGGAGGAGATGTAGAGGGATGCGCAACGGCACTTCATCTGGGGGCGAATGCCCAGAACAACACGCTGGTGGGTCTGCGCAACGAGAACTCGAGCTACCAGGTGGTGGCGGACGCGGGCAGCAACTACAACAACTGGATCACGGGCGGAACGATGTACACGGGAAAGCTGACCGACAGCGGCACGCACAACAGCTTCCTAGATACATTTCACAGGAGTTTCAACGGACTGAATGGTGACCTGTACCGCAGCCAGGCGGACGCGACGGTGACCAATCACATTTACCTGGGAATTGGGCTGGGGAACGTGCGGGGACGGCAGGACGAGTACATCACGGACGTGCCGGGGCAGGCGGGGAGCTACCAGAACGCGTGGTTGTGGGGGCCGCAGGACGGCACCAGCGGACAGCAGACGTGGGCCTTGCAGGACATGCTGAACAACGTGCCGCGATTCGGGGTGCAGCAGAACACGGCGGCGGGCGGAAGCCCGCAGACTTATCTGAATGCGGCCGGGGGCGGAAACGTGTGCTTCAACTGCTCGGCAAATGCGGGTACGGGGGGCGTGAATTTCTCGAGCGGCGGCTCGTCGCCGGCGACGGTGGCGACGATTGACCAGTCAGGCGACGCGCAGTTGAATGGGACGCTCGAGGTGGGCGGGACGTCGCAGTCGACGGGCACAATGACGGTGCGCAACAACGCGGACGCGGAGGTGGACTACTACCTGTGGCCGGGACTGACGGCGAGCCAGAAGGGATCGTTCACCTACAAGGATTTCAACGGAAACAGCCAGTGGTACATGGTGAAGGATGCGAGCAATAACTGGGCGCTGAACTCGGCGGTTGGGGCGCTGGACAGCTTCAAGGCGTATCAATCGACCAACTCCGGAGACACGTATATCAACGCGAGCAATTCGACGGGGCACATCCGGCTGAACTACGAGACGGGGGCGGGGGCGGAGACCGACATTTACACGAGCGGGAGCGCAAATCTTGCGGCGGCTTTTCTGAGTCCGACGAGCATCAAGCTGCCGGGGCTGGCGGCGGCGAGCGGGCACAACTGCGTGCAGATCGACAACAGCGGGTATTTGACGAACACCGGATCGGCTTGCGGCAGCGGCAGCCGTGGCAGCGGGACGGTGAACTCGGGAACGAGCGGACAGATTGCGTACTACAGCGCGAGCGGGACGGCGGTATCGGGCACCAGCGCGGTTCCGGTGGGCTCCGGCGGGACGGGCGCGACAACGGCTGCAGCGGCGCTGACGAGCCTGGGCGGCGTGCCGCTGTCGGGTGGAACCATGACGGGTGCGTTGACGGCCACGCAATTCAACGGGCCGGTGAGCGGCAACGTGACGGGCAACGTAACGGGAAATGTTTCCGGGACAGCGGCGAACGTGACCGGGACGGTGGCGCTGGGCAACGGCGGGACGGGCGCGACGACGGCGGCGGCGGCGCTGACGAGCCTGGGCGGCGTGCCGCTGTCGGGTGGAACGATGACGGGCGCGTTGACGGCCACGCAATTCAACGGGCCGGTGACGGGCAATGTAACGGGCAACGTTTCTGGGACCGCGGCAAACGTGACCGGGACGGTGGCGCTGGGCAACGGGGGGACGGGAGCGACGACGGCAGCGGCGGCGCTGGGAAACCTGTTGCCCGGGGTGACTTCCTATAGCAGCAACGGCATGGCGGTGGCAGGCAACGCGAAAGTGAGCGGAAGTTTGACGGCGTCGAGCACGGTGACGCTTTCGTCTCTGGCGGCCTCCTCGGGGCACAACTGCATGCAAGTGGACACATCGGGCAACTTGACCAACACGGGCTCAGCCTGCGGCAGCGGCAGCGGTGGCAGCGGGACGGTGAACTCGGGGACGAGCGGGCAGATTGCCTACTACAACGCGAATGGAACGGCGGTTTCCGGCACGACCGCGGTGAGCGCGAGCGTGAACGGGGTGTTCAATGTGACAGCTTACGGGGCGGTGGGAAATTGCTCCAGTTCGTTGTACCTGAGCAGCACGAGCACACCGGCCGAGCCCAACGGCACCACAGCGTGTCCCGATCAAACCGCGGCGATCCAGGCGGCGATCCAGGCGGCGTATGCGACGGGAGGGGCGGTGTATTTTCCCACCAATCCATCCCAGGGCGGGCAGACGGTTTACTACATCGCGGGGACGTTGAATCCCATGGGCGTGAGCATGTACGGCCCTCCGGGGGCACAAGGATCGGAGGGGGACTACATGACCTCATCGCGAGTGGCGATACGGGGAGCGCCGGGGAACGACTTGTTCGACAATCCCGACCCGACGAGCGGCGGATACGTGACGCCGCTGCATCCGTTTACAATTCGCGACCTGAGCTTCATTCTGGACGACAGCGTGGACGCCTCTTCCACCGGATCGAATCCGAATCCGGCGTTCGCCAACCGCTTTCCCGGGCGCACCTGCTGGGACGGCGCGATGACGAACGGGAGCGCGGCGCTGACGTCTTCGGCGCAGTGCGAGTTTGTGCCCGGGGATGTGGGGCAGCCAATCTCAGTGGCCGGTGCGGGTTCAGGGGGCGCGGCGCTGGTGACGACGATCAGCGGGTACACGTCGAACGCGAGCGTGACCCTGGCGGCAGCCGCGTCCACCACGGTGAGCGGCGCCAAGACTTACATGTCCCTGGACAACCTGGCGGTGAATCAGACGGTGGGCAACTGCATCTTCGCGTGGGATGACAGCACGGGGAATCTGCTGAATATTGCGGTTACAAACTCGCTGTTTGAGAATATCCGCGCGACGACGATCAGCAACAACGGCATCAAGAACCATTCCTGCGGCGTTTTTGTTCAGGGAAACTACACATTCAACGCCGACCGGTTCCTGAACTTCAACGTTCAGGCGCAGTTTCCTTTCGTCTTTGCGACGGTGAACGCGGCGGCGCCGACGTCCTCCAAGTGGACCGGGATGGGAGACCTGAACGTCTTCGATCACCTCTTCATCGAAGGCACTTACGGCTTTATTGCGTACGACGGGAACGACAACACCATCCGCGATGTGCAAGAGGAACAGTCTCCTTACGGCTTTGCCTTTCTGGGAGCATACGGGCTGGAAACCGCAACCCAGAACTGGTACATCGATGTGCCGGAGATGGAGGTTACCGGCGGCCAATGTCCTGCGGCCGGGACCAGCATCTATGCCCTGCGGCTGACCGGGTATTCCAACACGGTGAACCGCTTCGAGGTGGGAAGCTGCAGCACCAATCCGACAAACTTCCAGTGGGACGCACGGGATTCGGTGGCGAACGCATTGCAGTTTTCAACGGCAAATGTGAACATCGCGGGGAACCTGAACACGTTTCACGTCCTTTTCGAGAACGGCGCGATTGCTTACAACGTTACGGGGCAGGGGAACAAGTGGATTACGACGACCAGCGCGAGTCCGTATGCCGGCTACGCCATGGCGCGGGAGCAGTATGCCGGCTCCAACAGCAATGCCAGCCCCGGGCCGGCGCAACTATCCCGCGGAGCCATTGCCCTGAACCGCACCCACGATTTCATCGACAAGGGAGTATCGGCGTACTACTACAACGGGGAAGACCTGTGGATCTGGCCGGGAGAATTGACCCCGGACGGCTATGCGATAACGACGGTACCGGATACCACCTCAGAGAGCGGTCTGGCGTGGCAGGCAACCACCACTTCCATCTGGGGTAACGGGCTGAACGGGACGCTGACTTACTGGGGAGGACAATTCCCCGCGGGCAAGATACGGTTCTACGTAAAAGCCAAAGGCAACGTATCCGTGAGCGGTTGGACGGCGCAGATTGTGGCGATGGCGCCGAGCTGGACGACGCTGTGCACGGTGACGATGAACCTGACCACCAGCTACCAGGTGGGGTCCTGCGATGCGGATGCGACGGCGTACTCCGGCGACCAGGCGGTTATTGCGCTGGGCAGCGGGGGCAGCAACACGATCTCGATCGCGTGGTTAGCGATCCGGCCGTGGGACAACGGGGATATTGACGCGAGCCTGCAGGTGGGGCAGGGGAGCACCGCGATGACCAGTTCTTCAGGCAACGGCGGGGTGGCGCAGGAGACGACAAGCGCGGCGAAGACGAGCGGGCATTTGGCGAGCTTTGACGGGAACGGGAATGTGGTGGATAGCGGAGGGGCGGGGGCAGCGCCGACGGGAACCGCCAGCGGGGATTTGAGCGGCAGTTATCCCGGTCCGACGGTAGCCAAGGTGAACGGCGGGGCGGTGCCGGCGAGCGCGAACGCGCTGAGCACCAACGCAAGCTCGCAGTTGGTGGCGTCTACTGCGCACAACCAGAGCGCGATGGAGGGGTGCACGACGACCAACTCCAGCAACGCTTACTCCTGCACCACGTCGCCGAGCTTTACGCCGGCGGCGGGGGACCAGGTGCTGGTGGAGTTCAACGCGGCCAACACGGGGTCAGCGACTCTGGCGGTGAATGGGGCGAGCGCGGCGACGCTGTACAAGTGGGGCAACAAGGCGACGCTGGCGAGCGGGGACATTCAGGCCAGCCATTACATCCGGGCGACGTTTGACGGGACGCACTGGCAACTGGAGGGACAACTGGGGAACGCGAATGCCACGCAGGTGAACGGGGGGACGGTTCCGGCGTCGGCTTGCGCGGTGTCAACGAACTCGAGCAGCCAGCTTACGGCGGCGACGTGCGCGGGAACGGGGGCGGGGTTGACCACCGGGCCGACCAGTTCGACCAGCGGGCATCTGGCGGACTTTACGGGCACGGCGGGCCAAGTTGCGGATTCGGGGCTGGCGCTGACGGCGATCCCGCAGAAAGTGAACTATTGCGGGACGACGACGACCTGCGGCAACACCAGCGAATCCTCGCCGCGCATCGCTTATGGAGCCGCGACGCTGGCCAGCGGAACGGCGACGGTGAGCAGCATGACGGCGTGGACGAGCACGACCTCGTTTGTGTGCACGTGCACGGATCAGTCGACGACGGCATCGGCGTGCACGGTGCAGAACGCATCGACGTCGAGCATCACGATCAAAGGAACGAGCACGGACACGATCAACTACATCTGCGTGGGTTACTGAGGGCTGGATTCGAGATCCGTCACCGCAGTCTGGCGGGGATTCAGGTGAGGGGAAGGAAGCGGCGATGGAAGAGGCGACAGGGCAGGTGGTGATGGAAGCGGGCCTGGAGGAGCTGGGCGGGATGCTGGACCAGACTCCTCCGGGCCTGGGCGGGGACACGGTGGTGACGGCGCTGGCGGAGAAGCTGCTGCGGGTGCGGGGGCGGGACGGGGCGACGGTGCCGCTCAGAGCGAACGCGATGCAGCGGGCGTTCGAGCGGGATCGGGGCACGAGGAACATTGTGCTGAAGGCGCGGCAACTGGGGATGACGACGTGGGCGGCGGGGCGGTTTTTTCTGAAGACGATTACGCGGCCGGGGACGCTGACGCTGGAAGTGGCGCACACGCTGGAGGCGGCGGAGGAGATATTCCGGATCGTGCACCGGTTTCTGGACTGGCTTCCGGAGGATCTGCGGACGGGACCGCTGGCGACGTCGCGGGCGAACACGCGGCAGATTGTGTTTCCGGAGCTGGACTCGCAGTACAAAGTGGTGACGGCGGGGGACCGGAACGCGGGGCGGGGATTGACGGTGCAGAACCTGCACTGCAGCGAGCTGGCGCGGTGGCCGGGCGATCCGGGGGAGACGCTGGCGGGGCTGCGGGCGTCATTGGCGCCGGGGGCGGAGGTGATATTGGAGTCGACGCCGCAGGGGGTGGGCGGGTGCTTCTACGAGGAGTGGCATGCGGCGGACGAGACGGGGACGGTGCGGCACTTTTTTCCCTGGTGGCTGGAGGAGCGGTACCGGGAAATGGCGGTGAAGGAGCGGACGCTGACCGACGAAGAGCGGAAGCTGGTGGAGCGGGCGGGGCTGACGCTGGAGCAGATCGGGTACCGGCGGCAGGTGCGGGCGGGATTCCGGCGGATGGCGGCGCAGGAATATGCCGAGGACGCGGAGAGTTGCTTTCTGGCCAGCGGCGATTGCTTTTTTGAGATGGAAGAGGTGGAGAAGCGGCTGAAGGATTTAGGGGAGCCGGTGGAGCGGCGGCGGAACGGAGAGGTGGAGATCTGGCTGCCGCCGCTCAAGGGGCACAAATATATTGTGTCGCTGGATCCGGCGACGGGATTGTCGACGGGGGACTATTCGGCGGCGCAGGCGGTGGACATGGAGACGGGGATGCAGTGCGCGGAGATGCAGGCGCACGTGGGCGGGCGGGAGCTGGCGGAGCTGGTGGCGGGGCTGGCGCACGAGTACAACGAGGCGCTGCTGGTGGTGGAGCGGAACTCGATTGGGCTGGCGGCGCTGGGGATGCTGCAGGAGGTTTGCCAGTACCCGCGGATCTACCGGCAGAACGGGCAGGCGGGATGGCTGACCACGATGGCGACGCGGCCGGCGGCGCTGGGGAAGGTGAATACGATGCTGATCCAGGAGCCGAGCCGGTTTATGAGCCGGCGGCTGCTGGCGGAGTGCCGGACGTTTGTGCGGCAGGCGGACGGAAACATGGGGGCGGCATCGGGGGCGCATGACGACCTGGTGATGGCGATGGCGATTGCGTTTGCGGTGCGGGAGAGCGGGGGAAGGTGACAGTTCGCAGTTCATAGTTCGTAGTTCTTAGTTCTCAGATCCCTGTTGTGGTGCTTCGGCGTCCGGCTTTGAGCTTTGAGCTGTGAACTGCGAACCGTGAACTGTGAACTCTGAATTGTGAACAGCGAACTATGAACCGCGGACGCTAGAATGCTGAGGATACTCTGGGACAGGCGGGACGGGCTTGGCGGTACAGGCGACACAGCATATCCGGCGGATGCGGGGCGGGGCGCAGGGGCATTTGATGCTGGGCGCGGACGGGCACGCGTACGTGGTGAAGTTCCAGAACAACCCGCAGCACGTGCGGGTGCTGGCCAACGAGCTGGTGGCGAGCCGGCTGGCGGCGGCGGCGGGGCTGACGGCGCCACAGGCGGAGATTGTGGAAGTATCGGAGTGGCTGGTGGCCAACACTCCGGAGATGGAGATGGACCTGGGGCGGCAGAAGGAGCCGTGCCGGGCGGGATTGCAGTTTGGATCGCGGTTTGTGGGCGGGCTGATGCCGGGGCAGGTGGTGGATTACCTTCCGGGCGAGCAGTTGAACGAGGTACGGAACTTGAAAGAGTTTGCCGGGGTGCTGGCGCTGGACAAGTGGACGGGGAACGCGAATGGAAGGCAGGCGGTGTTCCAGCGCAAGGCAAGGGAGCGGTTGTACCGGGCGTGGTTCATCGATTATGGTTACTGCTTTCATGCCGGGGAGTGGAAGTTCGGGGACTCGCCGCTGCGGGGCGTCTACCACCGCAATGAGGTGTATGCGGGGATCCGGGGCTGGGAGGATTTTGAGCCGTGGCTGACGCGGCTGGAGACCCTGGGGGAAGAGGTGCTGTGGGCCGCGGCCAATGAAACGCCTCCGGATTGGTACGGCGGGGACGTGACGGAGATGGAGGCGCTGGTGGAGAAGCTGCTCCAGCGGCGGGGGCGGATCCGGGAGCTGATTGACGGGTTTAGAAGGTCGGAAAGGGAGCCGTTTCCCAATTGGGGTAAGGGAAGGTTGGAAAGCGTGGTGGAGATGTGGGCAGGATGGACAAGCGGGGTTAGGATTCAGTGAGAGAGTGAAGAAGTGAAGAAGTGAGGGAGTGAAGGAGTGAAGGAGTGAAGGAGTGGAGGAGTGAAGGAGTGAGGGAGTGAAGAAGTGAAGAAGTGAAGCGTGATCGGCCGCATGCCGCTCTCTGCTAGCTTCGTCGATTCCCTGATTAACTTTTCATCTTTTTCACCGTTTGATTTTTTCACCGTTTCACCGTTTCGCCGTTTCACCGTTTCACCGTTTCGCCGTTTCACCGTTTCACCTTTTCACTTCGTCACCGTTTCACTTTTCATAACGGTTGCTTATGGCCAACGGACACGATCGATTGCCGTGCACGTTTCAACTGCTCCGGTATGTGCCGGACGCGGTGCGGAACGAGTATGTGCACATCGGGGTGGTGCTGCGGGATGCGGAGGGGGGAAGCGGCGCGGGGCCCCAGGTGCGATTCACGCGCGACTGGCGGCGGGTGCGGTGCCTCGATCCGGATGCGGATACGACGATGCTGGAAGGGATGGAGACGGAGCTGAAGGGGCGGCTGGGCAAAGGGGCCGGAATCGAGAAGATCCTGGACGAGGGGCTGAGTTTGAATGTGCAGATGACGGAGCCGAAGGGATACCTGGCCGAGAGCCTGGCAGCGGGGATGGAGGAGCTGATGCGGCTCTACGTGGAGCCGCCGCCGCGGGAGAAGCAGTCGCGGCTGAGGGGGCGCGCGGCGGTGCAGGCCCAGATGCGGCGGGAGTTTGAGCGGGCGCAGGTGTGGGAGCTGATGCGGAAGCAGATCCGGGCGGCGCAATATACGCGGCCGGGGGATCCGCTGCGGATCGACGCGGGGTACAGGCCGAACGGCGTGATCAAGATGTTCCACGCGGTGAGCCTGGAGCCGGGAGTGGAGATGGCCAAGGTGCTGGCGTTTTCTGCCGGCGCGCTGCGGGCGGGAGTGGAGCGGGTGGAGAAGGCCGCGCTGGAGTTGACGGCGATTGTGGAGCCGGCGGCGCGGATCGGCGCGACTGAAGAGGAGCCGGAGCGGCTGGAGTTATACCGCTTCGCGGTGGAAACGATGGAGGAGCATGCCATCCGGGTGCTGACGACGGAGCGGCTGCCGCTGGTGGCGGAGACGGCGCGGCGGGAGTTGAACTTGGGCTGAAGCCCAACTAGGGAATAGGGAATAGGGAACAGGGAACAGGGACTAGGGACTAGGGACTAAGCGAGAGGCGATTGCCCAATGGCAGTCGCCTCTTCTGTTTGGACGAGTTATTGGCGCAAAGTAGCATGAATTGAGCTGATTAGTCCCTAGTCCCTAAGTTCCCCAAAGGTTTTGACAAGGAGAGACCCAGTGAAAGTTAGCGAGCAGATACGGACGATTTGGCGGCAGGCTACGGGCGGAGTGGCGGAGCGGGTGGAGGCGGAGGTGGAGCGGAAGACGCTGGCGATGCCGGCAATTCTCTCGCCGGTCCAGTTTCCGGGACGGCTGCTGCCCAAGCCGACGCCGGCCAATTTGCGGCGTTTTGCCGAGACGCCGCTGGTGCGGCGCGCCATCAACCTGATCAAGGACCGGGTGGCGGCGATGGACTGGCAGGTGCGGCTGCGCCGCGAGGCCTACGCGGCCGGCGGGCGTTCCCCGGAGCCTGGCGCCGCGGAGACAGCGCTCCGAGCGGCGATCCTGCGGCGCATGCTGGAGGAACCGAATCCGCAGGACAGCTTCCGCTCCCTGATCGAGCAGGCGATCGAAGACGCACTCACGGGCGGCTTTGGGGCCATCGAGATGCAGGCGACAGGCGACCCGGAACGGCC
>CAVYSS010000011.1:0-101443 GCA_963771195.1 uncultured Acidobacteriota bacterium
AAACTTGGGCAGGATCGATGGAAGATGAGATCCAAAAAGTTGAGCAGGTCGCCAAAAAGGGCTGGCCTGTCGTCATGAGTTGGGTGGGCGGCATCACTGCTCTGCTTGTCTTGTTCGCCAGTCTTGCCGGGGGCATCGCGTGGTTTGTAAACCACCCCAGGCAGAAGACTGAAATTCAGGCAAAGATTGCTCTGGCGCAGGAACAGGAAAAACAGGGACAATATCCAGCTCAGTTTCAAGTTGACGAGATGGCGACTACACGTCCATGTGGATCCGCTTTCCTGATGAGTGACTCCGCGATTTGTTAATTGCTCTCTTTTGCTTGTGCCGGGTTGAGACGGTTGAATTCGCAAACCTTTGCTCCTAAGAGTTGATTGTCGAAGCACACCTATCTGGCTCAAAGCGGCCGTATTGGGACCCCGGCACACGTGGACCGATCGGTGCCTGTTGTCCCGGCTCTTCGCCGTCGTCCCGGGCCTCCGCTCATTTTGTCAGCGGGCCAAAACAGGTCCCGCCGTTGATTTATTTGGCCTTTTGATTGACTTGGTCGACCCACTTGCGAACGAAACTCGAGCAATTTTCGAGCGTCATTCCAGCGGCTTCGCAACGGGCCAAGAACTCCGCTGCAGTGTTGTCAATCAAAACAAGCTCTTTCAAATCCAGCACTATCCCTGTCGCGTCGGATTCGTTGCTTATCTCCTGCTCCAGCTCGCTCAGGTGTTCTGCTTCGATGTGACCACTCAATTTGAAAACGATGTTTCCATTCGAGAACCTCTGGATTTTGAACATGTGGTCCGTCCTGCCACGTGATCTGCAAGGCCGTGACCACTCTTAAGTCGCTGAAAGGAAATCCGAGTTTGGCATTGCGGGTTTCACGGAATTTGCGAATTCGCAGTTTTAGAGGGTCGAATCTGTGAGCGCAGCACAGGTGCGCCTGGCTTAGATTCAGGGGTACGGCGAAGAGGGTGCGAAGTCGCGCAAGGCTTGTGTGGGATGAGAGATGTTGGTCGCTGGCGCCAGGGAACCACGGGCATCCGTTGATGCATTTCGGAGGCGCTACCAGGTGTCTTGCGGAATCATCATGCGTCTTGGAGATATTTCTTGAAATCGTGCTTGTTGATTCTTAGTTGGCGAATCTTGTATTCCAGCGTCGAGGCGGCAATGCCCAGCCTTGCTGCTGCACCAGAGGATCCGGACACTCTTCCCCCGGATTCTATGAGCGCCTTCTCGATGATTTCTCTCTCTTCCGTGGGGCTCTTCCTGCTGAGAGCTCCGCCGGCGCTATGATTTGATGGAGCTCCTTGCAGTAGCCAGGACTCGTCAATCGACATCGTGTCGCCGTCGCAGAGAATCACAGCCCGCTCGATAACATTCTGTAACTCTCGAATGTTGCCCGGCCAATTGTAATAAACCAGCAGATCGATCGCAGAATCCTTTATGCCGCGGATCTTCTTACCGGTCTTTCTTGCGAACCTGTCGACAAAGTAATCGACCAGCATCGGAATGTCTTCTCTCCGTTCCCGAAGCGGGGGGATCTGGATTGGAAAGACATTCAGACGATAAAACAGATCCTGCCGGAAGGCATCTGCGGCGATTGCCTTTCGCAAGTCGCGGTTAGTGGCTGCAAGCACGCGCACATTCATTCGAATAGTCTGGCTGCCGCCGACGCGCTGGAACTCCCGCTCCTGCAAAACACGTAACAGAGCGATCTGGGTTTCGGAAGGCAACTCGCCTACCTCATCCAGAAATATCGTTCCTCCTTCTGCCACTTCAAACCTCCCTGGCCGGCGCTGCAGGGCGCCTGTGAACGCCCGTTTCTCGTGCCCAAAAAGCTCTGAGGAAATCAGCGATTGAGGAATCGCAGCGCAGTTAACCGTTACAAAGGGCCGGGCAGCCCGGGCCGATTTTTTGTGAATCGCACGGGCAATCAATTCTTTGCCCGTTCCGGTTTCGCCGGTAATAAGAACGGTTGAATCGGTCGGCGCCACCTTTGAGACCGCTGCAAGCCCTCTTTTAAGGGCAGGCGCGGTGCCAACCACTTCTTCAAACATGGATGCGTGATCAATCTCCTCGCGCAAGGTCACATTCTCATCTTGTAATCTCTCTTCTGCTCGTTTGCGATCGTCGATGTCGGTAGCCGTCCCGTACCATCTGACAATATTTCCTTTTTCATCGC
Organism: uncultured Acidobacteriota bacterium; assembly: GCA_963771195.1. Classification (GTDB taxonomy): domain Bacteria; phylum Acidobacteriota; class Terriglobia; order Terriglobales; family Acidobacteriaceae; genus Telmatobacter. Next base: position 2,177 of record CAVYSS010000011.1, read on the forward strand.
GGAGCGGAATTGACCGCGCTAAGAACCAGCGACACTCTCCGCTCTTCGCACACCTGAGTCGAACCTCGGCCTCGATGGGCTCTCCATCCAACAAAGCGGCGCGCCATTTGTCCAAAAACTCGGGCGCATCTTTTGGGTGCAGGGCAGCATGCCATCCGAAGCCCAGAGACTGCTCCAACGACAGACCCGAAAATTCCTGCCAGCGCCTATTGATGAAATCGATTGATCCGTCGGTACCGCTTGTCCAAGCCAAGGCTGGAATGGTTTCGATGACGTCCCGGATCTGTTTTTCGCGTTGACGAAGAACGTCTTCGATCTGCTTCCGCTCGGTGATATCTCGCGCGATTCCCAAAAAATACCGGCGCCCGCGCTGCGAGAAGGGCCTTACCCGGACTTCGACAGGAAAAACGGTCCCATCCTTCCGCCGAAAACCAGATTCGAAGCCGAAGAGTTCTCCCGCTTTTAGCCGCTCCCCGACCGATCGGAAGAAAGCCGGGTCCTCGTTTGGGTCGATGAGGCCGCGGGGAGTCATCCCGATTAGTTCCTCCCGCGTATTCCCCAAACTCTCGCAGGCGTATTGGTTGACATCTATAAGTCTTTCATTATCGTCTCGCAGAAGGATCATGTCAGCCGCGTAATCCACGAGAGTCCGAAATCGTATTTCGCTCGCTCGCAGCTCCTCTTCAGCTCGCTTGCGCTCGGTGTTATCGACGAGAGTTCCAAGCACAGCGATTTGGCCACCGCGCTCCATCCTGCCGCCATGCACCTCGACCGGGAATGCGGTCCCGTCTTTGCGCAAGCCCCGAAACTCGTAGCGAAGCCCTTCCAACTCTCCTTCGACTCGGCGGCGGATGTTGTCCGCCACGATTGGGCGATCATCCGGGTAGACCAGATCGGAAGGACCAAGCCCGCCCACTACCTCCTCGACGGTGTAGCCAAACATCCTGGCGAAAGCTGGGTTCACGTACCGGAAACGGCCCTCGATGATGAGATAGATACCGGTGAGCGAGGATTCGGCGAGTACTCGGAACTGCTCCTGCATCTCGAATAGTTCATCCTCCGCCCGCTTGCGCTCAGTGAAGTCGCTGACGACGCCATCAACCCGAAGACGTTTTTGTGAGGACGTCGCCACGCCAGAATCGCGAATCCAGCGGATGTCGCCATTCGCATGGACGATGCGATACTCGCCTTCTGCCTGGTGAATTTCTCTGCCTCCAGGCGCTGGGCCGCTGTGGCCACACGCGCTTTGTCGTCCGCGTGGACGATGCTGAACCATGCCTCAGGATCTCTGAGGAAGAAGGACGCCGGTCGTCCAGTAATTTTCTCAACGGCCGGCGAGTAATAACTATACTTCCAATTTCCTCGTTCATCGATCTCTGCGCTCCACAGGCAATCTGGAATTGAGGCCATCACCCGCTGCAATTCATCCGCGGTACTGGCCAATCGAGCTTCCACCTGTTTGCGGTCTTCGATGTCAGTCGCTGTCAGGTACCAGCGCTTGATCATCCCATGTTCATCGCGCCACGGATTATCACGAAAAAGAAACCACCTGTACTCGCCATCGTGCCTACGGAAGCGTGCTTCGAATTCATGTGCCTCTTACACGTTGGCGCCCGAGTAGACATCTCGCACCATGCGGTCTCGGTCATCCGGGTGAAAGAACAGGACAGGATCGGTAAGAGCCTGCCATTCCTCCAAAGTAAGCCCAAGGAAATCCAGCGTTGGGCGGTTGGCAAAAATCCGTTCACGGTTTGGGCCGAATACGGCGACAAGTTGCGGCGCTAAGTCGAGCACGCGCTGCAACTCCACCTCCTGCTTTCGGATAACTTCGGTGTGCATATCAAACATCCCCCCCAGCCGACGGGCGAACCTTCACCCGCAGGCTGCTCGATGCGATGAAACGGCGGAATGTGAAATGGTCGATGGCCAACTGCGAAAAGGGGAATTTTCGAGCCAGCCGATATTGTTCCGTGGCTTAGCGAGACTTCAGGGGGCCCCGAGGAAATTCTAGCCCAATTCAGCCGATAGACGAATCGCCAAATTTGCAAATTCGCAAAACCTGTGAGCCGGGAAAGGGACTAAACCCATTGCTTTCATTGCCCACGAATGGCAAGAACCTTGCACTTAGAACAGCGGGCGCGGCGGCCCAGGGTTTTCAGAATCGGCAGGGTCTCGAGCCCAATATACCCAAAAACAGACAGGAGATGGGAATGAATACCGAGATCACGATCCATCCAAAGTTGCAACATTGCGGGCTGACCACAGGCAACCTGGACGCCATGCTTGAGTGGTACGGAAAGGTACTGGGCATGACCGTGAATAAGCGTGTGGATACACCTGAGGGAACACCATTCAAGACGGTAGCGTTTGCCAGTAATGATGAATGCAACCACCGGCTCTCCTTCTTTGAGACGCCCAGCCTACCGAGCGATGGCGACAGAGACCATCATGCGCGCGTGCAGCACATCGCTTTCGAATACCAGACGCTGGATGACCTGTTGGGCACCTACTTACGGCTCAAGAAACTCGGTATGACGCTGCTGTGGGCCACGGACCAGTTCATTCAAACCGCGATTTATTACGCCGATCCTGATGGAAACATCATCGAACTCAACGTCAACAACTTTCCGAGCGACTGGACGGTTACGGAGCAGCTGAAGAAGCTGCCCGCTCGCCTGCACATGAATGTCGATCCTGAGAAGCTGATCGCAGCCCGCAAGTCGGGCGCCTCGCCTTGGGAAGTGCATGAGAGCGCCGCGGCCGGCGAGTTCGCTCCAGCCGATTCGTACGAATTGCACACCAGTCGCTGGTAATCCGTATATGAAGGCAGGCGATCAGATGACATCCAGAGCTAAAACCGCAGCACGCGTGCTTCTTGGACTGGTATTCCTGGGCTTCGGGTTAAACGGGCTTCTGCATTTGTTCCCGTTACCACCAGCGCAAGGAGCGCCTGCGGTATTCATCAATGGGTTGATCGCCAGTCGGTATTTCTTCCCGCTGTTGTTCGGAATCTATGTGCTCGCCGGAACCGCGCTCGTGATCGGCCGCTTCGTGCCGATGGCGCTCACCATGCTTGCGCCGGTCGTCGTGAACGTCGCCGTGATGCACTTGTTCGTTCCTTCATCTGGAGCGGAGACGGGTCTTGCGACCCTAGTCACGGTGCTCGAGATCTATCTCGCTTGGTCGTACCGTGCGGCGTTCCGGCCGCTCCTTCGCGTACGTGACGAATTCTAGATGGTCAATGCTCGTGGAATCGAGGAGAACACGATGACCAGTAGTAAGCCTTACGCAAAGCTGAAATACCGCAACGTCAAGGGTAGCCAAATAGCCTACATCGATGAGGGCGACGGCGACGCAATTGTATTTCAGCACGGACAGCCAACTTCATCGTATGTTTGGCGAAATGTCCTACCGTACTTGGAAGGAATGGGACGCCTCATCGCCTGCGATTTCATCGGCATGGGGGGATCCGACAAGCTCGATCCCTCGCTGGGGCCCGACCGCTACAGCCTCGCAAATCATAGGATCTATTTGTTTGACTTGTGGGATCAGCTGGATCTCGGAGATCGGGTAGTGCTTGTTCTCGACGACTGGGGCGCTGTTCTCGGATTTGATTGGGCACGGCGAAACAGCCACCGCGTCCAGGGGATCGTCCACATGGAGGCTATCGCTGCACCGCTGGAGTGGTCAGATCTTCCCGAGCATTCGCATCCGCTGTTCACGGCGCTCCGCTCGACGGGCGGAGCGCGGCTGGTGCTGGAAGAGAACATATTCATCGAGAAGATTCTGCCCCAGACGATCCTTCGGCAGTTCACCGAGGATGAGCTGGAGATTTACCGGCGACCTTTCCAAAACGCAGGGGAAGATCGCGGGGCGATGCTGTCATGGCCCTGCAGCCTTCCACTCGACGGCGAGCCGACGGACGTGAACGACGTTGTGAGCGAGAACGGAAAATGGATGGCGCATAGCGATCTTCCTAAATTGTTCATCAATGGCGAACCAGGCACCCTTGCACGCGGCCGCTTACGCGAAATCATACGCTGTTGGCCAAACCAATCCGAGGTCACAGTAAAAGGTCGAAAGCTGTTGCAGGAAGACAACCCGGACGAAATCGGAGAAACCATCGCAGTGTTCGTTGAGAGATTGAGAAGGCCCAACAGGCAGCCCCTATCTGGACCGCAATGAACTCAGCGACACCTGATCTTCACGCCCCTGCACAAAGACACGAAGCTTGCGACCGCACCTACAGCAGAGAGTCCTAGCCATTATCGCCAGCCGCGGGAGCTATGCGGAAAGCTCCGGAATGACGCGCTCGACCACGAGGTCCCTTACCTCCGCTTCATCTTTGGATACGTGGGCATTCATGACGTGAGATTCGTCCATGCGGGCGGCACCGGTCACGTTCAACAGGGCATGATTTCCGCATAAGCGTTTCTATCGCCTTATCTGAACGAAGTTGCCGCTGCAATCTGATCGGATCGCAGCGGAATTCGAACACCAAAACTGTGACAAAAGGAGATTCAACATGAAAATCTCTTCCACAATCGCCCGCTACCTGCTGGGTGTCATCTTCCTTGTCTTCGGGCTGAATGGCTTCCTCCAGTTCATGCCCATGCCCCTGCCTCCCGGCGTCGCAGGCCAGTTCTTCATGGCCCTCGGTGCCTCCCACTACTTCGTTGTTGTGTTCTTGATTGAGGTGGTCGCTGCCGTGCTGCTGCTTGCCGGTCGCTACGTTCCATTGGCGCTCTCGATCATCGCGCCCGTCGTAGTTAACATTCTTTGCTTCCATGCCTTCATGGCGCCGGGCGGCCTGCCCATGGCGGTGATTGTTTCGGTTCTATGGCTGTTGGCGGTTATCAACGTCCGTTCGGCATTTACAGGACTCTTTCAGAAGTCTGCCGGCCCCAGAGTTCTCAGCGAGACTCTCTGACCGGCAAACGTTCGCTGCGATCACGATGGCGCGACTTCGTTCTCTGTAAGTACAGGAGCTGTTGCAATGGCAGTTGAATTGTCACCCGCTATTCCGTCTCGCCAGAACGCCAACAGCGCCACATTCGCTGTCTGGTCCATCGACCTCAGTTCGTTACGCGAATGGGCCTCGCCGGTTTTGGTCCTGGATCATTTCCGGGTCACCGGCCGGCCATTCCCGCCCCATCCGCACGCCGGCTTTTCCGCGGTCACGTACGTCTTAGAGGATTCGCAAGGCGGACTCCGCAGCCGCGATTCACTCGGAAACGACCTGGTCACAGGCCCGGGCGGAGTCGCTTGGACAGAAGCCGGTCGTGGCCTCCTCCACGAAGAAGTCCCCGCCGAGACCGGCCGCGAACTGCACGCTGTTCAAATTTTCGTCAATGTGAGCGCCAAGAACAAACTTGTTGTCCCGCGATTGCTTCGCCTTGAGAGCGCCGATGTCCCAGAGTGGCGCAGCATCGCTGGGGATCGAGTTCGCGCTGTCGTTGGATCGTTCTACGGGACGCGATCGCCGCTTATTCCTTCGGAGCCGTTCAGTCTATTTGATGCCCGGATCGAGAACGAAATCTCGTTCAATCTTGCCGATTCGCATGTCTCCCTGATCTATGTGCTCTCCGGCCGGGCACGAGTGCACACCGAAGACCACGAGCAACTGGAGATAGAAGGCGAACAAACTGTTGCGGTCCGCGGCAGCGGTCGTGTTTCAGTTCATTCAATTCGCCCCGCACATGTCCTTATTCTTCTTCAGGGCGCCGAGATTCGCGAACCCCGCTTCGAATACGGAGGATTTATCATGAGAGCCTCATCCATCCCATCACGATTCTTACCACGCTGCCCTCAGCTGCTTGCCGCCAACTCCTACGCCACGATGGGGAAGTTGGTATGGCCACACATGCTCTTTGAAATCCTTATCCGGGTTGAGCCGCGATCCGGCCTCGAGCATTACGACATTCAGGCCACCTTCAGTGAGTACCTTCGCGGCGGTTCCGCCGCCTGCGCCTGATCCGATGATGCAGACGTCGTACACCTTCCTGGGCGGATTCAATTGCAGCATCTATTCTCTCCGGTGATGAAAAGTGCGAGCGAAGAGGAACCAACGTCCGATTGGCCGCGGATCCGCGCCAATCCCCAACTGGTTTCCCTCGAAACTCAAAAAAGGGATTTCCAATCTCCCTTGCGCAATGGTCAAATATACCCTCCGGCAGATCACGCGCACGACTTCTTTCTTCTTCCGTCAAGTTCCGGAGAAGCATTCCCGTTCTGCTCTCGAATCCGTGAATCCGAGCGCCCGGTTTCTGAAGCGCCAAGCAGTTCTGTTCTCTCTAGCGTTGGTAGGCGCTGTTGTTTTGATGGATTAGTTCGAATCAGGGCGTCAAGCATCGAACGTAAAGGAAGCTCGTGCACCCAATGTGAACAGATGTCAGCTCGCACCGCAGGTGGATTGTCCGCCTCATTTCGCCGGCGTAATGGTGATCCTGCGAAACTGCACGTGGCCTTTCTCGCTGCCCTGAAGATAGACGGGGCCGGGCAAGCCTTCGCGGCTGTCGAGCGCGCCGCCGGTAAGCCCGGGAATCTCCTTGTCGTCAATGATGGTTGTGCCATTCTGGACAACGGTGACATGGCGGCCGATGAGAGTGATGTCGAACGTCTGCCACTTATCGGGCGTGCGCGGCAGCTCGGGCGTAGGAGCAAGAAAGCCGTATACGCCGCCGGTGTGATGGCTGGGCGGTTCGGACTCGGACTCCGTTTCGATCTGCACCTCGTAGCGCCCACGCAGATAAACGCCGCTGTTTGAGTTCTTGCCGCAGTTGAACTCGACATGCAGTTTGAAGTCCCCAAATTTGCGGTCGCTGATGATTTCCGGCCCGTTGCCGGGGCTCACCATGTTGCCGTCTTTCACGGTCCAATCGGGCGGCCCGGAGCGGCTTTGGTGCCACCCCGCGAGATCCTTGCTATCGAAGAGCTCGACCGGCTCGCCCCATTGGGGAGTGCCCGTGCGTTTCAGCGAAGGCGCGCGAACGCCCGTCCACTTCCATTCCGGTCCTTCAAAGCCGGTGATGGTTCCGCTCAGCCTTCCTCCATTCAACGTACCCTTGAAGACGACGTCCTCCTTGCTGCTTTCCTCATCCTTGGGCGAGACGAACACGATCCCATCTCCGTCGATCTCGACCTTCGGCAGCGGCCGTGCGTTACCCCAGCGTCCTGTAAACAACGCGGCGATTTTTCCGCTATTCTCGCTGATCTCGATCCACGAAGCATGTTCACCGTCCGGGCCTCGCAGCGTCAGGTCCCAACGACCAAAAAAGGCTTTGGCCGCCGGCGCTTGTACCGCCGACGCACTATGCGCATTCGAAAGGCCCCACAGGCCAAGGGGCGCTACGGCCAGAACCACCGCCCGAAGAAACATTCTCGATTTCACGTTTGCTGCTCCTTTTCGCTCAGGCCAATGACTTAATGGACTGGGAGGATGAGTCCCAAGACACGGGAGACTTGCGGAAGTACGATTCGTTGGCGAGATGGCAGGCCAGTGCCGCGCGGTGGCCGAAGACTGCGTCCTGCAAAACAGGCTGGCGCGAGCGCACCGCCTCAAGAAACTTCCAGACGTGTGGGCGCAGGTCATCGTAGTCGTTCCCATTCCAGGTTGTCGTGGCTGTATCGGGCTCTTGCCCCGGCTTGGGATCATGTTCCTCGTGCCATTTCTTGCGATATTCTTCGCGCATTTTAGCGGGGTAAGATCCGTCGTAATAGCTCGGGGATTGATCGACGCCGGCTTGCGGCGAATGCGTGACAGAGAATTCGCGCAATTCGATTAGCCCTTTCGATCCCTGGAACCGGGTTACTTCCGCCATCTCGCAATCGAGCGAAAGACGCATGTAGACCGGTATTCCCATGTACTCGAACATCACCGCGTGCACATCCGGCATGTTGCGGCCGTCTTTCCAGCGGTAAATCCCGCCGAAGGCCGAAGCCCTGGCCGGAACTTCGTTAATACCGAGCGAGAACATCATGCCGCTGATGAGATGGACGAGCAGGTCCCCGGCAACCCCCGTGCCGTACTCCTTCCAGCAGCGCCAGCGCGCAAAGGTGTAGGGATCGAATGACTTTTTCGGAGCCGTGCCCAGCCAGGTGTCCCAGTCGAGGTTTTCGCGTGAGAGATCGGGCGGAGGCGGGTATTCCCATGCGCCGGTGGGGTCATTGCGGCCCATAGAGGCTTCGATCAGGTTCAGGTCACCGATGGCGCCATTGGCGAGGAGATCTTTCACCTTTGCGCAGAGTACCGAACTGGTCCGTTGTGCGCCAATCTGCACGATGCGATCTGATTTCTTGGCCGCGGCAACCATCTCCAGACCGTCGGCGGGCGTGTGGGACATGGGCTTTTCGCAATAGACGTCTTTGCCGGCGGCGAGTGAATCCACCACTACCTGCTTGTGCCAGTGATCGGGCACGGCGACGAAAATGACGTCAATCGACTTGTCATCGAGCAGGTCTTGATAGCGGCGCATAGTTTTGATCGGCTTGCCCACAATCTCGCGCGCCAGGGTGTGCCGACCGTCATAGAGATCCGCCGCGGCTACGCATTCCGTCCCGGGCAGGGCAACGGCTGTGCCGAGAACGTTGCTACCTTCCATGCCCACGCCCACAATGCCGAAGCGAATGCGATCGTTGGCCGAGGACGACTGCAACGCGAAAGACGGTTCCGATTCAAGCCGGATGGACCCCGGAACCAGGGAAGCTCCGGCCGCTGCCGCAGTGGATTGCAGAAATGTTCTGCGAGAAAAGTGCGATGGTGTCATCTTCAGTCCTTTTATGGAGCACAACCCTTCTAACGCCGGACCATGCCGATGTCAAGACCAACTCTTCGGAACGGAATGATGCACACCAATCAGTTCCATGTGATCCGCAGAACCATCAATGTCACGCGGAGGGGTAACAATCTCAGACGCAGGAGCACAAGCCTTAGGACTTGCCGCACAACGCGAGCCGATCGTAACGCTTTTTGGGTAGGTCGCACTTCGACTCGCTCCCAGTGTTGGAAATCCTCGTGCGGGGTGGCCCAACCGCCGTCCCTGAATCTGCTATCTCTTGTTCAAAAGGAGTCCAATAATCCGAGATTGGACTCCTATTTCAGACTCGAAGCCTATAGCTTTGTCGGGTTATGCGAGGGGGCTTAGGATCCGCGCTGGAGGCTTCGGTGCTGAACTGGCAGCACATGGACGTGCCTAATTACTCCCTGGACGCTCATAGCTCTCTGCTGATGTGCGGGCGCTCTCTCATCATGCATCCGAGCGAGCACCTGTAATGTGCAGAATATAGGGTGTTTGAGTCGCTCATTGGCCTGCTGCCTGTACAGATCGTTAGAATCTGGTGACAAGCAATTTCGGGGAATTACCCACTTCTCAGGGAATAGCATTCCTTGGCGGGGCCTGCCGGGGTCTTCAGACGAGCCGGGGATGTTTGGATGTCCAATCTCCCTGTTGAACCTGGCAATAGGAGGCTTGAATGCGCATCGGTCGCCTGTCTCTCTTCGCTCTGTTTTTTCTGTTGCCTGCCTGCCGATTTCAAATCAGGCACAAAGCCGCAACGACGCGCCACACCTCGAAAAGCGTGGCGACGCCACGCAATTGATCGTCGACGGGAAGCCCTTCCTGATTCTCTCCGGGGAGCTGAGCAACAACGCAGCTACCGCTCTTGAACCCCTGGAAACCATCTGGCCCAAGCTCGTAGCCAGCAATCTGAATACTGTGCTCGTAGGAGTCTCGTGGGCGCAGTTCGAGCCGGAGGAAGGTAAGTTCAATTATTCACTGGTGGACGGCGTCATTGCCAAGGCCAGGGAGAACCATCTGCACATCGTCTTTCTGTGGTTTGGCTGCTGGAAGAATGGCACCTCGAGCTATCCGCCCTACTGGGTCAAAAAGGACTACCTTCGCTTTCCACGCATCGAGATCGGGGAAGGCAAGACGGTCTCAGTCTCCGGGCCTGTGGAGTTGCTCAGCACCTTGAGCGACGCCACGCGCGACGCCGATGCCCGGGCCTTCGCCGCTCTCATGCGCCACATCAAAGAGGTCGATGGTACTCAACACACCGTGGTGATGATGCAGGTCGAGAATGAAGTCGGCGTCCTTCGCGATACACGCGATCGTTCTCTGGTTGCGAACCGCGCATTCGCCGGGCAGGTTCCCGCGGAACTGATGAACTTTCTTCAATCCCATAAGGAAACCCTGATCCCCGAATTTCGTGAGGTTTGGGCAGCAAACGGTTACAAGAAGTCGGGAACATGGGAAGAGGTATTCGGCCCCGGCAAACCGGCTTCCCTGGAGATCCCCGTTCAAACCACCGTTTCGTTGCTGGGCCCACTCGAACATGAAAACAGCTGGCAGCATCTGCACTGGTCCTCGGATGAAATCTTCATGGCCTGGAACTATGCACGCTTTCTGGAAAAAGTCGTGCAGGCCGGCAAGGCGGCGTATGACATCCCGATGTATGTGAATGCATGGCTTCAGCAGCCGAACCACGCATGGCCTGGGACCTATCCCAGCGGAGGCCCGCTCCCGCAGGTTCATGACATCTGGCGCGCTGGCGCCCCAGACATCGACATCCTTGCGCCCGATCTTTACCTCGAGTACTTTGACGATCTCTGCGAGCGCTTCAAGCGTAACGGCAATCCGCTTTTCATTCCCGAAACGAGCACCAATCCGGCCAATGCCATCATGGCCGTCGGCAAATACGACACCATCGGATTCTCACCCTTCGGCATTGACGGAAACAGGCCCATTCCACCGGATCTTGCCACTGTATACAGCCTTCTCGATCAGATGTCGCCCATGATTCTGTCTCACCAGGGCACTGACTCCATCACGGCGGTGCGGCTCAACCAGGGAGATGCGCCTAAAGAGGTCAAGCTGGGCAACTATACACTGACACTCACCTACACGGGCCGTAATACGCACATTGCTCCGCAACCGAAGGGGCAGGTTGCCACTTCGCCTCAATTTGCTGCCACGGCAACCGCCTCCGAGCCGCCGCTCGAAGCAGCTGCCATCCTCATCGCGACCGGTCCCGACGAGTATTACTTTGTCGGTGGTGGCGTGCGAATCGACTTCACTCCAAACACTCCGGGGCCACGGAATGTCGGACTCGGAGACGTGCAGCAGGGCAACTTTGTCGACGGAAAGTGGGTCGTGACCCGCCAAATCGCGGGCGACGACGATGCGCAAGGCGAGATTCTGACCTTGCGGCCGTACACAATCCTCCGAGTAACTCTTTACCGCTTTCCATAGCGAGCCGGGTCTGCGAGAAAGGTGCTCAGAATGAAGACGAAAACGTTTGCCGCCGCCATAGTCGCGGCTCTATTTCCTTTCGGATTAGCCGCGTATTCGCAGGGGACGGCGCACCCCATCCCGCGTGTCGTTCACGAGAACGGCCGCTATGCCCTGATGGTCGACGGTGCGCCGTTTCTGATGCTTGGTGCGCAGGCCAATAACTCGAGCGACTGGCCGGCGACGCTTCCAAAAGTGTGGCCCGCGATCGAGTATCTGCATGCCAATACACTCGAAATTCCCATCTACTGGGAGCAGTTTGAGCCCAAACAGGGTCAGTTCGACTACTCGCAGATCGACAGTGTTCTCGTGCAGGCCCGCGCGCACCGCGTTCACCTTGTTCTGCTCTGGTTCGGAACGTGGAAAAACGGCAGCCAGCATTACATGCCTGAATGGATGAAGCTTGCCCCGGAACGCTACTCACACGTCGTCAATCGGAATGGGGAACGAGTGGACTCGCCCTCGCCGTTTGCGCAGGCTTCACTGGACGCGGACATACGCGCTTTTACTGCCTTCATGAGCCACTTGAAAGCGGCAGACCCCGAGCGAACGGTGTTGATGGTGCAGGTAGAGAACGAAACAGGCACCTGGGGAACGCTGCGCGATTACTCTGCTGAAGCCAACAAGCTCTTCACGGCTCCGGTTCCCGACGATGTGTTGAACGCGATGAACAAGACCGCCGAAAAGGGGGCGGGATGGGCCGAGGTGTTTGGACCGGATGCCGACGTCTGCTTCCATGCCTGGGCTATCGCCCGGTACGTGGGACAGATCGCCCTCGCGGGCAAGGCAGTTTACCCTCTGCCTCTGTACGTGAATGCGGCACTGCGCGATCCGTTCAAAGGCAAGCCGGGGACCTACGAAAGCGGTGGCCCCACAGACAACGTGCTTTCTATCTGGAAGGCCGAGGCCCCGGCAATCGACGTCCTGGCGCCGGATATCTACCTGCTGGATACGCACTCCTATCTGAAGGTCATCGAGCTATACCACCGTCCGGACAACGCCTTGTTCATTCCTGAGACTGCGGGAACGCCGCGGGCCGCCCGTTTTCTTTTTGCGGCCTTGGGCTTGCAGACGATCGGCTATTCCCCGTTCGGGCTGGACTACACGCGGACCAATCATCCGGAGAGAATGGTGCCCAATGAGCCGAACGCCTTTCTTGACCCCACAGCGCAGAACTACAAGCTTCTCGGTCCGATGATGCGCGACGTTGCCCGCATGAACTTCGAAGGAAAACTGCAGGCTGTGGCAGAAGGGGAGGACCAGCCCATCGAGACGCTTCCCTTCGGAAGTTGGGACGCCGTGGTCTCATTCGGCGTTGGCCGGGGCGGCGCTGCCAAAGGGAATGCGGAGCCGATCGGGCGTGCACTTGTGGCTCAATTGAGCGACAATCAGTTTCTTGTCACAGGATTCAATTGCCGCGTCGACTTTCGTCCTGCAGTCACTGCACAGCAACAGAAAACCCAGAAAATCGTCGTCGGGACCGGTCAGACGCCCTCGGCCCTTATCGATGGGAATTGGCAGCACCGTCAGTTCCTGCGTGTAGAAGAAGGCGCGTATGAGAACGGCGTCTTCCAATCGCACCGCATTCTGAACGGCGATCAAACAGACTGGGGGCTGGACTTCGGGTCGGACACCGAGGTTCTGCGAGTATCGCTCGCCAGGTATTGAGCAAACTATTCGATGAGTGAGCGAGGATCGAACAGCCCCAGCCGCACATGCCACGTTGTGCTTTGTCCCGGTTCCAGCGTCACCATCCCGGTATCCATCGTCCCCCACTGCTTCCCGAACGGATCGACAAAATTGAACTGTGGTTCGACGGCAACCGTCGGCGCCGCCGGTAGCGCATACATCTGGATGGTCTTGATAGTGGGAGAAAGCGCCTCGACGTTGAGGCCGTAGTTCGCGGCCGGATCGATCACCTGGACGATTGCGCGACCACGCTTCCACTCAAGCGTGCTCCAGTTGTCGTCGTAGGAGTTCCTGCCGAGCGGCACGCCGCCGGGGGCGCGAAAGTCATATTGAGTTCCGTCAACGGGCTTGATCTTGCCTGTGGGGAATAAGTTTTCGTAGTTTTCCACCTCGGCAACGGCTGACCCCGGAATGTGCACCCGCACCTGTGTGCGGTCTCCCGAGGGCAGCGTGAAGCCGGGGTGCCATCCAACGGCGATTGGTTCAGCTACATCTCCCACGTTGTGCGCGTCCACCCTGATGTCGACCGCATCCCCAGTCAGCCGGATCGTGAAGTTCAGGTCCGTCTTTGAGAGCCAATGTCCGCCAAAGTCGCCGGCATGGATCACGCCAGTCACCTGCTGTCCGTCAGGAATCGGCTTCACCTGCACATCGTTGGCACTGGCCTTGAAGATGAGTCCGTGGACAGCAGGGCGTTCGGCGTCCGGCTTGCCCCAGGGGCTGACCGGCAGGGTAAGGGTGTGCCCTTGCCACTCGGTCGTGATGGACTGCCCATCGGCGGTAAGCTTGCCGCGCACGCGATTCGGGTAAGGGATCAGGAAGGCTGCGCCGATTCCGAGGCTCATCAAGCCGTTCGGATCGTCGTGCTGGGCAATCGTTTTGGCCGCCGCAGCCGGGCCCGGCGAGGCAAGGACGTTGATACTTCCTTTGCCGGGGAAATTCCCCGTGATCTCAAGAATCTCCATGCCCCGACCGGGAGCGACTGCGACGCTTGTGAATTCAGGCACGCCTTTGTTGACCACGGGCCGGTGCAGCGTGACCACGCCTTGGCCACCGATCTCGATGGCTGTTTGCGCTTTTGCCAGCGGAGAAAACAGACACGCCATCACCGGAGCCAGTGCCAAGGTACGAAGGAAGAGCTTCATCGCGGACCCATCCCTGGAGGTGTATCGAACTCTTTGGACGCGCTAAGCGGGGATGATTCGAAGGACCCGCGCAGGCGTGTTCCGAAGGCGCAATCATTCTACGCCGCTTCTGGCAGCTGCCAACTATGCGAAACCACACGACGTCGCTAGACTGGCGAATCGGATAGGAGATGGCCGCTCTACTCGACGCCAATTGAGACGATACGAAGTCCCGGATCGCTGGCCGGTGAGAAGTGGAGTTCGTTCGCCGATCCGGTTCGATCGAGCAATGCTTCAATCGAGACCTCTCCTGGTGCATCTCCGCCCCCGGTTGGAGGGAATGCGATTCTGGTGGCGATGCGCCCGTTCACTCGAAGTTCGGCATAGCCGGATGTTGTGCCGGAGTTGGTGTAGACAATTCGAATCCGGGCCATGGGAACACGCGATGCCACGTGGCTAAAGCTGACTTCCGGGCCCTTGCCTGCGTCGTCGCCGTCTGGAGAATATGAAGTCACCTTGCTTTCCCTGCCCCGAATAATGACCATGACCGCGTCGTTCGGTTGCACGGTGGCAGTGTAGTTGGAATTAAAGGAACCAAGATCCTTGTGGATCCAAATATCCCTGACCGTAGCAGGAGATGCATCCTCCAGCCCAAGGTCGGTCCAATGTGCACTGATCGAGGCAGCATCGCCGGTTCGGTTCAACAGCAGGACAGCGCGTTCTCCGGAAATCGAAAGCGCTTTTGACCAAACCTCAAGGCCGTCGCCATACGATGCCACTTTGACGCCCTGCAAGCCGAGAGAATCCTGGTCGACCGCGAGCACTTCGGAATTGATGACCGCGGCCAGGGTGGCATCGCTCAAGGTTGTCAGATCGGCGCCCAACAGCAAGGGCGCTCCCGAGATGGCCCAGAGGCTCATGTGAACTCGGTTCTGCGCGTCGGTCAGGCCGGGCATCCCAATCACCATCATGTCGGGATCGTTGTAGAAGCCGGTGTGCTGCGCCTCGGGATGGATGCCCTGGTCGAAGTTGGAGAGAACGCCAGGGAAGCTGGCAAGGCGTCCACTGTGCATGTGGTGCGGCACAATGGGCGCCACGATGTCGCCACTGGTGCGCCAAATGTCCGCAGGCGCGCCTCCGATGTTCGGCGCCCATGTCCACGGGCTGTTGTTACCCCAGTTGCAAATGGAAAAGTAAAGCCAGCGCCCAGTTGCGGCCTCAGCTTTGGCAATGGCTCTGGCAATTTCACCGTATTGAACCGCCGGATCGAGCTTTTCCCTGTCGCCGCCGCACCAGTCCACCTTCACATAGTCAAATCCCCAGTTGGCGAATTGCAGAAAGTCCTGCTCGTAATGGCCTTCGCTTCCGACGTGTTGATAGACCGGGCCGAGGTCCGGGTACAGGCTGCAGCCGTCCTTGCCGGCATCTGTGTAGATGCCGGCTTTCAATCCAAGACCGTGGATGAAGCGAACGATGTTGCTCATGTCTCCAGCCTGCTCGCCAGGAGCCAGAGCCGGCCAGGCCTTGGGATCAACCAGGATGTTGCCCTCGGCATCGCGCTCGCCCAGCCACCAGCCCTCGTCGATATTGACGTATTGATAGCCAGCCTTCGCGATACCCCTGGAAACCATTGCCTTTGCTTGATCCATGATGATCTGGGCATCGACGGTATTTGAAAAGCTGTTCCATGAGGACCAGCCCATTGGTGGCGGAGGGACAGCAATTTGCTTTGTTGTGCTCGCCGCCTGCATTGCGCCGGTGCCGTAAACGAACGTCGCGAGAAGTGCCAGCGCACCTGACGTTGTTTTGAGGATTCGAAATCTTTGCATTTGAGTCCCTCATGTTTTCTAACTTCCCAGCCAAAACGTCGTCGCCCAAAAACTGGCACATGTGCGCCAGATTCGTTCGCCGGGATGCGCCCCCGCGTGGTTGCGAGCCTCGGGAAAGTCATACCGCCAGTGAATCACCGCTCGCGCTTCAGATGCATTATCCCACCATCGTCCGAAGTGAGTGTTTCGCTCTTCGATCGTCGGCGCAACTGCGTGAGAGCCGGCACACGGATAGCCTGAAGTGCGGCAAATTGTGAGTCGACGCCAAGAGCCCAATGCACGTTTCGTGCGTTGGTCGGTATCGGCGGTCGTTGCCGCCGTTGCAGAGGTACATCCAGCGCAACGAGCGCTCCGCAAGGCCCAAGACCGGCTCCTTCAGGCGCAGGCGGTGCCGTGCAACACTCATAGCGCGCCTCACAAACGAGCAATGGTTCGCATCGTTCGGAAAGAGATTGCCGAACTGTTCTCAACTGGGTCGGGCAATCGGGCTAGACGGTTGGAATTTGCTCTCCAAGCTGAGAGGGCTATCTCTTTCTTTGGAATGGATCAGCGTAGAATTGGCATTCCGCCGCACGATTTCTAACCACGTTCGGCGTTTATGTATGACGGATCGCGACTCCGTTTAGCGGCACGTTGACACGCGCATGAAAACGTTGTACAAGGACTCGCATTGAGCAAATGCACAAACTGGAGTGCGCTGCGTATTTCCGCGCTTCCAACAGCATTCCCTCGGCCAAAGGAGACCCATGAAGACGATTGCGATCGCTCTGGCGCTGGTGGCGTCAGGCATCTGCTGGGCGCAGCCCCCGGCGGACTGTAAGCCTTCCTCACTAAATATCCCCGGAGCCCCGTATCCTTGCGTCTTTCCCGATCATCACGCGATGTTCCGTGTCTCGGCCCCCGACGCGCAGAAGGTGCGCATTCGCATCGGCGCCGGCTTTGACATGACCAAGCAAGCGGACGGGCTCTGGTACACCACCACCACGCCGCTGGTGGAAGGATTCCACTACTACATGCTGGACATTGATGGGTCCGCCGTATCCGATCCGGCCACCCAGAGCTTCTTCGGAAGCGGTGAGTGGAGCAGCGCCATCGAGATACCGGCGGCGGACGCCGATTCCTACAGCCACAAAGACGTACCGCAGGGCGCGGTGCGGATCCAGTGGTATTACTCCACGGTGACGCAGCAGTGGCGCCGGTGCTTCATCTACACCCCACCCGGTTACGACACCAATATGAACGAGCGCTATCCAGTGCTTTACCTGCTGCACGGTTGGGGTGAAAACGAGTTCGGGTGGACCTTCCAGGGCCACGTGGATCAGATCGTGGACAACCTGCTTGCCGCGGGCAAAGTCAAGCCCATGCTGATCGTGATGGACAACCTGAACGCAGTAAAACCGGGCGAAGATGGCTCGCTCTACTACGCGCGCAGCGTGTTGACCCAGGCCGTGCCTCATCCCATACCCCCGATGGGCCCACCGCCGCCTGCCGCAGCCGGTGGTCAGCGCCCCGCAACGCCTCCAAGCCGTCCTCCGTTTCACCTCAGCACCACATTCTCGGAAATGATGTTCACGGACCTGATTCCGATGGTAGAGAAGAATTACCGCGTGGCGACGGGCCGGGACAATCGCGCCATGGCCGGTCTCTCCATGGGAGGCATGCAGACCTTTACCACGGGACTTCAGAATTTGGACAAGTTCGCCTACCTTGGCGGTTTCAGCGGTAACTGCGGCTCATTTGGCGGCCCATTCGACGCCAAGACGACCTGCGGCGGCGCGTTTGCAGATCCCGCTGCCTTCAACGCCAAGGTCAAGCTGCTGTTCCTTTCGACAGGATCGGTGGAAGGCCCTCGCGTGAAGCAGTTCAGCGACGCACTGACTGCCGCGGGCATTCACAATGTTTATTTCGAGTCTCCCGGCACGGCCCACGAGTGGCTTACGTGGCGCCGGGCTTTTGCCGATTTTGCTCCAAGGCTGTTCCGATAGGGTCGCGGAAAGATCGAGCGCCCGGTGTCCATTCCTCGCCGGGCGCTTGGCATTCGTAGGCGGCGGCAAAGCAAATACATAAACATCAGGAGGATTCACGTTGTCGCGTTCATTGCCGTTCACCCTTAAGCTCGCCGTCATTCTGGTCATCGCATTCCCTTTCAGCCTTTCTGGCGTTGCGCAAGGGCCGCTTCAGCTCGCATTCGACAAGCCTGCAGCGGATTGGAATCACGCGCTGCCCATCGGCAACGGCCGCATCGGCGCGATGGTTTTCGGCGGCAGCGAGGACGAGCGCATCCAGGTGAACGAAGATACGTTGTGGGGCGGCGGCCCACACGACTACACCAATCCCGACGCATACCCGCATCTCCAGGAGATCCGCGACCTGATCTTCGCCGGCAAAATTGCCGAAGCCGAGAAACTGTCCGCAGGCATGATGGGCCAGCCTAAGCTCTTGATGCCCTATCAGCCCTTTTGCGACATTCATATGCACTTTCCGGGCCACGGCGCTGCCACGGAGTACCGCCGCGATCTCAACCTGAATGACGCCATTGCCGAAAGCCGCTACACGGTGAATGGCGTTACGTTCCGGCGTGAAGTTTTTGCGTCCTTTCCAGATCAGGTTCTCGTTGTTCACCTCGCTGCCAGCCAACCCGGCCAGCTTACCTTCACCGTCCAGATGGATTCGCCGCAGCCCGGAACCAGTGTCGAATCCGCCGCGGACGATACCCTCCAACTCACCGGACAGATTCAACCCCGACAGAATCGCCCTTATTCGTGGACCGGTTCCTGGGACAAGCCAGGCATGCGGTTCGCAGGGCTGCTCAAGGTTGTGCCGGAAGGCGGCGCGGTCCACGCGGATGGTCAGCGCCTGGAAGTCTCCGGCGCCAACGCGGTCACCATCCTCTTCAGCCCTGCCACCAGCTTCCGGAACTACCGCGACATCTCCGGTGACGCGCTCGCCGCCGCCCGCGCTTATCTCTCGCGTGCCTCAACGCGCGCTTACGACTCCCTGCTCAAGCGTCACCTGGACGACTATCGCCGGCTCTTCTCGCGCGTGCAGCTAAGCATGGGCCCTGACCACTCCAACGATCCAATCGATGAGCGGATCAAGAACTTCGCCGCCACCGACGATCCCAGCCTGCTCGCGCTCTATTTCGAGTTTGGCCGCTATTTGCTCATCTCCTCCTCGCGTCCCGGTGGACAGCCAGCCAACCTGCAGGGGATCTGGAACCAGGACCTGACTCCGCCCTGGGCGAGCAAGTGGACGACAAACATCAACCTGGAGATGAACTATTGGCAGGCCGATACCGGCGACTTGGAGGAGACCGAGCAGCCGCTCTGGAGCTTGGTCCGCGATCTTGAAGTGACCGGCGCCGAGACCGCCCGCGTCCACTACCACGCCAACGGATGGGTGCTGCACCACAACACCGACATGTGGCGCGCGACCACACCCGTGGACGGACCCTGGGGACTTTGGCCGATGGGCAGCCTCTGGCTTGCCAACCAAATGTGGGACCACTACACCTTCTCGCTCGATCGCACGTTCCTGCGCCAGGATGCCTATCCGGCGATGAAGGGCGCCGCGGAATTCGCATTGAGTTTCCTGGTGGAAGCTCCCCCCGGAACGCCGTTCGCAGGACGCCTGGTTACGAATCCCTCTACCTCGCCAGAGAATGCATACCTGCTCAACGGCAAGCGCGCCAGCCTCACCTACGCGGCCACTATGGACCTGGAGCTGATCCGCGAGCTCTTTGAGAACTGCCAGCGCGCCGCCCGCATTCTCGGCGTCGACACGGCTTTCAGCGCCAGCCTCGAGACGACCATTAAACGCCTCCCGCCGCTCCAGATCGGCAAGCGCGGCCAACTCCAGGAATGGATTGAGGACTACCCGGAAACGGAGCTGCAGCATCGCCACGTGTCCCATCTCTATTCGCTCTATCCCGGCCACGACATTGCGCTCGGCACCACCCCGGAATTTGCGTCGGCCGCGCAAAGGACTCTCGAAATCCGCGGCGACGGCGGCACCGGCTGGTCCGAAGTCTGGCGAGCCGCTCTCTGGGCGCGCCTGCGCAACCCCGAACACGCGTATAACAATCTGAAACTCCTCATCACGCAGAACACGCTGCCTAATATGTTCGACCTGTGTCCGCCGTTCCAAATCGACGGGAACCTTGGCGGCCCGGCGGCGATGACCGAGATGCTCATTCAAAGCGCGGACGGGGAGATCCGGGTGCTCCCCGCGCTTCCGTCGCAGTGGCCGGCGGGAAGCCTGAAGGGGGTACGCGTTCGCGGCGGCGCTCGCGTCTCACTGGCCTGGGATCATGGTCGACTTACCTCGCTGACCCTCCAGTCTGCCCATGCTGCCCGTTATCGCATCGACTACGGCGAGCAGTCCGGCGATGTCCGCCTGACTCCGGGTAAGCCGATCTCGCTCGACGAAAAGCTTGAGCCGACGAAGCGGATCGGGAAGCAAGAATGAGGGGTCAGCCTGAATCGCAGCCGGCGGTGGACTGAATGCGTCCTGCAGGCCGCTGCGAACGTCTGCTGAAATACCGGCAAGTTACGGCGACGGACGGTGCCTGTGCTCCAGGCGTCGGAGAGGATAGCGTACTCACTCTCCGTTCGAGTCCGCGTGTTGAGTGATGGGGTCTCAAATTATGAAAACGTTACGCACATTGACGGTCCTGGGGATAGGCATGCTGGCAATTCAGGCTTGTCTCGCGCAACCGCCTGCAGGGCTCAAGGCTGCGCCGGACGCTGCCGCGGCCGCGGCTCCCCGCACCCTTGCGCCGTACTTCACGCCGGCCACTTCACAGCCCAAGAGGCCGGACGCGGAGGGTTTCCTTACCCGCTGGATGCTTCTCGAGCCAATCGTCAAGCCCAACCGCACGAACACGGTCTTTACCGGAACCTACGTGCGCAATGCCCTCAACACCGAGTACTTTCCCGGCCAATTCACACTCCTGCCGCACAACGGCCAGAAGGAAACCGTGGGCGGCCAGGAACTCGCATGGCATGCGCTCGATTCCACACAGTTCAACGTGAAGCTGTTCCGATTCGCGTATGGGCTAAACAAGCCGGTGTACGGGGTGCTGTTCTGGGCCGTGACCTTGGTGAACAGTCCACGTGAAATGAAGGATGTTCGTCTGGCCGTGGGATCGAATTCGGCGTCGATGTGGTGGGTCAACAGTGAGGATGTCGCCGACCTGTTCGATGATCGCCGCATGGTGATGGACGACGTGATCTCAAAACGGCTCACCCTCAAAAAAGGCCAGAACGAGCTGCGCGGCGCTGTGATCAACGGCCCCGGGATGAGCGACTTTTGCGTCCGCTTTGTGGATGAGGACGGGAATCCGGTCAAGGACCTGACCCTCAGCCTTCCGTAAGGACGGAATCCCGGCGCCGTTTCTACCGTTTTGTTTTCGGAGCTGCTATGAAATCCAGTTCTCTGGCCGCAGCAATTCTTACCCTGCTGGCTCTGTGTGTGTGCAATGCGGCGCTGGCGCAGTTGGCCGGCGAACCCTACATCCACGATCCCTCTACCGTGATTCAGTCCGACGGCAAGTACTACACGTTCGGCACGGGCGGTGGCGGACTCGTCTCCGACGACGGCTACACCTGGCACAGCGGAGCCGTGCGTCCTGGCGGCGGCCTGGCCCCGGACGTGATCAAGATTGGGGATCGCTATTACGTCGCTTATGCCGTGGGCGGCGGCGGAATGTCCGGAGGCCATGCCAGCAACATCAAGGTGATGTGGAACAAGACGCTTGATCCCAAGTCGCCCAACTTCGAGTTTCATGACGTGGGCGTGGTGGCTTCGAGTAACGGAGTGGAGGACTGCGACGCCATCGATCCGGCATTCCTTTTCGCGAAGGGACATCTCTGGCTCAGCTACGGCACTTACTTCGGCTACATCCGGATTGTTGAGCTCGACCCGAAGACGGGCAAGCGCCTGGCTGGGAACAAGGCAGTGAATGCGGCCATCGATATGGAAGCCACGGAGCTGCTCTATCGCGACGGCTGGTATTACCTGCTGGGCACGCACGGGACGTGCTGCGACGGAGCCAACTCCACCTACAACATTCGTGTGGGCCGCTCCAGGAATCCAACCGGACCCTACGTGGATAACATGGGCATTTCGCTGCTCAGGGGTGGAGGCAAGCTGGTGGCTGCGGCCAGCGGCCGGCATATTGGGCTTGGCCACTTCGGCTTGATGGATCTGGGCGATGGCGTGGAGATGTTCTCCATGCATTACGAGGCCGATCTCGACCGCGGGGGCCGCAGCGTGCTCGATATCCGGCCCCTGCTGTGGAAGGACGGCTGGCCGGTGGGTGGCGACCACTTTGAGCCATGCACCTATGAGATTCAGTCCGAACGCAGCGGCGGAGCGCTGGAGCTGGCCGTGGACTTTGTGCGGATGGAAAACGGCAGGCGCGGATGGGGACCGCCGACGGGGCCGGTGACGCCGGTTCCGAATCAGACCCTGGCGCAGGATTCCGCGAAGTGGCCGGCAGGCAACATTGCCGTGGACATTAACGATTACATGGTGCGGCCACACCAGTTGTGGACCATCACGCCGGTCGAGAACGTCGGCGGGTATCCGGGTGCGCCGTATTTCAAGATCATCATCGCCGGCACCGACCGCGCGCTGGCCGCAACTGCGGACGGAGAGGTGGAGACGGTTCCCGCGTTCACGGGCGCTCCCGAACAACTGTGGCGCATCGACGAGCTGATCGACGGCGCCTACCGGATTATGCCGAAGACGGCGCCCAACTCCGCAAAACCGATGGCATTGACCGCGATAGGCGCGAGCACGCCAGCCCTGATAAAGTTTGACCCCAAGAGCGACAAGGGGAAGTGGAATCTCCGCAAGCCGTGAGGCGGGAACCGCAGAAGCCGGTACTCAAACGAATGCAGTGCGAAAGAGAGATCGAAATGCCCATTCTGTTTTCACGCAGTGCGATTGTTCGAGGGAGTGCAGTGGCTTTGCTGGCAGGCTGCATTAGCGTAAGTGTTTACCGCTTTCCAGTGGCCGTCATCCGGTAGGGTCCGCCTGACCATCTGGCAGCCCCCCCACTGAGTGCGGGATCAGCAGAAGAAAAGAAAGCGAGCCATTATGTCCACGTCAGATTCTCCTAAAAGAGCGAGATTGAATCGTCGCGATCTCCTGCGAATTTCTGCGGCAGCAGGCCTGGGCCTGGCCGTGAGCAAGCCAGATGGTGCGATGGACAGCATCAAGACCGCTGCTCATCAGGAACCCGGCAACTGCGCCACGCCGCACACCGCCGTCGCAAACACCCAATACGGCAAAGTGCGCGGCTTCGTTGATGGAGGCGTGTTTACTTTCAAGGGCGTTCCCTATGGCCAGAATACCGGTGGCGAAAGCCGCTGGCTGCCGGCCAAGCCCCCTAAATCATGGGATGGGGAATACCCCGCTCTGATCTATGGTGCCAATTGCCCCCAGCATCTGCATGACTTCACCGCGATCGAGCAGTCCTTTTTGCAGGATTGGGACGATGGCTACATGAGCGAAGACATGCTCAAGCTGAACGTCTGGACGCCCAGCCTCTCGGGAAAGCGGCCGGTGATGGTCTACTTTCACGGCGGCGGCTTCAGCTTCGGCTCATCGTACGAGTTGCCATCGCATGAAGGCGCGCAGATGGCGCGGCATCATGACGTGGTGCAGGTATCGGTCAATCACCGGCTCAACATCCTTGGCTTCTTCGACCTATCCGAGATCGGCGGATCCGCATACGCCGATTCCCTCAACGTCGGAATGACCGATCTGGTGGCATCGCTGCAATGGGTCCGTGACAACATTGCCAACTTCGGAGGCGATCCCGATTGCGTCATGATCTACGGTCAGTCCGGCGGCGGCTCCAAGGTCACTACGCTTATGGGTATGCCCTCCGCGGCTGGACTCTTCCACCGCGCCTCGGTGCAGTCGGGCGGCGGAGGCAATCCGCCCAGTGGCGAGCAGTCGCGGGCTCTGGCCAGGCAGGTGATGATTGAACTCGGCCTCCAGGCCAACGACATCGCCAGCCTGCAGAAAATGGACTGGGCCAGATTAAATGCAGCCGGCAATGCAGCCGCCGCCAAGATTAACCCGCCGATGCAACCTGGGATGGGGCCATTTGCGGCACCGGGCGCCGCACCGCGTGTGGGCTTTGGACCGACCGTAGACGGCCGCATCGTTACCATGCGCTCCTTCAATGAGGCTGCTCCGGAAATGTCGAAAAGTGTGCCCATGCTGATGGGCTCGGTCAGCGAAGAAGGCAATAGCATGCGTTCCAAACCCACCGAGGCGGAATGGCACGCCAACCTTGCCCGCGTCTATGGCGGCGAGAAGGCCACCGCGCTGGTCACCGCGCTGAAGAAGGCATATCCCGAGAAAAGCATCCGCATGCTCTCTTATATGTGCGGGGGCCCTGGGTTGAACGCCATCTCCATGCGCAACAATGTGGTGCGAATGGCGAAACTGAAGCATGACCTCAAGGCCGCGCCAGTATTTGCGTACTACTTTACCTGGCAATCACCCATGCTCGAGGATGCGGGCGCCTGGCACACCGCGGAGTTAGCCTTTTGTTTCGACAATACCAAGCGTTGCGAACAAGGAACAGGAAACACGCCCGAGGCACGGGCGCTGGCGAAGAAGATGGCTACTGCCTGGGCTAACTTTGCCCGCACCGGCAACCCCAGCCAGCCTGGATTGATTTGGGAGCCGGCAAATCCGGCTCGATGCCAGACCATGGTCTTTGACAATCACTGCCGAATGGTGGACGACCCCGAAGGCGAGGTTCGGAAAATCCTATTGACCTGAATGCGCTCTGCAGCATCGTGTGGTCGCTGTCACGAGGGTTGGGACATCGGAAGTAGTACGGCGCACCCATTGAGACCGTTTGGAAAAGCCCAGAGAGGCGATCTTGCAGATTCCGGCGGCAAACTCGGCAATTACTACTTGGGCAACCAAACCTGCATCATCAGCCGGCGCTCCGCCAGGAATGTCGTGCGATTGTATGCGCGACCGTTCGGATCGATCACTTGGTGTCCAGTTCGTGTTCGATCAGATCTGGTCGGATGTGTAGTTCCTGCTCCAATACGGTCCGCGCAGTGGCACGAAAGCCATGACCGCACATCTCATCTTTGGAAATTCCCATACGGCGCATCGCCGTGAGGATTGCGTTCTCGCTCATGGGGCGATTGCGAACGGAGTGGGGTATGGTGGGAAAAAGCAATGTTGAAAAATAATGGTTTATGCGATTTGTGACACCGGGTGGAATGGGCTGGAACGAATGAATGGTGGCCAGGGACGCTACTGAATAGTCGTCTCAATTGCCCATAATTTGCAGAAAACAGCCAATTTCATGCCGGAAGTTGCCCCCAATGTTGCCCCCGGGATTTCGGTCTGGTAGCACGCCTCGGGATAGAAGAGCCCTAAACGGCGGCGGCGAAGCCGAACCTTGAAGCGTTGGTCTGAGATTCAAAGTCGCCAAGCCGTCCGGCTGGAGCTGAACTTCTGGCAATATTGTATTCCGCTCGTATCCTGGCATGGTTGTTTGTGCCGTATCAATAGTCCGCCTCCGGATTCGCCGACCTTTGGAGACATCAACGACAAGACCGGCCAGCGTATCATGCAGGCCGGCGCGCGCATCTTCTTCTAGGCCGGTGGTGGTGGTCCAACGTGGCGGGGCGGCGGCCAATTGGCGTGGCCGCCCCGCTTCTTCCTGTCTGGGCGGCCCCGGCCGCTTCGCGCGGCTTTGCACATGCCGGGGGAAGGTGATAGCTGCGATGATGACGAGGATGCGCGCTTTTCAATTCGGAAGTTGGGTGGGTACTGCCGTGCTCGCCGCACAACTCTGCGCGGCGGCTCACGCCACGACCATCCCGCAGCCCATCGTCTCCAACCGCACCGTGCGCCTATATATGACCGCCATCGGAAACGAGCCGAGAGCCGGTCTGATAGAAGCTTCGAAAGATGTCTATCTGACCAACGAAGCCGAGGAGCCCCTTCCTGCAACCGCCGAAGTCAACGGCGTCCAGATTCCGCTCACGTGGGGCCATGAACGCGAGCACGAGCGCAGCAGCCCGCGCCACGCCGCCCTCATTTACGAGTGCCCGAGCCCGCACCTGCGCCTCACCTGGGAGTGGGAAGCCCGCTCCGAATCGGGTCCGCTCGAACACCGCGTGACGATCGAGAATCTCTCGACCGAAGAAGTGTGGCTGCCCATGGTGGACTCGCTGCGCCTCGATCTGCCCGCTCCGGCGCGCAGGGATCTGCGCAGCCTATACGTTGAAAAAGGCGCCGACTCGCCTTCGGCCGAGGGCACGCATCTGGTGCCGGTCGGCGACGGCTACCAGTGGACGGGATACTCGTCGACCTATGCATTTCCGCGCAAGGGCGAGGCGCGGGAGACGATTCCAGCGGTGCTGGTCTTTGATGCGGCGGGAACGCAATCGGGGTGGTACGCGGGCATCGAGTTCAGCGGGCGCACGCGCATTTCGCTCTCCCGCGCCGGCGGCCGATTGCAGGCCGTGCTTGGTTTGAATCCCCAGCCGGGTCCCTTCAAAACCCGGCTCAAGCCAGGCGAGAGTTTCGTCACCCCCACCGTTTTCCTCGGCCTATTCACCGGCGGAGCAGACGGCGCAGGCAACCAGTTGCGGCCGTGGGTGCGCCATGTGCTGGGAAATCCGCTCACCTGGCAGGATCCAAAGTTTCCGCTGATGGTCAATAACAGTTGGGGCAGCGGAATGCAGGTGGATGAGCCTCTCGCGCTGCGCATGATTGCGGATTCAAAGGAACTGGGCCTGGAGATGTTTCATCTCGATGCCGGATGGTTTCGCGCCGTAGGCGACTGGTAGCCGGATCCAAAAAAGTTCCCGCACGGCCTTGGCTTCATCGCGGACGCCGCACACCAGGCAGGCTTGCGCTTCGGGATCTGGACCGATTGGACCCAGGCAGCGCTGTCGACCGAGCCCGGCGCGCTGAATGTAAACGATCCAAAGGTGAAGGACTGGCTGATCACGGATCTGAAGCCAGATTGGAAGCCTGAGGAGTTCAAGGGTCAGACGATGGACATCGGCGTACCGGAAGCTGAGCGGTGGGCTGACCGAACACTCAAGCGAATCGTCGGGGACTTCAAACTGGACATGCTGGAGCACGACGGCTACCTGGTGGCGCAGGGATGTGTGCGCAGGGACCATCCCCACGCGCCTCCCGATCAGAGCACCATGCGAATCGTGCATGACTGGGCCTCCGACTTTGTCGTTGCCTCGAACTCGACGGATGTGAGCTACCACGCGGTGCGGGCGTATTACCGCATCTACGAGCGCCTGCGCAAAGAGCATCCCGGATTGCTGTTTGAAATCTGCAATGACGGCGGCCGCATGGTGGATTTCGGCTCGGCGGCACACGGCGATTACTTTTCCATCACCGACACCTACGATCCGTTGTCGAACCGGCGCGCGTTCTACGATGCAAGCCAGCTCCTGCCCGCTGCCATGCTCGAGAGCTACGTCGAAAAGTGGCCGTCTCCCCGAATCGAAAACTTCCGTTACATGCTGCGCAGCGGCATGATGGGCTGGATCTCCATCATGCAGGACACCACCCAGTGGAACCAGGAACAGCACCGGGCCGCGCGGGAGGCCATTGCCCTCTACAAAGAAAAACTACGGCCCCTGATCCGGGATGCCGGGCTCTATCACGTCTCTTCGCGGCCCGACGGAGTGCATTGGGACGGCGTCGAGTACTGGGACCCGGCAGCACGAAGCGGCGTGGTGTTTGCCTTCCGCGGCAGCGGACCCGCCGAGACCGCGCACCGCTTCGTGCTCGCCGGTCTGGATGCGGGAAGAAGCTATCGGCTCCACTTTCAGGATGGCAGCGCTCCTGACCGCGTAGCCGGCGGAAGCGAGCTCATGGGGACGGGGCTCGAAGTTCGCCTGCCGTTGCC
This sequence comes from uncultured Acidobacteriota bacterium, assembly GCA_963771195.1. GTDB lineage: Bacteria > Acidobacteriota > Terriglobia > Terriglobales > Acidobacteriaceae > Telmatobacter. Next base: position 30,042 of record CAVYSS010000011.1, read on the forward strand.
GCTGAGCTCGGAACTGGTGTTTCTTCAAGTTGCCTCTGCCCGCGATAAATCTGGGAAGGACCTCCAATGAAGGAACAAACAGCCAAAGCACCCCGGGCGTATCACCGGCGATGCGGAACTTTGACAGGTTTTCGCCTTTCCCGGCGTTTCGGAACTTGGTTAGGGACGAGTAGGCCACAATCCAGGCGCAACCCTCAAGAAAGGACGAGCAAGGTGCCTTACCGAGAGCTACGGCCTGTGTTGCTGGCTGACTTCCAACTCCCGAACGACCCCGCATTGGACCGCATCTCCGGCCCGGCTTCGGGATTGAGAGTATCTCCTCACGGGTCTGTTTGCGTATAGTTCCTGCAGCGGCTCCCCCCTTGAAAACGAGGTCATGCAGTGGCGCGACGTACCCTTCTCGCCTTCTCCCTGGCAGCACTGGTGACGACATTGCTTGCAGGCGGCGTTGTGGCAGCGGCACAGATGGCCAGCGCGCCAAAGGGCCAGCCAAACGTGCATCCGGGCCAGCCGGGCAGCGGCGCGGATAGGATTGCGCACGTAACGCTCGGCCAGTCGGCTGTGCCACTCTACGGGCCGTGGAAGTTCACCGTGGGCGACTCTCCCATTGACCCCAAGACGGGCAGGCCGCTGTGGGCCGAGCCGGACTTTGACGACAGCCAGTGGGAGACGGTGGAGCTGACACCGAAGGACGGGGCGGTTGACCCAAATGGGGGGATATCAGGCTATGTGCCCGGCTGGACGGCCAAAGGACACCCCGGCTACTCGGGCTACGCCTGGTACCGCATCCGGGTGCGGGCGCAGGCGCGGCCGGGCGAGGGGCTGGCCCTGGCGGGGCCCGCTATCGTGGATGACGCCTACCAGGTCTTCGACAACGGAGAACTGGCCGGTCACTTCGGTGACTTCTCCGGCAGGAAGCCCGTCGCTTACTACACGCAGCCCAAAATGTTCCCGCTGCAGCAGCCGGGGAGCCACGACGATGGGACCATACCAGACGGAACCGGACCAAAAGAGACCACGCGGCTACTGGCCTTCCGGCTGTGGATGGAGCCTTACACCCTGATCATCGATCCCGATGCAGGCGGCCTGCACACCGCGCCTTTGCTGGGCGAGGCCGACGCAGTGGCGGCCAACTACAAGATGCGCTGGCTGGAACTGATCCGGTCCTTTGCATGTTCCGCTGCCCTGGCTCTGCTGTTTGCCGTGCTGGCCGTGGTTGCATTCAGCCTCATCCTGTTTGACCGCTCCGACCGCGTCTACCTGTGGATGGGGGCTCTCTTCCTGCTCATTGCTTCCTATTCCGCCCTCAGTGTTGTCGGCAACTGGACGGAACTTCTGAGCATCTCCATCAATAGTCTGCTCAAGGAAGGTCTTGTGCAGCCGCTGGTCAACGCAGCGTGGGTGATGGTGTGGTGGGTATGGTTTGGGCAGCAGCGCCCGGCCTGGCTGCCCCGGCTCGCCGCCGGGCTGACCCTGCTCTTGATGGTCTCAGCCATTCTTGGTGACGAGGTCTTTTTCGGGCTGGTCCCACATGCGGTTGCTCTCCGTTTCGTCACGGTTTCCGTGGTTATCCGGCTGCTCTTCTTCGCCCTGCTGTTGTGGGTTACCGTCGAAGGCATTCGCCGCCTGGGAGTGGAGGGCTGGCTAGTTCTGCCTCTCGTCGTGTTGCGGGGAATCGATGCCTTCAGGAGCCAACTTAAGCTTCTTCATGTCCGGATGGCGTGGTTCCCATTCGGCGTCACCGTCAGCCTGGGCATCATCGCGAGTCTGCTGGTGGCGGTGGTCATTGCCCTGCTGCTGCTGCGGCGGCTGCTGCAGTCGGTGAAGCGCCAGCGGCTGATGGCGCTGGATGTGAAGCAGGCGCAGGAGGTGCAGCAGGTGATCCTTCCCGAGGCACGGCTGGAGCTGCCGGGGCTGACCATCGAGAGCGAGTACCGGCCGGCGCGCGAGGTGGGCGGGGACTTCTTCCAGATCGTTCCGAACAAAACCGACGGCAGCCTGCTGATTGTGGCCGGAGACGTAACCGGCAAAGGGCTGAAGGCGGGCATGCTGGTGGCGCTGCTGGTGGGAGCGATCCGGACAGCTGCGGAGGCGAGCAACGACCCTCGGTCTATGCTTGGCACCTTGAACCGGCGGCTGATGGGCCGCAACGATGCTCAGGCTACCTGCCTCGTGCTGCAGATTGAAGCGGATGGCGCAGCGACGCTGGCCAACGCCGGGCACATGGCTCCTTTTCTGAACGGAGAAGCGCTGCCGATGGAAGGCGCACTGCCGCTGGGCATGATGGAAGGCGCTGAGTCTTCCGTGATGCACTTCCAAATGAAGGATGGAGACAAGCTGGTGCTGATGTCGGACGGCGTTGCCGAGGCGACGGATGCGAATGGGAAGCTGTTCGGCTTCGAGCGAGTGCATGAACTGCTGCGCACGCCTACCACCGCAGCCGAGGTAGCTAGGGCCGCGCAGGACTTCGGCCAGGAAGACGACATTAGCGTGATCTCCGTTACGCGCACCGCCGTGGCGGAGTCCGCCGCCGCATAAGAAAGCCTCGTGACAGCTGCATTGGTTGGCTGTGGCTGGTTTACCGGCCACGATTCTGATTTTGGCCCTACCAGGGAACCCCGGCAGGCGTCCGCCAGGGTTGGGGAAGTATCGGCCACAATCCGACCAGAACACTGATTTAGACAGAGAGTTCGGGGACTGAAATCGGTGTGCTGGCAGATGCTCCGACATTCTCCTTCGTGAGGGTCAACACCGTAATGTCATCCTCCTGCCCAAACTGCTTCGCTGCCTTGGCGATTTGGTATGCGGATTCGGCAGAAATAGCACGCGTTCGCTCGAATCCGTACAGCTCGCCCTTCGCGTTGGTCGCTTCCACCACTCCGTCCGACACAAACGTAAGCCGGTCCCCGGGAGCGATATTGTAGCGCGTCTCAGCATAGATCGTTTCCGCCAGCACGCCGAGCGGCAACCCCGCCTCCACTGCCATCTCCTCGCCGTTGCGATACGGAGCAGAATTCCCCGCATTCGCTAGCGTCATCCGGCCATCCCTCTCAATTAGGGCCACGCAGCAGGTCACGAATCCATCTACCTGCCCGTAGAGCACGCGGTTCAGGTAAGACAGAATTTCCGACGGCCGCAGTGATGGACAACCCCGCAACGCCCCCATGATGGCACTCACCGTCATGGCTGCTTTCAGCCCCTTGCCGCTCACATCGCCGACGACAACCAACACCGAACTATCGCTCCCCTGCAGCACGCGGAAGAAATCTCCGCCCACGTGCTTGGCCGGTGCATACACGCTTTCGAGTTTGAAGCCCGGCACATCCACCGCCGGAACAACCAACTGCTCCTGCACTTGGCGCGCCGCGTCGAACTCTGCGTCAAGTTCCTCTTTCCTGCGCCAGTCAGCCCATAGGCGGACCAGCAGCTGGTAACACATCGCCGCGGTCACGAGCGCCGTAGCCAGATTGTCCGGCTGCACTTCGATGTTGCCGATTCGCACTTTGGTGATAACGCCAAGATTATCTACCAGAAGGTACGCCACGCCTGCGCAGAAAAGCGTTATAGCAAGTCCCCGCGTTTCCCTCGGTCCGCGCCACCAGGCCCACGCGGCGAACGCTATCTGGCCAAGGAAGGTAATTCCTACCAGCAGGTACAACGTAACGACAATGAACCCCAGAGCAGGGATAGGAGCTAGCGCCAGCGCCGGCAGGAACAGCAGCACGGGCCAAAGAATTCCGATCCCCTCGAGGACCCGCACAGCCCATCGCGGGGAGTGAAGAGCAGCCTTTATGAATTCGAACAGGGAGATGTTGAAGACCGCCCAGAAGGCGGATGAGACAAGCCAAAAGACGATGTAGGATAATCCAACCGGCCTAAGCGCGTTCCAACTTCCCATTCCGCACCAGCTCAACGCGAAGATCGGGAACCAGAACAACGAGGCTCCAGCTCGCGCACGCCGCCATATGACGAGCAGGACAAGGGCAATTAGCGCCTCCAGGATCCAAAGGAATGCATCTATCTGGAGCGCCAACTGTGCACGAGCTCGGCCATCGCTTTCCTGCGATAGCGCGAGTTCCCGCGAGCCGATGCTGACCGGGAACAGCACCGGTGGCGTGAAATCAATCCTTGATCGCCAGATCGGGGATATCCAGCCCCTCCAGGAGACCACGGCGGTCCCGCCGGGAATCACTACACCGCCGGGCACTTCGAAAACGCCCGTCACACAACGCTCCGTGGCGAATGGCTGCGGCGGGAAACGTCCCTGGCTTCCGACATGGACTCCGTTCAGCCAAAACTCGCCGGGCGAGCACGCCCCCTTGTCCCGATCCAGGCGGACAGCCAGGGGGCTTCGGTCCGGCGGCACGGAAACGTGGTATCGCAGCCATACCATCCCATCGCTGGCGGGAGGCGGCGTGGGAATGAGTTGCCCAGTCGCCCCCGGCCAAGCCGAATCGTCGAACGCGGGATCCGCCCACTTCGGGTCGTCGCCGAAGTGGTAGCGGATAGGCGCGACCGGCTGGGCCATCTGCGCAGCACAGACGAGCCCCGCAGAGCAGGCCGAAAGCGCTGCAGAAAGAACAACGAGTCCGGTCGAGCGGGGAAACATCCGTAAATCATACGCTGCGAATATTTTGCGAGCCAATGGATGAAAATTCAGCGTGTTATGCCTGGTTTACCGCCCATGCTTCCCCAACCCCGGCCGGGCTTTCCCCTGATGCAGAAGCCGGGCTCGCGGGGTGGCAAAGGTCCGAGTTGGCCACCACCCAACCGGAACCCGAAAAGCCCGAGTTCGCGAAGTAATAGTCCAACCGACGCACGACAGCGAGTTCTCTGGTTAATGGTGCTTCCCGCAAGACCGAGCGATTGTACAAACAGGAGGAATCGCAACCAGGCGTTGAAAAACATTGAAAAGCTCCACATCACACGATCTCGAAATTGATCCCAGCGCTGCTCAAGCGGACAGTGAGTTCGTCGCCCAATCCGGTCACAGGTGTCAGGACACCGCCGAAGCTTGGCTTTACGGCGGTATGAGCATTATCCGTCTGAGCCAAGGCGAAAGCCGACTCACAAAGGCATTTGACCGTGAATCGATTTCCCGCGTCACCCTTCGCCTTGAGAATTCCGCGGACGCGTGCGCCGCTCTTAGCTGTGCCTAAGAATTCGCATGCGACGGAGCCCTCATTCATCGCCTTTTCCGAAGGCCCCTGGCCTGGCTTCGGTAAGAGTGGCTTGATGGCCCGACGCGCAATTCCTGACCCGAGGATCAAGCCGAAGACATTGCCACCGAACGAAGCCATGCGCGCCACTGAGGGACTGTCGAATCGCGCGTACTCCTGATAGGCGAATCGCTGATCGAGCAGCGCCTGGGTTCGGCGCACGACGCGTGTGTTGATTGAACCCATCAGAAAGGGCGTCACCCAGGCCTGAACATCGTTGTCGTAATGGGCTCCGTTCGGGTCTGCATTGCGGAGGCGTTCCTCTGCAGTGTGCGACATCGGATCCGGGTCAAGCAGAAAAGGGTCACGGGTCATTTCGATCTGACTGGTTTCGGCCAAATTGAACACCGCCGCCAGTGTCCCTCCGTTGATACCCCCGCCTCCGTCCATCCGGAAGTACCCCGAGACACTTACGCAATCGGAGTGCAACATTTCGCGAATATGACGCGAGACGAGCCATGCTCCGTAGTCCGATGGAATTGAATCGTAGCCGCAGCTGATGACGATTCGCGTGCCCTCGGAAGCAGCTTGCGCATTATGGCGGTCGATTAGGCCGCGGACCCAAGGCGTCTCGCCGTTGATGTCGCAATAATGGGTGCGATTGCCAACACAGGCATCGACCAGTTTCGTCCCGTAGAGGCTGAACGGTCCGGCTGTGGTGGCGACGACCCGGGTTTGCGCCGCCAAACCATTGAGCGCATCTCGATCCTCGCAGTCGGCAACAAGTACGTCCACGCCGGCCAAATTCACGGAATCGAGCTTTGATCGATTTCGTCCTGCGATGGCCCAACGCAATCCTGGTGGCGCGAACCGCCGGAAGTACTCGACCGTCTGCCTCCCGGTGAATCCCGAAGCTCCATAGAGAACGATGTCGTATTTGCGGGCAGCGAGCGGCATCTACCCAGTCTATTTGGTCCCGATGTCGTCTATTGGTAGTTAACTCCTGGATTACCGCCGACTCGAACCTTTGACAGGTTTTCGCCTTTCCCGGTGTTTCGGAACTTGGTAAGGGACGAGTGGGACACAACCAAGCACAACCCCAATCCAAGACGCTGGGCCGTTCGCAGGACCTATCGTTTCATGGGAGATTCTGTACATTGCGGAAGAGGTATCACATGCCGCGGTGACGCTTTGCACAGACCGCCGGCTGAGCTGAATGAGAATTCTAGCCGTGAATAGGGGGAAGCCGTGCAAGAGAGCGATGAGATTGTAGAGCGTCAAGGCACCCGAATTCGTTTCCACAACAAGGACATGGACTTCATGTTCAACTGGTTCCTCGGGATGGGGTCGATCGTCGGCCTGTCGCATGGGGAGCTGTTCCAGCTTGTGGATGGCATCAATGACGGCGACGCGGGCCAGTGGCGGGAGCGGTTTGGCCATCACGGCGATTATCTTGTGGCGCGTGCGGGCGGCAGCCAAGGCCCGTCCGCGGCGCAGCACCGGCTGGCGGCAGCCTTCTGCTATCGCGCAGTGCTGCAGTACTCCGACCCAACGGCGGACAGCTTTCTCCCTTTGATCGAGCGCATGGAGACCGAGTTTCAAGAGGGGGCCAAAGGCCTGGGCGTACCGCTGCGCGCGGTGGAAGTGCCGTTCGAGGGCAAGAGTCTTCCGGGCTATTTCCTGGAGCACGATGCGATGCCCCGGCCGCTCGTCCTGATGATCGGGGGCGGAGACAGCTACCGCGAGGACCTCTTCTACTTTGGCGGCTACCCGGCGTGGCGGCGCGGCTATAACATGCTCATGGTCGATCTTCCGGGTCAGGGCAAAGTGCCGGCGCGCGGCCTGACCATGCTTCGCGCGGACATGGCCGCTCCCATCTCGGCCGCACTGGATTTTGTGGTTGCCCAAGCCAAACGCCCTCCGGAGAAAGTCGCGATGTACGGCGTCAGCGGCGGAGGCTATTTCACCTGCCAGGCAGCCGCAGCGGACCGGCGCATCGGCGCGTGGATCGCGAGCACGCCCATCACCGACATTGCGGAAGTCTTCCGTAAGGAGATGGGCGCGACCGTCAAGGCTCCGGGCTGGTTGCTTCGTGTCGGTCTAGCCGCGGCGGGAGCCGTCAACAAGAGCGCCGAGCTTAACCTGAAGAAGTACGCCTGGCAGTTCGGCACGACCGACTACAAGGCCGCCTTCAACCAGATTCTTTTGCAGGCGCGGCCCGTGCACACCGCGTCCATCTCCTGTCCATCCCTTTTCCTGGTGGGCGCCTGCGAGGCCGGCGAACTAAAGCGTCAGGCAGCGGTGCTGGCCGACGAACTGAGGGGCCGCGGTGTGGACGCGACCCTGCGGACCTTCGTCCCCGAGGAGGGTGGAGACGCCCACTGCCAGGTCAATAACTTCCGGCTGGCCCACTCCGTAATCTTCGACTGGCTCGATCGCGTCGTTTCACCGCCTCCGCCAACGGTCGATGCGCGGCTCCTCGCTTGGTGAAGCTTCGCGAACGGATGTTGAGCGACGCGGGAACAGACGACATTCCAGAACTAACGCTGAAAACGCTGTGACCGCGTCCGGTGGCAATGCCACTGTGCGAGGAACCGCAAGCCCTTCGGCTCATTCTGCCCGGATCACCGCTAGCCGGACGTAACGTGAACCAAATCACGTTAGGGAAGGATTGCCGACCACACAATCTGAACGAGGGACTCGGTGTCCAATGAACATCCGACGTTTTGCCAGCGCAGGACATCTCGCTTGATTCAGCCGATCAATTGATGGGCTGTCCGTTTTGCGTCAGTTGCGATAGAAGCGCCTGACCCTGTTGTTGAACGGGAGGTGGGAGCTTTGCATACCAGAGCTGTTCCGCTACATCCTGCCCGTTTGTGAGTGCATAGGCAATGTAATCTCTCAGCGCCTTCTGATCTCCTTGAATGGTCCCGTTGTCCTTCGGGATCAAAATAAATGACAATCCGGTGATGGGATATGCGCCCCTGGCAGTTGCAGGCGGATCGACGATTGGAGTGCGGAGATCCTTGGCAAGTACATCGACCGCAGCATTGACGGCCAGATATGCGCTCTGCGGACTGGGCGCGACGAATTCCCCTGCTCGATTTTGAATCAAGGCGACCGGCAATCCAGCCTTCTTCGCATAAGCCAGCTCGGCGTACCCGATTGCACCGAGACTACCCTTCACCGCATTGAGAACGGCATTGCTTCCATTTCCGCCAACACCCTCGGGCCAGCTGACAGTGAGGCCTTGGCCGTATTTGGTATTCCAGGTTGGACTCACCTTGCTCAGATAGCTTGTAAAGATGCTGGTCGTCCCGCTGCCATCGGTCCGATGTACAACAATGATGGGCTCGCGCGGGAGCATTGAGCCTAGGTTTTCGCTCGTGATTGCGGGGTCTTGCCAACTCACAATCTCACCGGCATAAATCCTCGCCAACGTCGTGCCATTCAGCTTTAGCGGTGCCTTCAATCCGGGCAAGTTGTAGATTGCGCAAACGGGGCCCGCCGTTACCGGGAACTGAACCACGGGACGGAGGCTCTTGAGCTGGTCGTCGCTGAGCGGGTCGTCAGTTGCAGCAAATGCTGCATAGCCCTTTCGAAGGTTATCGACTCCGGCGCCGCTGCCAACTGGCAGATAATTGATATGCAAATCATGAGATTTCCCATAGTCACTATCCCAGCGGTCAATGAGCGGCTCGATAAATGTGCTTCCGGAAGCAGCAAGCCAGCGTACTTTCGAAGTCGAGGTAACACTGTCATCTGCCGGCTTGCCATCTTCGCTGTAATTGTGGCAGCCTATTGCAACAAACACGACCGACGTTGCGAGAACTACTGGCGTCGTCACGAGAAGTCTCAGATTCATTTCGTTCACCTTCATTAGACTTTGCGGCCCGTTTGATTATCTGATCGCCAAGCCGCAAACGTTGACGTGAGTTTCAGACCAACTGATTAATCGACTACTGCGACCGCGGAAAGCCGTACTGGTTACCGTCACGCCTGCACCGATGCGCTCGCGAGAAGCGCGGCCACGCTGCTGCTAACGCAAATCGAAAGTGCGATGGTATCCCAGCTTTGACATCGACTCAATCGTGCGAGATTCTTAACGTGTCAATGCGCCTACACAGATAGACACGATACATCCTTAATTGTGAAACTGGCGTGAATATATGCAAAATGGCGATTCCAACAATGTTTCGGAGTCGGTGATATTCTCCGATTAAGGACGGCGTTAAAAGCGGTTCGCTATTGATTTCTACGTGTCATCATGTAGCTATTGGAGCGCCAAGGAGCAGCGGTTGACTCATGATCGAAGCGGAGACAATCTTCAAGGCACTCGCGGACACGAGCCGGCTACGGATCGTGAATCTTTTGCTGCACGGCGAACTTTGTGTTTGCGATATCCAGTACGCGCTGGAGAATTCCCAGCCGAACGTTTCCCGGCACTTGGCGTACCTGAAGAGGTCTGAGTTGGTGCTGGACCGCCGCGATGGTTACCGCGTCTTCTATCGTCTTGCCAGTGTCAAGGAGCCAGAAAGGAGGCGGCTCTTCGATTTCCTTCGCGTGATTTTCGAGGGCGAAGACCAATTGAAACGGGATACAGAGCGATTGAAAAAAGCCATCGCCAGCGGTTCATGTACGCTCAGCGATTGGAAGCCCTTTTCGGCCATCGAGAGAAACCGAACGCATCGGGCTGCTGTTTGAAACAGTCCACATGCCATCCGGTAAACCGATCAGTCGGATTCGCGGTAATTTGTAAGCTTCAGAAGACTGTCACGGAGCATCTTCAACCGGATGCATTGTGAACTCTTCACTTTCGGAAATGAAGTAGCGCTTCCGAATCCAAAAAGCGACATTCACCAGACTGATCAGTGCGGGCACTTCGATTAGCGGCCCGACAACACCGACGAATGCCTCGCCTGAATTGAGTCCGAAAACGGCTACAGCCACGGCAATCGCCAGCTCGAAGTTGTTCCCCGCCGCCGTAAACGAGAGGGTAGCCGATTGCGCATAGTTGGCGCCAAGCCGTTTGCCCATCCAGAAGCTGACCAGAAACATGATGAGAAAGTAGATCACTAGCGGGATCGCAATGCGAACTACGTCGAGCGGCAAGCGCACAATGAGATCCCCCTTAAGAGAGAACATCACCAAAATGGTAAACAGCAGCGCAACCAGGGTGAGCGGACTGATTTTGGGGATGAAGCGTGTTCTGTACCACTCTTCGCCCTTGATCCGAATGAGAATGAAGCGTGTGATCATCCCAGAAGCGAAAGGAATGCCAAGATAGATTCCAACGCTCTTGGCGATCTGGGCAATCCCAACCTGCACGATGCTGCCTTGAAGACCGAACCATTTAGGGAGCACAGTAATAAAGACCCACGCATAGAGGCTGTAAAAAAGCACCTGAAAGACGCTGTTCAGCGCGACTAGTCCGGCAGCGTAGTCGGTGTCCCCGCTCGCAAGTTCATTCCACACCAGCACCATGGCAATGCATCGCGCGATCCCGATCAGGATGAGCCCGCACATATAAGCAGGTTCGTCGCGCAGGAACACGATGGCAAGAACGAACATTAGTGTAGGTCCAATGACCCAATTCTGGATCAGGGATAGTCCGAGAACCCGCTTCTTGCAGAAGACGTCCCCCAGCTTCTCGTATCGCACCTTCGCCAGCGGCGGGAACATCATGATGATCAGCCCGATGGCAATGGGTATGTTTGTCGTGCCACTTTGAAAGCGATTTACGAACCCCGCCGAGGCCGGGACAAAATGGCCAATCGCGACGCCAATGGCCATCGCAAGGAATATCCAGAGAGTTAAGAAGCGGTCGAGAAACGATAGCTTCTTGCGCTGGAGCGGAGCGCAGGTTTGACCCTGGGTATAAGGATTGCTGGACATTGTTATCAGGCCTCAAGTGGGGTTGATAAATCAATCGGAGTTGGTAAAGGCGCCCCTTGAAGTGCGGCGAACTTCGCCGGGCTACAGCAAGCTTTGGTGAGTCGTGTCCGGTCCGCCTGCATCGTTCGCTCCGCTTTCAACGACGCCAATGTCTGCCGCAACACTTGCGTTGCTCCCTCGTTCGGAGGCATGACAATGCGATAGTGCATCCACTTTCCGTCCCGCCTAGCCTCGATGATCCCAGCCCGCCGAAGATATGCAAGATGCCGGGATATCTTTGGTTGGCTTTGCCCGAGAATTTCGACGAAGTAGCAGACGCAGATCTCCTGATCCCCCATCAAATTGAGCAGCCGGAGACGCGTGTTGTCTCCCAGCGCCTGGAAGAACCGCTCCAAATTGAACGAAGATGATTTTCCCGTCATGCCTTATTTATACGCCTTGACGAATATGTTGGCAAGGCATATAGTTGGGTTTGCGAATATGTTTTTGAAGGAGCGCGCTATGACTGAGCAGATTCTGGAATCGGTAAAGTCGAAGTACGGAGCGGTGGCTGAGAGCTCTCTCTCAAGCGACGATGTGGGCGTGAGAGCGGTGGCGGAAGCCTTTGGCTACACACCCGAAGAGCTAACCTCTATCCCGGCGGAAGCCAACATGGGCTTGTCTTGTGGTAATCCAACCGCGACAGCGCATATTCGGCCCGGGGAGGTTGTTGTAGATCTTGGCTCCGGCGGAGGCCTCGATGTCTTTCTCGCCTCGAAGATGGTCGGTCCGGAGGGCCGCGCCATCGGAATCGACATGACGCCCGCCATGATTGAGAGGGCGTGCGCCAATGCCAAAGCGGGCGGCTATACGAACGTCGAGTTCTATCAGTCGAACATCGACCGGATTCCGCTCCCGGACGGTTCGGTCGATTGCGTCATCTCGAACTGCGTGCTCAACCTGGCCCCGGACAAGCCCGCTGTTTTCCGCGAGATTGCGCGCGTGCTTAGGCCAGGTGGCCGGGTTGCGGTCAGCGACATCGCGTTGAAGCACGAACTGCCCGAAGAGATCGCTAACAGCATCGCGGCCTACGTGGGCTGCATCGCGGGAGCCATCCGCATCGATGAATACAGGGCAGGATTGCTTGCCGCGGGCTTCGATCATGTCGAGATCGTGGACAGCGGGGCGGACCTGAACGCCTACGCCAAGATTGAGGATCAGTCCGGATGTTGCTCGCCGAAGATGGATGCCTCCGATCCCCTAAATGTCATCGAAGAGTCATGCTGTTCTCCGGCTCCGGACACCACCGCCTCATTGCATGAGGAACTGAAGACAATCCTTTCGCGCTATGACGTCAATGCGGCCGCGGCCAGCGTCAAGGTTTACGCCGTGAAGCCCGGAGCGAAGGCCCCGGGATCCTGCTGTGGTCCGGCGTGCTGCTCTTAGACAATCGCGGCAACTGAATCCACTCACTATCGACCCTGCTAAGAAAGGAAGTACGGAATGGCGCACTACAATGTTTTGTTTCTTTGCACCGGAAATTCAGCCCGCTCCATCATGGCAGAAGCCATCATGAGCTACAGAGGCCGCCCGAACTTTACCGCTTACAGCGCCGGCAGCCATCCTTCGGGATTCGTGCGCCCCGAGGCCATTAAGCAGATTGACGCCGCCCACATGAGCTTGCCAAATCTGCGCAGCAAGTCCTGGGACGAGTTCACCGGGCCAGGCGCACCGCCCCTGAACTTCGTGTTCACGGTCTGCGACAGCGCGGCCAAGGAGGTCTGCCCATTTTGGCCTGGACAGCCGATGACCGCCCACTGGGGAATTCCGGACCCGGCGGCAGTGACGGGAACCCCCGAGGAAATCGATAACGCCTTCAAAAAGGCGTTTTCCGTCCTCGACCGCCGCATCAGCCTCTTCCTTTGCCTGCCCCTGGCGACGCTCGATACCTTCGCCCTGCAAAAGGAACTCGACAAGATAGGAAAGCAATAGGTCCCCGATGAAGTTGCTCATCGTTGGTGGTAGCGATGCGGGCATCAGCGCGGCGCTGCGTGCGCGTGAGCTCGAACCGACAACGGAGATCACCGTGCTCCTGGCGGATGATTTCCCCAACTACAGCATCTGCGGCCTGCCTTTCTTTTTGAGCGGCGAAACACCCGACTGGCACAGCCTCGCCCATCGGACTGAATTCGAGGGAATTGACATACGGCGTGGGCACCGAGCGACGTGCATCAATGCCTCTTCGAAGACAGTCGATGTACGGACGGAGACGGCGGGCTCCGTCATCCTTTCTTATGACAAGCTCGTGATTGGCACCGGCGCTGGACCGCTGGAGCCTCCGATTGACGGGTGGCAATCTCCCGGAGTGTTCGTCCTTCACACGATGGCCGACAGCTTTGCAGTTCACCGGTTTCTTGAGACCGCAAAGCCGAAGCGGGCTGTCATTGTTGGCGCGGGATACATCGGGGTTGAAATGGCCGATGCCCTTACGCATCGAGGCATCGAAGTCACCGTCGCCTGCCGTCCGGCTACAGTGCTGTCCACGGTTGATGCTGAGTTCGGAAGAGTTGTCGCCGGCGAACTGCAGGCTCATGGGGTAAGAGTCTGCACCGGCGTCGAAGTGCACCGGATTACCCGAAATGGGGACCACCTCCAGATCTCCGGCAGCAACAATTTCGAGCAAGATTGCGAGATGGTGCTGATTGCTGTGGGCGTAAAACCGAACACGGCGCTGGGGACTGAGTCGGGTCTCGCGACCGGGGCGAAAGGCGCCCTGGAGGTGAATCGAAAGATGGAGAGCAATCTGCCGGACATTTATGTCGCGGGCGATTGTGGCGAAACATTCCATCGACTCCTCAATCGCAACACGTATTTGCCGCTGGGCACCACGGCCCACAAGCAGGGCAGGACCGCGGCCGAAAATGCACTGGGAGGCAGTCGCGAGTTCGCCGGGTCGCTGGGGACCCAGGTTGTCAAAATCTTCGGCCTCGTCATCGCGCGCACTGGTCTGCGCCATGACGAGGCAGCGAAGGAGTCCCTCCATCCATTTACGACCGAAAGCACGGTGAATGACCACAAGGCCTACTATCCGGGGGCGACTCAGATCCACGCTCGCGTCACTGGCGACATTGGAACGGGCCGTCTGTTGGGGGCGCAGCTCATGGGGACGTGGGGAGCGGAGGTCTCAAAGCGTCTCGATGTTTTTGCAGCCGCGCTCTTTCACGGCATGACGGTCGAGCAAATCTCCGACCTCGATCTCAGCTACACCCCGCCCCTCAGCAGTCCGTGGGACCCGGTCCAGATGGCCTGCCAAGTCTGGTGCGCGAAGGCCATTTCGTTCAAATAGGTAACGAGGAGTAGGCATTTGGGGTGTTTTCGAGACCTGAATGTGGTTCCGGGCGAATTACCGGCTTCGCGGCGAATAGAGCCCAGGCCGGTTCGCGCGAAATCAGATGGACGCGTAGCCGACTGTTCGTCCACGTGGAAAGTCGCCCATGGTTACATCAGTGGACGACCATCCTCTCAGAAACGCGGCTCTTGGGTTCGCTTGCTCGCGCCATCTCAAAAGATCTCCGAAAATCGCCTCCACAAACTACACAAAACAAACGACCGGATCTCCTCAATTTGGCCGTTGCAAAACGTATAGGCTCCACCGACGGACTACCGTACGTCGTCAAATTCTTCCACGATACACAGGAGCCTGACCTCCTTTTCAATGAAGCGATAGGCAGCGAGCTATACAGAGCATTTGGACTTCCAGTGCCCGAATGGCAACCCATCCTCGTCGCCGAATCGTTTCTGGATCGCAACAGCGCCTGCTGGTTCCAGGCTGAAGCCGGACGCATTCGACCGATTGCTGGGCTCTGCTTCGGATCGCGCTTCGTCGGAGGCGCCGGCGAGACCGTTTTCGAGATTCTCCCGGGCACTACTTCCATCGGGTATCCAACCGCACGGCTTTTGGCCTCGCATGGCTGGTCGACGTGTGCGCTCTGCATTCGGACCATCGGCAGGCGGTCTTCGTTGAAAGAGAGTTGGCTGCAATGGAAGCAGTTTTCATCGATTTCGGACATGTGTTCTGCAACTCCGAGGGAGACCCATATACGAAGTTGAGAGCGACTCGTTATCTCGATGAACGCATCTACGTGCGGCCGGCGACGAGATCTGCACTGACAGTTCGGAGCATCGCAAATAATGTAGTCCCAGATCGGCTCTGGCAGCAGCGTGCGACAATCCCCGACGAATGGAAATGTAAGAATGCCGAGCAGAATTTCGCTGCGTGCCTCAACCGGCTGTCGGACTCCGGATTTGTGGAGAGAGCCTTTGACGTGATGGTGAATTCCTCTGGGCCATCTGCCCGTGATAATCCTTCGCCTCCTTGAGCTGAATGACGCCCGATTTCGATTGTGCCTCCTGGCTCACAGGCCACGGGAAGGACGCGAAATGCCGTCGCATGGAGAAAAGAGCACTCTTCTGCTCATCGAGCAGGCTCATCGCCTTCAGGCCTTAACGATCCGAACGCAGCGTGAGCGAACCGTCGCCATTCAGTTTCTGGTGGCAGGCCCAGCGGACGGGGTAGCGCATTTCCTTCACCTCAATTTCAGCTTTGAGCTTCAGTCCCTTCCATTGGGTTCCCTTCCGCAGCACGAACTGCGCTTGCCGAATCTTTCCGGGCAGAGGATAGCCGGCATCCAGACACCCGCTCTGCAGCGTTTTACCGTCTTCGCTCTCGACCGTAACCCGCAGCACTCCGGGAACGCCGGCAATGCCATCGTTGGCGAACCCGACAATCAATCCGAGATAGCCATCAGCCTCATAGCTCCAGATCATCGTCGGCCGCACTCGATAGCCGATGCGGCGATTGATACGGTCGAACCACTCCGGATAAGCCTGGTAGTAATCGGCCAGATTGCGGGCGCCGATCTGGTGAAAGTTCCAGAGAGACCAGTAATTGGCTCCCACATCGATCACGTGCGCCATCATATTTTCAGCAGGCGATACTCCCTCCTGCGTTGCCGCGGGGTCGGGAGGCTTGCCCGGCAGTGCCTGTTCGAGCAGCGCCGCGATCCACGGCGGCCGATTGCTCAGCGCTTCAATCTGCTCGTTCTCAATAAAGATCGTATCGCTGCGAATCCAGTTGTTGCTGCGAACTGTGCGGTCAAGCATCTCGGAATTGCCGACCCGGCTATAGTCGGGCTGGGTGTTGGTAAGCAACGGTGTCTTCGTGAAATGCTCCAGTTGGACCTCGAGCATGCGGATCCAGGTTCGCTCGGCCGTCTGGTAATCCGGGAATGGGTTATTGCTGAAGGGCCACGTATGCCCTTCGCCCCAGAAACCGTACATGAAGGTGTCGATGAACTCGACGGAAGGGTTACCGTTGAACTCCGCGGCCAGCAGTCCTACCAACTCGCTAAAGGCCTGCTGAAAAATAGGATCGTCAAACCGCGGCTGATAGCGGGAGTTGGGGTTTTTCAGGTAACGTTCTGCCGATACCCGGCTTTCGTTGTTGCTGAGCACGAGATCCACTTTGGGAACTCTGTTGAGAACAAAATCGGGCAGCGCCGGTTCATGCGTATAGTCCGGAGCACTCATCTGAATGCGCATTCCCACCCGCTTGTCGTACTTTCGCGCCAGCTCGAACACCAGCTTCAGGTACTCCGGCATCTCCAGGCGGCCGGGGCGCGGCTGCACTTCGCGCCAGGTGGGCCGGATATAGAGCTGCTGTCCCAGGGGAAATCGAACCAGGTCTTCGATGGCCTGAGGAATGTTGCCGGATTTGATCTCGTCCGTGCCCATGTCGGCCGTGATATAGGTGATCAGGCCTTTGCCATAGTTCGGCGCCGCATCTTGCGACGGGGTGGTGGTCATCACAACTTCGTCGCCGGGGATGACGGCATCCGGAGGATATTGCGGAAATGGCCCTTGATTGAGGCGATCGGTGACCGGAGGGCCGGAGCCGAAGTTATATTCTCCCCAGTTGTGAGCAGGCACGAATCCGCGGGCCTGAGCCATTCCAAGATCCGCAACAGCGGCCAGGGCGGCCCCGCTTTTCAGAAACTCTCTGCGCCGCATCGAGGTTCTTCTCCTTCTGTTCCGATACAGGATTCAAGCGCAGCACAGTCCGCTGCGCGCCCAGGCGGCTCATAGGAGCCTCCGCTGTCGTAGAGGATCAGGTGCCGGAGCCGCAGGGACCGGCGCAGCCCCGGTACAGGTGTCTGGCTGCCTGATTCTGCGGCGGAAGCGGAAGTTCGCACAGCGGACTCCTTGCCGGCCCACTTGTGAGCTGCCCGATGCAAGCTAGTGACATCGATTCCGTATTATTATTCTTCCTTACGGATCGCGGCAATATGTCTGACGCGGAATAACGGATACGGTCGAGTCCCGAATCGGCGCTGCACAGGAACCAACTCTGCAATTCCCTGAAGTGCTGCCATTTCCACGGTGCCATGGGAAAGGCAGAGGCTTGACACCGGTCCTGCCTTATTCTAGCCTCTCGCTCGTAATAGAAATAAAACGAAATACGCGTCTGCGACGATTAGGTGAGACTGTGAGGGAATTAGTCGTGAAGGGGACCAAGAGCTTCTTTTACCTGACGATTGCCTGTCTTGCAGCACCCGCTCTTCAGTTGCAAGGCCAGCAGCGCGGGCTCGCTGTCTCGGTAGATCCCCGCGGAGACTATGCGATCGCGTTGCCGGGAACCGAAAATCCAGTGCTGATTTCCGGTGTCGCAGCCAAAGTTAATGGCCAGTGGGAGCACTCTGCCGACTACCCCAGGCATACGGTGGGCAGGACAGTGGCGGAGGGCTACCTGGGAAAGGCCGATCGGTGGCAGGTGGTCTTTTCGGGCCTGGCGGGCCGGCCCGATCTTATTTATCGGCTGCGCGCCTACCAATCGGCGCCGTTCGCAGATCTGCAGGTGACGGTGCGCAACCAGACGGGGCAAAAAGTCCAGGTGGAGGGCCTGCGCGGCATTGAAGCAGCGGGGAATGGCGTGCCGGCGCTGGGTGGAACGGCCGCGGCCGATCGTGTGCTATCCGACAGCTTCAGCGAAGATCGGCCGGCGATGCAGATTCACGATCTGGGCGAAGCCAAGAACCAGATGCACCGGGCCGTCGGCAGCCAACTGATTTATAACCGGACGAGCCGGCAAAGCTTGTTCGTCGGCGCCCTGACGTCGGATCGATTCCTCACAATTTTGCGGCTGTATGTCGGCGGAGCCGGAGATGCGAGCCGGATTACGCGGTATGAAGTCGACTCGACCGGCACGACGGAGATGGAAAAGGAGAACTCGCTGGAGACGTCTCCCGCAACGGATCGGGTGGAGCTCAGCCTGCCGGTTCCGCCGGGGGCTACACTCTCGTCCGAGACTCTGGCCATGAGCGCCGGCGCCGACTACCACGCTCAACTGGAGACCTATGGATCGCTCATTGGCCGGATCCACCACGCCCGCCTTTCGGCGCCGCCGCTTATGGGATGGTGGAGCTGGACCGCGTACTACTTTGGCCTCAACGAGGGAGCCGCGCTCACCAACGCGCAATGGGAAGCGGAACATCTGAAGCCCTTCGGCTACGACGTGTTTCATATCGATGAGGGATACCAGTACGCCCGCGGCGAATATGTAACCCCGAATGCTCCTGTGTTCCCGCACGGCCTGTCTGCTATGGAGTACAAGATTCGCGGACTCGGTCTGACGCCCGGTATCTGGACCGCCCCTTTCGAAGTCTCCGAGCGGTCTTCGGTCTACGCGCAGCACCGCGACTGGCTGGTGAAGAATGCGCAGGGCCAGCCCATCCATGCCGGAAGCGTGGTGGACGGCAAGGATCGGCTGTACATCCTCGATACCACCAACCCCGGCGCGCAGGCGTATCTGCGGGAGACATACACGAAGCTCATCCACGATTGGGGAATTCATTACATCAAGCTCGATTTCATGGATGACAGCGCCATCGAGGGCTACTACTACAGGCCGCGCACGACGGCCATGGAGGCGCAGCGCATCGGGCTCGAGGCGATCCGCCAGGCGGTGGGCAACCAGGTCTATCTCGATAAAGACGGCAGCGCCATGCTGAATCCCGTGGGGTACGTGGATTACGGCCGCATCTCGCAGGACACCGGGCACAGTTTTGGCGCCAGCCGCGACGCGGCCACCGGCATTGCCGCGCGCTACTACATGAATCGCAACTTTTTCGTGGCCGATCCGGATGCCTTCACCGTCTCCACCCAGCGCATCAGCGACCAATCGTGGCACGAGGGAAAACAGCCGCTCACACTGGAGGAAGCCCGCGTGTCGATGGCGCTTGCCGCGGTATCCGGGGGAATGCTCGAGATTGGCGACAATCTGCCTTCGCTCCAGGGGTCGCCGGACCGTATTGCGCTGATCGAGAACCGTGATCTGATCGATATGGTGCGGCTCGGTAAGGCGTCGGTCCCGCTTGATCTGATGAGCTATGCACCCTCCGATCGGCAGCCGAGCCTGTTTTACCTCAGGGAGTCGCCGCATCGGAGCGTCCTGACAGCTTTCAACTGGACCGAAGAGCCTCGTACCAGGACGATCCGGCTCGCCGATCTGGGTCTGGCGCCAACGGGGCAGTTTACGGTCACAGATATCTTCGATCAGAAAGAAGTGGATTTCCCGTCAGGGTCGTTGTCCTTCGTCCAGCCGGCACACTCGGTGCGGATATTCAAAGTGGCCGACCGCAGCGTGCCCGCTGAAGCGCCGGCCATCGCCGCGGACTGCCCGGCGACGGCAACCGCAGGAGAGGCCGTCCGCTTTTCTGCGCAAGCCGAAGGCGCATCTCCGGCACTTTCACTGCAATGGGAATTTGGAGACGGGGTCCAACTGGACGGCGCACAGGTCAGTCACGCCTGGACGGAACCGGGGGATTACACGGCGCGGGTCACGGCCACCGGATTGGACGAGACACGCAGCGAGAAGGAATGCAACGTGCATGTCACCGGCTATCTTCCGTCGGTCTTTGCTCCGGCGCAGAACCGAAGATACAAAGCGCAGTAGTGCTCCGATTATTGACCGCCGCTGACCATCGCGCAGGATTCAAACCAGCACGACTTCGATGTTCTGCGCCCGCAGAGCATCTGCGGTCTCCACAGCAAGATCCCGGTCCGTGATCACGCAATGGACGGCCGAGGTCGGTACAATGCGGGAGAGACTGCGGCGCTTGAACTTGGTCGAGTCGCAGACGGCAACCACGCGGCGCGCGGCTTTGACCATCGCGCGGTTGACGCGGGACTCGAGAAAATTCGGAGTCGTCAGTCCGACTTCCAGATCGAATCCGTCGACTCCCAGAAACAGGATGTCGGAGTGCATTTCCTGGAGCACATCTTCAGCCAGCGGTCCCACCAGCGAAAAGGAATTCTTGCGCAGGCTCCCCCCCACCAGGATCACTTCCAAATTGGTGCTGGCCAGTTCGGTCGCAATATTTACGGCGTTTGTAATGATGGTGAGCTGGGAGAACCGCCTCAGTTCGTGGGCAATGGCTGAAGTCGTGGTGCCGGAATCGAGCATCACGCACTGCCCCTCCTCCACCATCTTTGCCGCCGCCGCCGCGATCCGCTGCTTTTCCTGGGAATGCTGCCTCTGCTTTTCCTTCAGCGAGGGGTCGAACAAAGCGCTTGACTGAATGCGGAGCGCGCCGCCGTGAGTTCGCTGCAACAAGCCTTTGGACTGCAGGTATTCGAGATCCTTGCGGATGGTGATCTGCGATGTGCCGAGACTGCGCGAAAGCTCTCCCACCAGAACCCGTCCGTAGTTTTGGATGAGAGAAAGAATATGCTGCCGGCGTTCGTCGATGAGAAGCTGGCCCGGCTCGGAGGAAGGAGTGTCTACGGTTCGCACCATGGTTTCGTCTGCTTTCCTTCGGAAGGGTACACCAAACCCTAAACAGAGTCACTTGGCCCAAGCTGCTTCACAGCAATATTTGAAATCTGTTGCTGTTATCCGGACGCCGAAAGCGGCTGCCTGCCATCGGGATTGGATGGTGTTTGCCCTGCATTAGAAATCAATGGTAATAATACGGAAGCATTCAATGAATGCCGATCTGCGTGACCGGCGGCCCAAATGTCCAAGTTCGAAATCACTATCGCAGGCGAGGTCAATCTAGACCTCATCCTCTACGGCCTTGAAGAATCCCTTCCCCTCGACCGCGAAATTCTCGCTTCGAACTTCGAAATGACACTGGGCAGTTCCTCCGCCATTCTGGCGCACAATCTGGCCGTCCTCGGCAGGCGTGTCGGCTTTATCACCCGCTTCGGCTCCGATCCCATGGGCGCAATCGCGATGGAGCGGCTGGCGGAAAGCGGTGTCGACCTTTCCCGCTGTACCCAGGGTGACGCGAACGCAAAGACAGGAGTTACGATCCTTCTGCCGCATGGCCGATCCCGTCGGATTCTGACCTATCCAGGCATCATGTTTGCGATGACGGCCGCCGATCTGGACGTCGACTACTTGGCTTCGGCGCGGCATTTCCATCTTTCTTCGCTGTTTCTGCAGAGAGGCCTGCACGCAGGATTACCGGACCTGTTTCGTGAGCTGAAACGACGAGGATTGACGCTGTCGCTGGATACCAACGATGATCCGGAGGACCGCTGGGACGGCGTTCTGTGGGAGCTACTGCCGTATGTGGATCTTTTGCTACCCAACGAAAATGAAATCTGCCGGATCGCGCGGCGCGACTCGGTCGAAGAGGCCCTCGACGTCCTGTGGGCAAGGGTTCCGCTCATCGCGGTCAAGTGCGGACGGCGCGGGGCGATGGTCCAGCAGAGCGAGAAGCGCTTCGCCGTTCCCGGAATCACCGTGGAACCCGTCGATACCGTTGGGGCCGGTGACAGCTTCAATGCAGGGTTTTTGGCAGCCTGGCTGGGAGAGGCAACAGCGGAACAATGTGCCGTAGCCGGCAACATTACCGGCGCTCTCTCGACGCAAAGGCCAGGCGGGACGGAAGCTTTCCGTGACCGGCGGCTCTTCGGGGAGTTTCTTGGGCGGCATCCGCTGCCCCAGGGCGGCAGCGTCACACAGGCTACGCAGCAAGGCTGAAGACCAGGGTGAACATCTCCCGTTTGGACAGACATCTCATGGCTCAGAGCGGGTGGCTGCGCCCGCTAGGAACGCATGGGTGCTCATCTGTCTGCCGATGGCCGCCAAAGACTAAATCTTGACTTCATCGTAATTTCGAATTCTAATGAAATATTCCGTTTTGTTACGACCGGCGTGTTGCACATCTCCGCGCCTGGGGCCATGGCCGGAAGGAGGCTGAAGAGTGGATCCGTTATCAGCATTGCTATGTTTGAGCGCTGCCGAAAAGGCTGATCGCGGACTGGAACACACACCGCACGAAATTGCCCAGCAGCCCGGAACCTGGATCACGACGTTTGACCGTTTGCAGGCCCGCCAGAAGGAATTGCAGAGCTTCCTGGCCGAAGCTGGGGTTAAAAGCGCGCCGGAGGAGAGGCCCACGGTTTTCCTGATTGGGGCAGGCACGTCGGATTACATCGGCCGGTCGCTGCACCATCTGTTGCGGACGCAGTGGCAATGCGAAGTCATTCCGGTAGCCAGCACGAGTCTGCTGACTGACTTTCCGGAATATCTGCTGCGGGACAAACGCTATTTGTGGCTGTCTTTCTCCCGGTCTGGCGACAGTCCCGAGGGAGTCGCGGTTTTGGAACGCGCGCTGGCTGAATATCCGAAGATTGCCCACATTCTGATCACCTGCAACGCTAGTGGACGCATGAGCCAGGCCGTGCATGGGCGCGCCAACTGCTTCTCGATCGTGCTGGATGACGCGACCAATGACCGCGGTCTGGCCATGACCAGCTCGTTCACGAATATGGTGCTCGCCGGCCAGATTCTCGCCCACACCTGGACCCTTGGGGAATACGAATCGATTCTCCGGGCGTTGATCAGCGGGGCGGAAGGATTCCTGCCCCGGGCTGCGACGCTGGCTTCTGAGTTGGCCGGCGCCGGCTATATGCGGACTTGCTTTGTGGGGTCGAGCGTCCTGGCCGGCACTGCGCGGGAATGTGCATTGAAGCTGCTTGAGCTCACAGCAGGCAAAGTGCAAACAATGACACAGACGACGCTGGCGCTGCGGCATGGTCCCATGGCGGCGCTGGACCGCGACACGCTTTTCGTCAGTCTGGTTTCCAGCCAACCGCAGCGGCGGCAGTACGAAGTGGACCTGTTGCGCGAAGTCGGCAGCAAGGAACTGGCCGGCACGCGGGTTGCCGTGGCATCCGATCCGGACCGGTTGCGTGCCGATGCGGAACATGTGCTCACGCCGGGAAGCAACCACCCGATTCCGGATCTATATAGGCCGGTTCTCGACGTGATCTTTGGACAGTTGCTGGGCCTGTTTGTCTCGATCCGGTGCGGGCTAAAACCCGACGTTCCCAGCCCTAACGGCGCCATCAGCCGCGTGGTGCAGAAAGTCGACATTTACTGAGAGCGGCTTCGGCGCTCGGCACCTACATACACTTGCCCATCTGCAAGGAGAGCGAAGATGTCCGGTTATCTTACTGAGCTTGCGCAATCCCGCGGCGGGCTGCATCGGCGCGGGATCTATTCCGTGTGCTCGGCCCACCCATGGGTGCTGGAGGCGGCCATGCATGCACATGGCTCCGCGCCAGGCCCCCTGTTGATTGAAGCCACCTGCAATCAGGTTAACCAGTTTGGCGGTTACACCGGAATGAAGCCGGCAGATTTCCGCGACTTGGTGCATCGCCTTGCCGCCAGGGCCGGTTTCCCGCAGGACCGAATCCTGCTCGGAGGCGATCACCTCGGTCCGTTTCCGTGGCAGCATCTCGCAGCAGAAGCAGCGATGGACAACGCCTGTGACCTGGTGCGGCTATTCGCGCATGAGGGCTACACCAAGATCCATCTGGATGCAAGCATGCCGTGTTCGGACGATCCGCGGCCTCTGCCCGATGCGGCGATCGCCGAGCGGGCAGCCCGGCTGTGCGCCGCCGCGGAATCTGCCTCCGGGAACGGCCGGGTGGTCTACATCATCGGCACCGAAGTGCCGACTCCCGGAGGCGCGGTGGATGCGCTGGAGATGCAGGTGACAAACGTCGAAGCTGCCGAGGCAGCGCTGCGTCTGCACAGGGAGGCATTTGCCGCGGCGGGAGTGGCCCCGGCATGGGACCGCGTCGTAGGTCTCGTCGTGCAGCCGGGGGTGGAGTTCGGCCACGATATCGTGGAGGATTATCAGCCGGAGAGAGCGCGGAAATTGACAGCCATGCTCGCCTGCCACACGGGTCTGATGTTCGAGGCCCACTCCACCGATTATCAGATGCCGGAGAGTCTGGCCGCCCTGGTACGGGATGGCTTTGCGATTCTGAAGGTGGGCCCGGCGCTCACCTATGCCATGCGCCAGGCGCTCTTTGCGCTCGAGGCGATTGAAGAGGAGTGCTTTCCGCCGGGGCAGCGCTCTCTGGTGCAGGAACGTGTCGAGTCGGCCATGCTCGCCCATCCGGAGCAGTGGCAGAAGCACTATGTTGGAACACCGCAGTTGCAGCGGCGGCTTCGCATGTACAGTTACAGCGATCGCATTCGATATTTCTGGACCGAGCCAGCGGTGCAGCAGGCCGTGAACCAACTCATGGAGAATCTCAGGGGCATCGAGATTCCAGAAACTCTGCTGAGCGATTTTCTGCCACGTCAATACCGCAGAGTTCGTAGCGGAGAAATTCCGAAACTGCCGCTGCCGCTGATCTTCGACGCGATTGGGGATGCCCTTGCGCCGTACATCGATGCCTGTCAACTGGCATCGGCGACGCAGGCCAAGTGAAGGCCGGCTTCTGCCAACCCTCCCGGCCGTAGATCGGAGTGGTCCTCGCCTTGTTCGCCTCTCTTCCACAAGCGCCCGCGCTCCTCAGAGAGTCGATCTACGAGTTTGTCCACGCTTGCCGCTGTGGTTCAGAACCACGCGATCGCGCCCCGCTCCAACGCAGGCAGGTCAAACTCGACTGTGGTACCGGAAACCTTCCCTTTTACCTCGGTTGTGGTTCCCAGGAAGGGCAGCAGAAGCAGCCTGCGCCCCTGACGCGCACTCACTTCAATCCGGATGCCCCGCTGCACGACCGGTGTTTCGTTCTGCCCCGCCTGCAGGCCTGAGAAATTTGCAAAGAACAAATAAATGCGACCTCCGATGCGCGCCTCGTGCACAACCACATTGGGAGGCGCCTTCACCGTCACATCGGAGCCGGTAGCGATGGCGTGCAGAAGATCCGGTTCGCTCGCCGGATCGGAACCATAGAAATCCTTTTGCGCCTGGTCGAGGTACTTGAGTTCCGGGCGGTCGGGGAAACGAGCCGCCGTCGTCAGCGAGTTCAGACGGTCATCTGCCTTTCCGGTCAGCACCACATGAACTCCGCGTGCGGCCAGGCTGCGTATCGTAGCTAATTCATCATTGTTCAGAACGCGCACATCCGGCAGCACCAGAACTCTGCCATCAAACTTTTCCAATGTCCGCTGTGTCACAACGCGGAATTGCACATGGTTTTCGAGCAGCATCAGCAGTACGCCCCGATATGCGGCGACAAGTTCCCGCGGGTAATAATTTCTCGTCGTATCGGAGAAATAGACGCCTGTTGCACCTACCGGGTGCCGCACTGCGCCGAAGATGTCTTCATGAGCCGCGATCCAGTGGAAGATTTCGGTGCGCGCCGGCATGTCGTTCGAGCCCGACATCACATGACCACGCGCGTCCCACACGTTGGCTCCACCCATCAGCTCGGAATCGGACAGCGTCAGCATCGCTTCGCGCGGCTCCACGTGCGGTGCACCATCCCACGAATAGTTCAGAATCCACGTAGGCTTCTCGCCTGCGAAGGCCCTGAAGGTGCGCATGCCAATCTGGTACATAAACCAGTCGAATGGGGTGCGCGAAGCCGCCGTGTGATCGTCGCCGTCACCAAACTCGTACTCGTGCGCAATCGCATCCACGATCGGGTAGAGCTGGTAGACATCCGCGCCAACGCGCGGAACAGCCTCTTCGATTCCCGGATAAATCTCCGGAATCAGGGCGATTTTTGGGTTGACTGCCACGGCATTCCGCCGGATCTCGGCGAGAAAATCGTCGATCGTCCGGATCCGGAAATCGATCCACTTCCGAAAACCCGGATCGTCGGGATCGCCGAGGCGAATGTCCTTGCGCGCATTCAGCCCGGTTTGTCTGCGGAAGGCGGCCACGGTAGCATCGTCAAAGCTGGCCCAGCTATCCTCCCATCCGGTGAAGTGCGTCATCCAGTACGGTATGTCGACATAAATTCCGTCAATGCCGGTGGCGGTAATCTGCCGGATGCGCTGCATATAAATCTTCCGCCACGGCTCGGCGTAGGGGCTGACCCATACATCTTCCTCGCCCGGCTGAATCCAGAAGGCCGACTTCGACCCAAACACGGCCGGCTCGCCGGTGATCTTTCTTTGCAGCCAGCCGGGATGTTCTTTCGCCAGCGTGTGGGGCTCGTCGGCATCCTTCGAAATGCACTCCAGCCCTGCTACGTAGACGAATGCCTTATTCCCCGCGCGATGCGCAGCCGTGGCCACGCGTTGGATAGCTTCCAGCTTCTCCGTGGGATCGAGCAGGCTCTCGTAGCGACCGGGAATGTCGTTGTCGACTTCGATGCCAAACACACCGCTGGCCCCGGCCTCCCGCACAATCTGGTCTGCATTCGTCGGCGTCAGGGGGTACGCGGCGATCCGCACCTTGCGCATCCACGCACGGCTGGGCCCGTCGAACTGCTGGGCGGGCAGAACTGCAATGCAGAACGATCCAAACGCAGCGAGGAGGGCAAAAGAACGAACGGATGCGACCGAAAAAGGCATGGCAGATTCCTCTATTTTGAACAGTACGAGGGTGGCGGGGCCAGCGCCGCCCCGCCCTCGGTCAGAACTGATATCTGGCGCCGAATTGCAGATGTCGGGGAATGTATCCCGCCGCCGTTGAGCTGACGTTGCCGAAGGTATCATCCCCGTATCCGAAATCCGGAAACGAAAAGCGCGGCGTGTTGGTGAAGTTGAACAGGTCCACGTGAAACTCCAGGTGGCCTTCGCGCGGCAGAGTTGCTGACTTCATGAACGACACATCGAAGCTCCGGATGCTGTCGCCGCGGATATCGGAGAAGTATCGCGGCGCATTGCCGGCCTGTTGATCGCCCGGATCGGCGAAGCAACTCGAGTTGAGATATGGCTGCTGAGTGTATGCCGCGTTGTGCATGCTGATTCCTGTCCTCACCTGCGTGCAGACCACGTCGGGCCGCTGGTTGCCGTCGGCCAGTCGCGGGTTGCCCATGGCTATCGGCATGGGCGTTCCGGTCTGGTAGGTCATCAGCGTCGATCCTTGCCATCCGCCGACAATATCATCGAGCACGCGGTTCATGTTCGCCCCGATCAGCTTTCCCCGCCCGATCGGAGAGTCAGCCACCACCGCTGCCACCAAGCGATTGGTGGCGTCGTTCGCGCTGATCGACCACTCTGCCTTCAGATTGTCCAGCTCCTGCGGATTGCCCGTATCCAGATACCCCACGAAGGCATTGAATCCGACCGAAGAATCGTCCTCGGCTTTCGACCAGGTGTAGTTGCCCTCAAACGATAGATACTGGCTCTCGCGCTTCTGGAAACGCACCTGCAGCGAGTTGTACCAGGAGTCGGCCGCCAGCTTTGGCAATCCAGAGAAAACTCCGTCAAACTGTGGATACGGCCGAAGCAGATTGATCAGCGGGATCTGCGCATCGCCATAGCGAGATTCAGGCTCGTTGAACATGGCGCTGGACCCGCTGAACATCTGCTGAAACGGATTGTCGACCAGCGCATTCAGATCGTCGCTCGTATACTGCCGTCGGACACTCGACGAGATGTAGTTGCGATTGCTTGTGCTGCTATAGCCGCCCCACGGCAGGTGCGTCGAGCGGTTTGCCGAGTAATCGATTCCCAGCACCACCTTCCAGGGAAACGCCTGCTGGATGCCCAGGTTCCACTGGTAGATCTCCGCGTTACGCGCCGGCTCCAGGTCCAGATTGTTGCCGTCGCTCAGGCCCCAGTCCGCCAGCTTTCCGTATTTTGTTCCCTCCGGCTTCTCAATCCCGGCCGGAAACGGATTCTCAAGCGTGGCATAGCGCGTCTGGAAACTGTCTTTGGTGAAGAACACCGAAGGGCTGGCGGCAAATGCCGGTCCCGCGTACTGGAAATTGGTCGCCACATTCAGGCCGTAATAGATCCCCGCGCCGCCGCGCACAATCGTGTCCGGCCTCACTTGCCAGGCGAAGCCCAGACGCGGCGCCACGTTGTTGCGGTCCACGGCAAGGGTCCGCATGTTGCTGCCCGCGAAGACGGTGGTTCCATCGAGGTCATTGCTCAGGCCCGCAATGGCGATCCCGCTGCTTCCCGTGAAATCGCTGAACTGGTTGTAATTGTGACGCTCTGTATACGGAGTGCTCCACTCGTATCGCACCCCCAGGCTCAGCGTCAAAGCCGGCCTGACATGCCAGCTGTCTTCGGCAAAAAAAGCTGTCTCGCGCGACATGTCCGCCACCGCAGGCTGAACGTTGATCCCGCCCGTGTCGCCATACCCGATCAGCATGTTGGCGAATGAGTTCCCCTGCACGCCGCCCTGCGTGTCATACGGCGTCGACGCCGTCACCGTGGGATCGAAGCTGAAGTAGCCTGTCGGATAATTTGGCTGATCGAAGTTGTTGTAGAAGATTCTCTGCTCGCCGCCAAATTTGAAGTTGTGTTCCCCATGAGTCCAGGAGAAACTACTGGAGTAATCCAGCAGTGTATGTGCGAATTGTGTGTCCACACAGCACTGGCTGAATAGCGGCGTGAAGCGTGAATAATCGCCATAGTCGTTGGGCAGAATCGCCGGCATCCGCGTAACCCCGTTGGCCTCGTCCAGATAGGAAGGGAATCCGATGCTGGTGGGGTTTGGTGTTTTCGAATACGACGGCTGCGAGACGCGATCGATGCCAAAGCGGCTCACCCAGAGCGTATTCGCCGTCGGGGAAAACGTGTATTCCAGTCCGTCGTTATAAAACGCTCCCTTGTAATTGATTCCGTCATTGAAGATGTCGTCGCTAAATACGCTCGGCGTGTTTCCATCGTTATGCTGATAGCTGTAGCGCGCATTCAGTCGCGCTCGTGAGCCGAAGTTCTCGTCAATCTTGACGTCGAACTGCTGGCTGTTCGAGGCCGCCAGCACCACATCGCGGTAATTGTTTGTTCCAACTCCCGGGTCGCCCGCTATGTTCGGCTCGGGATACATCTTCAGCAACGCCTGGCCCACCTGGTCCCATTCGCTCGGCGGAATTCTGTTGTCCTGGTAGGCCGGCCGGTTACCATTTGCATCCGGCTTAAACGGATCGAAGATCTGGTTCAGCACCAGGTCCCCATTGTCGTCGTAGGTCATCGTCTGCGAGAAGTTTCCTTGCCGCTCCAGATCCGTCGGAACCGTGGCCACAATGTTCACCGGCTCACGGTCGCGCACGATCGAGAGATCCCCAAAAAAGAAGGTCTTGTCCTTGCGGATG
Organism: uncultured Acidobacteriota bacterium; assembly: GCA_963771195.1. Classification (GTDB taxonomy): domain Bacteria; phylum Acidobacteriota; class Terriglobia; order Terriglobales; family Acidobacteriaceae; genus Telmatobacter. The sequence goes on from CAVYSS010000011.1 coordinate 59,609, forward strand.
GGACCGCCCAGCGTGAACCCGTACTGATCCTGCTGGTGATCCGGCACCGGCCCCGTGTTGAAGAAATCCCGCGCATCGAACGCAGACCGCTGGCCATACCACCAGCCGCTGCCGTGGAACTGGTTGGTGCCCGACTTCATCACAGTGTTCACCACAGTGCCGCCGTTGTTGCCATATTCCGCGGAGAAGCTGTTGTTCTCGACCTTGAATTCCTGCAGCGCCTCGACCGACGGCTGATAGTAGACGTTCGTCGTGCCGCCCTCGCCCTGCTCGGGTGCGCTCAACAGATTGCCGTCCAAGCGGATGTCCGCGGTCGAATTCCGCTGCCCGTTGGATACGAAATTCGTCCCGCTGGGGTAGGAATCCTGCGTACCCGATCCGGTGGTTTCAGTCACCCCTCCCGCCAGAAACGTCAGACCGAAGGAATCCCGATTCATCAGCGGGATCTGCACCAGATATTTGCTGCTCACATCCGTGCCCAGCGTGGCGTCCTCGGAATCCAGAAGCACCGGAATTGCACTCACGGTGAGAGTGGTCGACGCCGAGGCAGGCCGCAGTGTCGTATTCAGCCTTGCTTGCTGGTTCACCGTCAGAGAGATATTGTCCTGCTCAACGCTCCCAAATCCGGGCGCATCGACCAGCATTTTGTAGACCGCGGGCGGCAGGGCGCGAAAGTCATACGCACCTTTCTCGTCCGTCACTGCCTTGCGCACAATATTGGTCCCCACGTCGGTCAGGGTCACCTGCGCGCCGACTATGACCGCCCCAGTTGAGTCGCTGATCGTACCCGTCAACACAGCTTCGTTTGTGGATTGCCCACTGGCAGGCAATATGCCGATCAGGATCACCGCCAGGGCTATACAGGCCAAAGACCAGATTTTGCGCATATCACCTCCGGAGTGATGCAGTACGAAACATTTTGTTCATTTCTTATTATTTCGTATTGAATCCTTTTAGCTCGATTCGGCGGTGATGTCAAGAAAGGAGTTGAGGATAGGAGTTGAGGAACCGGGATTTTCTCTGCCATAGAATCTCTGAGCGATTCACCATCGCACATGCCTCAGGGCTCTAACTCTGACTTGAGGGATCACGATTGAGATACTCTGTGAAGTACTCATTCGTGATTGAACCTACTCAACCCTGTATCGCATTGACCCAAAACCGGAAGATTTCTTCGTTTTGAAGTTGAGAGATTGCGGCCTCCGTGGTTCTCTGAAAGGGAGAGGGGAGCCGGGACGGGAAATGTCACGCCTTGTCGATAAAGTGCCTGCGCAAGGATGTGACCCTGCGCTATCGCAATGGGTACCTCTACGCGGAGGAGCCCGCGACGATGAGGGACCGGTTCCGCGAGGCGGTGTGGCAGCCGCGGGACGAGAACGAGATCGGGCTGACGGCGGCGATGGTGCGCGAGGCTAATGTGCCGGCCGACCGGCTGAACATAGCGGCCACCGATCTTCAGTTGGCGCAACAGGACGGCCGCTGGACCGACAAGGTAGACGTTTTCCTGGTGGTGCGCGACGACTCAGGGCTGCGTGCCACTATTGGCGGCAAACGGCTGGGCTTGGCCCTCACGCCGGCGACCTATCAGCGCGACATGAAGGATGGGCTGACGGTGGAGCAGAAGTTGCCGAAGATGCCCGCAGGAGTGTTGTTGCGCCTGATCGTGATCGACGAAAACTCGCGGAGGATCGGGTCAGTGACGATTGGGACAAATGGATAGGGAGCATTGGATTTAGCGACTTGATCAAGCTGAAACTGGAACTCTGACCGTATCACCGCCTATGCAGAATGTATGGTCCGCCGCTTCGTTGCAAGCGAAAAATGGCGATGACGGTTTGGTCTGCGCAAATGTATCCGGCCTTTGTGTGAGCTACCGCTCTGAGCCTTGATGGAATGCGCTGCGCCCGCGTCCTATCTACTTTGTCAGTCTGTGACGACGTTTTCCGCATAACAGGTTTCGAGAGCGCCGGGTTCGACCGTTTTCGCCATCTCATTGTTCGCCAGCAAACCTGGCGGGAAATGGTAACTCAGTTAGCAGCCGTCGCAGGCCTGCGATTGTGGGAATCGCGAATGCGATTTCCAAGCCTGGCGTTTTTTGCCAGGCGTCAATTGCAGGCCTGTGTGATTTGGCCGACCGGCTCGACGGCCAGCAACGGGGGCCGGTAAGCTTCCCCTTTTGCCAGTACGGCCCATGCCATGCGAGCGAGTTTGTTGGCTAAGGCAAATGACGCGACATTGCTATGAGCCCGAGACGTGAGCTGAGTCAGCCACGTGCTGAGACCCGATGATTGCTGATCCTTCTTTTGCAACACAGCGCGTGCTCCGTGTATCAAGAGCATTCGCAAATAGCTGTTTCCGCGCTTGCTGATTGAGATGCCTTGTCCCGGAAGGCTGATTATCGGCCCAGTCTGCGTGTGATTCGGTTTTCCAGTTCGAACATGTCGAGAATGAACGAACCGCGCCACTCCCGCGTGGTTCCGGGAGGTTGCCCGGCGATGCGGAAATGACGTAGGCCAGATCACGTCATGGAAGTATCGTCCAACATACTCCCGCAGCCCGTCCAAAATGCAGATTACGCGCACCTTTCAAAGCAGATACGTTTAAAGCGATCGGGTGATTTCAAAATAATTCCGATCAGATCGACACTCAATCTGACTTTCACATTCAGGACAGGGAAACATGAACCCGTTTTGCCTAGTTCATCGGCGACATGGGCGGCCGGAGCGTTTTTTCGTCGGGCTCGAAGAAGCGGGCACGATAGAAGTGGAGCATGTAAGCGATAGCGGCGATAAGTAGGAGTGAAGAACTGAAGGTTTCGGCAAAGAGCATGTTCTGGAAGTGGGGCATCATTTCCGGCTGCGCCAGCTGCATGGCGCGATGAACTTCGGACATATTCTTCAGCATTAGCGAGGGGCGCACGAGATACATGATCGTGTTTAGCGCGCCGAGTGCCAGGAAGGCGAGCGCCAAGCGGCGTGCCCACTCTGCCATCCGCCAGATGCCGATGCCCATAGCGAGTTGGAGTAAGGCAAAGGCGATGTACAGCGCAATCTTTTCCCCGCCTCCAATTACCGCACCGAAGAGCATAGCCGGAATAGGGATACATGCACCGGCGATGCAACCGAGCGCTCCGACAATACTAAGAACGGCGAAGACGGAGATGAGCAGCGGGCGAGATTCGGCAATCTGGTCGGCAGGGCCGGCAAAGACGGAACCAACGGATTTGCGGTTGAAGTAGACGAGCCACCTGATGCCGATGGCGAGTACGGCGGCGTAGAGTAGCGCGACGAAAGACAAGACGATCCTAACCACCGTTTGCATGGAGTGGGCCTGAGCGGTGTCCATGCCGGGTGGAAATGGCAGCGGTACGGCCATAATCAGCAGCATGCTTAACAGGGATACAAGACCGATGACAGCCATGCAGCCGCCAATTATGAGGATGGAGTAACGAGCCCAGCGGCGCAGACGGTAGACCCCAATGGTGGTAGCGATTCCCCAGGCGGCGAGCAGGAGGGAAAAAATGCCCCAGCCGTACATAAAGCCGGGCATCCAGCCAGGGAGGGGGGCGGAGGGATTGGCGACCGCCGACTGAGCGGCGACGAGGCTCTTGTTCTGATAGGTAGATGCGACCAGAACCATGCCCAGTGCCATCATGACTTGCAGGACGGAGACCACGGCCAGAACGATGGCGAATGCAACGACACATGCGGGACGTCTCACGCTTCCTCCTTTTGGCAGTCGGTGCAATTGGAGCGACTTTGCATTTGGGTTTCGGGATTTGGAAAACTATATCAGGGAACGGTGAACAGGCATCAGGGGCGTCAATCAGCGCTGAATCAGGTCAGGTGCCCGAAAAACCGGCTTTCCGGAAAAGTGAACGGCGGTGTCTGTGCCATTTCCGAGTTCTAATCTCCGAGAGGTTCTGAAAGGTCGCCAAGGGTCCCGTGCATGCCAAGGCCCGGGAAAAACCGTTTCCCGGGCCTTGGCTCAAAATGCCCGAACAGGAGAGATTGTGCCGGCACTGTCGCTCCATGCCCCGGCGACGACTCTCCACCCCGAATCAGCGTCTAATAAACTAATAAACAAAACGCCCCTAGCGTCCAAGCATCGGCCGGAGGACAGAATTGCGGCTACTGATCCGGCATAAGTCAACCTGAGGACGTGTGATCGCGATTGCACCGACGATCTGACAACGCCGGTGTGCGAAATGTGCGCCGAGAACCTGAAAGCCGCTGGAGTCGAAGGCAAATTGCGTACGGTGTCAGTCTGATCCCTAAGAATGTCCTCCTATCAGAGGTCAGCCTGCATCGAAATCCCCGCAAGACATCAACACCTGAAGACAACAATCTTTCTAGAGGTAGTCGGGAACCATGATCGCCCGAATATCGGTAATGGGCTTGGGCTTCATCACTGTGACAACCTTCTGAGACTTCAGCTTGTCTAGATAATCTGCCCAAACCTGCATCATCAGCCGGCGCTCAGCCAGGAATGTCGCGCGATTGTATGCGCGACCGTTCGGATCGATCACTTGGTGTCCCAGTTCGTGTTCGATCAAATCTGGTCGGATGTGTAGTTCCTGCGCCATTACGGTCCGGGCAGTGGCGCGAAAACCATGCCCGCACATCTCTTCCTTAGAGATCCCCATCCGGCGCATCGCGGTGAGGATTGCGTTCTCGCTCATCGGGCGATTGCGGTCACGCGCGCCGGGGAAAACATACATATCGCGGCCGGTAAGTGCGTGCAGTGGCCGAAGTATTTCCTCCACCGCTTGGCGTGACAGAGGCACGATCAAGTAATCATCCACGTTATCTCGCCGCGCTTTCGAATCGTCCTTCTTTGAGAGTTCAAGGAGCCACTCTGCCTCGTCCAGATCCATGTCCTGCCATTTGGCCTTTCGCAGTTCGCCGGGGCGTACGAATACCAGCGGCGCAAGCCGAAAAGCGGATCGGACCACAAACGTGCCCATGTACCCATCGATTGCACGCAAGATGCCGCCAATTTCATTCGGCGTTGTTACCGCCGCAAAATGCTGCTCTTCCACGGGCTTCAGAGCTCCGCGCAGGCTGGCGGTGATGTCCTGCTCACATCGCTCGGTCGCAACCCCATAACGGAACACCTGACCGCAGCTTCCAAGAGTCCGGTGGGCAGTATCCTTGGCGTCGCGGTTCTCAATTTTTCGGATTACTCCCAGTAACTCCGCGGGCTTAATTCCCGCGATGGGGCGGCCGCCCATGAAAGGAAAAATGTCGTTCTCAAATCGCGCGTAGACCCGCTTGCGATGGCTCTCCGATTTCGGATCGATGTACTCCTTGAGCCATTCCCGGGCGACAACTTCAAAGCTATTGGCAGCGCCATTAGCGATTGCTTCCTTTTGGGCTTTGCGAGCCACACCAGGATCGATGCCCTTCGTCAACTGCTTGCGGCATTTCTCCCTTTCCTCGCGAGCAGTTGCCAAGCTCACATCGGGATAGACGCCCAGTGAAAGTCGGTTCTCCTTTTTAAACCGTCGGTATTTGAACCGCCAGTACTTCCCACCTGAAGGATCAACCTCCAGATAAAGTCCCCCTCCGTCGGCCATCTTGTACGGCTTTTCAGTGACGATGAACTGGGATGCGCCATGAGCTTGAGATTGAGGCCTCTTGCCCGCCGTCTTGCCCTTTGCCTTTCTCGGCTCCGGTGACGTCGATTCTGCGTCCTTATTGTTTTGCCTCACAGGCCTGAGGCCGGGCTTTGCATTTCGAACTTGGAAGTCAGTCAGCGGCATTTGGGGGCAACTCCTCGGAGGCCTGGGGGCAACTCTTTTGAAAAATTTGAGTTGCCCCCAGATGTTGCCCCCAGACTGCCTGCGCTGTCAAGGAATAGGGTGGAACACGGTGGGAAAAGAAACGTTGAAAAATAACAACTTACTTGATTTATGGCATCGGATGGAACGGTCTGGAACTAGTAAATGGTGGCCAGGGACGGGATTGAACCGCCGACGCCGGCCTTTTCAGGGCCGCGCTCTACCACTGAGCTACCTGGCCTCAGTGCAGATTGCGTTGCATTTCCTGTGCGGGATTCCGGTGTGATCCGGAAGGGTTGGAGAGTCCTCGAACAGTCGCCTGCAACTACTTTCCAAAGTATAACAATACCTGGACGGGCCAGCCAACCGCCGCTCGCGGCGATAAAAGCCCAATTCGCCGGTATGGTAGTGTCCTAATTTGGGTTTCATGATCCGGTTTCTCCTGATCCACCTAGAAGTTTCTCTAGGCGCTCAAGTCTGTTGTCCAACAACTGAAAGTCTCTTTCCAATCCAATTGCGATAACGCGGAGGTAAGAGAGAGTCCGCCAAAAGCCCAATATCAAGAGTCCAATTATGATCCAGCCTGTCATTTCGTCACCTCTCAATTGCGGCAGACAATGTGCTGCGAATCCACTGCGAAACGGAGACTTGGCCGGTTTTGGCTTTGGCCTCGATGGCCCTATGATCGTCCGGCGTGATGCGGACGCGCAGAAATCTCGCCTTGGTGTTTCCTTTGGGTAGCGGTGGGCGACCGGCTTTCTTCGGCTTAGGCTGTTTGGGCATTGCGAAGCTCCTGCATGATGGCGACTCTTACGGCTGTTTCCGGCGAGACGGCTGGCGGAATCTTGAGCACGGTCACGCTGCGTCTGGGCTGATCTGAGTCGTCCGTATCATGGGTCCAAGCGTAGGCGTGGGTAGCCTTGGGATGGCCGTGTAGTTCAAAAACCTCGACAATTCCATCCCAAACTGTTTGACCGTTGAAGGTTTCCGTTACCGGCACGCTCTGGACGTGAGTGGAGTGGACCCCATGAAGTTTGTGGATGACGGATTGCAATTCCTCGATGTAGTTCATTCTCTGAACTCCTTCACGGCATCGAAGAAAATCGGCTCTAAAGCGAGCTTCCGAAACTGCCAAAAGTTGTATTCCACGCCATCAACTTTGAGTCGGCACTCTCCATCTTGCGATAGCGTCAATAGTCCCGCCAACTTCTTCCCGTCGGAATACTCAACGCCGATCCCTTCGGGAATCTTTGTGAAAATCACATGCGCGAGTCGTTTCTCCCCAAGGATATGGCCTCCAGTTTGCGCAGCCACAAATAAGCTGGTAGATCGCGAACCGCCATCGAAGACGAAGGTGACCTCGTGCTCTCGCTCTTTGCCGGACAGAATGCCACTTCTCGCCTTAACGTCACATTCGATTTGTAGCGCAAGGCACCGATATACTTCAGACGCGGAGCATTTAGCTCTTTCCGTCACCCAATCAAATCTTGGATCGTTTTGGTTCACTTCGCGGCCTCCAGCAGTTCTCCCACGGTCCAAAACGTCCGTTCCACGCCAGCGGCCATTGCCGGGGTGCAGCGCAACGTGTTGTGATGGCGCACAAGGTTGTAATAGGCGAAGTGCAGCCCGACCGCGGCACGGAAGTTTTCAAGCCGTTTGGAGAACGCTAGTGTAAGGCGGGTGAGGCGGCGCATGTGCAAGCGGGTTGTGGCGTTCAGCCGTTCAACGTAGCTGGTAGAAATCAGGCTGTAATCCGGGCATCCCTGAATGACCGTCTTTTCGGTTCCGATGACTTCGGGCGGCGCATAACGATGTTCCTCGCGTTCCTCATGGCCGAAAATCTTGATGATTTGCGCGTAGTCCACGTTTGCGCCCCATGCGGCCTCTACAGCCTGTTCGTAGGCTCTCAGGCTGTCGGTCGATACCTGGACCCGGTTCCGCATCCGTGAGGCTACGTCGCGCATGAATGCCGTGGTCGTGGGAAGGCTGCGATTCGAGTCCACCCGGAACGCAGGGACCAGTTTGGTTTCCGCGTCAATGGCGCAGAACGTCCACACGTTGCCAAATTGCGGATCGTCACCCGGTTTCACCCGATGCTCTTTCTTGCCAATGAATCCCCAAACCTCGTCAATCTCCAGACGATTGCAGGGAAGATCGCGCATCTTGGCATCTAGCAGAGCCGTGCAGCCTTCGCCGATCTTCACCCCAAGGCGCATGATCGTATCGCGGTGAATGCCCGTCATGCGCTCAATGGCGCGGATGCTGGACCCTTCGGCAAGGGCTGCGATCACCGCGATTTGCTTATCCGTGTTGAGTACGTTCGCCATAGAGCCTCACTGGAATAAATGTACCCCAATAATTAGATAATGTCAAGAGGTTTGTGGGGTACAATTAGTGAATCATGTTGAAACGTCTGGCGATATTCGGGGTGTTCCTGATCGTATTCCGCGCCTATGGCGGTGCGGATGGTATTCAGGGCAAGAACAACCACCAACAGCCAGCCGCGCCAGTCTCGGGGGTTCCTCAAAAGCAAGATGACGGCGCATCCCTCGATAACGAAAAGCAGAAGGATATTCACGCCGATGTAAAGATCGTTAATCCCCCACAGAAGGACTTTTACGACAAGGCTCCGGTGTGGATTGACATCGCGCTGATCTTCGTTGCTTTGGGTACTGGGATTGTAATTGGCTGGCAGGCTTGGGAAACCCGCAAAGCAGCTAGGGGTGCAGAAAGGGCTGCTGACGCGGCTCTTCTTAACGCTCAGATCGTAGCCAATTCGGAACGGCCTTGGCTTCTGGTTTCGAGCGAGCATATTGCCGACACTGTAACATCTGGAGTCTATGCCAAGAATCGCGGTCGAACGCCATGCAAAATCGTTCAGTCTGCCGGCCCATTTTGGCTCTTCTTGGAAGCGAGAGAGGTTTTGAAGGTGAGGTACAAGGGTGAGACGATGCGGCCAGATTACGGAAGGCTGACCTCGCTTGAAGAACCCATAATCCTGTTGCCAGAAGAAGCTACATACATCTTTCAACTCTTCATGCAAGAGGTGCGGGACCGCTGCGAAACCGAAGAGCGATACCGGATGCTGGAAGAGGGAAGGCTCGATCTGTTTATTTATGGTGTTTTGTATTATCGGGACTTGCTGAATCCCGAACCCGCTTCGTTGCATGCGACGAGCTGGTGCTGCCGCTACATTACGAGTCCAAACGGCACCGAAACCCATAATCGTCTGTCGATGATGTTCGGTTTGCCTGGGTATACCGCTCACACTTGACGTTCCGCCAAGCAGCAACGCCAAAACACAAATTAGGACACTACCGCCGGTATCAATCTGCCTAACAATCTGGTCCGGCTGTCCTACACTGTTAGGCAATCATGCACGCTCCCCTCAAAGCCATCGCGCGCGGCGCAGCTTTCTCCTTTCTCGCCGTAACATCCATCCTCTGCGCCGCCGCTCAGCCGGCCGCAAGCGCACCGTCGCAGCCGGTGGTCCGAGCCGGCGTAGTCGAGCCCGATCACGGCGCCGAGGCTCGCGCCATGCGCGCTTACAACGAGGCCATGCGCCAAGGACCGCTCGCTGTCTACGCGTTCCTGCATCAATTCCCAAAGGGCGCCGATCTCCACGTGCACCTTTCCGGCGCGGTCTATGCCGAAACCCTCATTCGCGACGCCGGTAATGATGGCCTGTGCGTGGACACCGTAGCCCTGAGCATCGTCAAGCCTCCATGCACGGACGGGCTCATTCCCGCCAAGACCTTTTCCGGGAATATCGACCGCCAGACCCAACTGCTTTATGACAAGCTGATCGATGCGCTTTCCATCCGCAGTTTTGTGCCTTCGGCAGGCTGGAGCGGTCATGACCAGTTCTTCGCCGTCTTCGATCGCATCGATGCGGTCAAGGATCATACCGGCGAATGGGTGGACGATGTGGCAAGCCGCGCCGCCGCACAGAACCAGCAGTACCTTGAGCTGATGGTGACGCCGCCCTTCAGCCATGCCGCCGGGATTGCGCACGAGATCGGCTGGAGCCCGCAGTTGGCGCAGGCCGATCCACGCGCATTCGCCCAGTTCCGGCAGCAGTTGCTGGACAAGGGATTGCGCGATGAGGTGGCCGCCGATCGCGAACAGGTGCGCGGCGCGGAAGCCCGGCGCAAACAACTGGAGCACTGCGGCACTCCGGAGGCCGTGCCCGCCTGTCAGGTTGAGGTTCGCTTTATCTGGCAGGTGCTGCGCGACCTTCCGCCGGAGCAGGTTTTTGCGCAAGCCTTGCTGGGCTTTGCGACCGCCGCAGCCAGCATCGACGCGCACGATCCCGGCTTCGTCGGCATCAACTTCGTGCGGCCGGAAGACGACTTCGTCACCATGCGCGACTACACGCTGCAAATGAAGATGGTGGGCTACCTGCATTCCGTTTATCCGAAGGTCCACATCACACTGCACGCCGGCGAGCTCGCACCGAGCCTGGTTCCCCCCGAGGGACTGCGATTTCACATCCGCCAGGCCGTCGAACTCGGCCATGCCGAGCGCATCGGTCATGGCGTCGATGTCATGTACGAAGATGATGCCAAGGGGCTGCTGCGCGAAATGGCCGAGGAGCACATCATAGTGGAGATCAACCTCAGCTCGAACGAGGGAATCCTCGGGGTGAAGGGCGATATGCATCCGTTCCCCATCTATCGCGCCGCCCACGTGCCCGTCGCCCTCTCCACCGACGATGAAGGCGTCAGCCGCATTGAAATCACTCGCGAATACACCCGCGCCGCGATCGATTATCACTTGACCTATGGCGATCTGAAGCAGCTGGCGCGGACAGGCATGGAGCACGATTTTCTTTCGGGGGAAAGCCTCTGGGCAACGCCGGATGAGTTCACGGTGGCGCGAGGTGCGTGCCGCGGACAGGTCCTCGGTTCCGGAAATCCGTCTTACGCGTGTAAGACGTTCCTGGACGGCAGCGAAAAAGCGGCCGCGCAATGGGAGCTCGAGCGGCGTTTCCGCCAGTTTGAAGCCAGGTTCTAAACCGGGGCCAGACGGGGAAGAAACCAGCCACAACACATCGTCATATCATGATGCGTTGATAATTGCATAAAAAAATGTATATGCACACTTCCAGCGCATCTTGATATGTTGATATGTATTGATGGCGATTTAGCGGCGTCCAAAAGCACGAGGGCGCGTCGGCGCTTGCACGGGAAGATGGGTCTTGCCCGCCGGGTACACCGCCAGGAAGCGATCCTGACCCTCGCCAGAGCTGGCCGTCTCCACCCCTTCCAGCTCCTTGAAAGCAAGGTGGAGCAATCGCCGCTCCCTGCTGTTCATGGGAGGAAATGCGTAGGGCACCCCGGTCTTGAGCACCTTTTCCGCCGCCGTTTCCGCGGCCATGCGCAGCTCCTGCGCCCGCAGGGCCTTGAAGTTCCCCGCATCGAAGCTGATCAGATCGTGCTCGCGCTGGTCCAGACGAAGCATCTGCACCGCCAGCGTCTCCAGCGCGCGCAGCAGCTCGCCGTTGTGCTGGGTCAGCGCCGGAACGTCCGGCCCGCCCAGCTCCACATAAATGAGCCGCGCTTCCAGCTCCTGCGGATCGCGCGCGCCATCGCCCGCCGTGATCCGGTACTTGAAATGGAATCCACCGAGCTTGTTCAGCGTGGAGAGGAATCCGGCAATTTTCTGGGCAGCCTGCTGGAGGTCTTCAATCGGCATGACAGAACAGTATCGCAGAGCGGGGCGGGGGCTTGGAATCACCTGCGCAAAATTGCCGTTCGTCCTGCAGGCCTCTCGGATTGAGCAATGGCCGCTGCACCCGCCAAATGCGAAAATGACTCCATATGCCGATCACCCAACCCGTCGTGCTCACTCCCGCCCAGGCGCGCGTTCTCGGATCGCTTATCGAGAAGGAAGTGACCACCCCCGAGTACTACCCGCTGTCGTTGAACGCGCTCATCAACGCATGCAATCAACGCTCCAATCGCGAGCCAGTGACCACCCTGGACGAGGACGACATACGGTCGGCGCTGCGTGGCCTCGAGGACAAGGGGCTGGCCGGCCGCGCGCGCAACAGTGACGGCCGCGTGACCAGATATGAGCATTGGCTGGGAGAGGCCTTCAACTTCAGCCGCGCGGAGACAGCCCTGATCTGCGTTCTGCTTCTGCGCGGACCGCAGACGCCGGGCGAGTTGCGCGGCCGGACGGACCGCATGCACCGGTTCGAGGAACTGACCGACGTTGCCGCCGGCTTGCAGAAGCTGATGGAGCGCGAACCGCCGCTGGCCGCGGTGCTGCCGCGCCAGCCCGGAACCAAGGAATCGCGCTATGCCCATCTGCTGTCGGGCAAAATTGAGGCCGCAGGCATCACAGCCCCGCCGGTCCACTCGCCCTCAGCCGAAGGGACCGAGCCCGATCGAATCGACCGGCTTGAAGCCGAGATTGCCGAGTTGCGCACGGAGGTGGCCGCGTTGCGCCAGAAAATCGACGACCTATTCGGTTGACGACGAGAACGACCAGCGCTCCGCGTCTGCATGCACGAGCATAGGTATCGCCCCAGCCTGCGGACCTAAATCAATTCATAACCTGCAAACCAGTAATTAATTTCGAAGGCCGCCGTTTCTTCGCCGTCAGAACCGTGGATGGCATTCTCCTCAATGGAGTCCGCAAACTTCCTGCGAATCGTGCCCTCGTCGGCATTGGCGGGATTGGTTGCACCCATCAACTTGCGCAGATCGCCAATCGCGTTGTCCTTTCCGAGAACCATCAACACGATCGGCCCCGAAGACATGAAGTTGGTCAACGATTCGAAGAACGGCCGCTCCTTGTGCACGGCGTAGAATCCCTTGGCCTGCTCTTTTGAAATCGACTGCTTTTTGATGGCAAGAATCTGAAATCCGGCCTTCTCGATTTCGGCCAGAATTGCGCCGGTGTATCCCTTGCGGACCGCATCCGGCTTGATAATGCTGAAAGTGCGCTGCGCCACTTGCTCGTTTTCCTCCAGGTATCGTTTCCTCTTCCATTGTACCGGCCCGGAAATACCCACTGTGCCATGGCTCGTCCGTCTGCTACAGTTTCGGCATGATTCGCGCAACTGCCGCATGCTGTCTGCTCGCCGCCGCTTCCACGGCCACGCCCCTGTTGGCCCAAAGCGCCCAGCCCACGCCGTCGCCCTCCGAACTCCGCGTCTTCGATCCCTCGCTGATCGACACCACGGTGGATCCCTGCCAGAACTTCTACCGCTACAGCTGCAATGGTTGGTTCAAGAAGAATCCTTTACCTGCCGACCAGGCTTCCTACGGCCGATTCACAGAGCTCTATGAGCTGAACCGACTGCACCTGAGGCAGATCCTCGAGTCCGCGGCATCCGCGCATCCAGCCGCGCGCAGCGCCAACGAGCAGAAGATCGGTGACGAGTATGCGAGCTGCATGAATGTGCCGGAGATCGACAAGCAGGGCCTGGCGCCATTGCAGCCGGAGTTGGACCGCATCGGCGCCCTCCAGTCCGTTGACGATCTGCCCGCCCTGCTCGGACATTTGCGTCGCATCGGCGTCAACGCGTTTTTCGACATGAGCTCCGGGCAGGACTTTGCCGACGCCAACCGCGTGATCAGTTTTTACTATGCCGGCGGACTGGGGCTGCCCGAACGCGACTACTACACCCGCACCGATGCCAAGTCCCAGGAGCAGCGGCGCCAGTATGTAGAGCACGTCGCCAAAATGTTCACGCTGGCTGGCGAGCCGCAGCTCGCGGCCCAGCAGGATGCCGCTACCGTTCTCGCCATCGAGACGCGGCTGGCCAAAGCTTCGCTCACCATTACTGAGCAGCGCGACCCGCAAAACCTGAACCACCCCACTGATCTCAGTACCTTCGGCGGAGAGCTCACGCATTTCGAGCTCGCCTCTTATGACGCCGCCGCCCACGCGCCCGCCACCGGCCGCACCAACGACACCGAACCGAAGTTCTTCGCCGAATTCAACACCATCCTCGCCGATACGCCGCTGGATCAGATCAAGACCTACCTTCGCTGGCACCTGCTCCACGCCTACGCCGGCACCTCCTTGCCCGAAGCCTTCGACCAGGAGAGCTGGCACTTCTACGCACACATCCTCAATGGCGCGGAAAAAGAACAGGAGCGTTGGAAACGCTGCACCAGCCGCGTCGATCGCGAGATGGGCGAGGCGCTCGGACAGGTGTTTGTTGAAAGGTACTTTCCTCCAGACGCCAAGCAGCGTGCGCTTGCCATGACCCTCGCCATCGAACAGGCGATGGGCGCGGACATTCAGTCTCTCGACTGGATGAGCCCCGCGACCAAAGCCAAAGCCGAAGAGAAACTGCATTCGGTGATGAACAAGATCGGCTATCCCGACAAGTGGCGCGATTACTCCCGGCTCGAAATCGTGCGCGGCCAGGCACTCGGCAACCAGGAGCGCGTGCGCGAATTCGACTTCGATCGCGAGATGGCCAAGATCGGCAAGCCCGTCGACAAGGGCGAATGGGAAATGTCGCCGCCCACCGTGAACGCGTACTACGATCCGCAACAGAACAACGTCAACTTCCCCGCCGGCTACTTCCAGCCGCCGTTCTTCAGCGACAAGGAAGATGATGCCGCCAACTACGGTGACATGGGTTCAACCATCGGCCATGAGCTCACTCACGGCTTTGACGACGAAGGCCGCCAATACGACAAGGACGGCAACCTTCGCAACTGGTGGACCAAAATCGACGAGCAGAACTTCAATCAGCGGGCCGAGTGCATGGTGAAACAATACGACGCCATCGAGGCCGTTCCCGGCGTGCATCTGAACGGCAAGCTCACCCTGGGTGAAAACCTCGCCGACCTCGGCGGACTCTGGATCGCCTGGCTTGCGTATGTCGACAAGGCCGAAGCCCAGCACCTGGAGATGAGCGCAAAGCTGGACGGCTACACACCCGACCAGCGCTTCTGGATTGCCTATGCGCAGCAATGGTGCACGCAAACCCGCCCCGAGCAGCTCCGCACCCAGGCGCAGACTGACCCTCACGCGCCGGACGAATACCGCGCCAACACGGTGCTGAGCGATTTGCCGGATTTCGCAAAAAGCTTCAGTTGCAAAAAGGCTGACAAGATGGTGGCGGATCCACCCTGCCGGGTTTGGTAACCCGTTGTCGACAACGGTCTGCGGCTGGGGGCGATCGATTGTAAGACAGCGCTGTAAGACCTGTAAGACACCGCGTAAAACTGTGCCTTACGCACTTAGTGTGTTTCCTCCCGTCGTAAGTCCATGTAAGACGGCGTAAGACAGCGTATAACTGCTCTTCCGACCACCGCCCAGCCATTCAGTCAGACCTTCTTCGACTTCGTACGTGCCCCCAGCACTTTCTTGCGCTCGCGCAGAATCAGGCTCCGCTCCGCATCCGGCATTGCCAGAAGGTTCCGCGTCCGTTTCGGCAGTTTCGCATGGATCAGCTCGTGCGCCCGTTTGAGCTCCTCTTCGATCTCGCGCGGCCGCAGCACGTCCCAACGCTCCATGGTTACCCAGCGCGCCTTGGCCAGATACGGCGATGCGGAGATCCCCTCGATTTCAAGCAACTCATGAAACCGCTCGGAGCCAGAATGAAACCAGAGCACGCCGAATCCGGTGCCGTCGAGATCGGTCATCGCGAACATCTTGCCCCCAATATCGCGATCCCCCACCCAATACACCAGGTGATGGCCCCAGTTCACCGTCTCCTTCACGTGCGGAAGCCCCAGGCAGATTTCACGAATGCGCTCGTTGTCCATGTGCCGCAGTCTAAGGCGCTCGGCAGGAAATGAGAAGAGGATTTCAAAGCTGCGCAAAAAGAGAAGGCCGCGCGATGCGCGGCCTTCCCCCCTGTGCTCGAACCCACCTAGCCGTTGAGCATGTCCTGGAGTTTGTTGAGCATGCGCTGAAGGTCCTTATCCGAGCGCCGCAGCTCATCGATCTTGCCGATGGAATGCATCACCGTGGTGTGGTGCTTGTTGCCGAATTGCCGGCCGATCTCGGGCAGGCTGGCCTCGGTCATCTGCTTGGCCAGGAACATGGCGATCTGCCGCGGCACCACCACCGGCCGCGCGTTGTTCTTCTGCTTCAGGTCGGTCACGCGCATCCCGAACGACTCCGCCACGGCGCGTTGAATGGCCTCGATCGTTACCTTGCGCACCTGCATGTCGATAAACTGCTTCAGGCACTGCTGCGCGGCGGCAAGCGTGATGTCCACGTGGTTGAGCTGGCACCAGGCGATGAGCCGGGTCAGCGCGCCTTCCAGCTCGCGCACGTTGGTGCGCACGTTGGAGGCGATAAACAGCGCCACGTCCGTCGGCAGCGTCGCCTGTTCGGTCTCTGCCTTCTTCTGCAGGATGGCCACCTTCGTCTCCAGGTCCGGCGGCTGGATGTCTGCGATCAATCCCCATTCAAACCGCGAGCGCAGGCGATCCTCGATCTCCGCCAGTTCCTTGGGCGGCCGGTCGCTGGCAATCACGATCTGGCGCATGCTCTCATGCAGCGCGTTGAACGTGTGGAAGAACTCCTCCTGCGTGCGCTCCTTCTGGGCAATGAACTGGATGTCGTCGATCAGCAGCACGTCCACGGTGCGGAATCGGTCGCGGAAGCTGGTCATGCGGTCATTGCGCAGTGAAGTGATCATCTCGTTGGTGAACTTCTCCGCGGAGACGTAGCAGATGTTCGCCGAGGGCTGGCGCCGCTTCACTTCATGGCCGATGGCCTGCATCAGGTGCGTCTTGCCCATGCCCACGCCCCCGTACAGGAACAGCGGGTTGTAGGCCCGCGATGGGCGCTCGGCCACGGCCAGCGCCGCCGCCCGCGCAAACTGATTTCCGTTGCCGATGACGAAGTTGTCGAAAGTGTAGCGCGAATTCAGCTGCGCCGCAGTCGACCAATCGAACCGCCCCTGCTCCGGGCCGCGCTGCGGCGGCGGAGGAGGCGCCTTGGGATCGTGCGACGGCACTGGAGGGAAACGGTTCGCCGGCGGCGTTGAAGGATCCTCTTCGGCGGTCACAAAGCAGACTCCGTCGAACTCCAGCGACTGCGCCTCAATCGCTTCCTGGATCAGATCGCTGTATTTATCGCCAATCTGCTGGAACTCAGGTGACGGAACTCGTACAAAAATCATTCTTCCGGCCGCATGGCTGAAGCGAGTCGGCTTGAGCCAGGTTTCGAACGACTGGCGGATAACTTTCTTTTCCAAGGCGGCTAGAATCTGCAGCCAGGGATTAAGTGACGTGGGGGTAGGAGACATTGCAAATGCCATCGAGCTATTCCTTGCTGCGTCCCTATGTACTTCATCCATCCGCTTCAGACAACGGCTCGTCGCGAGCTCAGGTATGCGAACCCTGGACTCCTCTTCGATTCATGCGCAAATCAGCCGTGATTGATGCCCGTCGGTTTTGACCCTCGGGAGTGGGTGAATTCCGTTCCGTGGGACGTCGAGATCTTTTGTTGAACGCAAGCGATAGTAGCACATTTGAACGTCATTGCAATCCCTCATTCACACTTCTTTCGAATCCATTTAAAGGTTGCACCATGCGTGGTGAAACCATGACTCTCAGGTGACTTGAGTCACCGTCAATGCTTACCATGCGCGTGATTACTTCGCTTCAGAATTGGAACCATCGCCGATCCTTCGGGTTGCTGCGATGGCGTTATCGCGAGCCGAGCCCGCACTGGATTCGCACCTTCGCCTGCGGTATACTGAATATCTGCCGTTAAGGCCATTTTTTTCATCGGAAAGAGGAGCGCGTTTTTTATGCCCAAGCGCACATTTCAACCCAACCGTCATCGCCGCGTCAAGACCCACGGCTTTCGCGCACGTATGAAGACGAAGAGCGGCGCTGCCGTCCTCAGCCGCCGTCGCGCCGCCGGCCGCAAGCGCGTCTCCGTCAGCGCAGGGTTCCGCGACTAGCTTGCGTCCGCCGTTCGCGGCCGGAGCCTGCACCCTCCATTGCATTGGCTTCCCGCGCTTCGCCCATGACCGCCCCAATCCAGTCTGCCGTGCACAAGCAATCCCTGGCGCCTTTCCGCCTGCGCCGCCACGCCGACTACCAGCGCGCGTATGCCGGTGCGAGCAAACGCCAGTCCGCTTCCATGAGCTGGTTCCTCGCTCCGCATCCGTTTGCCGCCGGCTCCGGCCCCGCCGAATCTCGCGTCGGGCTCACCGCAGGCAAAGTGCTGGGCAAAGCTCATGACCGCAATCGCATCAAGCGCCGCCTGCGTGAGGCCATTCGCCGTCACCTGGACCTGCTGCCTCCGGCTTCCGACCTCATCTTCCACCCCCGCCGCGCCGTCCTTACCCTCGAATTTCCGAAACTTGAGGACGAGGTCGTGCGTATCCTCTCCCAGGCCTGCGCCGAGGCTGCGCGCGCAGTCGAACAGCCGGCCCGGTTATCGCCATGAATCGCATCCTTCTCGCCCTGCTTTGGATTTACAAGCGCACGCTTTCGCCCCTGCTGCATACGCTCGGCGCCGGCGGATGCCGCTTTCAACCCACCTGCTCGGAGTACGCCGTCCGCGCCATTGCCATGCACGGCCCCTGGCGCGGCTCGGCGCTGGCTCTCTGGCGCCTGCTCCGCTGTCACCCCTTCAGCCGCGGAGGCCTTGATCAGGTTCCCCCGGCGCGTCCGTCTCATTCCACTGCCCACAAGCCTTTACCATAGAGACAGCGGCCAACCAAGGTTCCCGCGCTTCGAACGACAGGAAGTTCCCTTTGCCCGAATTCCAGAATCCAAATCTCCAGCCGGGTGGTTCCGGCGACCACCGCGGCGGCGGCGATTTCAGCTCGCTCATGCTCATGGGCTTTCTCGCCGTAGCCGTCTTCCTCGGCTTCCAGTACTTCCAGCGCCCCAAGACCAACGCGCCTCAGCCCGCGCAGCAACAGCAGCAGTCGTCCACACAATCGCCCGCGCCGGAACAGGCCGCGGCGCCCCAGCCAGCTGCCTCCGCCAAGGCCGCACAACCTGCTGCACCGACACCCACCATCGTCGCTGCGTCCTCCTCCACCACCACCATTGAGAACCCGTACTACCGGATCGTCTTCAGCAACAAGGGCGCCGTGGTCGAGCATTGGATCCTCAATGACTACAAGGACTCCTCCGGCCATCCGCTTGACATGGTGCAGCACGAGGCCTCGTCGTATGTTCAGACCTTTGGCCAGAATGAAGAGCACCTCGGCCACTTGGGCTTGCCCCTTTCGCTCGCCACTTATGACCCCACCCTTACCACCCAATTGAACCAGGCCCTCTATCAGCCCTCCGCCACCGGCACCCTCAAAGCGCCCGCCACTCTCACGTTCCACTACGCGGAGAACGGCGTCGATGTGGTTAAGACTTTCACTTTCGGTTCGGACTACGTGATCCACGCCGATATTCAGGTCCGCCGCGACGGCCAACCGGTCCGCGCGCTGCTCGCCTGGCCCGCAGGCCTCGGCGATCAGGAGGAGTTCCAGGGCCGAAGCAGGATTCCCGGCCTCACCCGCACACCGGCCTCGTTCGACTGGTCGGTTAACGGCAACGCAGATTCGACCGGCCCCAACCCGTCCGGCTTCTTGTTTTGGCAAAGCCCCGGCGTCAGCAATGACCAAACCTTTTATGGTTACCAGTACGCCGCGGCTGCGGATCTCTACTTTGCGGCGGCATTTTTGCCAGACGCGCCTGACCGCGCGACGGTGGTGACATTCCATCACTCGATGAAGCTGCCCACCAATCTATCGAATCCCAACAGCGAAAAGAGGCCCGCTGATATTCTCGGCGTTGCTGTCGGTGACGTCTCTGGCGACGACCGCCTGCGCCTCTACGTCGGCCCCAAGCAAACTGACCTGATATCCGCCATCCACGCCACGGGTTCCGACGGCAAGCCCGACGGTCCCAACCTGCGCCCGCTCATCCGCTTCGGCATGTGGACCTTCCTCGCCACGCCCCTTTTCTGGATCCTGCGCCTCATGCACTCGCACGGCATCCCCAGCTGGGGATGGGACATCATAGTCCTCACCGTCATCTTCAACCTGGCCCTGCTGCCCACCCGGCTCATGATGATGAAGTCGTCGCTGAAGATGATGCGCATCCAGCCCAAGGTGGAGGCGCTCAAGCGCAAGTACCAGCAGTTCAAAGCTACTGACCCGCGCCGCGCCGAGATGAACACCGAGATGATGGCGCTCTACAAGGAGAACGGCGTCAACATGTATGGCGGCTGCCTGCCCATGCTTCTGCAGATGCCGCTGTTCTTCGCCTACTATCGCGTCCTGCTCAATGCCGTCGAACTGCGCCAGGCCCATTGGTTCTGGCTCACTGATCTCTCCTCGCCCGATCCGCTAAAAATCCTGCCCATCCTCATCATCATCACCATGTTCCTCACCCAGTTCATCACGCCATCGCCCGGTGTCGATCCCAACCAGCGGCGCATGATGGCCATCGCCATGCCCCTCCTTTTCGGCTTTACGCTGTTGAACTATCCCTCTGGCCTCGCGCTTTACTGGATCACCGGCAACTTCATCATGCTCACCATGCAGATCGGCATCAACCGCTCTCACATCGGCAAGGAGATGCACGACCTGGCCAGAAAACGCGCCGCCCGCAAGGCAGGCATCAATCCCAAAACTCTCCAGGGCAAGAAGTAGCCGCAACTGCGCAGCATTGAACAACAAGGGGCTCCGGATTACCCCGGAGCCGCTAAGCCTGCTGAAAGACCCCGCCGAAGTCCTGCTTTGTAACAGGGCACGACCTTGGTCATGCCGCAAGTTGCTGGATCGAAGATGTCGGGCTTTAGCGTCTGCGTGAGAACCGAACATCCTCGCCAACTTGCCAACTTGCCACGTCGCGCAGCGACGCCAACCTGCTGCTCTTGTCCTCTAACCGGCTCTCGTCGACCAAGCGAATCGCCCGCAAGTGAAGTTCTCACGCAGGCACTTTAGCCCCTGCTCCGCCGAATTTTCGAAATCGAATCCGCTTGAGGAATATTTCCCCACTCGATCTGGCTAGGGCCCCAGAACTTCAAGCCTTGGGAAGTAGGTTGAATAGCGCGAGCTATCCCTCGTCAAAAGGGCGAGCCTCTCAATCGCAGCATGAGCGCCGATGTAAAAATCGGGCAAGGGCGAACCTCGCGGTCCGCCCCGCCGGCGATCTTCCAGATAACATTTTCCTGCCAGAAACCCCGCTTCCCATGGCAGCGATTCCCGAGCGTACAACGAGAGCGGAAGAGCCGCATTCAGCTCTTCAATGGCCGAGTAGCCGATGGAAACCTCGGCATAGATGATCGGGTTGATGATCAAAGCCGTCTGTTCGGCACACTCCGCAAGCGCTTGCGACGACCACTCCCCCCAATTCGGGTCATCGGTTGCAACATCGATCAAAATATTGCTATCCACAAGCACGCCGCGGCAGTTTCTAAGCCGCTTTCGAAGATTCGCCAAGACCGGCACTATTTTCGACCCGGCCCGCGTCGGGTTTCTCCCCGCGTAAGCGCCATGATCGCATCGGTGGACAGGCGCGTATCTGCTGTGCCCCTGAGGGCCTCGATGGCGCTTTTCCCTCTGCGCCCGATGCTGGATCCGCCGGCGGCTTTGCGGATCCGCGCATGATCTCCTGCAATCTCAAATTGAACTTCAGTGTTCGGCAGCAGCCCTAAGCGGATTCGAACTTGCTGGGGAATGGTCACCTGTCCTTTGCTCGTGATGCGCATGGCATTACTCCTACTGGTAAGAGTAATACCCTGGGCTGTTTGCGCCAATGGGTTTCAACCCAACAGTTCCAGCTTCGCGCTCCTCCGGCAATCAACGACACAATCGCGCCATGATTCCCCGCCGTCGGCTGAAGCCGCACAACGCCCGGTCCGTCCATAGGCCTTCAGGCTGGGTGAGAAATTGTAAGAAGAATGCCCGCGTCCGGCTCTATCGCCGCTCGCCTGAGCTCGGCACCGGCACCGGTCGCGGTCCCGGCGGAAACGCGCTCCGCGCCGGCGCAGCCGCCGCCAGCGGCTGGTGCATCGCCACGATCAGCGCACTCGCCGCCTTGGGCCCATGGCACACATAGGAGTGCGCCGTCGACGAATCGAAATACACCGCGTCCCCGGGCGTGAGCACGCACCGGTTTTCTCCGTGCTGAATGGTCAGCTCCCCATCCAGCACGTACAAAAACTCGACTCCCGGATGCAGATGCGCCTTGGGCTCCTGCGGCCCCGCCAGCGGCACAAACTCCGCAAAGTACGGATCCATATGCCGATCCGGAACCATGTACGCCAGGCTTTCAAAAAAATATGACGGCGTCTCCACCCCCGTCTGCGGCAGCCGCACCCGTTCCTTGCGCCGATGCACTCGGAACATCGCCTGCGGCTCCGTCTCAAAAAAATACGACAGGTCCTTTGAGAACACCATCGCAATCCGCGCCAGGTTCCGCAGCGTCGGCACCACCCGCCCCGTCTCCAGTTGCGACAAAAAGCTTGCCGACAGCCCCGTGTGCCTCCCCAGCTCCACCAGTCCCATCGACTTCTTCAGCCGCAGCCGCTTGATGCGCTCGCCGATATGCTTTTCGGCAATGAACCGCTCCGTGGTCTCGGGGTCCACCTGCGTCTTCTGCGTTTCCTCGCTCCGTACTGTGGCCGGTTCCGTCATCAAAGCACTCCGGGATATGGGCCGCAACTGTTGCCCGGATCAAAATCCATTCTCATCCTACCAAATCCCCGATTACGCATCAATCGCCCAGCCCAAAACTCGATGCAGCATGTTCGCACTCCCCAGTCCCGAGTCCTCCGCCGCGGCGGATCCCTAGTCCCTTAGTCCCCTATTCCCCTATTCCCCTATTCCCTTATTCCCCTATTCCCTTTTCCCTTGGTCCCTAGGTCCCTTGGTCCCTGGCTCCCTGCCTTACCATGAACCCACCATGCTCCGCATTCCCTTCACCGACGTCCTCGCCCGCCTGACCGCCATCCTTGAGTCTCTCGGCTTCTCCAGCGCTCGCGCCCACGCCTGCGCCCGCCTCTTCGCTGAAACCACCTGCGACGGCGTCTATTCCCACGGCGTCAACCGCTTTCCCCGCTTCGTCGCCACCATCCGGAACGGCTCCGTCGATCCCGCAGCCGAGCCCGTCTGCACCGCCCGCTTCGGCGCTATCGAGCGCTGGGACGGCCGCCTCGGCCCCGGCAATCTCAACGCCAAGGCCGCTATGAATCAAGCCATCGCCCTGGCCCGCCAAAACGGCATCGCCTGCATCGCCATGGGCAACACCAACCACTGGATGCGCGGCGGAACTTACGGCTGGCAGGCCGCCGATGCCGGCCTCATCGCCCTCTGCTGGACCAACACCATGCCCAACCTTCCGCCCTGGGGCGCCGTCAATCCCGCCATCGGCAACAACCCTCTCGTCCTCGCCGTCCCGCGCCTCGCCGGCCCCATCGTCCTCGACATGGCCATGTCCCAGTTCTCTTACGGCGCGCTCGAATCCCATCGCCGCCGCAACCAGCCGTTACCCGTCCCCGGCGGCTTCGACAACGCCGGCCAGCTCACCACCGACCCGGCCGCCATCGAAGCCTCGCAGCGCGCGCTCCCCATCGGCTACTGGAAAGGCTCCGGCCTCTCCATCCTCCTTGACGCCATCGCCGCCATCCTCGCCCTCGGCAATGCCACTCATCAGCTCTCCACTGACCCGCTGCGCGAATCCGCGCTCTCGCAAACCTTCATCGCCATCCATCCCGCCGCCCTAGGCGACGCGGCTCGCCAATCCCAGATCGCCGACGACATCGTCGCCAGTGTCCACGCCGCCCAACCCGCCGATCCCTCTCAGCCCGACTCGCCCGCAGCGAGCATCCGCTACCCCGGCGAGCAAACTCTCCGCCTCCGCGCTGAAAATTTGCGCGAGGGTCTCCCCATCGAAGAATCCACCTGGTCCGCCATCTCCGAAATGTGATGCGGCATTTTGAAGGGTACGGGCTTTAGCCCGTACATTGACCACCAACACAGGAGGGGCTTCAGCTTCCGTTTCAATTCCCTTCCAGTCCAGTTCGTCACACATCTGCCGGCTCACGGCTTCCTTTCCTTCCCCATCACAAGTCAGATCGCCAGTCACTCACTTCGACAGGACTTTTGCGGCGCCGAAGCGACTCCACACGCCAACAACAAACGGCGCATCCCACACAGGATGCGCCGTTTCACTTCTTCACTTATTCACTTCTTCACTTCTTCACTCTTTCACTGTCCGCCGATCTGCACCAACCCTCCGGCCCCCGGCGAAACCTCCCGCGTCTGCACCCCCCGCCAGTGGTCGATATGCGAAATCCGGTGTACGCATCCAATGGTGCAATTCGGCGCACAGCTTTTCGCCGTCAAATACTCGCGCTTCACATCGGCGTTCGTGTATTGCTCCACCGGCACCCCCGGATACCCGCGCTGCTGGCTGCAATAGTGCACCAGCCCGTCCTCGCAAATGTACAAATACCGCGACCCCGCCCGGCACCGCCAGTCATTCGGCTCGCCCTTCACAATCGCGTTCTGGAACGCGTCGAACTGCGCGTAGTTCGTCTTCTTCCGGTCGCGCATCGCAAAGTACACCGCCGCCTCGTCCTGCTTCAGCGGTTTCAGTTGCCCGTCCCCGTCGTGAATAATCCCGATCGTCGATTCGAACCCCAACTCCAGCGCCCGCCGCCCAATCGTCAGCGCGTCCTGCGGATCTTTAAATCCCCCGCCCACCACCGAGTTAATGTTCACGTGGAACTCGGCATGTTTGGCCAGCATCTGCAGCTTCTTGTCCAGAACCTTCAGCGATTTTTTTGAGATTTCGTCCGGCTCCACGTTATCAATCGAGATCTGCATGTGGTCCAGGCCGGCCGCATTCAGCCGCTCGATTCTCTCCACGTTCAGCAGATACCCGTTGGTGATCATCCCCGCAATCGCGCCCGTCCGCCGCATCCGCCGGATAATGTCATCCAGCTCCGGATGCGTCAGCGGCTCTCCGCCGCTGATGCCGATCATCGCCGTCCCCAGCCGCCCCAGCGCATCGATCCGCCGAAACATTTCTGGGAGCGGCACCGGCTTCGACACCTTGTCGTACTCATTGCAATAGCCGCAGGACAGGTTGCAAAACCGCGCAGGCACAATCTGCGCCAGCACCGGATGCGAAGTGGAAGCCAGCGCCCGCGCCACCATGGCATACTCCCGCGCCTTCCGCCGCGCCTGCACCAACCTGCCCCGCACCGTATCTCGCCGAAACTGACCCATTCTCTATCTATTGAAACACAGGAAAGCTTCGAGCCGAGAATGCCCGGTGGTCGACCGAATGATTCAAGTCTCCAAGCTCGACACGGGCCGAAAGTACTCCTGGATGGTTTCCATCAGCGCGTCGTGTCGGATAACCCTCCGAGATCGATCATTCACACCAATGATCACATTCCGTGCGTAATCCGCAACAACCTTCGGCACCTTAGCGTGGGTATCTGCAATCCGTTTATCGACATCTGCTGCGAACCCCAGAAGAGCCTTTTTCAATGCGGGCAGCCTGGAGGTGAGAACTATCCTGCTGCTCAGAAGTTCAGCTAGCACGACAAACAGAGAATAGAAGTCCGTCCTATTCTTCCAACGCGTCTTGCGGATATCCGGGAGCAATTCCTCCACGAGGTCCAAGGTCTTTAAGAATCTCCGCTTGAACGTCTTCTGTTTCGGGAACTCCTCTGAGTACAACTCCAACTGCAAATAATACTCATCAAGGATCTTCGCGGTGCTGCCCTGCGGCCCATGCATGACGCCAAACAGAAGCTCGCTGACAAATTCCATGTCCTTCATGCGCCGAATGAGCGCACCTGAAACGATCCCGTTCTCAGCCCAATAATCGTTATCGGCTAGGTCCGCGACGAGCTGAACGAGCGGCCCGGAATAGGTGGCGTTTCGAAGCTCCTGGTCATTGAGCTTGGTCAGGTACCTGTTGAGCCGCCTGAATAGGTCGCGCACTTCCTCGTCGGTCGCGTTAGTGAGCTCGCGAACCGCCATCCGGTGGCCAAAAAACTGCTTCTTTTGGTCGACCGTCAGGCTGTTGAATGTCGTGCCCTTCCAATCGGAATCCTTGGCGAGGTCCTCCAGCTCGAAGCCATTAGCCTCCCCCTCATCCTTATCGAGCCCAATGAACTGAAGGATCGTCCGGACGCGCTGTTGGCCATCGACCACCGCATAAGTAGTCGCGCCGTTCTCGTCCGTAACGGTGTGAATATAAATCTCCGGCACCGGCAGTCCTAGGAGGACCGACTCGATAAGATTCGACTTCTGCCGTATTGTCCAAACTGGGCGGCGCTGATACGGTGGCCGGATCTCCAAGTTGCCTTCGAGGTATCGATCCCTGAACCATCCCAGTGCCTGCTGTGTCGCGTCATATTTCATAGTCCGTCACCTCGCGAATTTCGCCGCGATAGCCTCCAAGCTGTATCTCTGATGCGCCCTGACATGATCCCAAGTGCGATAAAGACGCCCGTTGATCTCGTGCCCGGCGAGCGCACGGATTCGACCACCGACCTCCCGAATCACGTTGAACCACAGGTTTGATAGGGACACAACTCCGGGTAGCTCTTTCGGCACGATAAAACCGAAGAATACGTTGTTGGTTCGATGATCCTCAAAGGCCAGTTTCACCTTCCGCTCCAACGAAAAGCGCCGGCGGCCGAGGTTGTAAAGCTGAAACCATGCCACGTCAAACATCGCGGCATTAACAATAACCGTATCGAGGTCAGATGCCTTTCCGAACGGCGCGCCGAAGTTGTCCGGATCCAGGCTAAACCCAATTCTTGCACTGCCAATTACAGTAATGTCTAAAACGGGGGTTCTGAATTGGGCGGAAAGAGTCCCCACAAAATCCTGATAAGCGCTCGGTGCGTCTCGGAAAACAAAGGGCAGCCCTGTGACCAAGTGCTGGTCGATCAGTTCCTTCTGCCGACGCTCTTTGAGCATGGCCAATACTTCGTCCTTCTTCAGGTAGGGCATGGCGGATGGCGGTGTGGTCTATTGCCACGGAGAATAACAGACGAGGCTGCGGGCGGCCCACATCTTGGGCGGGTGGCCCACGTCTCGGGCTGCTGATTGCGCCACAAAAGATCGGGTGCCCCAGGTCTCCCGGTTTTGGAGACCTGGGAACGCGGAAGCCCGCACACCGCCCGCGATGTGATCCCCATCCCCACTAGAAAAGTGTCATCCCGAAGAAACAAACCGACCGGTCAGTATGTTAAACAGAATCCCTGTGGGGACCCTGAATCCTGGCAGAAAACCAGAGAAATCCCCATAAAAACAGGCGTCCTGCGCCCGTCGTCGTAACATACCAACCAGTCGGTTTCTTACTTCAAGCAACTACTGTTGAATCAGTAATGTGGCAGACATAAACTCTCGCAAGGCTGACTCCCTTGGTCCCTCGGTCCCTTGGTCCCCGCTTCTACCGGAACAGCCGCGGCGCAAAGTCGTTCAGGTCCCGCCGCCACGTCTGCCACTCGTGGTTCGTCCCCGGCGACTCGTAAAACACGTGCGTCACCTTCTGCTCCGTCAGCTCGTCGTGCAGCTTTACGATGCCCGCGTGCATCATCTGCGGCTCGTCGGTGCCCACCCCGATCCACAGCAGGTGAACCCGCTTGGCAAACGCCGCGGAGTCAGCCAGTTGGCCATTGAAGTCCGTCTTGAAGTCCCTTGGCTGGTTGGGGTTGCGGCCGATCATCCCGCCCACGCCGCTGAATCCGCCGATGTAAGAGAACAGGTCCAGGTGGTCGAACGTCACCTGGAACGTCTGCATCCCGCCCATTGAAAGCCCCGCCATGGCCCGGTGGTCCCGGTCGGCCAGCGTGCGGAAACGGCTGTCGATGTAAGGAATCAGCACCTCGACCTCGTCGTCCTCGAAGGCCTGCATGCGGTGCCGCATCGCCTCCTGGAACTCGGGCGAGCCGAAGCCCTTTCCGTTCAGGTCCGGCGCCTTCCATCCGGCGGGCTGCGCGTTGCCGTTCGCCATCACAATGATCATCGGCTTGGCCTTCCCCGCCGCAATCAGGTTGTCGAGGATGAAGTTGGCGCGCCCCTGGCGGACCCAGCCGGTCTCGTCCTCGCCGCCGCCGTGCTGCAGGTAGAGCACCGGGTAGCGCTCCTTCAGCTTCGCCTCGTAGTCCGGCGGCGTATAGACGAACGCATGCCGCCAGTCGCCCGTAACCTTGGAGAAGTACCAGATCTCCCGGATCTGTCCGTGCGGCACGTCCTTGATGGAGTAGTAATCAACGCCCGCCTCCGGAATTTCCACCATGCTGGCGTCCTTGCCCCCGCCGTAATAGGCGTAGGAGCTGGGGTCGCTCACCTCGGCACCGTCAATCTTGATGGTGTAGTAGTGCAGGCCCGGCGCCATGGGCGGCGTGGTGTAGGTCCAGTTGCCGTCCGCCGTCTTCTGCATGTCTTCCTTGGGCCCGCTCCAGAAATTGACGGCTACCTTGGTGGCGTCGGGCGCCTTGAAGCGGAGTTCCACGCGGCCGGTAGCGGCGTCCACTTTTGGATAGTCCGCGCCAGGGACGTTGGTGGTGGCGGGTTGGAAACCAGTTTCCTGAGCGGCACACACGCTGGCCGCAAGCAAGAGCGCAATTGCGAGGTTCTTCATTGAGTTCTCCCTCAAATCTTTGGGCGCGGGCCCTGCGCGGGTCATCACGAGAAAATCGATTTCGCTACTCAGGAAGGGACCGCAGCCGGACACAGGCATCCTACACGCAACGGCGAGGACGGGAGAAGCTGCGCGGAGAGGATACGCGCGCCGCGGCTGCCTTCAGCGGGTTGCCGCCCAAACCTGGAAGCTGCCGAGGAGGAATCTGCCGCCGAGAATGAGCAGGCAAACCCATAGCGCGAAGCGCAGCGGCCGGCGCGGAACCCGCGCGCTGAGCTGCGTTCCCGCCGCGGCCCCAAGCACACCGCCGGCGATGAGCCGCAGCAGAAGCGCAGGGCTTTGGGCAAACGAAAACCAATGGGCGCCGGCGCCGAGAAGCGAAAGCAGGAAGCCGAAGGCGATGTCAGTCCCCACCACCTGCGCCGGCTCGAGCGGGGTGAGGCTGAGCAGCGCGGCACTGCCCAGCGCGCCCGCGCCTGCCGAGGAAAAGCCCACCTCAGCGCCGACCGGCAACATGAGCCACGGCAGCCACCTGCTGCGGTCCCTGCGCTCCCCGCCCGGGCGCAAGGGACGGAATGAAAACAGTATCTGCCATGCCGCCGTTGCCACCAGGATGGCGCCGAGAATTGCGTTGAGCTGGTTCTGCGCTCCGGCTGTCACCAGATGACGGAGGAACAGCGAACCAATGAGCACGCCCGGCGCGCCGCCCAGCGCCATCCATCCCAGCGTGCGCCAGGCGATGGTGCGGCGGACAAACTGCACCGGAAGCAGAATCGACTTGACCGCGGTAGAGAACATGAGGCCAATGGCAACGGCGTCGGCCGCGGGCACTCCGAGAAAGAGCATGAGCACCGGCACGGTGAGAGTGCCGGCGCCCACGCCGGTGAGCGCGATGAAGAGCGCGATGAGGAAGCCGATGAGGTAAGCCATGAAAGCTCCGAAAAGCTCGTGATATTTGTTGCAAATCAACTTCGTTCGTTCGAGATCCTTCACTAAGGGGCTAAAGCCCCTGTTCTCTATTTGCTTGGCTGGCGGCGGGACTGAAGTCCCGCCCTGACGCGTTTTGGCTTTTCAGAACCCTTTTAAGTCGTCTTTGTTCGAGGCCCGGGTTGCAGAACAGCTTCGAATTACTTTGCTTCAATGTGAATGCCGCACTCCACCTTGCGGCCGGCCCAGCGGCCCGAGCGCGGATCGCCCGGATCGAGAGGCAACAGCGTGCACGGCTCGCAGCCGATGGAGGTGTAGCCGCGCTCGTAGAGCGACAACAGGGGAATGGCGAGTTGCTCGCACGCGTACCAGACGTCGCGGGTCGTCCAGTGTGCCAGCGGAGCCAGCTTGAGGATCTGCGCTCCGGCGGGAAGCGTGAACCATGACGACTCCTCCAATGCTGCGCGGCTCTTTGCCTGCTCGCGGCGCAATCCGGTAAGCCAGACGCGATACCCGGCCAGCGCCTTGAACAGCGGCTCGACCTTGCGCATCTTGCAGCACTGGTCGGGCGCGGACTGGTAGAGCACGCCGAACTCACTCTCCTGCTCGGGCACGGTCTTCTCCGGGAGCAGATTGATGAGGTTCAGGTTCCACTCGCGCGCAATGCGGTCGCGGTACTCGATGGTTTCGGCAAAGTGATAGCCGGTGTCGAGAAACAGAATCGGAATCCGCGGATCGAATTCGAGCGCGAGTTTCGCCAGCAGCACGTCTTCGGCCTGAAAGCTGCAGGTGAGGCACACATCGGCGACGCCGGAGACATTTGCGGCGAGCAGATCGCGGACGCGAGTCAGCTTTAAATCGAGATCGGATAAGAACTGCGCGGTACTCATCAGATGTTTGCCCTTTCCGATGGAATCGAAATTCCGGCCTCGCGCAGCAGGTGGTGCACAGCGGCGATCACCGCCCGCGGTTCGGCTGAGTCGATGGAGATTTGCTGGTTCCCGGCGCGCGCCTTGAAGCTCCCATCCTCATTGGTGCGCACGAGCAGCGACAGAACGCCCGCCCGCGCGTGCAGATCGAGAATGGATTGGAGCAGGTTGGGATGAAGCTGGAATTCGCCGGCTTCGGCGTCGAGGCGGACGATCACGGCCCCGATGGAGAACAGCGAGCGTTCCACCTGGTCGACAATTTCCGGCGATCCCGCGAGCTCGACCCATCCGCCTGCATGTCCCCAACGCGCCTGGCGCTCGGCGGAGGTGACCGGGCCCAGGTTGCTGTCGACGGAGAAGACCTCATACGCTGCGTCTTCGCCTGACACAATCATTCCGGCGGCCACGGTGCGATTGGTTGCCGGATCGACGACGATCAGCGCGCCGGTGGCGTGGTTGGCGGCATAGGGATCGAAGGCGATGGGGCGCGACAGGCTCAACCGCACCGAGCCGATGTGGTTCATCTCCAGCGTCTCCGCCGGCTCGTGCGCCAGGGTCTCGATGCCGATCTTGTAGTCTACGGCGCTGACGAAGGCGGAAACGGTGTGGCTGGCGTGTTTCACGAGATAGCGGCGTGCGCGGTCGAGCGGCTCCGCATCCATCCACACCAGCGAGGCCTGAATTGTCTGCGCCATTGCCGCAGGCGCATCGGCGGCAACAATCAAATCGCCACGGCTGATGTCCAGTTCGCGATCGAGCACCAGGGTGACGGAGAGCGGCGCGGAAGCTTCGTCGAGATCGCCATCCCAGGTGACGATGCGGTGGACCGTGGCGCGCATGCGCGAGGGATGAACGACGATGGAATCGCCGGGGCGAATGATGCCGGAAGCGATCTGGCCGGCGAAGCCGCGAAATTCGCGATC
The DNA here is from genome assembly GCA_963771195.1 of uncultured Acidobacteriota bacterium. GTDB lineage: Bacteria > Acidobacteriota > Terriglobia > Terriglobales > Acidobacteriaceae > Telmatobacter. The sequence continues at coordinate 90,747 of CAVYSS010000011.1, forward strand.
GGGCCGAACCACGCGCTGCACCGGGAAACGAAATGGCTGGTCGCGCCGCTGGCCGGGCGCTGGCAATGCCTCCAGCGCGGCGAGCAGCGGAGGCCCTTGATACCACGGCATTGCTTGCGAAGCGTGCACCACGTTATCGCCCGCCAGAGCGCTGACGGGAATGAAAAGCACGGTTTCAAAAGTTGCGCCGGTTTCCGCGGCAATTTGCGCGAGCGCGGCACCGAAGTCGCGCTCAATGGCGCGAAAGATGTCTTCGCTGTAGCCTGCCAGATCCATCTTGTTGACGGCCACGAGGATGTGGCGCACGCGCAAGAGCGCAGCGATGAAGGCGTGGCGGCGCGACTGGGGAAGGACACCGCGCGTGGCATCAATGAGCACGACGGCCGCGTCCGCAGTGGACGCTCCGGTGGCCATGTTGCGTGTGTACTGCTCGTGGCCGGGCGTATCCGCGATGATGAATTTTCGGTGCGCGGTGGAGAAGTAGCGGTAGGCGACATCGATGGTGATGCCCTGCTCGCGCTCGGCGCGAAGGCCGTCAGTGAGAAGGGCAAAATCGATCTGGCCGGGCGCCGTTGTTCCCTTGCCTTCAATGGAGCGAATCTGGTCGTCGTAGACCGATTGGGTGTCGTAGAGCAGGCGGCCGATGAGCGTGGACTTGCCGTCGTCTACGCTGCCGGCGGTGGAAAAGCGCAGCAGGTCTTTCTCATTTTCCTGGCGCAGGAAATCGACAATTGAGAATTGCGTGAGTGCGGCCGCAGACATGATCAGAAGTAGCCCTCCCGCTTTTTGATTTCCATGGAACCTTCCTGATCGTGATCGATGACGCGGTTGGCGCGCTCCGAAGAACGGAAGGAAATGAGCTCGGCGATGATGGCGGGGATGGTCGTAGCACTAGAGCGGATGGCGCCGGTGCAGGGACTGCAACCGAGCGAGCGCAGGCGCGAGCGGACCATCTGGGGCTTCTCGCCGAGACGCGCCACAAACGATTGCTCAATGGGCAGCAGTGCTTCGCCTCGCACGTACATGGGCCGCTCGCGCGCGAAGTAAAGATCGACCACAGGAATGTTTTCCTGGTGGATGTATTGCCAGACGTCCATCTCCGTCCAGTTGGAGAGGGGAAAGACGCGGATGCTTTCGCCGGGATGAATGCGCGCGTTGTAGAGGTTCCACAACTCGGGGCGCTGGTTCTTCGGATCCCATTGTCCGTTCTGATCGCGGAAGGAATAGATGCGTTCCTTGGCGCGCGATTTTTCTTCGTCGCGGCGGGCGCCGCCGAAGGCTGCGTCGAAACCATAGTGGCGGAGCCCGTCGAGCAGCGCCTGGGTCTTGAGCAGGCCGCAGCAGCGTTTGGTGTCGAGCGCGATGGGATTGGTTCCGGCGGCGATGGCCGGCTCATTGCGCCACACCAGCAGTTCCGCGCCGACGGAGCGCGCCATGTCGTCGCGGAAGGCGATCATCTCGCGGAATTTGAATCCGGTATCGATATGAAGGAGGGGAAAAGGAATTGGGCCGGGATAGAAGGCCTTCTGCGCCAGGCGCAGCATTACCGAAGAATCCTTTCCGATGGAGTACAGCATTACGGGGCGTTCGAATTCCGAGGCCACTTCGCGGAGAATGTGAATGCTTTCGGCCTCGAGCAGGCGAAGATGGCTGAAGCGCGGAGCGTCCGCGGGGCGCGGAGCGTTCGCGGGGCGCGGAGTGTCCGCGGGGCGCGAGGAGTTCGCGGCGTAGAGGTGGGATGAAGGCGAGGATAGCGTGGATTCGGCAACCGGCATGGGGACCTCTCAGGTGAGGAGTGGGGCTGGAGATGCCGGGATCAACACAGACGGCCGGCATGGGAGCCAGCGACGGATGTGCCAAGTTCAGATCAGAATGTCAGAGGAGACCAGAAGACTAGCGGGGACACCCGTCGAAGATGTTCGACAGGCGACAACAAGAGCGGAGGTGGGGAAAAGCGGCCATGCAGTTTCTTGATGGTAACAAAAGACGGGGGATTGAACAACCATGAAGGGTAAACGACTAATGGGTGAGTGGGATGAGGGCATGGGCTGTGCGGCGGCGCTTCGGCCCTTTATGATTCCCTGAGCAATCAAATTGGTGATGCGATGACAATCTCCGCACCGGGCCAGCAGGAACCGCGGGCGCAATTGCGCAAGACGATGGGCTTCTGGGATGTGCTGCTGTTCAACATCGCCACGGTGCTGGGGCCGCGGTGGATTGCGGCGGCGGGGCATAACGGGCAGTCGTCGATCAGTTTGTGGGTGCTGGCGGCGGTGTTCTTTTTTGTGCCGGGCGCGTTCGTGATCAATGAGCTTTCGTCGCGGTTCCCGGAGGAAGGCGGGCTCTACGTGTGGGCCAAGGAGGCGTTCGGGCCGTTCCACGGATTCGTGGCCGGATGGACTTACTGGATCTACACCGTCTTCTATTTTCCGGGACTGCTGCTGGCGTCGGCGTCGATGTCGGCTTATGTGCTGGGCGGAAAAGGCGTGGCGCTGGCGGAGAATCGCGAGTACTTGATTTGGTGTTCGCTGGGGCTGCTGGCGGTGGCGGTGGGGTTGAATATTATCGGGCTGAACATCGGCAAATGGCTGCAGAATGCGGGCGGCGTGGGCACGTATGTGCCGCTGATGATCCTGGTGGGAGTGGGCGCGGTGGTGGTGTGGAAGCACGGCTCGGCGACTCATTTCACTCTGCACAACATGATGCCGACGGTGAACTGGGATACCGTAAATTTCTGGTCGCAGATAGCGTTTGCGTTTACCGGCCTGGAACTGGTGAGCGCGATGAGCGAGGAAGTGCGCGATCCGCGCAGGACGCTGCCGCGAGCGGTGTTTGGGGCGGGCGCGCTGATTGCGCTGATTTATATTGCGGGGACGTTTGCGATTTTGGCGCTGGTACCGGCGGGAAATATCGATCCGCAGAGCGGGGTGTTTAACGCGATCACTGTGGGCTCAGTTGCGATGAAGATTGGCGTACTGGGCGTGCTGGCGGCCTTGCTGGTGACTGCCGGAAATGCCGGCGGCGTGGGATCGACGGTGGCGGGGATTGCGCGGGTGCCGTTTGTGGTGGGAATCGACCGGTACCTGCCGGCGGCGTTTGGGAAGATTCATCCGAAGTGGAAGACGCCGTGGATTTCGATCCTGGTGCAGGCGGGGTTGTCGGGGACGATTCTGCTGCTGAGCCAGATACGGACTTCCTCGGCGATTGCGGCGTACCAGGTGGTGGTGGATGCGGCGATCATTTTGTACTTTATTCCGTTTCTTTACATGTTTGCGGCGGTGATCAAGCTGGCGGGGCGGCGGGACCGCGCGGAGAATGCGCACGCGGTGCTGGTTCCGGGCGGGAAGCTGGGGGTGTGGGTGTGCGGCGGGCTGGGGTTTGCGGTGGTGCTGCTGGGGATTGCGCTGTCGTTTGTGCCGCCGGGCGAGGCGGGAAGCGCGCTGGTGTTTGAGACCAAGCTGGTGGGGAGCACGGTGGTGACGGTGCTGATTGGGCTGGGGCTGTATTGGCGGGGGCGGAGAACAGTGGTCAGTGGTCAGTGATCAGTGGCCAGTACAGCGGATTCCCTGCGACGCCAGGCGGAGGAGAGAATGTCCGCCTGGCGTTACGGGATTTACCAGCGAGAGATGGTCAGGCTGTCGACATAAACCTTGGTTGAGCCTGATGATCCGTGGCCATCCACTTGAAACTGGGTATTAATGATTGGGCCCCAGCCGAGGTCGGCGGCGCCGAATGCCTTCGCGTTCAGAACGGTTTCCTTGCCGTCGAGCCAGATGGATTTGTAGGTGATGTTGCCGGAGCCGTCGCGCGAGAAGTTGTACTGCACATGGTGCCACTTGTTCTGCGACCAGGAACGGGGATTGCAACTGGAACCGCTCTTGCCGTACCACTTGGGTTTCACGTTGCTGGCCGAGCCCGTATTCACGGTATAGTCCCATTTCCCGGTGTAGCCATCGCACTGAACGCCGGCCAGGACCGTCTTGCCATCCGACATCACCTGGTTCAGATCCAGTTCAATGTTTCCGATGTTATTAGAGTCGCTGGTCAGATAGATCCACGCATCGTAGAAAAAGTTCTCGGCACTGGTGTCGTCGGAAAAAGTCTTCGAGAACCGCTCGTCGCCGCCGCTTTTGAAGGAGGTTTCAAAGCGGCGAGTGCTGCCGTAGAGGGACGGCGAGCTGACCGTGGTCGTGGAGCCCGAGGAAGATCCGGATCCTCCCGTGTCATGCTGCGCGTTCCATCCACTGAGGGCCTGGATGCTGCTGACGGTCTTCGCGTCGGAAGGGATTTCGGAGCTGTTACCGGAGCTGCTGGAGGAAGAACTTGACTTGACGTCGATCACAACGTCCTCAACACAGGAAGCTCCGTTGTCGCCCCACGCCTTGATATGGAGGGTGTGGGAGCCGGTGGAGGAGTCGATGTCCTGGTCGATGGTTTGGCCCTTGATAACGGTCGTGTCGGAACTCGAATCGAACGAATAGCCCATGGAGGAAACGCTCTGCGAGGAGCAGCTGGACGCGGATGCAGACAGCTTGAAGGGCGAGGAGATGTCGGAGTTATTGGTGGGCTCATTTATCGTTACGCCGGCGAAAGCAGGGATGGAAGCAGTGACGACCGCGCATGCGGCGATCAGGAATCTCGAAACAGTGTTCATGGGCAGAGTCCTTTGTGGTTGAAAGTTATTTAGCCGGCCCCAGCACACACGTACAGCGGGACGCCCTTCTCTACGGCTTTTATGTATTTGGGCTGTTCCGAGGGCACGGGACCGTGCCGGATCGTTCTGCTCAGCAACCTCTGATTTGTAGGTATCTTACTGGCCGAATCCCATGCAGTCTGCGCTTTTTATTCTTTCGCGCCGCTTCACTGCTTCGCTCAGGATTCAGGCCTTCTGGCAACCATCTTTAGTACTGCACTGGGAGAATCCTTGCATAGCGAAGCCATGGACACAACAGTATTTTCAAAAAAAAGCGAAAAAGACAGCCATCCTCAGACATCCCGGAAGGAATTACACGCATCCTGCAAAAAGTTCCGGCAAGTTTTCCATCGGGTGGGTAAAAAGTGCGTTGATAGAGGGCGGTTCAAGGCCTCCCAAGGCCTGCGCAAGCGGTTGGGCGTGTCTCATGATGAGACGGATGGATGGACCAGCCGAAAAAGGAATGGCGCGGTCCCCCAAGAGTGGGTTTCCGCGCCATTGTGGCGATGCGTGTGTTTCTGAGCTCCCGGGTCCGATGCTAAGTTACGGTTGGGCACACAGCGGCTCCGCAACCGCGGCGGCCAGGATCACCAGCGATAGATGGTGAATTTGTCAAGGTAGAGCGTTGAAGATCCGCTGCCCGATGTGCCGTCTACCTGGAAGTTGGCAATGAGGTCGGCGGCTGCCCAGCCCAGGGCAAACTCCGACATCACTGTTTGATTGATGGGATACTCGACGCCATCGAGCCACACGGAGTGATAGGTCACGTTGCCCGAATCATCGCGCGAGCTGCTGATCTCGACGTGATGCCACGCGTTCTTTGTCCAGTTGGCGGGATTGCAAGTCTGATTGGACTCGACCCACTCTACAACCGGGCTTGCGGGTGTGCCGGCGTTCTCGCTGTAATCCCAGGTATTCGAATCTCCCGCGCACTGGAATGCGTAGATAATGGTGTCGCCGTTGGAGACGACCTGGTTGTTATCCATTTCCAGGTTGCCGATTACCGAGCCCGCCTCAATCCACACCTGCGCGTCATACACAAAGTTCATCGAAGTGGAGTCGTGATCGTAGGTGACGGAGTAAAGAACGCCGCCATAGTCGGAGAACGTGGTGTCGAATTGCGCGGCCTGGCCGCTGAGCGAGGGGTTGGTGACAATGCTCATGGCGCCGGAGGCTGAGCCGTTGGTGGCAGGATCGAATTTGATCCTCCAGTTGGGCACTAGCTGGATTTCGGTATCCTTAAGCGCGTTGGCGGGAATGGTGGGCCCGGATGGTGGAGCGATCACGTAGCTGGCGCGAGCGAGGCCGCTATTGGAGTATCCGGAGCTTGCGGCCAGCGCTTCAATCACCATGGAGCTGGCTACCGCAATCGGCCCGATATATTGCGGTGACGAAGCGGATGGGCCAGAACCATCCGTGGTGTAGTAAATGGTCGCGCCCGGCGTGGCGTCGGCGAGGGCCACGGTCTGGCTACCGGTGTACTGGCCGGAGGGCAGGGAGAATTGCGGTGTGGCCGCGACGGGCGTCTCGATCGTGATGGGCAGCAGGACCTGTTCGGCGGTGCCTTTGCCCCAGCACTTGACGTGGAGAGTGTGCGAGCCGGAGGTCGCGGTGACGGAGGCCGTGAAGGAAGTGGGCTCGATGACCGCTATGCCGCTATCAATGGAATAGCCCATTGAAGCCGTGGAGACCCCTCCGCAGGTGGTAGATTTTGCAACGACCGTGAAGGGAGAAGAGACATTGGCGCCGCTTGCCGGGCTGGAGACAACGATGTTTGGAGCCGCAATTGCCTGAGCGGCGACGGTAATGGGCAACAACACCTGCTCGGCGGTTCCCTTGCCCCAGCACTTGACATGCAGTGTGTGCGAGCCGGAGGTCGCGGTGACGGATGCTGCGAAGGACGTGGGTTCAATCACCGCCGAGCCGCTATCAATGGAATAGCCCATTGAAGTGGTGGAGACAGAACCGCAGGTCGCGGAGCTGGCCTGCAGCGTGAATGGAGAAGTAACGCTTGCTCCGCTGGTTGGGGTAATGACGTTGATGGCGGACGCCGTGCGTGCGGTGGTTGCGGTTATTGCCATGACAGTTGTCGAGCAGCCGGAACACACGACCGCCAGGAGGGCAGAGAGCAGAATCTTCATATAAAACGCCTCGAATCCCTGTGAGCAAGCTCGTCCACACGTGGCTTGCTTCATCGCTAAGAACAGCAGGGGGGGAGACCTAACTGTTGCTGTTTTTAGAACAGTCCGGCGCCGGTTGAGAGCGTGCTTGTCTGCTTGCCCATGATCGGCTGGACTGGAAGGACTGGTGAGCGATGGTCGATAATCTAGACGCGACGCGCTGCGCCCGGCGGAATCAAGGAGCAATAAATTGCTGGCGATGAACGCTCATCGCCGGACAAGTCTTAATAGACACACAGCCATTGCCAGCCCAGAAGGACTTTTGGACGCTGGACGGAAACAAAACCGCGCCGGCCAATCGGAACCGCCGGACGATCCGTGTGTTCTCTCACCAGCCCACTTACCCGGCCCTTGTAAGAGTAGGTCCGCTCCGAGCTTGAGGATTTGCTTTATGCCTCATAGTCTGGGCGGAGCCATCTGAAGGTTATTTGGGGTGAGTATAGCGGTAAGTGATCGGGATCACAATGGAAAAATGCGATCTACCGAAAAAGTTGCAGGAGGACGGGAAAGAGACGGCCGCGGCGTTCGCTTTCCATTCGCAGTGACGGCAAAAGTGGCGTCACCGGGGACCAGATTGCGAGGGAGAAGGAGAAACAAGTTACGGGACGTAACCGTAACCCCGAGAGAAAGCATGACGGGCTTCTGGGGAAAGTGAGCCAGACAGGAATGCCGGCAGTGGCGCGTCGAAATCCGATCGACGAACCACTGCCGGCAAGGGACTCTGGTGAGAGTCGAATTCCCGATTTTTCCTACTCGATGCTGACGTCGATTGTTGTAGTCGCCTTCGCGGAGCCGCTGGTGCCCGTTACGGTGACGGTGTACTCGCCCGCTGTTGTACCGCCATTCGCTAGCTGGGCCACTTTGCCGCTGGTGGTGGCGCACCCGCTGGCTCCGATAAGGAACGCGCCGAGCAGAACAACTCCGAGCAGGGCACGCCATGCGCGACGGCCGGGAACGAAGATCAGGAACAGCGCCGCAAGCGAGCTGCCGCCCAGAGTGGCCAGGGAATTATGGGCTGCTTTAGAGGGCGCCGGCGACGTTGAAAGGGTCAAGGTGGCTGTTACGGCCTTGGCGCCCGCGATGGACGGTGGCTGGCTGACGGAGCAAGCGGGAGGATCCACGGCGTCATACGGGGAAGTGGCGATGGCGCAGGATAAAGCCACGGGCCCGGAGAAGCCGCCGCTGGGAGTGATGGTGATGGTCGAAGTTCCGCTTTTCCCGGCGGATGGGATGGTGATGGCGGTGCCGCTAAGGGCAAACTGGCCCGATCCGGACCCGGTCCCGGGCGGGAGAACGGTAATGTCAACGGTTGTGGAGGCGCTCATGGCGCCCGACGTTCCATTGACCGTCATGGTGTAGTTGCCCGCGTTGGTGGAAGCCTGCGAGTTGACGGCGATGGTGGCGTTGACGGATTGCGCGCCGGTGATAGCTGCCGGCTGAGCCACCGTGCAAGTGGGAGGATTGGCCGCGCCCGAGTTACCCATGATGGCGCACGTCAAAGAGACGTTCCCGGTGAAACCGGAGCTAGGCACCACGGAAACGGTGGCCGCGGCCGATGCGCCCGCGGCCAGGGTGACGGGCGATCCCGTGAGTGAGAAGGAAGGATTGCCGGACGCACCTGGGCCGATGACGTATGCGGCGCTGACGACGTTACTGGTTCCCATTGTGTTGCTGACGGCAATGGCATGGATGGTCTCGGACTTCGACACCGCGATCGGTGCTGTGTATTGGGTTGACGAAGCGCTCGGAGTCGATCCGTCGGCGGTGTAGTAAATCGCGGCATCGGCGGTCTGGCTGGAAAGAGCGACGTTCTCCGCGGCGCTGTAGGAGCCCGCCGGCGGCGCGAACGCGGGCGGCACAGCCTGAGTGCTGTAGGTCCAGCTGAGAAGTTTTTGGCTCGCGGTCAGGCCCCCGGTTCCACCGGTAAAGCCCACATACGCGGAGTTGCTGCCTATGGTCTGAGGAATATTGATGGGCCACGAATTCGTGAAGGTGTCGTTCGAGACCAGATCGTGGAGGGTCAGCGTGAGCGTTGTCCCGTCGTAGACAATCTGCGCCTGGATGGAATCGTCGCTGTTCAGTTCAATGCCGCTGGGCGAAATGTCCACGGTAGGCGTGACGGGCGGCTCCCCATTGGTGTAGAGACCGGTCGAGTCATCGCCTTCGTTTTCATAGTTATAAAAGTTGAATTTGACGGCGACGCTGTTCTGGATGTCCTGGTAGCCGAGTCCCGCGGAGTCTCCGCCCAAGGCCGTGGCGCCAACGTCCTGGATGGTAAAGGTGAACCCGTTGCCCTGCGCATTGCTGAGCTGGAACTCGAAATTGGTGGTGAAGGCCTGGACGTTGATGGGCGCGCTCCAGAATACGCTGCCGGCCTCCCGTCGTTTCCATTGGTCAGTTGCAAACGCGTGTCATTGGTGGCGACGGCGCTGCCGTTGAACGTCAGGCCCTGGGGGTTGGAGAACCCAGTGCCGAAATTGATCGTGGTCCCGCCGTTTTGAATCACATACGCGGAGGATCCGACGTTGCTGTTATTCAGAGCCGGATCGATGGCAACGGCTTTGATCGTTTCCGAAACGCCGACAGCAATGGGAGCGGAATAAAGCGTCGACGAAGAAGATGGAGTGGACCCGTCGCATTGTGTAGTAGATCTTTGCGCCCGCGTCAGTATCGGTCAACGTAACCGTCTGCGCATTCAGATAAGTGCCCGCGGCGGGCGAAAAGGTTATCGGCGGTGTCTGGTTACTGAAGTTGAAGTTTGCTGTGCTGACGCTGCTCTGGATGTAGCCCGGAGCACTGGCAATGGCATTGACGGTAGTGTCGTGCTGATCGAGATTACGGCCGTGTATTGGGTGGAAGAAGTTGTGGGAGTGGTCCCGTCCAGGGTGTAGTAGATAACCGCCGAGCTGGTGGCGGAAGTCATGGTTACCGATTGCGTCGCGGAAAATGTGCCGCCATTCGGGCTAATCTTCGGGGCGGCGGCAACAGGCTGACCATTGAGCAGCCCGTACACATCCACCTCGCCGTGGGCGGCTACGTAGACCTTGCCGTTAGTTACCACAGGAATCGAAAACTTGTTGGCCGGACCGGCCGCATCGCGGGTGGGGTTGGTGTCGCTTTCGTAGATGGTCTTGCTCAAGTCGTTGGCATTCCAGGCGTAAAGAACAGCGGCGCCATTCGAGTTGAACTGATCCGAACGAACCGCCCACGCTATTCCGTTCTGAGTGCCGTTGGATGAGATGGAGAACGACGGACTGGGAAAGTTGGAAGTCATCGTTCCTTTGGTATCCGGGTCGGCGCCCAGAATGCCGCTGTTCATGCCGAATTGCATCGGGATCGCTATCTTCCGCCCAAAGATAGACGTTGCCATTCCAGTACGCAGGCGTGGCCCACAGGCCTTCGCCCTGGGTAGTGACGTTGGGATTGTCCTGGATGGCATTCGTGTTGGAAGAAGCGCCGGAGGCATAGCCGCCAAGGCTGTCGCGATTTAGAGTCAGAATGCGTCCCTCCTTGCCCACGTTGATCAGCTCATGCGGATATGCGCCCTGCTGATCGAGCATGAGCAGACCACCCGAGCCCTGGTCCCAGTCGTGACTGTTGAGGGTCTCGTAGTTGAACGCTGTAAATTCGTCGCTTGGCGTGAGTTGACCATTCGCAATTTTGAGAGCGATGACACTTTCGCCGTAATCGCTACTGGCCGTAAAGGGAGTGGAGCGGGCGCCATTGCCGGTGACCACGAACATGAGGCCGGTACTGGTGTCGATGGGAAGGCCCGCTCCCGAGCCCCAAATGCCGGCGCCGACATCGTTTGGGCTAAGACATAG
>CAVYSS010000012.1:0-154366 GCA_963771195.1 uncultured Acidobacteriota bacterium
GTCATCCTCGCATTGATCGTGGGCCTGGTGCTTCTTACGTGGGCGGCCTCGGGTGTGGTGGAGACTACTGCCAGCGAATGGTTCGAACGGGACGAAACTTCACGGGCGCACCTGGTACTGATGAGCGCCAGTCATTCTCTGGCCAATGCCTGGAACAATTCGGGAGAGCTCAATGGCTTGATGCTCGCCATCGCACGCGAGGAACGCGTGATGGCCGTGACCGCGTGCAACCCGGACTTTACCATTCGAGCCACCACGCCAGGTTTTCCCCCGGAATTCGACTGCACTGAGGTCGGCCCGCGCGTCCGCACTGCCGAGCCGGCCCCCGGCGAAGGGGCGGCGACATTCCAGGAATGGAGCACCATGGCCTCCCTGCCCACCGGGCTCGTGCAGGTCAGCGCCATGCCCATTCCCTCCTCGCAGGGAGAATTGGGATTCGTAATCATGGTGCAGGACCTCAATTACATTGAAAGACGCGAAGCCCGCGCGCGCACTTTTCTCATTGTCATCTTCGCTATTCTCGCCATCACCGCATTCGGCGTCCCGCTCATCGTAGCTAGAGGCGCGCGCCTTGACTGGACCCTCGAGCTGCGCAAGCTCCTCCGCGGAGGCGGAAAGCACAGCCGGGAATTCCAGCCAATCCTCAGCGACGTTCGCGAATTCATCGGGCGCATTGCGGCGGAACAGGAGGATGCCCCGGGACAGTGGACAGCGGCCCGGCTCAAGGCCACGCTCAATCAGCACCTCCACGGCGAGAAGATCGTCATCCTCGGCAATCGCGAGCCCTACATTCATCAGCGCGGCCCGGATGGCCAAATCGTGATCCAGCATCCCGCCAGCGGCTTGGTCACCGCGCTGGAACCGGTGATGCGCGCCTGCTCCGGGGTCTGGGTCGCGCATGGAAATGGAAGCGCCGATCGCGAAACCGTCGACCGGCATGACCGCGTTAGCGTTCCCCCGGACGAGGAGTCTTACCAAATTCGCCGCGTCTGGCTCTCGGAGGAAGAGCAGCAAGGCTACTACTACGGGTTCTCCAATGAAGGCCTTTGGCCCCTCTGTCACGTCGCCCATGCGCGGCCCATTTTCCGCGCCGGGGACTGGCGTCAGTATTGTGCCGTGAACCAGAAATTCGCTGACGCCGTCTGCAGTGAGACCGACTCGCCGGACCCCATCATCCTGGTCCAGGACTACCACTTCGCGCTGGCGCCGGCCATGATCCGCAAGCGGCTGCCCTCGGCCACCATCATCGCCTTCTGGCATATCCCCTGGCCCAATGCCGAGCGCATGGGAATTTGCCCTTGGCGCAATGAGATCCTCCACGGCCTGCTGGGCAGCAGCATCCTTGGCTTCCATACCCAGCTCTACTGCAACAACTTCTTTGATTCCGTCGATCGCTACCTTGAAACTCGCATCGACCGGGAAAACAACGCCGTCATCGTGCAGGGACAGCGCACTCTCGTTCGCCCTTATCCCATCTCCATTGAATGGCCCAATCATTGGGCTGACACCGCGCCCTCCCCCCAGGAGTGCCGGTCGCAGGTCTGGCGCGATTGCGGCCTCAAGAAAAATGCGCTGCTCGGCGTCGGCGTTGATCGCCTGGATTACACCAAGGGCATTGAAGAGAGGCTGCTCGCCGTCGAACGCCTTCTGGAGAGGTTCCCACAATATCGCGGCCGCTTCACGCTGGCGCAACTGGCGGCGCCCAGCCGCACCAAAATCGAGCTATACCAGTCTCTCAATGAAACCGTGGTGAACCTTGCCGACAGAATCAACCAGCGCTTCGGAAACCAGGATTACAAGCCCATCATCTTGCTGCTGGCCCACCACGAGCCGCCTGAGGTCTTCCGTTTCTTTCGCGCCGCAGACGTCTGCTATGTAAGCAGCCTGCAGGACGGCATGAACCTGGTGGCCAAGGAATTCGTCGCCGCGCGTACTGACCTTCGCGGCGTGCTGGTGCTCAGTGAATTCACCGGAGCCGCCCGCGAGCTGACGGAGGCCCTCATCGTGAACCCCTATGACATTGAAGCCAGCAGCGGCGCGCTCGATGCGGCTTTGTCCATGCCCGTTGAGGAACAGCAGGACCGCATGCGCTCCATGCGCTCCGTTCTGGCTCAATTCAACGTCTACAACTGGGCCGGCAGAATGCTCGTCGATGCCGCCCGCGTCCGCAATCAGGACCGCGTCGCCGGTCGCCTCGGAGCCCATTCCCGGCTCGTCTCCGCCGTCGACGAATAGGTTCCTGGAACTCCTTGCGTAAACCGAGTCTTGAAAGGGCACGGATTTATCCGTGCCGTAAAGATCGCAAAATCAATGCGGGCTTCAGCCCCTGAGGGATGTTCTTTCCGGACTCCCGACCATTTATAACCAGATCTATCGCGCCCCCGCCGCCGCCATCCACGCCTTCAGAAACTCCGCCACCTCTTCCGGCCAGATCCACACCTCGGCAAGCGTCTCCCGATATTCCCCTCGTACCAGAACGTTCAGGCCTATCCCCTTCAGCGCCTCAAAAGCGTCTTCGTCGGTCGTGTCGTCACCCAGGTAAGCCACGGCCGCATCGCTCCCCATCTCCCCCAGGATCGTCCGCACCGCGTCTCCCTTGGTCTTGGCCCCCAGCACAATCTCCACTCCGCCGTCGAACTCGACCATGCGCAGCCCGCACCGGCTCGGCACAGCCTGCCAGCAACGCTGCACCCGTCGCCTGAGCGCCCTGGCCATGCTCTCCTTGCCCCGCCAGTGAATCGCAATCGAGGCAAACTTCCGCTCCGCGAACGGCTCCAGACCATCCTTCATCAGCCGCTCCGTAACTTCCGTCAGCGCCTGCATCCCTTCCGCGGGCAACTCCGGCCGGTCCAGCTTCCCGTCCGCCGTCAGCCGTTCCAGCCCATGGCAGCCCCATATCTCCACGCCAGGGATGTCCAGCAGTCGCCTCACTCCCGCCACCGGCCGCCCGCTCACAATCACCAGCCGCGTATCGGTCTCCCGCGTCAGCCGTTCCAGCAGCGGCGGAATCTCCGGGTACGGCACCGCACGCTCCGGATCCAGCCGAAACGGAGCCAGCGTGCCGTCGTAGTCCAGCATCAGCGCCCGAGCCCGAGCCCGCGCAATTCCCGATAGAAAACTGCCGATCTTTTCGTCCATGGCACCCAAGATTCCACGCCTCTGAATCTTCTCACGGCGTCATCCCAGCCCGCCCCTCGTCCCGCGCCCATCCCTTTCCAGGAAGTGTCATCCTGAACGGAGCCGGGTGTCTCAGAGTCTGCCGGTTTTTTCCCGACCTGAGAACGAGATCTTCTCCAGACGGTGTCATCCTGAACGGAGCGTTGTTCAGCGGAGTGAAGGATCTGCGTTTGCTCCTCGCCGGCCCTGTCGACAAACTGGGCGCCAGGTATCGACCATGCACCCGCTCCAAGGCGACCCCCCCTGCCCAAAGGTAACCACGCGGACTCCGCGCACTCCGCCGATGCCGCCGAATTCCCGCATCCCGGAACCTCGTCCCAGCCAGGTGTCCGTTTAAGGCCACCCCCTCCCCTCCAAAGGTAACCTCGCAGGCCGCCAGCCCCGCTAACCCCGCCAACCCCGCCGCCTCTCACCCGTATCCACCATCACAGACCGGCCAGCGCAATCCATCCATACTTAATTCGTGAGTTGAACTTTGCCCGCCCACCGGCGGGCATCCGCATTTCAGGGGAAGGGAATCCGCTCGATGATTGCCGCCACAACCCGGCTACAAAGTCCCCGGCGAATCTCCGCCCAACAGGATGCTCAATCGGTAATCTCCGCCAAGCCCGATGTTGTCGATAAAAATAATACCCCCCCCATTGGTAACCATCAAGCCGAAATAGCACGCGGGAAAATGTGCAGATTTCTGGCTTAAAATTATGATTACAATGGACATCACCGTTTTATTTTTGCGCGTTTAAGGCTCCGCCGGCTCAGCCCAGTAGCTGGTCCGTGCTGTCACATCGAGCCCTTCGTAATCCGGGAGTTTCAGCCTCAGGATGTGCAATCCCGGGTGCGGCGCAACCGGATGGAAGCTCAGGAAATAGCGGTTGGGCACATGGTTCCCGATCGCCAGCAGGTCCTGTTCCAGGTGTCGCTCGCTGCCCAGCTTGAAGTACTCGCCGCCCGTCAGCCGCGTCACCGTCGCCGGCACGTTCCGCTCCAGGCTGTAGTCGGTGGCAATCGCCGCCATCTTGGCAAACGTAAGCGGCGGAACAAGTTGCGCCACGCAGTCATAGAACTGCGACCACTTGCTGGCAGGGTCATCGGGCTCGGGGTTAGGATCCTTGCCCATGCAGCCGTGCGGCGGATTGGGACGCGGATTCTCCGCCCACTGCCATCCTCCGGAGCTCATCGGGAGCTGGTGGTTCGCATAGTGCGCCGCCTCTGACTTCGCCGTCGAAAAGCCAATGGCGTAAATGGTGACGTTGGTGTCGGTTACGGCCCGAACTGCCTGCTCCAGCGTGGTTGCGCTGCCGCGGTCCGCCGTCTCGCTCACCAGCAGGATCGCCCGCCGGTAGCCTGCCGGCTCCGCCCGCAACAGGTTCACGGCGAACTCCAGGCTGTCCAGGATGGCCGCGCCATTGTCGCCCATCGGCTTGTCGTGGACCGGGTTCGGTCCGGTGCAGTTTTCATAGTGGTTGTGGCGCGTGCACCCCGCCGAAAGCCCGCGCAGCGTCTCTTCCGCCTCGTCCAGGTCGGAAGTAAACTCCTGCACCAGCGCGGGATGGCTATCGAAGGTGACCACGGCCACGCGATGGTAAACATTGCCGACAATCGACGGCAGCATGGGCGCGAGCGGGGGCACAAGGCGCTGGTAGTTCTGGAACTACCGCGCGCCGCCTCCGCCCACCTCGATCACGATGACCAGCGCCAGCGGCTCGCTGCCCGATTCCTGCTCCAGCGTCAGCTTTTGCGGCACGCCATCGTCGGTCAGCAGGAAATCATCGGCCTGGAGCGTGTACACCAGCTCACCGCCAACGGTTCGCACCAGCGCGGGCACAATCACGTTAGTCGTCTGGGAGGTGAAAACCGAGCCCTGCGGAGGGAGCGCCGGCTGCTGCGCAGCGCTTAACCAACCAGCCACCGCAAGGACCGCCATCACGGGGAGGGACGGTAGCTGCTTCATTGGCCTCCATGGCAGCCCTGCGGCGCTGGTTAGAGCTTAGACGAAGTATGGGCGCAAACGGCACAAAACCGCTTCCGTGCGGGGGAGGAATGTGAGCCCGATGGTGACGCTTCGGGCTAGGGCTTGCGCAAGCGAAATCCTTTTGCGGAGGGCGGACGGCGCGATAGGATGCAGCCATGCTTCCCCGAAAGCATGCGAAGGTGCTTTGTGTTCTGCTGCTTATAGCTGCGGCATGGTCTTCCCGCGCGCAGTCAGTGCGCTATCACTTCGGCGACGACCCAAACGGCGCGCTCGGCTGGGCCGATCCTGGGTTCGACGACAGCGCCTGGCCCGTGGCGGCCAACGGCCTTGTCCCATCCGTGGCAGGCCACGCTGACAGCTTTCTTTGGGTGCGGTTGCGCGTGCCTGTGCCCGCCAGACTTCAAGCTCCGCCGGCCCTGCATCTGACCGGCCTTGGCCTCCAGCCAACGGCGTGGCAGGCATTCGTCAATGGCGTTCCCGCCGGCGGTCAGGGCAGTTTCCCGCCCCGCGCCGATCCCGTGGTGCCACCCATTTCTCCGGTGATGGAGTTGCCGCCAGACATCAGTCCTTCCGGCTCCACGGCTCTGGTCGCACTGCGCGAGTGGCAGGCTTCCTCGTTCTTCGAGACCCATGCACCCAGCCGCCCTGCGGCGGCAATCGACGATCTGCGCGTGCTCAACCTGGCTGTCCGCGCCAGTGCGGCCGAGACCATGGCGGAGAATGCGCCGGAAGATGCATTGAGCGCCTTGCTGGCTCTGGTGGGCGTGGTTCTGCTCTTCTTCTGGCGAAATTCGCGCAGGCGTGAATATCTGTGGGCTGCGATTTTCCTATTAACCCCTCTGTCAACGGCGTTGCTGTCCTCGATCCCAGTGGTGTCGCATCTCTCGTTTCGCGAACAGACCCTGGCGTGGGCCGCGGTCTACGCAGTGGGCATTATTGCCGAAATCGAGTTCATGTGGACGCTCTTCCGGCTGCGCTCTCGCCCGCTTCATATTGTGTGGCACGCGCTTTGGGTGGCGTTCATTACGGCCCAGATTGGCCAGGCATGGTTTCTAGGTTCGCCCGAGGCCGAGCGACTTTGCCGCATCGTCATCGTTACACTGATTCCGGCTTTCGACGCCATCCTCTTCCCGGTTTGTATCCGTGAGATGTTCCGGCGGGGCGGCAATCGCGCTTTCGCCGCCGCGATGTGCGTGATGGAGGCGACGATAGCGCTGGCGGCTTTCGGCTATTCCGTTCACGCCGCCCTGGGGCCGTTCACGCTGGATCTGTTCCAGTTGACGCTGACGCTGGTGGATTTGACGATTGCCGCCCTGCTGATCCGGCGCGCGGTGCAGGCATGGCGCGAAGCGAATACGCTGCGCGTGGAGTTTGAAGCGGCGCGCGAGGTGCAGCAGCGGCTGGTGACGGCGCCTCCGGCGGTGCCGGGATTCCGCATCGAGAGCGCGTATCTGCCCGCGGCGCAGGTGGGCGGAGACTTTTATGCGATCCGGCCGCTGGGCGGAGGCGGAGTGCAGATTGTGGTGGGGGACGTGAGCGGCAAGGGGCTGCGCGCGGCGATGACGGTGTCGGCGGTGGTGGGCGCGCTGCGGGCGATGCCGGTGCTGACGCCGACGCGAGTGTTGAAGGATCTGAACCGCAGCCTGTTCGGGAGCGTGGGGCTGGGGTTCGTGACGTGCTGCGTTGCAGGGATCGCCGCCGACGGCACGATGACGATTGCGAATGCGGGACACCTGCCGCCGTATCGCAACGGTGAGGAAGTGAAGCTCGACTCCGGCCTGCCTCTCGGCGTTACCGCTGACGCCGGCTACACTGAAACGGCCTTTCAGCTCGCCCCGGGCGATGGGCTGACGTTCATTTCCGATGGCGTGGTAGAGGCCCGCAACCCTTCCGGCGAGCTTCTCGGCTTCGACCGCACCCGCGCGATCTCCCGCGAATCGGCCGGGTCCATCGCTCAAGCCGCGCAGGCCTTCGGGCAGGAAGACGACATCACCGTGCTGACCCTCAGCTTCGCCGGAGCGGAGGTGGCTCATGCGTAGACTCGTTCTACTGGCGATGGCCGCGCTGGCGCTGCCTGCGTGCGCGCAAGTGTTCCACATGGAGCACGACCGCGTGCAGATGGCTCCATTGGATGGTCTGATGCGGTTCCATACCGGCGACAATCCCCTCTGGTCCGAGCCCGCCTTCGATGACTCGACATGGCCGCTCATCTCCTCCGCAACCGACTGGAGCACCCAGGGCTACAAAGACTACGGCGGCTTCGCCTGGTACCGCTTCAAAGTGATGTTGCCGCCCGAGCACGCGCAGCTCGGCCTTTACATTCCCGGCATCAGGACCAGTTACCAGGTCTTCGCCGATGGCAAGCTCGAGGGCTCCTTCGGCGGCTTTCCCCCCAACGCCACCATTTACCGGCTTCACCAGCATTTGGTGCTGCTGCCGCAAACTCAGGCAGCCCAGATGGAAATCGCCATCCGCGTCTGGCACTGGCCGCATTGGGCCATGTACTACGGCGGCGGAATGTCGGAAGCGCCGCGCATTGGCGATGCCGATCAGCTAAGAGACTGGATGACCCTCCAGGACCGGGACACATTCTGGGCACTGACTGCGCAGAATATCTCCGCTCTGCTCAACTTCCTCTACTGCATTGCCGGTTTTGCCCTGTTGCTCATGCGCCCCAAAGAGCGCCTCTACCTTTGGTACGCCTTGGCCGGATTCTGCTTCTGCGCCCAGCCCCTCGTGGGCGATTTCGCCGCATTTCACGATGTGCCCGACTTCGCGATCGACGCCTCAACCAACGGCCTTATGGCTGCAGGGTTCTTTGCCTTCCTGGTGTTCGTCTGGATGATGACGGCAAAGCGGAGCAAGATCTGGATCTGGATCGGCCTCGCCTACGTTGCGCTGAACGGGATAATGTGGACGGTCCCTGCGCTCCTCAATCTCCCAGTTTCGGTCGGCAACCTCATTCTCACCGCAGCCGGCATCGTCATCACAACCAGTCCCGTCATCCTGTTGTTCCAGGCCGCCCGGCGCCGCGATCCCGATGCGCAATTACTCCTGATTCCCGTGGGATTGAACACCCTGGCGAACTGGATCAATGGCGCGCTTTGGGTGATCGTCACCGCGGGCTACTCGTGGATTGAGCCTTACTGGACCCTCTGGAACAGAACCTTCAACTGGCCCTTCCCGTTCGGCCTGTACGATCTGTCCATCTGGATCCTGCTGCTTGCCATTATGGGCATCGTGGTGCTTCGGTTTGCGCGCTCGCGTCACGATGAGGAACAGATGAAGAACGAACGGGAAGCGGCGCGGGCGGTGCAGCAGGTCCTGATCCCAGACGCCATTCCAGGCGTGCCCGGATTCAGAATTGAGAGCGTCTACAAGCCTGCCGGCGAGGTGGGAGGAGATTTCTTCCAGATCCTTCCCACTGCCAATGGAGGCGTGTTGATCGTGATTGGCGACGTGAGCGGCAAAGGCATGCCCGCGGCGATGACCGTTTCACTGCTGGTGGGCACGGTTCGCACGCTGGCACACTACACGCAAAGCCCGGGCCAGATTCTCTCCGCCATGAATCAGCGCATGCTGGGACGCAGCCAGGGAGGGTTCACCACATGCCTTGTTCTGCGGATCGATCGCGATGGCGCGTTAACCGCGGCCAATGCCGGGCACCTGGCCCCGTATGTGGATGGCAAAGAGCTCGCTCTCGAAAACGGCCTCCCGCTCGGCCTGTCCGGCGCGTCCGCCTGCACCGAATCCAGGTTCCAGCTTTCACCCAAGGCCCAGCTCACCCTCCTCACCGACGGCGTCATTGAAGCTCGCGGCCCCCAAGGCGAACTCTTCGGCTTCGAACGCACTCAGGCCATTTCCACGCAACCCGCCGAGGAGATTGCCGGTGTGGCTCAGCGGTTCGGGCAGGAAGACGACATCACGGTGTTGACGCTGGAATATGCGGGGTAGCAGGTACGAAAGCTGCAGGGCACCGTGGCAAGTGCGGACCCGGCGCATTAGACTGGGTTTAACACGCCATGAAGGATGCAATCAACGTCTCGAAAGAGAACTACCTGAAGGCCATTCTGGAGGCCGAAGCGGAGGGGCGGCAGGTGATCCCGGCCACGCTGTCGCACTGGCTGGAGGTGTCGGCGCCGGCGGTGACGATGGCGCTGAAACGGCTGAAGCGGGACGGGTACGTAGAGGTGGGCGAGGATGGGATCGTGCGGCTGACCGCGGCCGGGCGCGAGACAGCTTACCGGACGGCGCTGCGGCATCACCTGATTGAGCGCATGCTGACCGAAGTGTTCGGGATGGAGTGGTACGAGATTCACGAGGAGGCGGAGCGGCTGGAGCACGCGGTTTCGCCGGCGTTTGAGGCCAAGCTGAAGGAGAAACTGGGCGAGGGCGGCGCCTGCCCGCACGGGAACTCGGTGCTGCCTGTGAGCCCGGCGGTGCGCAAGAAGCGGGGCGAGGTGCCGCTGAGCGAGGCAGCGGAAGGGAAACGGTACGTGGTGTCGAGCCTGCAGGAACGCGACACTCAATTACTGCTGTTTCTGCATCACAGCGGAATCGGGCCCGGCAAGGGGCTCAGAGTCCTGAGCCAGAACTACGATCAAACGGTTTCAATTGAACTGGATAAAGGCAATTCCATCCTGGGGCGGCCGGCCGCGGAGGCGGTTTGGCTGCGGCTGGCATCGCCGAATAAAGTTAAAATAACGTAAATTAGTTAATCATGATTAACATGTCTGTGGCATACTAGGCTACAGAAGTATTGCTGCTCTCCTTTACATCATCATGGCCACGGAATTTGCTCCCAAACTCGCGACGCCATCGCTGCCCGAGGTGTATTCGTCGGTACGGCTGTCGCGGTCGCCGTTGTACTGGAGGCGGCTGCTAGGGTTTCTGGGGCCCGGGTTCCTGATCTCAGTGGGCTACATGGATCCGGGGAACTGGGCGACGGATATAGCGGGCGGCTCGCAGTTCGGGTACACGCTGCTGTTCGTGATCATGGCGTCGAACCTGATGGCCATCCTGCTGCAGAGCCTGAGCCTGAAGCTGGGCGTGGCCACGGAGCGGGATCTGGCGCAGCTTTGCCGGGAGTCGACGGGCAAGTGGGCCGGCGTTACGTTGTGGATCCTGGCGGAGATTGCGATTGCCGCCTGCGACCTGGCCGAGGTGATCGGGTCGGCGATTGCGCTGAACCTGCTGTTCCACATTCCCCTGATCTGGGGTGTGCTGATCACCGGGCTGGACGTGCTGCTGATCCTGCTGCTGCAGCGCTGGGGATTCCGCACCGTGGAAGCGATTGTGATCGCGCTGATCGGGATCATCCTGGCGCTGTTCTGCGTACAGACGTTCCTGTCGCGGCCGGAGTATCTGCCGGCGCTGGGCGCGCTGTTTGTGCCGTCGGCGGCGATCCTGACCAACCACGCGATGCTTTACATCGCCATCGGCATGCTGGGGGCGACGGTGATGCCGCACAACCTGTACCTGCATTCGGCGCTGGTGCAGACGCGCAGCTATGCGCGCACGCCGAGGGGCAAGCGCGAGGCCATCCGATTTGCCAATCTCGATTCAGCGCTGGCGTTGACGCTGGCGCTGTTTGTGAATGCGGCCATCCTGATTGTGGCCGCGGCGGTGTTTCATCGCAGCGGGCACTACGAGGTGCAGGCGATCGAGGACGCGTTCAAGCTGCTGAGCCCGCTGGTGGGAGCGGGATTTGCGAGCACTCTGTTTGCCGTGGCGCTGCTGGCGTCAGGGCAGAACTCGTCCATTACCGGCACGCTGGCAGGGCAGGTGGTGATGGAAGGCTTCATCCACATGAAGCTGAAGCCGTGGGCGCGGCGAATGGTGACGCGGACGCTGGCAATTATCCCGACGATCATCGTGGTGGCGCTGTACGGCTCGCACGGGACGGAGAAACTGCTGATCCTGAGCCAGGTGATTTTGTCGTTCCAGTTGAGCTTTGCAGTGGTGCCGCTGGTGAAGTTCACTTGCGACCGCAAGCGGATGGGCGAGTTTACCAACGGACCGCTGCTGAAGTTTACTTCGTGGTTTGTGGCGGCGCTGATTGCCGGGCTGAATGTGTGGCTGCTGGTGCAGACGTTCACAGGGAGCTGAGACTCCTCTTCGCATTTCTCGTTGTCTCTCCGGAGGTCGTGGATGAAAATTCGCCGCAGGATGACGCAGAGCTGCTTCCCATTCTTGTTGTTAACTACGATTAATATTGCTTTATTAGCCGGGCAAAGCAATACGACCAGCGCAATTGCCGGAACCGTAACCGACGCGACCGGCGCGGCACTGGCCGGCGCAGATGTGACTGCCGAGGACGCGGGTACGGGCACGCGGCGGGTGGGGAAGACCAACGAGCAGGGCCACTTTCTGTTGGCGCAGGTCGATCCGGGAACGTATACGGTGACGGCCAGCGCAGCGGGGTTTGGGAAACAGATATCGGAGCCGTTCGCGGTGGAGGTGGGGCGCACGGCGACGCTGGAGCTGAGGCTGCAGCCGGCGGCGGTGGAGCAAACGGTTGAGGTGCACGCGGAAACGGCGCTGATCAGCCTGGACAATGCCAACACGGCGACGACGCTGGAGGCGAAGGCGATCGAGCGGCTGCCGAACCCGGGGCAGGACCTGACCACGCTGGCGCAATTTGCGCCGGGCGCGCTGATGAATACTGCGGGATCGTCGAACGACGCGAAGGCGCCCGGAGGCTACGGCAACGTGGAATTCAACGGGCTGCCGGCCACGTCGAACGGATACATTCTGGACGGCTACGACACCAACGATCCGTGGCTGGGATTGAATATCGGCTTGTCAACGAACCTGGTGATCGGCCTGGATGCGGTGGAGCAGGCGACGGTGAACACGAATTCGTACGCCGTGGACCAGGGGCGGTACGGAGCTTCGCAGGTGGACTACTTCACCAAGGCAGGGACGAACCACTGGCATGGGGATTTGTACGAGGTTTGGAATGGGAGCTTGCTGAACGCGGAGGACTACTTTCTGCACGCGAACGACACGCCGGGGAATGTCGCCCAAAAGCCGCGGTCTGTGGTGAACGAGTTTGGCGGCAGCGTGGGAGGGCCGATCCGCAAGGACAAGCTTTTCTTTTTTCTGCATCTGGAAGGCGTGCGCATGGCGCTGCCCATCGTGACGCAACTGGTAGCGCCCTCGCCGGCGTACCAGAGTTACGTGTTGAAGCAGTTGCCGCTGGGTGGGATGGATCCGATTACCGGCGTGGCGCTGCCGGCGGAGCCCGCCGAGGTTCCGTTCTACCAGGGAATGTTCGGGCTATACCGGAGCACTGCAGGAACGCCGGTGGCAGTGGCGGGGTGCCCGCTGGACGCGAATGGCGCGCCGGTGGCGGGTGGCGGCTTGCCCAACGGCAGCGGCTGCGCCAACCAGCGGCAGGTCTCACTGGGCAACAGCGATACGGAAAACCTCATCGTGTTGAAGATCGATCACGAGATCGACGCGAACGATCACGTGTGGTATCGGTTCCAGCAGGACACGGGATTGCAGGCCGCGTACACCGACCCGGTGAACGCGATGTTCAACTCGTACTCGCCACAGCCGCAGCGGACGCTGGTGGCGGGATACACGCACATCTTCTCGTCCGACCTGGTGAACCAGTTCAATCCCGGGGCGAGCTGGTACGCGAGCATTTTTGAGCCGAACAATTTTGCCGCGGTACAGCAGGCGTTTCCCATGGTGCTGACGCCGGGCAGCAACGATGCGCCCTTTAACGCGATCGGCGGCAACGACAACACCTATCCGCAGGGACGTAAGGTGACGCAATGGCAGATCAACGACAATCTGGACTGGACGCGGGGAAGCCACACGTTCCGGTTCGGGATGAACACGCGGCGCGTTGACGTGAGCGACTACGACCTGGGAGAGGGCAGCGTGCCCACGGCCACCTACAACGACCTGGCGCAGTTTACTTATGGAGCGGCGTATACCGAGAGCTGGACGTTTCCGGCGGCGTTCAAGGAGCGCGTGGCCGAGGGCAACCTGGAGCTGTACGCGATGGACACGTGGAAGCCGGTGCGCGGAGCGACGTTTACTGCCGGGGTCCGCGCGGCGTGGAACACGGATCCGGTGAATCAGCAGGGGCTGTTTGCGCGGCCTGCGGGGTCGTTCCTTGACATGGGGCACAGTGTGGGCCAGCCGCTCAACCAGGCGATTGAAACGAGCTTGCGCGAGTTGTTTCCTGCAACGCCGCCGATCGTGTGGCAGCCGCGCGCTTCCGCGGCGTACGAGGTGGCGCACGGAACGGTGCTGCATGCCGGCGTGGGCGTGTTCAGCGACATTATTCCCGCGCAGATCGCGGACCTGGCGGCGACCAATGCACCCTACGCGCCCACGTTTGTGGGCGGACTGGGCGGGCAGGTGGGCGGCGTGGCGATGGCGCCGGGCGTGCCGGGCAGCGCGGCAGATGCGGCGCGCAATGCGGACGTGCAGTTTGAGTCGGCGTTCGCTGCGGGCGCGACGCCGTGCGTCAATCTGGCGGCGAGCAAGCCAGTTTGCGCGCTGGCCGTGGACCTGAACACGTTTCCCACGGGAACGCTGAAGACGCCGGATTACTACCAATGGAGTGTCGGGCTGGAACAGCAGCTTGGGTCGCACGGCAGCGTGCGCGCGGACTACGTGGGCACGCGCGGGGTTCACGAGCCGTATCAAGTGGAGCTGAACGGATACCAGACGGTGTGCGCCGGGTGCTTCGCGCCGTATCCATTCGGGCGGCCGCTCGACCGGCGCTTCGCCAGTGCGAATGAGTTCCGGACGGATGCGGTGAGCAACTACGCGGGGCTGCAGACCAGCGCCACGTGGCAAGGGCGCGGGCTGACGCTGCACGGAAATTACACGCTGAGCCATTGCCTGGATGAAGTTTCGAACGGAGGGCTGCTGGCGTTTTCGTCGCAGGGCATCTTGTCGCCGCTGCCTGGTGAACTGAGCCGGCAATACGGGAATTGCGATTACGACGTGCGCCACAATGCGACAGCTTACGGGATGTACCAGGTGCCGTTTGAATCCTCACACGCAATGCTGCGCGGGTTGTTTGGCGGATGGTCGTTTGCGGAGACGGCGATTTTGCACTCGGGGCTGCCGTTCACGGTGCTGAGCCAGCCTTACACGGCCGGGGGCAATGGCGTGTTCCAGGCCAGCGGGCCGCAGTTTGCTCGGCGCGTGCCGGGCGTGGCGCTTTATCGCAAGTCGGCCTATCCGGGAGTGACGGTGGCGGGCACTCGGCAGTGGCTGAATCCGGAGGCATTTGTGTCTGTCGTCGATCCCACGACCGGCGCGTGCACAGGCGGCGACAACGCCGTGGACTGCCAGTTTGGGGACGCGGGGCGCAACACGGTGCGCGGGCCGCACTTCACCGATTCCGACATCACCATCTCGCGCACGTTCCGGCTGCCGGAGCATGCGAGTTTTCGCTTCGATGTGCAGATGTTCAACGCGTTCAATCATCCCAATTTCGCGCTGCCATCGAGCGTGGAGGCAGGCGTGCCGGGCGAGTTTGTGCCGGCGAAATTCGGCACGCTGGAGAGCACCATCTCGCCGCCGACGGGGCTGCTGGGCGTGGGCCTGGGCGGCGACAGCGCGCCGCGGATGATTGCGTTTCAGGGGCGGTTTGAATTCTGAAAGTGGAGAGAGGGCGAAAACGTGAAAAAGTGAAAACGTGAAAAAGTGAAGGAGTGACGGAGTGAAACAGTCCTTCATCCATTCACTATTTCACTCGTTCCCTTCTTCACTCCTTCCCACTTAACCTATCCTTTACAATCGAAAGAGATATGATCCGATTTTCCAGTGCCGGGGAGTCGCACGGCGAGGCCTTGATCGCGATGATCTCGGGCCTCCCGGCGGGCGTACCCGTCGATCTCGATTTTGTGAATCGCGAACTGTGGCGGCGGCAGCAGGGCTACGGAAGGGGCGGCCGGATGAAGATCGAGACCGATCAGGCGCATGTGCTCTCCGGCGTTCGCCACGGCAAGACCATCGGTTCGCCGGTGGCGATCGAGATTGTGAATCGCGACTGGAAAAACTGGGAAGAGAGGCTGCCGGTGACGGCTGGCGATCCGGCGAAGCATCAGGCTGTTGCATCGCCGCGGCCGGGACATGCGGACCTGGCGGGCGCGCTCAAGTACAACTTTCCCGATGCGCGCTACGTGCTGGAACGGGCCTCGGCGCGGGAGTCGACGTCGCGGGTGGCCGCGGGTGGGTTTGCCAAGCTGATGCTGCGCGAGCTGGGCATCGAGGTGCTGAGCCATGTGATTCGCGTAGGGCACGCGGAGCTGAAGCGGACGGCCAATTGGGACGAAATCGTAGCCGTGTGCGCGAAGGACGAAGTGCTCCTGAGCTGCGTGGATCCAGAGACCGAAGCGCGCATGAAAGTGGAAGTGGAAGAGGTGGCGCGCACGGGCGATACGGTGGGCGGCGTTTTTGAAGTGATTGTGCACGGCGCGCCTGCGGGCCTGGGAACCTACGCCACGTGGGACGAGCGGCTGGACGGGCTGCTGGCGTGGAGCGTGATGAGTTTGCAGGCGGTGAAAGCCGTGGAGATCGGGCGCGGCGTGACGGCGGCGGAATCGTTCGGGTCCGAGGTGCACGATGCGATCCACTATGCGCCCGGCGACAGTGTCGCGAACGGCCGGCCCACGCGCTGGACGCGCGAGCGCAATAACGCGGGCGGCATTGAGGGCGGCGTCTCGAACGGCGAGGATATTGTGGTGCGCGGTTATCTGAAGCCGATTTCGACCCTGCGGCGGCCGCTGGAGTCGGTGCGGTTCGACACGCGCGAGGCGACCAGCGCCAGCTACGAGCGCAGCGATATCTGCGTGGTTCCGGCGGCAGGGGTGGCGGCAGAAGCCATGGTGGCGCTGACCATTGCCGGCGTGGTGCACGAAAAGTTCGGCGGCGATTCGCTAGGCGAATTGAAACGAAATTTTCTGGGTTACATCGAACAGATCAGGAGTTTTTGAAAAGCAGAGATGGTTTTGAAGATAGTGAAATACCCGGAGCCGGTGCTTTCGCAGCCCGGTGAGCCGGTAACGGAATTCGATGACGAGCTGCGCAAGTTCGTCGCGGACTTGTTTGAGACAACCTACAAGGCGCAGGGCATCGGACTGGCCGCGCCGCAGGTGGGCGTGTCGAAGCGCATCACGGTGATCGATCTGAGCATGGGCAAGGATCCGAAGGAGAAGCTGGTGCTCATCAACCCGGAGGTGATTGAGCGCGACGGCAAGCAGTACGAAGAAGAGGGCTGCCTGAGCTTTCCCGACATTCGCGAGAAGGTGCAGCGCGCGGCCAACGTGCGCATCCGCGCGCAGGACGAGCGCGGAAAATGGTTTGAGATGGATGGCGACGAACTCCTTGCGCGCGCTTTCCAACATGAGATCGACCACCTGGATGGGGTGCTGTTCATTTACCGCATGAGCCCGCTCAAGCGCGATCTGAATTTGCGCAAGATCCGCAGGATGCAGCGCGAAGGCACGTGGTAGAGACGTGAGGCTTATTTATTGCGGTACGCCGCGATTCGCCGTGCCCACTCTGGAGGCGCTGATCGGCGCGGGACACGAGATTGCGCTGGTGGTATCGCAACCGGACCGGCCGGTGGGGCGCGCGCAGGAGTTAATGGCGTCGCCGGTGAAGCAGACCGCGCTGGCCGCGGGGCTAGCAATCACGCAGCCGGAGAAGATTCGCAACAACGAGGAGTTTCGCGCGCGGCTTGAAGCCATTGCGCCGGATGCGATTGTGGTGGTGGCGTACGGACGCATTATTCCGCCGTGGATGCTGGCGCTGCCACGACTGGGCTGTATCAACCTGCATGCTTCGCTACTGCCGCGCTATCGCGGCGCCGCGCCCATTCAATGGGCTATCGCGATGGGAGAGAACGTTACCGGTAACACCACCATGCTTCTGGAAGAGGGCCTGGATACGGGACCAATCCTGATGCAGCAGGCGCTGGCGATCGGACCGGAACAGACCGCGGTGGATCTGCTTGATGAGCTGGCCGGTGGCGGCGCGCCGCTGGTGGCGGAAACGCTGGCCCGGTTGAACGCTGGCACATTGGAACCGCGGGCGCAGGACCACTCGCGAGCTACGCTGGCGCCGGTTCTGGAGCGCGAGGATGGCCTGATGGATTTCGCCGCGCGAACTGCAATCGAACTGAAGAACCGCTGGCGAGGTTTTCAGCCGTGGCCGGGTGCGTTTACCTATTGGAGCGGCAAAAAGCTGATTGTGCACCGAATGCAGTTGGCTGACGCGGACGATTTGCCGAAGGAAGCGGCAGAGCCCGGGCGCGTCATCGTGCAGGGCGGACGCCTCATTGCGGCGTGCGCGCAAAGTACCTGGCTGGAGCTGATTGAAGTGCAGCTTGAGGGCAAGAAGCGCCTGAGCACGGCAGAGTTTCTGCGCGGCGTGCAGCCCGGCGAACGCTCCAGTTTGCGATTGGGCTAGGCACGTTCGTCGATGGATTCTCCTGCCTGGACTTTGTGGGTTTCTCCCACGGCGCGGCTGGTCTCGACGCGGGCGGCGCGCAATAGGCGCGCGAGCTGCTTCAAATGCAATTGCACCGCGTAGGCGCGCAGGATCTCCGCCTGCGAAAACGCGATGCCCTTTGGACGAACCGCAGACATGCGCTCTTCCAGGCGCGCGATGTCGTCCTCGAGATGCAGATTGGGCGGCGGAACATGGAACCGCCAGTGGTGAATGCAGCCGGCCACGTATTGGAATCCCGCGTGAATGTCGGCGGCCAGATCTCCCAGCGCCGGCTCCAGTTGTTGGGCGTAGGCGTCTTCGGTGCTGCCCTGGACAGCGAGTTCGAGCGCCACGAGCGAATCAAAGATGGAGCGGCCAAACTGCGTGAGCATGGTCAATCCCTCGCGCCAGCCCGGACCGCCGGAAGGCTCATTTTGCGAAGCCTCAAGCAATTGGCCGTTGATGCGCAACGCAGCAAGCGCATCCTGGCGCAACTTGGCCAGATCGGGATCGGGCGCACCGCGGAACCCGCGCAGGATGGCCTCAAAGAACGAGCCCAGCAGCAGGAATTCCTGCGTCAACCCATCGCGCAATGCCAGCCGCGCGCGGTCTGGAAAGACCAGCGTGGCCACGGCCAGCGCCACCAGGATTCCGAGCATGACTTGCAGCACACGATCGAAGGCCAGAGCTTTGTGGGAGCCGGATTGCACCAGCATGACGATGGCGATGGTGACTCCAGCGAGGCGCGAACTGGAGCGGAAGCCAAGGAGACCGCAGATGACGATGGCGGCAAAGACGGCGAGAATGAAGTTCCACGGCAGGGTCCAGAAGAACGAGAACGCGAACCCGACAATGGCGCCGATCAGCGTGCCGAGGATGCGGTCGCGGGATGCAGTGATGGTGGCGCCGAAGTTAGATTGCAGCACGATGATGGAGCTGATGGCGCTCCAGTAGCCATCGTGTAGCCCGAAGCGCAGGGCCAGCCACCAGCAAAGCGCCGCGGCCAGCGCGGTTTTTGCAGCGTGGATGAGCAGCCGCTTGCGCTCCCAGGTGAGAAGGCCGGTGGGAGTTGGAGCGCCAGCGCCGAGCTTTAGCGCTAGCTGATGACGCGACCCGGTTTGCTTTGTCTTCAGGCGCATGCGTGCTCCTCAGGAAATCGCGATCGGCGTGTAGCATGAGTTCTATAACATGATAGGAACCGCGGCGGCCCCACGGCAAAGCAGCGAGGGTGAATCTTCCATTGCTTCCGCGTGTGATGGGATTTGCTCCGCCGATGAAACAGGTTTCTCCAGCGCGCAACGCGGCATTCACGATTTTAATGGCGATGGAGCGCGGCGGCGCGCATTCCGATGAGTTGCTGCGCGGCGATGCGGTCACGGCGCTCTCCGGGCAGGACCGCAACCTGGTTACGGCGCTGGTTCTCGGCGCGCTGCGCTGGCAGATGGTGCTGGATGCGCGGGTTTGCCCATTGCTGATGCGGCCGAACGCAAAGCTCGATGATGAAGTGTTGATCGGGTTGCGGCTGGGTGCATTTCAAATGCTGTTCATGGACCGCATTCCGGTGCACGCGGCGATCGGCGAAAGCGTGGAACTGGTTAAGGCAGCCGGGCACCGCTTTGCATCGGGCATGGTAAACGCGGTGCTGCGCAAGCTGGCGCGCGATGCATCGCCCGTCGCGAAGGCAACCGAAGCGCACCCGCAATGGATGCTCGATCGCTGGACGAGCTTCTTCGGCGAAGAAACCGCCTGCGCTATCTGCGCACATGATCAGATGCAGCCGGAGATGAGTGTGCGGCTCGTGGATGCTGCGGCAGAGAGCGAATTGACGCGCGACGGCGTGCAACTAGCGCCGGGGGAATTGCTGCGGAGCGCCCGCGTCGTTCTTGAGGGAAATGTGAGCGACACCGAAGCGTTCCGCGCGGGACGGGTGCGCATCCAGGATGAAGGCTCGCAGCTTGTGGCGGAGATTGCAGGGCAGGGAATCGCGATCCTGGATTGCTGCGCCGCGCCGGGCGGCAAAACTCTCGTCCTCGCCGAGCGAAATCCGCAGGCCCACATCGTTGCATGCGATGCAAGTCCCGAGCGACTTGGCAGACTGCGCGACCGGCTCGCGTTCCTGGGCGCGCGCGTCGAATGCAAGCTGGCGGACGCTGCTGCGCTCGTGTACGAAAACGAGTTTGACCTGGTTCTGGCCGATGTTCCCTGCAGCGGAACCGGGACGCTGGGCCGCAATCCGGAGATTCGCCATCGCCTGCGCGTTGACGACATCGCGCGCCACTCCGAGCGCCAGCGTGCGATTCTGGCCGGCGCGCTACGCGCGGCGCGAAACGGCGGACGCGTAGTCTACTCCACCTGCTCACTGGAGTCCGAAGAGAACGAAGACGTAGTCGCGGCAGTGCTGCGCGATGACGCGCATGCGAGCATTGTGCCGATGCAGGCGCGCATCGACGAGATGGATCAGCGTGGAATCCTGACGCCCGGGGCGGGAGACAGGCTGAAGACGTGCGTCACGCCGGAGGGCTTTCTGCGTCTGTTCCCGGGCGCATTGGGGACGGATGGCTTCTTTGTCGCGGTGATGGAGAAATCGAACGAAGCTGCGCACTACTCCGGCGGCAGCCGCAGCGCCGCATAATCGCGGCCCAGCAATCCGCACAACGCCTCCACCACCAGCTCGTGATCTGCGCGCATGGGCAGGCCGGACACGGTGACGCTGCCCACCACGCCCGCGCCGGCAACGGCGAGAGGAAACGAGCCGCCATGCGTGGCATAGTCGGCGAGCGGCAGGCCCTGGCTCTCGGCCAGGGGGACGCCTTTCATCTTTTCGCGGATACCGACGGCGTAGGAACTGCGATGGAACCGCGCCACCACATTGCTCTTGCGCCGCACCCATTCCGGGTTGTCAGGCGTAGTTCCGTCCATCGCCGTGTAAAACAATGGCTGACCGAACCGGCGCACGTCGATCACGACCGCGAGGCCGCGCTGATGCGCCATGGTGCGCAAACGCGACCCCAGGTCCCACGCAACTTCGGCATCCAGCCGCGGAAGCACCAGCTCTCGTTCCTGCTGCGCAATGCGCTCTAGATCTTCGTTCCATCCCATTCGGCAATCTCCGCAAACTCCGATTCATCTTAAACCGCGCCCTGCCACGCCATGAATGCGTCATCCCAGCAGAGTCGGCGTCAGGCTTCAGCTCCCTCTTCCAACGGGTTCTCTTCAATGGGAGCCTGCTGCACCGGCACGATGCCCAGCCGCTCGTAAATGGGCCGCATCTCGCGGCGAATCGCGCTCATTCTTGTCCAGAACCACAGCGCGCCAGCTGCGCATGCAATGCCGCTGATGATGACCGTTCGCGGCGCGCCGATGGCGTGGGCCATGGCTCCGGCCAGCAGGCTGCCGAACGGCGCCATGCCCACGAACGCCATGGTGTAGTAGCTCATTACCCGTCCGCGCATCTTCTCGTCCACCAGCGTCTGCAGGATGGTGTTGCTGGTGGTGACTCCCTGCATCATGCCGAATCCGGTGACAAACATCATGGGCAGCGACAGCCACATGCTGCGCGAGAATCCGAACGCGATGAGCCCCGCGCCGAAGACCGCCGCGCCAATGGGAATGATCTTGAGCAGTCCGCGCACCGTGCGGCGGATGACCAGCATTAAAGCCGAGACGAGCGAGCCCACGCCCACCGCGCCCATCAGGAAGCCCAACGTGTGCGGGCCTCCGTGCAGCACCTGCGCGGCAAAGATGGGCATCAGCACCATGAACGGCCAGCCCATCAGGCTGATGACACAAAACAGCAAGAGGATATTGCGGATGGGCAGCGAACCGGAGACGTAGACCCATCCCTGACGCAACTGTTCAACCATGGTTGCGCCGTGCTGGTGAAACTCCTCGCGCGAAAGGCGCATCATCAGCAGGGAGACGATCACAGCGATGTAGCTGACGCCGTCGATGAAGAAACACCAGCCCTCGTTTGTGGCCGCGATGACGATGCCGGCGAGGGACGGCCCAATTAGTCGCGCCGCGTTCACCATCGATGAGTTGATGGCGATGGCGTTGGAGAGATCCGAGCGGTTCTCCACCATGCGAATCATGAACGACTGGCGGCCGGGCATGTCGAACGCATTGATGGTGCCCTGAAACGCGCTCAGGATCAGGATTTCCGTAACAGTGATTCGGTGCGACAGCGTGAGCGCGGCCAGCGCCAGCGATTGCACCATGGCCAGCGTCTGCGTCCACACCAGGACCTTGCGCCGGTCGAGGCGGTCGACCACGACACCCGCGAAAGGCGCGAGCAGGAAGGTGGGAATCTGCCCGGCGAATCCCACGGTGCCCAGCAGGATCGCCGATTTGGTAAGGCGGTACACCAGCCACGACGTGGCCACGCGCGTCATCCAGGTGCCGATGAGCGAGATGCTCTGGCCGCCGAAGAAAAGGCGGAAATTGCGATGGCGCAGCGCGCGCCACGCATGCGCGAAGCGCGCGTCCGGCGCCGCGAAGCTTCTTTCCTGCGAATCCGAGCTCATGCCTTTCGAGTTGGATGCGGCAGGGCCGCCTGCGGACTCGCTCACCGAGCCACCGTTAGTTTCACCGTCATGCTTGTGTCCACGCGCGTTCCGGCGGCCGGCTGCTGCGCGATCACCGATCCCGGCGCCACCGGCAAAACAGGTGGTGCTGCGCCGGCGCCGACGGGCGGCACATGCACATCTTTGAACTGGGGAGGGCCAGTCTTTAGTCCCACACGCGCCAGCTCGGACTGAGCGGCGACGATCGGAATCCCTGCCAGGTCCGGCATCACGAAGCCATCCGGCGTTTCATCCGCGGGTGCGGCCACCAGGAGGGCGACGTTCGGTCCCTCAATACCTTGCGCATGCGCCGGCGGATCCTGCGCCAGCACCGTGCCGTCAGTCACGCCGGCATCGGGCAGGTGCGCGGTCTCGCCCACAGCCAGCCCCATTCGGCGCAGATTCATTGCCGCCACGCGCTCGTCCGCGCCCAGCGTGCCCGGCACTTCCACCTTTTGCGGGCCCAGGCTCTCTGACACGCGCACGCGCCACTCGCGCCGCACCACCGTTCCCGGGTCGGGAGATTGTGTCAGGATATGCCCGGCAGCCACATCAGAGGAGAAATAACGGTTGTCCACCACCAGGTTCAGTCCCAGCCCCGCGGCCTGGCTTCGCGCATCGGCCACCGTCATTCCCTTCAGCGCCGGCACCTGCACCTCCGCGCCATGAATGGCAAAGTGCATGGTGGTAAGGGCGGAAAGAAGGCCGATGACCACCAGAACCAGCGCCAGCGACGCCGCGCGGAAGAATCGGACCAGCGGATGCATCTCGCGCCCCCGCGCGCGCGCGCTCATGGCTCCGGTTCTCCATTCGGGTAGACGATCTCGTATTCCACCGTTGCCGCCTTCTCCAGCATCTTGGAGACCGAACAGTACTTGTTCTTGGAGAGCGAGACGGCGTCCTCCACGGCTTTTCTGCTCAGCTTCTCACCGCGCACGGCATATGTGAGCATGATGTGTGTGAACACTTGCGGCGGCGTCTCTGCGCGCTGCGCCGAGGCCGAAACGCGCAGCCCGGTCACCTGCTGCCGCTTCTTTTTGAGAATCGAGATCACGTCCACGGAGGTGCATCCGCACAATGCCATCAGTACCAATTCCATCGGGCTGGGGCCGTGCTTGTGCGCGGAATCGGCATCGAGCACGATGGTGTTTCCATTCTCCGCGATGCCTTCAAAAACTTCGTCGTGCTTCCATTCAACGTGGGCGATCATTGCCTGCTCCGGTGCCGTCCCTTTTCACTCGCTTGCAAATAATTTTAATGGGTGCGGCACTCGCCCTGCAGGAAGGTCCCTCGGTCTTGTCCTTGTATCCCCTTATCCCTTGTCCCTTGTCCCTGTGCTTCTCACCGCAGATTGTCGGTGGCCGGCTCGGGGTGAATGGTCACGCGGCGCACTTCGGGACACGCCAGCTTGAAGCGGTCCTCAAGCTCCGTAATCACTTTGTGCACGCGCTGCATGGTGGTTTTGTCCGGCATGGTGCAGTGGCAAGAGAGATCGATGTGATCTCCCGCCCGGCGCACCTCAATCTGGTGCACGTCGATGATTTCCTCGAGTTCGGCGGCAGCCGACCGCATTGCCTGTTCGATGCGGCGGTCATCGACCCGAATCTCTTCCGGCTGTTCGATGGTTGCCGGCTCGCTCTCAATGTGGGTCAGCACGGAATCGACCTCGGGCGCCTCGCGCAGGATCTCCGCCTCCAGTACCGTCACAAAGCTGTGTGCGTCCACCAGGGCCAGGTTCTCGTCCAATTCCAGGTGCTGCTCCACGCGTAGGCGGCCGTGATGGGACTGCACGCTGAGCTCATGCACCTGGACATTATTGCGAGCGGCCACCGCGCGGATGCGGTCAAAGACGCTCTCCGCCCGCGCCTGCCGCGGCACGGAGTGAATGACGACGTCGGCCTGCGGCAACAGGCGATGCACGGCTTCCGTGGCCGCGCGCACCAGTTCATCGGTGCGTTCGAAGGTGGTGCGGCGGGGCAGCGCCAGGGCAAGGTCGACGAAGTACGAGGGCCCCGATCGGCGCACGCGCGCCTGCTCTACTGCCATTACGCCCTCTACCCGCTCCACCTCGCGCAAAATCCGGCGCCTCATCTGCGCCGGCACCTGATCCGTCAATGCGCCGATGGCGTCGCGGGTCAACTCCAGCGTGATGCGCAGGATCATGATGGAAACCACGATCGCCGCGAAGGGATCGGCAAAGCGCAGCCAGGACACGCCAAGCCGCACGCCCATCCAGCTTGCGCCCAGCCCGATGAGCACCGCCAGAGTGGACCAGATGTCGGATGCGAAATGGAATGCGTCCATGGCCAGCGCCGGAGAGCCGGTGCGATCGGCCACAGCGCGCAGTTGCCGCGAGCGCCACCAGTCCACGCCGATGGAAGCGACCAGGACCAGCGCCGGCCAGAGGGGATGGCGCAACTGGACCGCTCGCCCCGCGATTCGCTCCACCGCCTCGGTGATGATCCAGGCGCAGGAGATCGCCATCAGGCCTGCTTCAACGAAGGCGGAGATGTTCTCCACTTTGCCGTGGCCGTAGGTGTGGTCTTCGTCCGCGGGCTTGTCGGAGACGCGGACGGACAAGAACGTGAGCGCCGCGGCGGCCATGTCGAGTGCGGAGTGCGCCGCATCGGAGAGCACGCCGAGCGATCCGGAAAGGAGCCCGGCGGCCAGCTTTAGCAGCGTCATGCACGCCGCCGCCATCATCGAACGCAGCGCCACTTGCCGCTTTTCCGCGGAGTGGCTGGCCACGCTTGATGCGGTGGAGCTCATGCGCTCTCAGCCTACTACGCAGCCCTCCGCGCGGCATACAATCCGGCGACACCGAACGTGTACGGCTGCCATACACATTCGTCGTAGCCGGCCGCGCGCATTCTCTCCAGCATCTGCGCCGGCGAAGGAAAGCTGCCCACCGACGATGGGAGGTAATTGTATGGTCCGTCTCTGCCGCAGAGGATCCGCCCGATGGTCGGCAGGACGCGCCGGAAATAGACCGCGTACACTTTACCGATCATCCCTCCGGGCTCGCTGAATTCGAGGATTCCAAGCTGGCCGCCCGGCTTCAGCACGCGGGCAAACTCGCGCAACCCGACGTCGTAATTGGCAAGATTGCGAAATCCGAATGCGGTCACGAGCAGATCGAGCGATCCCGTGGCCAGGGGCAGGCGCAGCGCATCCGCCTCCAGCGCCACCACGCCGCGCCCGGCAAACTTGCGCGCGCCCCGCGCCAGCATCTCGCGCGCAAAGTCCGCTGCCAGCACCGGCCGTGCGCCACGCAGCCGATGCTCGAGCAGCGCCATGGTCAGGTCGCCGGTGCCGCAACAGATGTCAAGGATCGCGGCATCCGGTTCAGCCAGCACGCCGCGGAATCGCCGCGCCGTCCGCCGCCACCAGAGGCGGTCCACGTTGGCCGAAAGCACATGGTTCAGCAGGTCGTAACGCGGCGCAATACTGTTGAACATGCCGCGCACTGCCTCGGCTGCGCTCGCCTCATCGAGCGCGCCGGCCGGTCTGGCGCCGCGGCTGCTCACGCATGCCTCTCTCGCGCCTGCGCCAGCATGTAAGCGGCTGCCGCTTCCATCTCCGCCGCGGTCACGTCCTCTACGATGCCCGCGTCGCCGATGCCCACCGGCAATACAAACCGCCGAACGCCGGCGATGTTTTTCTTATCCGCGCCCGTGGCCGCAACCAGCTTTGCCGCGCGCAGCTTCAGCGGAGGCAACGGTCCGTAGCGATGGATTAGGGCTTCGAGGCGCTCCGCTTCACGGCCGGTGACGGTCCCGCGACGCTTTGCCAGCTCGAGTGCCGCCACCATGCCCCATCCCACGGCCTCGCCATGCAGCAGCACCTTGAAGCGGGTCACCTGTTCGATGGCATGTCCCAGCGTGTGCCCGAAGTTCAGGATCATCCTCAGTCCGCTTTCACGCTCGTCGCGGTTCACCACGTCCGCCTTCATGCGCACGCTGGCCGCAATCACCTTCTCAAGGGCGCGTTCCTCGCCCGCCAGCACCTCGTCCGCATGCTCTTCCATGAAGCGCACCAGCATGCGGTCGCGGATGATCCCCGCCTTGATGCTTTCCATCAGCCCCGCGCGCAGCTCGCGGTCGGGCAGCGTGCCCAGCACGCCGATATCCGCAAACACCGCCAGGGGATGATGAAAGCTGCCCACCAGGTTCTTGCCTTCAGGGAGATTCACCCCCGTTTTTCCGCCGATGGACGAATCCACCTGCGAAAGGAATGTTGTGGGAACCTGAACGTAGCGGACACCGCGCATGAAGACGGCGGCCACAAATCCGCCCACGTCGCCCACGATGCCGCCGCCGAAGGCGATGACGAGCGAACTGCGATCGCCGCCCGCCTCCACCATCTGCCGCAGCAGCTTCTCCGCGCTTGCCAGCGTCTTGTGGGTCTCGCCCGCCGCCAGGAACAGCACCACCGGAGGCTCGGCAAACGAGGCGCAAAGGGCCATGCCCCACAAGGCCCAGATCTCCGGCGACGTAATCACGAACACACGCCGTGGCAGCCGTCCGGCCACGCGTGGGATGCGCGTGGCCAGCGTGGCCAGAAGATGGCTTCCGACAACCACGTCGTAACGGGCGGATGGAGTTTCAACTCGTATCGTTTGCACGCTGCTTTTATCGTAAAGCACGCGTGCGCTGCGGCGGATCCTTCGCAAACCACGGCCCGCGAGCCACCGTCCACGGATCACAAGTCTGACCTTCGAGCTGCAAACTGCGAACTGCAGCCTACGCGAACGTTCCCCGCGCCTGTGCTTTCGTCTCCAACTCGGGCGCGCCGCAATAGAAGCTCGCGTACAGGTCGCGAATCGTCGCGTAGCACTCGCACGCCACGTTCTCCAGCGCCGCTGAATCCCTTAGCTGAATCCGCCCGCGGCTGTATTGTATGAGTCCGCGGCGCTGCAGCGCGCCCGCCGCCGCCGTCACCGTGGTGCGCCGCGCACCGAGCATTACGGCGAGAAACTCCTGGGTCAGATGGAAGGTGTCGGTTTCCATGCGGTCCCGCACCATCAGCAGCCAACGCGCCAGGCGTTGCTCGGCTTCGTGCAGACGGTTGCACGCCGCCAATTGGCCCAGGATGGCGCACTGGCTCTGCACGCCCTGCAGCACACAGTCGCGCAACTCCTGGTTCTCCTGGAATTCCTTGTGCAGTTCCTTGAACGGCATCCGCAGCGCCGTGCTTTCCACGTGCACGATGCAGCGTTGAGGAATCCTGGCGCCACCCAGCAGGTGGAAGCTCTCCACCAGGCCTTCGCGGCCCCAGATGCCCACCTCGGTGCTGGCTCCGTTCGCCATCGACACCAGAATCGATGCCACGCCCGAGGTGAGGAAATGGGCGTACTTCGGCGTCTCGTCCGTTTCGTAGACAATCTCTTTGGGAGCGAGAGTCACGGTGCGCATGCGCGCCAGTAAATCGGCGCGATAACTCGGGTTTAATGCTGCAAGCAGCAGGTTAGAAGGTTGCCCTACCATCGAAAGCTTTTTCCAATCCATCATGTGCAAAGGATCCTGACATTCCCACTTTTTTGATGCGTCCTTTGCAACGACGGAACTCGTTATTCGATTTCTTTGAGTGCGATTATCCCACTCAAAATGAAAGAATTATGTCCACCAGCAGACATAAGTCCGCAAATTCTCCGTGTTCTTTGGAGAAGCGAGGAAATGGGTGTCATGATTTCGCGCGCATGCTTGAAGTTTTCTATGTAAGGGAGCCTCGCGTCCCATCGCGCGCGTCGTTTTGTGCTTCTTTCATCGGGGCCCGTTCGGCGTTGCAGTTGGTGCTCAGCGGATGAAGATAGATATGGACCGCCCGGCACCGCTCTGCGCCGAAATCTAATTAGTTGGACGCCAAATCAGGCAATGGGTTTTCTTCCACAAACGCGCGCTTTCGCCATTCTTCAAGAGACGCGCGCCCGGCGCGTCATCCCGCCGGATTCGCCGCCTTGTTTTTCGCACTCCAACGCAACGCGAATCCCGCCGCCTGCATCACCGGTGCCCCCACACAATTCCTAATCCCTTGTTCCTGCTCCTTCTCCCAGGCTTTGTTAGCCTGAAACCGATGCCCTTGTCTGCTCACTACGACTTCCTTGTCATGGGCGCGGGCGTTGCCGGCCTTCGCGCCGCGCTCACTCTCGGCTCTCACGGCTCGGTTCTTGTTGTTACCAAGGAATCGCTGGGCGAATCGAACACGCACTACGCCCAGGGCGGCATCGCAGTGGCCGAGCCCGATGATGAAAACATCGAGCTGCATTTTGACGACACCATCGCCGCCGGTGACGGCCTGGTCTGGCGGCCCGCCGCTGAAGTGCTGGTTCGCGAAGGCCCCGATCGCGTAGCCGAGCTCATCGAGTGGGGCGCGCGTTTCGACGCGGAAGACGGTCGCCTGCTGCGCACACGCGAAGGCGCGCACTCGCGGCCGCGCATCCTGCACGCCAATGGCGACGCCACCGGCGCGGAGATCAGCCGTTCGCTCGCGGCGATGGCTCGCGCGCGCAGCGCCATCGAGTTTGCGGAGTGGACCACCGTAACCGGTTTTGTTGTGGCCGGCGCCCGCGTGGTCGCCGCGGACATGCTCGACCGGGAACAGCATGCGCTCCGCGTCTCGGCTCGCGCCATTCTCGTGGCTTCCGGCGGCGCCGGCCAAATCTACTCTGATACCACCAATCCTGCTGTCGCCACCGGCGACGGCATCGCGCTCGCCCTCCGCGCCGGAGCGGAGCTCGCGGACATGGAGTTTTACCAGTTCCATCCCACCGCGCTCTCGCTCGCCGGCGCGCCGTGCTTCCTCATTTCCGAGGCCCTGCGAGGGGAAGGCGCGTACCTGCGCAACCATCGCGGCGAACGCTTCATGGAACGCTATCACGCAAAGCTGGAGCTCGCTCCCCGCGACGTGGTGGCCCGCGCGGTGGCGCGCGAAAGCATGGGTGGGTCGGAGGCCGAGCTCTACCCTGTTTATCTCGACATGCGGCACATTCGCCGCGTGGACCCGCGCCAGCGCTTTCCCGGCATAAGCGCGTTCCTGGCGCGGTACGGGCTCAAACTGGATCGGGATCTCATCCCCATCCGGCCTGCCGCGCACTATCTCATGGGCGGCATCCGTACCGATCTTGATGGCCGGACCACGGCCCGCGGCCTTTATGCCGCCGGCGAAGCCGCCTGCACCGGGGTTCACGGCGCCAATCGCCTCGCCTCCAACTCGCTACTCGAGGGCCTCGTCTTCGGCGCCCGCGCCGCGCAGGCCATGCTCGGGGACTCGCTGCCGCTTAATAAGCCGGAATTGCCCAACGGGTGCCCCAGGTCTCCTGCGGTCGAAGAGCTGGGAACGCTGCCCGATATTCTCATTCGCAAGCTGCAGCAGACCATGAGCCGCCACGCCGGACTGTTGCGCGACGAATCATCGTTGCGCCGCGGCCTCTCAACTCATTCGGAGTTGGCCGCCGCCGCGGACCACCTGGCAGAGCAAGGAACAAACCGGCGGGTCGCGGAGGCACAATCCCTCTGCTGTGTCGCCGGCGCCATCCTGCGCTCCGCTCTCGCGCGCACTGAAAGCCGCGGCGCCCACTTCCGCACCGACTTCCCCCACCGCGACGATGCGCATTTCCAGAAGCACTCAATTGTCGAGAACGAGCGGAACGTCACATTCGAGCAGTGGTGACGCCGGAGTTCGCAGTTCGCAGTTCGCAGTTCGTAGCACGCAATCTCAACGGCGAGATCCGATCCACGAATTACGATCCACGCACTGAAAAACTGACAACTGATGACTGCGAACTGTGAACTGCTTTTACGGCACCGCCGCCACCGCCACCGCCACCACCGGATCCGTTCCTGTCGAAGACGTCTTCCCTGCGTCCAGCTTGCCCCCTGTGGTCGAGTCAAACGTGTAGGTGCTCAGGTCCGGACTACCTAACGAATTCACCGCCAGCACATAAGTGCTGGTGCTGTCTTCTGCCAGGCTCATCGTGCCTATGCCCGCCGCCACGGTGCTCACGCTGGTGAGAGAGTAAACGCCGGCCGTGGACGTAATCGCGAACCCGGATATGTTCCCCGTTGAGCTGCCGCTTACGGCCCTGTTCGCCACGTACACGTAATTGGCGGTGGGCAGGATCGACGCAGGCCCTGTTCCTCCCGTTTGGTAGGCGGTCTTGGCGATCTCCGTCAGGCTGGTTGCGCCAATTGTGAACGCGCGCAACCCGCCCGTCTGTGGCTGTGTCTTGGTCGCGGTTATCGCCGCCGTTTCCCCGATGTAAACCAGCCGGTTGGCTGGATCCACGGCAACCGCGTTCGCCGCCCCGCTGCTGTTCTCAACCGGAATGTTGGCACCGTTCCCAAACGGTGTTGCGTTCGCCGCAGTGAACGGAATCACTTCCGTTCCACCCGCACCCATGGCCACAAAAAGGTAAGGATTCGCCGCACCCGATGGCGAAATCGCCACCTGCTGCACATTCGTATTGGGCAGCGTAAGCGTGGCCACCTGCAGGCTGCTGTTGTAAAGCCCGGTGGTCGAGGAGATCGGGATTGCGCTTAAGACTCCCGTGCCTGAAACCGCTTCCACCAACCACTGATTGCTGGGATCCACCACCATCGTGTATGCCGGGTCCGCCGAGATCGCCTGGCTACTGTTGGCCTCCGTCAAAGTGCCGCCCGATCCAATCGTGTAAAGATAGATCCCCACCGTAGTGCTGACATAAAGGAAGCTTCCGTTCGCCGAGATTGCCATCGCCAGCGGATCAGCCGGCAGGTTGGCCGACCCTCCTGTAACCGCCGCGGGCGTGCTGGAACCTTTCGCGAATGAGAATCCCACCACCTGGGCCGTCTTCTGGTTTAAAACGTAGAACACGCCGCTGGCCGCGCCCGTCCCGCCCCCGCCGTTGGGCAGAGGATCCCAGAAGCCCTTGCACCCCGCCAGCAACACTGCCGCGACCAGGCCCGGCATCGCCCACTTCCACGCTTTCATGCACGCTCCTTTGCGCGGACCATCTTCTGCTCCAGCCTAACGCCGCGCATCCGCGATTGTCTCGCCCTGCGATCG
This sequence comes from uncultured Acidobacteriota bacterium, assembly GCA_963771195.1. Classification (GTDB taxonomy): domain Bacteria; phylum Acidobacteriota; class Terriglobia; order Terriglobales; family Acidobacteriaceae; genus Telmatobacter. The sequence continues at coordinate 31,228 of CAVYSS010000012.1, forward strand.
CCGCAACCCGCTCTCCTCCAATAGACGAACGCCGGCTTCGTCGCGTTCGCCGGCAAACTTACTGCTGCGGCGAAAGCCTGGAACCTGGAATTTGTCAGGTGGGGCAGGCTCAGACGAGCGGCAGGAGAGATAACGTCCTGTGCTGCCCTTTGGAAAAACCGGGAAATTTCCTATCAACATATCATGATTTGTTGATATCAGAGGCCAGGGAAGAATGACCTACTCTACCGTCATATCAAGATATGTTGATGGGATTTTGCGCACGCAGAGGGCCAAAGTCCTGCCCAAAAACCGGCGGCATTCGACCCCCTTCTTCGTTCCGTAACAGTGACTTAAGCGAAAATCGCTCTTACCGGTTCTCCGCTTGTTGGCCGTTCCCATTCTCTTCGAGCGCCAGTTCCAGGCGGCTGCCCTTCATCAGCTTTACGTCGTCGCTCTTCGTGCTCACGAAGACGCCGGAGTTCTGGCTGGCAAGCTTGCTGTGCAGATCCACGTTTTTCAAGGCGCCGATCTGGTCCACATCCAACTGGCGCGAATTCCATTCATTGGTGCGGTCGTCCATGCCGTACGATGGGCTGCTCTCGTCGGGAATCGGCTCACCGGCCGAGTCGAGCCCTGCGGGCGGATAGACCTCGACGATAGTGGCCTTGATGGGAATGGTTTCGCCATTTGTCAGCTTGGCTTCGGTGAATCGCACCGCAAGCTTTGATTTTCCGGCGACCTGCATATCATCGTTCTCTACCGTTCCCACAAGAGACGTTCCCTTGTCCAGGGTCTTGCCGTTCTTCAGGTGCACGGTCCTGGTGAGCTTTGCTTCAAACCTGGACCCGTCCTGGTCTTTCCTAGCATCCAGCGAACGTGTCAGTGCCACCGTGCCTCGCACCATTTGTTGCGCATCCATCCGTCCCTGCGCTGTCGGGTGCGACTGGGGTATCGGGGTTTGGGGTTTCTGGTGGGGCTCAGTTGGAGCCTCCCCGATCTGGCAAAAAGCCGCGACTGGCAAGGCCAGCGCCAGGGAAACCGCTGATCCCGTCAATACATTGCGAATGCTTCGTTTCATAGCTGAATCCTCTTTTCGAAAAGCCAATTTAGACAGTTCCTCGTTTCAGAAAGGCCTTGGCCGGATGCCGACCGTGGCCAATATCGTCCGATCGTGTAGAGGGCTCCCGGCTGGAAACGGTTGTTTTCCCACTCGGAGGCGCAGGAAAGGAGGCAAAGAAACGGCGAAGTAGGCCCATGCTTCCCTAATCCAGTTTTCCCCTTGACGAGCATCCTCACGCATGGGCATACTCGCCAACTGTGCTGATACCGGCTTCTTTTCCTCTTTGCCGGCGGCGGTTGGTCTTATATGGATCTTGTTCTGCTACGTGTCTTGTTTGTCGTTCTGCTTAGCGTTGTTTGCTACTTCCTCCGGCCCTTCGGATTGCCTGCACCGGCTGCTTCCGTGGCTGGCGCCCTGTCTGCCGCCGCGGTCATTGTCTTCGAGTACCGCGTGCGGGCGCTCACCCTCCGCCGGCTGATCGGCGCGGTGACTGGCTCGGTGCTGGGGATCTTCGGCGCGGCCCTTTTCTGCCTGGTGCTGCGGTCGGCGCCTCTGAACGGTTCCAGTTCGGCTGCCCTGCAGATTTTCGTGCTGCTGCTGATGACCTACGTGGGCTTGCTGGTGGGCGCCAACAAGGGGGACCTGTTGAACCCTGCGGCGCTCGGCGCCATCTTCGCCCCGGACCGGCCCATCAAGCGCACGGCCAAGGTGCTGGACACCTCGGTGATCATTGACGGGCGCATAGCGGACATCGCCGAAGCCGGGTTTATGGATGGCGCGCTGGTGGTGCCGGAGTTCGTGCTGAGGGAACTCCAGGTGGTGGCCGATTCCACGGATTCCTCAAAGCGCCAGCGCGGCCGCCGCGGCCTGGACATGCTGCAGCGGATGCAATCCAACCCGAATCTCCAGATACAGATCGTCTCCGACGATTTCCCCACGATTCGCGAAGTCGACCTGAAGCTGCTGGAACTGGCCAAGAAATGGGAAGCCAAGGTGGTCACCAACGACTTCAACCTGAACAAGGTGGCGCATCTGCACCACGTTGAGGTGCTGAACATCAACGACCTGGCCAATGCGCTCAAGCCGGTGGTTCTGCCGGGCGAGCACATGGCAGTGCTCATCCTGAAGGAAGGCAAGGAGTACAACCAGGGCGTGGGCTATCTCGACGATGGCACCATGGTGGTTGTCGATCACGCGCGCAAGGTGATCGGCCGCACCGTGGATATTTCCGTAACCAGCGTGCTGCAGACCGCCTCCGGCAAGATGATTTTCGGCAAGATGGACGAGAATCAGAAGAGCGGGGATGCGCCGCGGAACACGCCGGTGGAGATCGCCAGGTAGGGACAAGCGAAATGGGACAAGGCGCAAAGCGCCTCACAGCGTTGTCCTGGCCACAAGGCTGAGCCGTTTGCTCTTGCCACAACCAGCCTCTATGAGAAACGAAGAACTGCGCCGGGAACTGTTGGCCATGCGCGAGGAGGATTTGCGCGTGCGCGGCGAGCTGGAGGCCTGAGGTCGGGATGTTTTTGTGATACATTTCCCCCATCATGCTGAAACGTTTGGCGTTGAAATACTTGGTGTTGGTTCTGCTCGTTATTCTTATTGGCGCAGTTTTCTGTATGTCCCAGTACCGGATCAACACGTTTACATGGCCCGAGGGAGCGGCTACTTGGGCGCTGTTTCTGACCCTCTTGGTTATCGCTTGGCAGTCTACTGAGACTCGCGATGCCGCCAAAGCTGCTTTGCTGAACGCCGAAGCCGTCATCAATGCTGAAAGGGCGTGGATGATCCCAAAAATTACGCAACCCGATGAAAGGGAATTTGATCTGGCTTGCACCAAGGAGGATGGTTGGCGTTTGCCGATAGAAATCACGTTTAAGAACCACGGAAGAACACCAGCCACTGCAATCAGGGGCGTGATGGAAATTGCCTCTGAAAAAATTGAGCGGAAGACCTCTAATGTATCTCCGACTTTGATTCTCGGTCTGGGGGTTCCGCCCAAATACCGCGAGAGCGTGGCAGATTATGTGCCGGGCGCTGTTTACGTGGGGGGAGACGAGACTTCTTCCTATCTGGGTGTCCCAAAGGAGTTGATCGTAACTGAAACTCTAGCTTGGGATTCGGGCGATAAATGCCTTTGTGTAAAGGGTTTTATCGAATACAAAGATGCGTTTGGGGAATTGCGCGTCAGTCGGTTCTGCTATGCCTATCAGAATGTCAGCAGCATGAGAGCACTTCAGAATGTCATAACCGATAAACCCAAAAGGGAGCGCGAATTCCGCAAAGCAGGGCCGGACGTTTACAACGAAATAACCTAGGCAGACGAATGCCAAAAGAAGCGAAATTAGGACACTTTGCTGAAAAATTGCTGAACAGATTTGTAATCGCTGGGGTGTTGAGGCCTCGGCTCACCCCTGCCACATTTTCGTTGAATCAGCTTGTGGCTAAATTGCGAGGAGCAAGAATGGCGGCGTGTTGGGGGGAGGGAAATCCCTGAATGCTCGCAAAGGAGAGTTGCGAATGAAGAGTCATACGGAGTACATGGTTTTCGAGACGAAGAAGCGGCGGGAGATGGTGCACATCACGGATCGCGTGGAAGAGATTGTGCGGTGCAGCGGGGTAAAGGACGGCCTATGCTTCGTTTCGCCCATGCACATCACGGCGGCAATCTACGTGAACGACCTGGAGAGCGGACTGATCGAGGACATTGGGAAATGGCTGGAGGAACTGGCGCCGGCGCGACCGGATTACAAACATCACCAGACGGGCGAGGACAATGGCGATGCGCATTTGAAGTCGCTGCTGCTGCACCACGAGACCACGCTGCCGGTGACGGACGGGAGGCTGGACCTGGGGACGTGGCAGAGGGTGTTTTATGCGGAATTCGATGGGCAGCGGCGGAAGCGGGTGATTGTGAAGGTGTTGGGAATGCAGTGAAGGAGTGAAGAAGTGAAGAAGAGAAGCAGTGAAGAAGTGAAGGAGTGAAGAAGTGAAGAAGAGAAGCAGTGAAGAAGTGAAGGAGTGAAGAAGTGAAGAAGAGAAGCAGTGAAGGAGTGAAGAAGTGAAGCAGTGAAGAAGTGAAGCCGTGAAGAAGTGACCAAGTGAAGGAGCGATAGTTAGTCGCCGTCGGTGATGGTGCGCCAGGGTCCAGTGGTGGTTGTGGAGGGGGTGCGGAGGTCGATTTTGGTGCGGGGAAAGACGACCAGGTCGACGCGGCGGTTGTTGGCGCGGCCCTCGGGAGTCGAGTTGGTGTCGACGGGGTGGAACTCAGCGTAACCGGCGGCGGAGAGGTGGTCCGCGGGAATGGAGTGAAGCGGAAGCAGCAGGCGGGCGATGCCGACGGCGCGCGCGGTGGAGAGCTCCCAGTTGGAATCGAACTGCGCGGTGTGGATGGGAACGTTGTCGGTGTGGCCTTCGATGCGGAGGTCGTAGGGTGTTCCGGCGAGCGATGCAGCGATCTGGCGGATGGTGGGGATGGCTTCGGGGTGCGGGGTGGCCGAACCGGAATTGAAGAAACCGGCTTCGCGGAGGCTTATGACGAGGCCGTCGCGGCCCATTTTGATGGCGACAGTGTGGTGGGCGACCTGGTTGGAGAGGCGCTGGTTGAGATCGCGCTGGATGCGGTTGAGGTCGCTCTGGACCTCTGCGGGAGAAAGGACGTCTTCGCCCATAACGATATTCATGGGCAGGGCGGGCGCTTCGTTGCCGGAGCCTGGCGCGGCGGACGGGTTGCGGGCGGAGTTGGGAAAGATGCCCAGGGATTTGAAAGCCGCATCAATGGACTGGGGTAATTGCGCCTCTTGCTGGTGGTTGGCGCGGGAGGAGGCATAGAGGACGACGAAGAAGGCGAAGAGGAGGGTGACGAAGTCGGCATAGGAAACCAGCCAGCGGTCGTGAGTGACGCGGCTGCGATGGACTCGGCCTCTCATGCGGCACGCGGGGTGGGTTTCTGGGCGGGTTGATCGAGGAACCCGGCGAGCTTGACCTCAAGCATGCGGGGATTCATGCCTTCGAGGATGGAGATGACGCCTTCGAGCATCATCTCGCGGCGCTGGACCTCATCGCGCAGACGGAGGCGCATTTTGCCTGCGATGGGCAGGAAGAAGAGGTTGGCGATTCCGACGCCGTAAATGGTGGCGACGAAGGCGACCGCTATGCCGCGGCCTACCTCGGTCATGTTATCGAGGTGCTGCATGACCTGGATGAGGCCGAGAACGGCGCCGAGTATGCCGATAGTGGGGGAAAAGCCGCCGGCCGACTCGAAGACGGCGGGCAGACGTTCTTCAATTTCGGTGGAAGAGTCGAGCGAGACCCGCATGATACTGCGCAGGTCGTTGGGCTCGGTGCCATCGACCGCCAACATAACGGCCTGGCGAAGGAAAGGGTCCTGGATGGTTTGGAGGTCGGCGTCGAGGGAGACGACGCCATTGCGGCGGGCCTTCTGGGCGAAGGCAATCAGGAGGTGGATGAGCTGATCGTCGTGCTTGCGGGGAGCGGCAAAAAGGCGGCCGACGCGGCCGAAGGCCTGAGTGACGGTGGCGAGGGGAAATTGCAGCAGGACCGCACCGATGGTGCCTCCGAAGACGATGAGCGCGGCGGTGGGCTGAAGGATCTGGCCGATATGACCGCCTTCCATGAGCAGGCCGGCGATGATACCGGTGATTGCGAGCAGGACGCCGGCGAAACTCGATTTGTCCATGTCGACTCTCCTTCGCGGTGAGTGGACTATCGCTGGCCGGGTTTGCGCTGGCCGGCGGGCTTGAAGGACTCGGGGGCCTCAGGATCGGACAGGCTGGAGAAAGCAGCCACGCGTTCGAGGCCGGCTCCCGGGGCGCGTCGCGCAACCGAGGCCAGCAGGCGGGAACGCCATTCGAGAATGCGATCGACAACCAGGCTGCATTCCTCTCGGACGATGAGCTTTTCGCCGGTGATGAGGGTGATCATGGTGTCGGGTGAGGCTTCAGCGGTTTTGATCAGGTCGCTATTGAGAACCATGGTGGTGCCGTTGAGCCGGGTGAGCTCGATCATGTCCACGACTCCTTTGCATGGTTATCGGCGGAGGGAAACGAAGGGTGAAAGATTAAAAAGTAATGGGACAGAAGTGTCCGGTCCGGGGACAGTCGGAATGGCACATAAAGTGCTGCAGTCCCGAGCCGAAAAAAGGGCCAGATGCGACGGTACCAGCCCGCAGCAGCAGCCCAGGGCAACTAAAAAAAATGGGAGCAAGCATCGGGTTAGAGGTTCCGCAATTCCACGCATCGCAAGGAGTGACCCATGTCCCTGGGTGTCTTGAACAATCTCTCCGCTGTGTATGCGGAGAACAACCTGACCAACACCAACAACAGCCTCTCGAAGACGCTGCAGCAGTTGTCTTCGGGCTCTCGCATCAACTCCGGCGCGGACGACGCGGCCGGTCTTTCGCTCGTGGACGGCCTTCAGGCCAACCAGTCGGCGCTGAGCGAGTCACAGACCAACGCGCAGGAAGGCGTGGGTCTGCTTCAGGTAGCCGATGGAGCGCTGTCGCAGGTGACCAACCTTCTCAACCGGGCGGTAACGCTGGCGACCGAAACCGCCAACGGAACGCTCAACACCTCCCAGGAGGCCGCGGCCAACCAGGAGTACCAGTCGATTCTGTCGGAGATCAACAACATCGGAAGCACCACGACCTATAACCAGAACCAGGTTTTCACTGGCAGTGCCGCGGGAGTGGGCGTCTACACGGGAGACTCGTCTACTCAGTCGGCTTCGGTCGACGATCTGTATTTTGCTCCGCTCTCGTCTGCGACGGTCGGAGATTCGGGCGGCACGGTGGTTCAGAGCAGCGCCGGCCAATTCATCGATCTGTCTCTGGCGGCAACCAAGGTGCTGACCACAGGCGCGCAGTCTGGTGATACGGTGACGGGCGGAATCAAGTTCACCGTCACGAACCTCGACGGCACCACGACGAACTTCACCACCACGGCGACGACGGTAGGAGGGCTGGTAGCGGAGATCAACAAGGACGGGATCCCCGGCGTTACTGCCAGCTTGTCGACCGCGGGCGCGGTGGGCAAAGCGGCGGGCGCCACAACGGCTCTTGCCGACACCGGCATTCTGTTGACGAACACCAACGGAAATGTTGTGATCGCCGATGCAACCTTGCTCGACACCACGACCGCAGAGGGCGCGACAGCATTATTTGCGTCCACCGCGGGCACGGAGACCATCACCTATCAGGTGGGCGCAAATGAATCGCGGACCAACCTGGCGGCGACGGATCTCTCCACTCAGGGCCAGGCAGAGGCCGCTCTGACCACGCTGAACTCCGCCATCGCCAACGTGGCGGCGCAGGACGGCTACATCGGGGCGCAAATCAACACCCTGAACGCGGTCAGCACGGTGATGAGCACCCAGCAGCAGAACATCATGTCGGCGCAGAACGCGGTGCAGGCCACGGATTACGCGGCGGCCAGTTCCAACATGTCGAAGTACGAAATCCTGAGCCAGACCGGCATCGCAGCCCTGGCGCAGGCCAACAGCATGCAGCAGGAAGTGACCAAGCTGCTGCAATAATCACGGCAGAGATGCCAACCAGCCAGAAGAGGGCACCCGTGGGCGCCCTCTTCTGTTTATGAGCCGTGAGCGCGGGAGTTCAACGGCAGGCGCCGCAGGACGATCGCGTAGATCAATTGCGAAGAAGCATGGCGAGGCCGCGGGCGTCAGTCAGTCCCCGTGCCTCGAGCAAGGCGTAGGCATCGGAAAGAAAGCTGACATTGTGCTCGAAGTGGCGGAAGGCGGACTGGACCGTTTTGACCACGTCGGCGGCGCTGAACCGGCGCTTTTTGGCCGCGACAACCCCGATAAGGAGTCCTTTCATGAGGGCGAACGGAATGGCCAGCATGGCGAATGCCCGCGCCGGCTCCGGTTCAGCTCCAGGCTCGAAGAGCTTCTTGCCGAACGGGAACTGGTCGCGAAGAACAGCATTGACGAGGTAATTCTCGAGAATCCCAGGGCGGCGTTTGAAGAAGGGAACATAGAACTGCTGGTAAGCGTCGGCGTAGCGCGAAACCTGACTGGCAATGGAGGCGGTTTGCGAGTGCCCGACGCCGACGGTGAACAATTCCAGGACCTGGCGCAGCCGGGGGCGGATGGGAACGTTGTTGACGCGCTGGGCTATGACCCGGAGCACGATTTCCAACTGCAACGGCAGGTCGGCGGGAATGGTATCCATCGCTGGGCAAAGTCCGCCATCGGCAACTGCACGGGAAAAGTCATCGAGAACCTGGGGGAAATTGCGGTCGATTTCTCCCCGTGACAATGCTTCAAGGCGCCGGCAAAAACTCCCCACCAGGAACAACCGCTGCCAGAGCGGATAATTCCTGTTGAGGATCAAGCCAATTACAAACTCGCGAACCTGCCAGAAGTACGGGCGCAGCGCATTCGTGCCAGATGCGTTTTCATCCCAGTTGAGCTGGCGTGCGGGCGCTCCGGGCGGGGGAAACAGGCGGGGCGCGAGGAGAACGAGGCGCGCGGCCTCGGGGCAGGAGAGCGAGAGCGCGGTTTCCTTCAGGCCGTCTATGGTGCTGGTGTTGCGTGGGAATTCGGCGCAGGTGCGGCAGAGATACGACCCGCCATGCTCCACCTGAATGCGGCAGAGATCCTCCTCCGAGAGAAACGGGCAGACTCCGGTCGGCAGCATCTGAATCCTGGCGAAATCAGCGTTTGGATCGCCGGTGGCATCTCGCACGATCGAGGCATCGATGAGTGTTCGCAGCGGGCTGGGGGGCAGATCGGCATACTTCCGGTGCGAAGCCTCGTCGATCGAGACCATCCAACCGGAGCAGCAATTGTCATGGCATGCGGGACCGACGCAACGGTACTGGCCGGCATAATCGGGCTGAATCATTCGGGTGTGGCGCAAGCAGGGATCCTCCTGGCGCGGCGGCCGGAATTCAAGGGGCAGGTTGCCGCCCGCATCGGCCAGCCGGGGATTGGGAAAAGCTCAGAGAGGGAAGAAGGGACGGGGCGAGGTCCGGTTGATCGGAATCCGCGAGGTTGCCGATCAAGGATGAGGCGGCTGGTTGCGCGAATCGGAAGGGCAGGCGCGCAGCGCGGCGGCGGTTGCTGCTGAGATTTTTTCAATCTGTCTCGCAGGTTGCCGGTCTGGAATCTGCAAGAACGTTGCGGGAGTGAGCGATGGGCACGGTAGGGCTGAGTTTCGGTTCGCCGACGAGCGGAGCAGGATTCGATGTCAGCACCACGGTCTCTCAGATTGTGGCCAACCTGGAAAATGTGGAGACGCCGTGGAAGACGCAGTTGACGAGCCTCGACAGCCAGGACACGGTGCTGTCGAACCTGGGAACGCTGCTGTCGAACCTGTCGACCGACCTGGGCCAGTTGACGGACTTCACCGGGATCATGGCGCAGAAGATGGGGTCGAGCTCCGACACGAACGTGCTGGAGCTGACCAATGCCACGTCAGCGGCCGTGGCGGGAACGCACACGGTAGTGGTGAATAACCTGGCGACGACGTCGAGCGGCTACCTGACGGCGATCACCAACTCCGGAGACACGCTTTCGGGGTCGATCACGCTCAAGGTGGGCGCAAGCGGCACGGCGCAGACGATCAACATGAGCACCCTGTCGAACCAGACGCTCGCCGGGCTGGCCGCGGCGATCAATTCATCCGGGGTGGGCGTTGCGGCAAGCGTGCTGACCGATTCTTCGGGCTCGAGGCTGAGCCTGGTCTCAGGGACATCGGGCGCCAACGGAGATATTGCCGTGAGTGCGAATTCGATCGCCGACGCCACCACATCGAGCGGAACGCTTGCCTATTCGTCGCCAATCTCCGGGGCGGACGCCAGTCTTACGGTGGAGGGAGTAAACCTGACCAGCGCCTCGAACACGGTGACCAACCTGATCCCGGGTCTGACGTTTCAACTGCTGGCGCCCAGCGCGAAGGAATCGGACGGCAGCCTGGAGCAGGTGCAGGTGGTGATCGGCAACGACAACACGGACGTGGAGAGCACGGTCAACCAGATGGTGACGGACTACAACTCGCTGATCAGTGCCATGAACACGCAGGAGGGGAAAGACAGCTCGGGCAATGCGGAGCCGCTGTTCGGCTCGCCGACCCTGTCGCTCCTGGAGCAGCTGCTTTCTTCCAGTGCGAACCAGCAGAATCCGAATGGAGGCCTGACGCCGCTTACGGTGAATGCGAGCACGGCGTTGTCGGGCTCGATGACGATCCAGGTCGGCAGCGGGACCACGCAAACGGTGGACGATTGGAGCCGCGCCCGTTCCTCCCAACGCCAACACCATCTACACGGGCAGCGGCGTAAACACGCTGCAGGGTCTGGCGGATGCGATCAACGCGGCGGATCAGGCCACGCCGGTGGACTATGCAGTCCACGGCCAGCGACAGCGGTACTATCACGGCAAGCACACCCGCCAGCCTGACCGGCACGCTGGAGATCGAGACTGGCAACGGGAGCACGCAGACGATCTACCTGGGACCATCGAGCAACGCGCCTTCGGGCGATCTGGCTACCGGGAATGCGACGGACACGCCTGGCGAGCCTGGAGACGTACATCGAGGCAATTCGAGCACGCTGGGAGTGACGGCCACGATCGTCGACAACGGCGACGGCACCTCGACCTTGTCGCTGTCCACCAGTGACTCGTCGGCCCTGACGGTGACCTCCGGCCTTGAGATTCCCGGCTTGGGAGTGAACGCGGGAATCACCACCGCGAACGGACAATCGACCCTGTCGCTGCTGTCGCAGACGGCGGGACCGGCTGGAGCCCTGACGGTTGGATCGAACCTGACGGCCACCGGCGCTACGACGCTGAATTTCACCGCGACACCGGCCTCGGGCAGCAATAACGCCAGCGGAGTCCTCGACACGATTCCCAGCGGGAGCGATGTGTTGTCCGGCTCGATAACGATACAGGTGGGCGATGAAACCCCGCAGACCATCCCAATCGATTCCTCCGATGACACGTTGCAAGACCTGGCGGACACGATTAACGGAACCAGCGGCATCGGCGTGAACGCGACGGTGACGACCAACAGCGACGGCTCGGCATATCTCGAGCTGCAGTCGCAGACGGCGGGTTCGGCGGGGAACCTGAAGGTGACGTCGAACGTCCTGGATACGACGAACACCACCACGACGGCTATGAACTACAGCAATTCTTCGGACATCTCGACCCTGGCGAACCTGGGAATCACGGTTTCGCAGACGGACAACGGAACGCTGACGTTCGATGCCAGCGTGCTGGACTCGGTGCTGAACACGGATTACGCGGGTGTCCTGGGCTTCTTCCAGGATGCGAACAGCTGGGGGCAGAGTTTTTCTACGATGCTGGGGAACGCCGGGACGAGCTCGCCAACCGGAGTGATCGCGCTGGCTCAGAAATCCAACTCCAATACGGAGTCCACGCTGAATGCGGAAGTTACGAAGGAAAAGAGCATGATCTCAGTCGAGCAGACGAGCCTGACGGCGGAACTCAACAGCGCCAACGAGATCCTGCAGGAGCTGCCATCCGAGTTGCAGGGCGTGAACGAGCTTTACTCCGCGATTACGGGTTATGACCAGAACACGAACGGGTAGGGGAATTGAAGATGAACGAGTATCAGGGGCGGGCGCTGGACGGCGCGTCGGCGGTGGAGCTGGTGGTGGCGCTGTATGACGGGATCATCCGCTTTCTTTATGCGGCCTGCGAGGCGGTGGACCGAGGCGACGAAGCCGGAAGACGGGCGGCGGTAAAACGGGCGCTGGACATCATTCTGCATTTGCAGGCGCGGCTGCGAATGGATGCAGGCGGCAGTCCGGCGAAGGCTCTGAGCGAGTTTTACGCATCCATGTTTGCGCAGATCATTCAGGGCTCGCAGGCGGCGTCTCGGCCGAAGCTGGAGCACGCCATTGGTTGTGTGCGCAACGTGCGGGATGCCTGGCGCGAGGTGGCGCGGGATCCGGCGGTGAATCCGCCGGCGCAGTCAGAGCGGCGGCAGAGCGCCCTGGCGGAAGCAGGATCGCAGGGGTGGAGCGCCTAATGCAGGGAACAGGGAGCAGGGAACAGAAGCTGCGTCTCTCAGCCAGCGACTGACAGTTCTTCCTCGAGCTGCTGTTTGCGGAAGAGGCTGGCGTAATAGCCGTCGAGGGCGAGGAGGTCGTCATGGCGGCCAAGCTCAACGATGCGACCCTGATTCAGCACCGCAATCTGGTCGGCATTGCGCACTGTGGAGATGCGGTGAGAGATCAGGATGGTGGTGGAATGGGCTGTATAGTTGCGCAGTCCGCCGAGGATGCGCTCCTCGGTGTACGTATCGACTGAGGCGAGGGCGTCGTCGAGGATAAGGATAGCGGGAGCGCGCAACAATGCGCGGGCGATGGCGGCGCGCTGCTTCTGGCCTCCGGAGAGGGTGACGCCGCGCTCGCCCACCGCGGTTTCGAAACCGGCGGGGAAGTCCTCAAATTCCTGGCGGATGTGCGCGGCTTCCGCGGCGTTGAGCATCTCTTGGTCAGTGGCTTCGGGGGCGCCGAAACGGAGGTTTTCGCGTAGGGTCTCGCTGAAGAGAAACGTTTCCTGCGGGACCATGCCGATATTGCGTCGAAGAACGGCAAGAGGGTACTCGCGGATGGGGCGGCCGTCGATGAACAGGGTTCCCGGGGGAGCTTCGTAGAGACGCGAAAGGAGGCTGACCAAAGTTGTTTTTCCCGAGCCGGTGGGTCCCACGATGGCCAGGCTGGCGCCGGGGGCGATGCGCAGGGAAATGTCGCGGAGGACGGGCGTGTTGTTGTAGCAGAAGCTGAGGTTGCGGAACTCGATTTCGCCGCGCATCACGGTGTTGGGCGCGATGGCGAAGTCGGCGTCGCGGTCGTCGATGGCCGGCTGCTGTTTGAGCAACTCGTCAATGCGCTTTACCGAGGCAGTGCCGCGCTCGAAAATGTTCACCACCCAGCCCACCGCGATGATGGGCCAGATGAGCAGGATCATGTAGGTATTGAAGGCGACGAACTGGCCGACATTGATGCGGTTCTGCAGGACCAGGTGGCCGCCGACCAGCAGGGTGATGATCATGGAGATGCCAAGTATGAACTCGAGAGTGGGCCACAGCATGCCCATGAGCTGGACCAGGCGGAGCGCGCGCGCGATGTACTGGCGATTGAGCTTCTCGAAGCGGCCGATCTCGGTTTGTTCGCGGGCGAAGGCGCGGATGAGGCGCACGCCGGAATAATTCTCCTGTGCTTGAGCGGAGATATCGGAGAAGCTGGCCTGGATGCGCTCAAAACGCGCATGAATGCGGCTGCCGAAGTATTGCACCAGGATGCTGGCGAGGGGCATGGGGGCGAGGGCCACAAGAGTGAGCCACGGACTGATGCGGATCATGAAGATGACCGCGAAGACCGACAGGAAGAGGGTATTGACGCTGTACATCAGGCCGGGCCCGAGAACCATGCGAACCGCGTTGAGATCGTTGGTCATGCGCGCCATCAGGTCGCCGGTGCGGTAGCGTTGATAGAAGCCGGTGTCCTGCCGCTCCAGGCCGAGGAAGAGGTCGTTGCGCAGGTCGAATTCGATGTCCCGCGAAATGCCGATAAGGACCCAGCGCTGGGTATAGAGGAAGACGCCCTTGCCCAGCGAGATGGCAATCAGGAGCAGCGCCAGCATGGTGATGTGCTGGAGCGTGGTGCCGTTCTTCAGATCGTTGATGGCGCTCTGCAAAACGCGAGGAAACTGCACCCAGATGGCGTTGGTGCAAACGCACGCGAACGTGCCCCAGGCGTATCCCCAGCGGTAGCGGCGCATGTAGCGGAAGAGGGGGCTCAGTTCGCGCAGCATGTCTTCATTGTACCGGGGCATGGCATTTTCAGAGATCAGGTGGGGGTGCGCAGCAGGAGATATCCGCCGGCGAGGCCGAACAGAATGTCCGGGGACCATGCGGCGACCGGTGCAGGAAAGTAGGCGACATTTCCCATGGCGCCGAAGAGCCCATCCGCGACCCAGTAAGCGAGGGCGATGCCGATGGCGACGGCGATTCCGGTGAGGGAGCCGCGGCGGCCCATGGAGAGCGCGAAGGGAATGGCGAGAGCGGCCATGATGACGGCAACCAGCGGATAGGCAAGCTTGTGCCACAGGGCGACACGCAGTCGCATGGTGTCGAATCCGCTCTGGCTCAGATCGCGGATATAGCGCTCGAGCTGGCCGAAGTTCATCTCCTGCGAGGGGACACTTTCCTTTTTGAAGTAGGACGGATCTTCGTGGACCTCGCTGAAGGCGGTGTTGCTGAACTCGCGGATACCGGTCTGGTTAGCGCCCTGAAAGTCGTTTACCCAGCCGTTTTGAAAGCGCCATTGGCTGCGATCGTCGTCCCAGAAGACGCGCTGGGCGAAGATGCGGCGAGTAAGTGAGAAAGTTGCGGGATCGAACTCGAAGACGGAGAGGTCGGCGAATTCATTGCGATCGCGGTCGAAGAACTTGTAATAAAAGATGCGGCCGGGCTCATTGGGGCGCGGATGGCCGAAGATCCAGGTCTGTTCGGGATGAAGGACGGTCTGCGGCGGGCGGCCCTTGATGATGTTGCGCAGTTGCTCCTGGCGGCGATTGGCCTGGGGCAAGTAGAACTCGTCGAACAGGAAGAGGCTCACGGCTAGAACCGCGGCAATCGCCACGATGGGAACGATCAGGCGGTACAGGCTGATGCCGGTTGCCTTCATGGCGACGATTTCGCTGTTGCGATTGAGTACGCCGAAGGTGACCAGCACGGCGATGAGCACAGCCAGCGGAGCGATTGTGTAAAGCATGCTGGGGGTGAGGTTGACCAGGTAAAGCCCGACGGTGCTTAGCGCGGGGTGGTTGTGGAGGATGTCGCCGATCAGCTCAAAGAATGTAAAGACGAGCATGAGCAGCACGAAGCCGCACAAGACCAGGAAAAACATGCCGAGAAACTGGCGCAGAACGTATTGATCGAGGATGCGGGGAAACGCGCCGCGGTAGGCGCTGCGGGCAGTGCGGGGACGCCGCTCAATGAAATGCGTGATGCGGGAGCCGTTCTCGAGCGCGGCGGCAGGCAGCCCGGAGGCGCTGAGCCTGGGAGCGCGCGTGGTGAGGCTGACGATGGCGCCGAGAATGCGCCCGCCGCTGGCCATCTGCCAGAGAAGGAAGATGCCGGTGGCGGCAAATACGATATTGGCCAGCCACACGCCGAGCGCGACCGACAGCTTGTCCTGGCGGGCCAGCGACTCGCCGGTGTAGGAGAGGACGTAATACAGGACGACCAGGAGCAACGTGAAGACAAAGCCGGAGCTCTTGCCGCCGCGGCGCGAAACTACTCCGAGCGGAACCCCGACCAGCATCAGGACGATACACGCGGCGGGATAAGAGAAGCGCTTGTTCAGTTCGATGAGGTAGCGGTTCGCGTCCGGCTGGTGGATTCGCTGGATAAGAGTGTGCGTGGGGATGGCGTAGATGGCCGTGTCCATGCGGCCGAGACGCACATCGCTTTGCGGGCTGAGGCTGAGGGGAAGGTCGAAGGTGGTGAAGGTGGAAACGTTGTACTGATCGGGCTGCGCCGGATTAGTCTCTTGCTGCTCGCCGTTGCGCAGGCGCATCAGCAGCTCCTGCGAGCTGTCGTTGACCACGGTGGCGGACGCGGCGGTGGTGATGACGGGGGCGTTGGGATCGCTCACATTGGCCATGAAGATCTGCTTCCAGTTGGCCGCGCCGGCTCCGGGTATCACCTCGTTCACGTACAAAACGGCGTCGTGGAAATCTTCATAGAAGACGCCCCGCTGGATTTCGTAAGAGGCCTGGGAGGCAGCGAGTTCCTTTTCCATATCGAGGATGGCCTGATTGGCGCGGGGCGCAACCAAGAGAGAGTTCACCAGGCCGATCAGCGCGCCGGCGATGGCGACGACCGATGCCACGCGTACGAAGTAGCCGATGCCGAAGCCGGAGGCGCGCATGGCCACGATTTCGTTGTCGGCCGCCAGCCGGCTGAGCCCCAGCAGAACGCCCACCAGCACCGACATCGGGATCGTTACCCAGAACAGGTTGGGCAACGTAAACAGGAAGACTTCGAGGACGTTGGTGAGCGTGGATGTATTGCGAACCACCATCTCCAGGATTTGCGGGAGACGGGGCATGAACAGAATGAAAGTGAACAGGGCGCAACCAATCAGCGCGTGGGAGAGAATCTCGCCGAGAATGTACCGGGTGAGGATGCGCACAGGTTGGGCCTCAAGCCAGTTTATCGCGCAGCGGGAATGGAGCGATACGGTGGGTTCCATCGGCGCAGGCGAAGACTGTTGGTGATCACGCTGACGGAGCTGAAGGCCATGGCAGCAGCGGCCACCCATGGACTGAGCAAAATGTGAAACGAGGGATAAAGAACGCCGGCGGCGAGCGGAATGCCGACCAGGTTGTAGCCCACCGCCCAGGCCAGGTTCTGGCGCATGTTGCGCACGGTGGCGCGGGCCAAGGCGAGCGCCGCGGGAATGGCGGAGGGCTGGGCGCGGAGAAGAAGAACGTCGCCGGCTTCCTGCGCGAGGTCGGCGCCGGTACCCATGGCGATGCCCGCGTCGGCCTGGGCCAATGCGCCGGCATCGTTGATTCCGTCCCCCACCATGCCCACGCGCAGGCCGTCCTGCTGGAGCGCGCGGATGCGAGCCAGCTTGCCCGCGGGGTCGAGTCCCGCTTCCACTTCGTCGATGCCGGCTTGCTGTGCAATTGGCGCGGCGGCGGCGGCGGAGTCCCCCGTAAGCATCAGCACGCGCAGGCCCTCGGCGCGAAGCTGGCTGACTGCGGCGGCCGCTTCGGGGCGCAGCGCGTCGCGCGCGTCAAAATAGCCCACCGGCTGATTATCGATAGCCATCCAGAGCCGCGTGACGCCGGCGGCCGGAGCAGCGATGCCTGCGGGAAGGCGGATCAAGAATTCGGAGAACAGTGCTTCATTGCCGAGGATAACGTTGCGGCTCTCAACCGTTGCAGTGAGGCCACGTCCGGGCACGATCTGCACGTCCAGGGCGGAGGGCCATGCCAGGCTGGCTGCGCGGGCGTAATCCACAATGGCGTGGGCGAGCGGGTGGTTCGAGCGCTCCTCGGCAGCCGCGGCGATGCGCAGCATTTCTTTCTGGCTGGTCTCAGAGAGAGCGTGCATCGATTCGAGCACGGGATGACCGGCGGTGAGCGTCCCGGTCTTGTCCAGCACAACGACGTCGAGATTCGACAAGCGTTCCAGCGCCTCGCCGCCTTTGAAAAGAACGCCCAACTGCGCGCCGCGGCCCACGGCTACGGTGAGCGCCGCGGGAACGGCGAGCCCCATGGCGCACGGACAGGCAATCACCAGCACCGCGACCGTATTGGCGAGCGCGAGTTGCAGCGAGTGGGCTGCGAAAATCCAAATGACAAACGTGACCGCCGCGAGCGCCAGAACAACGGGGACGAAGATGGCGCTGGCGCGATCGGCCAGCCGCTCCATGGGCGCGCGCGAGCTCTGCGCCTGCTCCACCATGCGCGTGATCTGAGCCAGCACGGTGGATTCTCCCAGCGATTCGGCGCGGCAGGCGACGGCGCCATCGTAGTTGAGAGAGCCGGCGAGGACGCGCCCACCCGGCTCGCGCTCCAGCGGTTTGGATTCGCCGGTGAGCATGGATTCGTCCACGGTGGTGCGGCCCTCCAGCACCACGGCATCTACCGGGAAGCGCTCGCCGGGAAGAACGAGCACGCTGTCGCCGGGGCGAATCTCGTCGAGCGGCACCAGGGTTTCCACGCCGTCAATCACTCTGCGCGCGCTCACCGGCTTCATGCGGCTCAGCGAGTCCAGGGCAGCAAGAGCACGATGCTTGGCGCGGACTTCCAACGCTTTGCCCAGTAGCAGAAAGCCAAGGATAAGCAGCACGGCGTCGTAGTAAACCTGCCGTCCGGGCGCGGGTGCGAAAGTGGCGTACGCCGAGTATAGAAAGGCAATGCCGGTGCCGAGCGACACCAGCGTGTTCATGTTGGTTGTGCCGTGGCGGAGGCCGCGAAAGGCGTTGAGGAAGATGCCGGCTCCGGCCCAGGGCGCCAGTACCGCGGTGAGAACGAACAGCGACCAGCGCAGCAGGCTGGGCGGCGCCGCGTAGAGCCACGGAAACGCCCGCATGATCGCGTGATCGACCGCTCCCATTTGTCCGCCCAGTGGCATTTGCCCGCCGAGCGGGGCGGCCAGCAGCATGGCCAGCGCGCCGGCCACAATCATCACCCAGGCCTTGCGCGCGGCCGCCGTTTCCGTTTCGCGCGCAGCCGCGGCCGCGCCGGGGCGGGGAAGCACGGCATCGTAGCCGGCCTCGCGGATAGCAGCGATGAGCTTTTCCGGCGGCGCCACGGCGGGGTCAAAGACGACCCGTGCGCGGTGGGCCATCAGGTCTACACGGGCATCCGACACGCCGGCGGTGCTGCGCAGTGCTTCTTCCACGTGATGCTGGCAGGCGGCGCAGGTCATCCCCACCACCGGCAGCGTGACGGATTCCGTAGCGGGCTCCGCCACGTCAGGCTCCCGGCTGGATGGGAGCGAGATGCGCCTTGTATCCCGCCGCGGCAAGTGCGGCAATGGCCTGGTCCATCAGGGGCGGATCCTGCGCGGTTGCCACGCGCGCGGCGCCCACCTGGACTTCTTTCACTTCGAGCCCCGGAGTTTGCGCCAACGCCTGGCTGACGCGGCGGACGCACGCGCCGCAATGCATGCCCTCAATGTGCAGCATAAATTCCTGCATTCCTTATCCCTCTGCTTTCAATGATGACATCGGGCGCGGAAAGATGTACCCGTTCAGGGGACGGCCGCGTCAAAGACTATGGTATAGGCATGTTGCAGCGCGAGTACCCGGCGTCGCCGCTTGTGGGTGTGGGAGCGGTGATCGTGCGCGATGGTCGTGTTCTCCTGGTGCGGCGCGGGACAGAACCTCTGCGCGGGCGCTGGTCGATCCCCGGCGGGCTGATTGAAGTGGGCGAGATGCTACGTGAGGCTGTGGTGCGCGAAGCGCGCGAGGAGACGGGTCTGGAAGTCGAGCCCGTGGAGCTGGTGGAGCTGCTGGACCGAATTCATCGCAATGGAGAGCGCGTGCGCTATCACTACGTGATTGCCGACTACCTGTGCCGGGTCAAGGGCGGCACGCTCAAAGCCGCGTCTGATGCCGACGAAGCCCGCTGGGTGGAACGCGCGGAGTGGAACAGCCATCCGCCGCGGCGGACCCTGGCGCTCGAGCCCATCACGGTTCGCGTAATTGAGGCCGCATGGCAGCGCGCGAACGCCATCGAGGGAGGGCGGCGATGAGGCCATCGCGAAGAGCGGTCTCATTCCTCGCGGTTGCGCTGGCGCTCCTTGTAGCCGCGGGGATCAGCCTTTATGAGCGCCCGGTCAGCTACTTCGACGGGTTCCTTGACCTGCAATTGCGCCTGGCCGGCGCACACAGCCGCTGGACTACGGCAAACGGAATCCATATTCATTACTGGGTGCGGGGTCCGAAAGATGGGCAACCCGTGGTGCTGGTGCATGGCCTGGGCGGCCGCAGCGAGGACTGGCACAACCTGGCGCCGTACATGGTGGCCGCGGGTTTCCGGGTTTACATGCCCGACCTGCCCGGCTACGGCCGCAGCGACAAGCCTAAGGACTTCTCCTATTCTATTGCGGACGAAGCCAACGCCGTGGTGGGCTTTATGAATGCCGTGGGGCTGGGGCAAGTGGACATGGGCGGCCATTCCATGGGCGGATGGATCGTCCAGCGCGTCGCTTTCGAGCATCCCGGCCGGGTCAAGAAGCTCTTGCTCTTTGACAGCGCGGGAATCGCCGACAGGCCGTCTTGGAACACGGCGCGGTTCACTCCCAAAACCCCCGGAGAGTTGGATGAGCTGGATGCCCTGCTCATGCCTCGTCCGCCGCGGGTGCCCACCTTCATCGCGCAGGACATTCTGAACATATCGGGGCGGAACAGGTGGGTGATCGATCGCGCGTTGGACTCGATGCTGACGGGCAAGGACGTGACCGACGGGGAGCTGCCGCAGTTCAAAATGCCGGTTCTCATCGTTTGGGGCAGCGAGGACCACATCATACCGCTGGCCGACGGCGAGAAAATGCATCAGCTCGTGCCGCAGTCGCAACTCGACGTGGTTCAAGGTTGCGGGCACTTGGCCCCGGTGCAGTGCACTGGCCGGATCGGACCAGTTGTGGATGCGTTCCTGGAGCGGTAGCCGCCAAGGTAACACGCGATCCACATGCTTCCGCTGTATGCTCAAGACATGGTTCGCTTCACCGTGCTGGCCTCGGGATCCAAGGGCAACTGTACTGTTGTTACCGGAGGCAACACGCGCATCCTGGTGGATGCAGGACTGAGCTGCCGGGAGCTGTTCCGGCGGATGGAGCAGTCCGGCGAGGATCCCCGAACCCTGGACGCAATTCTCGTCACCCACGAACACCAGGACCACGTCAACGGCCTGGCGGTGACAGCGCGCAAGTTGGGCATTCCGGTCTATTTCACTGAGGCGACGCACCGGGAGTGGATGCGCTGGATCACTCCGCGCCGGCGTATGACCTACTCCGAGTGGCTGGAGCAATGCCGCAAGCAGGCAGCGGAACGCCAGGCAGAGCCGCCCGGCGAAACTCCGGACTGCGAAGACGCAGAAACCGAGGAAGTTGTCGCAATCGAAGCGGCTGAAGCACCGGCTGAACCAAAGGACGAGCCGAAAACCGAAAAGCCCGATCCGAGCTGGCTTCCCACAGTCGCATACTTTCAAGCGGGTACGCCGTTCCAGGTGGGCGATATCTCGGTGAGCCCGTTCACCATTCCCCACGATGCCGCTGATCCGGTGGGATTTGTCTTTCAAGCTGAGGGGGTCCGGCTCGCCGTTGCAACCGACCTTGGCTATATCCCGCCCAACGTAAAGGCGCAACTGAAGGGGGTGGATCTGCTCCTGCTGGAGTCGAATCATGACCTGGATATGCTGCGTGACGGTCCCTACCCCTGGCAGGTCAAGCAGCGGGTACTATCCCGGGTGGGGCATCTCTCCAACGACGCCACTGCCGGCTATCTCGAGGCCGAATATGACGGGCAGGCCACCTACATTATTCTGGGGCATCTCTCTGAAAACAATAATCTTCCCGAGCTGGCGCGCATGGCCGCGGAACGAGCTTTGAGCGGGAGGGCCAGCCTGCTGGGCAATCGGCTGCTGGTAGCTGCGCAGCAGGAACCGCTTGCGTCAATCCGGTTTTGAGGAGAAATACGTCCAATTTTTGGAACGCGGAGTTACAATAGTAAGAGCACGGGCATCACTCTAAGGTAGAGCGCGAAGGCGCCGGGCTAGAAAAGCCCGATTCCGACAAGACCTGCAGAGGCCGCCGATGCACGGCGGATGGAACGGGCGAGAAGAACGTAAATCCTTTGTTTGCCGCGCCAGTTGCGCCAATGAGTGCAAACCTTCAACCGATTACTTGAAATGAGTGACTACCATGGCGAGAACCCGATGCAACGATCATGTAGTCGGCGCCATCCTGGCAAGCTGGCGCTATGACATATCCGGCATTTCTCCGGAGATGCGCCGCGATTACGAGCAGCACCTGGTGGACTGCCCCCATTGCCGCGCTCGCCTCAAGTTCCACCGCAGCCTTGACGCCACCCTGGCAGTTCTTACGTCGCTGGCCGTTATTTTCTTTCTCTTTGCGCTGGCCGTCCTCCAGCACATCAAGCCGCTGGAGCACGTAGCTTTCAACGTTTTCAATCTCGATCCCTTCGACATGTACCACATGCTGCTATCGGCCGGCTTTGCAGGGCTCATCTTTTCCATCATTGCCCTGGCGCTGGTTTTAACGGCAACGCCCGCGCCTACTTATCTGGGCGGAATCGCGGCGGAACGGGCCAAGTCGATTGAAGAGCATTTGCCGGCGGCAATCCGCTCACTGCGATCCAGGTAAACAGCTCCAAGCAATCCAGGAATGATAATGGCCTCCCCCACGGGAGGCCGTTGTTGTCTGTAGCCCAGCCCAGAGGCCCGGCTACTTTGCGATTGGGGTGCGCATATCCGTCCCGGTCATCTGCTTCGGCTCCGGTAGCCCGAGAATGTTCAGCAATGTGGGGCTGATATCGCGCAGGCTCCCGTCATTGCGCAGGCGGAAGTGTTCCGCATCTTCGGCCACATAGATAAACGGCACCGGGTTGGTCGTATGAGCCGTGTGCGGGCCGCCGGTAACCGGGTCCACCATCAGTTCGGCATTGCCGTGATCGGCGGTGATCAGCCAACTTCCGTTCCTTTCCTTCACCGCCTTGTAGATCCGTCCAAGCTGCGCATCCACAGCTTCGCATGCTTTGATAGTTGGCTCCAGCTTGCCCGAGTGGCCCACCATGTCGGCATTGGCAAAATTTACCACGATCAGATCGAAAGCCGTATCATTCACGGCCTTCACCACGGTATCGCCGATCGCTTCCGCCTTCATCTCCGGCGCCAGGTCATAGGTGGCCACTTTGAGCGACGGAATCAGGTTGCGCTCTTCGCCCGGAAACGGCGTCTCGATCCCGCCGTTGAAAAAATACGTTACGTGAGCAAATTTTTCTGTTTCCGCCACGCGCAGGTTGCGCAATTGGTGCGCCGCCAGGATATTGGCCAGAATGTTGTCAAGCGACTCGGGCGGGATGACCACCGGCAGCTCGTAGAGCTTGTCGTACTGCGTCATGCAAACGTAGTGAAGGCCCTTGGGAATCTCGCTGCGCGGAATCATCTCGTCGAGCGCTTCCCACGCATCCAGATCGCGGCCGCCGTTCTTGTTCAAGCCGCTCTCGCGCGCCAGCACCCGGGTGATCTGCCGCGCGCGGTCGGCGCGATAATTAAAGTTGATGCAAACATCGTCGTTGCGAATCTGACCCGTGGGCTTGCCGGCCGCATCGGCCACCACAAACGGGATCAGGAACTCGTCGGTGACCCCATTGTTGTAGCTATCCTTGATGCGGGCAACGGCGTCGTGGTGCGCGCCGCCTTCCGCTTTGCCGATTACCATCGCATCGAAGGCTTTCCGCTCGCGTTCCCAGCGCTTATCGCGGTCCATGGCGTAATAGCGGCCGTTGACGCTGGCCAGCTTGCCCACACCGTACTCGCGCATCTTCTTCTCCAGGGCGGCAATATAGCCGGCGCCGGAGGTGGGCAGGGTGTCGCGGCCGTCCATGAAGGCGTGCACAAAGACACGCTCCAGCTTGAGTTCCCGCGCGGTGCGCAGCAGCGCATACAGGTGTTCCTGGTGGGAGTGGACGCCGCCGTCCGAAAGCAGCCCGAACAGATGAAGCTGGCGTCCCTCTTCGCGCGCACGCTCGATGGCGCGGACGATCGTTGCGCTCTTTTGGAACTCGCCCGTGGCAATCTGCATATCGATGCGGGTAATGTCCATCTGAACAATGCGGCCTGCGCCAATATTCAGGTGTCCCACTTCGCTGTTGCCCATCTGTCCGTCGGGAAGGCCCACGTAATGTTCTGAGGCGCGGATCAGCGTATTGGGAAACTCTCGCAACAGCTTGTCATAGGATGGCTTGCGCGCCAGGGCAATTGCGTTGTTCTGGCTTTCGGCGCGGTAGCCCCAGCCGTCAAGAATGGTCAGCACAAGAGGACGCTTAGGCACTTGGAATTTACCCCTGCTTTCGGTGGATGACTTCCCCCTCAGCATAAATGGCGGGGGCGCGCGCCCTATGTGCTGCGCCTCACAGTCTCTCGCCGTAGCGCTGCCCACGGGAGAAGAACGTTTGCGCTGGTATCATGATGAGTGTGAGCCTTGCGGTTCCAGTCGCCACGCGTGGGCGGATAGCTCAGTTGGTTAGAGCGCCTGCCTTACAAGCAGGAAGTCGGGGGTTCGAGTCCCTCTCTGCCCACCAGCCTTCGCCCTCTTCGGGAGGGCTTCGGCTCGGCGTACCAGCCTTTGCCCTCTTCGGCAGGGCTTCGGCTCGGCATGCCAGTGGGCGAAGGCTGTCGCGCCGGAACGCCAGCGGAGGCGAACCCATCGTGAAGTCGCAAGCGTCCGTTCCAGATCAGAATTCCACGCCGGCCCAACGCCGGAGCGCATCTATTTCTTTATGGCCAGATCCACGGTGGCTCGATGGACATTATGCCTGCTGCTCCTCATTTGCGCGCTCCCAGCGTTTCCTTACTCGCTGCTCACCCACGAGCAACTGATCGACCTCACCTGGGACGACTCCATCGTTCCCCTGTTGCTCAGCCGTTATCCAAACCTGACTAAGGCACAGCTGGAAGAAGCCCGGGCCTACGCCTACGGCGGCTGCGTCATCCAGGACATCGGCTACTACCCCTTCGGCCAGATGTCGTTCAGCGACCTTACTCATTACGTGCGCTCCGGCGATTTTGTCGTGTATCTCTTCCGCGACGCCCGCAATGCGAATGAGCTTGCGTTTGCCGTCGGGGCTCTTTCGCATTACATCGGCGACTCCTACGGGCATGCGCTGGCCACCAACCTTGCCGTACCGGTGGAGTTTCACAAGCTCGAGCGCAAATACGGCCATCGGGTCAACTATGCCGAAGGCGAGCACCAGCACGTCCAGACAGAGTTCGCATTCGACATCGACGAAATAGCGCATCATCGTATGGCGCCCGTCCGCTACCTCCGCCACATCGGACTAAGGGTGCCCACGCAGCAACTGTCGCTGGCCTTCTACCAGACTTATGGACTATCCAACAAGTTCACAGGCCACCGGCGGCAGTGGGTGAACGTAGGCGCCTATCGGTTTGCGGTGCGCGCGTTCATTCCGCGCATCGCTTATGCCCTCACTCTGATTCATCGCCACCGCGAGCCGCCCGATTCCGACACGCCCGAGGCGCAGGCACTGCATGCGGAGATCGCCGCCATGGCCCGCGTGTACGACTGGGACAAGTACCGTGGCCATGCCGGCATTGGGACCTGGACGCTGGCGGGACTGATCCTCATCCTGCCCAAGGTGGGGCCGCTCAAGCTGTTAAACGTGAAGGGGCCCACGCAAAGCACGGAGGCGGACTACGTCCACAGCGTAGTTGTTTCCGTCGCGGAGTTTCGCCGCGCCTTGCGCCGCTTTACACCCGTAGCCGCGCGGGGAGCCGGATCGCCCCCGGGCGCGCCGTCGCTTCCTGACAGCATCCTTCCCGCGATCTCGAACGATCCCCACCATCCCCTGCCGAACCGCGATCTGGACACCGGCCGCGTGGTGCAGCCCGGAGGCTATCCCCTCACTGACTCGACCTTCGCCTCTCTGCTCCACAAGCTGACCCGGCAGCCGCAGGTGCCGGTCCCCATGGGAATCAAAGAGGCGATCGAGACGTATTACGCCAATCCGGACCTTCCCATCACAACCAAGAAAGACCCGCAGCGCTGGGCTGAAGTTCAGGCTGACCTGGTGACGCTCAAAGGCATGCCCACAAGTCCTTGGCCGGAGCCGTTCCCCACTTACGAGGAGGCCCAGTAGTTTTACGCCTCCGCCCAGCTCCGGCACCATCGTTTTACTCATCCAGCGCGCGCTGCTATCATTCGTCCGGCAAATCCTTCATCCAGGAGACCGTCATGATTGCGCCGTCCCGCCGCGCTTTTCTCCAATCCGCTTCCGCCGCAGCCGCATTGCTCTCGCTTGAGCGCAAGAACGCCTGGTCGCAGTCCACACCCGGCGAGGTGCAGGTGTGGAGCACCTATCGCGACCGCCGTCACGCGCCGTCTGCGCCGCTCGCCTGGAAGCCCGCAGGCCAGATCTCCGCGGAAGCCGTGATTCTGAATCCGCGCGCCACTCGCCAGCAGATTCTCGGCTTTGGCGCCGCCATGACGGACGCAACCTGCTACGTGCTCAGCCAGCTCACCCAAGCGGAGCGCGACCAGGTTCTGCACGACATCTTCGCGCCCGAAGAAATGGCCATGAACGTCTGCCGCACTTCGATTGGCGCCAGCGATTACTCGCGCAAGCTATACAGCTACGACGAGAGCGACACGCCCGATCCGGAGCTGAAGAAATTCTCCATCGAATACGACAAGGAGTACATCCTCCCCGTTCTGCGCGAATGCCGCAAGCACAACCCGGAGCTGTTCCTGTTTTCCTCGCCATGGAGCCCGCCCGGCTGGATGAAGCCCGACCACACCATGCTCGGCGGCGCAATGCGCGCCTCCAGCTTTGATCCGTATGCGCGCTATTTCGCAGAGTTTCTGGAGGGCTACAAGGCCGAGGGCGTTCTCATCGATGCCGTAACCGTGCAGAACGAAACCGACGCCGAGCAGGGCGGACGAATGCCCGCATGTACCTGGGCGCAGGAAATCGAGATGGAATTTGCGGCCCGATATCTTGCTCCCGCCATCAAGAAAGCCGGCCTCGACACCAAAATTTGGCTCCTCGATCACAACTACAGCCTCTGGGGCCGCGCCATCGATGAACTCAGCGATCCGGCGGTCTACGACGCCGTCGATGGTATCGCCTGGCATGGCTACGTGGGCGAGCCCACAGCGATGACCCGCGTGCACGACGCCTTCCCCGCCAAAAACGCCTACTGGACCGAGGGCGGCCCGGACATCTCTCAGCCCGACTATCAGACCGATTTCACCAACTGGGCAGCCACGTTCAACGACGTGCTGAACAACTGGGCCCGCTCCATCACCGCCTGGAATCTGGCACTCGACGAACACGGCAAGCCCAATATCGGCCCGTTTTCCTGCGGCGGCACCATCACCATCCAGAACGGCACCATGGCCAATGCAGACCACAAAGTGACCACGAGCGGCCAGTACTGGGCCTTCGCCCATTTCTCGCGTCACATCAAGCGCGGCGCAAAGGTCTTCGCCACAGATGGCATCGCGCCCGATCCGCGGCGAGTATCGGTTGCGCACTGCGGCTTCGTTCATCCCGATGGCAAACATGTGCTGGTCGTCGCCAACCGTGGCCCTGAGCAGCAAATGCAGATCGTCCTGGGCGCGAATGCCATCGAGCTTGAGCTGCCCTCCGATTCGGTGCACACCATCGAGTGGGCGTGAAAATAATTGTCGGTTTTCAGTTATCAGGGATCAGTAGATTGAGCCGCCCGGTTGCGTCGCGTGAACTTCGCCGTTCTTCACGCTGAGTGCGTAGTGGGTCGCGTCGCCGGACCAAGTCCTGAGATCGAATGCATGCCCCGGCGCGACCTTCCGCACTTCGAACGGCCCGGCGGTCACCACCTCGCCTTTGACGAGCTTCCCCGCCGCTGCTGGGGGATCGA
The DNA here is from genome assembly GCA_963771195.1 of uncultured Acidobacteriota bacterium. Classification (GTDB taxonomy): domain Bacteria; phylum Acidobacteriota; class Terriglobia; order Terriglobales; family Acidobacteriaceae; genus Telmatobacter. The sequence continues at coordinate 58,472 of CAVYSS010000012.1, forward strand.
TAAAGTACGCATCGCCGCGCCCAATCACTCGTGCCGTTCCGTCCGGCTCCAGCAACACCGCAGCTCCCTGTTCCACGCCGATGCCGCGGATCCCGCGCCCCGCTGCCGCGCCCAGAGCCTTTCCCGGTTCATTCAGCCGCGCCAGAAACACCAGCAGCCTGCCCATCCGGTCGCGCTTGGCAAAGTGTGTGTCCGTCAGGATGCAGCGCAGAATCGGAATACTGAGAAATCCATGCACAAGCGTGATTCGTGGCCCTAACGGATCGCTCATCGCCAACTCGCTGCTTAGGTCTTTGTCGTCCGGCTTGTCGCCCTGCGCCGAGTACGCCCACTCCCCCATCACCGCCAGGCCTGCACTTGTTCCCCCCATCGGAACTCCGCGTGCAATCGCATGGTTTAGCGCAGCCTGCACCGGCGTCCCCATCCAGAAATTGATGTAGTTCGCCTGGTCGCCGCCGGAGATAAACAGCCCGCTCGCCTCCGCGATCCTTCGCACCACGGCAGGATCCTCCGCCGCCTCGCGGCTTGGAATGATCAGCGTCGCCACCGAGTTCAGTTTCGGGCACAGCTTTCGGATGTAAGGGTTGTATGCATCCGTTCCCGTGGCCCGCAAAACCACGAAGTCGCCGCCGCCGGCCCGTCCGCACAGCCACTGAAAGGCCTCGTCCAGGTCGGTGCCGCCACCCATCAGCGCGTAACCGGCGTGCGCGGCAACATGTGTCGCATCCGCGGCGTTGCCCGTGCGCTCGTACTTCCATTCTTGAGCTTTCTGGGCAAGACACGGAAGAACGGCTACCACAGTCAACGCGATCCACGGCAGTTGTCTAAGCCACCTGCTCGCCATACACCTCAACTTCGCTTTCAATCGTCTTCTTCAGTTCGAGGCGGGCCTTTGACAGATCATGCATCTGCTGCAGGTTCATCCAAAACTCGGCGCTGTTGCCGAAGAATCGCGCCAGGCGCAGCGCGGTGTCGGGCGTAATTGCCCGTTTGCCCTTCACGATCTCGCCAATTCGAGTTGCGGGTACGCGAATCTTCATGGCAAGCGCGTTCTGCGAAAGTCCGAGTGGACGAAGGAATTCCTCACGCAGCATCTCGCCGGGATGCGTGGTCACCCGCCGATAACTCCATCCCGAAGAGGGTCTCTTGATTGCCATTTTTGTGCCTCCGTGACGCTAGTGATAATCCGTGATCTCCACGTTGTGCGCTCCGTCCGCCTTCCACTCGAAGCAGATTCGATACTGATCGTTGATCCGAATACTGTATTGCCCCGCGCGATCTCCTTTTAGCGCTTCCAGGTGGTTTCCTCGCGGAATTCGAAGGTCTCCAAGCTGCGATGCCGCTTCCAGCTGATCGAGTTTGCGCTTTGCCGCCGTCTGGATTGCGCCCCAATGGCGGCTCGAGCCGCCTTCAAAGAGATTCCTGACAACCTCGTCCTTGAAGCTTTGGATCACTCAACTGAATCATATAACGTGTCGCGTTGTACGTAAAGCGTTGTTTCCCCTCTCGGGTTTCGACTCTCGTGCCCTTTCGTTCGCCCCCATTAACCCCGCGGGTTCCCCCAGTCTTCACCGCGGAGAAATCCACCACACCCCGCCCTATAGTTGAGTCTGGCGAATCTCACTCGACCTGCTCAGGCGTGGCTACTCAGCGTACTTCCAAAATCGGCACCCTCCCTTGGGAGGATGAAGCGCCGGCGGAGATCCGCTTCCGGCGTCCCCAACCCGTCACGCCTCCCGGCGGACGCGTGCTTCCCGGTATGCCGCTGGAGTTGGCTGAAGACGACGAGGAAGAACTGCCTCGCCGCCGCCGCCGATTCGATACACCCTCCGGCCCCTGGTACCGCCCCACCACCAAATTCGGCCGCGTCGTTCTTTCGCTCGCCGCACTCGTCCTCCTCGGCGGCCTCACCACTTCGCTCATCCTCCTCAGGAACTTTCTGGAACGCGATCCGCACTTCCGCATCGCCGGTGTTCAAGACATTCAGGCCGCTGGCATGATTGAGGTCTCGCGCCAGGACATCTTGCCCGCCTTCGGCGCCGATATCGGACGCAACATCTTCTTCATCCATCTCAACGATCGCCGCAAACAGTTGGAGCAGATTCCATGGATTGAGCACGCCACGGTCATGCGCCTCCTGCCTAACCAGATCCGGGTCGTCATCAAAGAGCGCACGCCCATCGCTTTTGTGCGCCTCAGTTCCGACATCGAGCTGGCCGACGCCAACGGCGTGGTGCTGTCCATGTCGCCTGAGGCCATGACCACCCACCACTATTCCTTCCCGGTCGTCACCGGCATCGATCCGCGCGACCCGCTCCCCTCGCGCCGGGCGCGCATGGCCGTCTACCAGCGCCTCATCGGCGAGCTCGATTCCACCGGCCAGCACTTCTCTAACCAGATCTCCGAAATCGATTTGACCGATCCCGAAGACGCCAGGGTGCTAATGCCGGAGCAGGGCGCGGACATCCTTGCGCACTTCGGCGACGATCGCTTCCTTGAGCGCTATCAGCGCTATCAGGCGCACATCTCGGAATGGCGCCAGCAGTATCCGCATCTTTCTGCCGTTGATTTGCGCTACGACAACCAGGTGGTGTTGGAGATGGCGCCGTCGTCCGGCGGCGCGCCAGCCGCAGTCAACGCCACTGACGGCAAGCCCGTTGCCAATGCTGCTGCCGCCCCTGCCCCGGACTCGAGCGCAGAAACCGCCAAGCCATCGCCGGCGGTTGCCCAGGTTGCAGCCGCTACAAATCCGCACCCCGCATCTCAGGCCACTCAACGCAAAACCCACGCCGGCAGCACCGCGCAAGACAGGACGCGGGCGCAGAAGAAATTGGTGGACGCCAGGCACGCGGCGTGGCTGCGAAGCCTGAAAAACAAACACGCCAATGCAGGATCGAGTCAGTGAGAGCACGATGAGCCAGAAGCCGGACAACTTGATCGTCGTGCTCGACATTGGCAGCGCCAATACGCGCGTGCTCGCCGCCGATCTGAACGAGGGCGCGCTGCGCTATCGCGGCCACGCATCGTTCGACTCCGCCGGCATGCGCAAGGGGATGATCGCCGAACTCGGCCCCGCGGCCCGCGTGGTCAAGGCCGCGGTGGAACAGGCGGAGCGCGTGGCCCAGGCAAATATTGATGAATGTGTCGTCGGCGTTGGAGGCCCCCACATCCGCGGCCTCAATACAAATGGCGGATTCGATCTCGGCAGCCGCATGCGCGAGATCGCCCGGGAAGACGTGCGCACCGCCGTGGAACGCGCCCGCGCCGTGGAGCGCCCTCCCGACCGCGAGATCCTCCACCTGCTTCCCCGCCAGTTCATCGTCGACGATCAGGCCGGCATCTTCGATCCCGTGGGTATGATCGGCGCGCGCCTTGAGGTGGACCTGCACATCGCCACCTGTTCCGGCTCCGCCCTGCAAAGCACCGTCACCTGCGCCAATCGCGCCGGCCTTGAGGTCACTGAGGCGGTGCTCGAATCGATTTCCGCCGCTGAATCCACTCTGTCGGCTGACGAGCGCGAGCTCGGCGTTTGCCTCATCGATATCGGCGCTCATTCCAGCGACCTCGCTGTCTTCTTTGAGGGCGCGGTCGCGCACACAGCTTCGGTTCCCATCGGCGGCGCGCACTTCACCAATGACCTTGCCGTCGGATTGCAGATGCCGGTCGCCGGCGCGGAGCAGTTGAAGCGCCAATATGGCCACGCTGTGGTTACGGCGGTTCCGCAAAACGCTGAGGTCGAGATCGCCAATCCGCAGACACAGATGCTCAGCCTGCGCACCATGGCCGAAATTCTGGAGCCGCGCGCCCGCGAGCTCCTCTATTTCGTTCGCGAAAGCCTGCGCCAGGGCGGCGTAATCGATGCCCTCGGCGCCGGCTGCGTTCTCACCGGCGGAGGCGCCATGCTCCCCGGAATGCTCGATGTCACTGAAAGCCAGTTGAGGGTGCCCGCGCGTACGGGCATGCCGGTCCGCTTGTCGAATATGCCGGGAGAGCTCGCCCATCCCGGCTTCGCCACGGCCATTGGCATGCTGTTGTACGCGCATCGAACGCGCGTGACGCGCGCCGCTGAAAGCAACACCCTACGTTCAAAGCTCAAAGCCATTTTTGCAGCAAGTTTCTAGAAACGGATCAGGAGGCGGAAACCACCATGGAACAAGCGACGCAGGCTGGGGAAATGCGGATTCAGTACCACGAAGAGACTCCGCGCGGAGCGCGCATCAAAGTCATCGGCGTGGGCGGCGGCGGCGGCAATGCGGTCAACCGCATGATCCAGGCGCACATGGAAGGCGTCGAGTTCATCGCCGCCAACACCGACGTGCAGGCCCTCAAAAACTGCCAGGCGCCCATCAAGCTTCAGCTCGGCGTGCGCCTCACCAGCGGCCTCGGCGCCGGCGCCAACCCCGATGTAGGCCGCCGCGCCGCCCTCGAGGATTCTGAAAAAATCATTGAGGCGCTCGAAGGCGCTGACATGGTCTTTGTCACCGCGGGCCTCGGCGGTGGCACCGGTACCGGCGCCGCGCCCGTCATCGCTTCGCTGGCCAGCGAAATGGGCATCCTCACCGTCGCTGTCATCACCAAGCCCTTTGGCTTTGAAGGCAAGCGCCGCTTGCAGCAGGCCGAGCGCGGCCTCAAGGAACTCCTTGAGAGTGTCGACACCATGATCGTCATTCCCAATGAGAAGCTGCTCGCCGTGGCCAAGGACGCCGGCTTCTTTGAGTCCTTCCGCATCGCCGACGACGTGCTTCGCCAGGGCGTCCAGGGCATCAGCGACATCATCACCATCCCCGGCATCATCAACCGCGACTATGCCGACGTGAAGACCACCATGGCCGGCATGGGCCACGCCGTCATGGGCACGGCCATCCGCTCCGGCCAGAATCGCGCCCTGGAAGCTGCGCAGGCCGCCATGGCTTCTCCCCTGCTTGAGGCCGGCGCCATCGATGGCGCTCGCGGCATCCTCATCAACATCACCGGCTCCAGCGCGCTCAAGCTCAGCGAGGTGAACGCGGCATCGTCCCTGATCCAGGAAGCCGCGCATGAAGACGCCAACATTATCTTCGGCGCCGTTCTCGACGAAACCATGGGCGACGAAGTCAAGATCACCGTCATTGCCACCGGCTTCCGTGACCAGATGCCGGAGCGCCGCGCCCGCATGCTCACCGTCGAGGAAACCCCTGTCGTTTCCGTGCCCGTGATTTCCGCTGACAGCTGGATGCGCGAGCCCATCTCCATCGAGGCCTCAGGGGAAGAACCTTCGCGATCCGCTGCGGCGGTCCCTTCCCAGCCGTCCGCTCCGCGCTTCATGAGCGAAGACGAGGAAGGGAACGAGCCATGCGAGGACGAGGATGAAGGCCCTGTGTTTGTCGCGGCATCGGCTGCGGTCATGGAGCCGGCTATTGTTGCATCCGAAGTCGAGCGCTTCGAAAAGCTCTTCGCGGATCAGAAACCCGCGCCGATGCCGGCGCACCCGCGTTTTGCGGAACTCTCTGAGGATCCGGCCTACAAGCCCCTGCCACGAGACTACGCCACTGATCTTGGCAACGGCGTTCGGACCTCGGCAGCGGAGGAGCAGCACGCCCCGGCCGCAAGCCTGTTCGCCGAGAAGCCGGAAGAAATGGATCGCGACCTCGAAGTCCCGGCCTTCATGCGCCGCATGCAGTTTTGAGTTCTGGTACCCGGTACTTGGTCAAATCGGTACTTAAGTACCATAATAGGAGTGACGAAAAGGTTTTCTCGCGATTTAGGCAGCGCGGAAGCCTCCAACTTGCTCCAACATGGAAGCTGAGTGTTCACCATCACAGGCTTTCAACTTGCGCTGGGGTGATTTGGCTGTATATTCGACATAAGCTCTCCAGATTAGTGGCAGAACGAATGCCGAGCCCCCTAGGTTTTTAGGGGCGAACAATACGAGTATTCGCTGAACGTTCGCCCATGATGTACTTCTCCGTTTTTTTGACCGGGTCGTGCGTCGCAGTTGGCTCCGGAGATTTGGCGGAATAGCCGATGTTCTTTTTGGTGCGTCGCCCGCGGGGGGAGTCGCAGCTCGTCAATCCGATGTTGAAGGGATGCTCGCTGGATGAGACGGTTCTTGGTTTTATTTTCTAGCATTGTGGTATTGGGTGCCGGCGCAGCCAATGCATCCCCGCTTGACACGGCTCACGCCACCGCCACCCATCACACCCGCTCTCAACACCTGGTCCAGACCCACCACGCTCATCGTCGCGCCATTCATCACGCCGCAGCGTCCTCTTCCACACATCGTGCCGCGACCTCTGCTGCCGCTCACGCGACAAAGCCCGCTTCTGTGCGCGCCCGCAGATCCGGCAGGCGCACGGCTGCCGCGGCCTCCAACGGCTCTGCAACTATTCGCCGCGCCAGCTACCATCGCCGCCATCATTATTACGAGCGCTTTACCGCCAGTTCCTTTGCCACGTCCGACGAGTTTGCAGCCGACATCATCACGGGTGAAGACCCCGTTGTTCGCCAGGCCGCCGTGGACGCACTTGGCGATATGAATGGCACCGCCGTCGTCATTGACCCCTCCAACGGCCGCATCCTGGCCATGGTGAATCAGAAGCTGGCGCTCTCGCCCGGCGCTGAGCCCTGCTCCACCATCAAAATCACCGTCGCCATGGCCGCGCTTTCTGAGGGCCTGGTCACGCGCGACACCATGGTCCAGCTCCCCGGTTTCCGTATGAACATGACCCAGGCGCTGGCCAAGAGCAACAATCTCTACTTTGAGGAACTGGGCCGCGAGCTGGGTTTCGAACGCGTCAAGCACTACGCCAACGAATTCGGATTGGGCGAGCTAGCCGGGTGGCAAATTCAGGGCGAGCAGTTAGGCGAGTATCCCGACGCGCCGATCTCCGAGGCCGAGGGCGGCGTGGGAAAAATGTGCAGCTTCGGCCAGGGCGTGTCCATGACCCCGCTTCAGCTCGGCGCCTACGTGGCCGCGCTCGCCAACGGCGGCACTCTCTATTACCTCCAGCACCCCTCCACGCCAGAAGAAGTGGCAGCGTTCCAGCCCCGCATCAAGCGCACCCTCGATATCGCCAGGTTCTTGCCCGATATCGAAGACGGCATGGCCGGCGCGGTGGATTATGGAACCGCGCGGCGCCTGCGCGCCAACTTCACTGAGTTTCCTGTGTTCGGCAAGACCGGAACCTGCTCTAACGAGGGAACCCGGTTTGGCTGGTTCGCCGCATTCTCACAGTTTCCCCAGGGCAGCCTGGTCACCGTGTTCTTTCTTGAAGGCGGTCGTCCCACCTTTGGCCCCCGCGCGGCGGAGCTGACCGGCGACTTCTACCGCAATCTGTGGGAGCATAACTACTTTACTGACAAGCCCATCCAAGCTACGGCTACGGCATCTCCGGCGCAGGGCGTCGCCGCCCCGGGCGCGTCAGCAACCGGCACAAACCGGTAAGCTCCCCCCAAAAAGACCGTTCCAGAGACAGGCCGCCCACGGGCGGCCTTTCTGCTATTGCCCTGGAAACCTGCAACGAGAGAACCGGAGAGCATGGCTGGCGCATTATTAACGATGTACCACCTTAGTGACTTGCTATTACTGATTCAGCGGCAATACTAAGCCGTATGACAATGGGTGCAAAAGAGTTTTCCCGTGGGTTGGAATCCGGCCAGTTTGTGCCATGTTTCCAACCATTCGTGTACCTTCGCACCGGCGAGCTGGCCGGTTTCGAAGTTCTGGCGCGCTGGCGGCATCCGCAACTCGGGATTATCCCGCCAGACACGTTTGTGCCCATGGCCGAAGCCGAGGGATGGATCGGCGACTTGATGGCTTCGCTCACCCGGCAGGCGTTCCAGGCCGCATCCGGTCTTCCCTTTTCCACGCGGCTCTCGATAAATGTCTCCACGGCGCAGCTCAAAGACAAATCGCTGCCCAGCCAGATTGAGCGTGCGGCGAGCCAGGCGGGATTCCCGCTGGAGCAGATCTCGATTGAGATTGCGGAAACAGCATTGCGCGAGAATCTGGAGGAGGCCCAGGAGGTTGCAGCAAAACTGAAGGCGCTCGGGTGTTGGATTGTCCTGGACGACTTTGGCGCGGGCGACTCCAGCCTGCGGCAGATTCAGTCGCTTCCCCTGGATACGCTGAAGTTGGACCGGAGCCTTGTGCAAGCCATGACGGAACACAGGGAGAGCCGGAGGATGGTGGAAGCCGCGCTCGCACTCGGCCAAATCTTGCGTATCCGGACGGTTGCCAAAGGCGTACAAACTCGGGAGCAGGCCGAGATGCTGTTCTCAATGGGCTGTGACCTGGGACAGGGCTGGCTGTACGGGGAGCCAATATCGTTGGAGAACCTGACCGAAGTGGCGCAGAGAAGGACTCTGGGTCCGGCGATTGCGGGCCAATCGTGGATGACAAGTCTTCTGCCGGCCAGCATGTCGCCGGGGCAGCGGCTGGCACAGCTTCAGGCCATCTACGATAATGCGCCCGTGGGACTGGGATTCATCGACCGGCAACTGCGGTTCGTGCGCGTGAATCGCCGATTTGCGGAAATGAATGGTTCCACAGTGGAGGCACTTGTGGGCGGCGTGGTCCCCGAGGCGCTTCCCAAATTCCATTTTCTGGCGGAGCCGTATCTGAAACGCGCCGTGGCTGGTGAAATGATAAGCGATACCCAGATCACGGAAGCCGAAGGCGAGGGAACCAGCAGGACCTTTCTGGCTTCTTTTCAATCGGCGGTGGATGACACCGGCGAAGTGGTTGGAGTGTCGTTCGCGCTGATGGATGTGACGGCAGCACGAAAGAACGCGTAGAAGCCGCCGCGCGGACGAATCGTGGTTCCGGAGAACTGAGCGCACAACGTCAAAAGCGGTTCCCCAGCTGGGCAGGGGCGGCCCAGCCCGCCCACTCATCATTCGCCGCGGCGAACGATGAATGGGGCACAGACGTTCGTTCTAACCCGAGGATCGCAATGGTCTGGAGTTATGCGGAGCCGTTGGTGACCTGGTCGTTGGGGTTGTGGCCGGTGGTGGAAGGCGGAAACAGCGCGGCGATCTTGGTGCCGATGGGGGAACCGATTCCGGAGCAGGGGTCGGGGCCGGGAGCGGCGTTGTAAAAACCGTTTCCGCCCTGGGTGATGTCGTTGAAGGCAGACTGATTCTCCCAGAGTGTGGGTGTAACGAAGCCCAGTTCAGTGCCGAAGCTGGCGAAGAGGCCGGCATAGAGTGGAGCGACGGCGCTGGTGCCTCCGACAATTTCCTGGGCGCCGTGGACGTAGATCTCGTAGCCGGTGTTGGGGTCGGCGTCGGCGGAGACGTCGGGGACCATGCGGCCGGTTCCGGCGGTGGTTCCGGTTGGCGGCGCAGGTGCTCCGATCTGCCATGACTGCGGCGGAAAAATAGTGGAGTAGCCGCCGCCGGTGCCTTCGCCATCGGTCTCGCCGGGGTTGTCATTCCAGACCGTTTCCTCTGTAGTGGTTTTGAAGGTCCCTCCGCAGCCGATGACGTGCGGGCAGGAGGAGGGAACGTCGACGTTGGCGGGCGTTGAGCCGCCGTCGGAGGAATCGTTGTCGCCCGCGGCGGCGAAAACGATCATGCCCTCGTCAGTGGCATCGGAGGCAGCCGATTCCATTTCATCGGCGGCCTCCGCGCCCCAGAGGGCTTCGTCAGCGCCCCAGGAGATGGAGCAGGCCGCGCAGCCGTCCTCGGCGGCTTTGGTCACAGCGGAGGCAATGTCCTGCGACCAATAGACGCGGATGGCCGCGGGCTGGCCGGTGGCCGCGTAATAGGAGGCGCCGGCGGCCTCGATGTCTAAGGCAACTTCTATGTCTGCATCGTTGGAAGAGCCCACCGACTGGTTGGGCGAATTCTCGGTCCCGTCGACGGAGACGTCCGTGAGGGAGGGGACGGGCTGGTTGAGCGACTGGAAGAAAGCGCTAATGTCCGATTGGACCCAGCCTCCGCCAAGTTCGATGATAGCAATGGTTCCACCGCCTGGCTGGCCGGAGGGCCAGTTGTAGGCAGCGCAGAGGGTGGGGACGGACCAGGGTTCGGGCTGTGCGGTTTGTGCGTCACGGGCACCCGCGGGGCGAGCGGGGATGCGGTGGACCTGCGAGCGCAGCTTGAAATATGGCTTGCACCTGACCTTGGGGGAGTGGGCCACGGCGAGCTCCTTGTGCCGGATTCTACGTCTGCGGGGGAGTATGGCACAGGGGAGGATCTGAGCGCAAAGCGGCAACATCGTGTGGTGGCGGCGCCGTCTCGCTCCTGGCGCCGCCTCAGTTGTGGGAACTGGCCGTGTTCTGGCGCAGCATTCCTAGAACGTCTGGATCGTGTCGACCTTGCCGTTGAGGAAGTGAAGAACCCAGCGATGGCCGTCTTTCAAGTAGTACCAGGTTTCATGGAACGATGAGTCGGCGCTGTCTTGCACCTTTTTCTGCTCGGGATCGCCGAAGCTCAGCAGCACCATCTCGTAGGTCATGCTCTTGACCACGGTATGGGCGTCAATGGCGGTCTTGAACTCCGGCGGCATCTGTTGGACGTTGATCCCTGCCTCGACGTCGGACACATCCAGAACTCGCGACATGAACTTGAGAAACATCTCGGGTTTCAGTTCCAGATCGGTAACGTCGGTGCCATAGCGGAAGTTGATGCGCGAGCCTCCGGCGCGTTTGAAGCCGGCGCCGGCCTTGTTGGCATGTTTGCTGGCGCCGCGGCCCTCCCCGCCTCCGCCGAGGTGTATTTCCACTCTGTCACTGTCCACCTTGATGTCGGTGATAATGACGTCCTCACCCTTCTCAACGCCGACGCCCTTGTCCTTGAGCCATTTTGCCAATTCCTTCATGTCGATGCCGCGATCGTCATCGTGCTTGCCCGCGCGCGCAGCGTAGTAGATGTCGATGCCGTCCTTGTAGGCGGGCATATCCATCAACGGCTTGACATCCTTTCCCAGCAAGGCCTTGCTGAGGGCCGCCTCAGCATCCTTGGATGTGGCCGCTCCCAGCGGAATGCAAAATGCAAACATAAGAGTGGCAACAGAGAGGCACAAAAGCGCTTTTCCGCAAGTCTTCATCTGGTTTCCCCCGTTCAATTCCTTCCGGGCTCGTCATGCGACCCCGTGCAAGAACCGCGAATCGTGTCCCGGTTCAACAATTCTCCGATCGAAGCGATGGAGACGATGCCTTCAAAACCCAGCCGGAGGAGCACCCGCACGCTCTTCAATCCCCGATTCGCACTCGAGTCGGAACGGAAGAACCTATCCGGTCCGGGCCTGAAAGTTTTATTCGCGATAGTTACAGAAATGGTAGGCAGGAGAAATATGCACGTCAAGGTATTTTGGGGCTGGATGACTACAACTTACGCAGCTGGGAATGGCTCTTTCGGAACGGGACAGCGAGCCGGAGGCCGCCAAGCCAGCGGGTTTCGAAGTCGGCGAGTGAGCTATGCCGGGACAGGACGTAACATGGAGGTGGGAGCGCGAAAGCCTTGGCATACGACGATTTGCGGCAATGGATAGCGGCGCTGGAAAAGGCGGGCGAGCTGAAGCGCGTCACGGCGGAGGTGTCTCCGGAGCTGGAGATGACGGAGATTGCGGACCGGATGGCGAAGACAGGGGTCGAGGGCATCCAGAGACCACCCGAACCGCAAAAGACGCGCGTTAGGATGGGGCACCCACGTCAAGAGATATGCGGCGGGCGGTCCGGCGTTGCTGTTTGAGAACGTGAAGGGGCATCCCGGGCATAAGGTTTTGATGAACCAGTTCGGGAGCGAGCGGCGGATGGCGATGGCGCTGGGCGTGGAGCGGCTGGAGGAGATTGCGGAGCGCATCACGCGGGCTGATGAACGTGAAAGCGCCGGATGGTTTCCTTGACAAGCTGAAGATGCTGCCGCAGCTTGGGCGCGCTGGCGAGCGCTTTCCCCAAGACCGTGAGCGCCAAAGACGCGCCCTGCAAGGAAGTGGTGCGGCGCGAGAAATGGGTTTGACCTGAATCACTTTCCGATTCTGAAGTGCTGGCCGCTGGACGGAGGGCGATTCATCACGCTGCCCTGCGTTTGCACGCGGAACCCGGTGACGGGAAAGCGGAATGTGGGGATGTACCGGATGCAGGTGTACGACGGGCAGACCACGGGGATGCACTGGCAGCGGCAGAAGGTGGCGGCGGAGCATTACCGCGAGGCGCTGCGCGCGGCGGCTGCGGCGGGCGCTGGCGGGGCGATGAGCGCGGGCGCCGGCGCGGGTTGCCATGATGGCGGAGACGGCCGGTGGGGCGGTGACGGTGCCCGATGGTGCGATCGGCGGCCTGCCGCAGGTGACCCTGGGCAAGATGAAAGGCACGCGCATGGAGGTGGCCGTCGCCATCGGGACCGATCCGGCCACGACGTTCGCCGCAATTGTGCCGGCGCCGCCGGAGGTGGAGGAGTTCCTGATTGCCGGCTTCCTGCGCGGCAAGCCGGTGGAGATTGTGAAGTGCGAAACGGTAGACCTGGAAGTGCCGGCGCACGCGGAGATTGTTGCTGGAGGGGTACGTAGAACTGGGCGAGCTGCGCATGGAGGGTCCGTTCGGCGATCACACGGGCTTTTACACGCTCCAGGATGAGTACCCGGTGTTTCACCTGACGTGCATCACGCATCGCAAGGACCCGATTTACGCGGCGACCATCGTGGGCAAGCCGCCGATGGAAGATGCGTGGATGGGCAAGGCCGTGGAACGAATTTTCCTGCCCGCGATGAGGATGACGATTCCGGAAATTGTGGACATCAATCTGCCGGTGGAGGGCGTGTTCCACAACCTGATGCTGGTGTCGATCAAGAAGAGCTACCCAGGGCAGGCGCGCAAGGTGATGAACGCGATCTGGTCGCTGGGGCAGGCGATGTTTACCAAGTGCGTGATTGTCGTCGATGAGGACTGCGATGTGCAGGACATCGGCGAGGTGGTGCTTCGGGTGACAAACAACATCGATCCGGAACGCGATATTCAGTTCACGCTGGGGCCGGTGGACTCGCTCGATCATGCCGCGCGGCTGCCGAATTACGGGTCGAAGATGGGCATCGATGCCACGCGGAAATGGAAGGCAGAGGGGTTCGAACGGCCGTGGCCGGCAATGATCGAAATGGATGCGGAAACCAGGAAGCGCGTGGATGCGATGTGGGACAAGCTGGGGTTGTAAGCAAGAGAGGCGTGTGCGATTGCCGGCGAAACCCCGGAGCCGCCATTCGCTGTTTAGATGTCACGTTGCAGACGAAAATCCGACGGCAGGCATCCTCGTTGCGAACGCTTCTTCGCGGAAAAATGTGATATATCTCACCATCGTTTTTTGGTTACTTTTGTGTGAATATCATTGTAAATATAACAAAATAAACAACATTATTTTGATAATGTTCCACGTGGAACATTATCAAAAACCGGATTGTCCGCGTGGAACATTGGCAACCATGCGAGGGGTTCCGGCTGATTTAGTCTGAATGCATGCGCGGACTCTTCCCCCGTTGTTGGCTCGCTGTTGGAGCCTTGGTTGCCTGTTCCGTCTGTGTGCACGCGCAGGATCAGGAGAGCGTTTTTCATTGGGTCGATTTTCACTCGCAAAAGGACCAGCCGTACGTCATCTGGGTTGAGCGGGCAATGGAAGCCGACGAGTGGACCGCGATTCGCGAGATTGGCGTCGAGTACGATGCGGCGCTTGTCGTCACGGTCGACCGATCGGCGCCCGATGCCTCGCCGGCGGCCGACACCTTCACCATCTGGAACGTGAACCTGACCAACCACGCCCGGACCGTGCTGCTGAAGGGCGTGAACCTGCGCTGGCTGGGGTGGTTGCAGTTGCGGGAGGGCGCGCCGAGAGAGCAGGCGGTGCTCTACGACGACTGCCGCGATTGTGCCGCGACGACTTATTTCACGACCTTTGCCTATGACCTCCGTCAGCACATCTTTTTGCCGCGATGGCTGCGCGGCGGGCAGGCCGCGCCAGTGTGGACCTCCGCCGCCCCACAGGGCGTGAATCTGAGCCAGGTGTTCGCGGTATTGACGGAGCCCACGGGACTGGACCTGCTGGCCACCTGGAGCCACTACGATTACGGCAAGCAGAAGGATCCGGACAATTACGTTTACCGCTACGATGTGGATGGGTTCAGCGGGCTGGAGCGGGCTCTGCTGTTGAGCGGCAAAGACGCGGATGCGATGAAACAGCGGTTGTGTTCGGTCGCAGGCGAAAGCCAGAATCGTGCACGTGGCCAGAACGATGCACTGTGTGTTGCGATGGCTCATGCGCGGCCCGAGCGACGACCGGTGACGACGCCGCCGCCGGACGCACAGGGACGTTCCGTCCCGCCGGGAACGCGAAAGAGCAGGCAATAGGGACAGAGCGGTTGGGGAAGACGGCAATTACGCGGCCGGCTCGACAAAAGTAGGCCAGGGCATGACGTCCGTGGTGAGGCAATTGCGCCGGCCGGGCTAAAGAGCAACAAGTGAAGGAGCGGGAAGCGGACGGTGTGACGCCGTCTCAGGAAAATTGCGCGAAAACAGAATACACGGGAGGATTTGCATCCAAGCAGGCCGGAGGTAAGCGGATGAAGGAGTTTGAACGGGCCGGCCGTTGTTGTGCATTTCTTATTCTTGCAGCGGCGCTTACAGTTTTAGGATGCAAGAGCAATCCGAGCAGCCAGAACGCTCAGAACAATCCAAACGATCAACCGGCGGCGGATCAGACTCAGGAATCCGGCGATCCGGCCAATGCCAACATAGTGCCGATTTCCAACACCACGACCGGGACGACCGCGTCGAGCGGGGAATCGGATCAGTACAACCCGGATCAATACAACCAGGATGATGGGTATGGCGAGCAGCCAGAAACCTATGCCCAGCAGCCGCCTCCGGAACTGCCGCAATATGAGCAGCCGCCGTGTCCGGAAGAAGGCGACATCTGGACGCCCGGCTACTGGGCGTGGGCAGCGCCTTCGGGGTACTACTGGGTGCCGGGTGCGTGGGTCAGTGCTCCGTACCAAGGCGCGCTGTGGACGCCGCCGTATTGGGGGTGGCGCAATGGCCGGTACGCGTTCTATCGCGGCTATTGGGGCCGGCACATCGGTTTCTATGGCGGGATCAACTACGGGTTCGGATACGTGGGAACTGGCTATCAGGGCGGCTACTGGCGCGGAAATCGGTTTGAGTACAACACGGCGGTGAACCATGTGAACACAACGCAAATTCACAACGTGTACAACTACCGCATCACCAATGTGACGGTGACGCGAGTCAGTTACAACGGCCCGGGCGGAGTGCAGTACCGGCCGCGGCCCGCGGAGGTGATGGCCATTCGCGAGGAGCATACATCGCCGATGACGGCGCAGGTCCAGTTGCGGCAGCAGGCGCAGACAAACCGGGCGATGTTCTTTAAGACCAATCGTGGCCGGCCGGCGACGGTGGTGGCGCCGAAGCCATTGCAGGCAGATCGCAACGTACGGCCACCGGCTCCGGTGAACTATGCGCAAGGAAAACGGCCGCCGGTGCCGCCGGCAATTCAGAAACAGCAGCGCGCGGCATCGACAGCACGGCCGGTAGCGCACCCGGGGCCGCAGCGGCAGGGGAGCCGGCCGGCTGAGCGTCCGCATGCCACGCAGCCGCAGCGGCCGGAAGCGCCAAGGACGCAGCCGCAACGGCAGCCGGAGGCACAGCATGCTGCGCCCCAACGGCCAGCTAAGCAGAAGGAGCAAAGCCACCCTGCGCCCGAGCACAAGGCTGCGCCGGAGCACGCGGCGGCCCCGAAGAAGCAGACGCACTCGACCGAGGCGCACAAGCCCCAGCCTGAGAAGAAGAAACCGGAGGACCGCAAGCCCGAGTAGCGCTAGCCAAAACAGAGCTGTTCAGATCTCATCGTGGGCCGCCGAAAGCCGGCGGCCCAAATCTTTGTCTTTTAGATAACCCGAGCCACCCCGTACGCTTCCCATAGAAGAGGCGCAGACATCCGTCCGCGCAGCTTGAGCGAATGAATATGGCGAAGTTCCGCGCGGGGTGGTTGGGCCTTGGCAGCGCGGTATTGCTGTGCATGCCCTGTGGCCCGTTGGTCGCGTGCAGCGGCGGAACGCAAAGCACGATGGGCACGCCCTCGCCGCCCGCGCCACCGACGCCCCCGCCCACGCCTCCTCCGACGCCCCCGCCCCCACCCCCGCCTCCGCCACCGCCTCCGCCACCGCCGACAACAGTGACGGTGAGCTGCACGCCGGCGGCAATTGTGCCCTATACGAATTCGCAATGCACGGCCACGGTGGAGGGGAGCACGAACTCGACCGTCAGCTGGAGCACGAACGGGGGAACGATCGACTCCAGCGGGTTGTTCACGGCGCCGGGTACGGTTGGCAATGTCACCGTGACCGCGACGGCGCAGTCAGCCAGCGGGACGGCGACAATCTCAGTGCAGCTGGTGATGCCTTCGAGCAAGCATGTGGTGCTGGTGATGGAGGAAAACCAGGAATACTCCACCGTGGTGGGGAATACGGCGGGCTGGCCGAACCTGAATAACCTGATCGCAAATGGCGCGCTGGCGACGAATTATTTTGCCGACTCACATCCGTCGATCGGCAACTACTTCATGCTGACCACGGGGCACTTGCTGACCACAAATGACAACTCGACGACAGTGTTCGCCGTGGACAACATTGCGCGCCGGATGCTGGCGGCGAATGCATCGTTCAAGGTGTATGCGGAAGGGATCGAGCGGGGATACCTGGGCGGAAATACGGGGCTGTACCTGATCCGGCACAACCCGTTCGCGATGCTTTCAGACGTTGCAGACAGCCAGACGGTGGCGAATGCGGTGATTCAGCCGTTTACGCAGTTTCAGGCGGACGCGGCCAACGATGCGCTGCCGGAATTCTCCTACATTGTGCCGGACGTTGACGACGATGCGCACAACGGAACGCCGCAGGAGGCGGATAGCTGGCTGCAGGCAAACGTAGTCAATGTATTGGCCGGGACAACTGCTTTCCAATCCGGCGGAGATGGCGTGCTGATCGTGGATTTTGACGAGGCCGTGGACAGCGATACTTCACACGGTGGCGGGCATGTGGCCCCGGTGTTCTGGGGGCCGAACGTGCCGGCGGGCTATACGCAAAAATCGAGCGTGGTGTACCAGCACGAGAACATGCTGGCGACGATGATGGGCCTACTGGGTTTGCCGAACCCGCCGGGAAACGCGGCCAACGCGCAAACTATGGCGGAGTTCTTTGTGCAGTGAAGAGGCGGCCCAAAAGGCTGACTAGTTTTGCTTCGTCAAATTCGCGCGTATGCAGGCGGTGTAAGCGGGCAGAAACTGATTGCGCAAAGTTCGGTATTGATCCATCGTCTGGAATTTACGCGACGCCGGGTCCTGATTGAGCAGGTAGATGGTCATTACAGTATGGTCGGCCCGATCGAACAGGAGGTAGACTCCAAGAACCCCACCTTCCAGCTTTTCCCGGTCGAGTCCGTGCACCTCGAAGCCGTTCACAGGCGACTTAATCGCGTTGTTGATGGTATTCCCATGCGCCATGAAGTTGAAGTTTTCGAGAAGGGCCTGCCTGAGCTCGTCGAACCGCGCCGACGGGAGCCGCTCAGCTTTCACGTTAGCGTAAAAATCAGTGTCCGGGTAGGCAAACATGATGCGAACGCCGGCTTCAAGGTCGATCTGCCGCACCCCCTTGTCGGTTTCCACGGGGCGGGAACTGATACCGGGCGCCAGCGGATCGACCTGGACGATCTGGAGCCCGTCAGTGAATGTGCAACTTACGTAGGCACTGAGAACGGGATCGTTTTGAGAGTGTGCGACCGGCGCGGCGCCCGCGCAGATCAGTGCCGTTGCCAGGAGTGGAATCCATCGAGTCTGCATCGCAATGAACCTTTGCGGACCATCGTATACTAGCGGTATGTCGATTGTGCGCAACATTGCGGGCATCGCCAAGGGCATGAGCATCACGTTTGGGGAGATGCTGCAGCCGACGCAAGTGGAGAATTATCCCGATGGCGCGGGACCCCTCAAGGGGGCGAAGTTCGAGCAGCGCTATCGTGGCGCGCACGTGCTGCAGCGGGACGAGAACGGCCTGGAGAAGTGCGTGGCCTGTTTCCTTTGCGCGGCGGCCTGCCCCGCCAACTGCATTTATATTGAGGCGGCGGAGAACACGGCAGAGACTCGTATCTCGTCGTCGGAGCGGTATGCCAAGGTCTACAACATCGACTACAACCGGTGCATCTTCTGCGGCTACTGCGTGGAGGCGTGCCCCACGGACGCGATCACGCACGGGCACGGGTTCGAGCTGGCCAGCCTGAACGCGACCGGCATGGTGATGCGCAAGGAAGACATGCTGACGCCGCACCAGGGGCTGGTGGAGATCAAGTAGCCAGCGAGCGCGGTCAGGAATGGGGCACCCGCGATTCTGCTCACCGATCGGGCTCCGAAGGGTCTATAGTTCAAAGCAGTCGAATGAAGCGGATGGTCCAATTCGCAGCGTTAATTGTGGCCACGCTTTTGGCCGGGTTGCCGACGGTCGGGGCGCTGACGTGCCCATTGCGCGCAGCGGCCGCCTCAGCGATTTGCCCCATGGGCGTGGCCGAGGCGAGCGCCGATTGCCCAATGGCGCGGCTCGCGGCGTCGAACGAATGCCTGCGGGACTGCTGCAATTGCGGGCTCCCGCAGCTGGTCGGGCCCATCGCCGTGCGGCTAAACCCGAAGCCGAGTATGCGTGCGCAGTTTGTCGCGCTGGCTGGGTTACGCGCAGACGCCGAGCGCGCGGTGGCAACCACGCCAGATGGGCCGATTGTCTCCAGTTCTCCCCCGCGATACATTCTCAATCGCTTGTTGCGGATCTAGACCACTCCTGAAACTGAGCGCACCGAAGCAGCTTTGCGCGATGGCGCAAGGCTCGCCTCCACTGCTGTTTCAACGACAAGGAGAATCTTATGAAGCGCACATTGGTAATGCTTTCGCTTGTGGGAGTTCTGGCGGCCGGCGCCATGGCGCAGGCTTCGTCGCAGGCGAAGTGCGGTTGCAAGGACTGCCCGATCGAGAACTGCCCGTTCTGCCCGGATTGCAAATAGGCGGGACACAACCGTTGGCCCGGACCGCGAGCGCGGTCCGGGCCGATGTCTTCAAGGATGGGGCACCCGCGTTTGTGGGTGAAGAAGTGACGAGTGAAAAAGTGAAGGCGTGAATCAGGCGGGGGTCGCTACCGGCTCAGCCGCGGGATCGTAGTTGAGGTTGGGGCCGAGCCATCGCTCCACTTCCGCGACGCTCATGCCCTTGCGCAGCGCGTAGTTCTCCACCTGGTCGCGGCCGATTTTGCCCAGGGTGAAGTAGCGCGACTGCGGATGCGCGAAGTAGAGGCCGCTGATGCTGGAGCCGGGCCACATGGCGAACGATTCGGTGAGTTGAATACCGGTGTTGGCTTCGACATCGAGCAGGCGCCAGATAGTGGCCTTTTCCGTGTGATCGGGGCAGGCGGGATAGCCGGGCGCGGGACGGATGCCGCGATACTTCTCATGGATCAGTTCTTCGTGCGAGAGATTCTCGCTGCAGCCGTAGCCCCACTCTTCGCGCACGCGCTTATGCAGGCACTCGGCAAAGGCTTCGGCGAGGCGGTCGGCGATGGCCTCGGCCATGATGGCGTTGTAGTCGTCGTGCGCGGCGCGGAACGTTGCCGTGAGCTCGCGCAGGCCGATGCCGCTGGTGACGGCGAAAGCGCCGATATGATCGGGAAGGCCGGTCTCAGAGGGCGCAATGAAGTCGGCGAGCGAGCGGCACGGCTCCGAGCCTTCGCGGTCAGCTTGCTGGCGGAGGAAGTGAAAGCGCGTGAGGACTTGCGCGCGGGAGTCGTCGGTGTAGAGCTCAACGTCGTCCCCGATTGCGGCAGCCGGGAACAGGCCGTAGACAGCGCGCGCGGTGAGCAGTTTATCTTTCACGATCCGGTCGAGAAGTGACGTTGGCTTCCGCGAAGAGCTGGCGCGCCTGCTCGCCCTGTTTTGCGTCTTCGAGAATGCGCGGGTAAACGCCTTTCAGCTCCCAGGCGTGGAAGAAGGGCGTCCAGTCAATGAATTCGCGGAGGGTAGCGAGAGGGAAATCGTCGAGCGCGCGCACGCCGGAGAACGACGGCGCAGGAACGTCGTCGGAAAGCCAATCGATGGGCGTGCGGCGCGCGCGCGCGATCTCAATGGGGACGAGCTGCTGGCGCGGGGACGCATACGATTTGCGCAGCGCGTCATACTCGGCGCGATGGCGCGCGATGAACTCGTCTCTGCCATCGCCGAGGAGGCTGGTGGTGACGGGCACGGCGCGGCTGGCATCGAGCACGTGAACCACGGGCTGGCTGTAGTGCGGCGCAATCTTGATGGCGGTGTGCGCGCGGCTGGTGGTAGCTCCGCCGACGAGCAGCGGCAGCTTGAATCCCTGGCGCTCCATCTCGCGGGCCACGTGAACCATCTCGTCGAGCGAGGGCGTGATGAGGCCGCTGAGGCCGATGAGGTCAGCCTGTTCCTCGCGAGCGCGCTCCAGGATGCGCTCGCAGGGAACCATGACGCCGAGGTCAATGACTTCGTAGTTGTTGCAGGCCAGCACCACGCCCACGATGTTTTTGCCGATGTCGTGGACGTCGCCTTTGACTGTGGCGAGCACGATTTTGCCATGCCTGCGTACTTGCTGCCCGGCCGCGGCCATGGCGGCTTTTTCGGCTTCCATGAATGGCGTAAGATAGGCGACTGCTTTCTTCATGACGCGCGCTGATTTGACCACCTGGGGCAGGAACATTTTGCCCGCGCCAAAGAGATCTCCGACCACGCCCATGCCCGCCATCAACGGGCCTTCAATCACGGCGAGCGGGCGGCCGAGTTTGGCGCGCGCTTCTTCGGTATCGGCTTCGATGTAATCGTCGATACCCTTGACCAGCGCGTGCGACATGCGTTCTTCAACTGAACCGAGGCGCCACTCTTCGGTCTTTTTTTCGACCGTACCTGTTGCCGCGGACTTGAGCTTTTCGCCAAGTGCAACGAGCCGTTCCGTCGCGTCCGGACGGCGATTGAGGAGTACGTCCTCGACCATCTCCTTCAGCTCGGGCTCGATCTCTTCGTAGATTTCCAGCATGCCGGCGTTAACGATGCCCATGTCGAGGCCCGCGGCGATGGCGTGATAGAGGAAGGCGGAATGCATCGCTTCGCGAACCTTGTTGTTGCCGCGGAAGCTGAAGGAGATGTTGGAGACGCCGCCGGAAACCTTGGCGTGACGCAGGTTTTTCTTGATCCAGCGCGTGGCGCGGATGAAATCGACGGCGTAGTTGTTGTGCTCCTCCATGCCGGTGGCCACGGTGAGGATATTGGGATCGAAGATGATGTCTTCGGGCGGAAATCCGATTTCGAGCAGGATGCGGTGGGCACGCTCGCAGATGCGAATGCGGTCTTCAAAGGTTGCGGCCTGGCCTTGCTCGTCGAACGCCATGACGACCGCCGCTGCGCCGTATTTGAGCACATGCAGGGCATGCGCGCGGAAAACGGCCTCGCCCTCCTTGAGCGAAATGGAATTGACGATGCCCTTGCCCTGAAGGCACTTGAGGCCGGCTTCGATGACCTCCCACTTGGAGGAATCGATCATGAAGGGAACCTTGGCTACTTCAGGCTCCGCGGCCAGCAGCGTGAGAAAGCGCGTCATGGCCGCGACGCCGTCGATCATGCCCTCGTCCATGCAGATGTCGATGACGTTGGCGCCGTTTTCCACCTGTTGGCGCGCAACGCTGACGGCCTCTTCGAATTTGCCTTGCTTGATCAGCTTGGCGAATTTGGGCGAGCCGGCGACATTGGTGCGTTCGCCGATCATGATGAATGTGCCCTGCTGCTGTCGGAATGGCTGCGATCCGGAAAGACAGAGCGGGCGGAAATCTGGAGCAACTTCGGCGGGAATGCTTACGGAACCTAGAGGTGCGTATTCCGGCTGCGCCGCCTCGCTTATGTCGCGCGGGTGCACCCCATCTAGCGCCTTTGCGATGGCCGCGATGTGCTCCGGAGTGTTGCCGCAACAACCGCCGGCGATGTTGATGAGGCCGTCCTTGGCGAAGTTGGAAAGATAGCGCGCCATGTCCGCAGGCTGAAGATCGAAGCCGGTGGGCGAAAGCGGGTTGGGCAATCCCGCGTTGGGATAGCACGAGATGGGAACGTGCGCCCGCTCCGCGAGATCGGAAAGGAACGAATACATCAGATCGGGGCCGAGCGAGCAGTTGAGGCCGACGGAAAATGGGCGCGCATGTTCCACAGCCGTCCAGAATGCCTCCACGGTCTGTGCGGAGATCATGGTTTCTCCGCCGCGGCCAACGGCGGCTGAGATCATGATGGGCAGTTCCTTGCCCGTCGCCGTCAGGCCGTCTTCATCGAAGACTTCGCGGATAGCGACCAGCGCGGCCTTGGCGTTGAGCGAGTCGAAGATGGTTTCAACCAGGAGCAGATCGACGCCGCCGGCGATGAGAGCGCGCACCTGCTGCGCATAGGCGGCTTTCACCTGGTCGAAAGTGACGACGCGGAAACCGGGATCGTCGGCATCGGGAGAATTCGAGAGCGAGACGGTGAGCGGCCCGATGGCGCCGGCGACGAAGCGCTGGCGGCCAGTCGAGTTGGCGATGCGATCGGCCCATTCGCGGCACTGGCGCGCGGATTGCTCGTTGATGTCCCAGGCGAGCTGGTTGAGGAACTCGTCCTCAATGATGCCTTCGTAGAATTCGGGATTCTTGCGCCCGCCGCGCTCGCGGGGGTCTTCGCGGAAAAACTCGCTCTGTGCGATCGAAGTAGCGCCGAAGGTGTTGGTCTCGATGATGTCGGCGCCGGCCTCAAGGAAGCGCCGATGAATATCGCCGATCATGGCGGGCTGCGTGAGCGAGAACAGATCGCCGTTGTTGAGCAGGTCCTTAGAGGCGTTTTTGAACCGCGAGCCGCGGATGTCGGCTTCCTTCATGCCGTAGGTGCGGATGGTGGTTCCCATCGCGCCGTCGATGATGGCGATGCGGTTGGCGAGAATCTTGTGTAACGGATGTTGGCGCGCAGTCGTCATGATTTCCTGGGGCCGGCGATCGAGGGAACCTTGTCAGGCTTGGTGCGGAAAGGCTGGCCTGCTTCTATTCTACGGAAAGCAGGCGAAAATCCCTTCGCCCGACGATTTTCCTTTCCCGTGGTAACAGCCCCATTCGAATTCTTTTTCTTCCTCTCGAAACTTTCCTCTGCACCTCGGGTTCGGGAAGCTTAATCGGTTTTTTCTCACATCGAAGGTTCCTATCAAAAAAATCACACGATGGGAGCAGCACAATAGAGCTGCGCTCATTCGGAGGCAGGGTATGAAGCGCACTGCAATCGTGGTTCTCTCCGTTCTCCTGGCGCCGCCGCTCTTTGCGGATGCCGGCCAACATCTGATTCCCGCCGGCTCCTTAGTCTCCTGCGACACCGGTGACAGCCGCATCTCCTCGCGCAATACTGCCGTCGGCGATCCCGTGCTGTGCAAGGTAGAGCGCCGCTTCGGGAACATGATGCTGCCCTACGGCAGCGTTCTCGGCGGCACTTTGTCCGACTACAAAAATCCCGGCCATTTTGTAGGCAAGGGTTGGATGCAGCTCGACTTCGACCGGCTGTACGTGGGCGACAGGGAGTTTCCCATTGAAGCCAAGGTGGTGGATGTTCCCGGGTACAAAATCGACCAGCACGGAAGAATTCTGGGCAAAGGCCACGCGGTGCGCGACACCATCACGTGGATGATCCCGGTATTGTGGCCGATTGATCTGATCGAGCTCCCGCGCCGCGGTCCGCGGCCCACGCTGAAAGCCGAAACGCAGTTGACGCTGCGGGTGATGGAAGATATCCAGGTGCCCGACGTGCAGGAGCCGCAGCGCGACCCCTACGGGCTGATCCCGCGCGGCGGCCAATCCTATGCTCCGCAGCCGGATGAGCCAGGGCAGGAACCGCAGCCCGCGCCGCAGATGGCCTATGACAATCCCCCGCCGCAGCCGGATTATAGTTACGCGCCGGCGCCGCCTCCAGTTGCCATGGCGCCCATGTACGATGCGCCGCCGCCGTTGGTCGTTGCTCCCCCGCCCGTGGTCGCGTATGGCGCATACGGTTACGGCCCCGGGTACGTGGGCCGCGGCTATGCCGGCGTGCGGCCGTATTACGGCTACCGGCCAGGCTACGCGGCGCCGCGCGCTTACGGCGGCTATGGCTACAGAGCACCGCAGGTCGCCGGAAGAGCCTTCGGGTATCGCGGCTCAGGGCCCGTGGCACGGCCGGGTTTTGGCGGCGGCTTCCGCGGAGGGTTTCGCGGAGGATTCCGCGGCCGGTGAGCGAAGATGCGGGGATTTCGCCCAATTGCTGTCACCGAATGAAGCTTTGGCGCGAGAAATTCCCCGCATTCTCATGGAAGCAGATTGATGGGCCAATCGCGAGTTGCCCGGCGCTCGTCAGCCCGCTACCGACCGGATGGTCCAGAAGTCGCTGGAAAGCTGCGAGTCGAGAAGGTACTCGTAGGGTATGGTGAAATAGCCCTTCTGGCCCCAACTTGCGCCCCAGGAGTTGCGGATGAGGAATGTGCGGGAGGTGTTGTTGTAGCCCACCGCCATCACGCAATGGCCTCCCACCACTTTTTCGCCTGAGCCGGGCATATTCAGCACGCCCGTCTTTGCCACGGCAGGGCTTTCGAAGCCCTCGTACACCGTGAATCCCAGGACAAACGGATAACCTGAGGCGAGACAGCCCTGCATCTGCGTCAGGTTCTGCAGCACCTTGGAATAGGACTTGACCAGATCCTTCTTCGCGTCGGAGTAGGCGTTCGCCGGAGGTCTGTCGGCAAATTTGGCGATGTCGTAGGGCCAGTCGGTCTCGGGCGGCGCACCGAGCTTGGCCACTGACTTGACGCCATCGCGGACCTGCGCGCCGGAATCCTGCGGCACAGTGTGTTCGATCACGCGCTCGTTGTAATAGATGAATAGCCGCGAGGGGATAAAGGCCTGATTGCCCTGCTTCATCTGGTCAAATTCGATGGCGGCGGCAATGGCATTCCCGGTGCAACAGCCAAGCTGGCCCTGGTTGTAGACGGGCGGGCACTTGGAGCGGAGATTGACCGATTGCGGCAGCCCTTTCGAGAATTGAAGCAGCGGCGCCGCAAAAAGAAAGTCGCGCGAGTCGGGCAGATCGCGTTGCCAGCCGTACGCGCCGTGCTCCGAGGGACGGCGGATCGGCAGCATCAGAAGCGGATCTGAGAATTTAGTCTTGCGTGCACGCGGGCGCGCGGAGGCTGCGTGTTTTTTCGTGGAGGTTGCCATATCGATGCTCCTTTGGAAATTGGGATCGGCCGCATGGGCCGCTCGAGGTGTGTCGCGCAGCGAGGCGGATCCAAATCAGCAGGTTGGGGGGACTCGGCTCAACGCGGGCGCGGTTCAAACTGCAAGGACATCCGGGGAAATGAAATCAAAGATTGAGGATACCGTAAGTCCTGCGTCTGCGGATGTCAACCGCTGCCGACCGGCGAAGCGATCTGCCGGCGTCACACGCAGCCCGGGCCCCTCGCGTCTCCACGGCGCGGTCAGCAGGCGCACAGCATTCCTCCTGCTTCGCTCGAGCGGCAGGAGTACCTGCGCGAACCCTGTGGCAAATCGGCAGCCTGGAAATGAATGCCTGCCGGCGACTAGCTCTTGCGCGGCGTGACCGCCGAGAATGCCTCCACGCGCTGGGTCACATTCTTGCCGCCGCAATGCGGGCAGGTCACGCCGCCCTTTTCAAACTCTGAAATGAGCAATCTCTGTGAGAATTCCCGATTGCAATCCAGGCATTGGAAGACATACTGCGACATAAGCTCTCTCCGCCGGAAATCATAGCCCCATTGGCGGCGCGCGGAAAGGGCCGCGCCCGACCAGCGCGCACGCCTTAGCCCGCTTCCACCAACCCGTAGCGCCGCTGATACGTCTTCCTGAGGGTTTCAAAGACTCGTCTCGCTTCTGCTTCCGTGGCTTCCTTCCTCGGATTTTCGACAAACTTCTCCGCTTCCGTCTTCGCCAGCTCGATCATCTGCCGGTCGCGCAGCAGATCCACCACGCGGAACTCCGGCAAACCCGCCTGCCGGGTGCCGAAGAACTCGCCCGGGCCCCTCATGCTCAGGTCCAGCTCTGCCAACTCAAAACCGTCCTGCGTACGCACCATTGCGCTGAGCCGTTCCTCAGCCTGTTCGCTCACGCGCGCGCCGGTCATCAGGATGCAATAGCTCTTGGCCGCGCCGCGGCCCACCCGCCCGCGCAACTGATGAAGCTGCGCCAGCCCAAAGCGCTCCGCGTGCTCCACCACCATCACCGTCGCATTGGGAACATCGACGCCCACCTCGATGACTGTGGTTGCCACCAGCACATCGATCTCCCCGCGCTGAAACCGCCGCATCATCACTTCCTTTTCGTCGGCGTCCAGCCGCCCGTGCAGCAGCCCCACGCGCAATCCCTTCAGCGGGCCCGTACGCAGCTTCTCGTGCATCTCCACTGCCGACTTCAGCCCGGAGCGCGCCTGAGGATTCGCTTCCTTTACCGCATCGGAAAAAAGTTCGCCGGTCTTGCCCTTCCTGATCGCGGGCGCTCCGGAGTTTGCCCTGAGCCTGTCGAAGGGTCCTTCGCTTTTGGGGACCTGGGAGGGAATCTGGTTCCCGGACTGGTCGAACAACGGTCCATCGTGCGCGAAGTCAAACTCCGGCTGATCGTCCTTCGCGCCTTCAATCACCGGATAGACCACGTACGCCTGCCGCCCCAGTTTCACCTGCTTGCGCACGAATTCCCACACCTCGGCCGCGCGCTCGTCTGGCACCCGGCGGGTCACAATCGGCGTGCGCCCCGGCGGCAGCTCGTCCAGAACGCTCACGTCGAGGTCGCCATAAAGCGAGAGCGCCAGCGTCCGCGGAATCGGCGTGGCCGTCATTACTAGCACATCCGGCTCCGCCACGTCGGTTCCATCCGGCCGCGGCTTCTTCATCAGCTTGAACCGCTGCATCACCCCGAAGCGGTGCTGCTCGTCCACCACCACCAGGCCCAGCCGGTCGAACTCTACCTTCTCCTCGATCAGCGCATGCGTGCCGATCACCAGTTGCGCTTCGCCGCGATTGATGAGCCCGCGGTTGTGCCGCTTGCGATCTTCATCGAGCGAGCCCGTGAGCAACACGATGCAGTATTTGCGGGATGATTTTTCCAGCAGCTTCCTCGCGGCCAGGTAGTGCTGAGTCGCCAGAATCTCAGTGGGAGCCATCAGCGCCGCCTGGTAGCCGTTTTCGATGGCCACCAGCATGGCCTGGAACGCAACGATGGTCTTGCCCGACCCCACATCGCCCTGCAGCAGCCGCCGCATTGGCGAGGGCGTGCGCATGTCGGCCACAATCTCTCCCAGGGTGCGCTTTTGCGCCGCCGTGGGATGGAACGGCAGCACCTCGCGGATGGCTTCCCGCACCTTGTCCGTGGTCTCAAAGGCAATTCCGGCACGCTCGCGCATCTTCCGGCGCTTTAACTCCAGGCCCAGTTGAAGAAAGAACAGCTCCTCAAAGATCAGCCTGCGATGCGCCGGCGTAGCCCACTCCTGCAACTGCGCCATCGGCGTGCCTTCCGGCGGGAAATGCACCTCGGCCAGCGCCCGTTCGCGCCCCGGCAGCGCCATCCGCTCCAGCAGCGCCGGCGGCAGGCACTCGGCAATCGCCCCGCGCAGGCTCTCCAGCAGATGGAAAATCACTTTGCGCTGCCAGCGCGAGGCCAGCCGCGAGCCGCCCAGCGACTCGTACACCGGCGTGATGCGGCCAACCTCCAACATGCGCGTCTCGGCATCCTCGCTGGCATCGGGGAGGATCTCGAACTGCGGCTGAGTCATCTTGAAGTTCGGCGACGAGCGCGACGGCTCGACTTTGCCGAACACGGCCACCGTCTGCCCTGCATGAAACTTGTCTTTCAACCAGGTGCCGTGGAACCACAGGCACTTCATCGCCAGCCGGCCCTGGCCCAGGGTCAGCTCGAACAGCGGCATCGTCCGCGTGCGCAACAGCGCCGCACCGCGCACCTCGGCGATCACGCTGGCCATTTCGCCCGGTTTCAGCTCGTCCAGGCTGCGCGGATTCTGCCGGTCCTCGTAGCGGAAGGGAAGATGATAGAGCAGGTCTTCGGCGGTATGGATGCCCTTGGCGGCCACAAGCTCCGCCACCCGCGGCCCCACCCCGCGCACCCATTTCACTTCATCGTCGAGTCCGGGCACAACAAGGATGGTAAATGCAGGGAGCAAGCACCCGGACCAGATGCCAGGGACCGCGGGCCGCTGGAGAGGGAGGGAAAAGGCCTGTAGCCGGTAGATTCGAGCTTCAGGCTACGAGCTACTGGCTACGAAGCACACGCCAAACTGTCAATTGAAAACTGTGAATCAGGCGAGCTCGTCAGGCCGGTGATTCCTGACGATGCAGAGCATGCGATTCTCGGGCTTTGAGGTTCGCGGCGGCAATGCGCGCTGTCCTTACCTCTGTCGCCAGCACCTTCAGGATCATCATCGCGATCGACGGATCCTGGAGCATCATCCGCGAAAACTCCTCCCGGCTGACGAAGCTCACCTGGGCGCCCTTGCGCGCCGTGGCCGAGAGCGAATACCCGATCCCGCTGACACACCCCGGCAAGCCCAGCAGAGAACCTGGCTGAGCCGGAATGTCCATCACCAGCTCGCCGCCCGGCAAGCGCATGCTCAGGTTTACGCATTCGTCGTGAACGATGTAGAGCCCGTCCGGCGAGTCGTCCTGCCGGAACAGCACCCGGCCGTCGCCGCAATCCAGCGGAGTGGAGCGCTCCCGCAGCACCTTCACCAGAGCTTCTTCCCCCACAAAGGCAGTTGTGTCGAGCATCATTGAGCTATATTTTCACGGATGAGACCTTGATAAATGTGAGCCCGATCACAAATCGTAGTTCATCCAAGCTCTAATCGCACACCAGCGCCCCGTCCGGGTACGCATCGGTCTCATCTGGCACCGCTTCTCCAGACGCTCCCCCGGCCGGTTGTGCCGTAAAAAATGCATCCACCTGGTCCAGCACCGCCGCGCCGGTCTTCGCCTGGTAGATGGCCGCCCGCAGCCTGGCCCCGCCGGGCACCCCGTGCGTAAACCAGGAGGCAAACTGCTTCATTTTGCCCGCCGTTTCACGAATGGCCGCATTGCGGTCGTCCACGCCCAGTTCTGCCTCGTCCAGCAGCATCTTGAAGTACGCCCGGATCATCCGGTAGCGGTCCTCCACCGTGGGCCGTTCGTATGCTCCGGTGGCCGTGTACTGCGCAATCTGGCGAAAAATCCACGGGTTCGCCGGCGCAGCGCGTCCGATCATCACCGCATCGCAGCCGGTCTTCGCAATCATGGCCACGGCGTCCTCCGGCGTGCGGATGTCGCCATTGCCGATCACCGGGATGCCGACCGCCTGCTTGATGGCCGCAATCCACTCCCAGCGCGCCTGGCCGGTGTAGCCCTGTTCGCGCGTGCGGGCATGCAGCGCCACGGCGTTCAGCCCTTCGGCCTCCGCCATGCGCGCCAGTTCCACGCACACAATCTGCGCGTCGTTCCAGCCCATCCGGTACTTCACCGTGAACGGAATCCGGACTGCGCTGCGAACCGCCCGGAAGATCTCGCCGATCTTGGGCAGGTCGCGCAGCAGCCCCGAGCCGCCGTTGCACCCCACCACGCGCTTGGCCGGGCAGCCCAGGTTCAGGTCCACCGTGTCAAAGCCGGTGTCCTCGACAATCCGCGCCGCCTCGGCCAGCGTCTGTGGATTGGACCCAAACAACTGCGCCCCGATTGGGTGCTCGTCGTCGTAGTAGGTCAGGTAGCGCTTTCGCTTTGACTCCCGCATCCGAGCCAGCCCATCCGCCGACGTGAACTCGGTCATGAGCAACCCGCACCCCGACTGCACATTGGTGATCTCCGCCTCGATCCCGGGCGTTTCCTCGGTCCCTGTCGTGAACAAACTCGCGTGGCGGATAAACCGCCGGAACACGGTGTCGGTGACACCCGCCATCGGCGCCAACACTGTGGCCGGCTGCACCAGCACCTTGCCGATGCGCACCTCCGCAGGCACCCGCGCTCCCTCGGGGTCGCCGTGGCGACCGTGCTCCACCGGATTGTCCCAGTGCTTCTTCACCGTGAATCCCCGTTGGGTCATGGCTTCCGTTCGCAGTTCATGGTTCCGAGTTCATAGTTCTTAGTCCACAGTTGTCCGGTCACCCCTGTTTCCCGCTGCCCCGGCTTTATTCTGAAGCGGAAACTGTGAACTGTGAACTCAGAACTGTGAACTGTCGTTCCCTAAACACGCCAAGGCCCCCGCCGCGGCGGAGGCCTCTAGCCTGAAAAGCCCAGCTGCAGCAACTACTTGGCTGCCGCCTTGGCTGTCTGCGAGTCCGCTTTGGCATACTTCCGGCGGAACCGCTCCACCCGGCCGGCTGTGTCCACCAGCCGCTGCTTGCCGGTAAAGAACGGGTGGCACGCCGAGCAGATTTCCACGTGAATGTCGCCCTTGTGCGTCGAGCGCGTCTCAAAATGGTTCCCGCAGGCGCATAACACCCGCACCGCGGCATAATTGGGATGAATCTTCTCCTTGGGCATCTCTGGTTGAAAACACCTTTCCTGCAATCTGCTTATTTTAAGGCACCCGCGAGCCATTGGCAATTGCACACGTCACTCCCCAACGTGACTTTTCCGGCCTATAATGGCTGGCGAACTCAAAAATCAGTTGCTCGATGCCGCAACTTTCGCTTGCACCGGCAACTGAGGAGACCACCATGCTGAAGCCTCTGCTCCTCTCGCCCGCTCTCCTCGTCTTGGCATTCCTCCCGGCGTCCTCCGGGCAAAAACCGAAAAAGCCCGCCACCGGGGCGGCCGAACCTGCCACCATTGAGGTCCAGCCTGCCAGGGCGGGCACCAAGCAGATGTACAGCTTTGACTGTGCCATTTGTCACGGAGCCACGGGCAACGGCAAAACCGACCTGGCCACCAGCATGAGCCTCACCCTCGACGACTGGACCAATCCCGCCACCCTTGCCGGCAAGACCGACCAGCAGCTCTACGATACGATCCGCAAAGGCAAAGACAAGATGCCGCCTGAGGACGCCTCCCGCGCCAAGGATGACGAGGTGCGCGATCTGATCAAGTACATCCGCTCCTTCGCCAGTGCGGCTCCGGCTGCACCGGCAACCACGCCCGCCGCCGCGCCTGCCGCGGCTCCCGCCGAGGCTCCGGCCGCCCCGCCGGCCACTGCGCCCAGCACCAACTGACGGCGGAGCTCTCTTTTTCTACGGGGTGCCCCAGGTCCCGCTTTTGGGACCTGGGAGCCCGTTCAGCACTCAACTCCGCAAACTCCGCTACTACTTCAGCGCCTTCTCAATCCCCGCCTCGGCCAGCGGCGCCATAATCGCGTACCCCGCCTCATTGGGATGCACTCCGTCGTGGCTCAGGTTCTTGGGCAGCCCATCCTCGGCATCCTTCAGCGCCGAGTGGTAATCAACGTAAACATGCCCCTTCGCCATCGCATATCCCCTGATCCACGCATTCAGAATGTCGATCTTCGGCGCGGGCTGCAATCCCGGCGCCCACGGAAAGTCGTATGCCGGCGTCACCGAGCACAGCACCACCTTGATGTGATTCGCAGTGGCCAGTTCCGCCATGTCCATCAGGTTCCCTTCCGTCTCCTCCAGCGTCATCGGCCCCGTGTTCCCGGCGATGTCGTTCGTTCCCGCCAGGATCACCACCACCTTCGGCTGCAAATCGATCACGTCCTGACGGAACCGCACCACCATCTGCGGCGTGGTTTGCCCGCTGATGCCGCGGTTGATGTACCCTTTGCCCGGAAAACCGCTCGGCGAGTCCAGGTGCCACCCCTCCGTAATGGAGTCGCCCATGAACACCACGCGATTCTCGCCCGGCGCGGGCGGTCCCAAAGTCATATCTGCTTCCTTGAAATGCGCCAGCCAGCCAAAATCCGTAACTAACTGCTTGTCGTGCTCCGTCCAGTATGCGTTCGCTGGATGCCCTGATACTGTCGTCTGTGGCGCGGCCTGCGTCGGCGCCGGCGCCTTCGTCTCCGGCAGGTTCCCAGGCTCCTGCGCCGCCATCAATCCTGCCGCAATCGCCATCATCGTGAAAAGTAAAATCCGTCTCACACCCACCCCCAGTGAACGCGCCTCAATTTGAGAGCCATTCCGCAGCCTCCCAGCGCACCGCCCTCGATTGTAAGCAACCAGCCCGCTAACGACTGAAAGCTGCCTGCTTTTCCACCATCGCCCACACCCCCTCCCTGCGCTACGCTGGAAGCAAGCTATGAGCACCTGTCCAATCTGCGGCGGCCTCGGCCTGGTCCGCGTCCGGTCCTCCGCCGGTCTCTGGGTTTCCCGTCCCTGCGATTGCCAGGAACTCCAGCGCGAGGAGCGCCGCATTGCCGCCGCCCGCGTCCCCGAGCGCTACAAGGACTATGACCTCGACGGCTTTCACGTCCTGCACGAGTCCGACCCCTCCGTCGCCCGCGCTTACCAGTACGCCCGCAAGTTTGTTGAGGCTTACCCTGTAGACACCGCCGGCAAAGGCCTGCTCTTCACCGGCTCCATCGGCGTGGGCAAGACGCATCTCGCCGTCGGTGTACTTCGCCGCCTGGTCCGCGAGCGCGGCGTCAAAGGGCTTTTCTCGGACTACCGTGAGCTGCTCAAGAGCATCCAGAACAGCTACAACCCCCAGGTGGCCACCACCGAGCTCGAGCTGCTCCGGCCGGTTTTCAACGCCGAAGTCCTGGTCCTCGACGACCTGGGCGCGCAGAAACCCAATGAGTGGGTCTGGGATACGGTGGCGCTCATCCTCAACACCCGCTACAACAACCGCCAGACCACCATCATCACCACCAACTATCCTGACCAGCCCGCCGGCAGCGGCGCCAAAACCGATCTCGAGCGCGCCGCCCGCGAGCAGACCCTGGGCGACCGCATCGGCGACCGCATGCGCTCCCGCCTCGCCGAGATGTGCATCTCCGTTGAGATGAAGGGCGCCGACTTCCGCCAGTCCATCAAGCGCGCCAGCTTCGCCTGACCGGTTTTCACCCGGTCCTGCATCAAGACGTTGTCATGTGAGTCGTTCTCGTCGTCTCGCCCGGATCTCTCCGCGTGAATTTCGCAATCTGAATGTGCTTCGCCAGCCGCATTTTCTCCAGCAGCCAGATGCCCCAGTAATTGGGGTCGAACTCATACCAGGCAAGACCATGCCGGGCTGAAACCGGATTTGCGTGGTGATTGTTATGCCAACCCTCGCCCCCGGTAAGCAGCGCCACCCACCAGCTGTTACGAGAATCGTCTCGGGTTTGAAAGCGCCGCCCACCGTGAATATGGGTTGCGGAGTTCACCAGCCATGTGGCATGGAGACCGAGGGTAACGCGCAGGAATATGCCCCATAAGAACAGCCCCACTCCAGCTTTTATGCCCCCCCTTAGAGTTCCCGCCAACAGCAGCCCAATCCCCACAATGGTCAATGGAACCCAATGGTATTTGCTCAACCAGACCTGCACGCGGTCCTTGGCGAGATCGGGAGCGTAATGGGCGAGCGCCTCCGTTTGTGTATTGAGCGCACGGCCGGTGATGATCCAGCCCATGTGGGCCCACCAGGCGCCTTCCTGTGGAGTGTGCGGATCGCCGAGGCGGTCGCTGTGCTGATGATGGACCCGGTGCGTCGCCACCCAGGCAATCGGACCGCCTTCCAGCGCCAGAGTGCCGCAAACGGTCAGGAAGTATTCGACGGCTTTCGGCACCTGGTAGCCGCGGTGCACCAGCAGGCGATGATAGCCCATGCCGATTCCGCAGTTGACCGCAAGAACATAAAGCACTGCCGCCACAATCAGATTGGTCCAACTGAAAAAGAATAGCGCGGCAATGGCCCCCAGATGGAAGATGGCCATGAAGATCGCTGTAGTCCAAATCACGCCGGACTCGTTTTGTGTGCGCCCCATCTGGAAGGCGGCCGGAGGTGCCTGCTTGGTTCGTTCGCCGACATTCTCTTTGTCAATGCCGTCGATGGACGGCGACAGGTGCTTGTCCTGAGGCGCGATTTTCCCGGCCTTTCGGGTGAAATTCTTCTCTTGCATAGGAACCTTCTGTGAACCCTTTCAACTATAGATTTGGATGGCTCCCAGGCAACTTGGATACACTCGACCAAACCAAACGGCTTCAGTCCATCAGCTTCATCGCGAAGTACGTATAGAGTTCGCCCCAGAAGCGCGCGTCCTGTTTGTTGTCCGCGCCCACTCCGTGGCCGCCCTCCACTACTTCATCGTAATAGAACGGCTCCCCGAACTCCTCCATCCGTGCCGCGAACTTCCGCGCATGCACCGGACCCACGCGGTCGTCCTTCGTCGTGGTAAAGATCAGTGGTTCAGGGTATTTCACGTCCGGCTTGAGCTGGTTATACGGCGAGATTTGCGCCAGGAACTGCCGCTCCGCGGGAACCGACGCCGAACCGTACTCGCCCACCCACGACGCGCCCGCCGACAGGTGCTCGTAACTGAGCATGTCCAGCAGCGGCACCAGGATCGCCACCGCGCCCCACATCTGCGGATGCTCGGTGAATTCGACGCCCATCAGCAGGCCGCCGTTTGAGCCGCCCATGATCCCCAGGTGCCGAGTGGAGGTGATCTTGCGCGCCACGAGATCCTGCGCCACCGCATAAAAATCGTCGTAGATGCGCTGCCGGTGGTTCTTCAGCCCGGCCTCGTGCCACGCTGGCCCGAACTCGCCGCCGCCGCGAATGTTGGCCAGCACCCACACGCCGCCCTTTTCCAGCCACAGCCTGCCCACGGTCGCGGAGTAGCTCGGCGTCTCCGATACCTGAAATCCTCCGTAGGCAGTCAATATCGTCGGGTTGTCCCCGTCATGCTTCATGTCTTTGCGGTGCACGACGAAATACGGCACCTTGGTTCCGTCCTTCGATGTCGCTTCGAGCTGCTCCACCACGTCCTGGCTGGCGTCAAACAGCGGCTTCTGCGTCTTGGCTTGTTTGAAAGTTCCATCCTCCGCATCGCCCAGCCACAGCGAAGGCGGCTGCAGGAACCCGGTGAGCCCGATGAAGAAGCGATCGTCCGCGCGGCTCGCGGTCACGATGCCCACCGTCTGGTTGTCCGGAATGGGGAGCTTCGTCCGCGTCCAGCTTCCGTTTGCGGCACGGGTGTAGACGTAGGCGCGGCCCTGCACGTGCTCCAGCGTGGTCAGCAGGACATGGTTCTTGGTTATCGCTGTCTGTTGGAGGAACTCCTGCGCTGTGGGCGCAAAGACGACCGTCGGCTTCAGGTGCTCGGGATCGCGCTTCGCCGCCTCCAGTGGAATGGCCACCAGTGACCCCTGGGAAAAGCTCCTGGTTGCCCCCGCCGGCGTCCAGTCCTCGTCCAGGGTAATGAGCAATTGCCCGTCCGCCAGGCCTGTCACATCGGATTTGAGCGGAAGCGCCAGTTTCTTTGGCCCCGAGGGCAGCAGCAAATAGATTTCGCGGGTGAACGTGGTCCGGCTGCGCTCGATCACTGCGATCCGATGGCCCTGCCCGTCGACAAAGACCGAAGCATCGTCGCCGTAACCGTTGTCGTTGATGCTGCCGCGAAAAATCTCCTTCGCACTGCCGAGTGGCTCGCCGCGCTTCCACTCCCGCACCGTAATCGGGTAGCCGGCTTGGCTCATGGTTCCTGGGCCCCAGTCGCGGCCAATCAGCAGCGTGTCCTCGTCCAGCCACGCCGCGCGCTGCTTGCCGCGCGGCAGCATAAAACCGCCTTCGATGAACTGCCCGCTCTTCAAGTCCATCTCCCGCATGGTCACCGCATCTTCGCCGCCCGCGGAGAGCTGCACCAGGCACAACTCGCCCTCGGGCTCCAGGCAATCCGCCCCTTTGCCAACCCAGCTCTGATTGTCGGCCTTGGAGAGCGCGTCGTAGTCGAGGACCGTCTCCCAGTTCGGGTCGGCGGTCAGGTAGCTGTCCAGCGAAGTCCGCCGCACGATGCCGCGCAGGTGGCTGGCATCGCGCCAGACGTTGTAAACCTGGCCGCCGCGGAACTGCGGGCTCGCCAGCCGTTCCGGGGACTCCAGCACACTCAGCGCTTCCGCACCCAGAGCGGCAAAGCGCGGGTCCTTTTCCAGAACCGCTGCGGTGCGCGCGTCCTCCGCCTTTACCCAGTCCATGGACCGGGTGCCGTGAATGTCTTCAAGCCAGGTGTACTTATCGGGCTGCTCAACGGGGCCGGATTGCGCGCCGGCGGGAAGCGCCAGAACCAGAGTTGTGGTAACCAGGGCGGCAGTGGACATGAGCAGAACGGCAGGCTTCACAGAGAATCTCCTGGGAGCAAGGGGTATTGAACTGACTTGTGGAATGCCGCGAGGGGCCTTGGGTTCCGCCCCGAATGGGGGCAGATTCGCGGAGAAAGGCAATTATCGCAGACCGGGCCCATTGCAGTGTATGGTGACGATAATCGGTCCAGATCGGAGCTCTTGCGCACTTTCCTGCAATACGCCGCTTTGGCTGCCCTGCTGGCGCTGTGGGCTATTACCGCATACGCCGTGATGGGGCCGCATCCGTTGCCGGCGCGCATTCCCACCCACTTCGATCTGGCGGGCAAGCCCAACGGTTGGGGAACGCCGGAGATGCTGTGGCTGTTTCCCGCCATCGCCACCTTTGTCGTTGGACTGATGGGTCTGGTGGCGCGGAATCCGCAGGCCTTCAACTACCCCGTGCGCGTAACGCCCGCCACTCGGACCAGGCTCGAAGCCATCACATTGGGCATGATCGGCTGGCTGCGGTTGGAGATCGCTGCGCTGCTTCTCACCACCCAGTACGCAATCATCCACTCCGCGCGCGCCGGCCAAAACCGCCTGTCACCGGCCTTGGTTCCCATAGTGCTACTGGTGGTGTTCGGTACGGTGGTCTGGCACATCCGCGCCCTGTTCGTCGCCGCGCGCCGACAAACAGCCTAGAAGAGCCAGAGGCTGCCGAGGATGACCAGGATGGCTCCTACAGTGACCACCTGGTAAACCACGTCTTCGACCGGGCGGGTCCGCCAGCCGGATCGCGAAGTCGGCAGAGGGGTGGATGCGTTGTGGTTGGGGGAGAGCATCATGCGCCTGCCTTTCATCGCCTTTCGGCTCGAATGCGAACCCTGTGGCCCTGTGCGATAGTCCTGGAAAATATACGGCGCCAAACGATCGAGAGTTCCTTCTTACCGGGTTAGACGCTGTTGATTGCGGGTGGATGCCAGAAGTTTTCCTGAATTCTCCGTCATCTCCTGTTCCCCTTATCGGCTCCTTGCGCAGAATTCTGCACCCATTCGCGCGCGAAAGGAAGAGCGGCGTCTCGCGATGTGACGGGTGTAGAATTCGGCTCGTGAGCAGTGGTCCAGAACTGATCCGCCCGGCGGATCGCGGGGAGCGCGACTGGAAGCCGATGGTGATCGCCGCGGCCATCGTTATAGTTGTGGCTGCGGTGGTTGTCGGGGTGCTGCAACACGGGCGCAGGAGCCCGGTCGCCGTCCCCGTTTCCGCCACCCCTGACGCCTACGCGGCCAACCTGCCCATAACCAATGTTCAGATGAGCGAGTCCGGCAACCTGGCCGGCGGCAAAGTCACTTACATCGACGGGCACATCGCGAACAAAGGCGCCAGGACGGTGATCGGAATCACGGTGCAGACGCTGTTCCGCAACGTGGCCAACGAGGTGGCGCAGAACGAGGTCCAGCCGATGCAACTGGTCCGGACCCGCGAACCCTACGTGGACGTGGAACCGGTGTCGGCGGCGCCGCTCAAGCCCGGGGACGAGCGCGACTTCCGGCTGGCGTTTGATTCCGTGACGCCGGACTGGAACAGCGAATACCCCCAGTTGCGAATCCTGCACGTGCAGGCGCAATAGAAGGCGCGCAAATAAAAAGCGGCGATGTCTTGCAGATTCAGCGAATTCCATGCTGAAACTGCACTCAACTGCGCCGGCTCATCTCGACTCAGCTTCCCGGAAATGCGAATTCCCGACATTTGGGCGGGCACAGTTCACCGATGGCTTTACTTTAGGCTGACCTGCCTTCGAGAGCAGATTGATTCTCCTTGACAGTCTAGGAGAGCTGGATTACTCTCCCAGTCATTCTAGGAGAGTGTGCCGATGGGCTCGGATGTCGATCTTTTGCAGGGAACGCTGGACATGCTGGTGCTGAAGGCGGTGTCACTGGGGCCGCTGCACGGGTACGGGGTGCTGCTGCGAATCCAGCAGATATCGGGCGGACGGCTGGAAATCCAGCAGGGGTCGCTTTACCCGGCGCTGTACCGGCTGGAACACGAGGGGTGGATTGCCGGGGAGTGGGGCCAGAGCGAGAACAATCGCCGGGCGCGTTACTACCGGTTGACGGATGCGGGACGGAAGAGGCTGGACACGGAGGCGCGCAAGTGGAATGAGTTTGCCGCGGTGGTGGGGTCGATCATGAGCAGCGAGGCGGCTCGCTAGCGAGTCAGCGGGTCAACGAGTCGGCGCGGAGGCGAAAAGGCATGAGTTTGCGGAGCCGGGTTTGGACTTGGTGGCGGGCGATGTTCCGAGCAGAGGAACTTGGGCGGCAAGTTTCAGAGGAGCTTGCGTTCCATATCGAGAGCTATTCGGCGGAGCTGGAGCGGCGGGGGCTGCCGCACGAAGAAGCAATGCGGAGGGCACGGATGGAAATAGGAAGCGTGGCGGCACGGCGGGAGGATTGCAGGCGGGCGTGGGGCGTGCAGTTTCTGGATGAGCTTCTTGGCGATCTGCGCTATGCGTTGCGCATGCTGAGGAAGAGCCCGGGATTTGCCGCCGTGGCCGTTGGATCGCTGGCGCTGGGGATCGGGGCGAATACGGCGATCTTCTCCATTGCCAAGCACGTGCTGCTGGACCGGCTGAATGTGCCGCGGGCGGCCGACCTGCGGCTGCTGGAGTGGACGTCGAAGCAGCCAAGCGCGGTGCACAGCGTGTGGGGCGAGTGGGACAAGGGTGGGGACGGCGTCACCAGCTCGTCATTTTCCTATCCGATTTACCGGGAGCTGCGGAAGGAGAATCGCGAGCTCCGGGATCTGTTTGCGTTCAAGGATTCGGGCCGGATGGATGTGACCGTGGACGGGCAGGCGGAGGTGGTGCAGTCAGAGCTGGTGAGCGGGAACTACTACCAGCAAATGGAAGTGCAACCGCCGCTGGGGCGGGCGATTGGCGAGCAGGATGATCGAGTGGGCGCGGCGCCGGTAGTAACGATCAGCGACGGGTACTGGGCGAAGCGCTTCCAGCGCTCGCCTTCGGTGATCGGCAAGACGATTTTGTTGAACCTGCAGCCGGTAACGATTGTGGGTGTAAATCCGAAGGGATTTACCGGAGCCAAGAGCGTGCAAACCTCGCCGGAGGTGTTTGCGCCGCTTGCCCTGGAGCCGCAGCTGGGATTGCACATCTGGACGGATTCACTGCTGGAGAGCCCCAAGCGGTGGTGGGTACTGATCATGGCACGGACGCGGCCCGGAGTGAGCGATCCTGCGGCACAGGCGCAGTTGAGCGCAGCCTTGCAGAATGCGGTTTTGGCGCTCATGAAGCCGAACAAAGAGGACTCGGTGCCACGGCTGCTGGTGACGGACGGAAGCCGCGGGTTGAATGAGGCGGGCAGACAACTGGCACAGCCGCTGGCGGTGTTGCTGGGGCTGGTGGGACTGGTGCTTTTGCTGGCTTGCGCGAACCTGGCCAACCTGTTGCTGGCGCGATCCACCGCGCGGCAAAAGGAAATGAGCGTGCGCCTGGCGCTGGGCGCGGGGCGGGCGCGGATTCTGCGACATGTGCTGACGGAGAGCCTGCTCATCGCATTCCTTGGAGGCGCGCTGGGCTTGTTGCTGGGGTATCTGGGACGGAACGCGTTGCTGGTTTTTACCGCGGATCCCACTTCAGAAGCCGAGCCGATGCAGGCGGCGTTCAGCTGGGGAGTGTTTGGGTTTACGGCAGGCTTGTCGCTGGTTACGGGGCTGTTGTTTGGATTGGCGCCGGCCTGGACGGCAACGCGGACGCAGACGCAAACCGGGCTGAAGGATTCTACGCACACAGCCACGCGACGGCGGCAGGGTTATGGCGGCAAAGCGATCGTCGGGTTTCAGATTGCGATTTCGATGCTGCTGGTGGCCGGCGCGGGCATGTTTCTGCGCACCCTGGTGAACCTGAACCGGATCGATCCGGGATTTGACTCGCGCAACCTGATCCTGTTTGCGGTCAACCCGCCGGCTTCGCGGTATCCGCCGGCGCAGGTTGCGGATTTGATTGAGCGGGTGGAAGACCGGCTGAGGGCGACGCCGGGAGTGGATGCGGCGGCAGCGTCGAGCGTTCCGCTGCTGGCCAATGACAACTCGAATGACGACTTTGTGCCGGTGGGCAAGACGGTGAAGAAGGGGGACAACTCGGTCGAGAGTGACAACTACGTCGGCGACGACTATTTCGCCACCATGCGCATTCCCATGATCGCGGGGCGCAGCTTCAACAAGCGTGACACAGCAACCTCGCAATACGCGGCGGTGGTGAACCAGGCGCTGGCGCAGAAATACTGGGGCAACGCCAATCCGATCGGGAAGGCCTTCTGGACCACAGACGCCCATGACAAGAAACTGACGTACACGATTGTGGGCCTGTGCGCCAATACGCACTACTCAAGCCTGCGGAGGGATCCGCCGCCGATTTTCTATCTGAGCTATCGGCAGGCGCCGGATGAGTCGTGGGGGGTGACGTTTGCGGTGCGGACGCGGCTGCCGCGGGCGGCGATGACGCCGACGCTGCGGGCGGCAGTGCAGAGCGTGGACCGAGACCTGCCGCTGATTGACGTGCGCACGCAGAAGGAGCAGATCGAGCAGACCACCATGAGCGAGCGGATGTTTGCCGATTTGACGGGCGGTTTCGGAGTGCTGGCGCTGGTGCTGGCGTCGATTGGAATTTACGGAGTGCTGGCGTACTCGGTGTCGCGGCGGACGAGCGAGATCGGGATTCGCATGGCGTTGGGGGCGCGGCGGGCAAGCGTGCTGGTAATGGTGTTGCGCGAGGCGGCATGGATTGCAGCAATCGGAATGACAGCCGGTCTTGGCGCGGCGCTGGGGATGGGCAAGCTGGTGGCGAGCATGCTGTACGGGCTCAAAAGCTGGGATCCGGCGACGCTGTTTGGATCGGCCGTGCTGCTGGCCCTGGTGGCGCTGGGTGCCGGTTGGATCCCGGCGCGGCGGGCAGCGGGCGTGGATCCAATGCAGGCGTTGCGGCACGAGTGAGCCGGTAGCCGGTAGCTTGTAGTTGCAACAAACAGGCTACCGGCTACGAGCTACAAGCTACAGGCTGAGTGCGGAGGTGCTGAGATGAGCGTGCGGAGCCGGGTGCAGACGTGGTGTCGGGCGGTGTTTCTTGGGCGGCAGTTGAGTCGCCAGGTGGACGAAGAACTCGCGTTACACATCGAGAGCTACGCGGCGGAGCTGGAGCGGCGAGGGATGCCGCGCGAAGAGGCGACGCGACGCGCGCGGGCGGAACTGGGCAGCCTGGCGGCGCGGCGGGAGGATTGCAGGCGGGCGTGGGGCGCGCGCTGGTTCGACGAGCTCACAGGCGATTTGCGCTATGCGCTGCGCATGCTGGCCAAAAGCCCGGGATTTACGGCGATTGCAGTGGGATCGCTGGCGCTGGGGATTGGCGCGAATACCGTCATCTTTACTGCGGCGCAGCACATGCTGCTGGATCGGTTGACTGTGCCGCATCCGGAGCAACTGCGGCTGCTGGAATGGTCGCAGCCAACCAACAACGGAGTTGTGGTGGACATGTGGGGCTGGTGGGACGACCACAGCGACGGCAATTCGGTTTCGACGTCGTTCTCCTACCCGGTGTACGAGCAATTGCGGCGGCAGAACAAATCGATGGAGGAGTTGTTTGCGTTCAAGCCGCTGGGCGGGCAGACGGTGACCATGAATGGAAAGCCGGAAGCGCTGGACGCGGAGATGGTGTCAGGCAATTATTTTTCCGCACTGGAGGTGCAGCCGCAGCTTGGGCGCGCGATTGACGAAGCCGACGATGCAGCGCCGGGCAGCGGGCGGGTTGCGGTGATCAGCGACCGCTATTGGACCACTCATTTTGGGCGTTCTGCGAACGTGATTGGCAAGTCACTGCTGGTGAACACCGTGCCGCTGACGATTGTGGGGGTGACGCCGAAGGGATTCACAGGCGCGTCCTCCGCGCAGGGAACGCCGGTGGTGTTTTTCCCCATGAGCATGCAGCCGGCGATCTCGCCCTCGCCGTTCAACGCCACCAAGTCGCCTTCGCTGCTGACGAATACGGATGAATGGTGGGTGCTGGTGATGGCGCGGGCTAAGGCGGGGGTGCTGGATGGGACGGCGGCGGCAGAGTTGAGCGTGACCCTGAATGCGGCGGTGCGCGCCACCATGCCGGTGAGTGGGAAGACGATCCCGAGACTGCTGCTGATGGACGGGAGCCGGGGACAGAATCCCTCGGCGGAGGAGATGGCCAAGCCCATCACCGTGCTGATGGGGCTGGCTGGATTTGTGCTGCTGCTGGCGTGTGCCAACCTGGCCAACCTGCTGCTGGCGCGCGCCCAGGCGCGGCAGCGCGAGATGAGCGTCCGCATGGCGATGGGCGCGGGGCGCTGGCGCGTGGTACGGCAAATGATGACCGAAAGCCTGCTGATTGCGGCGCTGGGCGGCGGGGCGGGATTGGCGCTGGCCTACGCGACGCGCAACGGGTTTCCGCGGCTGCTCTCCAATGCGTGGCTGCCGCCGGCGTTTGCGGCGCGATTCGATTGGAGGATCTTTGGATTTGCCGCGGGGACCTCGCTGGCGACAGGCCTGGTGTTCGGGTTGGCTCCGGCGTGGGCCGCGACTCGCATAGAAGTGAGCTCGGGGCTGAAGGATTCCGCGCAAACGGCAACCCACCGGCGGCGTGGGTTGGCGGGCAAAATGCTGGTGGCGCTGCAGGTGGCGCTCTCCATGCTGCTGGTGGTGGGAGCGGGGCTGTTCACGCGCACCCTGATGGAACTGGGACATGTGAATCTCGGATTCCGGGCGGACAATCTTCTTCTATTCGATATCGTTCCGCCGCAGGCGCGCTATCCAGAGGCGGCTTCGACGCCATTGTTTCGACGAATGGAAGAAAAGTTGGCCGCCATTCCCGGCGTGGATCGGGAAACGCTGGTGCAGGAGCCGCTGATTTCAGGGAACGCCATCGCGCAGACTTTCGTGCCGGAGGGAACGGCGCGCAAGAAGGATGGGCAGAACCCTACGGTGCTGCTGAACGACGTGGGCGCGGACTTCTTTCCCACCTTTGGGATTGCAATGGTTGCCGGACGTGGCTTCGACGCGACCGATACGCAGACCTCGCGCAAGGTTGCGGTCATCAACGAGGCGCTGGCGAAAAAGTATTTTCCTAACGTGAATCCGGTCGGGCGCACGTTTGTGCAGGGATATCACGAGCCGGTGGAGGAGGAGATCGTGGGCATTTGCGCGGACACCAAGTATTACGATCTGCGCAACCAGGCCGAACCGATCGTCTTTCTGCCCTACTGGCAGCGGCAGCATGGGATTTCGCAGGCCACATTTGCTTTGAAGTCGCGGATGGATCGCGCGGCGCTGATCGACGCGGTGCGCAAGGCTGTAGCCGGCGAGGACGCGAATCTGCCGCTGATGGACGTGCGTACGCAGCAGGAGCAGATTGAGGCGAAGATGCGAAACGAACGGATCTTCGCAGATCTGACAGCGGGTTTTGGAGTGCTGGCTC
Organism: uncultured Acidobacteriota bacterium; assembly: GCA_963771195.1. Lineage (GTDB taxonomy): Bacteria > Acidobacteriota > Terriglobia > Terriglobales > Acidobacteriaceae > Telmatobacter. The sequence goes on from CAVYSS010000012.1 coordinate 102,218, forward strand.
TGGTGCTCGCCGGCATCGGGATCTACGGGATGCTGGCATATTCGGTCTCGCGACGGACCAGCGAGATTGGCATTCGCATGGCGCTGGGGGCACGGCATGCTATGGTGCTGGGCATGGTGCTGCGCGAGGCAGCTTGGATTGCGGGCGTCGGTATGATTGCTGGCTTGTGCGCGGCGCTGGGCTTGGGCAAGCTGGTGGCGAGCATGCTCTACGGACTCAAAAGCTGGGATCCGGCGACGCTAATTGGATCGGCCCTGCTGTTGGGATTGGTGGCGCTGGGCGCGAGCTGGATTCCGGCGCGGCGCGCGGCGGGCGTGGATCCGATGCGGGCGCTGCGGCACGAGTGAGAACGGAACTGGCCTGCATTTCTCAAAAGCTATAAGAAGCAGTACCGCGAAAAGCGGTACCGCCGATCTCCAGATCGGCTGTCGCGGGGGTCTCCAGACCCCCGCAATCGCGCCAGCCCCAGCCGGGCCATCGTCATTCTGGCCACATCCGACAATCACCGGACTGCAATGTGATTTAAATCACATCGATTGATTAACAAAATGCATGAGTATTTCGTTGTAAATAACTAAAAATAAAAAACAATCAAAAAAATGTTCCACGTGGAACATTTTGACATTCGCGACCGGGGGAAGCGCTCGCATCGCTTCATTGATCGTCGTCATCGTCATCGCTCGGCGGCGTGGCGCCGGCTGGCAGGTTGCGGGGGTCAGGCTTGACGGTGACAGGCTGGGTCAGCGTCTGGCCGTCCACAGTGAGACGGACCGTGTACGAACCGGGCTCGAGCGCGGGCGCGGCGCGGCCAAAGCCTGGGCGCGGAGCTTGCGGCGCCGGAGTGCCCGCCGGGTGGCAGGCGTCGGCGGGCGGCGGCGCGAGACGGCGGCCGAAACCGAAACTCGGCGCCACGACGCTGAGCGCGGCGCGGTGCATTCCGGCCGCGGCCGAGGGCGGCGCGGGCGGCGCCAGCCAATAGGCCTGCACGATGATGGACTCCGTATCGACCGGCTTCACCGGCGTGTCGCTGGCCAGGCACGCGGCCACTTTGCCTTCCGCATCGACGAGCTCCAGCTTGACCGGTGAACTGGGTGCGGACTTCAGCCAGTAGTAAGCAACCACGCCCGCGGGCGGATTCTTCTCCTGCGGCTCCTCGTGCGGCAGCGGAGTGCTGTCCTGGCCACCCTGGCGGATGGCGAACGCAGTGCCTGGCGCGAAAAGATAGGCGTTGGAGGATTCGATCTCGCTTCCGTGCGCGGCGATCTGGCGCAGCGCCGGCATCTGATCGAGCACCCAGAAGCCGCGTCCAAACGTGGCAATGGCGAGATCGTCGCCGTGGACGATGAGATCGCGCACCGAAACGACCGGCATATTGTTCTGGAGCGCTTGCCAATGGTCGCCGTCATCGAACGAAACGTAGACGCGCAGCTCCGTGGCGGCGTAGAGCAGGCCTTTCTGCTCGGGGTCTGCTTTGATCGCGTTCACGTAGGCGCCGTCTGGAATTCCGTCGACGACGTTTGTCCAGGTGCGGCCGCCGTCGTGAGTGCGGTAGATGTAGGGACGCCTGTCGGCGAGGCGATGTCGATCGACGGAGGCGTATGCGGTTTCGGCGTCGAAGTGGCCGGCCTCAATGCCGGTGACCCTGCTCCACGGCGTCATCGGCGGCGGGGTCACATCGTTCCAGTGCGCGCCATCGTCGCGAGTGACGTAGATGAGGCCGTCGTCGGTGCCGGCCCAAACCGTCTTCGCATCCAGCGGCGAAGGGCCGAGCGAGTAGACCACGCCGAAGCGATTGGTCATGTCTTCATCGATGTCCTTGGCGGTGACGGGATCGAGATTCGCGGGCACGGGCGGGTTTACGCGCGTCAGGTCGGGGCTGATCTTCTCCCAGGTCTGGCCGCGGTCGCGAGTGCGAAAGATGAACTGGTTGGCGTAGTAGAGCGCTTCGTCGGCCTGCGAGAAGACCTGCGGCAGGGTCCAGGTGCGGCGGTAGGGATCGGACTTGTCGGAGGGCGGAATGTGGCCGGCTTCGGGTTCGGCCACATTGAGCGCATTGTTGCAGCGCTGGTCGCCGTTGCCATAGAGCAGGTCGGCGTCCTTGGGGTCAGGCAGGACGGTCGAGCTCTCGCCGGCTTCGCAGATCGGCCGCCAGCTGCGGTCGTCGAGGATGTCCATGCGCGACCAGGTGCCGACGGAGACGGCGCCGGAGTCCTGCTGCGCGCCATAGAGCCAGTAGGGGAAGCGATTGTCGGCGGCGAGGTGGTAAATCTGCGCGGTGGGCTGGTTGTACCACGTGCTCCAGGTACGCGAGCCATCGACGGAGACCACGGTGCCCTGGTCGCTCGATAGCACCATGCGGTTGCCGTCGCGGGGATTGACCCAGAGCTGGTGGTAGTCGTCGCCGCCAGGCGCGCCCTTCACCGGCACCCAGGTCTTGCCGGCATCGAGCGTCATGTAGGTCGCGGTGTTGATGTCGTAGGCGCGGTCGGGGTTGGCGGGATCGACGGCCATCTGGCAGAAATACCAGCCGCGTCCCCAGAGGCGCTGCTCGTTGTTGACCAGATGCCAGGAGGTGCCGGCATCGTCGGAGATGTAGATGCCGCCGGAGGGTTTGGGGGCGTTGGGACCGTGTGCCGCGGCCACGCGAAACGAGGGCGCGATCGCCGCGCCGAGATCGTCGACAACGGCGTAGAGGCGGTTGGAATTGGACGGCGCAATGGCGATGCCGATCTTGCCCACGAAGCCGTCATTGGGAAGACCGCTGGTGAGCTGATGCCAGGTGTTGCCGCCGTCAGTGGATTTCCAAAGGCCGCTGCCGGGCATGTTGGAAGGCGCGTAGACGGCCCACGGCGGGCGGCGCGTGGCCCAGAGCGAGGCGTAGATGGTGCGCGGATGCTTGGGGTCGAGCGCGAGATCGAACGCGCCCACGTTGTCGGGATCGGACTTGTTCCAGAGGATCTTCTTCCAGTGCGCGCCGCCGTCGGTGGAGCGGTAGACGCCGCGCTCGTTGTTGGCGTTGTAGACGTGACCGAGGGCGGCAACGTAGACGCGGTTGGGATCGGCGGGATCGACGACGATGCGGCCGATCTGGCTGGAATCCTTGAGACCGACAAAGTTCCAGGTGCGGCCCGCGTCAGCGGATTTGAAGACGCCGATGCCATAGTTGTGCTGGCTGCGGATGTCAGGCTCACCGGTGCCCACGTAAATGATGTTGGGGTCAGAGGGCGCAACGGCGATGGCGCCGATGGAGCTCGACGGGATGCCGGTAACGGGATCGTCGGCAATGGGAATCCAGGTGCGGCCGGAGTTTTCCGTCTTCCACAGGGCGCCGCCCGCCGCGCCCATCAAAAATGTATCGGGTTGCGATGCAATGCCGGCGACGGCGTAGGTGCGGCCTCCGCGCATGGGCCCGACGTCGCGCCATTCAAGGCCGGCAAGCAGGGAAGCGGGATACTGCTGCGCGGCGAGCGAGACGGCAATGAGCAGAACAGGAAAAGCGAACAGGGCGCGGCGGCAAGCGGACATGCTGAAACTCCGGTGAGATGGGGATTGCCAGGGAACGGCGGACCAGGAGAACGAATGACGAGATTGTAACGGAGCCGATTGGGGTGCTGTGGCGAAAACCGATAGGAGTGAAGCGCGCTCGAAGCAGAGATCTGGACTGTCCAACTTCCAAGGGTCCCACCCTTGCGCCGAAAAGAAGGCGCAAGAATGGGGCACGGATACGCTGGGTACAGGAGCCGGCCGCTCTAGAACGTTACGCGTGCGCCAAGCTGGGCTGCGAATGGGATGCCCACCGTGGTGCCGGGCCCAAAGAAATCCCCCAGCGCGCCTTCCGGGATCTCCAGTTGCTTCAGGCTGGTGATCGGCGCAGTCCGGGAACAGTCGGCGTTTGAGCAAATCTGGCTGACGTTGGTGATGCCGTTTTGATTCGGTTGCATCTGGGACGCGGGAACCGGAAGCTGGGTGACGTTGACGGCGAAATTCGCGCCGGGATTGTTGCGGTTGAAGAGATTGAAGAACTCCGCGAATGGGTTAATCTGCAAGCGCTCGCCAAATTTGAACGGGCGGGTGACGCGCAGATCGGTTTGCATATAAGGGGTTCCACGGAATTCATCCAGGCTGGTATAGGCGCCATTTACCCAGATGCGCGCGGTGTTGTCCGCATTGGTGATGGTGATTGGGCGCGCACTTTCGAGCTGAGTTACGCCACTTACCTCGAAACCGCCCGGAACATGCACCGTGCCGGCAAGCACGAAGCGATGGCGCACGTCCTCGCCGGAAGGGCCGTAATCGCCAGGTCCGAACGCATCCAGTTGTCCGGCCTGCGGTCCGCTCTGGAGCGTGCAAACGCCGTCCACATAGTCGAAAAGCTCGCCAAGCAGGCAGCCCCACGTCTGCGCCTTCGATAACTGGTAGTTAGCAATCAGGCTGAAGCGGCGCATATTGCCTTGAAGATGCAACATCAGGGCGTTGTAACTGGAGCGGTTGTCGGACTGGAACACATTCACATTGGGAACAACGTTCGCCTCATCCGCGGCATAACTCGGGTCCGCGGTCGAAATTAGCGGAGTGAACAGATTTGCGCCGCCTGAATACGGGAAGGCGCGATAACCATGATTCCCCTGTTCATGCGTATAGTCGGCGCTCGCCAGCCAGTGGTCGTTGAAAGCGTGCTGCGCTCCGCCAGTAATGTGAATGGCGTAGGGTGTTTTGTAACTGGAACCGATAAGATTGCCTGTGTTAGCGGCGCCGCCTTGAAGACATCCTGCGCCACTTAATGCATAGGTGCCGTCGCCGCCGGTCAGGGTACATGTGCCGGTGGTCGCATTGGAATTATTGATGCCTTGAAACGCAGTCGCCCATCCATTTTGGGCGAGATCGCTAAAGAACAAGCCGAATCCCGCGCGCAACACCGTCTTCTCGCTTCCATGCGGAGACCAGGCGATTCCGAGGCGCGGCGCGATCTGCTTGCGGTAATCTTGCGGCACAGTGGGCGCAATTGGTATCTGCAGGGCTTGCAGCGTGATATACGTGCCATTTTCAAGCTGGGTTCGCCCCGATCCCTCGAACAGGCCCCACGTGGTTTGGTAACGCAGGCCATAGTTGACAGTGAGGTGATGGGAAGTTCGCCAGGAATCTTCGGCGTAGAACGCAAGCCGTTGAACATTCTGCGAGAAGGTGCCATCGCCGGCTGGAGTGAAGGTGCAGGTGATGCCGGATGCGGCAGTGGGCTCTGGATTGCACTGCGAGGCCGGGGCAACATCATAAAACGGCAACGCGCTGGTGATGCCGCCGCAGTCCGTTCCCGGCGGATTGACGTAGCAATCGGGGTTGGCCGAATAATCAATGATCTGTTCGGCGGTCGATGCAAACGCGCCGCTGAGTACGGGTTCGTGAATCAAGTCGGCGCCGAATTTGAAAGCATGACTTCCGGCGACATGGGTCAGGTCGTAACGCAATTGGTATTTGTCCTGATTGCGCAAGTCGGGGAAGAGAGTGATGGGAGTGGCGAACTGGTTGTCGCCGAAAGTCTCGAATCCGGAGATGGTTAATGCCGTCGAGCTGAAGGGAAACGCCAGCGCGAAGCCCAGATCCGAGTTACGCGTCTGAGTAAGGTGCAGGAGGCTGGCGGCGAAGACCAGATTGCCGAGCCAGGTCGGACTGAAAGTATAAGTATTGCTGATTACCGAGTTCCAATAGTTGTTGTGCGTGATCAGCCCGGTGGACGGCAGAGTGCCTTGTTCCACCAACGCGTTGCGGGTGAGATAAGTATCTTCAGACGTACGCAAGAACCACTGCGACTTATGCGACTGGGCCCAGTCAAAACGCATCGAGCCGAGATAATCGCGGAAAGGGATTGGAACATTCGCCGGAACCGCGATGGAAGATACACCAGGGATCAAGCCTTGAGAGGCGATTGTGCTCAGCGCATCGAATTGTTGAATACTGGCGGGGTTGTAGGCGATGCTCGCGTTCTCGTGGACCTGCTCGAATGAAGTAAAGAACCACGCCTTGTTTCGAACGATGGGCCCGCCGAGAGTGCCAACATAATTCTGGCGGGAAAATGGTTGCTTGGGATTGTGCACGCAAGCGCCATTGGTGCAGGTTTCCGCGCGATTCTCAATGGGGAACCGGGCGTTCAGAGCCGCCGCCCGCTCGTAGAACGCTGCGTCACCGTGCCAGTCATTGGAGCCGCGCTTGGTGGTGATCACGACCGATCCAGCGGTGGTCCAGCCTGTGTCGGCGTCTTCATTCGAAGTGCGCACGGCGAATTCCTGAACGCCATCGGGAGAAAAATTCTGCAGAAAGCCGCCGATCCAGTCATCGGAGTTATCGGCGCCGTCGACTGACAACTCGTTGTTCAAGCCGGAACTTCCGCCGGTGGAGACCGCGGTGATGCGCGCCTTGGTGGGATCGGATGGCTCGACCGGCTCGGTTCCCGGCACGAGATACGCGATATTAGCGAAGCTGCGCGCGGGGAGGGGAAGAGTTTCAAGGTCGCGGCTGCCAACCACGCCCCCATGAACGGCGCTCGAAGCGTCAATCGTTTCCGCCGTGATCGAAGACGGACTTGCCTGAACATTCACCGTCTCGTGTGCGCTTGCCAGTTTCAGCGTGACGTGAAGATCGCGCACAATGCTGACGGCCACTTCGACATCGGCCGTGGCCTGAGCGAAGCCGTTCGCGGTTACAATGACACGATAGTGACCGGGCAGCAGCCCCTCAATGCGAAAACCGCCGTGACCGTTTGTCGCAGCTGTGCGGCTGAGAGAAGAGCCGACGGCTTGCGCCTTCACCCGCGCTCCCGCCACACGCGCGCCGCTCGAGTCCTGGACCACTCCCTGAAGCGCACCGTTTGAATTCTGCGCTTGCAAGTACAGAGGAACCGAAGCGAACGCCAGCAAGAGAACGAGCGAGAAGACGGCACGCATCAGCGGAATCGATGTGTCAATTCCAAAATGGGTAAACCGGACGCGCATCAAAACTCCTCCGGCAGTAACAGCGGCCTGGGACGTTTAGTCTTCGTCGCCCATTTCGATCGGGTCCTCGGCGTTCGCATTCCGCTTGTCCTTGTCGACGTCGATGATGGCGAGATGGTTTCGCAAAAGCTGTTCATCGAGCGAGTGCAGATCGGTCTGCTTGAGCTTCTGCCATTGTTCAATGATGCCGGGAAGCGGCTTGGAGACAAGCTGAACCGCATCCTGCTGCGCCGGCGTGGGCGCATCGTCTGCGTTCTCGATCGAATGCAGCAGGCGCGCAAGCTGCATACGCACGGACGATAGCGTGGGCGGACCCATGGGCCCGCGGCCGAAGCCGCTGCGATGTTCCGGCCCGGCGATGGCGTCGAGTTTCGAGTCGAGCGATGGACCAACCTGGCCGACGATGAGCTGGCCGGAACGGGCCTTCAACTGCTCGCGAAGCACGCCGATCTCCTTGAGCGCCGCGGTGGAGCTCATCAGATTGTCGTAGATGGATTTGGCCAACGCGAACTGCTGCTCGAGATCGGCCATAGGCGTTTTCACGCGCGGATCCATCACCACTTTGAGCGGCTGCGTGTAGGTTTTTCCTTCGGCGATCAGCCGCACCGTGTAATTGCCGGGCATGACCCATGGCGCGGTGGAGGCGTTGGGCGTGTCGTGGGGAATGGCGAGATCGTCGTCGGGTCCGGTGGTCATGCCCGGCACCTGCGGGTACTGCATATCCCAAAGGAAGCGGTGATGCCCCGCCGCGGCCGAGAGAATGCGCGGAGGCCGCGCCCACAGCGTGGGATCGGGATAGCGCGGATCGAGCGGCGGCACTGGATCGTTGCTGTTGAAGCGCGCAATGACCTTGCCGTCGCTGCCGGCGATCTCAAGCGAGACCACGCCGGAGATGTTCGGGCCCGAGGTAGTAATCGATGATGGCGCCGTCCGGCGGATTTTTGCCCGTGGCCATGTCGGGCGGCCACGGCGTGGGCGGATTCATATCGTTGCGGATGCGCAGCGCGGTCTGGGGCGCGTAGAGGTGCGCAGTCTCCTGCGCCGTGGCCGCGGCAAGCTGGCGCAGCGGAGTTACGTCGTCGAGGATGAGGAAGCCGCGGCCGTGCGTGGCGGCGATCAGGTCGTCGCCCTTCACTTCCAGGTCGCGCACGGAGCTGGCCGGCATGTTCAGCCGCAGCGACTGCCAATGATCGCCATCGTCGAACGATGACGTAAACCTGCGTCTCGGAGCCCGCGTAGAGCAGGCCCTTGCGCTTGGGGTCTTCGCGGATGGCGCTGGTGGCGGCGCCGTCGGGAATGCCGTTGTCGATCTCAGTCCACGTTTTGCCGCCGTCGTGGGTGCGAAAAAGATGCGGACTCATTTCATCGAGGCGCATCGTGTTCACGGCGGCGTAGGCGGTCTGCGTGTCAAAGTGGCCGGCATCCATGTTGAACACTTTCCACCACGGCTTGAGCTCGGGCGGGGTCACGTTGGTCCAGTGCGCGCCGGCGTCGGTCGTGGTCCAGATGAGGCCGTCGTCAGTGCCCGCCCAGATGCGGTTGCCGTCGAGCGGCGAAAGCCCCAGCGCATAGATGACGCCGCGACGCGTTACCTTGGCCGCGGGCGAGTCCTTGTAGTCATCGTCGACCGCGGGAAGCTGCCACGTTTCGCGGCTCAGGTCGGGGCTCACTTCGCGCCAATTCTTGCCGCCATCCTGCGGTGAGCCAGAGCGTGTTGGTGGCGAAGTACAGCTTGTGCGGATCGACCGGCGAGAACTGGAGCGGCTCCGTGCGCAGGGCGCGATAGCTGCGCAGAGGCTTTGGCTCAACGTCCTGAATCTGGCCGGTGCGGCGATCGTAGCGCGTCACTTTGCCGCCGTAAACAATGTCGGGATCGAGCGGATCGGGCGCGGCGTAGCCGTATTCTTCAATGCCCACCGGATGCCAGTCATGAAACGTGATGCGGCCGTCGTCGCTGCGGCTGGAGACGCACGCGGAGCCTGAATCCTGCTGCCCGCCGCAGACGCGATAGGGAAACGCGTTGTCGGCGGTGGCGTGGTACATCTGCGCCGTGGCCTGGTTGTACCACTGGGTCCAGCTCTCGCCGCCGTTCTCGGATACGACCACGCCCTGGTCGCTCGCAACCGCGATGATCTTCGTGTTGTTGGGATTGACCCACACATTTTGATAATCGTCGCCGCCGGGCGAGCCGCGCAGAGTCGTCCATGTCTTGCCCGCATCGGTCGATTTCCAGCTCACAATGCTGGCCACGTAAAGGGTGTCAGGGTCCTTGGGATCGACCAGCGGAACCGGCACATCGCCGCCGCCGATGCGCTCCTCGGGCCGCGAGTCGTTGTCGGGCGCGTGAATCCAGTGGTCGCCGCCGTCATCGGAGCGCATCAGTTCTACTGGGCCGTGTACCGGCGCAATCTCGCCGTAGATTCGCTTGGGATTGGTGGGCGAGATGGTGAGCTGCACCTGGAGAATCTGGTCGGGCAGGCCGTTGCCTGTTGGCCCACTGTTGCCGTTCAGTTTCGTCCAGTGGTCGCCGCCGTCGGTCGAGCGGTAAATGCCGCCATCGCCGCCGCCAAACGAGCCGTTTTCCCACGGCGCTTCCTGCCGCTGCCACATGCCGGCAAACACGATGTTCGGATCCTGCTCGTCGATCTGCACCTCGGACGCGCCGGTCTTGTCATCCACAAAGAGCACGCGCTCAAACGTCTTGCCGCCGTCGGTGGTGCGATAAAGGCCGCGCTCATTGTTGGGCCCGAAGGGATGGCCCTCCACGGCGACAAACACGCGGTCGGGATTTCGCGGATCAATCGCAATCTGCCCGATCTGCTGTCCGTCACGCAGCGCGTCCAGATGCGTCCACGTCTTGCCGGCATCGGTGGATTTGTACACACCGTCTCCGGTGGAGAGATCGGGGCGCTGCAAACCCTCGCCGCTGCCCACATAAATGGTGTCGGGATTGCTCAAAGAGACCGCGATGGAGCCGATGGAGCCCGATAGGCTCCTTATTCCAGATGCTGTGCCAGGTCGCGCCCGCGTCGGTCGTCTTCCAAACGCCGCCGTTCACCGCGCCAAAGTAGAACGTGGCCGGCTCTGAAGGCACTCCGGCCAGCGCCCGGGTGCGTCCGGCGCGTATGGGGCCGATCTCGCGCCAGCGCATGTCGGAGAAGAGCGCGGGATCAACCTGCGCGGAAACGATGGATGCGGCGGAGAAAAGCGAAGCGGCAACAAGCAATGCGCGGTCGCAAGTGTTCATTGGGATCTCCAGGGGATGAAGTCGCCAACGGCCTGGATCAGTCCGGCGCAGGCGGAGGCACTTGACGATCAGGTTACAAGACTGGGCCCGGTGCTCGCAGCCGCTTCCTTCAGGATCGGGATAAGCCCGGATTCTGGCATGACCTGGGCCGGCTTTCAACGCTTTCGTACCCCTGTAGAAGTTACCCGCGCGGGTAAAAACTACGCCCGCCCGGGTATGAAAATCCTTCCCGCCGATTGCGCCTGGGGAGGTTGGGCATCCAGTTCTCTATCATTCCAAAGGATTTAGTTTTCCACTGCGCGTCGAAGGCATTTGGCACGGCCCGTGCACTAGGAGGGGTGAACAGTAGGCTCGGTCCCGCAGACTCCTGCGGAGCGGATTCATAGACATAGCAAAGGAGCAAGTAATGAGTGCATTTGCAGCTCACCGATTGATTTCCGGCCGTCTGGCCGTTTTCGCCCTGGCATCCGCAATTGCGATTCCCGCAGGCGCCCAGCAAGCCCAGCCTGCGACCACCCAGAGCACCCCTCCCGCGGCGGCGCAATCCCAGCAGACCGATCAGAGCACGACGGCGCAGCCGCAGCAGCAGCCCTCCCCCGATGTAAACCAACAGCGGCTGCAGAACAAGTCGCAGGAGGGGTTCTGGGGACGCGTTCAGCCCTTCGCCCGCAAGAAGTGGGTGAAGAGGCAGACCGACCCGATCAATGACCGGCTCAACGAGCTGGATCAGTTGAACGCGAAGAACGCCAAGGACATTCAGGACGTGGACGCGCGGGCGCAGGCCGGCATCAAGCAGGCCCAGTCCACGGCGGACGCAGCCAACCAGGCAGCCACCCAGGCGGGCGCGCAGGCGCAGCAGGCCAACACCGTTGCGCAGGGCGCATCGGGCCACGTGGACCAGATCAACACCACCGTCAACGGCATTGACCAGTATCGCCAGATAAGCGAAATGGACATTCCGTTCAAAGGCGCCAACGCAGTCCTTTCCAAGGACGCCGAGGGACAGCTCGATCAGCTTGTCTCCAGCGTGAATGGCCATCAGGGCTACGTGATTGAAGTGGAAGCACACGCGCCCGGACGCGGGGCGGTGGGCATCCAGAACTCCCAGCGGCTGGCCGAGGCGGTCGACCGTTATCTTGTGGAACACGACATTCCCGTCTACCGCGTGCATGCAGTGGCGCTGGGCAACGTTCCGATGGAGGCGACCAACGCCTCGACAGCGGCGAATGCCCAGGCAGGCGCAACCGGCGATCAGGACAACAAGCCGATGCGTACCCGCACTGTGCACCTCCGGTTGATGGAAAACAGTTTGGCGGCCCAGGGCTCGGCACCTCCCCAGGGTGCTGGGTCCTCGACAGGTGCGGAGCGGCCCTAAAGCCGCTGCCACTCCCCCGAGGCACTTTCCGCGCCTTCGGCCCCCCCCGCCGATGGCCGCCAAAAAAGCTCTCGTAACAGAGAGAACCAAGGCAACTTGGCCCCCGCCGAAAACGGGGGCCGATTTTTTTGTAGTGGGAGTCAAGTGGAAGCAGAAGACCAGCGGCGAAGCCGAGTTCCGATGATCCGAAACTTCAGATTCCGTGATGTGCTATCATGATAGCAGACAGAGGGGCCCGTGGCGCAGATTCTGATTCGCAAACTCGACGATCCGCTCAAGACTCGCCTGCAGCGCCGCGCCAGGCGCAACGGCCGCAGCATGGAGGCCGAGGCCCGCGAGATTCTGCGGGACGCGCTGCGTAGGGAGGGGAAAACTCCGGAGGTCGGTTTCGGAACCGCTTCCGTCGCGATCTTCAGCGGTAGCGGAGTCTGGCTCGACGAGCCGATTGAAGAGATTCGCGGCATGCGCCTCCAAGTGCCGGAGTTCGAACCGTGATCGTCCCATGATCGTTCTCGACACCAACGTCATCTCCGAGATCATGCTTCCGCGTCCGGATGCTGGGGTCGTAGCCTGGATGAACGGGCAGCCGGGCGCCTCGCTGTGGACAACTTCCATCAACATATACGAGATACGCTTCGGACTTGAGCAGATGCCGGTTGGGAAGAAGCGCTCGGCCCTGACCAGTTTCTTCGAGCGCTGGCTGCATGAAGTTCTCCAGCAGCGCGTCGTGACCTTCGACGCGGAGGCGGCTGGGCAGGCCGCGACCCTGGCCGCAGCGCGCAAGCTCGGTGGCCGCCCAGGTGACGCGCGAGACACCATGATTGCTGGGATTGCGCTGGCCAATCACGCCACGCTGGCCACGCGCAACGTGAAGCATTACGCGGACATCGCGAAATGGGTCGTGAATCCGTGGGGATGAACCGTCGAAGCATGAGACGCGAAGAGGCGGTTAAGCTCAGCTGAACGAAATCGTCTTTGACGTGCGCGAGGACGAAGCCGACGCGATGGCTGATAGGGCAGAGTAAGCGACGAGGAGTCTGAAGATTGCCAGAAACACAGTGCGAGTATACGGTAGCCCGTCAACGCTCCCGCTTCCCGATACGAATCCTCCGGATCTCTTCCATGCGCTGTGCCAACTGCTTCTCGCGCCCCTCCTGGGTGGGCTGGTAGTAGCTCCGGCCGCGGAGCGAATCCGGCAGGCAATCCATGTCGGCCACGCGATCCTCTTCGTTGTGCGCGTAGAGATAGCCCTTGCTGTAGCCCAGCTCCTTCATCAGGCGCGTAGGCGCGTTGCGCAGGTGCAGGGGAACCGGCTCCTGGCGGGTTTGCTCCACCTCGGCCTGGACCGCGCCATAAGCGGTGTAGACGGCGTTCGACTTGGGCGCGAGGCAGAGATAGACAACTGCTTCGGCCAGGGCCAGGTCGCCCTCGGGCGAGCCGAGAAAGTCGATGGCCTCCTTGGCGCTGAGGCACAGGTTGAGGGCTTCCGGCGCAGCTAGTCCGATGTCCTCAACGGCCATGCGCACCACGCGGCGGGCCAGGTAAAGCGGGTCCTCGCCGGCGGCAAACATGCGCGCCAGCCAGTAGAGCGCGGCGTCGGGATCGGAGTTGCGCACGCTCTTGTGCAGCGCGGAGATGAGGTTATAGTGCTCCTCGCCGGACTTGTCGTAGAGCAGGACGCGTTGCTGGATGGCGTCCGTTGCCAACTCGCGGTCGATCGGCTTGCCGCTTTCCGTGGCCAGCTGCGCGGCCACTTCCAGCGTGTTGTAGGCGGCGCGGCAATCGCCGCTGGAGTAGGCGGCGATCAGCGTGAGGGCATCGTCATCCGCGCTCAGGTTCTGGGCGCCCAGGCCGCGCTCCTTGTCCGCAAGCGCCCTGCGCAGCAGGCCGGCAATCTGCGGCTCGGTAAGCGCATTCAGCACATAAACGCGGCAGCGCGAGAGCAGCGCGGAGATGATCTCGAACGACGGATTCTCCGTTGTCGCTCCGATCAGCCGGATCGTCCCGCGCTCCACGTAGGGCAGAAATGCATCCTGCTGCGCCTTGTTGAAGCGGTGAATTTCGTCTACGAAGAGGATGGTGCGCGAATGCATCTCGGCCGCCTGCGCCGCCGTGGCCATCACCTGCTTGATCTCCTTGATGCCGCTCAGCACCGCGGAGAACTCAATGAAGTTGGCCTGCGTGGTCTCCGCGATGATCTTGGCCAGGGTGGTTTTGCCCACGCCGGGAGGCCCCCAGAAGATCATGGAGCCCAGTTCTCCTGTGCCCCGCCCGTCACGCTCGATCTGGACCCGCAGCGGCTTGCCCGGACCGAGCAGGTGCTCCTGGCCGACGTAGTCCTCCAGCGTGCGCGGGCGCATGCGCTCGGCCAGCGGTGCGCCTGCGCCCACGCCGGGCATGCCGTGGGAGGAGACTCGGGGCGCGTCGGGCTGTCCATCAAACAGGCTCATCGAATGGTTCCCCTGAGCGATCCAGCGCTGCCCGCCTCCTCCGAGCGTTGGCGGGAGGCTTCATAGAGCAGGATGCCGGCGGCCACGGCGGCGTTCAGGCTTTCGACCGGGCCGGGGCAGCAGATTGTGACCCGTTCATCGGCGCGCGCGGCAATGTGCGGGGGCACGCCGCTGCCTTCGTTGCCGATGAGGATCGCGACCGGGCCGGTCATGGACACCATGTCGCAGGGCTCGGCGGCGCGGCCGGTGGTGGAGAGGAAGCGTGCGCCGGCTTCGCGCACCGTGTTGAAGCATTCGTCCACACTCACGGCCACCTGGGGCATGCGGAAGACGCTGCCGGCGGAGGCGCGCACCGCCTTGGGATTCCACAGGCTGACGGTGCCGGGGAGCGCGACGATGCCGGTGGCGCCGAATGCCTCAGCCGAGCGCACGATGGCGCCCGCGTTGCCCGGATCCTGCAAGCCGGCCAGTACTACAACCAGCGGCGGCCATGCGCCGCGGCCGCGTAAAACGTGAGCCCAGGTCCAGTCGGGAACCTCCACCAGCGCGGCGACGGGTTGCGGCGTCTCCGTGGCCAGGATCGGATTCAGCAGCGCCTGAGGGACTTTCAGCACTTCGAGCTCTTCGGGCAGCTCCAATCCCTTCAGCGGATCGTGCGCCTCCTGGGCAAGGAACACCGCGGGGATGCGCAGGCCCGCACGCAGCGCCTCGTCAAGCAGATTCAATCCCTCGATGCCCGCCAGTCCGCGGGCCTCGCGGCCGGGGTGCCCAAGAGCGCGGCGCAGTTCTTTCAGCCGGCCATTCTGCTTACTCTGTACAATGCGAACAGGCATCGGAAGGGAACTACGTACACCTCAAGCCGATTCTAGACCTTTCGGCGAGAGTGGTCTCCGACGCCGTGACGGCGCCTCCGGAGCGCTTGAAGAGTTGCACCAAGGCCGGTGCTGTGATAGCTTCCGATCTTACGACTAATTGTGGGGGTAGGTCTCTTGTCCGCGGAGATTCTGCGCGTCCATCCCGATGAGCCGCAACCAGACCGGATCGATTACATCGTTTCCTGCCTGCGCAAGGGCAACATGGTCGCCATGCCCACCGATACGTTCTATGGGCTGGCCGTGGACCCGGTGAACTTGCGCGCGGTGGAGCAGATATACCAGCTCAAGAGCCGGCAGAAACACAAGCCGCTCTCGTTGCTCATCGCCTCGGCGGCGCATGCCTATGAGCTGGCCCGCGACCTGGATGTGTCGTTTGACCGGCTGTCCGACAAGTTCTGGCCCGGCCCGCTCACCATCATTGTGCGCGCCGGCAGCAGGCTTCCGCTGCGTTCCACGGCATACACCGGCAACGTGGCCATCCGCGTGCCGGACTCGGCAATCCCCCGCGCAGTGGTGGAGCGTTTTGGGCTGCCCATCACGGCTACGGCGGCCAATCTTCAGGGCGCGTCGGAGTGCACCAACGCGGCCTGCGTGCGCGACCAGATCGGCGACCGCATTCCGCTCATCATTGACGGCGGTCCCACCGGCCGCTCACTGCCCACCACGATTGTCGATCTCTCGCTGGGGCCGGGCCGCTGGATGATCCTGCGCGAGGGCGCCATACCCACGCATGAGATTGTGATGGTTCTGCAACACTAGGGCACGATGATGGACGCCTCAGGAAACCCGCGAGCAGGACGAAAGGCGCAGCCTGTCCGGCGGCGATTGCGCGCGCGATGGGCGTTGGCAGGGCTGCTGGTTGTGGCCGCCGCCGTGGCCGCGTGGTGCTGGTGGGTGGCCGGGAACATCGATCGCTATGCTTCGATGGACCAGGCGGCTCCCGCCGACGCCATTGTGGTGTTCGGCGCGGCCGAGTACGACGGCAAACCCTCCCCGGTTTACCGCGCGCGGCTGGACCATGCCAAGAGCCTTTATGACCGCGGCATCGCACCGCTGATCGTCACCATGGGCGGTCCCGGCGGCGACGCGTATACCGAGGGAGGCGTGGGCCAGCAGTACCTGATGGGCGCGGGCGTGCCGGAATCGGCCATCATCCCTGAGACTCACAGCACCAGCACATCGCAATCGGTGCAAAGGCTGGCGGTGATTGCCCGCGCCAACCATCTGCGGCGGATAGTGGTGGTGAGCGACGCCATGCACATGTTCCGCATCCATGCCATCTGCGCCGCCAACGGCCTGGATGTGCTGACCTCGCCGCGGCCACGCATCGAAACCACCAAGGAGGGTTCGCGCGAAAGCGACCCCATGGGTCATGAGATTGTGACTTACACGCTGTGGCGCCTGCATTTGGATTGAGGTCGAAAACACACAACTCCAGGCCATGAGGCGACGTACTGGCTCCAATCCAAATGCTGCATCGGCGAGAAGAATGTCAAAACACGCTCAGGCTATTGCTTAAGTGGTAATAGATGGGTGCACGGTTATTCATGCCTAACCCACTGAATCGTCACCCAGTCGTCCGCAACGTACTCGCGGCGTATGATTTACGGATGCTTCCCCGCAAGTCCGGAATGCTTATCCTTTTCACAACCCTATCCGCAGTCTCTGGGGGATTGATTTGTCACGCACAACAAGCCAAACAGGCTGCCCTCATCTGCTATCACTTCGGCGACGACCCCGACGGCAAGCTAGGCTGGGCCAACCCGAACTTCGATGACAGCGCCTGGCATGTGGCCAAAGATGGTCGCTGGCCCATGCCGCCTATCGATTCCGACGGATTTGTCTGGGTGCGCTTCCACATCCCCTTGCGTAGCGGCATTAGCGGCCCATTCGCAGTCCGGAACGCCCGGAAAATCTACTCCGGTACGACCGTGTCCCTTCTAGCAGACGAGGTCTATGTCGCAGGCGCGCTGGTTGGCCGTCAAGGCAGCCTTCCTCCCAATCCAAGTCTCAGCCTTCAGCATCAGGATGCAGTCTTTGACATCCCTGCCGGGCAGGTCACGCCGGGAACAACCGCCGTGGTTGCCATTCGATTATGGTGCCCCCCAGGTGCGCGCGTGCCAATATTCATGGGCGACCTGCGAGTTTCCGTCGACGAACGCCGCAACCTGCTGCTCGCATATCGGGCAGATCACGCGACAGCGCTGATCTCGGACGGGCTGAACCTTGCTCTCAATGGCCTCGTGGCCTTGTTCAGCGTGGGGCTTCTCTTCGTCTGGCGCAAGACCGGCGAGCGCGATCTTCTCATGTGCGGTGTGGTGCTGATCTCGTTAGCGCTTTTCTCGCTGTTGCGCGGACAGGTGCCAGTCGAACTCTCGGCGCTGTCGTGGCGCATTTACGCGCTCATTTGGATAGCATTGGAATTCATCTCCATGGCTGCGACCATTGAGCTGGTGTGGATCGTGAACGGTCTGCGCGCTCCAGCCATGAAAAGCCTCTATTATGTCTTTGCAATTCTCTTTAATGGCGCCGATTTTGTGTTGTTCCTGGCCATGAATCCGTCTGTGTTTGTACGCTGGTCGATCCTGGGACTCGTTCCCTTGCTTGTCGGCTACAATCTCGTTCAAGGTTCCGTCAATCTCTGGGTTCTGCTGGTCAGGAGACAGAACCCTCTTCTCGCCATCACGATCATCGCCACCTCTGCATCAGCCATGCTGGAGGTCTTTGGCGTTTTCGCTGGCGGGATCAAGATCGGGCCGTTCTATATGGAGTACATCGGCCTCGCCTTCCTGCTTTCCGAAATCGCACTGCTCCTCCTGTTGGGCCAGCGCGCCATGGAGGCGTGGCGCGCCCGCGAGGAGCTCCGTGTTGAATTCGATGCCGCCCGCGAGGTCCAGCAGCAACTCGTTGCCCCTGCAGTCGACCTCCCCGGCTTTAAGATCCAAAGCGCCTATGCCCCTGCCAAACAGGTGGGCGGCGACTTCTTCCGCGTGCTACCTGAGGCTGACGGCAGCGCGCTGATCGTGATGGGCGACGTAAGCGGCAAGGGACTCAGGGCGGCGATGACCGTAAGTGCGATCATGGGCGCGCTTCGCGGTTGCGATACGCGTGGACCGAGGAGGGTTTTGGAGTACCTGAACCGCGTGCTTTATGGGCAGGTAAGCGGATTCGTCACCTGCTGCGTCGCGCACATCTCCTCCCACGGCCTGATGACCATCGCCAACGCCGGCAACCCCGCCCCGTATCGTAACGGAGTGGAGATGACCGTCGAGCCCGGCCTTCCGCTCGGCTTGGTGGCCGAAGCAAGCTATGCAGAGACGCGCTACACGATTGCAGCCGGCGACGGGGTGACGTTCGTGTCGGACGGAGTACTGGAGGCTACGAACGCGAAGGGAGAGCTGTTCGGATTTGAGCGCACGCAGTCCATCTCTGCCGAATCTGCCAATCAAATCGCTAAGGCAGCGGAGCTGTTTGGGCAAGAGGACGACATTACGGTGCTGACTCTCACGCGGGAGAATATTGGAGCATCTGCAAGCACACCGATTTCAGTCCCCGCACTCTCTCTCTAAATCTGAGCTCTGGTCGGATGGTGGCCCATTGGCAAGTTTCGAGAAAAAGACGTGCGCGTCTATCTCAGCCGGCGAACGTGCTCCGTGCGTCCGAAATCTTTGTCGAATGTAATGATCTCGCTGGCTCCCGCTTCCAGAGCAACCTCCGCGATGAGATGATCGGCAAATCCCACGCGGCCTTTGCGGGCGGCATCCAACGCCCGGCGTGCCAGGAGCGGAGACTCGACCGATACACCGCGCGTCTGCAGCAGCACCGCTACAGCCGCTTCAAGAACGCCAGCGCTTCCTTCAACTGCGGGAACTGCCGCTCCTCGGCCTTGAATTCGCGCGAGTGAA
Source organism: uncultured Acidobacteriota bacterium (assembly GCA_963771195.1). Taxonomy (GTDB): domain Bacteria; phylum Acidobacteriota; class Terriglobia; order Terriglobales; family Acidobacteriaceae; genus Telmatobacter. Next base: position 121,053 of record CAVYSS010000012.1, read on the forward strand.
CGCAACGCCGGATGCCGCGCATTTTGACCGGGTGCTTTAGGTGCAGCATCTCGTGGTAGAGCAGGTATTCGACGGCGTAGCGTGGGCTTGACGGACGGTCGAAGACGCGGCTGACCACAATGGTATTGTGGGCGGCGTCGTAGTGGCCCAGCGAGCGTTTGGCGTTGTGCTCGCTCCAGGTCAGCTCCGGCCTTCCCATCAACCCGTTGAAGAAGCGCTCGTTCAGCGATTCGAAGACCTCCTCCAGGTTGTAGTAGCGGCCCTGCGGACCGGAGTAGCGCTTGCTGCCGCGCGCGCCGCGGATCAACTCCGTTTGCCGGGTGACGGCCGCGGATGAGGCAAAGCGCTTGTAGCGGTGATTGTGCGCCGGTTCAATCGGCTTCTTATAGAGCTTGGCCAGTAGAATGTGGGCGATGGCGCGAAGCACCGGCTGCGGCGCGCCCTCCAGCAGGTCCGAAAGGCTGACGGAAACGTGTCCCTCGCGCAAGCGGATCGTGGTGTTCAGCGACGTGAATCGGCGGAAACGCACCGAGAAGGGCGGCATGGGCGCCCGCGGCCGCAACGCTCGATATTCTTCCTGAAAAATGATGATGAGTTCGGATACCACCAGATTTTGAGGGTAGCACGCGAGGCGCGGGCGCGCAGGCAGCGTGGCCTACTTGGGCAGCGCCCTCTGCTGGCCCCGCTGATCCTTGTGCTCGTTAAAGTAATCCGTCTGTTCGGTCAACAAGCGCTTGGCGTCTTCGGTCAGGTCCTCGCAGGACTCGATTGCCTCTTTGCGCGACTCATCAAAGCTGGGTTCCCCGGCAAGCGCGTTCAGGATCCGCACCCAATCCGGCGCCGTATCATTGAGCTTTTTTAGCGCGGCGCGGACGTCGGCCTTGCGATCCGTGTACTGTTCCAGGTTCGCGTCCAGCTCGTCCATCAGCGAGGTCATGTCCTGAAGCTGATCGTCCAGCTTTTTGGCGCGCGCGGAGGAACTCACGCGGAAGCTCATGCCTTTGATCCGCTGGGCGTACTCGTCCACGTACTTGGTGTAGAGATTGAGCCGATCGTTGGGATAGATTCCCGCCTCGCGGATTGCCTCAACCTGGGCATCGGAAAGTGTCTGGCGCTGTTCTTTCTGGGCCGGCAGCATGCAAGCTGAACCAATGCCGAGAATCACGACGAGAAACCAGCGCAAGGTATGCATGGAATGCAGAGCCCCAACCCATTTATTGAAGCACACCGCGGGCAACGGTGAAAACCGGCAGACGCCCTGCATGCCTTCTTGCGGCGGCTGCGTTTGCTCTCTGCATTCGGGGGCTGGCAGCTTCAATGCTTTACCATGGGCACACGGAGACACTCGCCGATGGAACGAATGGGAATGGAAATGCAGAGCTCGCTGGCCACGCCGGCCGATGCCGAGATCATCCTCAGGCTCTATGAGCTGCGCCGCGAAGAAGTGATGCGCAAGGCGCGCGCGTGGGTCATCGGCGAGTTCTGGCCGGCTTCGGCGGACGACTACTTCGCGGTCATCGGCAATGGCGCCGACCCGCACAATCCCTGGCTCCGCCAGGTGGTTTCCTACTGGGAGATGGCCGCGTCCATGGTGCTGCACGGCGCGGTTTCCGCCGAGCTATTCGTCGATTGCAACGGGGAGGGATTCTTTCTGCTGGCCAAATTCGCGCCGTTCCTGGAAGCGATTCGCGAGCGCTTCCCCACCTTCCTGGTCAGGACCACCGATGTGGTCAAGCGGTTTCCCGTCGCCGCCACTCGCTATGAGGTGGTGCTGAAGAACGTTGCCAGCACGCGGGCCATGCGCCAGAAGCAGGCCGCGGCGCAGCCCTGATAAGCCTGGCTGCCGCTGCCCAAGCCCGCTTTCGTCTTGCCCAAAGCCCTTTGCCGAGAGCATGATGATAGACGCACTACCCATCCCTATCCCGGAGGTCTGAAGTGAAACGCATTCTCGCTGTGCTGGTGCTGGCAGCTTCGTTTTGCGCGGTTGCTGTACAGGCTGCGGACGCCTCAAAAATCAACGGCTGGATCTCCGACTCCATGTGCGGCGCCAAGCACGCCGGCTCGGGTGCTGCTTGCGTCAAGAAGTGCATCGAGGGAGGCATGCAGCCGGTGTTTGTGGATCAAGCCAAGAAGGAAGTGTGGAAGATCGACAATCCGGACGCGGTGAAGGCGGCCTACTACGGCGCCCGCGTCACCATCTCGGGCACCGAAGACAAGGGCGCCAAGAGCGTCCACATCGACTCGATCGCCGAGGCAAAGTAGGTTCCCCGCGGGACTTTGGCCCGCATCCACCCTCGCCAGAGGGAGGAAACTCTGTTACTGTGTATCGAGCCACTGCCCGCCGGGGATTTCTGACGCGGCGCCAGCAGGGTCTTGGTCTCTTTTTCAGAGCGGAACTCCCATGGCAAGAGCAGTTTGGAACGGCAAGGTTATTGCCGAAAGCGATGTAACGGAAACCGTGGAAGGTAACGTCTACTTCCCGGAATCCAGCTTGAAACGCGAGTATTTCCGGGCCTCAAGCACCACGTCCACCTGCCCCTGGAAGGGCCAGGCCCGCTACATGAGCCTGTTGATCGACGGCCAGGAAAACCCTGACGCTGCCTGGTATTACCCCGATCCAAAGCCCGCCGCGCGCAAAATCAGGGGCTTTGTGGCGTTCTGGCGCGGTGTGGAAGTGGAGCAGTAGCAAGCAGATGCGCCTGCGCGGACGGTGGCTCCCCGTAGCGCTTGCCGCCTTGCTCGGCGGTTGTGTCCACGCCCCCGGGCCCGTCACCAATCCCCCCACAGCACCCACCCTGCAGGGCGATGCAAGTCATCCCGGCCAGGCTCGGGGCTGGGTGGATACCAGGCTCTACTTTGGCCAGGGACCGGCCGGCAAACCTGAGCAGGGCGTGAGCGAGCAGAAATGGCGCGAGTTCCTCGACCGCGAAGTGACGCCGCGGTTTCCCTCCGGCCTGAGCGTGGTGGACGTCTACGGCCAATGGCTGAGCAAGGGCAAGGCCGAGCCCGAACGCCTGCGGTCCAAGATGCTCATCCTTTTGTATGCCGATTCGGCTGAGAACCGCGCCGGGATCGACGCTATCCGTGCGGCATGGAAACAGATGACCGGCGATGAGAGCGTACTGCGGGTGACCGAGCCGGCGGACGTGTCGTTTTGAAAGGCAGGTTTCTGCTGTCAGCCCTCAGCCTGTAGCTTGTAGCCGGGCCTGCGGATCGTGATTTAACATGTTTATTTTGATTTAGATAAGTAGATTTATCTTTTGGGCGGGGATGTCGTGTTTGTGGTGTGCTTGGCGGTTCGCTGGAGGGCGGATTGGGGGGGGCCGGGGCGAATTCGCCTGATTTTCTGGCCTAAAACCTGCTCAGGCGGCCTGCTGGGAGGCCGGAGACTGTTCCTGCTCGGGATCGGGGCCGGGCTTGGGAATGCTGGCCAGGACATCCTGGCGGATAAGTTCCTCGTTCATGCGGCAGAAATGAAGGGCGGCGAGGGGGTTGTCGCGCAGCTCGCGATCGCAGGGGAGGATCATGCCACGGTTCCTAAGTTCTTGGAAGTGCTGCTTTTGCACCTCAAACATTGGCAGATGGGCGAGGGCGTATTGGAGCGCGTCGCCGACCTGGCTGCTGGTTGGGACCTGGGGATGGTTACCTTTGGAGGGGAGGGGGGTGGCCATTTCTTCCTTCTTTTTGGCGACACGTTCCTTCTCCTGGGCGGCGGGGATGGTGAGGTTGGCTAGCTTCCAGACCGACATGGCGGTTTGCGCGATGTGGCAGAAGCGGCCGATGTCGACCACGTCGATGGCGCCGATGCCCGCGCCCTTGGCGATGCAGGCGACGTAAAGCTGGAAGGAATCGGGGTCGCGGAGGACGGGCAGCTCGGCGGCGAAGGCTAGAAAGGCCTTGTGCTGGTGTTCCTCACGGGCCCAGCCGGTTGGGTTCTTGGGCATTTCGGCCATGACGCGGTGGTAGGCGGCGGCGCAGCGCTCGATGGTTTCGAGGTAGACATCGGGGGCGGGTTGCTGTTCCTGGTCTGACATGAGTTTCTCCATTTCGTGGTTCGTGGTTCGTGATTGGTGGCTGGTGCACAAATGCACAAAATAAAAACGGCGATGTGAAGCAGATTGAGAGATTTACGCCCTCAAAGTGCACAGATTTGCGCGTGTTTTCTGGCTGGAAAATGCGAAGGGCACGGCTTTTGGCCGTGCCCTTCAAAAGATTGAGCGGATGGCAGTTTGCCCGCCTATTAGAATGATACTCCCTGAAATACTTAAGACTGCTGTTTTTGACAAAAACTTCTTCTCTATTGTTTTCTGTGTATTATAGCGATTTCAACAGACAGATAGTATTGACTTTGCGGGAGTGGGTTGGGGATTTGCACTAATAATGGTGCAGAAAAGCGGGTGGGTTGGTCGCCCACGCCCGTTCATCGTTCGCCGCGGCGAACGATGAACGGGGCACACGGCGTGGGTATCATCGCGCCCTGGCGGGCGCGATGATACCCACTATTTCTGGGGGGGCTTTCCCCGGGTTCCCGCGTTGCTTCGCAGCGCGTCTACCCGGGGCTATTCTCGCGCTGTCCCTACGGGACGCTTTCCCGCTCATCGCGCGGATCCTTCGCTCCGCTCAGGAGCGATGAACGGGGCACGGCTCTGTCGTCGTTCCTACGCCTGATAGCCGATGCCGGCGAGCACGCCGCGCATGAAGGCGATGCTGGCAATCACGCCGGGCATGGGGTCGTCGGGGTGGACTTCGTATTCGAGGTCCACGAAGCCCGGATAGTGGATAGCGATGAGGGCCTGAAAAATCTCGCGCACCGGCATTTTGCCGTCGCCGACGGCCACCTGGCTCTCCTTGTCGCTGAAGCTGGTCAGGTCCTTCATGTGCAAGTCAAAGAGGCGCGGACCGGCGCGATGGATGGCCTCGACCACGTCTGTGCTGGCGCGCACGGTGTGGCCCACGTCGATGCAGCAGCCGATGCGCGGGTCCATGCCTCGAATGTCCTTGAGAATGTCGAGCGGGCTGGGCCACAGCTTGTCCTCGGGGCCGTGGTTGTGGATGGCGATTTTGATGTCGTATTGCTTGACGAACTTTTCGATGCGCGGCAGCGTTTCCGGCGTGGGGTCGCCGGCCACGATGACCGGAATGCCGGCGCGCTTCACATACTCGAATTGCGCGCGGATGGCGTCGTCGGTGTTCTGGCGGAAATAAATGGCGCCGGCCGCGTGCAAGCGGATGCCGTTGGCCTTGTAGTCGGCGAGGGCCGCGGCTTCCTGCTGCGGGTCCATTGGCAGATGGTCCTTGGCGTCCTTGGCGTTGAGTTCGTCGATGCGGAGCTGCTTGAGGAACGGGATCATCTGCGCGCGGGTGAAGTTGCGGAAGGAGTAGCTGCACATGCCCAGCTTGACGGGCGAGGGCTTGCCGGTTTCGGCGCGCGGCTGGGCGAAGGCGTGAAGCGCGGGAGCGGCCAGTGCGGAGGTGCGAAGGAAATTACGGCGAGAGAAATTCATTTGGGACTCCACAAACAGAGCTTTTCAAGGGCCCCCCACGCTGAAGCGCGGGGCTAATTCGCCGCGGCGAACGCCTACGGCGCGTGTTGCGGCACGACTAATGTCGTGCCCTTTCAAAGCGGCAACGGCGGCGATGAGCTCTGGCTTGGCGAGGTTCGAGCTCTCGCCAACCCACCCAAGCGACAGAAACAAAGACGTCGCTTGAATGGGGCACCCATTCTCATCTTCATGCGCCAGCCCACCCAAGCGACAGAAACAAAGACGTCGCTTGGATGGGGCACCCATTTTCATCTTCATGCGCCAGCCCACCCAAGCGACAGAAACAAAGGCGTCGCTTGGATGGGGCGCCCATTTTCATCCTGATGCGCCAACCCACCCAAGCGACAGAAACAAAGGCGTCGCTTGGATGGGGCACCCATTTTCATCCTCATGCGCCAACCCACCCAAGCGACAGAAACAAAGACGTCGCTTGGATGGGGCACCCATTTTCATCCTCATGCGCCAACCCACCCAAGCGACAGAAACAAAGACGTCGCTTGGATGGGGCACCCATTCTCATCCTCATGCGCCAGCCCACCCAAGCGACAGAAACAAAGGCGTCGCTTGGATGGGCACCCACATCGAAGCTGACGGCTGAAGGCTAGAGGCTCAAAGCTAGAGGCTGGAAGCTGCCTTTACACCGTCGGTTCCCAGCCTTTTTCGTAGCTGCGGGCCCAATGCTTCATTGCCTCCGGATCGTGCAGGATTTTGCCGTCGGCGGTGTCGAGGTTCAGCACGCTGTTCATTTCCCAGGCGATGTTCGATAACTGCAGCATGGTTACGGACACGTTGCCTATTGCAATGGGCGCGTGCAGCTTTTCGCCGGTTTTGATGGCGGCGATGAAGTTGGCGAAGTGCGCATCGGTCATCGAATCGGCGCCGACCAGGTCGCTCGAGGAAGTGGCCTGCTTCTGCACCCGGAACTCATCCGTCATTTTGCCTTTCCAGTCGTAGATTTCGTAGCCGTCACGATCAACGAGCACCGTGCCTTCCGTGCCCATGATGGTTGTGCCGCGGTCGCGGCCGTAGAGCTTCATGCCCTGGCAGCTCTTGCACTCCCAATCGATCATCTTGTCGGGATAGGTGAAATTGGTAAGGAGGGTGTCGTAGAACTGCCAGTCATCCTTCCACTGGTATCGGCCGCCGCGCGCGCTCACGGTCTGGGGATAATCCACGTCCAGCGCCCAGCGCGCGACGTCCACCTCGTGGGTGCCGTTGTTCAGCGTTTCGCCCGTGCCCCAGATTTTGAACCAGTGCCAGTTGTAGGGCTGGACGTTGTCTTTGTATTGCTGGCGCGGCGCGGGGCCTTGCCACAGGTCCCAATCGAGCTGCGGCGGGACGGGCGCGGGCTTGCCGAAACCGATGGATTTGCGCACATTGGAGTACCACGTCTTGGCGTAGTAGGCGCGGCCGATGAGGCCGTTGTGGATCTTGTCGACGATCTCAATGGTGTGCGGGGAGGAGCGCTGCTGAGTGCCCATCTGCACCTTCTTGCCGAACTTCTGCACCGCCTGGAGCAGCAGCGCGCCCTCAGCGGGGTTGTGGCTGCAGGGCTTTTCCACGTAAACGTGCTTGCCGGCTTTGAGGCCGAGGATGGCCATGGGCGCGTGCCAGTGGTCGGGGGTGGCGATGGTGATGGCGTCCACCTCTTTCGCCGCCAGGACGTCGCGGAAGTCCTGCTCTGCCTTCGGAGTTTCGCCCATCTGCTGCGCGGTGGCGGCGGCGAACTTGTTCAGGGTGTTCAAGTCCACGTCGCACACGTGAGTGATGCGCGCATTGGCCTTGTTTGCCTTGAGCGACGAGAGGTGGGCGCCGGCGCGGCCGTGCAGGCCGATGACGGCAAAGTTGAGGCGGTCATTCGCGCCCAGGATTTGCGAGTAACTTTTGGCCGTGGATGCAATGGCCAGGCCCGCGGTTCCCGCCGCGAGGGTGTCGATGAATTCGCGCCGTGTCAGCATTCGGTTGCTCCCTCCCAGACCGCGGCGGAGAGGCTTCCGCGCGGCAAAGCAGAATCATAACCGCATTGCGCGGCGATGTCCCCTGAATATGCGGCTTGGTGCTATTCAGCGAGTCAGCGAGTCAGCAAGTCAGCAAGTCAGCGAGTCAGCAAGTCAGCAAGTCAGCGAGTCGGCGTGCCGCTTTACGCTTCGGTCCCGTGGCATTTCTTGTATTTCTTGCCGGAGCCGCAGGGGCAGGGGTCGTTGCGGCCCACTTTCTCGCCGGTGCGGCGCTGGGAGGGCTGGCTTGCGGAAGAGGATCCGCCGGCCATGCTGGCCACGGCGAGCTCCCGCTGCTTCTTCTTGGCGAACTCCTTCTCCAGGGCATCGATGGTGGTTTGCGGCGCGCGGGTGTGGATGGTAACTTCGCGCGGGGCGCCGTCGCCGCCGGTGAGCGGATGCGCGGCGCTGGCCACCGGCGGCGCCTTGGGAACTTCGCGCCGGGGCTGAGGCGCGGTTTGTATCGGCTGGCCGTCGGCTCCGATGATCTGCATGCGGAAGAGAAAGCGCACGGTGTCTTCCTGGAACTTCAACATCATGGCTTCGAACATGTCGAAGGATTCTCTCTTATAGGCCACCAGGGGATCCTGCTGCGCATATCCGCGCAGGCCGATGCCTTCCTTGAGGTGGTCCATGTTGAGCAGGTGATCCTTCCACAGGCCGTCGATGACGCTGAGCATGACCATGCGTTCGTGGTAGCGCATTGTTTCCGCGCCGAGGATCTTCTCCTTGGCCTGATACTCGCGCTTGAGATGCTCAAAGATCTCGTCGCCGAGCTCGTGGCGGCTCAACTCCAATGGCTTGATTCCCGACGCGGACAAGCTGATGCCGAACTGGCCCATGATGTGTTCTTCCAGGCCCTTGATGTTCCATTGTTCCGCGTGCTTGTTTTCCGGCGCGAACTCGTCGAGCGCGGTGGAGAGGATGCCGCCGACGTAATCTTCGAGGATGAGCTCGCGCTGTTCCACTCCCTCGAGCAACTGGTGGCGAAGGCCGTAGACGGCCTCGCGCTGCTTGTTCATTACGTCGTCGTACTCGAGCAGGTGCTTACGGCTCTCGAAGTTCTGTGCTTCGACGGCCTTCTGCGCGGTCTCAATCTGCTTGGAGACCATGCGCGACTCGATGGGAACGTCCTCTTCCATGGCCTTGTAGAGCAGGCCGCCCACCCAGTTTTTGGCGTAGATGCGCATCAGGTCGTCTTCAAGCGAGAGGTAGAAGCGCGAGGCGCCGGGATCGCCCTGGCGGCCGGCGCGTCCGCGCAACTGGTTATCGATGCGCCGCGACTCGTGCCGTTCCGTGCCCAGGATGAAGAGGCCGCCAACCTTGGTGACTTCATCGTGTTCGGCGTTAGCCGCAGTGGCGTGGACGACGTTGACCTCGGCCCAATCGCTCTCGGAGACCTCGAACTCCTGGCCTTGGTAATAGAAGCGCAGGAAGCCAGGAGGCGCGATGGGATTGATTTTGCCTTCGCCGGGGCCGAGCGCGCGGGCATGGCTCTTTTTGACTAGTTCCTGGCGGGTGGTGAAGTCGGCATTGCCGCCGAGCAGGATGTCGGTTCCGCGTCCGGCCATGTTGGTGGCGATGGTGACCATGCCGAGGCGGCCCGCCTGCGCCACAATCTCCGCCTCGCGCTCGTGGAACTTGGCGTTGAGGACCACGTGGCGGACGCCCTTGCGCTGGAGAATGGCGCTGAGCCGTTCCGACTTCTCGATGGACGTGGTGCCCACCAGCACCGGTTGTCCACTCTCATGCAGTTCGGAGATGTTGGTCGCGACTGCCTTGAACTTTTCCTTTTCTGTGCGGTACACCACGTCAGGGTTCTCAAGGCGGAGAAGAGGTTTGTTGGTGGGGATGACGACGATCTCCAGCTTGTAAATCTTTTCGAACTCGGCGGCTTCCGTTTCCGCGGTGCCGGTCATGCCGCTCAACTTCTGGTAGAGGCGGAAGTAGTTCTGAAAGGTGATGGTGGCCAGGGTCTGGTCTTCCTTGCGAACGCTGACGCCCTCCTTGGCCTCAATGGACTGGTGCAGGCCGTCGGACCAGCGCCGGCCCGGCATGAGGCGGCCGGTGAATGTGTCCACGATGATGACTTCACCGTCCTTCACCACGTAGTCCACATCGCGCTTGTAGAGAGCGTGGGCCTTGATGGCGGTCTCCACGTAGTGCTTCAGGTCCCAGTTCTCGGTGTCGGCGATGTTGTCAATGCCGAGCGCCTTCTCGATAGTGATCCAGCCCTCGTCGGTGACGCCGATGGTGCGCTGCTTTTCGTCGACCACGAAGTCGCCGGTGAAGGTCTTGCCCTCCAGTGTTTCCGTCTCCTCGCCCAGCACCAGTTTGGGAATGATGCCCTTGACCCGCTGGTACTTGTCGGTGGTCTGGTCAGTGGGGCCCGAGATGATGAGCGGGGTGCGCGCCTCGTCGATCAGGATGGAGTCCACTTCGTCGACGATGGCGTAGTAATGGCCGCGCTGCACGCAGTCCTTGATATCGAACTTCATGTTGTCGCGCAGGTAATCGAAGCCGAACTCGTTGTTGGTGCCGTAGGTGATGTCAGCGGCGTAGGCCTTGCGCCGTTCGTCGTCGCTGAGGTCGTGGACGATGACGCCCACCGTGAGGCCGAGGAACTCGTAAATTTTGCCCATCCATTCGGCGTCGCGCTTGGCCAGGTAGTCGTTGACCGTGACCACGTGGACGCCCTTGCCGGCGAGGGCGTTGAGGTAGCAGGAAAGCGTTGCGACCAGGGTTTTGCCTTCACCGGTCTTCATTTCCGATATCTTGCCCTGGTGCAGGACCATGCCACCGATCAACTGCACGTCGAAGTGGCGCATTTTGACGGTGCGCCAGCCCGCTTCACGCACTACGGCGAAGGCCTCGGGCAGGATTTCATCGAGCGCGGTACGTTCCGCCTGCTTGATTTCCTCGGGGTCGGTCAGCCCTTCCAGGCGCGCCGCGAACCGGGCCTTAAACTCCGCCGTCCTGGCCATCAGCTCAGAGTCAGAGAGCTTTTGCATCTCCGGCTCCAGGACGCTGATCCCAGCGATCATCGGCACCAGCTTTTTGATGACGCGCTCGTTCGAAGTGCCGAAGATCTTTGTTAGCACTTTCTCAAAATTCACGTGAATCTCCATCTACCAGTTTAAATGTTTTTGAACCATGCAGGCGCAGCAGGCGTCTGCCAGAAGTGTCTGATCCGCAATGACATTTCCGCGTCACTCGAGCCTCCACGCTAGCTGCTCAACTGGCTCGCCGCGGCGGATCCGCCGTAACTGCCGGTGAAGATGGAGCAGGGGCGAATCGGGGCCGGCCTGGTCGTCCTCGTCCACGTCTTCCACCTGCCGGATCTGCGCCTTCACCAGGAATGCGTGGTTCGGCCGGTATGCCACGGACAGGAACAGAAACGCCGCTCCGACGTCCAGTGCCGCGCCGTGCAGCAGGCTGCGGCGCCTGGGCCTGTCTCCGAGTTGCGCCGCCGCGCCGCGCGACCGCACCGTGGCTCGTCGCCACATTGACGCGAATCCTGCCAACAGTAGCCACGGCACCGGCGACGCGAACGCCATCAACAACGTCAACAAACTGAGACCCATGTAAACTCTCCTCCGCGGTTTCAAACTCCGAAGAAAGCCACGCGGCCGGCAGGCCAAAGCCCATCGAATCGCAACGCGGCTACAGAGTTTGCGCGGGAGGAGGACGCTGGAAGAGGGGAACGAGACCGGGCACAGCGGGATGCAGTCCGGCGCTAGCCGGGCTGACGCGAATGAGCGTGGGCGGAGCTGCCAGGCCGACAAAGAGGACGGGAAGAATCGCCGCCCATGCCACGCAGTCCGCGCCGGTGCGGTGGGTTACTGCCGGCCACTCCCACCTGGTCCAGCGCGCCGCGAACGCGGGCGAGAGGGAAGCGGGCGCCAAGGCGATGCCAGCCGAGGCCCTGGCCGAACCCAGGCGCTCATTGGGGACCTGCGTGACCAGCAGGGCGAAGGCCACGGCCGCAAAGGCCAGCCTTAACCATCCGCGCTGCTGCTGAGAAGTTGCCATACTCGTCCCTTGAGAACCAATCCGGCGATGCTTGCGCCTGTGCTCATTGTGCCACAATTTGCCATGCGCCATCCGGCTGGAGTCAGACCGGGAGGCCCCCACCCGCGGCTCTGCGCTTTGGGAAGCACCGGTGGGGAATCATGACGGCGCATTCTTGCGCCCGAAACGCCGCTCGAACAAAGGGCGCTTATTCCACGGCTCGAATCGAAAACCAGTAGTAGCGCCGCCAGCAGAACATGCAGCGAACCGGGCGAAGGGCGAACATGGCGCAAAGTTGGTCCAGCGCATGCAGTTCCCCCGATTTGAATTGGACCGATTCGCAGCAAGGGCAAACGTGCCGGAACCAAAGTACGCGCGGTAGCCAATTCGGCCAGATTCTGGCGGCATGATTCAAAGGGAACCTACGGTGTGCAACGAGTGGAGTGCTGCGTCAATAGGACGCTCGTCTGGAGCTAAACCTGGAATGCCGAAGGCGAGAAGGAAAACGGAGTGCACCTTCAGCATACGCGGAAAAACGATCGCGCGTTGGAACCCGGATAAGTATCTGTCTCCAGGGTCGAGCCGATGGCCGAGGCGCGCTCACGGCTGCGCTCTAACTTCAAATTCTTACGGACTGCGCAGGCTCGGTCGAGGAAATGAGCGTAGAGTTGAAGGTATTACGGAAACGATTACGGAAACTACGCGAAAACTGCTATCGCCCACCCGGCAATCTGCAAATTGGCGGTGCTCCGATTGTGCGTGGTCGCAACCATTCGTGCGGCAGCTTGAAGTGATACCGGATGTGCCTTCCAAAGCGACCGAGGACGCGTTTAATCGGCATAAGTGCGCGGAGCACCGCCGCCCTAAGTGGATTCGATAGAGGCTGTGTCGCGCTTTACGGGTTTTGCGTTTGCGGAGCGCAGGCGATCCGAATGGACTTGGCACGATCGGATGTACTTGATTCTCAAGCTTCGCCACCGCCCATCGGCGAAGAAATGCGCAAGCATGCTATACTGGGTTTGCGCTCAGTGATTTGGTCGTGAGCGGCGTTTTGCCCCTGAAGGCAACTCTGCCTTGCACAGATTTCCCCAAGCCCTTACAGCGTAGCCCTTGTGTTCTCCGGGGACTCAGAGCCTGGTCTCAACCATGGACCAGGAAGACTGAGTGAAATTGCCGCTTCAGAGTAAGCCGGCAATCGATCCGGTTCTGCGCATTCCATTGCGTAACAAAAGGGTGCCGATCGGCAGCGTGCCGACAGGCGTTTTGCGTGGGTCAGTTCCGTGGCGCGGACATTTTTTCGATTGTCTGCCGCCAGTCCCAGGGACGTTTCCGGTTCTTCCTTACGCACATTTTTTTAAGAAGGCTAGCGCCCATGGATGGGCCTGCGCCTCTTGTGTCCGGTTCCGTTTGCAGGCCTCAATGAGATCGAGGCTCGCGGAACCCTTGGAAAGATTGTCTATTTTGACGACACAGTTTTCACAGTTTTCTATTTCAAATGCATTGCTGGCGCGGCTCAAAGCCAACCAGTTCGAAACTCCCACGCCGGTGCAGGCGGGGGCAATTCCTCCCGCGCTGGAAGGCCGGGACGTGCTGGCCACGGCGCAGACCGGAACCGGCAAGACTCTCAGTTTCCTCATTCCCATTGTGGAAATGCTCGAGAAGATCGAGGGCCGCGACGCGCATGCCCTCATCGTTCTGCCCACGCGCGAGTTGGCCATGCAGGTTGAGAAAGCCTTCCGGGCCATCCGATCGAGCAGCGCGCAGACGGTTGCGCTGGTGGTGGGGGGCATGCAAGAACAGGCGCAGCTGGAGACGATCCGCCGCGGCGCGCGGTTGATTGTGGCCACTCCGGGGCGGCTGGAAGATTTTCTCAAGCGCAAACTGGTGCGGCTCAGCGGGATTCGAATCCTGGTGCTGGACGAGGTGGATCGGATGCTCGATATGGGCTTTGAGCCGGCCATTCGCCGCATTGCTTCCATGATCCCGAAGGAGCGCCAGACGCTGTGCTACTCGGCCACGCTGGAAGGCAAGGTGAAGGAAGTGGCGCGCAACTATCTCAAAAACCCTGTGCGCATCGAAATCGGCTCGACGATGAAGCCGGCCGAGAACGTGGAACTGCGCGCTTTCAGCGTGGAGGCGGACAAGAAGCAGGAGCTTCTGGAGCACTTGCTGAGCGCCGAGAAGGGCAGCTTCCTGGTGTTTGTGCGCACCAAGCACGGCGCCGACCGGGTGGCGCGGCGGCTGGCTCGCTCCGGCCATGCGGCCATCCAGATTCACGGCGACCGTTCGCAATCGCAACGCAACTCGGCGCTGCGCAACTTTACCGAGGGCCGGCACCGTGTGCTTGTGGCCACCGACGTTGCTGCGCGCGGCATCGACGTGGCCAACGTGGCCCACGTGGTCAATTTCGATATGCCCAAAGTGGCCGAGGATTTTGTGCATCGCGTGGGGCGCACCGGCCGAGCTTCGGCCAGGGGAATCGCTTCAACCTTTGCCGGGGCCGCTGAACGCAACGACCTGCGCAAGATTGAGCGCGCGCTTTCGATTCAGATGCGGCACTTTACAGTGCGCGGCGTGAATGCAGGGGCGGCGCGCGCGAACGCCGCTTAGGCGCTTAGCTTGGAGCAAACTGGTTCACCGCAAACTGCCCGCTTCGGCGGGCAGTTCTGTCTTATTCACAGCGCAGGCTTCACAGCGATACCCACAACCAGCCTGGCCTCGTCCATTGGGGGGATCCGGGGCGGTCGAGGGTGCGAGAGAGCAGCGGGGATCAAATCACCGGAATGATAAGCGGGTCGATCAGAGGAGGAGGCGTGATTTCCGGCAATTTTGTGTCCCCATAGCGGCCATCAGCCACCTCGGAGAAGACACGATTAAGGGTGTCTTCAGTCCTGCCGGAGTTGACGTGAAACATGCGCACCGCGCGCATCACAGTGGCGGACAACAAGAAGCGATTCTCGATTTTAAGTCCAGCGGAATACACCAGTTCAGATCGCATGGGCGCCCCAATTCCCGGTAGTTGTGCGTGTGCTACAGAGCCGGGCTCGTCTTGGTGTAGTCCGTTCGGGCAGGCTTGGTGCTTATCGAGTTCTCCGCCGGAAACACGAGGATGAGGAGGGCTGAAAAGAGGAGCAAATCCTAGTGAATTCCTCTGAGGTCAGCATACGCTTCTTTGGGCGTTTCGCCTAATCAGGACCGAATCAACCGTAACTCGCTGGAACAGTCAGATGACCTCACCCGGATCGGCTCCGAGGAGCGGGAATTCCCTTCCAATTCCCAAAAAATGCACCAAAAAAGTGGTACACTAAAGGCCGATCGTCGAATCCGACCTGGTGTTTCTTGCCTGTTCTGCCTTCCTGCTTAACGCGCAATCAATTCCACTTGAGTTCAGCGATACATCACCCACCGAAGGAAGAGTTATGGAACAGGGAACAGTGAAGTGGTTTAACGATGCCAAGGGATTCGGCTTTCTGAGCCGTGCCAACGGCGAAGACGTCTTCGTGCATTATTCCTCCATCAAGAGCGAGGGGTTTCGTTCGCTTCAGGAAGGCCAGGCGGTCGAGTTCGACGTTGTGAAGGGGCCCAAAGGCTGGCAGGCGGAAAACGTCCGCGTTGTCTGATGCAAACAATCGCCGCGCAGAGGCAGACTTCGACCATTCCCTGGCTCGCGTACCTGGCTCCCGCCGGTTTCGCTTGAGGATTTCAACACTCGCTGAGGGCAGCGGGTTCGCTCCTCTTTCGATTCCGGGATCCCGGACGACTCCGGCGACGCCGAAGCACTTCGAATTGCTTTCCCGCTTCCGAAACAGAGTTGAACTCGCATCCTGCAACGAGATGGCAGTTCATTTGAGCTTGCGATCCACCGAATCACGTCAAAAGAGTTCAACGGATTTTGCGCCGGTCCAATCGACCGCAATCATGAGCAAACGAAGCAAGACATCCAACGCAGCAGATAACTGAAACAAGGACGAAAGGGAAATATGGCTCAAGATCAACAACTCATGTGCAGTGATTGCGGGCAGTCATTCACGTTTACGGCCGAGGACCAGGAGTTTTTCCGCGAACGCGGCTACTCTTCGCCGAAGCGCTGCAAGCCATGCCGCCAGGCCAAGAAGAACGAGCAATCCGGAGGCGGAGGCGGAGGCGGATACCAACGTGGTTCAACGCAGGGGACATCTGTGATCTGTTCTGGTTGCGGACAGCAAACCACGGTGCCATTCGAGCCCCGGGGCGACCGTCCGGTGTACTGCCAGACCTGCTTTCAGAGCCGGAAGTCCAGCTCTGGCGGCGGCGACCGGCGTGGTGGCTTCGGCAGAGGTCGATAGTCATTATGTTTCGAGCGGCATGGATACGGCTCTCCTCCTCGGCTTCAGGGAATGGGTCTGCCTGCGGATCAAGCCCTTCACGGGACATTCGCTGATGTTGGAGTCGCCGGCGTCGTCGTCCCATGACAGCGGTACCGAACGGGGCCTCCCCTATTCATCGCCGCTCAAACGCGTAAAAGTTCCACCGCTCCAGTTTTCTGGGAGGAGTTCCGGATGAAAAAAGAAGTGCCGATGAAGAAAGAAGTTCCGCACGACAAATATTTCCTCAGATCGCTCCATCAGGAAATTGATCTCTACGATCGCAAACTGGCTTATCTGGAAGGGTACGTTGAGTTTGCTTCGACGGCCGATCGCGAGGGCGCCAAGAACAAATTGCTCTCGAAACGGGCATCCCTGGCGGAAACGGCGCGGCGGTTGGTTGCCGATGGAGTTGAATTCAAACGATCGGATCTCCCGCGGTCTTTCCGCGCTTCGGAACAAAGCGGCGCGCCTGGTTAAACTGGGCTCACTGCTCCCAGGTCCAGACCTGACATTTCGCTCCATGGTGGTTGGCCAAGTGGAATTCCTTGCAGGGAGGAACCATGAACCATCATTCAAAGGCAGAATTCTCTCCTCTGTGTGATCTCCACCATTGTCCTATGCGACGAGTGATGCTTGAAGAGTCGCCCGCGGAAGAAACTCAGTCGTTCCACCAGTGCGAGAGGCGCGATTGTAATCGCGTCTTCTGCGACGATCTCGGCTATTCCGATTTTATTGCAGGACAGTTTGATGCATCGCGCTCATCTTCCCGGCAGTGTCCCATTTGCGAGGGGACACTCTACCTGGCTGAAGTGGACCATGTGATGAAGGTTGAGACATGGGACTGCGCAGAGATGGAGTGCAATTACAGCGAAGACATTGCCTCCCCGTCGTCGCGCTAGATGTGCCGAATCAGACACTGATCCATTCGAATTCATCCCAACCTGTTGACGCGAAGTCCGCCGCGAGGCAGTCCCGCTTTCGAAGCGTTACGCCCGCCAACCGCTTATAATGGTTGAATGTTCTGGAGGGGCTCGCAGATTGTCTGCGGAAGAGCTCAACCGTTTTCGGTGCAAATAATTGATTCTAAAGAGCGGGAGTAGTTCAGTGGTAGAACGTCAGCTTCTTTTTTCGGTAAAATGGGCATTTTCGATGATTTCGGGGTTGTTTCGAGTAAATATATCAAAATAAATAAGATAACAACGTATTTCATTCTGTTTTTCTAGGTGCATTGTTGGTGCGATTTTGCAGAATTCACCCCTTTGGATAGTAAATTTGGATAGTAAGGACCGTGCGGTTTGAACCCCCTCGCGACGCGGTATTTGTATACCGCAGGTTTCATCGAAATCTCAATAAAGTGCTATCGACTGAGCGCGTGAGCGTGTGGTCGCCTATACGAACGCCCATAGCGATCGCGATCGGCAAAGATCGGCGAGCTCTTGCGAATCCTGGACTCTCACCTATGCTTCAGATCACGTTCGATAAAGCGACATGAACGAAGCCGCTGCGGCGGCGGACGCATCCGCGTGCGGCTGAGCCGGCCGTTGTGGCTGCCGGGGTAGTTTGGGACGCAGAGAAGGAGGATTCTCTGTGAACCAACTACGTCAGCTCATGCTTGAGGAGTTGCATCGGCGCAACTTCGCCGCTACTACCATCCGCACATACCTGCACGGTGTTGAGCACTTCAGCCGCTACTTTCATCGCCGGCCCGATCAGCTTGGCCCTGAAGAGATTCGCAAGTACCAGGCAGCCCTGTTCACCCAGTTCAAGTTCAGCCCGAACACGGTGATCCTGCGGCTGGCGTCGCTGCGCTTTTTCTACATTCACGTGCTTAAGCGCAACTGGAGCATCGCCGAAACGCCCTATCCGAAGAAGTTGCGTCACCTTCCCGGGGTGCTCAGTCAGGAAGAAGTCGCGCGACTGATCGACGCGGCCGATACCCCTTTTCATCGCATCCTGCTGATGACGCTTTATGCCACCGGCGCACGCCGCGCAGAAGCGGCCCGCCTCAAGGTCAGCGATATCGACAGCCAGCGGATGGTGGTTCACATCCACGAGGGCAAGGGTGGCAAGGACCGCGATGTCATGCTCAGCCCGAAGCTGCTCGAAGAACTGCGCGTCTACTGGCGCGGACTGCGGCGCAAGCCCAGGGAGTGGCTATTCCCCGGCAACCGCTGGCACACGGCAAGTTACCCTGTCACCACCAAGGTCCTATGGTCTGCCTGCCAGATCGCCGCCGAACGCGCCGGCCTCGACAACAGGCGCATTCATCCCCACACTTTGCGCCATTGTTTCGCGACCCATCTTCTTGAAGCCGGGGCCGACCTGCGCACCATCCAGATCCTGCTCGGCCATCGCGACCTCGAAGTAACGACCATCTATCTGCACCTGTCCCAACGCCATCTCAGCGCGACCGCCAGCCCCCTTGATGCGCTCACCTTCTCTCGACAGGGAGGACGCAAGCACAGTTGAAGAACCGGCCTCTGGTGGAGATGGCCGACATTGTTCGCTGTGCGGGACAGGCATTTGTGGATCACAGCCGCAAGTGGATCAACTGGCAACACCGGAAGGTGCTGCTGGCCATCGTGCGCTGCCGCACCGCCGCGCTGGGCGGGCATCGCGATCGCTGCACCGGCTGCGGACACACGACCAGGATCTCCTACAACTCGTGCAGAAACAGGCACTGCACGCGGTGCCAGGGCAACGCGCGCCGGCGCTGGCTCCAGGCGCGCGAAGGGGAACTGCTGCCCACTCGCTATGTCCATGCGGTCTTCACTCTGCCGCGGGAACTGGCTCCGCTCGCATTACAGAACAAGCGGCTCATCTACAACCTGCTCTTCCACGCCAGCGCTGAGACTCTGCTTGAAGTAGCTCGTGATCCACGGCGTCTCGGTGCCGAGATCGGTTTCTTCAGCGTGCTCCACAGCTGGAACCAGCGCTTGCAGTTTCATCCGCACATCCACTGCGTAGTTGCAGCCGGTGGCCTGGCACCGGATCACTCCAGTTGGATCTCCGCCCGGAGTTCCTTCTTCCTGCCCATCGGCGTGCTCAGCCGTGTCTTCCGCGGCAAGTTCGTCGCCGGAGTCCGCAGCGCCTTCCTTCGCGGCGAGTTCCAGTTCCACGGCAGCCTGGTGCCACTCGCCGAGCCGCGCGCGTTCGCTCGATGGCTGCGGGTACTGTTCCGCCACGACTGGGTCGTTTACTCCAAGCCGCCTTTTGGCGGCCCGCAACATGTACTGCGCTATCTCGGGGCTTACACCCATCGCGTCGCCATCTCCAACTCCAGGCTGCTCGCTCTCGCCGATGGCAACGTCACCTTCCGCTGGCGCGATTCCGCGCACGGCAACAAGAAACGGCTCATGACCCTGGCTATCGACGAGTTCCTGCGCCGCTTCCTGCTTCACCTGCTGCCGCCGGGATTCGTGCGCATCCGCAACTTCGGGTTCCTGGCCAACCGCAACCGCGCTGCGCTCCTGCCGCTGTGCCTGCGGCTGCTCGATGAACAGCAAAACATACCTGCGCCGGCATCACCGTCCACCGATCGGACCCGCTCACTCTGGAACTGCCCAGTCTGCGGCGCAACCATGCGCGTCGTCGAACGGCTCTCCGCCGCGCAACTCCTGCTTCGCTCGCCACCTCAATCAGACCGGTGCGCCGCATGAATCTCTATCCACATCCTCGGCCTTTGACCGTGCTCCGGCGCGCACGCGGACTCCTTGGCTCATCTCGGCAAGACCCCTCCGATGCCAGCCTCTCCCGCCTCCAAATCACCCCTCGGCGAGCCACAGTGCCGCTCCATCCGGCCTTCATGCCATCGCATCCCAGCCGACTCAGTCGGTTCCTGATCCCTCTGCACCCGCTCAGACCGATGCAAAGTACATAGGCTTAAGTGGGGCGGCTTCCTTCAAGTCGCTGTATCCGAAGCGCCCCGCCAGAGAGCATGCAACTGCGCACCCTTGCGTCGCGGGGCGCTCCAGATACAGCACTAAGACGTCCCAGGACCTATCGGATACCGGTGACCGCATTGGCGTGTCAACACTCGCCGCCGGACGAAAGGGCGTTCGACTCACCCCCCGGAAAGGTTTAGCAATTTTGCCGGAGCCAGTTCCGCTCGAACTCCTCTGCCGGCACCGGGCGACCGAAGAGATAGCCCTGAAAACAATCGCAGCCGATCCCAAGAAGAAAGTCCCGTTGCTCCTCCGTCTCCACGCCCTCTGCGATCACGGCAAAACCCATGGAGCGCCCCAGGGACACGATGGCTTGAGCAATAGCGCCGCTCGGGCCGTCGACCAGGATGTCCTTTACAAATGCGCGATCGATCTTCAACTGGTCGATGGGCAGGCTCTTCAGGTAAGCCAGCGACGAATAGCCGGTGCCGAAATCATCGATGGAGAATCTCAGCCCGTGGGATTTCAATTCGGTCATTTTGGCGACGGCTTCCTGGAAGTCCTCTACCAGCGAAGTCTCCGTGATTTCGAGCTTAAGGCTTGCTGCATTGGCGCCAGTGGCATCGAGGGTGGCAAGGACTCGCTCAATAAAATCAGGCTGGCTGAATAGTCTTCCGCTGATGTTCACCGAAACCGAGGCTTCAGCCGATGGATACCTGGCCGCCCACTCTGCAATTTGCTCGCACGCTTTCCATAGGCCCCAATTGCCCAGCGGCAGAATCAGCCCGGTCTCCTCCGCCAACTCGATAAACTCCCCCGGCGGCAGGATGCCGCGCAAGGGATGTTTCCAGCGGACCAGCGCCTCAGACCCGATCAGGCGGCCTGCCTGCACCTGGGGCTGAAAATAGAGCTCGAACTCTTCCACCTTGATGGCCTTGCGCAATTCATTTTCCAGCTGCACGCGGGCGTTCACGTTGGCCTGCAGATCAGGAGAGAAGAACCGGATTCTGTTCCGGCCTGCCTCTTTGGCCTTGGACATGGCAATTTCGCCCTGCTGCAACGCTTCCCGGCCGCTGTTGAGGCCCTTTTCAAATATGGTGATTCCGATACTCGAAGAAAAATGGCATTCATGGCCGCCGGCGAGATACGGAAGCGCCACGGCGGCGAGAATTCTCTCGGCTGCTTGTTTGGCTTGCTCGGCGGCCACTCCGGCGGTTCTGGAAAGATTCTCCAGTACTACAGCGAATTCATCTCCACCTATCCGCGCAACAGTACCTTCTCCGCGGACACACGCCGCCAACCTTTGCGCGGCCTCCTGCAGCAAGAGATCGCCTGCGTGGTGCCCCAGAGCGTCGTTGAGAGCCTTGAAATTATCGAGGTCCACGAAGAGCAGCGCCCGTGCGCGAGTTTCGGCGCCATGGGTCTGTTCCAAAAGGTCCAGGAGCGACCGGCGATTGGGCAGGTGGGTCAACGGGTCGTAGAACGCCAGGTCCCTGATCGTCTTTACAGCCTCCTTGGCGTCGGAAACATCTCTCAACGCGAAGAGAACGCAGGATTCACCGTCCATTTCAATGAGGGTCGCCGAGGTGAGCCCCCAGAACGTCGAGCCGTTCTTTCTTCTGTATTCAATCTCCAAATCGCGAAAGTTTGAATTTCGATATAACTCGTCGACTATATCTTTCCGTTCCGTGATCCAAATGCCAAGCTCCACCGTGGTATGTTCAATGAGTTCGTCCCGTTCGAAACCCATCAAGCGGACGTAGGCATTGTTCACCTCAATCAGTCTGCCATCGCTCAATCGGCTGATACTCAAGGCATCCAGGCTGGTTTGAAACACAGTCCGATGCCGGATTTCACTCGCCTGCAATTCCGTGGTGGCCTTGGCCAGGTGCTCTTCGGCTGATCTTCGTTCGGTGATGTCTTCGACGAATGACACCAGATGCAGTGGTTGCCCGTTCCCATCGCGTTGCACCGAGGATGTGAGCCTCCCCCATCGGAGGGTTCCGTCCTTGCGGATGTAGCGCTTTTCCAGGCCTGCCCCGCCGTGTCCGCCGCCGGCGAGTTCCTTCAGGAGCTCGCTGGTCCTGGATAGATGCTCCACGGACGTGAACTGTTCGAGGGACATGCCCGCAATCTCCCCCGGGGAGTAGCCGAGGAACTCCGCGAAGTGAGTGTTGCAGCGCAGCACCTGCCCGCTAAAAGAGACATGAACGATGCCGACGGCGGCTTGCTCGAACGTGGCGCGAAAGCGTTCTTCGCTGTCGCGCAGGGTGATTTCAGCGAGTTTTTGTTCGGTGATGTCCTGCAGTGTTCCAATGAGGCGATGAACGCGTCCAGAATCGTCGCGAACCGCCTTGCCCAGTGCTCGAGCCCAGCGGATGTCGCTGTCGGGCCGCGCGATCTGCACCTCAAGGTCGTAAGGCTCGCCTGTTGCCAGGGAATGCTGCACGGCCTGACTCAGGCGTGCCCAGCTCCCCGCCGTATACAGGCTGGCGCGCTCTTCATGACGCGGCGCAGGTTTCAAC
Organism: uncultured Acidobacteriota bacterium; assembly: GCA_963771195.1. GTDB lineage: Bacteria > Acidobacteriota > Terriglobia > Terriglobales > Acidobacteriaceae > Telmatobacter. Next base: position 143,359 of record CAVYSS010000012.1, read on the forward strand.
GGATCCCAGCCCGTAATTCGAAACATCCCCTCAGACCACGTGGTGATGTTGGTATCGACATCCCAGCTCGAATGGCCCATCAGGGCAATTACTTCCGCCTGCTTCAGGCGTTCTTCCCGTTCCCGAAGCTCCATCTCAGAACGCTTGAGACGAGTGACCTCTTCGGCAAATCCCTCGTAATAGCGAGTGCGCCCCTCGGCGTTGGAGACCTTCTTACCGCTCAGCGATAGCCAGACGACCTCCCCTCCCTTTCGCTTGAATCGGGAAGCGAAGCCCCGAACCGTCCCTCGTTCGTCCAGCGCCTGTGTGTACTTGGCCCGATCCTCGGGATCGAACCATACATCCTGTGGCAGGTCACTGACCGAGGCGATGAGATCCTCCGGCGAATCATATCCCAGCATGCTCGCCATTGCCGGATTGGCGATCAGGAATCTGCCTTTCGGCGTGGTCCGGTAAATCCCCTCCACAGCGCCATCGAAGATAGTGCGCAGCCGGTTCTCGGCATCTCTCCTTAGCCTGCGCTGCAGGAGCAGGCCGGCAATCAGGAGCAGCTGCAAGGAGATGACAGACAGCGCAACGAGGACATAGTCCCGGTACGAATCCCAAAGGCTGGGAGGCTTGTTCAGGAGGACAGTTCCCGGGGGAAGATTCCGTGGGTTCAGTTTCCAGTGCTGGAAAGCCTGCCAATCAACCCGGCCCTGGAGATTCGCGTTGCGTTCGGGCGGGATATCGTCGGGGCGTTCACCTGACAGAATGCGCTCCGCCGTACCGGCCACCGACTCAGCCAGCTTGTCGCTGTCTTCGTACTCTCCGCCGATACAGCCATGGTTCAGGCACAGGCTCTCAAATGCAGCGTAAGTGGGCCTGAGCTTCGAAACGGCTTCGAGCAGATCGTAACCTCTCAGTCTTGCATCGCCTTTCCGGTAAACCAGGATGTTAAAAAGTACGATGGTGCGCGGCGGAAGTGCTTCCACCCTCTTCAGCACATCCGGGCCGGCGGGGTCGAGGATATCGATTTCCCTGATTCTTCCGCTGAAGCGGCTGAGCTCGGAACGGGTGGTTTCGAGCCATGTGGGATTCGTCGGTTCCCCGGCGAGGACGGCAACCGCCTGAGTATCCGGCTGGAGGTGAAGCGCGAAGTCGATGGTTTCACCAAAGGGTTCCGGAGAGGTCCACCCAGTCATTCCGGGCCATCTCTTGCCCCCGTAGATTCTTGTGCCCACCCCGCAGTAGACAATCGGCACGCCGGGGAAAACCTGGTCGTGGTATTGGATCATGAAGTCCAGCGTCTCGGGATGAACTGCGATTACGAGATCGAGCTTCGTCTGGGCGAATCGCGATCGGAGTTCCTCTGCCATGCTCGCCAGATATGGCTGCGTAGGTGGCGGCGACTCTCCCAGGTAGGCTTCGAAAAAGGACACGTCTCCATGGAAGCGAGCGCGCAGCGAGGATTCAAACGGGTCGACGAAGGCGCGCCCCGAGACGTCCATCATGATGATCAGTACGTTTTTTGGGGCCGGGCTTTCCTGGCCGAAGGAGGGATGGAGAACACAAGACAGAAATATAAGGATGAAGGCGACCATCTTCAAAATTAGAACGACGGACCAAATGTTGCCTTCCGTGCCGTCTATCAGTCCGGACTGGTACGCTTCTTTCGCGTGTTCCTGCATTGAGGCACATCGTTTCCGGCGTCGCGGTGGAAGCCTTCTATCAACGAAAGCGCAAGGCCAAGAAAAAGGACGATGATCAAAATGTAATCTATGCGGGACTTGTCAGTGGGGAAAAACAGGTCGCCAGCGATAAAGTATTCAATACCTTGGCTCTTCAAGCATCCCTGATCCCTATCGAATCACGCCACTGAATTAGTAATGGCAAACGCCGCAGGCTCCGGTAGGCTCCGGGCGCCGGTTCCGGCGGCAGGGCGCGAGATTCCAGGCGCCGTGCCGACATTCCGGTACCAATCTGCACTCAAAGAGCGCATTGGCGATCCACCGCAAATTTAGTCCCGCTACGGCTGAAGCCGCATCTCGGTATTTCAATAGAAATGGAACGCAATCGGCTATGACACCGTATGGGCATAGGGATGGCAGATTCCCCCAAAGATCCTGTTCATTTGCGGACAAGTTCTTCTAAACTGGACACCACCCGTTGAAGCTGATTCGCAATGTGAACTTCGGCGACTCATTTTGTGAGACTTAACGAGCAGCGGTTTGGCGCGAGGATTGCTCTATTTTCCTGGATTCGACCAGCGAGAGGAATGCCCCATGCAGAAACTGTATTTCGATCTTCGCTTCGTGATACGGCAACTGGCCAAGTCGCCGGGTTTTGCAATTACAGCGGTGCTGATGCTGGTGCTTGGCATTGGCGCCACGACGGCGATCTTCTCCATTGTGGAGGCAGTGCTGCTGCGGCCGCTTCCATTTCCGGATTCCGAGCGGCTGATGGTGCTGTCGGACCGGCTGGCGGGGGTGAATGTCGGCGGGGAGGGCGGAGTGGGTGTGACGGTGCCCGACATCCTCGCCTACACGCGGGAGGCGCATGGTTTTTCCGCGCTGGGCGGGTATCAGGGCGCTGGGTATGAGCTCTCCGGAACCGGCGAGCCAGCGCAGGTGAATGCGGCGCGGCTGACGGCGGGAGTCTTCTCGGCGCTGGGCGTAAACCCGCTGATGGGGAGGGTTTTCACTGCAAACGAAGACGAGCATAGCCAGCAGGTGGTGGTGCTGAGCTACGCGACTTGGGTGACCCGTTTTCATCGCGACGCGCAGATCCTGGGGACGAAGATTCTGCTCGATCGCAAGCCATATATCGTGATCGGCGTTATGCCGCGAAACTTCGAGTTTCCGCTGAATCCCGGCCAGTTGAACCGCTCGGAGCTGTGGGTGCCGATGAGCTTTCGACCCGATGAGCTGGTGCCTGCGGCCGCGGCAAACTGGAGCTACCAGATGGTGGGGCGGCTGAAGCCGGGCGTGAGCGCCAGGCAGGCCGAGAGCGATGCGGAGATTGTGGCGCAGGAGATCATGCGCAACTATCCGCCGATGATGGCGAACCTGCACATCAGCTCCGTGGTGCGGCCGCTGCAACTGGATACGACGGAGCAGCACCCGGCCGCTGCTGCGGACCCTGTTTCTGGCCGTAGCGGTGGTGCTGCTGATCGCGTGCGTAAACCTGGCCGGGCTCATGCTGGTGCGGGCCATCCGGCGGCAACGGGAGGTGGCAGTACGGCTGGCGCTGGGGGCGCGTGCATCGGCCCTGCTGCGTCAGGCGATTCTGGAAAGCCTGGTGCTGAGCGTGAGCGGCGGAGTGCTTGGACTGGCGTTGGCCGCGGTGGCGCTGCGCGTGGGCAAGAGCATCGCTTCCTGAGAGCCTGCCGCGCATCAACGAGATCGGGCTGAACTGGAATGTGGTGGGGTTTGCGCTGCTGCTGGGCGTGGTCACGGGCCTGGTGTGCGGGCTGGTTCCGGCATTTGCCGCGCTGCGCACCAATGTGAATGCCAACCTGAAAGAAGGCGGCAGGAGCGGCTCGGAGGGCGGAGGCCACGCGCGCCTGCGCTCCACGCTGGTGGTGGCGGAGATTGCCATTGCCCTGGTGCTGCTCACCGCATCGTGCCTGCTGTTGCGCAGCTTTGACAAGATGCGGTCCGTGGATCTGGGGTACCGGCCCGAGCACGTAACCACAGCTTCGTACTCCCTGCCGCAGAAGCAGTATGCAAAGCAGTCTCAAATAGATGAGTTCAACCGCGAGCTGCTCAGGCGGTTGAGTGGGCTGCCGGGGGTTACGCAAACGGCGCTTACCAGCCTTGTTCCCGCCGCAGGCAACAATAACAATCAGACTTTTGTGGTGGAAGGATATACGCCGCCCAAGGGCGCGGACATGAACCTGGCCACGGTGACGCAGACGATGGGGAACTTTTTCCAGACCATGGGGATTCCGCTGCTTCGCGGGCGGTTCTTCACCGACGCGGACCGGCACGGCTCGCAATTGGTTCTCATTGTCAATCACGCGCTGGCCCAGCATTTCTGGCCGGGGCAGGATCCGATCGGCAAGCATCTGCGCCTGGGCACGCCAGAGATGCAGACGCCGTGGATGACCGTGGTGGGTGAAGTGGCGGACGTGAAGCTCACCTCGCCCGATGAGCCCGCCAACATGCAGTACTACCAGCCGGAGGACCAGCTCGAGGATGACATCGGTTCGCTGGGTTCGCCCACTGACCTGAATGGCAACGGGGGATACATCGCGATTCGATCGTCTCTGCCGCCAGAGCAGATGGAAAACGCGTTGCGCGTAACGGTGCGGTCCATCGATCCGCTGCTGCCGCTCACCCAGGTGCAGACCATGGAACAGGCGGTGTCGTTGAGCGAAGCGCCGCGGCGCTTCAACACGGTGTTGATCGGGAGCTTTGCTTTTGCGGCAGTCTTGCTGGCGGTGCTGGGAATCTATAGCGTGATCTCGTTTTCCGTGGCGTCGCGGGTGCAGGAGATGGCGATCCGCATGGCCCTTGGGTCGCAGCGCGGGTCCATTGTGCGGTTGGTTCTCAAGTCGGGCGCCAGGCTGGCGGTGGTCGGATGCGTGATCGGGCTGGGCACTGCAATGGCGGCTTCAAAGTTGCTGGGGTCGCTTCTGTTCGGGGTGAGCCCGTTCGATCCAGTGGCGTTGTCCGTTGCAGGGGTGGGCGTGTTGCTGCTGGCGGTGGCCGCTTCAGGCTTGCCTGCGCTGCGCGCTGCGTCCATCGATCCCATGCGCGCGCTGCGCGGAGAATAGCGCGAATTGCTGGCCGTATCGCTGTTCCCGCCTGCGGCCGGATCCGTGAAGCAGGATGCAGACGGACCTGTTTGGGGTGGCGGATCGATTGCGGTCTTTCCCGCGCCAGTTGATGTCAACAGACCGGTTAACAGACCAAAGCGCGTTCCCAGATCAGATCTTCCTCGAAACGCGCGCATTGGCGATTTCGCGCCAATTGAACTGCCCCGGTACGGGCCAACATCTGTTCCTCTTGACGATCAAGAAGTATGCGTGTAACCTCTTGATTATCAAGAGGAGAGAAAATGGGCCAGAGAGATGTTGTCCAAGGCACGCTCGAGATGATGATTTTGAAGACCCTGGCACTCGAGCCGATGCACGGATATGGTGTGGCAACACGTATCGAGCAGGTGAGCCAAGGTGTGTTTCGCGTGAATCCGGGATCGCTGTTGCCTGCACTTGCACGCATGGAACGCGCCGGCCACGTCAAGAGCGAATGGCGGCCCAGCGAGACGAATCGGCGCGCCAAGTACTACACCTTGACGGCGCGAGGGCGAAAAGCTCTTTCCGAAGAAGCCAATTCGTGGAACCGCCAGGTCTCGGCAATTGCCCGGATCATGGAAGCCTAAGAGAACTTCACCGGAGGATCAAATGGGTCTACTCGCCAACGTAATCGCTGGAATTCGCGCATTGTTTCAAAAGAATGCAATCGAGATCGAAATGGACGAGGAACTGAAAGGCTTTGTGGAGGCATCTGCCGCAGACAAGCAGCGCAGCGGGATGCCGGCAGAACAAGCCGCGCGTGCAGCACGTTCGGAAATGGGCAGTACCAATGCGGTGAAACATCGCATCCACTCCACAGGATGGGAAACACGGCTCGAGAACGCGAGTCGCGATCTTCGCTACAGCGTCCGCTCGCTTATGCGCAGCCCCGGCTTCACGCTGATTGCGGTGCTGTCGCTTGCGCTCGGCATCGGCGCCAACACCGCGATCTTTACGCTCATCAAACAGGTTCTTCTTCAGAATTTGCCCGTGCGCGATCCGCAGCAACTGGTCACCTTCGGTAAGTCCACGGGCGGCGGGATCCTGGGGGGCATCGATCTGGGCACCGCCGACATGTTCACCTACGATTTCGCTCGGCAGCTCGAAGCGAATCCTGGCCCATTTCAGAGCGTGGCAGCATACGCGAGCCGTTCGCCAAAGGTGAACGTCCGGCTCCCCGAATCCACCGCAGCGATACAGGTTCCGGCAAATCTTGTCTCCGGCAACTTTTTCAATGTTCTCGGCGCAAGACCGCTTCTCGGGCGTGCCATCTCGCCGTTCGATGCGGTGACCCCCCATAGCAACGCGGTTGCAGACATTAGCCATCATTTCTGGCAGCAATCGCTTTCATCCGACCCCGATATTGTCGGCAAAACAATCTCCATCAATGCCACACCTTTCACGGTGATCGGCGTAATGCCCGAGGCATTTCACGGCATTACTCAGGAGCTCGAACCGCCCGACATCTGGGTGCCGGTAACGATGATCCATGAGATCCTGCTTGAGCCCGGCATGCTCACGCCGCGGATGCTGGACTTTATGCACATGGTGGCCCGCCGAAGCCCTCAGTCGCAGCTCGCCGCAGACCAGGCCTGGCTCGACCGCCAGATCCGCAATTACGTTCGTGCTGGCGAGGGCGCATCCATCGCGCCTGCGCGCCAGCAGGAAATCGAGCGCATCGGCGTTCCCCTTGTCTCCGCCGCGCACGGAGTTTCGCGGCTTCGTTCCCGGTACGGGGATTCGCTCGAGATCCTGATGGCGATCGTCGCGGTCGTGCTCTTGATCGCATGCGCCAATCTCGCCAACTTCCTGCTGGCTCGGGCTATCGCGCGTCAACGGGAAGTGGCCACCCGCCTGGCGCTCGGATCGAGCCGTGGACGCATCGTACGGCAGAGCCTGATGGAAGCGCTGCTGCTCTCGCTTTCCGGCGGCGTGTTCGGTCTTGCTCTTGCCTTCGCCGCCACGCGCGTGCTGATCGCGTTTGTCGCCCAGGGCTCTCGAAACACTCCGCTGGACGCATCGCCGGACAGCGCCGTTCTCCTGTTCACGCTCGCGGTATCTCTTCTCGCCGGTCTGCTCTTCGGCCTGGCGCCGGCTCTCGATGGGGCGCGCTCTTCCGCGATGCCGAACTTAAGCGCCAGCACGCGAACGGCAGCGAGCAGCGGCGGACGCAACAGCCGCTGGTGGCCCAAGGCGGTGGTGACTGCGCAAATTGTGTTCTGCCTGCTGCTGCTGGTCGGAGCCGGCCTTTTTCTTCGTACGCTGCGCAATCTCGAGGATCAGGATTTCGGCTTCGAGCGCACGCATCTGCTGGTTGCCCAGTTTGCTCCCGAATTGGCAGGCTACAAACCGGAACAGGCTCCCGCCCTGAACCAGCGCCTGATTGAGCGTCTCTCGTCCATCCCCGGAGTTCGTTCCGCAGCTCTTTCTGAAGCACCACCGATTAGTTTCGGCTCGTGGAGTTCCACCTTCTCTGCTTCCGGGTATATGCCGCCGCCCAAGGAGGACATGAGTTCAGTCCTGAACCGCGTATCGGGCCAATACTTCGAAACCGCTGGAATCTCGATCGTCGCCGGCCGCGCGATTACGTCCGCCGATAGCGTCAACAGCATGAAGGTTGCAGTGATCAACGAGACCATCGCGCGCAAGTTCTACCCCAAGGGAGATGCCATTGGTCACACGGTAAAGATCGACATCGATACGGTTGAGGGTCCCTGGCAGATTGTTGGCGTTGCGCGCGACACGAAAGCCGGGAACCCGCGCGACAATCCAGCGCGCATGGTATATCTTCCCCTTGCGCAAATCGCAGGCAAGCACGGAGAAGGCATTGACGAGAGCTTTGCCGACACCATTATCCTGCGCACTGTGGGCGACCCGACGTCGACCATCAGCGGGCTGCGGAGCGCGATTGCAGGCATTGATCCGAATCTGCCGATTCTCCAAGTCCGCACCATGCAGGAGCATCTGGAGACGTTTATGAGCGAGGAGACGCTGGTATCGCGCCTTACCGCCATCTTCGCTGCTCTTGCGGTGCTTCTTGCGGCCATCGGACTCTATGGCGTGATGAGCTTCAATGTCGCGCGCCGCAGCAATGAGATCGGCATCCGCATTGCTCTGGGAGCAAGCGGGGGCGGCGTGCAGTGGATGGTTCTGCGGGAGTCGCTGGTGTTGCTGGCCGCGGGCCTGGTGCTTGGTCTTCCCATCGCTTTGGCTGCCGCTCGCCTGGTTCGCGCGCAGCTTTATCAGATAAGCCCATTCGATCCCGCCATTTTTATTGCGGCAACCGTTGGGATCGCGCTCGTCACCATCGTTTCGGCATGGCTTCCGGCCCGTCGGGCGGCCGCAGTGGACCCCGTGACCGCCTTGCGATGCGAATGACAGCCCTCCGCCTTTGGCTCGACGGCGTCTCGGCTTTCGGAGGCTTTTCTCAGCGGACGGTAACAGGCCAATGCGAACTACCCGAATTCGATCAGTCGGGTCTCGTTCGGATGTACTTCTAAATCGGATTCCTTCAACCTTCGTGTTTGTCTCTCTCGAGGTCTTCACCTCACGACATAAGCATGGACGCGGGAATATACAAAGGATCGATCCTGTGCGAGCAGTTCTTTGCTCAGCTCTTCCTGGAGTTGAATCCTGGCCCGAAGTTCTTCGGGCACGCCGCGCGGCACAATCAGGTTCCGAAAACAAATTCGCGCGCCCGCTCGCGCAGTGCGTGCTACTTCGAAAAACAGCCGTCCTGCATCATCCTGGCTCATCAACTCGCAGATATTTGAAAGACTGAAGGCGTCAATTGATGAGTCCGGCTGTTTTCCAAACCATCCTTGTGCATCGCAGGTAATCACTTGGATGCGGTCCAGCCTGTCCCTCACAATGGCCAGATTCTCCTTGCGCAAATAGTCAGGCACTGCATCGCCACTCCAATAGCGGCCTCGCAAATATTGCGCCAGGAAGTAGTTTGTGGCGATGGGGATTTCACACATGGCATGTCTGGACCGGCGAAAAAAACTCTCCGCAAAGGAAGAGGAACCATCGTCGAATTTGAAGTAGTCCGCTGTAAGGCCGCGCTTGGCGAGCATCCGCTTGTTGAAGGCCAGCTTGAAAAGCAGGCGCCATTGAAACGTGTTCCAGACCTTTTCGAAGTAGGCGCGTTGGTCTTCAATGGATCCACAGCGGAAAAAGTTCTCGACCCGGCTCTTCCCCTGCACCACACCAAGAAGGCGGATGAACTTGCCGATGAAGGATTCATAGCGGCCGGTATGGACCACTCCCTGTTGCACCGCACCAGCGTTGCTTATCCAATAAGCAAGCGCATCCGAAGTCAGATCGCCCGCGAGGCCCTCAAAGACCCTGAGGCGGTTTTCAGATGCCGTCAGTCCAAGAAAGGACAGCAATTGCTCATGTTCCAGGTGGCGCAGCGCGGCGATTTTCAGTTCCAGCAGATAGGACTGTGATGCATTGATGTCCACCGCATAGATCTTTGCTGGATTATCGAGCAACAACGTCAGCGTATTGCAACCACCCGAACTGATCGTCGTAACAGTGTTTCCCTGCTTGATCGCCAGAGCTCGGCGATCCGACGAAGGGTCTTCCCAACTCATGCCAAAGAGAAGGTTCGCTAACTCGACCTGATGCTGTGAAGTCACACTCATTGTCCTATCCCTTCCAGCTCGCAGGGATGCTGGATCTCGATTGGCCCACCGCTGTTATATAGCGGCGCAAGGCGGATGCCGTGACGGTCAGCCAACTTCTCCATCTCCTCGACCCGCTGAGGCGTAATGAATCCGCGGCCTTCTGAAAATGGCTCGAATCTTCTTTCGAGCGCGAGCGTCATCCCTTCCAGAAGACATCCATGGACAACATCGCGAAAGGGATGCCGGTTCAAGACGCCGCCGACGTCGGGCGCAAACGTCATGCCGGCGGTCACCTGTCCAAGGCCTCCGTAAAATACTTTCCATCCGTTGCTGTTCGCAAGTGGAGCAAGGTTCTTGGGATATCCCGCATCGCAGATGACGGCATCCGGGGCAAGTTGGCCCAGCAGCAACGAAGGGGACGGCAGGCTCGCTGCACAAACCACGACGTCCGCCCTGGCAGGCAGTTCGAGAATGCTCGCCGCCACATCGACTTGGAATCTTTGCGACTCCAGTTCTTCCTTCAGCTTCCGGAGTCGCTCCATATTCCGCGCGCAGAGGATCACTCGGCCCGCGAGAGGCGCAAGGCAGCGGGCGCAGCCGGACCCCACATCGCCGGTGGCTCCCACGATCAGCACCGTTGCGTGGCGCAGATCGCGGCCCTCTTGCGCACACATCTTCCGGAGACCGCTGACGATGAACGCAACCGTTAGCGAATTGCCCGTGGTAAAGACCGTTGTGCCCCGATCCGGAATCATGTCGAAGTTGCCTTCAATCAGAATCGAGCTGAATCCACCCAGGCTCACAATCCTTGCGCCAGCCTTAATGGCGTAAGCCGCTGCGCCGCGAACGCGCTTGAGGTTTTCCTGTAGAAATGCAGCGTCCAAGCGGTCAGGAGGAATAAACGAGTCGATAAGAGTCCACGTGCAGTCCACCCCAGGTGGGAATATGTCTGCACGCGGCAAACCGCCCGCGGCGGAATCCACGGCACGATGGACATGATCTCTTCGTCCGGGACCGGCGGGTACTCCGGCCCGCGCAGCACGGCGAAGACATCCGCAGTAGCTCTCCAGCTTTCCTGATGACCGATCAGAGCGAACTCGACTGGCTCGTCTTTCATTCGTGCTCCTATACCGGCAGCCGCGTCACCCATTCGAGAGTTGTTTCGCCTGGCAACCCGAGCATGTCAAGTGTCGTCAAGTATTGCTGCAGCGATGCGCCCCGCAACTCACTTGTCGTCAAGCCCACTCCGGGCAATGAAGCCTTCATGCAGTTGCCGTGGCAGACTTCGCAATGACCGTTCTTGTCATCGCGCGCCAGCATTTCGGCCAGCGTCGTCATCACATCGAGATGAAGCCTGTGAACCTTCTCATCGAAGCTCAGGGCATCGAGTGCACGATCTGCCTTCAGGATTGACAACGCATGATCGATGTGCTCTTCCTCCTCAGCAGCGATCGCAGCAAAGGTCTCTCCCAGGCTTCCGGGTCCGACCTTACCGATGCGCCCATAGCTGGCAACGGCGAAGGACTCGAGCATGACCTCCTGAATGATGAGGCAGCCGACAAAATCGCGCTCGGCAATGCACCGCAGGAATGCCGTG